>AP019701.1:1050000-2479698 GCA_006738865.1 Allostella sp. ATCC 35155
CTGGACGAACCGCAGCAGCTTGGCCTGCAGCCCCAGATCCATCTCGGCCAGCTCGTCGAGGAAGAGCGTGCCGGCGTTCGCCTGGCTGGCCGCGCCGTCCCGGTCGGCGGTGGCACCGGTGAAGGCCCCCTTCACATGGCCGAATATCTCGCTCTCGAGCAGATCGCGCGGGATGGCCGCGCAGTTGAGCGCGACGAACGGCCGAGCCTTGCGCGGACTCATCTGGTGCACGGCTTCCGCGCAAAGCTCCTTGCCGGTACCGCTCTCTCCGGTGATGAACACGGTGGCGCGGCTGCCGGCGGCGCTCTCGATCGTGCGGTACACGGTCTGCATGGGCAGCGACGCGCCGATCATCCGGGCGAACCGGTCCCGCCCGAAGGTCTCCTCGTAGGTCTCGACGATGTCGACCAGGCGCTGCCGCTCGAGCGCGTTGCGCAGGGTCACCGTCAACCGGTCGGCGGTGAACGGCTTGACGATGAAGTCCCGGGCGCCGTGCTGCATCGCCTCGACCGCGGTCTTCAGCGAGCCGTGGGCAGTGATCACGATCACCGAACAGTTGAGGTTGCCCTGGTTGATCTCCTTGAGGATGTCCATGCCCGCCATGTCCGGCAGGTTGAGATCGAGGAGGATCGCGGCGGGCGCATCGCGCCGCAGGACCATCAGCGCATCGGTGCCACGCTGCACCGTCTTCAACTCGATCGGTTCGCGGCGCAGATAGTCGGCATAGAGGTCGGCCAGCGACGGCGTGTCCTCGACCAGAAGCACCAGCGGCCTGCGTTGCGGCATTACGGGACGGTCCCTGTGCTGTCGTTCCCTTGCCCTCGAATCATAGGTCCGGAAATGCGGCTGCGATAGGTCAGGTCCGTTCAGATGCGTACGTTGAGCAGGGTCGAGCGGGCGAGCCGTCGGCGCAGGCTCGCCATCATCCCGGGGACGACGCGGTCCAGCCGGTGCGTCTCCCGCGTCAGTTCATCGGCGAGACGCGGCTGGTGCCGGTCGTTGAGGACCGCGCCGGCGATCTCCGCCCCCTGGTCGCGAAGCCGCCGGCCCGCTGCGGCGACCGTCGTGTCCGGCGTGCGACCGGCAAGGACGACCAGGATCGCCCCATCCGTCGCGGCCGCCGCGATCGGCGCCGGAATCAGAGTTTCGCGCGCGACCGTGACGGGTGCGGTGTCGAATATGACCACCGCATGCCCCGCGACCCACCGTGCCACCTGCTGACGCAGTGCGCCGGTCTCCCGGAAGGTCGGCGAAATCTCGCCGAGCGGCGCGGTCAGGACCGACAGTCCGGTGCGTGGGAACCGAGCCAGTGCGCCTTCGGCCGAATCCTCGAGCGGCTGCCAGTGGCGGCGAGGCAGCGCCAGCCGATCGCCGACCGACGGGGCGCCCAGATTGAGGTCGACAAGCAGGCTCGGGCGCCCGCCGGCCGCACAGCGACGGGCCAGCGCATAGGCGAGCGTCGAGACGCCTTCCCCGGGAAGCGCGGCGGTCACGGCGATGGAACGCATGCCCTGCGCTACGGTGCGGACATAGATGTCCTCCACCGCGGGGTTGTGGATCGGCAGCGGGATCACAGCCGCCCCACGAGCGCGAAGATCGAGAGGATCGACACCGCGTCCCGCACCCCGTCCATGAAGATGCGCCAGTCGCTCTGGCTCACGTTCGGGACATAGACCGTGTCCCCCGCGCGGATGATCGGCATGCGGCTGGCATCCCCCTTCTTGGCGAAGGCGATGAGGTCGAACGTACGCGCCTGTTCGCCGTCGAGCGCGAAGTTCACCACCACGATCTTCTCCTGGTAGGCATCGCCGGTCGGGCCGCCCGCCTCGGCCAGCAGGTCGAGGATGCTCATGCCGTCCGTGAACCGGTAGCGCCCGGGCTTCCCGACCGAACCCAGCACGCGCACCGTCTCGCTCGCCGCTTCGTCGATCCACTGCCGGTTCTTCTCCGGCACGAAGATGACGTCGCCGGGGACGACCGCGGGGATGAGGCGCTCGTCGCCGGTCTCGAAATAGAGGGCGAGGTTCAGCTTGCTCACCTTGGCCCCGTCGCCGTTGCGGTGCGAGACGCGGATGTTGTGGATATCGGCGTTGCCGGTGGGGCCGTCGGCGGCGGCGAGGATGTCGAGGAAGCGCACCGTGTCGTCGAACGCATAGCGACCGGGCTTGCCGACCTGGCCCATGATGTAGATGGAACGGTCCGACGCCTGGCGGGTCCACTGCGCCTTGTTGTCGTTCGGCTCGGCCGGGAGCTCCGGAACGATGATCGAGGAGCCGCCCTTCAGCCGGGGCAACCGGTCGAGACTGCCGCCCTTCTTGAGGAAGGCGGCCATGTCCCATGTCGTCGGGCGCGCATTGCCGCCCTCGCCGTCGACGAGGATCTGGACGCGGCTCGTATCGGCGCGCTCGGTGGGACCGCCGGCATGGGCGACGATGTCGAGGATCGACATCTCGCCCGACCATTCGTAGCGGCCGGGGTTCTTGACCGCTCCCATGATCCGGATCGAACGGTTGGGGGCAATCTTGAGCCAGGACTGATCGGTGCCGTTGGTCTGGCTCTTCTCCGAAACGAAGATGGCGTCGCCGGGCTGCAGGCGGGGCAGCGAGCCCTTCGTGGGGTTCTCGACATAGGCCTGGAGATTGAACCGCTGGACCGATCCATCGGCCTTCATCACGCGCACCGTACGGGTGTCGGCGAAGCGGGTTGGCCCGCCGGCGTTCGCGAGAATGTCCAGGAACGAAGCCCCCTTCTTCGTCTCGAAGGCACCGGGCTTGAAGACCTCGCCCATGACGTAGACGACATGCGCGCCCATCCGGATTTCCTCGACCTCCTTGGGGACGAAGATCGTGGCCCCGGCCGTGATCTGCGGCAGCAGGTTCTTGTCGCCGCTGTCGAGGTAGCGCTTGAGGTTGAAGACCGCGGGCTGGCTGCCGCTGATGATCCGGATCTGCTCGACGGCCGCATACCGGGTGACGCCGCCGGCGCGCATGATGAGATCGACGACCGACGATCCGGGTCGGAAGGCGAACGAGCCGGCCGACTGCACCTCGCCGAACACCTTGACCGAGTTGCGGTCGTCGGCGGCGTCGCCGGCCTGCGCCAGGGTCCGTGCGTCGAGCTCGACCTGGACGTTGCCGACCAGCGGTGAGACCGGGACGAAGATGGTGTCGAGCGGCTGCAGCACCGGCAGGAGGTTGCCGTCGCCAGTGTCGAGGTACTTCTTGTAGTCGAAGACGATCGTCCGCTTGCCGCGGCGCAGCTGCATCCGGTCGAGCTGCGCACCCTGCTGCAGCCCGCCTGCGGCGTTCAGCGCCTGCTGCACGCCGGCACTCCCCGGAAGATCGATCGAGCCCGGCTGCTTGACATAGCCCAGCACTGTCACCGACAGCCGGCGCTCCCTCAGCACCAGGTCGAAATGCCCGAGGTCGCGATAGATCCGGGCCATGGCCGCGGCCACCTTCTTCCGGGCCTCCGGCAGCGGCAGGCCGGCGATCGTCACCTGACCGGCCTCGGGTACCTCGATCCGCCCGTCACGATCGATCTGGACCGGCTTGTTGAGGCTGTCCTCACCCGGCAGCGTGACGACGACGATGTCGCCGACCTGGAGCACCGGGACTTCGGCGGCGGTGGCGGGGGCCACCTGGACGAGGACGATGGCGGCCGCCAGGCAGGCGGCGAGGAGCTTGCGGAGCATGGCGTCAATCCTGGGGACGGGCCGCTAGGGCCGGGGGCTTGGATGCGGGCGTCTGGCGCTGCGCGAGCTCGGTCAGAACCTCGTCGAGCATCCGCTCGACGCGGGCGAGTCCGACCGCGGCGTCGTCATCGAGGCCGCCTGCGAGTTCTCGGCGGGCGCGGTCGAGGGCCGTGCCGGCCTGATGCAGCGCGGCCGGCCGGTAGCGCAGGCCGTCGCCGGCGCGCAGCCGGGCGAGACTGGCCGCTGCGCGATCGATCCGCCCGGGGAGCCCGTCGATGGCGATCGCGGGCGCCGCCGGCCGGGGGCGGCCGCTGCCGGATGCTTCCGGCGGCCAGGAACTGCAGGCCGCGAGCAGAATGCCCACGGCCATAAGGCAGCCCGGAATCTCGAGGAACCGCGCAGTCATCACGCAGCCGCCGCGAAGACTGGGCTCGGACGCTGCTCCTGCCGCTCATCCGCCTGCATGGGAATGATGCGATCCAGGCGGAGCATGCGGAGAAGGTCCAGCGGCTGGCCGCCGACACCGGCGAGCATCAGCCGGCAACCGCGCGCGGCGAGCCGCTTGTAGAGGAACACCAGCGCGCCGATGCCCGAGGAGTCGAGGAGTTCGGTCTGGGAGAGGTCGACCAGCACGTCGCCGGTCGCCTCGTTCGCCAGCCGCTCCAGCCGCGGGCGGATATCGCTCATCTGCATCGGGTCGATCTCCCCGGCGAGCTGGATCCGGGTCGGCTGGCTGTACGCGAGGCGAAGAGGGCGGCTCATGGCAAGGCTCCGATCGTTGGTGTGTCCGTGCCCTACCGATCGCAACCTCCGTTCCGCCCCATCCTCGGATTATAATCCTTATAAATCAGTGTGTTGTCGGATTGTGGCCGCGCATCGCCGCGCGGCTCCATGCAAATCGCAAGGCAAGAAACGAGAACGGCCCCATTGCTGGGGCCGTCTCTTGCGAACTGCGTTGCGGGTCTACTGGCCGCGTCGCCCGACCATCATGCCGACGGTCCGGACGGCGATGGCGCATTCCAGGCCGAGCCAATGGAGCGGTCGGGTCAACGCCAACGCATAGGCGTGATCGAAAAGCAACTTGCGGCGCACGTCCTCGATGGTCTCGTCATAGCCCTGGCTGACCTGGGCGAAGCCGGTGATGCCGGGGCGGATTCCGTAGGTCCGTTCGGCGTAGAACGGGATCGCCTGGTCGAGGCGATGGCAGATGCCCGGTCGCTCCGGGCGCGGACCGATCAGCGACATGTCGCCGGCCAGGACGTTGAAGAGCTGCGGCAGCTCGTCGAGGCGGGTCTTGCGCAGGAAGCGCCCGACGCGGGTGACCCGGGGATCGTTCTTCGTCGCCCAGACGGCGCCGGTCCGGGTCTCGGCGTCGACCCGCATCGAGCGGAACTTGTTCATGAGGAAGAGTTCGGTCCGGTCGGGCAGGGCCCGACCGATGCGGAGCTGACGGAAGACGATCGGCCCGGGCGAGTCGATGCGGATCGCGAGCGCGATCAGCGGCCATAGCGGCAGAGTGACGGCGAGACCGACAAGGGCTCCGACGATGTCGAGCGTCCGCTTGGCGATGCGGACACTGACGGGGACGTAGTTCGGAGCCGGCTCGAACGCGGCAATGGACATGATATGTCTCCTCCTCAGACGCGGATGGGGGTGCCGGCGGCCGGCCCGGCAGCGCGTCGCCAGGCGGTCCGGTCCTGGCCGGCGAGATAGCGAAGGGCGCCCGTCAGTGCGGCGGCGTGGCCGGCGACGAGATAGGCGAGGGGATCGAGCCGGCGCAGCGCCCGCGCTTCCGGCAGGGCGAGGCGCAGCAGCGCGGCCGCATAGGCGGCGACCTGGACCGCCAGCAGGCCCGCGAACGTCGCGGCGGCGGGGGCAAGCACGGCACTGCCGCACAAGGCCGCCAGCATCGCGAACGGCATGCCGGGGCGCAGCACCTTGCCCGAGGCGAAGACGAAGGCGGTCCAGCCGTAGCGCGGATGGAGCAGGCGGCGCAGCCGGATCGCCTGCTGCAGGTTGCCGGCGCCGATGCGCCGGCGGCGGCGGCGGTCGGTCGCCGCATCGGCGCATTCGAGCTCGGTCGCCATCGCATCCGGGCGATAGAGGGCCCGATACCCGCGCGCGACGATCTCCATCGGCAGTACGAAGTCGTCGTTGATCGTGTCGGGCGGGAGCGGGGCCGCGAGGCGGCGACGCACGGCGTACAGGGCTCCGTGCGCGCCGATCGCGCCGCCGAGACGGGCCTCGAGCGTCTTCAGGCGGGTCTGGTAGCGCCAGTATGCGGCCTCGCCGGCGCTGCCGGGGCGAACCAGCCGATAGCCCCCGGACACGACGCCGACACGCGGATCGGTGAACGGCGCGACGAGCCGGCGAACCGCGTCGGGTTCGACCATGGCGGAAGCATCGGTCAGGACGGCGATCTCGCCCGCGAGCGTCGGCAGGAAGCGGTTGAGGACGGCGACCTTGCCGACATTCTCGTCCAGCACCACGAGGCGCGCCGGGAATCCGGGACCAGCATCGCGGATGGCGGCAGCCGCGAGCTCGGCCGTCATATCGCGGGAGCCGTCGGAGACGATCAGGATATCGAGCCGGTCGCGCGGATAGTCGAGCCGCGACAGGTTCTCGATCTTGGCAACGATGACCGCCGCTTCGTCGTGTGCCGGCACCAGCACGCCGACCGATGGCAACGGGCCGGCCGGTGGCGGGTTCGGCTCGCCTCGCAAGGCTGCAATGCGGCGCAGCAGCGGCGGGAAGAGGACATGATGATAGACGACGAGCACCGCCGCGACGAGGGTGGCGCCGGCGAGTAGGTCTTGCAGCATCGGATGCTCCGGGGCTCAGGCAGTGTAGAGGCGGCGATAGGCACCGACCGTCTGCCGCAGGTCGGCGACACGGGTGACGAAGTCGCGGCCGGCGTGTGCCGGGCCGGCGGCGAGCGCATCGCGCAGCGCGGCGGTCAGACGGGCCTGGTCGTCGCTGGGGACGAGCCGCCCCGTCGAAGGGCACAGGCTCTCCCGCGTGCCGCCGACGTCGGTGGCGACCACGGGCCGGCCACAGGCCTGCGCCTCCAGCGGCGCGATCGGCAAGCCCTCCGCCAGGGAGGGCAGGCAGAAGACATCGACCGCGCGATAGAAGGCTGGCATGTCGCCGACCGGTCCGAGGAAGCGGACACGGTCGGCGATGCCGAGGCTGCGCGCCCGCTCCTCCAGTTCGGCCCGAAGGGAGCCGTCGCCCGCGATGGCGATGGTCACGCCCGGCAGGCCGGTGGCGGCGTCGATCAGGCGGCCGATGCCCTTGACCGGCTCCAGTCGCGCGGCCGTGCCGACGATCGGCACCTCTCCGGGGAGGCCGAGGCAGCGGCGCGCCGCGTTCCGCTCGCCGGGGACGAAGCGGTCGAGGGAGATGCCGTTGCGGACGATCGTCGGCCGGGCGCCGGGAACGGTGCGGCGCACGCCCTCCGCCACCGCGGAAGACACGGCGACAAGGCGCGGCCGGACGGTGGCCAGCAGGGCCGCGACCAGCCGGCGGCGGGCGGGGCTCGCCAGGTGCCAGGCGTCATGCTCGGTATGGACGATCCGGCGGACGCCGGCCAGGCGGGCTGCGATCCCGCCATAGAGCAGGGGGCCGACATGGTGCGTGTGCACCGCCGCCGGCCGCCAGCGACGCAGCAGGGTCCGGAGGCGCAGGAGCGTGGCCGGCGACATTCCGCCCGGCTTGTCCAGGAACTCCAGCCGGTCCGCGACACCGCGCAGCCGGGGCCAGGCGTCCAGTGCCCCGTCCCGGCTGCCTTCCAGCGCGACCAGGCGGCCGTCGCCGGATTCCAGGAGGTCGAGCGCGAGCGTTTCGATCCCGCCCGGGCGAAGGTGCTGAACGACGAGAGCGAACGCGATCACGCTGCGAACTCCTGAGACTGGATGCCGGCAAAGAGGCGCGGGTCGAGGCCGCCGCTCGCCACGAATGCCTCGTCGGCGAGGACCGGGATGCGGGCGAGGACCGGGACATCGAGCATTGCGTGCAGGGCATCGACACGGCGCACGCTTGTGTCGGCGATCTCGGCGGCCACCGCCATGCCCAGCCCGAGGGCGATGCCGCCGGCCAAGCCGGCCAGCATGAAGACCAGGGTCATCGGGCGAGTCGGTCCGCTGGGCATGACCGGCTGGTCGATCACCTTGACCCGCTCGGGACGCTGGAAACGCCCCAGCTCGCCGGTGACGCGCGCCATCTCGGCGCGCTTCAGCAGGCTCGCATAGATCTCGCGCTTGACGGTCACCTCGCGCTCGAGCTCGCGAAGCTGGAGCTGGACCGTACCGTGGCTGTTCACCTTGCGCTCGAGGTCGGCAATCTCAATGCGCAGGCGCTCGATCTCGTGACCGAGGCCGATGACCTTCGCCCGAGCGCTCTGAAGTTCACCCAGCTGTGTCACCAGGAGGGGACGCATCCCGTCCTCGCTCGGGCGGCCGGTCGAACTCGCCGCCATGTTCCACATCCGCTCCAGCTCGCCGCTGGTCAGCTCGCGGGCAACGGCCATCATCCGGTCGCGCTCGTGCTCGAGCCGGCTGAGCCGCCGCAGCGCGCTCTGCACCTGGGAATGCTCGTCGGTGTAGCGGGCACGCAGCAGCGCCAGTTCGCCGGTGACGACGACGATCTGCTCCTCGATCTTGCCGACCACCGGGTTGGTGCGGACCAGCCGGCTCCGGGTCTCGGCCATCGCGGCCTCCGCTCCGGCGAAGGCTGTCTGCTGCTCTGAGAGAAGCTGGCGGAGCTGCGACAGGCGCGCGACGTTCCCGGCGTGGAGATCGGGAAGCTGCGAGGCGTTGGCCGATCGGAAATCGGCCAATCGCGCCTCGCCGGCATCGAGCTCGCGCCGGGAGGCCGAGAGCTGGCTGTCGAGAAACGAGACCGAGGCGGTCATCGACGAACTCTCCGGTGCCAGCACCCGCTCGAGGAAGCGGTTGCCGACCGTGGCGAGGATGCGGTCCATGCCCTCGCGATTGCGGCTGACATAGCGCAGCTCGATCAGCTCGCTGCCGATCAGGCGGACACTGAGGGCGCCCGACAGCTCGCCGACCGTCCGCTCGATCTCCGCCCGCGACGCCTTCTCGGGAAGCAGATGCATGTCGCGAACGACGGGCTCCAGCACATGACGGCTGTGCAGCAGCGCCTCCAGGGCCGGCATCCGCTCCTTCACCGTGGACTTGATCGCGATGTCCTCCAGGAACGGATTGAGCTTGGTCGTATCCTGGACGAGCACGGTCATCCGCGCCTCGTAGGTCTTGGGCGCATAGAGGCCGGCGATCAGCCCGACCGGCGGCATGAGGACGAGGGGGATCGCGATGAGGTAGCGGCGCCGCCACGCCGCCGCGAGCAGGCAGTGCAGGACGACGATCAGGGGCAGGCTGGCCAGCCCGCCGATCCCCTTGGCGCGCATGACATCAACTCCGGGCGCAGGGGGCGTCGGGATGCCGGATGGCGAGGAGAATGTCCGCGTCGGTGCGCGGATCGAAATCGAGGGTGACGCCGGAGCCCTTGGGGCCGAGCGCACGCTCGGCCGACGCCAGGCGCCGCAGGGCGATCGAGGCCGATGCGAACCGGTCGGTGGCACCCGCCGGCCCCGCGCGCAGCAGCAGTCGGCAACCCTCGCCACCGACGACGGCCAGCGCCCCTGCCAGCGAACGCACCTGCGCCGGATCAGGGTCGATCGCCTCGCCTGCGTACTCGATGCGGGCCAGGTGGAGGATCGCAGGACGCGTCGCCGCGGCCGGGATCGGCCGGGCGCCTGCCGCCGACGTCTGCCGCACGGGGGCCGGGGTGTGCTGGGCCGGGCCACGTTGTGCCGGCTCGCGTTGTATCTGGGCGGTCGGCTTCGCGGGCGTCTCGCCGCGGCTGCGCGCCAGCATGTCCTCGATCGAAACCGCCTTGACCGGCGTGTGCTTCACGGCTTCCGCCCGGAACAGGGCGCGCTCGGTCGGCGGAATCAGGAGGCTAGGGTCGCGATCCGCGCAGCCCGCAGCCAGCAGTCCGACGCAAAGGGCGGCGGCAATTGTCGAATGCCTTGCAGAATGCATGTCCGGCTCCAGAAACACGGGGTCTGGCCGGTACATGGCAATCATGGGGCCAGCGCGACGATCCGCGTCCGCCACGCCCGGGCCGTGGCGTCCGCCAGCGGTCGGGCATCGTCCCAGCGCGCCGGGATTTCGGCTCGGAGCTTTCGGAGCAGCACTTCGGCCTCCGTGTCCGTGCGTGCGCGCCGTTCGAGCCAGAGTGCCCATCGCAGGTCGGTGATGCCCTCGGCGATGCACAGCAGGCGCGCGTCGATGTCCGGGACGGTCGGGCAGATCTCCGCCGTCGGCCAGAGCAGCTGGACGTCACCCTCGCGCCCGTCGGTCGGGTCGAACGGGTCGGCCGTGGGCATCCGGCCGTGCCATTCCAGGTAGCCGCCGGCGCCGGACCGCCAGAGATAGAATCCGGCCGCCAGCCGCGGCTGTTCGAGATTGTAGAGCCAGGGCTGGGCGCCGGCGGCGCGCACCGCCGCGATCGCGGCAGCGTCGATCCCGAAGCCGCGGTTGAGGAACGCGATATCGACCGCCGCCAGGCGCGGACGGTCCCGGGGATCGTTGAAGTGACCGGCGATGCGGGTGGTCGGGGACGCCGCCCGGATGGCGGCGACGAGCGCGTCGAGCGCTACGCCGTGTGCCGAGTTGCCGGGCTCATCGAAGGCGGACCAGGCCGGCGGGCGCAGCCCCGTGGCGACGGTCCGGCGATCGGCTTCGGCGATCCGGGCGGCGGCCTGCGCCGGCGGCATGTCGGACATCCGCTTCAGCGGCGCGTAGGCCAGCACGGGCTCGAGGAATCCGGCCGCGTGCGCCCGCTGGAGGATGGCGGCCGTCTCGGCCTGCGCCTCGGCATCCCGCGGCGTCGGCAAAGGCGGGGCGAGACCGGAGAGCCCGAGCCGGCGGAGAGTCGCGAGGTCACAGTCCAGTGCCCGGCGCTGCCGAGCCGGCGCATCGGGCAACCAGGCCAGATGCGGTGGATGCTCCAGGTAGATCCCGACGGGACGGTCCGGCTGCGGCAGCTCGACCGCGGGAACCCGCAGCACCAGCGCCACCTCCTCCCACGCGCCGCCCGCTCCGACTCGCAGCCGGCCGGCATAGCGGCCGGGCGTGGCCGAAGCCGGTACGGAGACCCGGATCGACAGCCGGCGCGGAATGCCGGCTCGCAACCCGATCCGATCGGCGTCGCCGCGCAAATGGTCGTCGTCAAGAACCAGCAGATGGGCGGCCGGATCGGATCGTCGGAAGCGCCAGTGGCCGAAGCGCAGTTCCGACGGCAGAGCCGTGGTCCCGTTCGAAGGTGCGGTCAGCGCGAAGTCCGGCTGCGCATCGTCCTGTGCTGCCACGGCGACGACCTCGAATGTCGCGCCGGTGCCCGGCGCGGCGGTCGCCATGACGGTTGCCGGGTCGCCGGTGCCGGCGGGTGAATACGGCGTCGCCGGTCGCAACGAGAGACGTGAGCCGGAGATGAGTGTAGACGCGGCGTTCCAGCGCCAGTCGCGGCGGAACTGGGCCTCGCGTTCGGCCTCGACCGCATTGCGGCCGGCTTCCCCAGATGCCGGCTCCAGCAGGATGGCACCCACATAGCCCGACGATGGCCCATCGCCCGCGAGTTCGATCGCGATCCGGCCGTCGATCGCAGGGACGACGGCAGACAGCAGCCCCCCGCGCGGCTGGCCGAGAAGATCCCACGCATCGCCGTCCGCGATCGCCTCCCGCGCGCGGCCGGCGAGATAGCGCCGCTCGACCCACTCGGTCACGGTTTCACGACGTTCGAGCAGGGTGACGCCATTGGCGCGGATCCGGCGTTCCAGCGGATGCGGCAGGAACTCCCACTCGCCCGGCTCCTCTGTCCACAGGCTGACGCGCCATGCGCCGGCACCGGGCGCCAGTACCAGCCGCTCCACGCCGAGGATGCCGTCCTCCAGGAAGGGCTGCCCGCCAACTCTCCGCACCGCCCGCCGATGCCGGCCCTCGATGCGTGGATCCTCCGGGCTGATCCGCTCGAATCCTGGAGACGGTGGCAGATCCTTCGGACCGAGGTCAAAGCCGAGCGCCCCGGCCGGCAGTCGGAATCCGGATACGATCGCAACTTCGCGCAGGTCCAGCTTGGGTCCGTCGGCCACGAAGACGATGACCCGGTGGATCCGGTCGCGGCGCAACGACCGGCCGGAGGCCGCACGCAACGCCCCGGCATCGAACGCCAGTTCGAACGGCCCGGGCGGCAGCGAGCGTTCCTCGTTCATGCGGCTGGAATAGTCGTGGGATGCATCGTCGTCGGCGCGCACCACCAGCAGGGCCACGCCCGGCCCCGGATTGTGACCGCGGACGACGATGCGCTGGCCGGCAGCTATACCCGACGGCGACAGTTCGACGACCGTCCGCTGCTCTGCCGCGCGGAGCGGCAGCAGGGCGGCCGCCAGGGCCGCGGCGAGCGACAGCCACCTCACAGGCTGTCGATCCACCGGCCGATCTCGGCGGCACGGGCCGACCAGTCCTCCGCCCGGACGCGGTCGCGGCGGCGGGCCGTGGCGTCGAGCGGCTCGATACGAGCGGCCCGGATCGCGCGTGCGAAGGAATCCGGTCCTTCGGCGGCGCGGACCACGTCGGTGTAGGGCGCCATGGCGGGAAACGGGGTCGAGACTACGGGTCGGCCGGCGGCGAGATACTCGCGGAGCTTCAGGGGATTGCAGGCCCGGATCGACGGCGAGTCCCGGAACGGCACGAGCGAAACCGTCCAATGCTGGGCATAGGACGGCAGGTCGTGATGGGGGCGCGGGCCGAGCAGCTGTACGTTGCGGCGGGCGGCGAGCGCCTCGACCGGCACATGCGCCGCTCCGACGAGCACGAACGTCCAGTCCGGCAGGCGATCGGCCACGGCACCCAGCAGCTCCACGTCGATCCAGCTCTGGATGCTGCCGTAGAAGCCGGCGACCGGGCCGTCGGCGGGGAGGTCCGCCGCACGCGGCGCGGGCGTGGCGAAGAGGGAGAGGTCGACGCCGTGCGGCAGGAGCCGGGTCTTGCCGGCCGGGAAGCGGGCGGCCATGACCTCGCTCGCCGCCACCACGAGGTCGACGCGCCGGACGAGTTCCGCCTCCAGTTCGACCACCGCCGCATGGTCGACGCCGGGCAGGGACGCGAAGTCGTCCCCGCAGTAGTAGACCGATCCCGACAGCGGCACCGCGTCCAGCGCGTCGACGGCGGTCGGCAGCGACGCCCAGAGCACCGGCCGACCAATGCCGGCGCGTGCCGTCGCCTGGCGCAGACTGTGCCCGAGAAGGGCCCGGTTGACCGCCCGGGCAGCCCGTCCCGTCGAAGCCGGGATCGCGAGCGGCGACAGGATGGCCGGGCCGGACGCCAGCGGACGTCGCGCAGGGCGTCGGCCCGCGATCGCGGCGCCCACCTTGCGCGCGGCGCGGACGAGGTCGTGCCGGTCGAGCCGCGGTCGGCGCAGCCCGATCGAGTTCACCCAGAGCACCCGCCGGTCGTCGCACAGGCGGCCGACGAGGTGCTGCGTGCTGCTCGGGTGGGCGGCCCAGTCCTCTCCGAACACCAGGAGGTCGCGGGTCATGGGCGGTGCTCCGCCGTGGAGGATTGCCTGGCGATCTCGCGTACGACCCGCGCCGGGGCGCCGGCCGCGAGCACCCGCGCAGGCAGGTCGCGGGTGACGACGCTGCCGGCCGCGACCACGGTGCCGGCGCCGATGCGGACGCCCGCGACGACGGTGACGCCGGTGGCGAGCCATACGCCATCCTCCAGAACGACCGGGCCGATCTGTTCGGCACGGCAGGGCTGGCCGGCGGCGCGCGCCTCGGGGTCCAGCGGATGGCCGGGATAGCCGGCGATGAGGCAGCGGCCGGCGATCTTGACGTCCCGCCCGATGACGACGCGGGTGCCGACGGCGATCGTGGTCTGCCAGCCGACATAGGTCCGGTCGCCGATCGACAGGAAGGCGCGCGCCGATCCGCCGCCGTCGCGGCCGGTGATGGTCGTCTGCCCGTTGATGGTGACGTCGCTGCCGACCTCGATCGACAGCGGTCCCATCAGCAAGGGCATGCTCCCTTCCAGGCGCAGCCCGCGTCCCGACCGGGCGAGCTGCGATCGGAACAGTGGCGTCCACCAGCCGAATCGCGCGGCTTCGCCGACCAGACCCGAGACGGCGCGGGAAAGGCGGTAGAGCGGGGCGTGCAGTGCCGGCAGGCACGGCATCTCCGCCGATCGCAAGCCATGGGCGAGCCGCCAGGCCGCCCGGGCAACCGGGTGCTCGCGACGCTTGACCCAGCGCCGGAATCCGAGGGCGGCGCTCATTCCACGGTCACCGACTTGGCGAGGTTGCGGGGGCGATCGACGTCGAGGCCGCGGGCCGTGGCGATGTGGCGGGCCAGGAACTGGAGCGCGATCACCGCCGAGACGGTGACCGCCCAGGCATCGGCGCCCGGCAATACCACCGTGTCGTCGGCCAGCCGACCGGCGCGCGCGGCACCACCGGCATCGGTCAGGAGCAGCAGGCGGGCACCGCGGGCCTTCACCTCCTGCGCGCTCGACAGGGTCTTTTCGAAGAGATGATCGGACGGTGCGACTACGACAACCGGTACGCCGGGCTCGATGAGGGCGATCGGGCCGTGCTTGAGTTCGCCGGCGGCATAAGCTTCCGCCTGGACGTAGCCGATCTCCTTGAGCTTCAGCGCGCCTTCGAGCGCTGCTGCGAACGCCGGCCCGCGTCCAAGATAGAAAGCGCTGCGCCGGTCGGCGAAGGCGCTGGCCGCGCTTGCCATGCGGCCCTCGAGGGCCAGCGTCTGCCGGATCATGTCGGACAGGGAGGCCAGTCCGTCCAATGCCTTCTCCAGCCGGTCGGCATCGATGCGCCCGCGGGCATGGGCGACGCGGAGCGCCAGCACGACGAGGGCTGCGACCTGAGCAGTGAAGGTCTTGGTCGCTGCGACACCGATCTCGCGCCCGGCGTCGGTCAGCCAGCAGCGATCGGCGGCGCGCGTCATGGCGGAGCGGGCGGTGTTGACGAGTGCGAAGGTCCGCCGGCCGGCGGCCCGCATCTCCTCGATCACCGCCAGCGTGTCGGCCGTCTCGCCGGATTGCGACAGGCACAGGACGACCTGCCGCTCCGAGAGGACGCCGCCGCGGTGGCGGAATTCCGATGCGACCTCGATGTCGCAGGCAAGGCCGGCCTCGCGCTCGAACCACGCCCGCGCCATCAGCCCCGCATAGTAGGACGAGCCGCAGGCGACGATGGCGATGCGGTCCGCGGCGGCGAGTTCCTCGACACCGGCGAAGGCGCGCGCCGATGCGACCGTCCGCGACCACGCGTCGGGCTGCTCCGCCATTTCCTTCGCCATGAAGCTGGAGTGGCCGGCGCGCGGATCGCCGCCATCCTGCGGCAGCACGACGGGCTCCCAGCGGTTGCGGCGGGCGTCGCCGTCGGCTCCGTCGAACCACACGTCGCCGCGCGTCAGTTCCGCGACCTCGCCGTCCTCGAGGTGGGTGAAGCGACCGCCGACGGCATCGAAGGCTGCCGGGTCCGAGCTGACATAGGCGCCGTCCTCGGAGATCGCGACCGCGAGTGGGCTGCCGCGGCGCGCGACGACGATGCGATCCGGCGCATCCTCGAACACGGCCGCCAGGGCGAGGCTGCCCTTGGCGTATTCGAGGGTGGCCGCGACCGCCTGACGATGATCCATGCCGTCGCGACGCATCTTCGCGATGATGTGCGGCAGGACCTCGCTGTCGGTTTCGGTGACGAACTCGTGCCCGAGATCCGACAGCCACCACTTCAGCTCGGCGTGGTTCTCGACGATGCCGTTGTGGACGACGGCCACGCCGTCGAACGCATGCGGGTGGGCGTTGACGTCGGTGGGCGCGCCATGGGTCGCCCAGCGCGTATGGGCGATGCCGACCGTCCCTTCCGGCCGGTCGTCCCGGACGACGGCCGCAAGGCGATCGACGCAGCCGCTGGCTCGCCGCAGGTCCAGGCCCTGTGCGCCGACCACCGCGATGCCGGCGGAATCGTAGCCGCGATACTCCAGGCGGCGAAGACTATCGATCAACTTGGAGGCCACTGGCCGTCCGTTGTTCGCACCAAATATTCCGCACATGGCGTCCTCCGGTTCGCGAGATCGAAGAGGCATTGGCAGGAAGCGGGCCAGCATTAGCGGCCGGTCCGCCGTGCGTTTTCGACGCTTTCGTTGCCGTTCGCGTGGCTGGTCTTGCGATTCGCAATGCGTCCTTCAGGACCGCCTTGTCACCATGGCCGCCGCGTCGGACAGCAGGTCGCGCATGCCGCGCCGGGACGGGGCACCGAAGAGCGCGCCGATGCGATGGCGGACCGCCGTGGCCGGACGGCCGCGGCGCCGCGCCTCCTCGGCCCGGGCCGAGGCGAGCCTCGCCTGCGCCGCCCGCCGGCTTCCGGCGAGGTCGGGTCCGTTGCCGTGGCGGGCGATGACGACCGGGAGGGCCGCCAGCAGCCGGTCGTACTGCCGCAGCGTCGATCCCGGTCGCACCAGGTAGCGCGTCCCTTCCCGGCGACTTGCGGCCACCGGTCCGCGCGCGGACAGCTTGAGCCACGCGTCCCAGTCCTCGGCCGCCTCGAGTGTGCCGTCGAAGCCGCCGACGGCGATCAGCTCGTCCCGCTTCACCATCACCGTCGAGGTTCCGGCGACGTTTTCGGCGAGGAGCACGGGCAGGGCCTGCGCCATGACCGTCCATCCGCCCGGTTCGAGCCGCCCGCGGATACCCGGCCAGAAGGCGAAGCAGGTGCCGAGGTCGCGGCCGTCCGCGCCGACATGGCGGTAGTCGGTGAAGCTGAAGACCACGTCCGGCCGCACGGCGTGGAACGCGGTCTGGTGGGCAAGCTTGCCCGGCAGCCAGACGTCGTCGGCATCCAGGAAGGCCAGCAGCGGGGCTCTCGCGGCCGCGACGCCGGCGTTGCGTGCGCCCGATACGCCCGTGCCGGGACCGGCGATCACGCGGATGCGGTGATCGCGGCGGGCGGCCTCCGCCAGCCAGGCGTCGGTGCCATCGGTCGACCCGTCATCGACGACGACGATCTCGATCGTCGGCTCCGGCCCGATCGACGCGATCGCGTCCGGCAGATAGTCGAGGCAGTTCCGGGTCGGGATGACGACACTGACGCAAGGGGAGGTGGCGGACATCGGTTGCTCCGGCAGGATCGCGGTGCCGGACCATGCGCACACGGCGGGCCAGCGCATCGGGCGGCTTCCGGTGCGCGATTCGTGCATTTCGCAATGCCGATCGCGGCAGCCGACGCGAAGCGCGGCGGAAATCGGGCGCTGGAGCCGGCATCGGGCTTGCGACCCGGACCGGCACATCCAACGGAGAAATCCGATGCCCTTCGACCACGCCCCTGCTGGCGACGAATTCGTCCCGCCGATCGCGACCGCGAATGCGGTTCGACCGGCCGTCGGCTATGTGCTCTCGGCCTTCCCGGTCCTTTCGGAAACGTTCGTCTCCAACGAGATCCGCGAGATGCGGCGGCTCGGCCACCGGATCGTGCCGATCGCGCTGTCGCCCGCCGGCGGACGCTGGCAGCCGGACGACGACGCGCTGGCGCGCGAGACGCTGCGCCTGCCCGACTTGTCCGCCGCCGCGGCGCTCCGCTTGGCCGGTTCGCCGGGCGGACTCGCGCGGGCCTGGGCCTTCTGTCGCCGGCAGACCGGCATCCGCCCGCGCTCGCTCTTCTGGGCCGGCCTGCGCGTCGCAGCCGCGGCACGGCGCGCGGGCTGCCGTCATCTCCATGCGCACTTCGCGCATTCCGCGGCGGCAACCGCGATCGTCGCCGCGCGCGCGCTGGGCGTCCCGGTCACCTTCACCGCGCACGGCTACGATGTCTATGGAAGCCCGTGCGACCTGTCGTTGAAGCTCGCTTCGGCCAGCGCTGCCGTCGCCGTCTGCAACGACATGGTCGAGGATTTCCTGCGGCTGGCGCCGTCCGCGCGTGTCGCCATGGTGCCGTGCGGCGTCGACCCCTTGCGCTTCTTGCCGGGGGCGGGGCCGGACAATGGCCGCCTGCTGGCCGTCGGACGACTGGTCGAGCAGAAGGGCTTCGATATCCTGATCCAGGCGCTGGCGCTGGTGCCGTCCGGCCATCGCCCCGGCATCGACATCGTCGGCGACGGCCCGCTGGAGCCGGCGCTGCGGACGGCGATGGATCGCCTCGGGATCGCGGCTTCCCTGCGGCTGCTCGGCAGCCGGCCGGCCGCCTGGATCGCGTCCCATGCACCGGCCTATCGGGGCTTCGTCGCACCGTTCCGGCTGACGGCGGAGGGTGACCGCGACACCGGCCCGGTCGTCGTGAAGGAGGCGATGGCCATGGGCTTGCCGATCCTCGCTTCCCGTCTGATGGGCCTGAAGGAGATCGTGGCGCCCGATTGCGGACGGCAGGTGACGCCCGCCGATGCGACCGAGCTGGCCGACGGGCTGCGATGGCTGGGGGGGATCGACGGCGAGACACGGGCGCGGCTGGGATCGGCGGGGCGCCGCCGCGTCATCGAGACCTTCACGCTGCGGCACCAGGCTGCCGGTCTGTCGTCGCTGATCGCCGACCTCTCCGGCGCGCGGGCTGCGGGATGAGCCCGCTGCGCCAGGGTGCGCTCTACGCCGCCGCGCTCGGGCTGTCGAAAGCGCTGGGGTTTGCGCTGCTGCCCTTGTCGGCCAGTTGCCTGTCGCCGTCCGATTTCGGCCGCCTCGAGATCCTGACCGCCTTCGCCGACATCGCCGGTATCGTCCTCGGGCTGGGGCTGGTCGAAGTGCTCTACCGCTATGCCGATCGGGCACGCGCCGTCGATCCGGTGGCGGCCGAGCTGAGCGGGCTCGCGCTCGCCGCCTCGCTGCTGGCGATCCCGATGCTGGTTGCCGGCTCCGCCTGGCTGGCCGAAGGTCTGGGGGGCGATCCGACCGAGACACTGCTGATCGGCCTGGCCGTCGCGGTCGAGCCCGCATTGGCGGTGCCGCTCGCCCGGATGCGCATGCGCGACCGGGCCGATCTGTTCGCGGGGTTGGTCGCCGGGCGTGCGGCATTGCAGGCCGGGTTGGCGGCGGCGGCGCTGCTGGCGGGGTTCGGCGTGGCCGGCGTGCTCGCGGCCGGTGCCGTCGCGGGTTTCGCCGCGACGGCCCTTGCCGTCACATGGCAATGGCGCGGCGACGGTATCCGGCTGCGGCCGTCCGCATGGTTGGCGTTCTTCAGATACGGCCTGCCGCTCGTCCTCGCCGGCATTGCGAGCTTCGTGCTCGGCGCGGTCGATCGCTGGGTGCTGGCGGCGAGCGTCCCGCTGGCCGAAATCGGTGTGTACGGGATCGCGGTCAAGGTCGCGATGATCGCGGCTGCCCTCACTCTGCCGTTCGAGCAGTGGTGGTATCCGCGCCGTCTGGCGCTGGCCGCCCGGCCGGACGGCGGAGCCGCCGCGGAACGCGGCGTTGCGCTCGGGCTCGTTCTGGTGACGCTGGCCGCGGTCGCGACCGCGGCAGGCGGCCCGGTGGCGGTCGCGCTGCTGCTGCCCCGGGCCTATGGGGACGCCGCAGCACTGGTGCCCTGGATCGTCGTCGGTCTGGCGCTGCAGGCCGCCGGTAGCCTGCTCAATGTCGGCGCCTACGCCCGCTCGAGTGGTGTGGGGCCGATGGTCGTCGCCTGGGCCGCGGCTGCCGTCGCTGCCGTCGGCTATCTCGCGCTCGTACCTCGCTTCGGAGTGACGGGCGCGATCGCAGCGACGCTGCTGGCGCAGACGTGGCGGCTCGGCCACTTCGTATGGCTGTCGCAGCGGTCGCTGCCGCTGCCTCTGCGCTATCGCGCCTACGGCACCCTGGCGATGGTCGCGGTGATCGCCGTCACGCTGTCGCGATTGCCGGGGGCGATACCGACGCAGATCGCGGCGGGCGCTGCGGCACTGCTCGTCGTCGCCGGTGCGGCCATCGCGCTCGGCCTGGCGCCGTCCTCCGTGCGCATGAGGTCGGGAGGGCGCGTTCATGCATGAGCTGTCACTGCAGGCGTCACGGACCGGGCCGATTCTCGCGGCCACGGCGGCCGTCCTCGTCGCCGGTCTGGCGGCCATCGCCGTTCCGCATCCGGCCGTTCTGGTTGCCATCGGCCTTGCGCCGATCGCGGGCATCCTGACGTTCCGCATGCCGTTCCTGCTCTGCCTTGCCTTCGTCGTCTTCTCGTTCTTCCGGATCCACGAGGCGTTTCCGGTGCTCAATCCGCTGCGCATCCCGCAGCTCCTGGCGATGGGAACGCTGGCGGTGATTTCCGTCCGGCTTGCCACCGGCCGTATCGTCCCCTTCTGGTCGCGCCAGCTCGGCCTCTTCGCGATCTTCTTCGGCCTCATCACCGTCGGCGTGCTGGCCGCGACCAACCGCGACATCTCGATGGCCTACTGGTCGCAGACCTTCGTGAAGATCGCGGCCATGGTCCTGGCCATCGCATGGCTGACCCGCGGGCCGGCGGAGTTCCGCCTAGCTTATCGCAGCTTCATCGGCGCCGGCATGGCCGTGGCGATGGTGGCGCTCGCCAACAGCGCCAACGGGGTCGGCCTCGTCGAGGGCACGCGGGTCACGATCGGACGCGACATCGGCTCGGTCCTGGGCGATCCGAACGACCTGTCCCTGGTCCTGCTGTTCCCTCTGTCCTTCGCCGCGGCGGTGGTGCTGACCCGCGGCACCGGCATCATCGACAAGCTCTACGGCTGCGTCGGCGCCGGGACGGTCATGGCCGCCATCGTCGCCACGCAGAGCAGGGGCGGCCTGCTCGGCATCGTCGCGGTATTCGGAACCTTCGCCATGCGGCGCATTCGATCGCGCCTGGTGCTCGCGGTCGGCGGCGTGATCGGACTTGCCGTGCTCTCGCTGGCGGCAGGGATCGGCGGCCGCGCGTCCGGCGGGGCGGGCGAGTCCGGGATCGACGAATCGTCGATGGGCCGCCTGCATGCCTGGCAGGCCGCCATCCGGATGGCGCTCGCCCGCCCGTTCACGGGCGTGGGGATCGACAACTACGTCCAGAACTACTTCTACTATAGCGACTGGTGGGAGGGCTTCGCCAAGGCCGTCCACAGCACCTGGTTCTCGGTCCTGGCCGAGGGCGGCTTCATCGCATTTGCGGTCTTCGTGACGCTGATCGTCTCGACGATGCGCAGCGCGCTCCGCTCCGTCCGCCAGCTGGCGCCGGTCGAAGGTCACCCGCACTCTCCGCCCGCCTACGCCATGGCTCAGGCCATCGTCGCGGGAATCGTCGGATTCATCGTTTCGGGGACATTCCTGACCCAGGGCTTCACCTGGCCGCTCTACATCCTGCTCGCGCTGGCCGTTGCGGTGGCACGCAACGCGGCGGAGACGACCGGTCGGTCGGCGCGCCGGGACTGAGACAGGCCGGTGGCCGGCCTGCGCCGGCCGCCGGCCCGGGTGTCAGAGCTGGTCGTAGATCGCGCAGATCCGCTCTACGGCGGGGCCGGCGGCGTATCTCTGTGCGACGACATCGCGGGCCGCCTGGCCCATGCGCAGCCGCTCCGAAGGGGTCATTCCGGCCCATGCCGCGATGGCGCGGCGCAGGCCCTCGACATCGTCCGGTATCGCAAGGAAGCCGTTCTCGCGATCTCGGATCAGCATGGGGAGACCTCCGACCGCGAAGGCGGCGACCGGAATGCCTCGGGCCATCGCTTCCAGGGCAGCGAGCGGCAGGCCCTCGTGGCGGGACGGCATGACCAGCAGGCCGATGCGAGCCCAGTTGGCGTCCATCTCGCTCACCTGCCCGTGGAACAGGATCCGGCCCGCGTGGCGCACCGCGAGGTCCGGGAGGAGTGGGCCGTCGCCGAACGCCTCGAAGCGGCCGCCCGGCAACACCTGAGCGATGTCGCAGAAGATATCCGGACCCTTCTCGTGCGAGAAGCGGCCGACGAACGCGATGATCCGTCCGTTGGACAGGGGAGCAAGCGGATCGAAGGGCACGAAGTTCGGGATGACCGCCGTGCTCCGCGGCAGGCCGGCGGCGACGCTGGCCTCGACCGCGATCACGGCTCCCAGCCAGGCGGTGTGTCGATCGAGCCAAGTGTACAGGCGGACGCGCCCCCGGCCGGGCTCGCCGGCATGGAAGGTCGACACGACCGGAATCCCGGCCAGTCGCGCGGCCAGACGGCCAAGGATGCCGGCCTTGTATCCGTGGGTGTGCAGCACGCCGGGGCGCTGCTCGCGCAGGGCATGGAGCAGGTCGCCGAAACTGCCGCCCAGCCTGGTGACCCGGTGTTGGGCCGCCTCCAGCCGGTCGAACAGCGGATGCGGCCCATGGTCGGCCAGGAACACGACGCGCACCGGGCGGCCGCGTGACCGCAGGGCCTCGGCCAGATGCCAGACATGCGTCTCGATGCCGCCGATGCCGCTGCTGTCCAGCAGCAGCCAGACGGAGTCGGTTCCGGTCGCCATCCCTAGGCGGCCTGCAAGGTTCGCTGCAAGCCTTCGGCGAGCGATACCTGCGGCCGAAATCCGAGGCGATCGGCGGCCTTGGCGTGGGAGCCGAGCGATTCCCGGATGTCGCCGGCTCGCGGCGGCGCGTGATGGACGTGCAACTCGCGACGCAGCAGATCGGCGATCGTGGCTGCCAGCTCGACGATGCTCGTCGGACGCCCGGTGCAGACGCAGAAGACCTCGGGTTCAGCGAACTCCGTGGCCATGGCGCGGACCAGCATGTCGACCACGTCGCCGACATAGACGAAGTCGCGCGACTGCCCACCGTCGCCGAAGACCGTGACAGGCTCGCCGCGTCGCAAGCGGTCGCAGAAGATGGAGATCACGCCGGAATAGGGGGATCTGGGATCCTGGCGCGGTCCGTAGACATTGAAGAAGCGGGCGCCGACGGTGCGGATGCCATGGACGCGCTGGGCGATCGCGGCATGGTGCTCGCAGGCGAGCTTGTCGGCGCCGTAGGCCGACAGCGGCTGGGTTGGAGAGGCCTCCGTCAGGGGCGGCGCCGAGGCATCGCCAAAGACGGCGGCGGACGAGGCGTAGACGACGGGCAGCCGGCCCAGCCGGGCGGCGTCGAGGACGGTGACGGTGCCGGTGAGGTTGGTGCGGTGCGTGGCAACCCATTCTTCGGCGCTGCGCGTGACGGATGCCACGGCGGCCAGATGGAAGCAGCCGTCGGCATCCTCGAGCGCGCGGGTGACCGTGGCAGGGTCGGCGATGTCGCCGACCCAGAGTTCGGCTGCGGGCGCCAGGTTCTCCCGTCGACCGGTAGAGAGATTGTCGAGGACCCGGACTTTGTGCCCGAGCGCGAGGAGGCGGTCTACGAGATGGCTGCCGATGAAGCCGCATCCGCCAGTGACGAGGTAGGTGGCCATATCCCGAATTCCGTGTGATGTCCGGCGCGGGCTAGCGCGCCACTTGCCCAAGGAATGGCAATCGCCGTGCCTGCGGCGCGGTCCAACGCGGCAAGTTGGGACCTCAGTCGGTGACGCGAACCGTCACGCGAAGCGCTTTTCCAGCAATTCCAACGTGTTGGGATGCTCGGCGAGAAGCCGCCTGCATGCGCGCATCGCGGTATCCCGGTCACCGGCCTGGCCCGCGATGTCGGCTTCGCTCGCGAGATCCGCCAAGTGGTCGGCGCCGAAGGTCCGCAAGCTCCCGGCGAGCGAATGCGCAAGGTGGCGCATCGCGTCGAGGTCTGCGCTCTGCATTGCATTCTGCATGCGGTCGAACGTGGTTCGCGCCTCGGCAAGGAAGCGGCCGACGTGTCGCTGCGTCGCCTCGGCCCCGACGGCGTCGCGGAGGTCGGCCAGCGTCTCCTCGTTGATCCGCGGTTCGCCGACGCCATTCAACGGCACCGGCGCCTCGGTCTCCTCGGTCTCCTCGGGAGGGTGTTCCAATGCCGACAGGGCACGGGCGAGACTCGATCGCGTCAACGGCTTCACCACGACCGCTGACATGCCGGCAGCCAGATACCGGTCATGTTCGCTGGGCTGGGCCATCGCCGTGACGGCAATGATCGGAACTTGGCCGCGCGGAGGGGCGAGCCAACGGATTGCGGCGGTCGCCTCGATGCCGCTCATCTCGGGCATCTGGATATCCATGAGCACGAGGTCGAACGCCCGCTCGGACGCGGCCTCTACCGCCTCGCGGCCGTTTCCGACCACTTCGACCCGGTGCCCAAGGCTCCGCAGGATGCTGCTGACCACCTCCTGGTTGGTCGGATTGTCCTCCGCGAGGAGGATGTGCTGCGGCCGGACTGCCCCGATCGGGGTTGCGGCGAGCGGCTCGCTCGGCGATGCCATGCGTTCCTCGTCGATATCCAGCGTCAGGCGGACCCAGAAGGTGCTGCCGGCGCCGGGCGAACTGGACAATCCGACCTCACCGCCCATGAGATCGGCCAGGCGCTTCACGATCGACAGCCCCAGCCCGGTTCCGCCGAAGCGCCGCGTGATGGACGCATCGACCTGTTCGAACCGGTCGAAGATGCGCCCCTGCGCATCGGTCGCGATGCCGATGCCCGTGTCGGTGACCGTGAAGCGGACATCCACCCTGCCCGTGTCGGCGGGCGTGGCCGTGATGGCGAGGATTACGCTGCCCTGGCTCGTGAACTTGATTGCATTGGAAAGCAGGTTCAGCAGGATCTGCCGCAGCCGGCCGGAATCCCCCCGCACGCGCATCGGCAGCGGCCCGGAGCGGGTCCAGGTCAAGGACAATGCCTTGGCCTGTGCAAGCGGTGCGACGAGTTCCACGATGCCTTCCACGATCTCGGCGATGTCGAAGCTGTCGGCTTCGAGGGCCACGCGCCCTTCCTCCAGCCGTGCAAAATCCAGAAGATCGTTGATGAGACGAAGCAGCGAAGCGGCGGAATCTCCGACGGTCCGCAACTGTCGCCGCTGGTCGGTGGAAAGATTCGCATCCTCGATGACGGACAGCGTGCCGATGATCCCGTTCATCGGCGTGCGGATCTCGTGGCTGATGGTGGCCAGGAACTCCGACTTCGCCCGGTTGGCCGCGTCGGCCTGTTCGTGGGCTGTGCGCAGTTCCTCCTCCTGGCGATGGCGCTCGGTGATGTCGCGGATGTAGGCCGTGAAGACCGGCCGCTCATTCGGGCTCGTCACGGTGATCGCGATCTCGGCCATGAACGTCGAGCCGTCGGCGCGCATCGCGCTTAGTTCGAGCCGCCGCCCCAGGATATGGGACTGACCCGTCCGGAGAAACCGTGCCAGTCCCTGGCTGTGTCCCTCGCGCATCGCCGGCGGCACGATCATGTCGGCCAGGGGCCGCCCCAGCACCTGCGATCGCCGACGCTGGAAGATGCGTTCGGCGGTCGCGTTGAATTCCACGATCCGGCCGTGATGGTCCATTCCGACGACGGCGTCGTGTGCCGTCGCCAGCATGGCGCTCTTCAACGCTTCGCTTTCGGCCAGCGCTCGCTGCTGCTGATGAAACGTCCGCAAATGTCGCCAGGAGACGGCGATGGCACCGGCGAACACCGTCAGTGCCGCAATGCCGACGACGAGCAGGGTGACGGCGCGCTGCCGCCACTCGGCAAGGCCATCCGTCACCGCAATGCCGACGGAGACGACGACCGGATAGCGCGGCAGCACCCGGAACGCGGTGATGCGGTCCAGTTCGTCCCGGTCCAGATCGCGATAGGTGCCGTGCTCCGCGTCGGGCAGGAAGCGGGTGAAGACGGGCAGCATCCCGAGCGTCGCGCCGACGGGCCCGTCGGTCGGTTCGGAGGTCGCGATGAGCCGGCCGTCATAGTGGAGGATGCGGAGCACCGCCCGCGGGCGGACCGGCACGGCCCCGAACAGCGTGGCGAAGTGATCGGGGTTGAGGGTACCCACAATGACACCGGATGGACCGGGGCTGGCCGGCTCGGTCAAGCGCGCCATCGGAATGTGATGGATCGGAACGGCACCGGCGGCCGAGGCCGCGTCACCGAAATTCCGGCCAGGCGTCGGCTGCCCGAGGGCCGCTGCCGCGGGACGGCGTGTCAGTTGCCGAGCGAGATCGGCCCAGGCCCGGTCTGGCTGGAACGGGTGCCGGCCGCCGGAATCGCTGATCGTCGTGCGGGCAGCGTCGACGAAGGACAGGGAGCGGACGGGCGGCGCCGTCCGCGCATAGGTGAGGAGCAGGCGGGAAATCTCGGCCTCGGTCGCCGAGCGGCTGGCCTCCAGGGTGACTGCATCGCCGGTGAATGCCAGGATCGCCGCAGCCCCGTCGAGGCTTCCGGAGGCGAGCTCCGCCAGGAGGCGGGCGCCGGTCTCGGCTTCGCGTTCGACCTCCGCGAGCGCACTCCTGTGGCTCACCCACAGGTCGGTCGCGATCAACGCGGCGGCGGCGGCCAGGACGAATGCGACGCCGCCGGCGAACCACGCCAGCAACCGCCTGCCTCCGCTTGCCGCACCACTCGCTTGAAGCGCCATGGTCCTATACTAGACGGGCGACCTTCAGGAATGGAGCGGTCCATGTTCGATTGGCGCAACCTGTACGCGAGCCTGCTTGTCGGGCTCGCAGCGCTCGCCAGCCCGGCATATGCGGAGGGGCCGGTACGCCCACGCCTGGAGGCGATTCGCGAGGCTGGAATGGTGGCGGTCTGCATCTGGCCCGACTATTACGCGATCAGTTTTCGCAATCCGCGCAACGACCGTCTCGAGGGGATCGACATCGACCTGTCCCAGGCGCTCGCGAGCGATCTCGGCGTGGCGGTCCGCTATGTCGAGACGACCTTCGCCTCATTCATGGACGATCTGGAGGCGCGCCGCTGCGACGTCGCCATGTTCGGCGTGGGAGTGACCGAGGCGCGCCGGAAGCGGGTCGACTTCAGCGAGCCTTATCTGCGCAGCGGCATCTATGCGATCGTAGCCAAGGTCAATCGCCGGATCACGCGCTGGGACGACATCGATCGTCCGGGTGTCATCGTGGCCGTCCAGGCGGGGACCTTCATGGAGCCGGCCATGCGCGGATACCTGCGGGCGGCGACCGTGACCGTCGTCCGCCCGCCGCAAACGCGGGAGGACGAGGTGCTGTCGGGCCGTGCGGATGCCTTCGCGACAGACTATCCCTACGGAAAGCGGATGCTGTTCCAGCACGACTGGGCGCGGCTCATCGAACCGCCTTCGCCGCTCTCGCCGACCTCGTATGCGTATGCAGTCGCGAGGGGAGAGGGAGCGTGGTTGACGCGCTTGAACGAGTTCGTCCGGGATGTCAGGCAGGATGGAAGACTCCTTGCCGCGGCAAGGCGTCATGGCCTCGAGGCGATCATTCTGAACTAGATATTCCGGGCCTGGGGCGACGGTGGCCCCGCGTCGGACCTCAAGGTAGGCTCGCGAGCGGAAGCACCGTTCGCCAAAGCCCGTTGCGTGTCCCCGCAACCAACTTCAATTGCTCGTGCAGACGGCCGTCGCGCTCACCCGCGGCGGCCGTCTGCTTTTGTGCGCCACAAAGCCACAGCATCCGCGCGAGGTCGCCCTCCAGTTCGATCGTCAGCATGCCGTTCTCCGGGACGAGGCGGATCACCTCCACCAGCGAGCGGATCGCGTCGAACGCCCGCAGCCGGTTGATGCCGCGGCCGCTCCGGCGGGGATCCGGCTCGCGATCGACGCGACCGGGTTACGGCCGCGATCGATTCCCGGCGGAGCCGGACGTGGCCGTCCGTTCCAGCGCGACCGCGGAGGACCTGCCGGAGGCGAGCTTCGCGGGGCAGCAGGAGACGTTCCTCAACATCCGCGGCGCCGACGCGCTGCTGGCGGCGTGCCGGCGCTGCTTTGCCTCGCTCTTCACCGACCGCGCCATCAGCTACCGCGACGCGCACGGGTTCGATCACCTGCAGGTCGCGCTGTCGGTGGGCGTCCAGCAGATGGTGCGGTCGGACCTGGCGGGCGCCGGCGTCATGTTCTCCATCGACACCGAGACGGGCTTCCCGCGCGTGGTGCTGATCGATGCCGCCTGGGGCCTCGGCGAATCCGTGGTGCAGGGCACGGTCGACCCGGACGAGTACCAGGTGTTCAAGCCGCTGCTGGCCGACCCCTCCCTCACGCCCATCGTCCAGAAGACCTGCGGCGCCAAGGCGCAGAAGATCGTCTACGCCGCAGGCGGAGAGACCCGCACCGTGCCGACCGCCATCGCCGAGCGGCAGGCGCATGTGCTGTCCGACGCCGAGATCCTGCAGCTCGCGCGCTGGGCCTGCGTCATCGAGCGGCACTATGGCGTGCCGATGGACATGGAGTGGGCCAAGGACGGCCATTCCGGCGAGATCTTCATCGTCCAGGCGCGCCCGGAAACCGTCCAGGCGCGCGCAGACGCGGCGGTCGTGCAGACCATCAGCCGCATCAGCGGCCAGGGCAGGGCGCTGGTGCAGGGCCTCGCCATCGGGACCGGGGTCGGGGTCGGCCCGGCGCGCGTGCTGACCGACGCCGCGCAGATGGCGTCCTTCCCCGACGGCGCGGTCCTGGTCGCCGAGACGACGGACCCGGACTGGGTGCCGGCCATGCGCCGCGCCGCGGCCATCGTGACCGATCGCGGCGGCCGCACCTCGCACGCGGCCATCGTCAGCCGCGAGCTCGGCGTGCCCGCCATCGTCGGGGCCGGCGACGCCACCCGCCTCCTGCACGACGAGCAGGCGGTGACCGTCTTCTGCGCCGGGGGCGACGAGGGCGTGGTCTATGAGGGGCTGGCCGAGGTCGAGACCGAACGTCTCACCCTCTCCGACATCCCCGAGACGCGGACGCGCATCATGCTGAACCTCGCCAATCCGGCGGCCGCGTTCCGCTGGTGGCGGCTACCGGCCGACGGCGTCGGCCTCGCGCGCATGGAGTTCGTCGTCAGCAACCATGTGAAGGTCCATCCCATGGCGCTGGTCCGCTTCGACCAGTTGCAGGACCAGGAGGCGAAACGTCAGATCGCTGCGATCACCGAGGGCTTTGCCTCGCGCACCGGCTATTTCGTCGACCGCCTTGCCGGCGGACTGGCGCGGATCGCGGCCGCGCTGCATCCGCGCCCCGTCATCATCCGCATGAGCGACTTCAAGACGAACGAGTACGCCAGGCTGATCGGCGGCGCGGAGTTCGAGCCGCGGGAGGAGAACCCGATGATCGGCTTCCGCGGTGCCGCGCGCTACTGCTCGCCCTTGTACCAGGAGGGCTTCGCGCTCGAGTGCCAAGCCATCCGCCGCCTGCGGGAGGAGATGGGCTTCACCAACGTCATCGTGATGATCCCGTTCTGCCGCTCGGTGGCGGAGGCCGATCGCGTGCTGGCGGTGATGGCGGAGAACGGGCTGCGCCGCGGCGAGAACGGGCTGCAGGTCTATGTGATGTGCGAGATCCCCTCGAACGTCATCCTCGCCTCCGCCTTCGCCGAGCGCTTCGACGGCTTCTCCATCGGCTCGAACGACCTCACCCAGCTCACCCTCGGCGTCGACCGCGACTCCGAGCTTCTCGCCGGCCAGTTCGACGAACAGGACGAGGCGGTGAAGTGGATGATCCGCAGCGTCATCGCGGCCGCCCACGCGGCCGGCGCGAAGATCGGCCTCTGCGGCCAGGCGCCCAGCGACCATCCGGCGTTCGCGCGCTTCCTGGTCGAATGCGGCATCGACTCCATCTCGGTCGTCCCCGACAGCTTCCTGTCGGTGAAGCAGCATGTGGCGGCCGCGGAAGGCGCGGCCGGCGCATGACCCGCCCGCGCTACCGGGTCACCCGGAAGCGTTCGGAGCGCGCCTGCAGGCCCCGCTCGGTGCGGATCGTGAACAGGATCGAACCGCCCGGCTCGGTCCAGTCCGGCACCGTGACATGGGCGGTCATGGTTCCGGTGTCGGAGGTGCGGGCGCGGGCGATGGCTTCGGTCGCGCGCGCCGGGGCGCCCGCACCCACCGTGACGGGCACGTTCCCGGGAAGACCGGTCGCCGAGATCGTGACGGAGGCGCCGGCAGGCCCGCTGTCGGGCGTGACGGAGATCGCCGGGGTCGGCCGGTCGGTGACGCCGATCGTCTGGCCGAGGCTGTCCAGGCGCGACTTCAGGTCGGGATTGCGGTCGAGCAGATCCTCGACGGAGGAGCCGACGCTGTCGGCGACGCGGCCGACGGCATCGTTGGCCCGTTCGCCGAAATCCTTGAGCCGCGATCCGAGGCTCTGACCGGACCTGGCAGTCCGGCGCAGCCGCAGGGTCTGGCCGACCTGGAGGTCGCCCGATCCATCGACCCCGGGATTGGCGGCCAGGATCGCGCCTTCGGGAACGTCGCAGCGTTCGGCGATGCGGCTCAGCGAGTCGCCGCGCTGGACGGTGACGGTTGCGCCGCGGCAACCGGGCTCGGCGCCCTGGCCCCATGCCGCGCCGCCCCACGCAAGGATCCCGCAGGTCACACCGATCATTGCCAGGGCTTGGCGGCTGGTATTGCGCATGGGTCTGCCTCCTTCGCGGCTGTGGTCGTCAGGTCGGGTCGTGGATGAAGGGTTTGCTCATCGCACGGCTCCGAGGACGAGGATCGCGGTCTTCCGGCCGGAGCCGTCGGCCTCGATGGCAAACCCGGCATGCGTCAGGCCGGGATCGAGCAGTCGCCGCTCGTCCCCGGCCCGCTCGTGCCATTGGCGATGGAAGAACCGCAGGTCGGCCTCCGTCTCCCGGGCACCGCAGCCGCCGCAGGCGGCTTTGAGGACGCCGAGGGAACGCCAGCGGCCGCGTTCGCCGTCCGGTAACCGGGCGTAGAGGTCGTTCGCACGCTCGAGGCCGCCGGAGCCGGAATCCGGGATGAGGGAGCGGGCAAGCGCATCGAGGGCGGGACTGCCCTGGATGCGATCACGCCCGCCGTCCTGGCGCAGGCGGTTCAACCGCTCGAGCATCCCGTCCGCCAGCTCGTCCGGTGCGAGCGCCTTCGGCTCTTCGCCCTCGCTCAGTCCGCGCGGCCGGCCCGGGCCGGCGAAGGTCTGCACGGCATAGAGCCCAGGCTGGTCTGCGGCCGCGATGCCGAAGCCGAACCGATCGATGCCCCGACGCAGGATGTTCGCGCGGTGCTGCGGGCTGTCCATCCAGCCGCGCTGGAGCTGGCGGATGATGTCTGCCGAAAGCGCCGGCCCGCATTCCGCGCAGCGCGCGATGTTCTCGGCGACGAGCCGCCACCGGCTGCCGCCGGCGGATAGGAAGCGGTCCTGCACATCCTCCCCTTCGGGCGAGGTGTGCGCATAATAGTCCCGCTGCAGCATGTCCTCCGCGTGGCGCTGCGCCGCCGCGTTGAGCGCCGGGTCGAGCTGGAGCGGCGGCAGGTCCTGCTCGGACCGGTCGGCGTTGAGGAGGGCCAGGGCCCGGTCCCGCGCCGGATCGAGTTCGAGCGCATCCGCCGGCGAGAGCCCCTGGGCGGCCAGGAGAAGCAGCCACAGGGTCGACAGCCCCGCAGACGCAACGCGCCGGCGACCGTCTCTCCGCATTGGCGTCACAGGGTCGTCATGAGTTCGCAGCCCGCGAGCCGGATCTCGGGATCGCCGTCGCCAGCACTGGCCAGGCGCAGCGTGCAGGACGTCGTCGCATGGAAGGCCGCGGGTTTCGCTGCGCCGTTGCCGGGCCCCGCCTTCAGCACGCCGGTCTCGACGGCGCGAATGCGGGCATCGACGTCGCCGTTCGGCAACTCGGTCACGCCGAGGACGTCGATATCGATCCGATAGTCGCCGATCGCGTGGGGCATGCGATCGAGGCGGCCCATGGTCATCCCGGCGAACCGCTGGAGTTCGGCCCCGGACAGGGAGAGCTGGAAGCTCATGGTGCTGCCCGTCGTGGCGAGGAAGCTGCCTCGGATGGCCACCGGAGCATCGTCGGCGACGTGCTCCTGCATCCACTTCGTGATGCCCTGCCAATCCCCCTGCTGCACGGCCTGCTTCGCCCGCTCGCCAAGGGGCTCCAGGAAGTTCGTCGCTTCCTGCCGGGTCAGCCGCACGTCCTGGGCAACCGCGGAGCCGGTGACGAAGAGGGCGGTGCCTGCGGCGACGAGAACCGATTTCATGTGAACCTCCACCATCCGGGCTGTGCGTCCTTCCATTGCGAACCGGCGACGAGCCGGGCCGTTCCAATTCCCAAGGGGGGCAGCCGCGGCGGCTGCTCACATCCGCTGCGGCTGCTCCTCGGCGCGCTTCTTCGCCGGGCCGCGGGCCTGCGCCAGGTTCATCGCCGTGTCGACGAGGCTCATGTGCGAGATCGCCTGGGGGAAGTTGCCCATCTGCCGGCGGTTGCCCGGGTCATACTCCTCGGCCAGCAGTCCCACGTCGTTGCGCAGGCTCAGGAGATGCTCGAACTTCGCCTCGGCCTCGCCAAGCCGTCCCTGCAGGACGAGATTGTCGACGAACCAGAAGCTGCAGGCGAGGAAGGTGCCCTCGCCCGGCGGTAGGCCGTCGTCGGTCTCGTGCGTGCGATAGCGCAGGACCAGCCCGCGATCCGTCAGATCCCGCTCGATCGCCGCAAGCGTGCCGATGATGCGCCGGTCGTCCGCCGGCAGGAATCCGACGAGCGGGATGAGGAGATTGGCCGCGTCGAGCTGATCCGACCCGTAGGCCTGCGTGAACGCGCCGCGGCCCTCGTCGAACCCCCTCCGGCAGACCTCCTCGTGGATCTGGGCACGCAGGCGCTTCCAGCGGTCCGACGGCCCGTCGAGGCCGAACCGCTCGGCCGCCTTCACGGCCCGGTCGAAGGCGACCCACGACATCACCTTGGAGTGGACGAAGTGGCGTTGCGGTCCGCGGACTTCCCATATGCCCTCGTCCGGCTGGTCCCAGATCGATTCCAGATGGGAGACCAGCGCCTTCTGATAGGCCCAGTCGGCCTCGTCGACCTCCAGTTCCGCGACGCGGACCTGGTGCATGACGTCGATCACCTCGCCGAATATGTCGATCTGCCGCTGCGCGAAGGCCGCATTGCCGATCCGGACCGGCCGCGCCCCGTTGAAGCCCGGCAATCCTCCGCATGTCCGCTCACCGAGCCGATGCTCGCCGGCGACGCCGTAGATCGGCTGCACCTTCCGCGGATCGCCGGCGACCGCCCGCAGCAACCAGTCCGTCCAGGCCTCCGCCTCGCGGCGATAGCCGGCGCTGATGAGGGTGAGCAGGACGAAGGTCGCGTCGCGCAGCCAGCAATAGCGATAGTCCCAGTTCCGCGTCCCCTGATGGCGCTCCGGCAGCGATGTCGTCGGCGCCGCCACCATGCCGCCGGTCGGCTGATAGGTCAGGGCTTTCATGGTCACCAGCGAACGCACGACCGCGTCACGGTGCTGTCCGACATAGGTGCAGCGCGAGGCCCAGTCGTTCCAGAAGGCCTCGGTTTCCGCGATTGCCCGTTCCGGATCGGTACCGGGCGCCGGGGGCTCGTGCGACGGGCTGTAGGTCAGGACGAAGGGCACCCGCTCGTCGGCGCGAACGAGGAACTCTGCGTTCGCATCGCCGTCTGCAATTTGGCAGTGCATCGGCGCTTGCAGCAAGACGGAGTGCGGGCCGGACAGCGCCCGCAGGCCCGACCGACCGAACCGGGTGAGCCATGGCCGCCGCTGGCCGTAGCCGAAGCGCAGCGCCAGGTGCATGTGCATGGGAACCTCGCCGCGCAGGCCGACGACGATCCGCACCAGGTCGGAGGCGCCGCCGCGGAGCGGCATGAAGTCGACCAGGGCGACGGCTCCCGTCTCCGTCTCGAATCTCGTTTCCAGGATCAGCGTATCGCCCCGGTAATGGCGCGAAACGGTCGTCCGGTCGTCGGTGGGCGCGATCGACCAGCGGCCGTGTTCCTCCGTCCCCAGCAGGGCGGCGAAGCACGCTTCGGAATCGAAGCGCGGCCAGCACAGCCAGTCGATCGAACCGTGCCGATGGACGAGGGCGGCGGTCTCGCAGTCACCGATGAGCGCATAATCCTCAATGCGTTTCATCGGTCTCGCTTGGTCGCGTCCGCCGGCTTCTCGGCGGACGGCCGGATGAGCGCCAGCCCGCTCTCGGGATCGTGCTGCCGGCGCAGATGCCCCGGCGTCTCGGTCAGTACCACCTCCAGCGTCGGTCGGACGTGCGCCTCGGCCACGTCGCCCGCCATGGCCGAACCGTCGCGCTTGCCGATTACGAGGTGGATATGCACGACGGGCCCGTCCGCCGATGCCGCGACGTCGCCCAGCAGCGACGCGACCTCCACCTGCTCCCGGACCGAAATCTCTTCGTATTCCTTCTTCTCCCAGTCGAAGTACTTCAGCACCACGTCGCTGAACGCACCGATGCCGGTGATCTGCGCCGCCGAGAGATCATGCCGACGCGCGAAGTCGCGCAGGCCAGCCACCATTTCGTCGCCGGACTCGAAGACGAGTGCGAACGTCCGGGTGCCATGGGCCTCCTGCAGAATCTGGCTGCGCATGATGCTTCTCCCATGATGTTCCTGGCCGGGCGCTTGTCTTGTCGGAACCGGTCTCTTCTCGGAACCGGTCCGGCCGGCCGTTGTTCCCCGCGGCGGACCCGTCTGCGGGCGTCCGGCCCAGCTCTGGCCGCGTTCATGCGCAATCGGGAGCAGCGGGCGCGCTTCGCCGGGTCGGCGCTTGGCAGAAAAGGGAAGAGGGCGGGAGGGTCCTTGCGGACCCTCCCGTCGCGGAGCAGAGGCTCAGCCCTTGCTCCGATCGTTCCAGTACTGATCGACCCGCTTGCGGTCTTCGACCGAACGGTTCGGGTCGGAGAACTCGCTGACGTCGACCGAAGGCGCGTCCTCGATGGCCTGCTCGGGCGCATCGAGCACGAAGGTGTTCATGCCGGGGGTCGCCCGCAGGGACTTCCACGGCACGGGCACCATGTCCTCGCCGATCCCGAGGATGCCGCCGCTCGAGACGATGACGTAGTGGATGTTGCCCGACTGCGGGTCGAGAACCAGATCCTCGACCGTGCCGAGTTCCTCGTCCTGCAGGTTCCGGACTTCGGTCCCGGTCACCTCACCGAGGTTGATCAGGTTGGGCGTGACCTCGCCGACGGGCCGGGCCGAGACGATCCGCTCGCGCCGCCACGAGGTGATCTGGCCGGGTTCCACGCCCGCCTGCCGGAGCTGGTCGGCATAGCCGCCGTAGATCTCGCGCAGTTCGGCCAGCACCTGACGGCAGCCATCCTGGTCGCCGCGATGGCCGAGCACGTTGGCCGCCGCGCGGAGCGTGCGGATCTGATAGGGCGGCGAGGAGATGCCCCAGCCGGCGTTGCCCCAGGGCGAGCGTCCCGTCATCATGGCGGTGTTCCGCTGGTTCACATCGTCCCGCTGGGCTCGCGTTGCCGTGCTGTCGGCCCTCCCGGCGGTGGTGACGGGCTGGTTCATGGCGCCCGTGGTGCCCGGACGGTTCATCGCGCCGGTGACGTAGTTGCCGTAGGTGCCCCAGCCGGAAAGCCAGAAGCCGTCCTGGCGCATCCGGTCGTTGAACGCCCGCAGATCGTTGAGGCAGCCCTGCGCCACCTGGCCGGTATTCCGCTGCTGCGTCTGCTGCTTGGCATTCTGCTGCGACTGCTGTGCAGCCGCCGCCGCGTTGATGCCGACCGCGAGTGCGAAGGTGGCCGCAGTCGCGTGCAGAAGCGCCTTTGAGTTCATGTACATTATATATATCTCCATCATTGGTTGTGCGATGGGGCGAACCTCTCCCGCTCGCCCGCGGGCGCCGACGCCCTCACAGGTTGCGCCGGCCAACGGACCGACAGTAGCCTTGCTGCCAATGGCGGGGGCCGGGCATTGGAGCCCCGAATGATCGGCCGCCAACGGCTTCCCGTCGGCTATCCGCTCCAGCTCCGGTGCGGATGCCTTGGTGTCACCTCGCCATCAGCGCGTGCACGAAGGCGTTCCCGCGGCTCCGGAATTGCGTGTGCGCCTTTTCGGGCGACTGTGCCAGCGCGGGTTCCGCCGGCATGCAACCCACGGCCAAGGATGCGGAATGGATTCGCATTCTTGTCTCCTCAATCGAGAAGGTGGTCCGGTGAGGGACGGTTGCGCTCCCTGCTCATCGTCCGGGACTGTGCCCGCGCTCGGTTCCGTCTCTGCCGTCCCCGTGTCTCAAGTCAACGGGGGCATCGGGATGCTGTTCCGGGCGGGGGGGACTTTTTTCGACAACGGGCAGATCGTTCAACAACCGCTCAGGGGCGCGTGCCGCGGCAACATGGAGGGTCCGACATGGAGGGCTGGACCTTCTTCGGAACGCGGCGTGCGGCGGCGATGTTGGCGAGAGGATGCCGGTCGCCGGGAATGTCCCGTACCGGTCGGCGGACGAGGTGGCACGCGGCCGGACGGGCCCGCGGGGGAGGGCGGGACCGGGAAGCGTACGCGCGCCGTTCATCCGCCCGGTGACGCCCGCCGGGCCGCAACCGGATTGTTGTCATGCGCGATTTCATTACGATCGAGGGACTCGGCTGGATTCCCAGCTGGGTCATCGGAGCCGCCATCATCCTCATCGCGGTCCTGCTGGCGCTCGCCTTCCATTCCCTGCTGTTGCGGCTGGCCCGCCGGTGGATCGGCCCGGATCGGCAGTTCCTCAACATGCTGCTGCTGCGCACCGCGGGGCCCAGCCGCCTCGGCCTCGTCATCGTCGCGGCCAGCGTGGCGCTGCGGATCGCACCGCTGGAGTACCGGATCGTCTCGGCCATCACGCAGATCCTGACGATCGTCTTCATCCTGCTACTGGGCTGGGCGGCGGTGACCGCCATCAGGCTGGCGACGGACCTCTATCTCGGCCGGCTGCGGTCGCGCTCGGACGTCGACGACAACCTGCTGGCCCGCGGCCAGATCACCCAGACGCGCATCCTCAGCCGCACGGCGACGGTCGTCGTCATGCTGATCTCGTTCGCCGCTGCCCTCATGACCATCGAGCCGGTGCGGCAGTACGGGGTCAGCCTGCTGGCGGCTGGCGGTGCCGCCGGCCTCGTCGTCGGCCTTGCCGCCCAGCCGTTGCTGTCGAACATCATCGCCGGGCTGCAGCTCGCGGTCACCCAGCCGATCCGCATCGACGATGCCGTCATCGTCGAGGGTGAGTGGGGAACCGTCGAGGAGATCACCTCGACCTATGTCGTCATCAAGATCTGGGACTGGCGCCGCCTCGTCGTGCCGCTCAAGTACTTCATGGAGCGGCCGTTCCAGAACTGGACCCGGGAGACCGCCTCGCTGATCGGGTCGGTCATGCTCTATGTCGACTACCGGGCACCGGTCGCCGCCATCCGCGAGGAGCTGCAGCGCATCGCGGAGGCATCGCGTCTGTGGGATCGCAATGTCGTCGGCCTGCAGGTTCTCGAGGTCAGCGAACGGACGATGCAGCTGCGCGCTCTGGTCAGCGCGCGGAACGCCGGCATGGCCTTCGACCTGCGCTGCGAGGTGCGGGAGCGGCTGATCGACTTCCTCCAGCGCGAGCATCGCGACGCGCTGCCGGTGCAGCGGCAGGAGGGGCTGGTTTCGGCGGACGTGGCGCTCCGCCGGGACGGGCCGATCGAGGATGCGACATCGCCGCCCGCAGCTTCGCAGGAAAGCCCAGCGGCGGATGACCGGCGGGATCTCCGGTCCGGGGAGCGGCGGCCCGCATGAGGGACGCACGGACACCGGTATCAATCGTCCGTTCGCCGGCGCCCTTTGGGCCAGGGATGGATCGTGCAGTTGGCCGCCGCCGCCGGCGCTGACGGTGCGACCACACGGACCTCGCCGCGTTCGAGATCGATCAGCAGGTCGCGCAGCAGGCGCGGCAACTGCCAGAGGCGCACGCAGTAGTCGGGACGGTCGCCGAGAAGCGGGCACGCCGGCCTGTCCGGGGCATCCACGGTCCCAGGATTCTGCGCGATCGAGATACCGCCGGCGCGCTTGACGGCGAGCAGCCCGCCCGTCGTGTCGCCGGCATCTCCTGTCAGCATGACGCCGATCGCCCGGCTACCGTAGACGTCGGCGCCGCTTCGCAACAGGACATCCGCCGGCCGGGCACGCCATTCCGGTGCCGCTACCGCCAGACGGATTCGGCCCGGTGCGACGACGGCCATGCGCGCGCCAGGGGGAGCTATGTAAATGCGACCGGCTTCCACCCTCTCCCCGTTCCGCCCGAATGCCACCGGCATTCGGGCCTTGCGGCCGATGATCCGGGCGAGGGAAGCGCCTTCTTCGGCCGGGGTGTGCTGCGCCATCAGGATTGCAGCGGGAAGACCGGGCGGAATCTGGGCCGCCAGCCGGGTCAGCGCGAGGACGCCCCCGGCCGACGCACCGACGAGAATTGCGGTTCGAGCATCGACCATGGAGGGGAAACGGCCGCCCCGCGACGGAGGTTGCAGGCGATTGCGGGCGGCTGCTTCGACGCCGGAGCGCATACCGCCCGGTGATCGAAAGCGCCGGCCGGAGGTGTGGCGACAAGCGCTGCCCGCCGGTTCGAGCGGCGCGCAGGGGCGGCGGAACCGTCGCCAGCCGGTCCCGTTATCGCAGCACCCCCGTTGGCTTGCAGAAGGAGCATGACATGGACACGCGCGAGACGACCGTCGCTGGCGCCCCGACCGACGACCGCGGCCGCGTCGAGACCGACGAGACCCGGAACCTGATCGCATCGGACAAGGTGGAAGGCACGCCGGTCTACAATCCGGCCGGCGAGCGGCTGGGCTCGGTCTACAATTTCATGGTCGACAAGAAGTCGGGGAAGGTCGCCTACGCCGTGATGTCCTTCGGCGGCTTCCTCGGCATCGGTCGTGAGTACCATCCGCTGCCCTGGGACGTGCTCGACTATGACCCGCGCCAGGGCGGATACGTCGTCCACATGGATGCCGACAAACTGCGCGGCGCCCCGACCTACGACATGGATTCGCCGCCATGGGGCGATCCCGCCTATGGCCGTCGGGTCTACGACTATTACGGCATTGCCTACCCGTACGTCTGATCTCGGCGGCCGGTGAAGAAGCGGGCGGAGGGCTGGTCCGTCCGCTTGCTTCGCCTGTCGGTCACCGACCCGGTTGCGTGCTCGCTGGGCACTGGCGTTCTTGCCCGGAGAGGAACGGCTGCCGGGGCCGCCTGGAGGCATCGGAGCGACGGCTCAACAGCACGGGACGCCGAGCATCGTCATGCGCAACGGCCGTCGGACGCACATGGTCCGCGGGGCCGAGCCCAATCCCGTCCTGGCGACGGCTGGTGGAGACGCGGAGGCGTTTCCCATTCGGCGAGCCGCAGGACGAGTTCGCGGCTGCGGTGCGCGATTTCACGCGCCGCCGGGTGAAGAGAGCCTGGGCCGCCGAGACATACAACTGGCGTCCGCGTCCATGACCGCGGCGGAGGAGTGCTCTGCGCTCGATAATGGCGGCCGGAGCAACACCGCCTCGCGCCTGTCTGGCGGGGCACAGGCTCTCGTCGACAGAGGGGGATGGATGTCGGCGACCACGGTAGCGTCCTGCTGCCGTCGCCGACGAGGCGACCGTGCTAGCCGTGGCCGCGTGGCTCGCGTCTTCGTCGGACGATCTGCTGACCGGAGCCGGGTCCGGCCGTCAGCCATGCTCCGGGTGCCGCTGCCCCTGCACGGAAAGCGCGTCGCGGGTCCGTCGGAAATGAGGGAGGCGTCACATGCCGAAGCGCGCCATTGGCCCGGTCGTTGGCCGCGGCCTGACGGAGGAACTCCAGGAGGCTCGGGCGCGCACATTGCTGCGGCAGGTGCTGGATCAGTTCGACGTCGGGCGGCTCCGTGCGGATCCCTGGACGCAACTCCAGCTCGGCCTAGCCCTCACTGCCTACGGCTGGCGGCTCTATCCCCTGGTAACGGTCTACGTCGCCCGGGCGCGGCTGTCGGAGGAGCAGCGCCCGCAGAGCCGAGTGAGCCTGCCCCCGCGGTGGGCCGAGCAGTTGGATGAGATGCGCAGCGAGTTCTCCTTTCCGGCCCCGGCTTGCCAAGCCCGTCTGCCGCACTGACGACGGCCCGCCGGGCGACCCGCGCAGCAACGCCCGTCGGGCCGACCGGACCGCAGGCCAAACGGCGACCGTCTCTCCCAGGCTGCATGTCGCATATCTCGACCCACATGCCTCCGTCCGGCCCGGAAGTGCCGTGACCGGGGAGTGCCGGCAGGGGCCGGAACCTGCGGGCGGCGGAAATGTTGGTCCGACGTCGGCAGCTGCTGGAGATCGGAGATGAGCGAAGCACGGACGATCACGGACCACGACGAGATTCGCCGTTGGGCGGAAGAGCGATCGGGCGTCCCCACCATCGTGGCCGACACCGAATCCGACGACGGGTCGGGCATCCTGCGGTTCGACTTCGGCGAGCGCGAGGAGTCCCTGAAGGAGATCGACTGGGAGGACTTCTTCGACATCTTCGAGCAGCGGAGGCTCGCGCTGCTGGCGCAGGACCGGGTCGACGGAAAGACGAGCCGCTTCTTCAAGTTCGTGGAGCGCTGAGATGGCCGCGCCGGGCGGGATCGCGCGCACGGTCGTCGTGACCGGCGCCTCGAGCGGCATCGGCCTCGCGACGGCGCTCGCATTCGCGCGCCGCGGCGATCACCTCGTGCTCGCTGCGCGCGGGGTCGAGGGGTTGGAGCGCGCCGCCCGGCGCTGCCGGCGAAGCGGGGCCAAGAGCGTGGCAATCGTGCCGACAGACGTCACGGATGGCGAGGCCATCGCTGCGCTCGTGCACCGGGCCCGGGACGAGGACGCGTCGATCGACATCTGGGTGAGCAATGTCGGGGTCGGAGCCTTCGGCGCCTACGACGCGACGCCGATGCCGGCCCATGAGCGCGTCATCCGCACGAACCTGATCGCGCACATGAACGAGGCCCATGCGGTCCTGCCGATCTTCCGCGCCCAGGGGTACGGCACCTTCATCAACATCGTCTCGCTGGGGGCCTTCGCTCCGGCGCCCTTCGCGGCCGCCTACAGCGCCAGCAAGTTCGGCCTCCGCGGCTTCTCGGAGGCGCTGCGGGCCGAGCTGTCCGATCACCCCTACATCCATGTCTGCGACATTCATCCCGCGTTCGCCGACACCCCGGGGCTCTCGCACAGCGCCAACTATTCGGGCCGGCGCCTGGCGGCTCCCCCGCCGGTCTGCGACGCCCGGCGGGTTGCCGTCGCAGTGCTGGAGGTCGCGGATCGCCCCCGGGCGACGACGATGGTCGGCATGGTCGCCTACCTCGCGCGGGCGGCGCACATGGTCGCGCCGGAACTCGTCGGCCGGATCGGGGCATGGGCGGTCCGCTCCTACCTTCGCCGGGCGGACCGCGAGCCGGTCGGGGACGGCAACCTGTTCCGTCCTTCGGTCGATCCGGGTCGCATCGACGGCGGCATGCGGGCCTGGAAACGCGAAGCCGGCGCGGCCTCCTTCGTCGCGGCAGTGCTGGTCGGCGGCTGGTTCCTGCATCGACTGGTGCGGCGATGATCGTCGCCATTGTGCCGGTCGACGGAGGTGCGGGGGCCGTTCGCGCGGGGCGACCGCCCGATCCGTCTTCCGCGTCGTCTTCGGAGACATTCTCGTCTTCTTGAACGGGAACAGACCGCTGCAAGTCCGCGCGAGGCATCGGTGCGACTCCCGCGTCGCGCTCGCTGCGGCGGCGGAACAGACCGCCCTGGCCGCGGTTGGATCGTAGGAGTGCCGACGAACAGGAGCCGTGCCATGAACGAGACCGACGATTTCCGCGCGCAGCCGCAGGATGCCGGAAAGCCGGAAGAGATGACCGGGCAGCAAGAGATGAACGGGCAGCAGGGGGCCGCGGAGCGGACCGGGCCCGACCCCGAGGTGCTGCGGTTGCTGCGCACGCTGGCGGCCTACTGCCGCGACAGCGAGGCCGGCTACCGCCTTGCCTACGAGAGCGCCGACGACCGCGAACTCCGGATCGAGTTCGGACGCCTCGTCGACGAGCGGGAGGAGATGGCGCGCCAGCTCGATCGGACCTTCCGGGAACTCGGCGAGGAGCCGCCGGCCCACGGCACCGTGCTGGGTGCCGCCCATCGCATCTTCCTCGGGCTGAAGGCGGCGATCGCGGGACGCGACCGCGAGGAGATCCTGGAGGAAATCGTCCGCGGCGAAAGCGTCTTCGAGGGAACCTACGACGCACTGTTGCGCCGCGACTTGCCGTCGGCGGTCGAGGCCGCCATCCGCGACCAGCATCGCAGCGTGCGCGAGGCGCGCGACCACTTCCGCTCGCAGCTCCCGCAGGATCGGCGGCATGCGCGGGACCGGGGGCATGCCGGCCGCCATGGCGCCGGCCGGGTCGCCGATATGGTGGAGAAGAATTCGACCATCAGCTGCGCCGTGCTTGCAGCTGTGGCGACGGGCCTTGCCGCCGGTTTCTGGCTGATGCGCCAGCCGCGCCACTCGCACTACCGGAAGCGGCGCTGAGCGCAGGGCGGGCGCCGCCGCCGGCGCCCGCCGCGCCTCCCGTTCTGGTCCCGCCGTTCTGGTCCCGGTTGCCTAGTCCCGGCTGCGCCGCCGCTCCGGGGCGCCGCTCTCCGTCCCCGAATGGCTCGGCGGATCGGAAGCATCCATGCTCTCCAGCACCGCCTCGTCGACCTTCTCGTCGTCGCTCATCGGGCGTCCGAGGTCGGATCCCCGCTCGGCCCTGCCGGCGCGCCCGCCCTGCGGTCCCGCGGCGCCGGGGACGCGATAGGGGCGGTCGGCCTCGAACTCGAGCCGGGCGCGCCGCACATATTCGCCTTCCGCGCCTTCGGGCCGCCCGTCATCCTCCCACTTCATCCGCGCCAAGTTGCACACCGGCTCGCCCAGCTTGGCCCAGGCGCGCGCAAATGCATCTGCGGTCATCGGTTCCTCCGTTCTAGCGGTTGGCCGGTCGCGCCCGCGCCGCCAGTTCGCGCACGCGCCGGAGGTGCTCTTCGACGATGGGCTTGGCGGTGGCGGCCAGCGAGCGCAGGCCGACATGCTCGCCGTCTTCGGCGTAGGCGCCGTGCAGCGCGACCGCCTGCTCGTGCGCCTCCACCTGCATTTGCAGGTAGAGCCGGTCGAATCGGTCGTCTTCGGCCTCGCGCAGGGTCGCCAGTTTGCGCGCATGCGCCTCGTCGAGGGCATCGGGCGTGGCGACGCCCCGGTTGGGGGGCTGCATGGTCTGCAGCATCTGCGCCGCAAGCCTGCCGTGATCGGCCGTCACACGCTGGGCGAACGCGCGGATGTCGGGGTTCCGGCTGCGCTCGAGCGCCAGACGGCTCGTCTCGATCTCGAACATGTTGCCGATCGTGGCCTTGCGCGCGAACTCCTCCGCCGCGTCCCGCGGGGCCGAGCGCGTCGTGCGCACCTCCGGGACGGGGCTGCCGGCCGGCCCATGGACCTGGGCCAGGTGCAGCTCGGCCAGGGGCGGCTGGGCGAGCGCCGGAGCGGGCCACGCCAGGCATGAAACGACGGCGGTCAGCCCGGTGGCCCGGGCGAGGGCTGGCAACATCTGCGTCTCCTGGTGGGGGTCTGTCCCAAGAGAACCGCCATCCGGCGTTCCGGGTTCCGCGGCCCATGGAACCCGCGACGCCGGGAGGGGTTCATCCGGAAATCGGCTGCGCCAGTCGCGCTCCAGGGGTCGAGGCCGCCGGAGGCGCTCCGCCCGGCGCCGCTCACCGATGCGCTTGAACATTTGCGGCACGACCGCCCGGACCGCTGGAGGGTGACCCATGGAGCTCAGCGCGATCGCATTGAACTGCAGCCTCAAGGCCAGCGATGCGCCGTCATCCACCGACAAGCTGCTGGGAGAAGTGCTTGCCGAACTCGCGAAACACGATGTCGCGGGCGAGATCCTGCGCGTCGCCGACTTCGACGTGAAGCCGGGCGTGACGTCGGACGAGGGCGAGGGCGATGCGTGGCCGGAGATTCGCCGCCGGATCGTCGCCGCAGATATCCTGGTCCTCGGCACGCCGATCTGGCTGGGGCAGCCGTCCAGCATCGCCAAGCGCGTGGTCGAGCGGATGGACGCATTCCTCGGAGAGACCGACGACCGCAGCCGGATGCCGGCCTTCGGCAAGGTGGCGGTGGTGGCGGTCGTCGGCAACGAGGATGGCGCCCATCACTGCCACGCCGCGATGTTCCAGGCCCTGAACGACGTTGGCTTCACCCTGGCGGCGACCGCGGGAACCTACTGGGTCGGCAATGCCATGGCCGCGACCGACTACAAGGATCTGCGCAAGCCCTACGAACCGACGGTCCAGGCGAGCGCGATGATGGCCGCCAACGTCGCGCACCTCGCGCGTCTCCTCCGCCGGTCGCCCTACCCGGGCATGGAATAGCATCCCATCGCGGCCGCCGCTCTGCGGCCGTCAGCGCAACGGAGCGGCAATTGCACTTCGTCGATCCGCTGGTCGGGCACATGGCCCGTCACATCCTGATCATGAACCTGGCCGCGCCGGCGCTGGTCCTGCTGGCGCCGGCTCTGCGCCATCCGTCTTTCGGACGGGCGCTGCCGGCCGCCACTCTCGTCCAGCTCGCGCTGCTCTGGGGCTGGCATGCGCCTGCCGCCCTGTCGGCGGCGATGCACAGCCCGGCGCTGCATCTCGCGATGGAACTCAGCCTCCTTCTCGCGGCGATCGGCTTCTGGGCCGGCGTGTTCGCGCCCGGCCGCCGCGCAATCGGGGAGGTCGCGCTGTCGCTGCTCGCGACCAGCAAGCTGTTCTGTCTGCTCGGTATCCTCCTCGTGTTCGCGCCGCGGCCCCTCTATTCGCCGATGCCGGGGCACGGGGCGGCGGGAACGGTCGCCGACGCGCTGGCGGGCCAGCATCTTGCCGGGCTGCTGATGCTGATCGCGTGCCCGGTGAGCTATATCGGCGCCGCGATCGGCCTCGCATGGCGCTGGCTGGGCGAGCGCGAGCGGATCGAGGGCCGCGCGGCGCGACCCGTCGTCGACGGTGGGGCCGGCGGGTGACGGGCCGTGGCCTCGTCGTCGCGGGATTGACCATCGTCGCCGGTGGGCTCGCGGCGGCCGCCCTGTTCGTATGGTCCGGGATCTACAACGTCTCGGCGTCCCGCCAGCACCTCGACGTCACGACCTGGATTCTCGATACGCTCCGGCGCCACTCGGTGCGGACCCACAGTCTCGGCATCGCGGCCCCTCCGCTCGACGCGCCGGGGCTGGTGCGGCTGGGGGCGGTCCACTACGACCTGGCATGCGCCGCCTGTCACGGCGCCCCCGGCCGGCCAGCCAGCGCGCTCGCGGATGCGATGCTGCCGACGCCCCCGCCACTCGGTCCCGCCGTCCGCGAGTGGAGCCCGGAGGAACTGTCCTGGATCGTTCTCAACGGCCAGAAATACACCGGCATGCCGGCCTGGGTGGCGCCGCGCCGCGGTGACGAGGTCTGGGCGGTCGTCGCTTTCCTCCGGCGCCTGCCGCAGATCGATGCGGCGGAGTACCGGCGGCTGGCGGGCCTGCCGACGCAGAGTTCGACCGTCCGGGCTCCCGGAATCGGGGTGGCGACGGACGCGGAGCCGATGGCCATGTGCCGGCGCTGCCACGGCCCGTCCGGCGCCCGTACGGTCGGTCCGCTGGTTCCGCCGCTGGCCGGCCAGCCGGTCCGGTACCTCGCCCGGGCCCTGTCCGAATACGCCGACGGCACCCGGCCGAGCGGCATCATGCAGTTCGCCGCGCGCGGGCTCGATGCCGCAGCGGTGGGACGACTGGCCCGCGCCTTCGCCGCGAAGGCCTCCTCCACGCCCTCGCATGAGCCGGACCCGACGGACCCCGGATCGAGGATCGCACACGAGGGTATCCCGGAGCGGGGTATCCCGCCCTGCCTCACCTGCCACTCCGGCGAGGCGGACCCGCGCTTTCCCCGGCTGGCAGGGTTTTCGGCCACCTATCTGGAACGACAGCTTCGCCTGTGGCGCGACGACGTGCGCGGGCGATCTGGCTACGCCGCCATCATGCGGCCGATCGCCCGACGCCTGGACCCTGGCGAGGCTGCGAGCGTGGCGGCGTACCTCGCGAGGCTGGCGCCCGCCGGAGCGGAAGGCGGAGGCGCGCCTTGAGACGCCGTCGGTTGGCCCCGGTGCTCTGCGCCATCCTGGCGGCCGGCGTCGCCGGCTGTGAGGGCGAGCAGTCGGCCCTGTGGCTGCGCGGGGCCGAAGCCGAGCGCATCGGACTGCTCTTCTGGGTCACCACGGCATTCCTGGCCCTGGTCCTGGTCGCCACCGTGGTGGCCGGCTGGCTGGCGGTGCGCGGCAGCCCGAAGATCCGCAGCGCCATCGCGGACGACCGCTTCGTGATCGGCGCCGGGCTCTTCTTTCCGATGATCTCGCTGGCGGCGCTTCTGGTCTGGAGCCTGACGGTCATGGCGCAGCGCCCGGTCGCAACCGACGCGCCGTTCGCGGTGCGGGTGGTCGGCGAGCAATGGTGGTGGCGCGTCATCTATCGGCTGCCCGACGGCACCGAGTTCGAGAGCGCGAACGAGCTGCGCATTCCCGTCGGCCGGCCCGTGACGCTGACCCTCGAGAGCGCCGACGTCATCCACAGCTTCTGGGTGCCGAACCTCGCCGGCAAGGTCGACATGATTCCGGGCCGCGCCAACCGGCTGACCCTGGAGGCGCTGGAGGCGGGCGTCAGCCGCGGGCAGTGCGCGGAGTATTGCGGCGGCGCGCATGCCCTGATGGCGTTCCACGTCGCCGCCCTGGACGAGGGCGACTTCGCGCGCTGGCTCGCGGCCGAGCGGCGGCCGGCCCGCGCGGGCGACGCCGGCGGAGCGGTGCTGTTCCGCCAGTTCGGCTGCGGCGCGTGCCATCGCGTTCGCGGCATGCCGGGAGCGGCGGGTCGCATCGGCCCCGACCTCACGCATGTCGGCAGCCGTCGGGCGATCGGGGCTGCGACGCTGCCCAATGGCGCCGAAGCGATCGCGCGCTGGATCGCGGAGAACCAGCACATCAAGCCCGACAACCGCATGCCGGCCTACCGCATCCTCTCGCCGGCCGAGCTGCGTCGGCTCGCCGATTTCCTTGCCGACCTGACTTGAGTGGATTCCATGATCGATTTTCCGAGCCTTGGCCTGCCGCTCAATCTCGGCATCTTTGCCGCCGCCGCCGTGCTGGTGTGGGGTGCCGGCGTGCGGATCACCAACTACGCCGGCACGATCAGCGAGAAGACCGGCATCGGCCAGGCGCTCATCGGCATGCTGCTGCTGGGTGGGGTGACGTCGCTGCCGGAACTCGCCGTCGCCGTCACCTCGGCGGCCAGCGGGGACGGGGCCCTGGCGGTCAACAGCGTGCTCGGCGGCGTGGCGATGCAGGTGGCGATCCTGGCGGTGGCGGATCTCCTGATCGGCCGCAAGGCTCTGACCTCGCACCTCCCCAATCCGATCGTGCTCCTCCAGGGCAGCCTGAAGGTTCTACTCCTCTCGGTGGTTGCGGCGGCGATCATCGTCGGTGATCGCGCGGTGCTGGGGCTCGGCATCTGGATGTGGCTGCTCCTCGGCCTTACCGCCGCCGCGATGTGGATCCTCTCGCGGGTCCGGGATCGGCAAGCCTGGCGCGTTGCCGGCGGCTTGGACAAGGCCGATCAGGAGGCGGCGCAGGAGACGGCCGAGGACGAGGACGAGCGACCGCTGCGGCGCATCCTAGTCCTCACGGCCGTTGCCGCCTCGGTCATCGTTCTGGCGGGCTATGCGTTGTCCCGCAGCGGCGATGCCATCGCCGAACAGAGCGGGCTCGGGGAAAGTTTCGTCGGCGCCGTGCTGGTGGCGATCGCCACGTCGCTGCCCGAACTGAGCACCGTGATGACGGCGACGCGCAGCGGGCTCTACACGATGGCGGTCTCGGACATCTTCGGCACCAACATCTTCGATGTCTCCTTCCTCGTGATCATCGACTGGCTGACGCCGGGCGAGCCGGTGCTCAACGCCGTCGGGCGCTTCTCGGCGTTCGCATCCCTGATCGGCATCACCGTGACCGCGACGCTTCTCGTGGGGATGGTCGAACGGCGCGACCGGACCGTGCTCCGCATGGGCTACGATACGCTGGCCGTGCTCGTCGCCTACCTGTCCGGTCTCGTCGTCCTCTATTTCCTGCGCTGACGGGAGGCGCCCCATGTCCGATTCCGGGATCAGCGCCACGCCGCGGCCGGCGGGCGAGCGGGCGGAACTGCTTCGCATCTGGGCGACGCCGCAGGGCTGGCGACTGCCGTCGGCCGTCAACAACACGGTGATCGGCCTCTTCTATCTCGGCGCCGCCTTCGCCTTCTTCCTGCTGGCCGGCATCGTGGCGCTGCTGATGCGCACGCAGCTGGCGCAGGGGGACGCGACGTTCCTCAGCCAGGACCTCTACAACCAGATGTTCACCATGCACGGCACGACGATGATGTTCCTCTTCGCCGTGCCGGCGATGGAAGCGCTCGGCGTCATGCTGCTGCCGCAGATGCTGGCGGCGCGCGACCTGCCGTTCCCGCGTCTCAGCGCCTTCGCCATCTGGGCCTACGTCATCGGCGGAGCGGTCTTCTTCTCGACCATCTTCTACGGGCTGGCCCCGAAGGGCGGATGGTTCATGTATCCGCCGCTTACCCTGACCGCCTACCAGCCGGGCGACAACGCCGACTTCTGGCTGCTCGGCATCGGCTTCATCGAGATCTCGGCCATCGCCGGCGCGGTCGAGATCGTCGTCGGGGTGCTGCGGACCCGGCCGCCGGGCATGACCCTGTCGCGGATGCCGATCTTCGGCTGGTCGATGCTGATCTTTGCCGGAATGATCATCTTCGCCTTTCCGGCGGTGATCCTCGCAACCATGCTGCTCGAGATCGAGCGCGCTTTCGGCTGGCCGTTCTTCACGGCCGCGCGGGGCGGCGACCCGCTGCTGTGGCAGCACCTCTTCTGGTTCTTCGGCCATCCCGAGGTCTACATCATCTTCCTGCCGGCGGCCGGGCTGGTCTCGATGATGGTGCCGACCTTCGTCCAGACGCCGCTCATCGGCTACCGGCTCATCGTCGTCGCACTCATCGGCACCGGCTTCTTCAGCTTCGGCCTGTGGGTGCACCACATGTTCACGACCGGCATCCCCAGCCTGAGCCTCGCCTTCTTCTCGGCGGCCAGCATCGCCGTGGCGGTCCCGTCGGGCATCCAGGTCTTCTCCTGGATCGCCACGCTGGCGGCGGGACGGGAACGGCTGCGCCTGACGACGCCGGCCCTGTTCGTCCTCGGGTTCCTCTTCATCTTCACCGTCGGCGGGCTGACGGGCATCATGGTGGCGCTCGTCCCCATCGATCTGCAGGTGCACGACACCTATTTCGTCGTCGCCCATTTCCACTACGTGCTGGTCGGCGGGATGGTCTTTCCGCTCTTCGCCACCTTCTACTACTGGGCACCGGCATTCAGCCGTCGGGCCCTGTCGGAACGCCTGGGGCGCTGGAGCTTCTGGCTGATGTTCGTCGGCTTCAACGTCGCGTTCTTCCCCATGCATCTGACGGGCCTGGCGGGAATGCCGCGCCGCGTCTGGACCTATCCCGGCGATATCGGCTGGGACGGGCTCAATCTCCTCTCCACCATCGGCGCCTACATCCTGGCCGCCGGCGTGCTGGTCTTCGTCGTCGACCTCGTGCGGAACTTCCGGCCGGGCGGCGGGGCGGGGAACGTGTGGAACGCCGGCACGCTGGAATGGCTGCCCAACGACGTCTACTCCACCCGCAGCATCCCGCTGGTCACCGGCCGCTATCCGCTCTGGGACCAGCCGAACCTCGCCCGGGACGTCGAGGCGGGTGCCCACTACCTGCCCGACGCCCCGACCGGCGGCCGCGAGACCCTCGTCACCTCGACGGTCGAGGCCGAGCCGCAATATGTGCTGCAGATGCCGGGCGCGGGCTGGAGCCAGGTCCTGGCGGCAACCTTCACCGCGGCGTTCTTCCTGCTGCTCACCATCAAGCTGGTCTGGATCGCCGCCGTCTGCGGCGTCCTGGCCGTGCTCTTCTGCCTCGTCTGGGCGTGGGGGCTCGATCCCGGGCCGGCGCGGGGCAAGGTCGCGGTCGGGGCGGGTCTCACCCTGCCGAGCTACATGACCGGCCCGCAGTCGCACAGCTGGTGGGCGATGGTCGTGCTGATGCTGGTCGCGGCCTCGCTCTACATCGCCTACGTCTTCTCCTACCTCTATCTTTGGACCGTCTCGCCGGAGGTCTGGGCGCCCGCCGGCGCGGCGCCGCTGCCGCCGCTGTCGCGGCCCCTGGTCGCCGCCGCGGCCTTCCTGGCCGGCCTCGGCCTGATCGTGGTCGCGGGGCGGTCGCTGCCGCCGCCTGGACAGCGCGGCTGGGTCGCTCCGATCGCGCTCGTCGTCGGGGCCTGCCTGCTGGCGACGGCGGTCGCGACCGAGATCCTGGGCCATATCGAGATGGGGCTGGAGCCGCAGGCAACCGCCTACGCCGCGATGGTCTTCCTGGCCGGCGCGCTGGCCGGGCAGGTGGTGGCGGCGGTGCTGGTGATGGCCCTCTTCGTGGCGGCGCGCATCCTCTGCGCGCGCACCGACCGGGAACGCCGGAACAGCTTCGACCATACGCTGCAGCTGGCGCGCTACGCGGTCGGGCAGAGTCTGTTCGGGCTGCTTCTGGTCCACGGTTTTCCCAGGCTGGTGGCGTGATGGTCCGTGGCATCGGCTTCGTGCGCGCCTTGCTCGGCCTCCTCGCCGGTCCAAGCATCTGGGCGGGGCATTTCGGGCTCGTCTATGGCGGGCACGCCGCCCTGTGCGGCGCCGGCGACCGCCTGCCGCTGGTGGCGCGGGCCGACCTGCCTTGGCTGCTGCTCGTAGCGACGGGAAGTGCCGTCATCGCACTGCTGGCCCTGGCCGTGTCGGGCCGCCTGACCGGCTGGCTGATCGGCACGAGCGATCTGCCCGACGAGGCGGACTTCCTCGTCCGGGTCGCACGCCTGCTCTCGGCCCTCTCGCTGTTCGGCGTTCTGGCCTCGGGCGCCGGCATGATCGTGCTGCCGGGATGCCAGCTGCTGCGCTGAGGTGCCGGTCCGGCTCCTGGCAGGCCGGGTGTCCGGAATATTGCCGATGGGCCTGGATGGGGCCGGTCGGATCCAAAATGCGTCCGATCGGACGAGTGATGGAACGGGCCGCGCCGGTTGCTGTTTCGCAACTATCCGGATGCCATCAAGGGGGGCCGTCGCCATGCCCGAAGCGAACCAGAAGACGTCCCGCGCGGGCGCCGTTGCGCCGATCGTCGTCGGTGCCCTGATCCTCCTGATCGGGGCCGTCCTGTTCGCGGGCGGGGCTTGGCTCGTCGCGATCGGCGGTTCGCCCTACTATCTGGCGGCCGGTGCGGGGCTCGTGCTGGCGGGGGCGCTGCTGATCCTGCGGCGGGAGAGCGGGCTCTGGGTTTATGTCCTGGTGTTCGCTGCGACGCTGGTCTGGGCCGTCTGGGAAGTCGGCCTGCGTGGCTGGCCGCTGGTGCCGCGGACACTGCCGCCGGCGGTGCTGCTGGCGCTGATCCTGCTGGTCTGGCCGTTCCTGGTTCCGCGCCGGGTCGGCTGGGGAGGGGCCGGGGCGGCGGTGGCTGGGCTGGTCGTGGCCGGAACGATCGTCGGCTTCGGGCTGGGAGCCTTGAACTCGCACTCGGTCGAGCGGCCGGTTCCGGAGCCGCAGGCCGGGGGCATGGCGGATCCGGCCCGGATGGCGGTGGGCGCCGACTGGCCGGCCTATGGCGCCACCTACAGCGCCAGGCGCTTCTCGCCGCTGGCGCAGATCACCCCGGCGAACGTCGGAAACCTCGAGCGCGCCTGGGTCTATCATACCGGCGACCTGCCGCGCAGCGAGTTCGCCGAGGGCAAGTACGGCGCCGAGACGACGCCGCTCAAGGTCGGCGACACGCTCTATCTCTGTTCGGCCAAGAACATCCTGATCGCGCTCGATGCGGCAACCGGCACCGAGCGCTGGCGATATGACCCCGAGGTCTCGGACGAGTTCATTCCCTATACGGCCGCCTGTCGCGGGGTTGCGTACTTCTCGGTGCCCGGGGGGACCGGAGCGGCCTGCGACAACCGGATCATCGAGGGCACGCTCGACGCGCGCCTGATCGCCGTCGATGCCGGCACCGGCGTGCCGTGTCCGGATTTCGGCGCCGGTGGGCAGGTCGACATCAAGGAGGGGATGGGCGAAACCGTGCCGGGCATGGTCTCGATGACCTCGCCGCCGACCATCGTCCGGGGGGTCGTGGTGACCGGCCATCAGGTGCTCGACGGGCAGAAGCGCGATGCCCCGTCCGGCGTCATCCAGGGGTTCGATGCGGTAACGGGCGAACTGCGCTGGGCCTGGGACATGATGAATCCCGACCGGATCGGGGCGCCGCCCGAAGGCGAGATCTACGCCCGCGGCACGCCCAACATGTGGACGACCGCCTCGGGCGACGAGGAACTCGGCCTCGTCTACATGCCGATGGGCAACTCCGCCGTCGACTACTGGAGCGGCAGCCGCTCCGAGGCGGAGAAGCGCCATTCGACGGCGCTGGTCGCGCTCAACGTCGCCGACGGCCGGCCGGCCTGGGTCTTCCAGACGGTGCACAACGACGTCTGGGACTACGACCTCGGATCGCAGGCGACGCTGGTGGATTTCCCCGGTCCGTCCGGGCCGGTGCCGGCCCTCATCCTGACGAGCAAGCAGGGCGACATCTACGTCCTCGACCGTCGCACCGGGGAGCCCCTGACCGAGGTCGAGGAGCGCCCGGTGCCGCAGGGCGGGGTCGAGCCGGACGAGCGTTCGCCGACGCAGCCCTTCTCGCTCTACCACACGCTGCGCCGCCCGGACCTCACGGAGTATTCGATGTGGGGCATGTCGCCGATCGACCAGATGGTCTGCCGCATCCAGTTCCGCCGGGCCAACTACCGGGGCTTCTATCAGCCACCGACCGCGGACCGACGCTGGATCCAGTACCCCGGCTACAACGGCGGCTCGGACTGGGGCGGCATCGCCGTCGATCCCCGGCGGGGCGTCATCATCGCCAACTACAACGACATGCCGAACTACAACATCCTCGTGCCGCGGGAAGAGGCCGACCGCATGGGATGGGCGCCGCGCGGCGAGGCCCGCGGCAACATGGGCGGCGCGGAGGGCGCGGGCGATCCGCAGCTCGGCACGCCCTATGCGATCGACGTCAACGCGGGCTGGCGGATGCCGGGAACCGGCATGCTGTGCAAGGAACCCCCCTATGGCGGCATCCGCGCCATCGACCTGCGGACCGGGGCGACGCTGTGGGACCGGCCGATCGGCCAGGCGCGGACCAACGGGCCCTTCGGCATCCCGTCGATGCTGCCGGTCCGCATCGGCACGCCGAACAATGGCGGCCCGGTGGTGACGGCGGGCGGGCTGATCTTCATCGCCGCGACGACCGACAACCTGATCCGCGCGATCGACATCGAGACGGGAGAGACCGTCTGGCAGGACGTCCTGCCGGGCGGCGGGCAGGCGACCCCGATGACCTACGAGGCAGGCGGACGCCAGTACGTCGTGATCATGGCGGGCGGTCACCACTTCATGGAGACGCCGATCAGCGACGAGCTGGTGGCCTATGCGCTGCCGCAGTGAGCGGCCGCGGCGCGGGGCGACAAGGCGGTCGGTGGCTCCCGGATGCTGAGCCTGTTCGAACTGCTGGCGTCGCTGCTGGTGCTGACCGCGGTCTTCGGCTGGGTCAATCACCGGTTCCTGCGCCTGCCGGCCAATATCGGCATGCTGGTGATGGGGCTGGGGGCCTCGCTGCTGCTCGTCGGCGTCGAACTGGCGTTCCCCCGGACGCCGCTCTACGCCGCCCTCACGGGCGCCGTCGGCCAGATCGACTTCTACGAGGCCGTGATGCACGGCATGCTCGGCTTCCTGCTGTTCGCGGGCGCCCTGCATGTCGACCTCGCCGACCTCCGGCAGCGGGCCGCGACGATCGGCATCCTGGCGTCGGCCGGCGTCGTGCTGTCGATGTTCGTCGTCGCGGCCGGCCTCTGGACCATCGGGGGGTTCCTCGGCCTGCCGCTGCCCTTCGCCTGGTGCGTCGTCTTCGGCGCGCTGATCGCGCCGACGGACCCCGTCGCCGTGCTCAGCACGTTGCGCCAAGTCGCGGTCCCGCGGTCGCTGCGCACCGACATGACCGGCGAGGCGCTGTTCAACGACGGCGTGGGCGTCGTCCTCTTCACCGTCGCGGTCGCCGCCGCCGTCCAGGAGGGGGAGGGGTTCGGGGCCGTCGCGATCGGCCGCCTGCTGCTGTTCGAGGCCGGAGGCGGCGCGCTGCTCGGCCTGGCCGCCGGCTATCTCGCCTTCCTCGCGATGCGCGCCATCGACGACTACGCGGTCGAGACGCTGATCTCGATCGCCCTGGTGACCGGCACCTACGCCCTGGCGACGCGCCTGCACATGAGCGGCCCCATCGCCGTCGTCGTCGCGGGGGTGCTGATGGGCAACCGCGGTGCCGACCGCGGCATGAGCGACCAGACCCGCCGCTACGTCTTCGGCTTCTGGACCCTGGTCGACGAGATCCTGAACGCGGTGCTCTTCCTGCTGATCGGCCTCGAAGTGCTGGTGCTGGCCTTCGCGCCGGAATTGGCCTGGGTCGGGCTGGCGTCGATCCCGCTGGTGCTGTTCGCCCGCTTCCTCGCCGTCATGGTGCCGGTGACCGTCCTCTCGCGCCGGCAGCACTTCACGCCAGGGACGGTGCCCGTCCTGACCTGGGGCGGCATCCGCGGCGGCATCTCGATCGCGCTCGCCCTCTCGTTGCCCGAAGGGGAAGGGCCGGCGCGTGCGGCCATTCTGCATGCCACCTATGCGGTGGTCCTGTTCACGGTCATCGTTCAGGGGTTGAGTTTCGCCTGGGTGGCGCGCCGCGCCGTCGTCGCCCGCTAAAAGCGGCGCGGCCGGAACGCATCGACGGTCGCATCGCCGACCGCCTCGGCCATGCGGTGATGCTGAGGGGACAGCGCGCAGGCGGGGTCGGTCGCCGCCGCGTCGCCGGTCAGCGCCAGGGCCTGGCAGCGGCAGCCGCCCCAGTCGACCTCCCGGCGCTCGCAGCCGCGGCAGGGCTCGGGCATCCAGCCGGTGCCGCGGAAGCGCCGGAAGGCTTCCGCTTCCTGCCATGCCTCCGCGACCGGCGTCCGGCGAAGATCGGGAAATGCCAGGCCCGGAATGGTGTCGGCGGCATGACAGGGCATGGCACGCCCTTGGGGAGAGACGACGAAGAAGCGCCGGGCCCAGCCGCCCATGCACGCCTTCGGACGCGCGGCGAAGTGGTCGGGCAGGACATGGTCGATCGCCATCCGGCCGCGCAGGCGGGCGGCTGCGGCCCCGACCACCGAGACGGCCCGCCGGACCTGGTCGGCCCGCGGCAGCAGCGCCGCGCGGTTGGCGAGGCCCCAGCCATGATACTGGGCGTGCGCGATCTCCATCCGGCCGGCCCCGCTGGCGACGCCCAGCTCGATCAGCTCCTCGATCCGGTCGAGATTGTGGCGATGGACGACGACGTTGAGCGTCAGCGCGAGCCCGCGGCTGCGCACCATCTCGGCTGCGCGGAGCTTGCGGGCGTGCGCGCCGGCCAGCCCGGCGATGCGATCCGCGCCGGCGGCGTCGGCGTCCTGGAGGCTGATCTGGACATGGTCGAGCCCGGCCGAGGCCAGCGCGTCGAGGCGTCCCGGCGACAGGGTGACGGCGGCGGTGATGAGGTTGGTGTAGAGGCCGGCCTCGTGGGCGCCGGCGACGAGATCGACGATGTCCGCGCGGGCCAGCGGCTCGCCGCCCGACAGATGCACCTGCATGGCGCCGAGCGCGGCCGCCTCGCGGAAGATGCGCAGCCAGTCGGCGGTCTCGAGCTCGGCCGAGGCCCGTGTCAGCTCCAGCGGGTTCGAGCAATAGGGGCAGGCCAGCGGGCAGCGGTGCGTCAGCTCCGCCAGGAGGGCCATGGGCGGCTCCGCCCGCTCGACGGGTGGGGTCGTCGCGGCCGGCATGTCAGGGGCCGCCATCGGTGAGCACCCCGTGGGCCATCAGTTCCTCCAGCAGCTCGTGGATGTCGTCCTCCAGCGCGGTCGGGGATTCCCCGTGCTCCTGCGCGACCTCCGCCACGATCTCTTCGACCGTCCGGCGGCCGTCGCAGCGGGCCAGCACCGCCATCGCCGCCTCGTCGGGATAGACGAGGCGTTCGGGCGCCTGGACCACCCATGCGCCGCGCGCGCCGTCGTGCTGCGTCCGTACGCCGGGGGCGAGACGCGGCCGTGCCCCGTCGCTCAGCATGGCTCCGGCTCCGGGCGGAAAGCGCCGGGCGGCGGCAGCGCCGGGCGGACATAGGCATGGTCGAGGGCGTCGAGCAGGGCCCAGAGCACGTCGCACTTGAAGCGCAGCGCCGCCAGCACCGCCGCCTGCTGATCCGCCGTCCGTGCGTGATCGCGGACATGGCGCAGCGCGAAGTCCGAATCCCGCGGCGCCTGGGTGAGCCGACGGTCGAAATAGGCGAGCGCGTCGCGATCGACGAAAGGATAGTTGGCGAGCATCCCCGTCAGGCGGTCCTGGATGATCGCGGGCGAGAAGAGTTCCGTCAGCGACGATGCGATCGCTTCCAGCACCGGCCGCTCGGCGACGAAGCGGACATAGGCCTCGACCGCAAAGCGCGTGGCCGGCAGGGCGGCCCGTCCCGAGACGACCATCTCGCGGTCGAGGCCCAGCGCGTCGGTCAGCACCAGCCAGCGCGCGATGCCGCCATCGTCGCCCGCTTCGCCGTCATGGTCGACGAGGCGCCGGCGCCATTCCCGCCGCAGCGCGGGGTCGTCGAGGCGGGCGATGAGGCCGGCATCCTTGCGCGGAATGGCGCTCTGATAGCAGAAGCGGTTGAGCGCCCAGGCCTGGATCTGGCCGCGGTTCAGCAGCCCGTCGCGCATGCGATGATGGAACGGGTGGCGATCGTGATAGCGCTCGCCGCCGATGGCGCGCAGCGCCGCTTCCAGACCGTCCGGGGAGAGGGGGAGGCGATCCGTCGTCACCACGCGAACTCCATGCCGTCCTCCGCGACCTCCCATCCGGCGTCCGCGACCGCGATGCGCTCGGGCGAGCCGGCGACCAGCAACGGGTTGGTGTTGTTGAGGTGGATGAAGACCCGCCGACCGAGGGGCACGTCGCGCCATGCCGCGAGCGCCCCGTCCGGGCCGGAGATCGGCAGATGGCCCATCCGGCGCCCGGTCTTCGTTCCGACCCCCGCGGCCCGAAGCTCGTCGTCCCGCCAGAGCGTGCCGTCGAAGAGCAGCAGGTCGCAGCCTGCGACCGCGGCGCGGAGCGCCGCGGTGACGGCGGCGCAGGCGGGGACGTAGGCGACGCGCCTTCCGCCAGCGCTCAGCAGGAGCGCAGTTCCCTCCGCCGCCAGGGTCTCGGCTCCGCGCTCCATCCAGAGGGGGACCTTGGCCGGCACGGGAAGCGGCGTAACCTCGACGTCCGCGAGGTGATGCGGCGCGCCGGCGCGCAGGCGCTCGAAGCGCACGATTTCGGGATCGAGCACGCCGAAGGCGGGGTTTGCGGCGATCTGGTCCAGCACCGGGCCCTCTGCCGCGACCGTCAGCGGCTGCCGCTCGCGCAATGTCAGCAGCCCGGCGAGATGATCGATGTCGGCGTTGGTGACGACGACATGGCCGATAGGGCTCGCCCGCCCGTCCCCGCCTGACCCGTCACCGCCTGACGCGTCACCGCGCGGCCAGAGCGGCGGGTTGTCGAGGATCTGCTGGCGCAGATCGGGCGAAGCGTTGAGGAGCACCCAACGCTCGCCATCGGCCGAGACCGCAGCCGAGCATTGGGTGCGCCATGGAACCCGTGGATCGCGGGCCCAGGCGAGGCGGCAGACCTCGCAGCGGCAGTTCCACTGCGGCGAGCCGCCCCCCGCGGCGCTGCCGAGGATCCGGACCCGCAACGGGCACTACAGCTCGGCCGAGGCGTAGGCGTTGATCTCCAGGCCGACCGGGACGATCCGCAGGGTCGGCTTCTTCCAGCGCTTGAGAATGGTCATGGTGTGCTCCCGTCTCGCAGTCGGTGGGTAATGGCCCAACGGTCCGGGAAGCCGGTTGGTTGCGTGCCGACGCAAGCGGGCGCCGCCGGAACCGGAGCGGCTGCTTCTGATCTACGCCATTGCAGCAGCGGGGCGGAGCCTCTATCTAGAATTTATGTCTAGAAGGAGGCCGGCGTGGCCTTGAGCATCAAGACCGAGGAGGCGGACCGGCTGGCGCGGGAGCTGTCCCGCCTGACCGGGGAAACCATGACGGACGCCATCACGCAAGCCATGCGCGAGCGGCTGGAACGGCTGCGCGCCGAGCAGGAGGCGCAGGGCGATTATGTCTCGCGGATGAAGGCTTTCGTGCGCGAGCGCGCCAGCCGCTATGACCGTCGCCCGGTCACGCAGCAGGAATGGGACGAGGCAGTCGGTGACACGCCTGCGGAGCTTGGCTTGGCCCGATGATGGTCGTCGATGCGTCCGCCATCGTCGCGATCCTGTTCGAGGAAGCCGAAGCGCCCGACTGCATGGCCGCTCTCGAGGCAGCCGCTGCACGGCTCATGTCCGGCGTGAACTATGTCGAGGCCGGCACGGTCATGGCGGGCAGGATCCGGGCTGGGGACCGGCACCAGGCAATCGCCGATCTGGATGCGTTCCTGAGCGAGTTCCGCATCTCGATCGCTCCGACCGATGAGAATTTGGCGCGCGCAGCCATGCGGGCGCGGCTGGACTACGGCAAGGGATTCGGCAAAAGGGGCGGCCTGAACTTCGGAGACTGCTTCGCCTATGCCCTCGCCAAGCGGCATTCGGCGCCGCTGCTGTATGTCGGAGACGAATTCGCGCTGACCGACGTTCAGTCCGCGTTGTCGCGGTAGCGGATCGCGGCGGCCGCATTCCACCGGATATCGTTATCGGACGCCGCCCAGCGCCTTGATCCCGCCGGCCCCGCATGTTCGACTGCGCCTGGGGGTTCCGGACGCTTGCCGTCGCCGGACTTGCCGGTGACGAGGCCGAAGCGATGACTGCGCCGTCTGCGATCTTCGATGTCATGACCATTCGCGCGCCCGCGGTGGCGCCGGAACTGGCCCGCGACGTGGCGCGACGGCTGTGGGGCATCGACGGCGACCTCCGCCCCCTGACGGGCGAGCGCGATGCCAACTTCCGGCTGCGCGCGGCCGATGGCCGGCAATATGTCCTGAAGTTCGCCAATCCCGCCGAGGATGCGGGCTTCCGCGACATGCAGGTCGCGGCCCTGCGCCATATCGCCCGCCGCGCCCCGGACCTGCCCGTGCCGCGCGTGGTCGCGCTGCCGGACGGCGGCGTCGAGGCCCCCGTCGCGCTGGCGTCGGGCGAGACCTGCCATGTCCGGCTGCTCAGCTGGATCGACGGCCTGCCGGTCGGGCTGTCCCGCCGCAGCGCCGCCCAGCGCGCCGCCGCGGGCGAGATCCTCGGGCGCCTGCAGGACGCCCTTTCCGGCTTTTCGCACCCGGCATCCCCGCCGCCGATCGTCTGGGATCTGGCGCATTCGCTGGCAATGCGCGAGGTCGCCGAGGTGCTGCCACCGGCCGTGCGGGAGGCACTGCTGCCGATCCTCGACGATTTCGAGGCGGAGGTGACGCCGATCCAGCCACAGTTGCGCCGGCAGGTCGTGCACAACGACTTCAACCACGCCAACATCCTGGTCGACCCGAACGACCATGCCCGGATCGCCGGGGTGATCGATTTCGGCGACATGGCGGAGACGGCGGTCGTGTTCGACGCGGCGATCGCCGCGCACTCCCAGAACGGCAAGGACATGCCGATCGCCGAGGCGGCCGGGCACATGCTGCGGCGCTATCATGGCGAATGGCCGCTGCTGCCGGAGGAGATCGCGATCCTGCCGCTCCTGATGGCGACGCGTGCCATCATGAGCGTGACGCTCGCCTGCTATCATCACCACGCGCAGCCCGACAACGACCACTATGCGGCGGCGATGAGCCGGATCTCCGACCGGCTGGCGTTCGTGGCCGAGCTGCGCGATCCCGCCACCGCCCGCTGCCTGCGCCGCGCCTGCGGCGCCCCGTCCTGACCTCTACGAGGAGCGCTGCCCGATGATCGCCGAACTGCTGGCCCGCCGCGATCGCGTGCTGGGGGCGGGAGCCCCACTGTTCTACACGACGCCCGTCCACCTCGTGCGCGGCGAGGGGGTCCATCTCTACGACCCCGACGGCCGCCGCTACGTCGACATGTACAACAACGTGCCGTGCGTCGGGCACGGCAACCCCTACGTCGCCGAGGCGATGGCGCGCCAGCAGGGCACGCTCAACGTCCATAGCCGCTACCTCCACGAAGGCATCCTGGAGTTCGCCGAACGTCTGGTCGGGCTGCATCCCAGCCTGCCCGAGCGGCCCGACATCGAGAGCGTGATCGTCAGCTGCTCCGGCACGGAGGCGATCGAGGTGGCGCTGCGCATGGCCCGGCTGGCGACGGGCCGCCAGGGCATCGTCTGCACGAACGCGACCTACCACGGCAACAGCGAGGCGGTGGGCAAGCTGACCCGCCTGCCGGTCGGGCAGAACTCCAGCCCGGACGTCCGGTCCTTCGCCTTCCCCGAGACCTATCGCCCGATCGTTCCGGGCGCGAGCGAGGCCGAGCTCTGCGAGGCCTATCTGGAGCAGCTCGAGGAGGCGATCCGCGGGCTGCAGAACAGTCCCGAGGGGTTCGCGGGCCTCATTCTCTGCTCGATCCTGGCGAACGAGGGACTGCCGGACATTCCGGCCGGCTTCATGGCCCGGGCCGCCGCCATGGCCCGCGCGGCCGGCGGCCTCGTCATCGCCGACGAGGTGCAGGCCGGCTATTGCCGGGCGGGAACCTGGTGGGGCTACTCGGTCACCGGCTACACGCCCGACATCGTCGTGACCGGCAAGCCGATGGGCAACGGCCTGCCGCTGGCCGCGACGGCGGCGAGCAAGAAGCTGGTCGACGGCTTCCGCGCCGGCACGCGCTACTTCAACACCTTCGCCTCCAGCCCGCTGCAGGCCGCGGTCGGCCTTGCCGTGATCGACTATATCGAGCGCGAGAAGCTGGCCGACAGCGTGGCGGAGGTCGGCACCTACCTGAAGTCGGCGCTGCAGGCGCGGGCGGCCGGCCACGGCTTCGTCGGCGACGTGCGCGGCGTCGGCCTCTTCCTCGGCGTCGAGATCGTCAAGGAGGACGGAGCGAAGACGCCGGACCCCGAACGCGCGGTCGCGATCGTCGACGCCCTCAAGGACCATGGCTTCCTCACCAGCAATGCCGGCGCCTTCCGCAACGTGCTGAAGTTCCGCCCGCCGCTGGTGTTCCGCCGGGAGCATGCGGACGCCTTCCTCGCGGCCTACGACGCGGTGCTCGCCGCCCAGCACTGAGACATCTTGTCCACCCTGCAACGGCCGCCGGCACAGGGCGCGCCGTTGCAGGCACATCCGGCCTTGTCTATATGGATTTCAGAATTTTCTGAAACTTCAGACGAGACCGATGAACCTTCCCCCGCTCACCCAGTCCTTCGTGCTGCATTTCGGCGAGATGGGCAGCCGCTGGGGGATCAACCGCACCGTCGGTCAGATCTACGCGCTGCTCTACGTCTCGGAGGCGCCCTTGTGCGCCGACCAGATCGTCGAGGCGCTCGGCATCTCCCGCTCGAACGTGTCGATGAGCCTGCGCGAGCTGCAGGCCTGGAACCTGGTGCTGCTGCGCCACCTGCCGGACGACCGGCGCGACTTCTTCACCACGCCGGACGATGTCTGGCAGATCCTGCGGACGCTGGCCGAGGAGCGCAAGAAGCGCGAGATCGACCCGACGCTGTCGGTCCTGCGCGAGATCCTGATGCAGGAGCCGGACAGCCCCGAGGAGCGCTTCGGCCAGGAGCGCATGGCCGAGATGCACGCGCTGATCGAGCGGCTCACCACCTGGTACGACGACGTGAAGCAGCTCGATACCGGTCGGCTGGCGCTGCTGCTCGGGCTCGGCGCCGGCATCACCCGGCTGCTGGACGCCAAGGATCGGATCGTCGGCCTCGGGCGTCGCAAGCCGGGTAGCGGGGAGGGGAGGCGATGACGGGCGAGGCCGACCCGCGGCGGTCAAGGCGCGGCCGCGCCGCGAGCCACGTCGGAATCGGTCCGATCCTCCAGGCCGTGGCCGCCCTCCTGTGGATTCCCCAGGCCGGCTTCCTGGCCGCTGCCGTCGGTGCCATTGCGGACGGTGCGTCTGCGGCTGGTATCCTTCCCCACGCGGCCGGTGTCCTGGCAATCGGCATGCTGCGCACCGGCCTGGATGCGCTCGGCGGGCGGATGACGTTCCGGCAGGCGCGGGCCGCCCTGACGGACCTGCGCGCGGCGGCGGCCCGGGCGCTCGCCGGCCGCTCTCCGATCGATGCCGGGCGGCCGGCATCGGGCTCTGCCGCCAGCACGCTCGCCGAACAGGCCGAGGCGGTGGTGCCGTACCTCGCCCGGTTCCGCCCGGCGCGCCTGCGCGCGACCGCCGTTCCGGCGGCGATCCTGCTCGCGGTCGCCGTCTGGTCCTGGGCGGCTGCGCTCGTCCTGCTGTTCGCAGCGCCCCTCATCCCGATCTTCATGGCGCTGATCGGCTGGCGCGCCGAGGCCGCGAGCCGCGCCCAGCTCGCCGGCATGGCCGGCATGAACGCCTTCCTCCTCGACCGGCTGCGTGGGCTCGCGACCATTCGCGCGCTGGGTGCCGTCGACCGCACGACCGAGCGCCTGCGGCACGCGGCGGAGGATTTCCGCCGCCGCTCGATGGCCGTGCTGCGCATCGCATTTCTCTCGTCCGCCGTGCTCGAGCTCTTCGCCGCGCTCGGCGTCGCCATGGTCGCGGTCTATGTCGGATTCCACCTGCTGGGCCAGCTCGGATTCGGCACCTGGGGCGGCCGGCTGACCCTGGCCGAAGGCCTCTTCGTGCTGCTGCTCGCCCCGGCCTTCTTCGAGCCGCTGCGCGATCTCGCCGCGGCCTGGCACGACCGTGCGGCCGGCGAGGCCGCGATCGCCGCCCTCGACCGGCTGGCCGAGACCGGCAAAGGGCTGCCGGGCGGGCCGGAAGCGGAGTCGATCGCGCCGCGTCTGCCGGCGCCCGCGGTCGCGATCGAGGGGCTGCGCTTCCGGCACGGACCGGACTCGCCGTGGGTGTTCGACGGTTTCGCGCTGCATGTCGCCCCGGGCGAGCGCGTGGCGCTGCTGGCGCCGAGCGGCTGCGGCAAGTCGACCCTGCTCGCGCTGCTGGCCGGCCTGGTAGAGCCCGAGGCGGGCACGATCCGGATCGGGGGCGAGCGTCTGTCGGCCGGCAGCGCGGCCCGGCTGCGCCGGGGCATGGCGTGGATCGGCCAGCGCCCGCACATCTTCGCCGGCACCCTCGCCGACAATGTCGCGCTCGGCCGGCCCGGCCTCGATCGCGCAACGGTCGACGTGGCCCTGCACGCAGCCGGTCTCGCCGAGGTGGCCGCCGGCCGTGGCACGGCGCCGATCGGCGAGGGCGGATCGGGCCTTTCGGGCGGCGAGGCCTCGCGCCTCGCGCTCGCCCGCGTCGCCGCCGCGCCGGAGGCGGGGCTGATCCTCGCCGACGAGCCGACCGCCCATCTCGACGGGCCGACGGCGCGCGACATCGCCGCCGCCCTGCTGATGATCGCCCGCGGCCGCACCCTGGTCGTCGCGACCCACGATCCGGTGCTTGCGGCCCGCATGGACCGGATCGTGCGGCTGGCGCCCACGGCCGAGCGGGTGGCGGCATGAGCCGGCGCACGAACAGCCTCCGCGGCGCGGCCGGGTTGCTGTCGGCCGCCGACTGTCGCCGGCTCTTCGGCGGCGTCGTGCTGGCGGCGCTGACGGCGCTGGCCGGGCTTGCGCTGCTCGGCCTCTCGGGCTGGTTCATCGCCGCGACGGCCATCGCCGGGCTGACGGCAGCCACGGCCATTGCGTTCGACGTCTTCGCGCCGGCGGCCGGCATCCGTCTGCTGGCGTTGACCCGGACGGCCGGGCGCTATGGCGAGCGTCTCGCGACGCACGACGCGACCCTCGCATTGCTGGCCGGGCTCCGGGCGCGCCTGTTCCGCGGCTGGGCCGGCGCCGGCGCGGCCCGCGATCTGGCGCGGCGGCCGGCGCGCCTTCTCTTCCGCCTGACGCTCGACGTCGATGCCCTCGATTCGCTCTATCTGCGGGTGCTGGTGCCCCTGGGCGCTGCGCTCGCTGCGGCCCTTGCCGCAGGTGTCGCCTTCGGCGTCTTGCAGCCGATGCTGGGCCTCGCCGTCGGGGCTTTCCTCGCGGTGGTCGGCCTCGGCATTCCGATGGTTGCGGCCCGGGCGGCGGCGCGCGGGGCGGCGGTCCGCGCGCGTGGGCTGGAGCGGCTGCGGGCCGGCACGGTCGACCTCGTCAGCGGCCAGACCGAATGGCTGATGGCCGGGCGTCTCGCGGCGCGGCTGGCGGGCATCGGCGACGACGACCGCGCGCTCGCCGCGACCGACGACAGGCTGAACCGGATCGAGAGCCGCACCGGCCTCGCCTTCGGGGCCGCCGGCGCGGCGCTCCTGGCCGCGGTCCTGCTGGCGATGGCCGCCCTTGCGGAGGCGGGGACGATCGGTGCCGCGGTCGCCGCCCTCGGCGTGCTGCTGGCGACGGCGGTGCTGGAGCCGTTCGGGGCGCTGCGTCGGGGGGCGACGGAACTCGGCCGGACGCTCTTCGCGCTGCGCCGGATCGCCGGCCGGCTGGCGCCGGCGGCCGCGCACGGTCCCGCTGCGATCTCCCCGCCGGGCGCCGGAACGGCCGTCCGCCTGGAGCGGGCGACGGTTCGCCACGCCGCGGCGTCGGCACCCTCGCTGCACGCTGCCGACCTCGTCGTTCGCGACGGCGAACGGGTTGCCCTGATCGGACCGAGCGGTGCCGGCAAGTCGACGCTGCTGTCCCTGATTGCCGGAGAGGTCTCGGCGGACCATGGCCGCGTGACCGCTCGGCCGGTCACGCTGCTGACGCAGCGCACGGAACTGTTCCAGGATTCGATCCGCGACAACCTCCGCCTCGCCGATCCCGGCGCCGACGATCGCCGCCTGATGCTGGCGTTCGATGCCGCGGGGCTGCGGGCCGATGTCGAGGCCATGCCGCGTGGCCTCGATACGCGCCTCGGCGAGGGCGGGCAGGGCCTGTCGGGCGGCCAGTCCCGCCGCCTCGCGCTCGCTCGCCTCTTCCTGCACGACCGGCCGGTCTGGCTGCTCGACGAACCGACCGACGGCCTCGACGGCGCGACCGCGCGCGACGTCCTGGCTCGCCTCGCCGCCCGGGCCGATGGGCGGGCGGTCGTCGTCGCGACCCATCTGCGGCGGGAAGCCGAAGCGGCCGACCGCCTGGTCCGGCTCGACCGCGGACGCATCCTCGCCGTCCTCGAACGTGGACAGCCCGGCTTCGCCGCCGCGCTGGCCGAATTGCGGCCCGACTGACCGCTAGTTTGCGCAATCGCGCGCCGCCGGTCGGGGCGGCGCCACACTGACGGGAGCCGGTTTCGACCGGACGCAGTGCCATGGAACTCGATGTCGTGGATCTCTCGCGCCTGCAGTTCGCGATCACGGCGCTCTACCACTTCCTATTCGTGCCGCTGACGCTCGGCCTCTCGGTCCTGCTGGCGATCATGGAGACGGTCTATGTCATGACCGGCCGGCCGATCTGGCGCCAGATGACGAAATTCTGGGGCACGCTCTTCGGCATCAACTTCGTGCTGGGCGTCGCCACCGGCATCGTCATGGAGTTCCAGTTCGGCATGAACTGGAGCTACTACAGCCATTATGTCGGCGACATCTTCGGCGCGCCGCTGGCGATCGAGGGCCTGATGGCCTTTTTCCTCGAGGCGACCTTCGTCGGCCTGTTCTTCTTCGGCTGGGACAAGCTCTCGAAGGTCGGCCACCTCATGGCGACCTGGGCGGTGGCGCTCGGCTCCAACTTCTCGGCCCTGTGGATCCTGATCGCCAACGGCTGGATGCAGAATCCGGTCGGATCGGTCTTCAATCCCGAGACCATGCGGATGGAGATCACCGACTTCTTCGCCGTCCTCTTCAACCCGGTCGCCCAGGCGAAGTTCGTCCACACGGTCTCGGCCGGCTACGTCACCGCCTCGGTCTTCGTCCTCGGCGTCTCGGCCTGGTACGTCCTGAAGGGCCGGCATATCGACCTGGCGAAGCGATCGATGACGGTCGCAGCTTCCTTCGGGCTGGCGGCCTCCCTGTCGGTGGTCGTGCTCGGCGACGAGAGCGGCTACCTCTCGACCGAGCACCAGAAGATGAAGCTGGCCGCGATCGAGGGCATGTGGGAGACCGAGCCCGCGCCGGCTGCCTTCACCGTCTTCGGCCTGCCCGACCAGGCGGCGCGCGAGACCCACTATGCGGTCCGCATTCCCTGGGTCATGGGGCTGATCGGCACCCGCTCGCTGACGACCGAGATCCCCGGCATCACGGAACTGGTCGAGCATGCCGAGGGGCGCATCCGCAACGGCATCCTTGCCTTCGACGCCTTGCAGAAGATCCGCGCCGCCGGGGCCTCCGGCGCGCCGGCCGAGGTCCGGCAGGCGTTCGAGGAGCATGGCGGCGACCTCGGCTACGCCCTGCTGCTGAAGCGCCATGTCGACGATCCGCGGCAGGCGACCGACGAACAGATCGCGCGCGCCGCCTGGGACACGGTGCCGAACGTGCCGTCGCTCTTCTGGTCGTTCCGCATCATGGTCGGCCTCGGCTTCTTCTTCATCCTGCTGACGGCGACCTTCTTCTATCTCTCGGCGCGGCGGCGGCTCGACCGCTATCCGCTGCTGCTGCGCGTCGCCGTCCTCGCGATCCCGCTGCCCTGGCTCGCGGCCGAACTCGGCTGGATCGTGGCGGAATTCGGCCGCCAGCCCTGGATCATCGAGGGCGTGCTGCCGACGGCGGCCGCGGTCTCCAACCTCGGCGCCACGACGGTCCTGCTGACGATCATCGGCTTCGTGATCGTCTACACGGCGCTGTTCATCGTCGAGATGGCCCTGATGCTGCGGGCGATCCGCAAGGGCCCCGAACCGGATGACGAGCCCGAGGCCGAACTCGTTCCGCCCGCGCTCGTCGCCGCACAGTGAGACTGGCCATGATCCTGCATCAACTCGTCGATTACGAGACCCTGCGCGTCGTCTGGTGGCTGCTGCTGGGCGTGCTTCTCATCGCCTTCGCCGTCATGGACGGCTTCGACCTCGGCACCGCGACCCTGCTGCCGCTGGTCGCCGACACCGACCTGGAACGGCGCGTGGTCATCAACTCGGTCGGTCCGGTCTGGGAGGGCAATCAGGTCTGGCTGATCCTCGGCGGCGGCGCCATCTTCGCCGCCTGGCCGCCGCTCTATGCGGTGTCCTTCTCGGGCTTCTATCTCGCGATGTTCGCGATCCTGCTCGCCCTCATCCTGCGTCCGGTCGCCTTCAAGTACCGCTCCAAGCGCGAGGGGCGGCGGTGGCGGGCGACCTGGGACTGGGCGCTCTTCGTCGGCGGGGTCGTTCCGTCGCTGATCTTCGGCGTCGCCGTCGGCAATGTGCTGCAGGGCGTGCCTTTCCGCTTCGACGGGGATCTGCGGGTGTTCTACGAGGGCACGACGCTGTTCGAGCTGCTGAACCCGTTCGCGCTGCTCTGCGGCATCCTGTCGGTGACCATGCTGACGATGCACGGCGCGGCATGGCTGGTCCTCAAGACGGACGGTACCGTCGCCGCACGCGCCCGGCGCTGGGGCATGCTCGCGGCGGCCGCGACGATCGTCCTCTTCGCCCTGGGCGGCCTCTGGCTCTGGCTGGGTGTCGACGGCTACCGGTTCACCAGCATCGTCAACACCGTCGGGCCGTCCAATCCGCTCGGCAAGACCGCGGAGCGGGCGGCAGGGGCCTGGTTCACCAACTATGGCAGCCATCCCTGGATGATGGCGGCGCCGGCCCTCGGCTTCGTCGGCGCGCTCGGCGCCCTGGCGCTGATGCGGGCCGGCCGGGAGGGTGCGACCTGGCTCGCCAGCGCCGTTGCCATCGTCGGGATCATCGCCACGGTCGGCTTGGCGATGTTTCCTTTCATCCTGCCGTCCTCGATCGATCCCAAGTCCAGCCTGACGGTGTGGGATGCCTCGTCGAGCCATCTCACCCTGTTCATCATGCTCGTCGTGACGGTCGTCTTCGTGCCGCTCATCGTCGCCTACACGGCCTGGGTCTACCGCGTCCTCTGGGGCAAGGTGGACGCCAAGGCGATCGGCGACGGCAGCGGCCACGCCTACTGACCGCAAGAAGGGAAGGAGAAACGCGATGTGGTATTTCGCCTGGTTGCTCGGCCTGCCGCTGGCTGCGGCCTTCGCCGTGCTCAACGCCATGTGGTACGAGCTGATGGACGACGCGGCCAAGCAGGCACCGCGCGGGCGGCGGTGACCGCAAGCGCCGGCAGTCCTTCTGAAGTCGACCCCGCTGCCGCGCGCATCCTGATCCTTTGCCATGGCGGCGGCGGGGGCAGCACGCGGGCGGCCATGAACCTGGCGGCCGCCCACGCGGCGCGCGGCCGCGACGTCGCGCTGGCGACTCTGGGCCGCCCGCGCTGGCGCCCCGCGACACGATTGATCGTGCTCGACCGGCCGGCGACGATGCCCGCGCGCCTCGACCGGAGATGGGATGCGGCGGCGGTGGAAGCCGTCGCCCGGCAGCTCGTCGAGACGTGCCGGCGGGAGCGGCCGGACCTGCTGCATTTTCACTATGTCCGGCCCTTCGCCGCCGCAGCCGCGCGCCTGGGCGAACTGCTGGGGCCGGGCGCACCCGTGGCGGTCGGCACCATCCACGGCACCGACCTCACCGAGGTGACGCCCGAATGCCTGCGCAGCGTGCTCGCGGGCACCGCCCACCTCACGGCCGTCTCCACGGCCTATGCGCGGCTCGCGGAGGAGGTCCTGGGCCGGCGGCCGGCGGTGGTCGCGAACTTCGCCCGGCCCGGTCCGCCGACGGTGCCGGCCCGCCATGGGCGTGGGCAGCTGCCGATCATCGCGCATGTGTCGAGCTTCCGCCCGGTCAAGGCGGCGGATGCGGCGGCTCGGGCCTTCCTCAGCGTCCGCCGGCAGGCGCGCTGCCGCCTCTGGCTGATCGGGGACGGCCCGGATGCACCGGCCCTGCGCCGTGCCCTGCGCCCGGGCCGCGCCGATATCGCCTGGCTCGGCTTCCGGCACGATGTTGCCGCACTCCTGCAGCGGGCCACCCTGCTGCTGGTGACGAGCCGCGCGGAGAGCTTCGGGCTGGCGGCGCTGGAGGCGATGGCGGGCGGCGTTCCGGTGGTGGCGCCGCGCATCGGTGGCCTGCCGGAGGTCGTGGGTGACGGGGTGGGCGGCGACGGGGCGGGCGGCCTGCTGTTCCATCCCGGCCGGTCGGCGGACGCCGCCGCCAAGGTGTTGACACTGCTGCGGCGCGAACCGCTGCGGCGTGCCCTCGCGCGCGGCGCCCGCCGGCGCGCCCGCCTCTTCGGCGAGGACGCCGCGATTGCCGGCTACGACTGCGTCTATCGCCAGGCCCTGGCGGCTCGTCCGGTGCCGGTCGGTCCATGAAGGGGCTGCGGGATTTGCTGGGTTGCCCGGAAGGACGGGCGCAGCTCGCCCGGGCGGGGCTGTTCGACGAGGCGGACCCCTTCCTGGCCGCGCTGCCGCAGGACCGCCCGGCGCGCATCTATGTGCATCAGCAGCCCGCGGCCGATCCGCGGCGGTCCGTCATGGCCAAGCTCGATGCGCTGGCGGACCTCTGGCGGCGCCGGCCGGAGCGGGTCGAGCCCGCCTTCCTGCGCATCGACACGGATCGGGCGGCCTCGAGCCGGACGGCGGTGCGGATCGCCTGGGACGGGGTGGCGGGCCGCCGCCACCTCAAGCTGACGCCGCCCGGCAGCGACCGGGTCGAATCGCGCCACCTGTGGCTCGATCCGGTCGCCCTGGCCGAGGTCGCGCGCCGGCTCGAAGCCTACATCCGGCAGGAACCGGTCGAGGCGCGGGAAGCCCTGGTGCGGCTGGAGCGCATCCGGCCGCTGCTGGCGCCGACGGAGCCGCTGTCGCACGCCCGCCATGCCGCGCAGCTGGGCGACTTCCTGATGGCCGAGCGCTACGGGACGCCGTTGCCCGCGATCTTCGTCTCGGGCCTTGCCGGCGATGGCACGCTGGCGCCTGTCCTGGCGCGGCTGCTGGCGGGCCGCGAGCGGTTCATCCTCGCCTTCAACCAGGCGGTCCGCGCCCAGCAGGCAGCCGGCATCGAGACCGCCGTGGCGGCTCTGCCCGCGGACTATCTGCCGCTCTTCCTCTCCTGTCCCGTCGACGGCGAGCGGCTTCGATTGCGCTGTGAGTCGGACGGACGGCGGGAACTGGCCGTCTGCACCAGCGCGGCCGGGCGCCGCTATGCCTTTCCGCTCGATGACGGGCGCGGCCTGCCGGACGAACTCCTCGCCACCGGCCGCTGGAGCCCCGACGTCACCCTGCCGATCCTCCTCGCCGGCCGCTTCGACGGGGTCGTCGCCGGCCGCAGTTCGGCTCTCTACCTCATGGTCTTCGCGGCGGCCATGCGGGACTCCCTGGCCCTGGAGCCGGTCCCGGTCCTGGTGCCCGGCGGACTGGCCGACCTGCCGACGGGGCCGGACGGGCTGCTCCAGCGCTGGCTGATGGGGTAGCGTGCAGGGACCATGACCCCGGTTGCGATCCTCGCCTTCTCCACCCATCCCGACGATGTCGAACTCGCCTGCGGCGGCACGCTCATCCTCGCCGCCCGGGCCGGCCTCGGCGTCGGCATCGCGGATCTTACGGCCGGGGAGGCGGCGACCCGCGGCACGCCCGAACTCCGGCGGATGGAGGCGGAGGAGGCGGGCCGGCGGCTCGGCGTCGCCTGGCGCACCTGCCTCGGCCTGCCGGACGGGCGGGTCGGCGAGACCCCGGACCAGGCGGACGCGATTGTCCGCATCATCCGCGCGGCGCGGCCGCGGATCCTGCTGCTGCCCTATCCCCGGGACCGCCATCCCGATCATGCCGCGGCCGCCCGGCTGATCGAGCGGGCAGCCTTCCTCGCCCGCCTGCGCGGCCAGCCGGGCGAGGCGCCGCACGCGGTCGGCCGGCTGCTGCATTATTGCGGGCACCATCCGTTCGCGCCGTCGGTCGTGGTCGATGTCAGCGCCGTATGGGCCGAACGCATGGACGCGCTGGCCGCCCATGCCAGCCAGTTCGGAGCCGAGGGCGGGGCGCCGACGGCCCTCAGCGGCGGCGACTTCCTGCGCTATGTCGAGGCGCGCGCGGTGTGCCATGGCGCCATGATCGGGGCCGCCCATGGCGAGGGCTTCGCGATGGCGGGGCCGGTCGGGCTGTCGGGCCTCGACGCGCTGCTGCCGCCCGCGGCGCCGGCCGGCTACCGCAACTTCCTCTGACGGCACCGCTCATGGCCGCCAGAGGCGGCGGACCAGGATGTCCATCTTCGGCACGTCGTACTGGCAGAGCATCTCGATCGCCGGCGGCACCGGCAGGCCCGCCTGCGTCAGATGAAGCCGGGCCATGGCGCCGTAGCAGAGATGGACGGCGAGGTCGCGAAATCGCAGCTCCGGATCGGGCTTGCCGAAGCGGATGAAGGGATAGGGGTTCGCCTCCCACACCACCGTCCCGCCGTCGGGGTGGCGGCCATAGTCGAAGGCGGCGATGTCGAGCCCCAGGGCCGCCTGGGCACGGCGGAATTCGCCGGCACCGTCGGGCGACTCAGCGATGAAGGCGGCTTCCTCCTCGAGGAGGTCGGCGGTCGTCACCTTGTTGCCGCCGCGCACCTCCCATTCGCGCGCGGCGATGAGGTGGCCGGCGATGGCGCGGTCACCCAGCATCAGGCAGCGTCGCTTGCGGATCAGGCCGTCGGGACCGCGTGTGTCGACGAACTCGACGGCGATCGGCCGGCGATAGGCGGCGAGCATCGACGGGTCGATGGCCCGGTCCGGCGGCACCAGCAGGGAGGGGCGGCGATGCCCGCCATCCTCGCGGATCAGGATCGGGCCGGGCAGTGCGGCGCGCACCGACGCAGCCGACTGAGCGTCGACCGGCAGCATGCGCGGCGTCCGGATGCCGGCCGCGGCGAGGCGCCGGGCGGTGGCGAGGCGGCTGGTGCGGGCCAGCAGCGACGGATGATTGACGGTCGGAATGCCGCGCGCCGCGCAACGCTCGACGAGCGCGACGGCGCGCGCCAGCCCGCCCGGCGACCAGTCCGCGACCGGATCCTGCAGCCAGGTCACGACCAAGCGGACGCCGTCGAGGTCGATCGCCGGGCAGGGCAGCAGCGCGAGGCGGAAGCGGCGCCGGATCGAGGCGAAGTTGCGCTCCAGCCATGTCAGGTATTCGTCGTGAAACCCGGCCTGGCATATCGGGTGGCGCACCGCCAGGATCGTTCCTTCCGCCGTCGCCCAGGCGGCGTTGCGCTCCCGATCGGCGCGGGCGATCCGGCGATAGCGGGCGAGCGGCGGGCCGAGGCCGGCGTGGCGGGGCGATCGGGGTCGGCTCATGCGCCGCAGCCTCTACGGTCACGCTCGATCGGGCAATGGCCCCACCGTTGCGAGCCGTCCGCGCCGGGATCGGTTAGATTGCGGTCATACGGATCGAGGAGAGGGCAGCTTGGCGGTCGAAGGACAGGGTAGCGATCTCGTCCAGGTGGTGGCGCTGCTGGGCGCGGCGGTCGTGGCGGTGCCGATATTCCGGCGGCTCCGGCTCGGCTCGGTGCTGGGCTATCTCACGGCCGGGCTGGCGATCGGGCCGTTCGGCCTCCGCCTCTTCGCGGACGCGCAGGCGATCCTGCATGTCGCCGAACTCGGCGTGGTGATGTTCCTGTTCGTGATCGGGTTGGAGATGCAGCCCTCGCGCCTGTGGAACCTCAGGCGCGCCATCTTCGGCCTCGGCATCGCCCAGGTCGGGGTCTGCGGCGCGCTGCTGACCGGGCTCGGGATCCTGGCGGGATGGCCGCCGGCCGTCGCCTTCGTCGCTGCGATGGGCTTCGTGCTGACCTCGACCGCGATCGTCATGCAGCTGCTGGACGAACGCGGCGACGCCGCCACCCCCGCCGGGCAGAAGATCGTCTCGGTCCTGCTGCTGGAGGATCTGGCGATCGTGCCGCTGCTCGCCGCCGTCGCCTTCCTCGCGCCGCAGCCTTCGGCGGGCGGCTGGACGGAGCGCCTGACGGCGATCGGCCTGGCGGTCGCTGCGATCGTCGGCCTGCTGGTGGCCGGGCGATGGCTGCTCAACCCGATGTTCCGGCTGCTCGCGGCGGCGCGCGCGAGAGAGATCATGACCGCGGCCGCGCTGCTGGTGGTGCTCGGCTCGGCCCTGCTCATGCAGCTGGGCGGGCTGTCGATGGCGATGGGGGCGTTCCTGGCCGGCGTGCTGCTGTCCGAATCGAGCTTCCGGCACCAGCTCGAGGCCGACATCGAGCCGTTCCGCGGCATCCTGCTCGGGCTCTTCTTCCTGGCCGTCGGCATGTCGCTCGACTTCCGGGTGATCGCGGAGGCGTGGCCCACCATCCTGGCCGCCGTCGGCGGCTACATGGCGGTCAAGACGTTCGGCATCTACGTCGTCGCCCGCGCACTCCGGACGGACCATCGCGAGGCCATGGAGCGGGCGGTGCTGATGGCGCAGGGGGGCGAATTCGCCTTCGTCCTCTATTCCGCCGCGGCGGCCGTCGGGCTCTTCGACGCACGGATCAACGCCGTGCTGACGGCGACCGTGATCGTCTCGATGGCGCTGACGCCGCTGCTGACCATCCTGCTGGCGCGGCTGATGCCGCCGCGGGCCCCGGACATGACGGACGTCGATGCGCCCGACGAGCTCGATGGCCACGTCCTGATGATCGGCTTCGGCCGCTTCGGCCAGGTGGCCAGCCAGGGACTGCTGGCACGCGGCTTCGACGTCTCGATCCTGGAGAACGACGCCGAGATGATCCGCAGCGCGGCCGATTTCGGCTTCAAGGTCTATTACGGCGACGGCACTCGCCTCGACATCCTGAAGACCTCCGGCGCGGGGCGGGTCAGGGCGGTGCTGATCTGCATCGACGATGCGGCGGCCGCCAACCGGATCGTCGAGCTGATGCGGTCGGAATTCCCGCTGACCGCGCTCTTCGTCCGCGCCTTCGACCGCGAGCACGCCCTGCACCTGATCGCCGAAGGCGTCGACTACCACATCCGCGAGACCTTCGAGTCGGCGATGACGTTCGGCGAGGCGGCGCTGGTCCATCTCGGCGTGCCCGAGGAGGAGGCGGCCGAGATCACGCTCGATGTGCGCCGGCGCGACCAGGAGCGGCTGGAACTGCAGGCGACGGGCGGCATCTATGCCGGCACCGACCTGATGCGGGGCAACGCTCCCAAGCCCGGCCCGTTGACGCGGCCCAAGCGCCGCGGCCAGGTCATCAGCGGGGAGACGGCAGCGCCCATCGACGCCGAAAGCCTGCCGGACGGTTCGACGGCCGGTACATAATCGCTGCAATCGTTCCGTCACTCACCACCGAGGGGAAACAATCCGTTTCGCCTCGGGCGGCTGGTGCATGGGGGAGCCTCGGCCTCATATCGCCGTTCACAGAATGACGGCATCGAAGGAGGCTACCCCCGTGACCAAGGTTCTCGTCCTCTACTATTCCAGCTACGGCCATATCGAGACGATGGCGGAAGCCGTCGCCGAGGGCGCGCGCGAAGCCGGCGCCACCGTCGACATCAGGCGCGTGCCGGAACTGGTGCCGGAGGAGGTCGCGCGGAAAAGCGGCTTCAAGCTCGACCAGAAGGCGCCGGTCGCGACGGTCGACGAGCTGGCGAACTACGACGCCGTCATTGTCGGCACCGGTACCCGCTTCGGCCGGATGACCTCGCAGATGGCGAATTTCTGGGACCAGACCGGCGGGCTGTGGGCCAAGGGCGCCCTCGTCGGCAAGGTCGGCGCCGCCTTCGCCTCGACGGCGACCCAGCATGGCGGGCAGGAGACGACCTTGTTCTCCATCATCACCAACCTGCTGCACCACGGCATGGTTGTGGCCGGCCTGCCCTATTCGTTCCAGGGCCAGATGCGGGTCGACGAGGTCGTCGGCGGCTCGCCCTACGGGCCGACCACCATTGCGGCGGGCGACGGCTCGCGCCAGCCGAGTGCCACCGAACTCGACGGCGCCCGCTTCCTCGGGCGCCATGTGGCGGGCATCGCCGGCAAGCTCGCGAAATAGCCGATCGGCCGGGGTGGGATCAGCGCTCCGCCCCGGCCATCTTCCGCTCCTTGCGCGCGATGACGTGGTAGCCGATGCGGCGGAACGGCTCCGGCGCGATCCAGCTGGGCTCACCGATGGCCTCGACGAGGCCGCCATGCTCGCCGCTGCCGGTCATCAGTTCGGCCAGCCGCTTGCCGAGCAGGGTGCCCTTGGTGATGCCGGCGCCGTTGCAGCCGCCGGCCGAATAGAGTCCCTCGTCGAACTTCCCCCACCAGGGCGCGCCGTTCATCGTGAAGGCGGTGGCGCCGCCCCAGACATGCTCCAGACGGACATGGGCGAGGTGCGGCCAGCGGGCCCGGAAGATGTCGGTCAGGCCGGCCTTGACCACGTCCGGGCGCAGCTCGCCCTCGTAGGAGGCGAGGCTGCGGACCATCAGGCGGTTCTGGCCGACGCGGCGGCAGGTCGTGCCCATCTTGTGCGGCGGCAGGATGCCCCAATGTTCCATCGACCCGCAGCGGGCCGCGTCCTCCGGCGTCATCGCCTCGGTGATGCCGGCATAGGTGTAGGTCGCGACCGTGCGATCGACGAGATAGCCGAAATGCTTGACGTAGGCGTTGGTGGCGAGGACCACGAAGTCGGCTTCGACCGCTGCGCCGTCGAGTTCCAGGCGCCAGGTTCCCGACCGCGAGAGCTTGCGCACCATCGAGCGTTCGTGGACCTGGATCGCCTTCGGCAGGCTGTCGACGAGGCCGCGGATCAGGGCAGCCGGCTGCAGCAGGTAGGAATCCGTGACCAGCAGGCCGCAGCGGTAATAGCGGGTGGCGACGCGCTCGTTCATCTCCTCGCGGGTCAGAATCTGATGCTCGTAGCCGAGTTCGTCGAGGACCTTGCCCGCGGTGCGGATGCGGCTTTCACCGAGATCCGTCGCGGCGCCGCGGATGACGCCCGCGCGCACCAGGCCGCACTCGATCGCGTGGCGCTCGACGATGTCCTTCAGCCAGTAGAAGCCTTCCTCGTAGTAGGGCTTGATCTTGCCGACCCGGCCCGCGTTGGCGCGGGTCAGCTCCATCGGGAACTCCAGCGGCCGCGTGAAGCCCGAGTTGCGGCCCGACGAGCCCTCGCCGACGGTGCCGGCATCCAGCAGCACGATGTCGCCGGCGGGGTCGAGTTCGTGCAGCCGGCGCGCGGCGGCCGCGCCGGTATAGCCGGCGCCGACGACGGCGTACTTGACGCGGTGCGTGCCGGCGATCGGCGGGTTCGGCCGCCGCGGCGGCAGCATCGCATTCCAGCCGGACGGGGCATTGAAGTCGTGCACTTTGGAGCGGGTCATGGCGCCGGATCGCTGATGGGATGGAGCAGTTGATCAATCATGCGCCGACGGGCGGCCGCGGTCGACCGGAAAGCGCCCGGCGGCCGCTGGCCGTCATGCGGCCAGGAGCAGCAGCTCGGCGAGCGCCGCAGGAGCGGTGATGTTGGGGCTGTGGCTGGCGTCGAGGGCTTGGAAGGTCCAGTCGGGGTCGCTGCGGTAGCGATCGGCGAACTGGGCGAAAATGTCGAAGCCGGCCTTCTTGGTGCAGTGGATGTAGGTGCGCGGGAAGGGCGGGCGCGGATGGGCGACCCGCAGCTTCTGCACGAAGCAGGCGCCCGGATGATGGCGTCGCCGCGGCATCGTCCAGGCGAGATCCTCCGGCGTCACGTCGGGCGCGGACGGGCGCGGCGGCACGAGCCAGCCGTCGACAGGCTCGGCGACCTCGCCGGGGCCCGCAAAGTCGGAGAGCGACTGCCCGTCGCCCGGCACGAAGGCGTCGAGATAGACGAGGCGGCGCACCCGGTCGGGCATCCGGTCGGCGACGCCGGTCGCAACCATGCCGCCGTAGCTGTGGCCGACCAGGATCAGGTCGCGCAATTCCTCGTAGTGGATGACGTTGGCGATGTCGCGGATGTGCGTCTCGAGGTCGACCGCCGGGCTGGCGAGGTGGGCGCGCTCGCCGAGGCCGGTATAGGTCGGCGTCAGGATCGCGTGGCCGGCCCGCTCGATGAGCGGCCGGACCTTCGCCCAGGACCAGCCGCCGGACCAGGCGCCGTGACAGACGAGATATTGGGCCATCCTGCGGAACTCCCCTGGCGGTTGGTAGTCAGTAGTCGGCCGGTGGTCAGTAGTCGGCGACGACCGTATCGGCGACGAAGCCGTCCATAAAGGCGGCCAGCGCGTCGTGCAGCGGCGTGCGGACATAGGCCGCGATCGCGGTGCGCGAGGCGAAGACGCTGTCCAGCACCAGCGTATAGCCCTGGGACTTGCGGGCGCCGTTGTCGACGAAGCGGTATTCGAGGATGGCCGGATCGGCGGCGCGCAGTTCCGCGGTGTAGCGTTCGAGTTCGGCCCGGTCCGCCTCGGTCAGCGGCCGCTTCAGCTTGAAGAGGCAAACGTGGCGGACTGGAGCAGCGTCCGCTGGCGGTCGGTCCATCGGGTCATCTCCTGAAGCTGGCCGGCGATCGCGAAGAGCGCGCGCTCGTTGCCGAGACGGGTGGCGAACTGGGCCCCGACCGGCAGGCCGGCCGCGTTCCAGTGGACGGGCACCGAGCAGGCGGGGCAGCCGGTCGAGTTGTGGATCGAGGTGAACTCGCTGAGGCTGCGCAGCCTGGCATAGTAGGTGTCGAAATCCGGCTCGCGCACGTCGACGGTGTCGATCGGCGGCGCCGGGACTGCGAAGGTCGGCGTCAGCAGCAGGTCCCAATTCTCGAAGAAGGCGCCGAGCGTGCGCCCGATGCCGTGGATCGTCAGCACGGCCGCGACATAGTCGTCGGCGGAGAGGCGTCCGGCCTCCTCGGCCCAGGCGATGGTCGAGGGCTCCAGGTCGTCGGCCGTCCAGGGCCGCCCCAGTTCGCGCGACCGCCGCAGCAGGGCGCCGCGGGCATTGGCGCCGACCAGCGTGCGCGTCGCGCGCTTCAGCGCCTCCATGTCGACGACCGGCCGGGCCGGTTCGACATGATGGCCGGCCTCGGCGGCGAGGCGCGCCGCCAGCTCGACGGCCGCGACGCAGTCGGGATCGACCGCGCGGCCGTCATAGGTCTCGGTCAGCATGGCGATGCGATAGCGCTTCCCGGGCCGCCCGACGGCGCTGGCGAACCCCTCGGGCACCGCCGGCGCGGCATAGGGATCGCCCGGCGCCGGCCCGTGGACGAGGTCGAGCAGCAGCGCGCTGTCCGCCACGTCGCGCGCGATGACGTGATGGGCCGACAGCCCGTTCCAGCCCTCGCCCAGCAACGGGCCGAACGGCGTCCGGCCGCGGCTCGGCTTGAGGCCGAAGACGCCGCAGCAATGGGAGGGAATGCGGATCGAGCCGCCGCCGTCGGTGGCATGGGCCGCCGGCACGATGCCGGCGGCAACCGCCGCCGCCGCACCGCCGGACGAGCCGCCGCTCGACCGTGCGAGGTTCCAGGGGTTGCGGGTCGGGCCGAAGGCGGTGGGCGCGGTCTCGCAGGCGAGGCCGAGTTCCGAGCTGTTGGTCTGGCCGAACGGGATCAGGCCGGCGGCGAGGTAGCGCTGCGAAATCTCGCTGTGGGCGGGCGATACCGCACCCCGCCAAAAGCGGCTGCCGGCCGACATCGGCTGCCCGCCATAGGCGATGCTGAGATCCTTGTAGAGGAAGGGCACCCCGCCCAGCGCGCCCTGTGGCCGCTCGCCGGCCCGCCGCGCCGCCTCGCCGTACCAGGTCCGGACGACGGCGTTGATCTCGGGGTCGACCTGCTCGGTCCGGGCGCGGGCACAGGCGAGAAGCTCGGCGGCGCTGGCTTCGCCCGAGCGCACGGTCTCGGCGAGGGCGATGGCCGAACGGGAGAGATAGTCGGCGAGATGCATGGGGCTCCGGAATCCGCGACGGAACGCAGGACGCCCGTCCAACCTAGCCGAGCGGCGCCGCGGCCGCACGCGCGGAGCGTCCATCAGGCGATGGCGGCAACCATATCGGCGAAGGCGCGGGCCTGGCCTGCGCCGTCCACCAGCGAGCTGGTGGCGACCTGGGCGCGGAGGATCGGCCGGAGCGCCCGCAGCGGCGCCGGATCGAGGGCCAGGGCGACAGCCTGGCGGACGTAGTCGTCCTGGTCGCGCGCGACGAAACCATCCAGGCCGGCGCGGCGCAGGTGGCTGGCGCTGTGCCGGCCGGCGATGCGGTCGCCGCGGAACGTCAGCGTCGGCACGCCCATCCAGAGGGCCTCCAGCGTCGTCAGCCCGCCGCCGTAGGGGAAGCTGTCGAGGTGGAGGTCGATCGCGCCATAGCGCTCCAGCATGCCCGCCCGGTCGATGCGCCCCAGCAGTTCGATCCGGGCCGGATCGACGCCGGCCGCGGCGAGGCCACCGAGCGCGCGATCGCGGGCGGGGAGGTGGTCGATCGCGCCGGTCGAGATCAGGAGCCGGCTGTCGGGCGCCTGCCGCAGGATTTCGGCCCAGGTGGCGAGCGTGCCGGGACCGACCTTCTCCAGCGCGTTGAAGCTGCCGAACGTGAATGGCCCGGGGCGCCGCCGCGGCTCCGGTGCGTCGGCCGGAGGATCGAAGCAGAAGGTGCCCGGCGCGAGCCGCAGCGGCCGCTCGACATGCCGGTCGTTCTCGCCGGGAGGGACGTGGTCGCCGTCGGTCAGGAGCCAGTCGATCTGCGCGAGACCGGTCGAGTGGACATAGTCGAGCCAGGTCGCCTGGACGGGTGCCGGCCGGCGGGCGAAGACACCGAGACGATTGCCGGCGGTGTGCCCGTTGAGGTCGATCAGCAGATCGATCCCGTCTGCCGACACGCGCGCCGCCAGCGCGTCGTCATCGAGCGGAACGGCGTCGACCCAGCGGTCGGCGAGGCTGCGGAAGAGGGCGGTGCCGGCGTCCGTCTGGCGAACCGCGGAATAGAGGCTGACCTGGATCCGGTCGCGGTCGAGCGCGCGCAGCAGGGGCGGCAGGAAGGACAGCGTCGCGTGGCGGCGGAAATCGGCCGAGACGAAGCCGACCCGAATCGGCCCGGACGCCCGTGGTCGCCGGGACGGGCGCGGGGTCCGGTCCGGGAACAGCGCGCCGGCCGCGCGATGCGCGTCGGCGAGTTCGGCCGCCCTGACCGAGGCGCAGTAGTGCATGGCGACCAGCATGCCCTGGCGCGCCCCGATCTTCGTCGGTGCGGCGGCGACGGCGGCGCGATAGACGGACAAGGCGCCCTCGGCATCGCCGAAGCGCATCCGCAGCGCGCCGAGATCCTGGAGCGCCGGCAGGAATCGCGGATCGATGCGGAGGGCGGCATCGAGATGGTACGCCGCCGGCGACCATTGCGACGTCCTTCGGCAGACGGCGGCGAGCACCCAGTGGGCCGTCGCATCCTCGCCCTGCTCGGCGATGCTCCGTCGCGCCGCCCGCTCGGCATCGGCGAGGCGCCCGGAGCGCAGCGCCCGCATCGCTTCCCCGATCATGGCGGTGCGATCATGGCGCGGGGGCAGACTCTCCGGGGAGGGCGTATGCACCGAGATAGCTGGCCCGCCAACGCGCGTTCAGTTCGGTGCGTTGTCGGCCGACCGGCGCGTCCGGTAGGGAGAAGTTCGGCGGATCGGCCAAACCGGCATGGCGGGCGGCCGCTCCGGCGACGGCCTCGCAGTCGGCGACCATATCCTCGTAGTCGACCCGGTGCGCCGTCAGGCCATTGGCCTCGAACAGCATCTGCCATTCCCGATCCTCGTCGAGCAGCGCGCCGACCCGCCGCGCGACGGATGTGTGCGACCAGGTGAGCGGGACGGGCTCGTCGACGCGATCAAGGGCACGGTTCCACCGTCCGGTGCGCTCGGCGATCTCCAGCGAGATCGCCTGCATCAGCACGTCCCGTCGCCGGATCCAGATCAGCCGGGAGGTCCGCAGCAGCGTTCCCACCGAGCTCAGCTGCAGCAGCGGCCGCAAGTCCTGGAAATGGATCTTCACGCCGAATATCCCGTTCGGGGACGTCCGCCAGCGGAACAGGCCGCGCAGGTAGGCGGCGAGGTCGAGCATTCCCTCCGGAGAAATCGCCCCCAACCGTCGTGCCATCCTCGGCATCAGGCTGGCTTTGTTGAGGTATTCCGCGGGAGACCCGAGCCGCCCCGTGGCCCGGAAGAGTTCTGACAGCAGCGTGCTGCCGGACCGTGGTGTCGAGCAGATCACGTAGGTCCGGGCCGGGCCCGACCACTCTGCGCAATCATATTCCTGCCGGAACAGGGGCATGTCGCGTCCCCTCGGTCGCCCGATGGGATCGACTGGCCGACTCCCCTCTTGCATCGCGGCAGACTCCAGGACTGTACCCCTTGAGAACTATGACGGTTGCGCGACTGTCGGCAACCCTGCCGGCCCGCTTCGCCGTACCAGGTCCGGACGACTGCGTTGATCTCGGGGTCGACCTGGACACTAGACCGACCGGCGGACCGGCGTCACGTTTGTGCCGCCGATTGTGCCCGGTCCGGGACCGGATCCCGGTACCGCTCGAGGAAGCAGGCCCACGTCTGCTGGATCAAAGTGCGGAACGTGTCCCCGGCGACAAGACAGTCCCGATCGTAGACCGATGCCGAAGAGCCATGACTCATGGCGGCGGCCGCGACCGCGCGTCCCTCGACTTCGCTCGGGATAAGGTATGCCTTTGTTCGGGTTGAAGAATTCCTCTCATCCTGAGCGAAGTCGAGGGACGCGACGGCGTCGATGGCGGGTCGTTCCGCATCTACCGGCTTTGGTATTGGCGCGTTCGCAGCCGCCTATCGTGCGATTCGCCACAGCCAGTGCCGGCGCAGTGCGTGGCCCACGGGCAGGAGCGGATGATCGAAGTCGCCGTCCGGGTCGCGGACCATGCCGATGCGCTCCATCACGCGCCAGGAACGTCGGTTGGCGGGCACGGTGAAGGAGACGACCTCCGCCAGTCCGGCCTCGTCGAAGGCGAAGTCGAGGACCCGGCGCGCGCCCTCGCTGGCATAACCCTGTCCCCAATGCTCGCGCGCGAGTCGCCAGCCGATCTCGACCGCCGGCGTGAAGGGGGCGTCGAAGCGCGGCACCGCCAGGCCGACATATCCCGCGAACGGCGTCACCCCCGGGACTTCGAGCGCCCACAGGCCCCAGCCGTGACCGTCGAAATGCGCGGCGATGCGCTCGGCCAGGGCGTCGGAGGCCGGGCGGTCGAGCGTCGCCGGGAAATGCTCCATCACCAGCGGGTCGGCGTTGAGGGCGGCGAAGGGCCGGCGATCCTCCTCGCGCCAGGGCCGCAGCAGCAGGCGGTCGCTCCGCAGGGTCGGGTGCCGGGTCATCTCGCCTTCCTGGATCTCTGCGCGCTCGACACTGGCGGTCGCGGCCGGGCTGGCCGAGAATGGCCGCTTGGCCCCGCCCGGAGACTTGCCCCGATGGACGATTTCGCGACCCCGACCCCGCCGCCACGCTCGGATGCCGGCATCCAGTCCTTCTTCCTGCCGCCGGGCACGCCGGGGCGGCCGCGGATCGCGCGGGCCGAAGGCATATGGCTGGAGGACACGGCCGGCAACCGCTATCTCGACGCCTCGTCGGGGCCGGTCGCGAGCAATCTCGGACACGGCAATCCGCGCGTCATCGCCGCCCTGGAGAAGCAGGCGCGCGCCGCCGCCTTCGCCTTTCCCATGCAGTTCGAGAGCGAGGCCAACCTGGAACTGGGCGAGCGGCTGGCGCGGCTCTGCGGCCCCGGCCTCGACCGCGCCTTCCTCGTTTCCGGCGGCTCGGAGGCGACCGAGACGGCGATCAAATTCTGCCGCCAGCACGCGGTCGTGACCGGGCAGGGCAGCCGCTGGAAGGTGCTGTCGCGCGAGCCCGGCTATCACGGCAACACGCTGGGCGCGCTCGCCGTCTCCGGCGACGCCCATGCGCACGAGGTCTTCGGGCCGCTGCTGCGCGCGGTCGACCGCGTGCCGGCGCCCTTCACCTACCGGCTGCCGGCCAACCATACGCCCGAGAGCCATGCCCGAGCCTGCGCGGCGGCCCTGGAGGAGGCGATCCTGCGCGAGGGGCCGGAGACGGTGCTCGCCTTCATCTTCGAGCCGGTGGGCGGGCTCGCGACCGGCGCCCTGATCGCGCCCGACATCTACTACCGGATGGTGCGCGACATCTGCACCCGCCACGGCGTCATCCTGATCTATGACGAGGTCATGAGCGGCGCCGGCCGCACCGGCCGCTTCCTCGCCGCCGACCACTGGCCCGACGCCCGGCCCGACCTCGTCACCCTGGCCAAGGGGGTGACCGCCGGCTACACGCCGATGGGCGTGATGATGGCGCCGGCGGCCATGGCCGACACGCTGGCCCGGGCCGGCGGCTTCATGCAGGGCTTCACCTACTTCGCCAACCCGCTCTCCTGCGCCGTCGGCTGCGCCGTCCTGGCGGAGATGGAGGAGCGCGATCTGCCGGGCAATGCCGAGCGCATGGGCCGGCACCTGCGCGCCCGGCTGGAGGCGCTGCACGCCCGCAGCCCGATCGTCGGCGACGTGCGCGGACTCGGCCTGCTGATGGCGATCGAGATGGTCGCCGACAAGGAATCCAAGGCGATGATCCCGCTGGAGCGCATGGCCCCCTACCGCCTGCAGGCGCTGGGCCTGAAGCACGGTCTCGCGCTCTACTGCCGGCGCACCAACCGCGGCACCTATGGCGACTGGGTCATGGTGTCGCCGCCGCTCACCGTCACCGCCGAGGAGGTCGACCTGCTGGCCGACCGGCTCGATGCGGTGATCGCCGACTATGCCGACGAACTCGCCGCCGACGGCGTGATCTGACCTTCTGGGGGACGAAGACAGCGATGACGGTTCCTTTCATCGGCTATGCCGACCGCTTCTCGACGCGCCCGGGCGGTCGCATCGCGGTCAAGGTGTCGAGCGCGCTCGGCGGCAGCTACGAGGCGGACCTCGTCCGCGTCCGCCACGGCGACCCCAATCCCGCCGGTCCCGGCATCCGCTATGTCCCGGTGCCGTCGAACTTCGCGGGCACCTATCCCGGGCGCTTCCAGCCGACCCATCTCGGCTCCTATGCCCGGATCGCCGCGCCGGGGCTCGACACCGGCGATGCCTTCACCTTCGTCGCGCGGGTGCAGCCCTGGCTGCTGTCGGACCAGCCGCGCACGGTGGCCGCCCGGGTCGACGCCGCCGGAAACGGCTGGCGCCTCACGATGAAGGCGACCGGCGCCCGCCTCTCGGTGCGCCTCGGCGGGCGCGCGGCTTCGATCGCGGTCGACGCGCCGCCGGTGACCCGGCGCTGGTACGAGCTGACGGCGTCGATCGGCGGCGGCCGGCTGTCGCTGGAGCAGCGGGCGCTGGCCGTGACCTGGGGGGCGAAGGACAGCGGGGCGGTGTCGCAGGCCTCGGACCTGGTTCCGCCCGGCGCCTCCGGGGCACCGGTCACGATCGGAGCGGCACTGGCGGGCGATGTCGGCACCGACGGATTCGACGGCCGGATCGAGGATCCGCGCCTCTATCGCGGGCAGCATGCGGCCGGCGGCGCGCCGGACGCGGGCGATCCCGATCTCCTCGCCTGGTGGGACTTCTCGCGCGGGATCAGCACGCAGGCGGTCGAGGATGCCGGCCCGTCGGGGTTCGCGGGCGAACTCGTCAACCTGCCGACGCGCGCCGTCTGCGGCTCGCTATGGACGGGGGAGGAGCATTGCTGGCGCCACAACCCGCGCCACTACGCCGCCATCCATTTCCATTCCGACGATCTCGGCGACGCCGGCTGGGAGACGGACTTCACGGTCGAGGTTCCGGCCGACATGAAGACCGGCGCCTACGGCGTCCGGTTGCGCGCGCCGGGCTACGAGGACGTCATTCCGTTCTACGTCGTGCCGCCGAAGGGGCGCACGACGGCGCCGGTCGCCTTCCTCGCCTCGACCTTCACGTTCCAGGTCTATGCCAACTACATGCGCTTCAACTGCGACGATGCCTACAAGGCCCGCCGCAAGGCCTGGAACGCCTATCCCTACCACCCCGACGAGCATCACGATTTCGGCCACAGCACCTACAATTTCCATCCCGACGGCAGCGGCATCAGCCTGTCGTCGCGGCTGCGCCCGATCATCAACTTCCGGCCGGGCTATCTCTCCTACGAGGATCTGCGCGGGTCGGGGCTGCGCCACTATCCGGCCGACACCCACCTCCTCGACTGGCTGGAGGAGAAGGGGATCGCCTTCGACGTCATCACCGACGAGGAACTGGACGAGGAGGGGCTGGAACTGCTGCGGCCCTACAAGGTGCTGGTGACGGGGACGCACCCCGAATACCACACGCCGCGCACCCTCGACGCCATCCAGGACTATGTCGGCCAGGGCGGGCGGCTGATCTATCTCGGCGGCAACGGCTTCTACTGGAAGGTGGCGCGCCACCCGGAGCTGCCGCATGTCGTCGAGATCCGCCGCGGCGAGGGCGGCATCCGGGCCTGGGCGGCCGAATCCGGCGAATACTACAACCAGCTCGACGGCACCTATGGCGGCCTGTGGCGGCGCAACGGGCGGCCGCCGCAGAAGCTGGCCGGCGTCGGTTTCTCCGGTCAGGGGAAGTTCGAGGGCTCGTACTACCGCCGCCTGCCGGCATCGCACGACCCTGCCGTCGCCTGGATCTTCGCCGGGGTCGAGGGCGAGACGATCGGCGATTTCGGCCTGTCGGGCGGCGGCGCCGCCGGCTTCGAGCTGGATCGCGCCGACCCGGTGCTGGGCACGCCGCCCAACGCCCATGTCCTCGCCCGCTCCGAGGGCCACCAGGACCACTTCGTCACGGTGCCGGAGGAGCTGCTGACCCATCTGACGACGGTGACGGGCGAGAAGCCGGAGGATCTGATCCGCGCCGAGCTGGTCTATTTCGAGACTGCGAAGGGCGGGGCGGTGTTCTCGACCGGCTCGATCACCTTCTGCGGCAGCCTCTCCCACGCCGGCTACGACAACAACGTCTCCCAAATGCTGGAGAACGTCGTGCGGCGCTTCATGGCCTGAGGCGTCTTCACCAGCGCAGCCACCGGCGGCCGGCGAGGCCGCCGGTGGCGGTGGTCAGGGCGATGGCGAGGCCGAACCAGGTGACGACGAAGAGCGGCGAATCGTCGGGGCAGTGGATGGCGTAGAGGGTGCCCGCCAAGGCGCCGGAGAGCAGACCGGCTGCGGCCCCGAGGAGCGCCGGCCGGGCCGGCGCCGCCCGGCGCAGCGCCAGGAGCAGCGCCGCCAGCGGCCCAGCCGCCATGGCCGGGATCGCGACCATGCAGACCAGGGCGTTGCTGCCGACGAGGCGCGTCGACCACTCGCCGGGCGGCGCTGTCGCCAGCTCGCCCGCGACCGCGATGCCGACCAGGACGAGGCCCGGCAGCAGCGGCGCGAGCCCCCGCGTTCCCTCGGGCCGGGCGAGGCGCAGCACGATCAGCCAGGCGCCAGCCGCCAGCAGCAGTGTCTCGGCCGGCTTGAGCAGGAAGCGCACGGTCCCGAGCGCGTCGCCGATGTCGCCGCGCACGCCGAGGCCGGTCGCGAAGAGGAGGGCAGCGATCGCGATTCCCCCGGCCATGGCGGCGGCAAGGCTGCCGGCGACCGGCGGTGCCGGGTGGTGGTCGGCGGCGATCGCGCGGATCAGGTCTTCAGTCTTCATTCACTGCTTTCCGCAAAGCGGCGGGCGAGCGCCTTGAGGCCGCGATGGAGGGCGACACGGACCGCGCCTTCGGAGATGCAGAGGCGCCGGGCGGTGTCGCCGATGCCGGCGCCGTCCAGGGATACGGCGCGCACGACCTCGTGCGTCCGTCCCGACAGCGCCGCGAGCGCGCGCTCGGCATCACGGCGCGCCAGCCCGTCGGCCGCTTCGGCCGCCGGCAGGGACTCCACGACCCCGTCGATCGGCTGTTCCGCCCGGCGTCCGCGGCGGCGCAGCGCATCGACCGTCTTGTAGCGGGCGATGGCGTTGATCCATGGTCCGATCGGCGCGGTGCGATCCCAGGTCGCCCGCTTCAGGTGCAGGGCGAGCAAGGTTTCCTGCACCACGTCCTCGGCATCGGCGGTGCCGGCGCCGGCGCGGGTCAGGGCGCGCAGCACCACGCCCCGCACGGCCGGTGCCAGGGCCTCCAGAAGGCGGCGATAGGCCATCTCGTCGCCGGCGTCGGCCGCTCGCATCCATGCCGCCCATTGGGCTTCCCGGTCATCCACCGCTTGTCGCTCGCTCTCCATACGTCGTGGGCGGCGGCAATGTTACGCCGATCGCGCCGACGATTCCGAGCGGCCTTTCCGGACACGAAGCCGTGATGGGGTAACGGCCCGGCCAACCCGCGCGAAAGGGGGCATAGAGGGCCGCCCGGCGGCCCCGCAACCCGCAGGAGGAATGCTCGATGAATCGCCGAAACGTCGCCCTCGCCCTCGCCGGCTCCTTTGCCGGAATGCTGGCCGCCGGCGCGCTGCCGGCTGCCGCCCAGAGCGACGCCAAGGAGAAGTGCTACGGCGTGTCCCTGAAGGGGCAGAACGACTGCGCGGCCGGGCCGGGCACGACCTGCGCCGGCACGTCCAAGGTCGACTATCAGGGCAATGCCTGGAAGCTGGTGCCCAAGGGAACCTGCGTCACCATGCAGACGCCGCACGGGCCGGGCTCGCTCAAGGAGATCAAGCGCCCCGCGTGACCGCCGGGGCCGGGGCCGCCGGCAAGCGGCCCCGGCCGCCGCCCGGAGGGAGCGATCCGCCGATGCCGTTGCCGATCCAGCCGACCGCCGCGGGCGTCGCCTTCAAGCCGGAGCATGGCGCCGACGCGCTCGCGGACCCGCGTCCGTGCGGCTTCCTCGAGGTCCATGCCGAGAACTACATGGGGGCGGGCGGGCCGCCGCACGCCCTGCTGGAGCGGCTCGCGGAGCGATACCCGCTGTCGGTCCATGGCGTCGGCCTGTCGCTGGCCGGGCCCGACCGGCTGAGCCGCAGCCACCTGGCGCGGCTGTCGGCGGTCTGCCGGCGCTACGCCCCCGCCCTGGTGTCCGAGCATCTCGCCTGGTCGGGGATCGCCGGGGCGCATCTGGCCGACCTCCTGCCGACGCCCTACACGCGGCCGATGCTGCGGCGCGTCGCCGATCGCGTCGATGCGGTGCAGCAGGCGCTCGGCCGGGCGATCCTGATCGAGAATCCCGCGTCCTATGTCGCATGGGAGACGAGCCGGATCGACGAGGCGGAATTCCTTTCCGAACTGGCCCGCCGCAGCGGTTGCGGCCTTCTGCTCGACGTCAACAACCTCCACGTCTCCGCCGTCAATCTCGGCCTCGCGCCGGGCCCCTATCTCGATCGCCTCGATCCCGCCCGGGTGGGCGAGATCCATCTGGCCGGCCATGCGGCGACGCAGGACGAGCGCGGCCATCCGTTGCTCCTCGATACGCACGGCGCCCCGGTCGACGCGGCGGTCTGGCGGCTCTACCGGGCGGCCCTGGACCGCTTCGGGCCGGTGCCGACGCTCCTCGAGCGCGACCGCGACGTGCCCCCCTGGGCGGAATTGCGGCGGGAGGTCGATCGCGCCGCCGGCATGCTGGAAGACGCCGCGCGCCGGCGCCTCGGGCGGGCGGCGTGAACCGGCCGCGCGCCACGGCGGCCGCGGCCCAGCGGACGTTCGCGGCCGCCCTGGTCGATCCCGATGCCGCGCTGCCGCCCGGCATCGCCGCGCCGACGGGGGCGGACCTCGCCCGCCGCTTCGCGGTGCATCGCAACAATGTCCTCTCGGGCCTGGTCGAGGCGCTCGGCCAGCGCTTCCCGGCGGTGGCCGCGATCGTCGGCGACCCCTTCTTCGCCGCGGCGGCGACGGAATATGCCCGCATCCTGCCGCCGCTCCATCCCGTGCTGGCGGACTTCGGCGACCGGTTTCCGGAGTTCCTTGCCGCCTTCCCTCCGGCGGCCGGCGTCCCCTATCTCGCCGACGTGGCGCGGATCGAGGTCGCGCGGACCCGCCTCTTTCACGGCGCCGACGCGCTGGCGCCCGAACCGGTGCCCGCCGCGGCGGGCGCCGTCATGCGGGTCGTGCCGGCTGCGGACGTCGCGATCGTCCGCTCGCGGTATCCGGTCGTGACGATCTGGGAGATGAACGCCGGTCTGCGTCCGCCGGCCGCCATCGCCGACTGGTCGCCGGAATGGGCGATGCTGCTGCGCCGCCAGGAGCGCGTTCCGGTGTTGCGCGTCGGGCCGGCCGCGGCGGCGCTGGTGCAGGCGTCGCGACGACGGCGCTCCCTCGCGGCGGCCTTTGCCGCAGCCCTGGCGGCCGAGCCCGGATGCGATCCCGTCGCGGCCCTGACCACCCTGATCGAAGCCGGCGCGGTGGCCGTCGATGCACCATTCCAGCCTGGGAGGAACCAATGAACAGACCGTCCGCCACCCCGTCGTCCCGCATCGCCGAGGGCGTGCAGTCGCTGGTCGCCGCATTCGACCGTATTCCCCATACGGTGATCGCCGCGGCGGCGCGGGTCTTTCCCGCGGCCGTCTTCTGGTACTCCGGGCGCACCAAGGTCGAGGGCTGGTCGGTATCCGACAGCGCGATCTTCCTCTTCCGCGAGGAGTATGCGCTGCCCTTCGTCGACCCGGTGCTCGCCGCCTGGGGCGCGACCATCGCCGAGCATCTGCTGCCGGTGCTGCTGGTCCTCGGCCTCGCCAGCCGCTTCGCGGCCCTGGGTCTCCTCGTCATGACCGCCGTCATCCAGATCTTCGTCTATCCCGGCGCCTGGCCGACCCATGGCGTGTGGGCCGCCTGCCTGCTGGTCGTCCTGGCACGCGGACCCGGCACCTGGTCGCTCGACCATCTCATCGCGCAGCGCTTCGGCGGTGGCACTTCGGTTGATCGGCGGGCCGCCCTGGGTTAACCCGGGCCTCCCGCCGCCGTCCGGCGGGTCGCACAGGAGCCCATGGCAGCGCCGCTTCTCGTTCTCCAGGACATCCAACTCTCCTTCGGCGGCCGGCCGCTCATCGAGGGCGCCGAACTGTCGGTCGCGGAGGGCGAGCGGCTCTGCCTCGTCGGGCGCAACGGCTCGGGCAAGTCGACCCTGCTCAAGATCGCGGCGGGGCTGATCGAGGCCGACCGGGGAACCCGGGTCGTCCACCAGGGGGCGGTCATCCGCTACCTGCCGCAGGAGCCGGACCTCGCCGGCTATCCGACCACGCTCGCCTATGCCGAGGGCGACATCGCCCCCGACGGCGACCGCCACCGGGCCCGCCTGCTGCTGGAGGCGCTGGGCCTGACGGGGCAGGAGGAGCCCGCCCGACTGTCGGGCGGCGAGGCGCGGCGCGCGGCGCTCGCCCGCGTGCTGGCGCCGCAGCCCGACGTGCTGCTGCTGGACGAGCCGACCAACCATCTAGACCTGCCGGCGATCGAATGGCTGGAGGCGGAACTGGGGAGCCTGCGCTCGGCCATCGTCCTCATCAGCCACGACCGGCGCTTCCTGCAGTCGCTGTCGCGCAGCACGCTCTGGCTCGACCGCGGCCGCACGCGCCACCTCGACCAGGGGTTCTCGGGCTTCGAGGAGTGGCGCGACCGCGTGCTCGAGGAGGAGGAACTCGATCGCCACAAGCTCGACCGCAAGATCGTCGCCGAGCAGGACTGGCTGCGCTACGGCGTCACCGCCCGGCGCAAGCGCAACCAGGGCCGCCTGCGCGCCCTGATGGGCCTGCGCACCGAGCGGCGCGAGCAGCGGCGCGCCGTCGGCGACGTCCGCATGACGCTGTCCGAGGGGGAAACGTCCGGACGCCTGGTGGCTGAGATGGAAGGCGTCTCGAAGGGGTTCGGCGACCGGGTCATCGTGCGCGACCTGTCGCTCAAGCTCCGGCGCGGCGACCGGCTGGCGATCGTCGGCCCGAACGGCGCCGGCAAGACGACGCTGCTGTCGCTGCTGACCGGCGAACTCGCGCCGGATGCCGGCAGCGTCCGCCTCGGCGCCAACGTCCAGATGGTGACGCTCGACCAGCGGCGGCAGTCGCTCGACCCCGCGACGACGCTGAAGGACGCGCTGACGGGGGGCGGCGGCGACATGGTCACGGTCGGCGGCCGGGCGCGGCATTTCGCCGGCTACATGCAGGATTTCCTCTTCCAGCCCGAGCAGGCGCGCACGCCGGTCTCCTCGCTGTCGGGCGGCGAGCGCGGGCGATTGCTGCTGGCGCGGGCGCTGGCGCTGCCGTCCAACCTGCTCGTGCTCGACGAGCCGACCAACGACCTCGACCTCGAGACGCTCGACCTGTTGCAGGAGATGCTGGGGGACTATCCGGGTACGGTCCTGCTGGTCAGCCATGACCGCGATTTCCTCGACCGGGTCGCGACCTCGATCCTCGCCTACGAGGGGCCGGGCCAGTGGACCGAGTATGCGGGCGGCTATTCCGACATGGTCAGCCAGCGCGGCAGCGGCGTCGAGGCGCGCAAGCCCGAGCGGACGGAGAAGCCCAGGCCGGCGGCGAAGGTGGAGCCGGCCGAGCCGAGGGCGCGCAAGCCGCGCCTCGGCTTCGCCGAACGGCGGGCGCTGGAGACGCTGCCGAAGCGGATGGCCGAACTGGAGGCCGCCATCGCCCGCCACCAGGCGGCGCTGGCCGACCCCGGCCTCTATGCCCGCGACCGCGCCCGCTTCGACGCCGCCACCGCCGGCATCGGCACGGCCCAGGCCGAACTGGCCGCCGCCGAGGAGGAGTGGCTGCGGCTGGAGATGCTGCGCGAGGAGATCGAAGGCTGATGCCAGATCGAGTCAAATACGACTCAAGGGGCGGGCCAGCCACCGTGCGTCCCTCGACTTCGCTCGGGATGAGTTAATGTTTTGGTAGAACCAACGATTATTTCATCATCCCGAGCGAAGTCGAGGGACGCAACGGCATTGATGGGCTGCCGTTCCACCTTAACCGAACTTGGTATGGGCTATTCGAGGCGGGCGACGAAGCGGCCATAGGGCGGCAGGTCGACCCAGCCGTCGGCGACCGGATGCCGGCGCCCGTCCGGTTCGGCCAGTACGGCCGCCGTCGGCCCCGGCACGGGCAGGCGTGCGGGCCGGCCGGCCAGTTCGACGGCGACCAGCACCCGCTCGTCGCCCAGCGTGCGCAGGATGGCGGCCGTCCCGTCCGGTGCGTCGAGGAAGCGGATGTCGCCCTTGCACAGGGCGACCTGGTCGCGCCGCCAACGCAGCAGCGCGCGCGTGTAATTCAGCACCGAGCCGGGGTCGACCTGCTGGGCGCCGGCGCTGCGGCGCAGATGGACGTTCGGCGTCGGCAGCCAGGCGTCGCGTTCCGAGAAGCCGCCGTGGCGGTCGGAATCGTCCCAGGGCATCGGTGTCCGGCAGCCGTCCCGGCCGGGAAAGTCGGGGAAGAAGGCGAGGCCGAACGGATCGCGGATCTGGGCGAAGGGGACGTCGGCATCCGGCAGGCCGAGTTCCTCGCCCTGGTAGAGGAAGATCGTCCCGCGCAGCGCCGACAGCAGCGCGATCAGCGCCTTGGCCAGCTCCGGCGGCGCGTCGCGGCCGCCCCAGCGCGAGGCGACGCGCTCGACGTCGTGGTTGCTGAAGGCCCAGGCGGGCCAGCCGTGCCGCTGGCCGTTGTGGAACGTCTCGAGGGTCTGGCGGAGGAAGTCGAGATCGAGCCGCGGACCCAGCAGGGCAAAGGAGTAGGCGGTGTGCAGCGGCGCCTGCGGCCCGGCATACTCCTCGGCGACCCGCAGACCGTCATCGTCGGCGATTTCGGCGACCAGCATGGCGTCGCCGTAGAGGTCGACGAGGTCGCGGAGGCGGCGCAGGAAGGTGAGGGTCTCGGGCTGGGACTTGTCGAAGCGGTGAATCTGGCGGTTGTAGGGGCTGCCCGGCGGCACGCCTTCGGTCGGCGCCATGTCGGCGGGGCGCGGCGGGTTGTCCCGCAGCAGCCGGTCGTGGGTGAAGCAGTTGCAGGCATCCAGCCGGAACCCGTCGACGCCGCGCTCGAGCCAGAAGCGGCACTCCTCCAGCAGCGCGTCCTGCACGGCCGGGTTGGCGACGTCGAGGTCGGGCTGGGCGGCCAGGAAGTGATGCAGGTAGTACTGCCGGCGGCGCGGCTCCCAGGACCAGGCGGGGCCGCCGAACATCGACAGCCAGTTGTTGGGCGGAGTGCCGTCCGGCTTGGCGTCGGCCCAGACGTACCAGTCGGAGCGGGGATTGTCGTGCGAGCGCCGCGACTCCTGGAACCAGGGGTGACGGTGCGAGGTGTGGCTCAGCACCATGTCGACGACGACCTTCAGGCCGAGGCGATGCGCCTCGGCCAGCAGCCGGTCGAAGTCGGCGTCGCTGCCGAACAGCGGATCGACCTTGCGGTAATCCTCGACGTCGTAGCCGAAATCCTCCATCGGCGACTTGACGAAGGGGGAGATCCAGACGGCGTCGACCCCCAGTTCGGCGATGTAGGGCAGGCGCCGGAGCAGGCCAGGGAGATCGCCGATCCCGTTGCCGTCGCTGTCCTGAAAGCTCCGCGGGTACACCTGATAGATCACCGCGCCGCGCCACCAACTCATGCAGCCTCCTCGCTTGAACCGCTCGGCCTACTTGGCCATATCCTACCGAAAAACAAGGAACTTTCTGCCTGCGGACAGAATTTGGCGGCGCCGAGGGTAGACAAGACACCGCCTTTTCGGATATACGATTAAGAATAGTTCATCAACAGACGGCCCTTTGGGGCCAGAGGGGAGCCAAGACCGTGCCACAATACGGTACAGCTTCCCGGGATATTCATGACGTTGTTCCAGAGCCTTTCGACGATGTTTGTGTCATCGGTGGTGGGGCCTGGGGGACTGCTCTTGCGCTGATCGCGCATCGGGCCGGTCGCGGCGTGCGTCTATGGATCCGGGAACCCGAGGCGGCCGCCGCCGCACAGCATACACGCCGCAATCCGTTCCTGCCCGACCATGCGCTCGACGACGCGATCCGGGTGACTGCTGACATGGACGCCGCGCTTGCCGGGGCCGGCCTCGTGCTGCTCGTGGTGCCGTCGCAGTTCCTGCGCCGCGTGGCGAAGGACGTCCAGTCGCGGCTCGCCGCGGGCGTGCCGGTGCTGGTCTGCAGCAAGGGTGTCGAGGTCGAGACGGGCTGCCTCATGACCGAGGTCGTCGCCGCCGAGATGCCGGGACGGCCGTTCGCCATCCTGTCCGGCCCGAGCTTCGCCGGCGAGGCCGCAGAGGGCCAGCCGACGGCGGTCACCATCGCCGCCGGCAGCCGCGAGACCATTCTCGATCCGCTGGCGGCGCGCGTCGCCGTCACGCTCGGCACGTCGACCTTCCGCCCGTATCTCTCGGACGATCCGACCGGCGTCGAGGTCGGCGGCGCGGTCAAGAACGTGCTCGCCATCGCCTGCGGCATGGCGGCCGGGCGCGGCCTCGGCTCCAATCCGCGGGCCGCCCTCATCGCCCGCGGCCTGGCCGAGATGAAGCGCCTCGCCGAGGCCCTCGGCGGCCAGCGCGAAACCGTCACCGGCCTGTCCGGGGTCGGTGACCTGACGCTCACCTGCTCCAGCGAGCAGTCGCGCAACTTCTCGTTCGGCAAGGCGCTCGGCGCCGGGATGACGGCCGAAGAGGCGCTCTCCGGCAAGTCGGCGGTGGTCGAGGGCGTGGTCAATGCCCGCTCGGTCACCGCGCTCGCCCGTCGCCTGGGCATCGAGATGCCGATCTGCGAGGCCGTGCAGGCGACGCTGGACGGCGTGCTCTCGCTCGACGAGGCGATCCACGGCCTGCTGACGCGACCGCTGACGGCCGAGCCGCGCGCGCTGGAGCCGGTCGTCAAGGTGCCGCACCCGGCGGCCGATACCGCGCCGCCCACGATCCTCGACGGCATCCCCGCCGATCGCCCGGCGGCATGAGGGATCCCGGACTCGTCCTGGCCACCGATCTCGACGGTACCTTCCTCGGCGGATCGCACGGCCAGCGCCACGCCCTCTACGACCATCTCCGCGCGCGGGACGACGCGGTCCTGATATTCGTGACGGGCCGCGATCTCGACTTCATCCGCGAGCTGATCGCCACGCCCGGCATGCCCCGGCCCGACTGGATCGTCGGCGATGTCGGGACGACGGTGGTGGATGGCCGCGACTTCCGCCCCGTCGCGGAGATCGACGGCGCGATCGCCCGCATCTGGAACGATGCCGGCGAGCGCGTGCGCGCCCTGCTCGCCGGCGAGCCCGGCCTGCGGCTGCAGGACACGCCGTTCCGCCATCGCGTCAGCTACGACTACGACCCGGCCGTCCTGTCGCCCGATGTCGTCGCCCGCGTCGAGGCGGAGGGCTTCGACTGCCTGCTTTCCGCCGAGCGCTTTCTCGACGTGCTGCCGCGCGGCGTCGCCAAGGGGCCGACCCTGTTGCGGCTGGTGGAGTGGCTCGAGCTGCCCGCCGACCGCGTCCTCGTGGCGGGGGACACGCTCAACGATCTCTCGCTCTTTCAAACCCGACTGAAGGGGGTGGCCGTCGGCAATTCCGAGCCGAAGCTCCTGAACGCGATCGCCGAATTCGATTGGGTGCACCGCAGCGCCGAACCGGGCGCCGCCGGCATCGCCGACGCGCTCCGCCATTTCGGTCTCCAGTAGGAGAAGACCCATGGAAAAATCTTCGCTCGTCATCGTCTACCATCGCCAGCCCTACGAGGAAGTGGTGGAGAACGGCCGGACGACCTACCGCGAGAACCGCAGCCCGAACGGCATCGTGCCGACGCTGAAGGGCTTCTTCGGCCGCATCGATCCCGGCCGGGGCGCCTGGGTCGCCTGGAAGCAGCAGTCGCCGCGCCGCAAAGAGACGTTCGAGCGCGTCATCCGCATCGAGGACAGCTTCGGCAGCTACGCGGTCTCGCGCCTGCCGCTGACGGCCGAACAGGTCCGCAGCTTCTACCATGTGACCTCGAAGGAGGCGCTCTGGCCGATCCTGCACTCCTTCCCCTCGCTCTTCCGCTACGACAATGTCGACTGGCCGACCTTCCGCGAGGTGAACCGCCTGTTTGCCGAGGCGGCGGCCGCCCAGGCCGAGGACGGCGCGCTCGTCTGGATCCACGACTACAATCTCTGGCTGGTGCCGAAGTACCTGCGCGAACTCAACCCGACGCTGCGCATTGCCTTCTTCCACCACACGCCGTTCCCGGCGCCGGACATCTTCAGCGTCCTGCCCTGGCGCGAGGAGATCGTCGAAAGCCTGCTCGACTGCGACCTCGTCGGGTTTCATGTGCCGCGCTACGCCAAGAACTTCGCCGATGTGGCGCGGGCACTGTGCGGCGCGGATATCGAGCGCCGGGTGGCGGTCGAGGCCGGCATGTCGCCGACCGGATTCGCCCTGTCGGAGCCGGAGGTTCCGACGCTGCTCGGCCATCGCGGCCGCAAGGTGGCGCTGGACGCCTTCCCGGTGGGCACCAACCCGGAACTCATCGCCGAACTGCTGGAGGGGACACCGCGGCAGGTCATGGAGGCGTCGATCCGGGAGGAGCTCGGCGACCAGCGCCTCATCGTCGCCGTCGGCCGCACCGACTACACCAAGGGGACGATAGAGGTGCTGCGTGCGTTCGAGCGGTTGCTCGAGCGCCGGCCGGAGCTGCATCGCACGGTCAAGCTGATGGTGACCTCGGTCCGCTCCGCCGACGGCATGGACATCTACCGCGAGACGCAGCGGAACATCGAGGCGCTGGTGGGCCGCATCAACGGCCGCTTCTCCGACCTGCGCTGGACGCCCATCCTGCTCTTCACCAACGCCGTGCCGTTCGATCGGCTGATATCCTACTACCGCGTCGCCGACGTCTGCCTGACGACGCCGCTGCGCGACGGCCTGAACCTGGTGGCCAAGGAGTATGTCGCCGCCCGTGCGGGTGCCGGCGGCGCGCTCGTGCTGTCCGAGTTCGCGGGATGCGCGATCGAATTCCCCGAGGCGTTCCTGACCAACCCCTATTCCACCCGCTCGATGGACGCGGCGCTCGATGCCGCCCTCGACATGCCGGAGGAGGAGGGGCGCCGGCGCATGGACGCGATGCTGCGCACGGTGCGGCACTACGACGTCGCCCACTGGGCGGCCCATACGCTGGAACGCTTCGGCGAGATCGGCGTCACCGCGGAGCCGATGCCGCGTCGCGCGGCCGGCTGACCACCGGGTGGGTTGCCGGATGGGGTGGTGGACCCGGGCCGCGGCGCGGCTCGGGATCGTGACAGGCGCCCGTGTCGGGCCGGGGGGCGTCGCCGCCGCGGCGCTGCTGGCGGCCGTGGCTGTCGCCCGGCCGGCGCAGTCGGTCGAGCTCGCGATCTCCTGTGGTGCGCTCGGCATCGAGCTGCGGCTCTGCACCGACGGCGTGCGCGCCTGGGAGCGCAAGACCGGCAACCGCGTCGAGGTGGTGTCGACGCCGAATTCCTCGAACGAGCGGCTGGCGCTCTACCAGCAGCTTCTCAGCGCGCAGGCGGACGACATCGACGTGCTGCAGATCGATGTCGTTTGGCCGGGTGTCCTGGCATCCCATCTGGTCGACCTGTCGCCCTATCTCGCGGACGCGGCCGGTCAGCATTTCGCGACGATCATTGCCAACAACACGGTCGACGGGCGGCTGCTCGCCATGCCCTGGTGGACCGACGCCGGCCTGCTCTTCTATCGCAGCGACCTCTTGGAGAAGTACGGCCGCGCCCCGCCGGAGAGCTGGCCGGAACTGGCAGAGACCGCCCGCCTCGTCCAGGAGGGCGAGCGCGCGGCCGGACATCCGCGCATCTGGGGCTTCGTGTGGCAGGGACGGGCCTACGAGGGCCTCTTCTGCAATGCGCTGGAATGGCTCGTGGGCTTCGGCGGCGGCACGGTGATCGACGCCGAGGGGCATCCGACGATCGCCAATCCCGGTGCCGAGGCGGCGTTCGCCGCCGCGCGCAGCTGGGTCGGCACGATCTCGCCGCGCGGCGTACTCAACTACGACGAGGAGGCGGCGCGCGGCGTCTTTCAGGCGGGCCATGCCGTCTTCATGCGCAACTGGCCCTATGCCTGGGCGCTCGCGCAGGGCGAGGACAGTCCTGTCCGGAATAAGGTGGGGGTGGCGCCGCTGCCGCCGGCCGAGCCGGGCGGAGTGGGGGCCGGCACGCTCGGCGGCTGGAACCTCGCCGTCTCACGCTATTCCCGCCATCCGGCGGCGGCAGCCGACCTCGTCCGGCATCTCACCGGCGCGGCCGAGCAGAAGCGGCGCGCCGTCACGGCCGCCTACAATCCGACCATCCCGGCCCTCTACGAGGATGCCGACATCCTGCGGGCCAATCCCTTCTATGCGCAGCTGCGCCCGATCCTGGCGGAGGCGGTGGCACGGCCCTCGCGGATCGCCGGCCGGCGCTATGCCCGGCTGTCGAGCCTGGTCTGGCGCGCCACCCACGACATCGTCGCGCGCGGCGTCGATCCGGGCCCGCGCCTGGAGCGTCTGGCGGCCGAGATCCGCCGGCTCGCGCGCCGCTCGGGCTGGGGGGCGGTCCAATGACGGCGGCGCCGCAATCGGCCCTCGAACGGTCGCGCCGCCGCGGCGCCTGGCTCTGCCTCGCCCCCATGCTCCTGGTGCTGCTGGCGACGGCCGGCTGGCCCCTGGCGCGCACGGCCTTCTTCAGCCTCACCGACGCCGGCCTCTCCGACACCGGCGGCTGGAACCTGATCGGGTGGGAGAACTATCTCCTCTACGAGGACGGCTACTGGTACGGCGTCCTGGCCGACCCGCTGTGGTGGCGGTCGGTCGCCAACACCGTCTTCTTCGCGGTCGTCTCGGTGTCGCTGGAGATGGTGCTGGGCATCGCCATCGCGCTCGTCATCGATGCCAAGGTGCCGGGCCGCGGCCTGATGCGGGCCGCCGTGCTGATCCCCTGGGCGATCCCGACCGTGGTCTCGGCCAAGATGTGGTCCTGGCTGCTGCACGACCAATTCGGGATGGTCAACGACCTGCTCCTCCGGCTGGGCCTCGTCGCGCAGCCGGTGGCCTGGCTGGCCGATCCCGACCTCGCGCTCTGGTCGGTGGTCGCGGTCGACGTGTGGAAGACGACGCCCTTCGTGGCGCTGCTGGTGCTGGCGGCGCTGCAGATGCTGCCGCGCGACTGCTACGAGGCGGCGCGCGTCGACGGCATCCATCCCGTGCGGGTATTCTTCCAGGTGACGCTGCCGCTGATCCGGCCGGCGATCGCGGTCGCGCTGGTGTTCCGGCTGCTCGACGCCATGCGCATCTTCGATCTCGCCTACGTCATGGTCGGCGGCGGCGATTCCGCCATCACCATGTCGGCCTATACGCGCCAGCAGCTCGTCGACTTCCAGGATGCGGGCATGGGCTCGGCGGCGGCGGTCCTGCTCGCCGCCACCGTCGCGCTGATGGCGGCGGTCGCGCTGACGGCCGCCCGTCTCGACCTCGGGGGGAAGCAGCGATGAAGCGCGCCGGCTACTGGGCGCTCGTCGCGGTGCTCGCCGTCTACCTGCTGTTTCCCTTCTATTACGCCGTGCTGACCTCGATGAAGAGCGGCAGCGCGATCTTCGCGGTCGACTACTGGCCCGCCGCGTTCGACTTCTCGAATTACCGCCGGATCTTCGAGGCGCAGCCCTTTGCCCGCAACATCCTGAACTCGCTGGTGGTCGCGGGCGCGTCCGTCGCGCTGGCAATGGCGCTGGGGGTGGCGGCCGCATATGCCCTGGGACGCGTGCGGTTCCGCGGGCGCAGCGGCCTGCTTCTCACCATCCTCGCCGTCTCGATGTTCCCGCAGGTCGCCGTGCTGACGGGCATGTTCGAGCTGGTCCGCGGCCTCGGCCTCTATGGCGGGCTGGCGGGGCTCGTCCTCTCCTACATGGTGATCACCCTGCCGTTCGCCGTCTGGGTGCTGACCGCCTTCATCCGCGATCTCCCGATCGAGATCGAGGAGGCCGCGATCATGGACGGCGCGCGCACCTGGACCCTGCTGACCCGCATCTTCCTGCCGCTGCTGTGGCCGGCCCTGGTCTCGACGGGGCTGCTCACCTTCATCGTCGCCTGGAACGAGTTCCTCTTCGCGCTGACCTTCACGCTGGCCGACCGCCAGCGGACGGTTCCCGTCGCCATCGCCCTGATGACCGGCGCCAGCGAGTTCGAACTGCCCTGGGGCGACATCATGGCGGGGTCGGTGGTGGTGACGGTGCCGCTGATCCTGCTCGTCCTCGTCTTTCAGCGCCGCCTCGTCTCCGGACTGACGGCCGGCGCCATCAAGGGGTAGAGCGGATGGCGCGCGTGCAGCTCGAAGGGGTGCGGAAATCGTTCGGCCGGGTCGAGGCGATCCGCGGCGTCGACCTCGCGATCGGGGACGGCGAGTTCGCGGTCTTCGTCGGCCCGTCGGGTTGCGGCAAGTCCACCCTGCTGCGCCTGGTGGCGGGGTTGGAGACGGTCTCGGCCGGCGAAATCCGCATCGGCGAGGACCGGGTCACCGAAACCGAGCCGGCCGCCCGCGGCGTCGCCATGGTCTTCCAGTCCTACGCGCTCTATCCGCACATGGACGTCTACCGCAACATCGCCTTCGGCCTGACGCTGGCGCGGACCGGCGGCGAGGAAATCCGGGCGCGCGTCCACCGGGTCGCCGAGATGCTGGAGATCGCCGAGCTGCTGGACCGCAAGCCGCGGCAGCTGTCCGGCGGGCAGCGCCAGCGCGTCGCCATCGCGCGGGCCATCGTGCGCGAGCCGCGGGTCTTCCTCTTCGACGAGCCGTTGTCCAACCTCGACGCCGGCCTGCGCGCGCAGACCCGCCTCGAGCTGGCGCGGATGCACCGCCGCATGGGCGTGACGACGATCTACGTCACCCACGACCAGACGGAGGCGATGACGCTGGCCGACCGGCTGGTGGTGCTGAACGCCGGCCGCGTCGAACAGGAAGGGCCGCCGATCGAACTCTATCGCCGGCCCGCGACGCAGTTCGTCGCGAGCTTCCTCGGCAGCCCGCGCATGAACCTCCTGCATCCCTCCGCGCTCGCCGTCGAGGGATTGCCGGCCGGCACCGCGACCGTCGGCCTGCGGCCGGAGGAGGTCGAGATCGGCGAAGACGGCCCGGCGGCGACCGTCGAACTCGTCGAGGAACTGGGTGAGTCGCGCATCGTCCATGCCGTCCTGGCGGACGGCTCGGCGGTGGCGATCCGCCACCTGCCGGAGACGGCGCCAGAGCCGGGTACGGCAATCCACCTGACGTTCCGGCCCGAGGCGCTGCATGCGTTCGATGGCAATGGGCTGCGGCTGGGAGACCGGGAATCGCGGTGATGGCATTCCGCCACCGGCGCAATAGAATGACGGGACCGATCGGCGTCCGGGACTGCTTGTCCCGGCGCAGGCCGCGAACGTACGGTTGACCGGCCATTTCGCCGGCAACGCAGAGCGGAGGGTCACAGCCATGGCGGATGGACGGCACACCACCGAGGGCAAGGCGGCCCGAGAGGCCGCCAGGGCGAAGGCGGCGCAGGAGGCCCGCGAGGCCGAGGCACGCACGCGCCTGCTGGCTCGTCTGCCGCAGCTTCCGGAAGAGGATCTGAAGACGCTGAGCATGAACGCCGAGCGGCTGGAGCGCTCGGGCACCGCCGGGCAGAAGGCTCAGGCGGCGGCGATGCTGCCGGCGATCCGCGCGGCGCTGGCAGAGCGGGAAGCCGCCCGTCCGCCGGCCAAGCCGCGCGCCGTGCGCAAGGCCCCGGCTGCCGCTGTGGGGTGAGCGCGTCGGTTCTGCGGCAGCCGGACGCGGAGGCTGCTGCGACGCTCGAACTGCTCGGCATCCGGTTCGCCTGGGGTCTCAACGGGTTCGCCGAGCATCCGGCCGCGATTGCCCGCCTCGCATGCCGGCCGGCGCTCCGGGCCCCGCCGCCCGTGTCCGCGCGTGAGGCGGCGCGGATCGCCGCGCATCTCGGCCGGGCCGGACTTGCGCCGGTCCTGGCCGACAATCTCGTCGGACTGGTCGCGGGCATCGCCGATGCCGTGCTCGCGCGGGTCGGTGCCCCCACCGCGTCGACGGCCCGAGCGCGCGCCGCGGCCGTAGGTCCGTGGGACATCGTCGTCCCGCTCCACCATGCGGAGACCGTCGAGGAGGCGCTGCGCCTGGCGGCCGGGCTCGCCGCCGCCGCCGCTGCCGATCCCCAGGAGGTCGATCGCGCGATCGCGCGACGGCTGGCGGCGATCGAGCGCGGCTGGTCGCTGTGGCGGCCGGATGTCGAGCGGGCCGAGGTGATCGCCGCCTGCGAGCGCCGCGGGGTGCGCTGGCGCCGCCTGTCCTACTATCCGGACTGTATCCAGCTGGGCGAAGGGCGGCGGCAGAAGCGGCTCTATGCCACGGTGTCGGGCGACACCGGCTACATCGCCATCCGTATCGCCAACGACAAGTCGCTGACCCATCTGCGGCTGGCGCAGCAGGGCGTGCCGGTGCCGCGTCATCGCATCGTGCAGACGGCCGACGAGGCCGCCAGGGCCGCGCGGGAGTACGGCTTTCCGATCGTGATCAAGCCGCGCGACGGCAAATGGAACCGCGGGGTCGCCATCGTCTATGCGCCGGAGGAGGTGGTCGAGGCGTTTGCCGACGCCCGCGGCAGCGGCGGTGGCGGCGTGGTCGTCGAATCCTGGCTGCCGGGCCGGGAGTTCCGCATCCTCGTCGCCGCCGGGGCGGTCTGCGGGGCGCATGAGCGCGAGCCGCCGACCGTCGTCGGCGATGGGGTGTCGAGCGTCGCCGCCCTGATCGAGCAGGCCAATGCGGACCCCGCCAGGACCGACCCGCCGGACGCTTGGTCCGGCCCGATCGCATTCCTGCCGCTGGTCGAGCGGTGCCTCGCCTGGCAGGGGCTCTCGCTCGACGGGGTGCCGGAGGCGGGCCGCCGTGTGCTGGTCAACCCGCTGCCGTTCCGCAAGTACGGCGCGACCTATCGCGACGTCAGCGACGCGGTGCATCCGGCGAATGCGGCGCTGGCGGTCCGCATCGCACGACTGCTGGAACTCGACATCGCCGGCATCGACATCCGGCTGCCCGACATCCGTCGCCCCTGGACCGAGGGGCCGGCCGGGGTATGCGAGGTCAATGGCGGGCCGGGCATCGACAACATCGCGGTGACCGGTCGCAAGCGCGGTGTCGACATCTCGGGCCGGATGATCGACCGCATTTTTCCGGCCGAACTCCGCCGACCGCTGCCGTTCGTCCTCTACGCCGTCACCGCCGACCAGGAGGCCGCCGCGCTTGCCCGGGCCGCGCAGCTGGCGGGCGAGATGCGGACCCGCCTCGGCTGGTCGGTCGCGCTCGGCGATCGGTCGGGCGTGACGATCGCCGGAAACCGCCTGCACCCCGTCCGCGAGCACGGGATGCGCGGCTGGGTGCAACTGATCGTCGAATCGCCCGAGGCCGACGCCGCGATCCTGGTCATGCCGCAGGAGGTGCTGGTTGCCCACGGGCTGGGCCATGACCGCATCGACGTCGCGACCGTCGCCGACGGACCGTGGCGCCAACTGCTGGCGGGAATTCTGGCCGAGGCCGGAACGCGGATCGTTCCGTTCGACGATCCGATCGGTCCCGTTCTGGATCACCTGACACGAGTCGACTTGAGCGTGGAAAATGATCGCGAGTCGCTCTCATCCAGTTCGGTCTAGACTCGTCAATCCTATTCAATCCATAGTTCCGCCAATTCGTCCGATACTGTGCCATCCACTGGGTGGCATTCGCGCGTCGCTGCCGCATGTCATGGCAGCTGTACGGAAAGGGGGCGAGGGTCATGGCGGAAATCGTGGAGCTGGACTGGTCCGGCACGGTCGACATCGATTTTTCCACGGGGCTCGGACTGCCCGACGGCGCCGTCTTCAACCCGGCGACCAGCCTGTTGCGCGTCGGCGGCGGCTTCTCCGCCCAGCAGTTCGACGTCTATGGCGCGGGGGCCGACATGGCACTCGTCCGGGTGCGCGGCGCCGACGGCAGCGAGATCGCGCCGGCAGTGACGAACTACTTCTACATTCCGGGCATGGTTCCCGGCCAACTGGCGGTCTTCGGTGACGCCGGCGGCCGCAACCTCCAGTTCGCGGACGGCTCGCACCTCGTCATCGGCGACGGTGCGCTGGGAACGGCCGGCGACGATCTCGGAAACGACATCAACCTCGCGTCCCTAGGCGCGGCCGCCGACTTCCTGTTCCTGCGTGGTGGCGACGATACCGCCAGAGCCGGGGGCGGCAACGATCGCGTCCTGCTCAACCAGGGCAACGATCTGGCCTATGGCGGCGACGGCGACGATTCGATCTATGGCGGGCAGGGGAACGATTCCGTCTATGGCGAAGGCGGGAACGACCTGCTGTTCGGCGATCTCGGCGACGACTATGTCTCCGCCGGCTTCGGCAACAACGTGCTGTTCGGCGGCGCCGGCAAGGACCGGTTCGCGGCCCAGGACGGCAACGATACGATCTATGGCGGCGGCGACGACGACTATCTCGAGTTCAGCGGCGTCGGTGGCGACAAGTATCTCTACGGTGACCGCGGCTCGGACGAGTTCGCGCTCGACGGCACCTTCGGCATGTGGCGCCTCTACGGCGGCGACGGCGAGAACCAGTTCGATATCCGCGCCCACCAGGGCGACCTATTCATCGAGGCCGGGACCGGCGGCAGCTTGGCCGACATCGAGGATGTGCTGGGCAAGCTGGAACTCCACGGTGGCGCCGATCGCGATCTCTGGAGCATCGTGCCATCGACCGGATTCAACCATGTGCTGGACGCCCGCGAAGGCGATGATGTGCTGTCGGTCTTCGGCGGCGGCAACCTCCAGAGTTTCGAGATGGTCGATCTCGGCGACGGGAACGATCGGCTGGATCTCTCCGGCTACGCCGGAAGCGACCGGCAGAACTGGTATCTCGGGACCGGCTCCGACACCGTAATGGCCGGCAGCGGCGGCATCTTCCATGTCGAAGGCGGGACGGATTTCATCGCCGTCGGCAGCGGCCGCGTCGAGGCCGTGCTGGGCAATCTCAGCTCCGTCGACTACGCGCTGGAATTCGAGGGCTACCGGCCGGGATTCGACCGTGTGCGCGTCGTCGACGACATCGGCCTGTCGGGCCTCGTCATCCACAAGGGCGACGGCCTGAGCGGGACGACGGCGGAGACGAACTGGCTCATCGCGACCGACGCCTCCTACTCGATCGACACGTTCGACAGTTTCCTCTCGGCGACGGAGGCGGACACGGCCAAGCCCGGCTTCTTCACGTTCCTCGACGGGCACGTCCAGACTTGGTTCACCTACGACATGAGTTCGACGGCCGGCGCCATGAAGGTCGTCGACTATCTCGACCTGACGTCGCTGCAGCAGCTCGACCTGTTCCACATCGGCGGCGGCGATCTCGACCTGATCGGCGGCGACTGACCGGGATCGTCAGCGGTCGCCCAGCTCGGCGGCCATCGTCAGCACCAGATCGGCGAACTCGCGCACCACCTTCGCCGGCGGCCGGTGCGCCGGGTAGACGATCGAGAAGTCGGTCGGGATCGCCGGCTCGAACGGCCGGGTGACGATGCCCGGCTCGTGCAGGAACGGCACGGTGTAGGGGTCGACGACCGCAACGCCGAGCCCGCGTGAGACGAGCGCGCAGACGCTGGCCGACAGCGAGGTCTCGAAGGGGCGTTCGCACGCGATCCCTTCGGACTGCAGCAGCGCTTCGAGGCGCAGGCGGATCGGGCTGGTCGGGCCCATCCCGATCACCTTCTCCCCCGCGAGGTCGCGCGGGCGCACGCAGCGGCGCTCCGCGAGGCGATGCCCGGCGGGGACGACGCAGACCGCGGGCAGCCGCGGCAGCGGCACCTGGCGCAGGGCCGGGTCTTCGCGGCCGGTGCTGATCAGGCCGATATCGATCTGGTCGAGCCGTGCCATCGCCTCGATGTTGAGCGAGGTGTCGTTGTGGACGGAGATCGCGACCTCGCCGCGGTCGCGGACGAAGCGCTCGATGGCGGCATTGACGAGGCCGATGGTGAAGGCGGTGATCGCCGCCACGCGTACGCCGCCCGCCTTGCCGGTGCGGATGGCGTCGGCCGCCTCGGCGATCCGGTCGAGGCCGATGAAGTAGCGCGCGATCTCGTGGTGCAGCAGCACTGCCTCCGGCGTCGGTGCCAGATGGCTGCCGACGCGATCGAACAGCGGCAGCCGCAGGGCGTGCTCGAGGTCGCGGATCAGGCGGCTGACCGCCGGTTGCGAGATGGCCAGGGTTTCGGCGGCCGCGGTCATGCTGCCGGTCGTCATGACGGCCCGGAACGCCTCGATCTGGCGCGGGTGCAGGGAGTTCACGTCGGGCGGGCGATCGGAGGGCAGGCCGATAACATTCCGTCATCGTGCCCCAAACGCGTGTGCCTTGAAAGTGGGCAGCAGAATCCGCGTGATGCGGGTGTTGGGACAGCCGGCCCCGCGTCGCCGCCGTCACAGTCCGGTAGCGGCGCCGGTCGGCACGCGCGTAGCATGTCAGTCGGGCGGTTGGGCGGACGAGCGGGCGGAGAGGGGTGATGGCCGAGGGCAGTTACGATTTCGTCGTGGTCGGCGGGGGCGTCGTGGGGTCCGCGATCGGATTCGGGCTCGCCGGGCGCGGCGCCCGTGTGGCGATCCTCGACCAGGGGGACGCGGCGCTGCGCTCCTCGCGCGTCAATTTCGGGCTCGTCTGGCTGCAGTCGAAGGGCGACGGGATGCCCGACTACGGCCGCTGGACCCGGCGGTCGGCCGATCTCTGGGCCGCCTTCGCCGGCGAGATCCAGGACCTGTCGGGGATCGACCCCGAGCACCAGCAGCAGGGCGGTGTCTCCTTCTGCCTCGGCGAGGCCGAGTTCGAGCAGCGCCGGACCACGATCCTGCGCATGCACAACCAGGTCGAGCCCTGGGTCTACGAAACCCGCATGATCGACCGGCGCGAGGTCGAGGCGCTCTTTCCCGGCGTCCGCTTCGGGCCGGAGGTGGTGGGAGCGTCCTTAGGTCCGCACGACGGCGTCTCCAACCCGCTGCGCCTTCTGCAGTCGCTGCACGGCGCGCTGAAGCGGACCGGCGTCGCCTATCGGCCGGACGCGCCGGCGCTGGCGATCCGCCGCGACGGCGGCGGCTTTGCGATCGACACGCCGGCGGGCGAGTTCCGCGCCGGCAAGGTCGTGATCGCGGCCGGCCATGGCACGACGAAGCTGGCGGCGACGCTGGGGCTGGAGGCGCCGATCGTGCCCGAGCGCGGCCAGCTCGTCGTCACCGAGCGGGTGGCGCCGATCCTGCCGATCCCGGCGAGCGGCATCCGCCAGACCCGCGACGGCACCATCATGATCGGCACCACGCACGAGCATGCGCCCGACCTGACGACGCGGGCGACGACGGCCAATGCCGTCGACATCGCCGCACGCGCGGTGCAGGTCATTCCCGACCTGGCGCGGCTGCGCATCGTGCGGTCGTGGCTGGGCCTGCGCGTGCTCTCGCCGGACGGCTTCCCCGTCTATCACGAGTCCGAGACGCACCCCGGCGCCTATGTCGCGATCTGCCATTCCGGCAACACTCTGGCGGCGGTCCATGCCAACGATCTGGCCGAGGCGTTCCTCGCCCATCGCCTGCCCGACACGCTCGCTTCCTTTCATCCGAGACGGTTCCATGTTCCGAAAGCTGCCTGACCCTGCCGCGCCGACCGTGACCGTCACCGTCGACGGCCGGCCGTTCAGCGTCGCCGCCCACGAGACGGCCGCGTCTGCCGCCCTCCTGGCCGGCATGACCGCCACCCGCAACTCGCCGGTGACCGGCGAGCCGCGCGCGCCCTTCTGCATGATGGGCGTCTGTTACGAGTGCCTGATGGTCATCGACGGGGTCGCCTCGCGCCAGGCCTGCCTCGTCCCAGTCGCGGAGGGCATGCGGATCGAGCGGCAGCCCGGCGCCCGCTCGCTCGCCGGCCTCGACATCGAGGAGCCGGCCCATGTCTGAGACATGGGATCTGGTCGTCGTCGGCGCCGGTCCCGCCGGCCTTGCCGCGGCGACCCAGGCTGCCGCGCTCGGCCTTTCGGCCGTGGTGGTCGACGAGCAGCCGGCGCCGGGCGGCCAGATCTATCGCGCGGTCGAGCGCGCGGCGGTCGGGCCGGCGGCAGCCGCGCTCGGCCCCGACTATGCCCATGGAAGCAGCCTCGTCGCGGCGTTCCGCGCCAGCGGCGCCGCCTATCGCCCCGGCCTGCAGGTCTGGCAGATCGAACAGTCGGGCGAGGTGCTGGCGAGCGACGGCGCGCGCTCCGCGTCGTTTTCCGCGCGCCGGACGCTGATCGCGGTCGGCGCCACCGAGCGCCCGGTGCCGATCCCGGGCTGGACGCTGCCCGGCGTGATGACCGTCGGCGCCGGGCAGATCCTGCTGAAATCGTCCGCCATGCTGCCCGACGGCGAGACCTGGATCGCCGGGGCCGGACCGCTGCCGCTGCTCTACCTCTCCCAGGTGATCGCGGCCGGGGGCCGGATCGCCGGCTATGTCGACACGACGGCACCGGGCAACCTGATGGCGGCCGCGCCCCATGCGCTGGGTGCCCTGCGCAACCTGCCCTACATCCGCAAGGGGCTGGCGCTGCGCGGGATGCTGCGCCGGTCGGGAATTCCGGTCCATCGGGCCGATGCGGTCGAGGCGGCGGGCGACGGGCGGATCGAGCGCCTGCGCTTCCGCGTCGGCGGCAGCTGGGTCGAGCAGCCCTGCGACACGCTGCTGCTGCACGAGGGCGTGGTGCCCAACGTCCACGTCACGATGGCGGTCGGCTGCGCCCATGACTGGGACGACCGCCAGGGCTGCTTCCGGCCGCGGCTCGACGAATGGGGCCGCACCGACCTGCCTGCCATCCTCGTCGCCGGCGACTGCGGCGGCATCGAGGGTGCGCGGGCCGCCGAGGCACGGGGCCGGCTGACGGCGCTGGCGGCGGCGGCCGATCTCGGGCGCATCACCGAGGCCGAGCGCGACCGCCTGGCGCGCCCGCAGCGCCGCGAACTCGACCGCCACCTGCCGATCCGCGCCTTCCTCGACACGCTCTACCGGCCGCGGGCGGCCATCACCTGCCCGGCCGATGCCGTCATCGCCTGCCGCTGCGAGTCGGTGACCGCCGGCCAGGTGCGGGAGACGGTGCGGATCGGCGCCGTCGGCCCGAACCAGGCCAAGTCCTTCATCCGCTGCGGCATGGGCCCCTGCCAGGGCCGCTTCTGCGGCCTTGCCGTCACGGGAATCATCGCCGAGGCCACCGGCCGACCCCCAGGCGAGGTCGGTTTCTTCCGCATCCGCCCGCCGCTGAAGCCGCTCACGCTGGGCGAACTCGCAGCCCTCGCGGAGGAACCGGCGGCGTGACCGTCGAAGCCGACGTCATCATCGTCGGCGGCGGCCTGCATGGCTGCTCGTCGGCCCTCCATCTCGCCCAGCGCGGGCAGCGGGTGGTGCTGCTGGAGCGACGGCATGTCGGGCGCCACTCGTCGGGCATCAATGCCGGCGGCGTGCGCACGCTCAACCGCGATCCGGCCGAGATCGGCCTCTCGGTCGCCGGCATGGAGCTGTGGCGGCGCATCGAGGAGCTGGTCGGCGACGATTGCGCCTTTCACGCCCATGGCCAGATCCGCATCTGCGAGACCGAGGCCGACATGGAGAAGTCGGCGCGGCGCGTGGCGCTGGTTCGCGGCATGGGCTTCCAGCACGAGGAACTGATCGGCCGCGACGAGCTGCGGCGGCTGGTGCCGGCGATCGCGCCCCATTGCGTCGGCGGGCATATCGTCCGCGACGACGGCGCGGCCGACCCGTACCGGACGACGCTCGCCTTTGCCCGCCGCGCGCGCTCGCTGGGCGTCGATCTTCGCGAGGGCGAGGGGCTGGCGCGGCTCGATCGCGCGGGCGGCGACTGGCTGGTGGTCGCGGAGAGCGGCCGGCGCTACCGGGCGCCCGTCGTCGTCAATGCCGCGGGCGCCTGGGCGGGCGATATCGCGGCGATGGTCGGCGACCGGGTCGACCTCCGGGTCCGGGCGTCCATGATGATGGCGACGGAGCGGATGCCGCGCTTCCTCGACCCGGTGATCAGCGCCGTCAGCCGCAAGCTCTCCTTCAAGCAGAGCGACGCCGGCACGCTGGTGATCGGCGGCGGCCAGCAGGGGGTGGCCGACCGCACCACCGAGCGCACCCGCATCAACTTCGCCAACCTCGCGCGCAGCGCCGAGGCGGCGATCGCGCTATTCCCGCTGATGCAGGGCGTTCGCCTGGTACGCAGCTGGTGCGGCATAGAGGCGGAAACCGTCGACCATGTGCCGGTCCTGGGCCGCTCGATCGCCGCGGAAGGCATCGTCCACAGCTTCGGCTACTCGGGTCACGGCTTCCAGCTGGGGCCGATCTGCGGGGCGGTCGTCGCCGACCTGATCACCCGCGGGGGCACGAATTTGCCCGTTGCGGGACTGTCCCTCGATCGCTTCCAGCCGCGGCCCGCCGAGGATGTGCCCGTGGCCGCGGCTCACTAGCGCATCCCAGGCCGAAACGGCCCCGATCAGGATCAGGCCGCCGCCGACCAGTCGCACGGGGGCCGCCTTGCCGGCCATCAGGAAGCCGGCTCCGGCCAGACCCGAAACCCCGCCGAGAAGCAACTGGACCGCGTCGAACGCGTGCATGCCAAATCCCGAGCCGCGGAACCCCGAGCGAGATAGCCGGGTTGCCGAGGATTGTAAATCGCCCGTTCGCCTCAACTTGACCGGCTGGTCGCCCCGCCCGCGAGAGCCGCACCATATCGGAGGTTATAGCTGGTCCGAGGGGTGCCCCGATGCTGGCATCCTGACGGCGGGCAGCCTAGGTTTCGGATGGTCGAACCCCTCAGGAAACGGTCCATCGCGGTCGCAACCGATGTCGGAATCCCGCCCCCTCGTCCTCCTCATTGAGGACACGCCCTCGCTGGCGGCCCTCTACGTCGAGTATCTGCGGCGGGAGCCGGTGCGCGTGGCCGTGGCATCGACCGGCCAGGAGGGGGTTGAAACGATTCGCCGCCAGGCGCCTTCGGCGGTCCTGCTCGATCTCAACCTGCCGGACATGCCCGGCATGGACATCCTGAAGGAGGTGACGGCCAGCGGCTATGGCTGCCCTGTCATCGTCATCACCGCCCACGGCTCGATCAACACCGCCGTCGAGGCGATGCGCAGCGGCGCCCACGACTTCCTGATGAAGCCGTTCGATCCGGACCGGTTGAAGGTGACGCTGCGCAACGCGCTGTCGCACCAGAAGCTGCTGTCGATGGTCGAGACCTACCGGGAAACCTACGACCGCCAGGGGCTGGCCGGGCTGATCGGCACCTCGCTGCCGATGCAGCAGGTCTACCGCATCATCGAGAGCGCCGCTCCAAGCCGGGCCACCGTCTTCGTGACGGGCGAGAGCGGCACCGGCAAGGAACTTTGCGCGGCCGCCATCCACAAGCTCAGCCCGCGCCGGAACGGCCCCTATGTCGCGCTGAACTGCGCGGCGATCTCGCGCGAGCTGATCGAGAGCGAGATCTTCGGCCATGTGAAGGGCGCCTTCACCGGCGCGACCACGGACCGCGACGGCGCGGCCAGCCGGGCCGGCGGCGGCACGCTGTTCCTCGACGAGCTGTGCGAGATGGACCTGTCGCTGCAGAGCAAGCTGCTGCGTTTCCTCCAGACATCCAGCTTCCTGCGCGTCGGCGGCAATCACGAGGAGACGGCCGACCTGCGCTTCGTCTGTGCCACCAACCGCGATCCGCTGGCCGAGGTCGCGGCCGGACGCCTGCGCGAGGATCTCTTCTATCGCCTGCACGTCGTGCCAATCCACATGCCGCCCCTGCGCGAGCGCGGCGAGGACGTGCTGCTGCTCGCCAACCACATGCTGACCCGCTTCGCGAAGGAGGAGGGCAAGCGCTTCGCCCGCTTCTCGCCCGAGGTCGAGGCGACGCTGATCGGCTATGACTGGCCGGGCAACGTCCGCCAGCTTCAGAACGTCGTCCGCAACATCGTCGTGCTCAACGACGGCGAGACGGTGACCCCGCCGATGCTGCCGCCCGCGCTCGGCGTGGCGGGCGGCGCCCGCATCGTTTCGCTGCCGACCCGGACCATGATGCTGGCAGCCGGCAATCCGGCCGCGGAGGCCGGGCCGGTGGTCGAGGTCGCCGACGCGATCCGGCCGCTTGCCGACGTCGAGCGGGAGACGATCGAGCGTGCGATCCAGCTCTGTGCCGGCAACATCCCCCGGGCCGCCGAACTGCTCGACATCAGCCCCTCCACCATCTACCGCAAGCGCCAGCGCTGGATCGACGAGGGCCTGGTCGCGGTGGCGGGCTGATCGTAAGGATAGTTTCACAATTGTACGATACTTCTCGAAGCGTCGAATCTGATAGATTTGCGCGATGGATCATCGTGCAGCGGCGGCGGCATTCGCCGCCTTGTCCCAGGAACGCCGCGTCGCGCTCGTCGAACGTCTGGTAGCGGCCGGGGCCGCCGGCCTCGCCGCCGGCGAGATCGCGCAGGCGCTGGACATCCGGCCGTCGACGCTCTCCTTTCACCTGGCTGCGCTCGAAGCGGCCGATCTGGTCGTCGCCCGGCGCGAAGGGCGCCGCCTGATCTATGCCGCCCGGCAGAGCGGGCTGGCGGAACTGGCGCGCCATGCCGCCGCCCTCTGTCCCGGCGGCGCGATCGACACGGTTGCCGTGCCCGATCGCGGGTTGCAGCCGGCCTTCGACGTCCTCTTCCTCTGCCGCCACAATTCCGCGCGCTCGATCATGGCCGAGGCGGTGCTGGAAGCGGTCGGCCGGGGCCGCTTCCGCGCCCATTCGGCGGGACCGACGCCAGCCGATGCGCCGCTGCCGCCGGTGATGGAACTGCTGCGCGCCCAGGGTCATGCGGTCGAGGGCCTGCGCAGCAAGTCATGGTCGGAGTTCGCGGGCGCGCGGATGGATCTCGTCCTCACCCTCTGCGACATGGCAGAGGCGCCGCCGCCGCCGGGGCGGCTGGGCGAGGGCGTGCAGGGGCTCTGGCTGCTGCCCGATCCGGCCGCGTTCGGCGGCACGGGTCCGGAGCGGCTGGCGCTGCTCCGGGAACTCTATCGCGGGCTGCGCGCCCGTCTCGAGCGGCTCTGCCGATTGCCGCTGGCGGGAATGGATCGGGCGGCGATCGCAGCCCGCCTGGACGAAATCGGCGATCCGGCAGCGGCCTGAGCCCGATCGGGCGGCCGGGCGAGGGAGGTATCATGGGTATCGGGATCAACGGCATGGGCCGGATCGGCCGGCTGGCGCTACGGGCCGGGCTGGGGGGTGTCGCGCGGGCCGAGGGCGACCCGCGGGCGGGTAACCGGCTCGACGTCCGCCACGTCAACGAGATCAAGGGCGGTGCGCTGGCGACGGCGCACCTGCTGGAGTTCGACAGCACGCATGGCCGCTGGCGGACCGCGATCGCGCCGGACGGCGACGAGGCCATCCACGTCGACGGTCGCCGCATCGGTTTCTCGGCGGCGGCCGCGCCCGGGGACGTGCCGTGGGGCGACCTCGGCTGCGACATCGTCTTCGAATGCACCGGCCGGTTCCTGAAGCCGGAGCAGCTGCAGGGCTATTTCGACCGCGGGGCGAAGCGCGTGATCGTCGCGGCCCCGGTCAAGGATGCGGCGGCGCTGAACATCGTCGTCGGCGTCAACGACCAGCTCTACGATCCCGCCCGGCACCGCCTGCTGACGGCCGCGTCCTGCACCACCAACTGCCTCGCGCCGGTGGTGAAGGTGGTGCACGGCGCGATCGGCATCCGCCATGGCCAGATCACCACGATCCACGATCCGACCAACACCAACGTCGTCGTCGATTCGCCGCACAAGGATCTGCGGCGCGCGCGCTCGGCGATGAACTCGCTGCAGCCGACGACGACGGGCAGCGCGACCGCGATCGGGCTGATCTATCCCGAACTCAAGGGCCGGCTCGACGGCCACGCCGTCCGTGCGCCGGTGCTGAACGCCAGTCTCACTGACTGCGTCTTCGAACTCGACCGGGCGACGACGGCGGGGGAGGTGAACGACCTCTTCGCGGCGGCGGCGGCGGGTGACCTCGCCGGCATCCTCGGGATCGAGACCCGTCCGCTCGTCTCGGTCGACTATGCCGACGACAGCCGCAGCGCGATCGTCGATGCGCCGAGCACGCTCGTCACCGACGGCACGCTCCTCAAGGTCTATGCCTGGTACGACAACGAGATGGGCTATGCCTGCCGCATGGTCGATCTGGCCGAGATCGTGCGGGCGGCCGGCGCATGATGACCGGGATGCGCAACTACCTCGTCGTGACGGCGGCCTACTGGGGCTTCACGCTGACCGACGGCGCGTTGCGCATGCTGGTGCTGCTGCATTTCTATCGCCTCGGCTACAGCCCCTTCACCCTCGCGTTCCTCTTCCTGCTCTACGAGGCAGCGGGCATCTTCGCCAATCTCGGCGGCGGCTGGCTGGCATCGCGCTTCGGCATCCCGCGGATGCTGGCGGTCGGGCTGGCGCTCCAGTCGGCCGGACTCCTGATGCTGTCCGCCCTCGATCCGGGCTGGAGTGCGACGATGTCCGTCGCCTGGGTCGTCGCTGCCCAGGGCGTCGCCGGCGTTGCCAAGGATCTGACGAAGACGGCGTCAAAGTCGGCGATCAAGGCGACCTCGGAGGGCGGCGCCGGGCGCCTCTTCCGCTGGGTCGCCTGGTTCACCGGCTCCAAGAACGCCATGAAGGGCGTCGGCTTCTTCCTCGGCGGCCTGCTGCTGGACGGCGTCGGCTTTGCGCTGTCGCTGCAGCTCATGGCGGCCGGGCTGTGGCTGATCCTGGTGGCGGCGACGCTGCTGCTGCCGCCGGGGCTCGGGCGCGCGCCGGCCTCGCGCAGCATGCGGGAACTCTTCGCCAAGAGCAGCGATGTCAACCTGCTGGCGGCCGCCCGCATCTTCCTGTTCGGATCCCGCGACGTCTGGTTCGTCGTCGGGCTGCCGGTCTTCCTCTATTCCACGGGCTGGAGCTTCCTCGAAGTCGGCGGCTTCCTCGCCGCCTGGACGATCGCCTATGGCGCGGTGCAGGCGGCCACGCCCCGGCTGGTGCGCCGCAGCCCGGACGGGCTGAGCCGGGAGGTGCCCGCGGCCCGGATCTGGGCGGGGGTGCTGACGGCGCTGCCGGTCGCCATCGCGGCGGCGCTGCTGGTGGGGGGCATGCCGCGCCCGGATCTCGTGGTGGTCATAGGGCTGGCGCTCTTCGGCGTGGCGTTCGCGGTCAACTCCTCGCTCCACTCCTATCTCATCCTCGCCTATGCCGGCTCCAAGAAGGCGGCGGAGGATATCGGCTTCTACTACGCCGCCAATGCGGCCGGCCGCTTCGCCGGCACCCTGGCCTCGGGCCTGCTCTTCCAGGTCGGCGGCCTGCCCGCCTGTCTCGCGGGGTCGGCCGCGATGCTCGCCGTCTGCTGGGCGCTGACCCTGGCGCTGCATTCGCGGCCGGTCGCCGCTCCGGCGCCCGCCGCACACGGGGCTTGACTCATCTCCATATTTCCATAATTATGGAGACATGGAGAAAGAAACGATCATCGCCGCGCTCGGCGCACTGGCGCAGGAAACGCGGCTCGACATCTTCCGGCTGCTCGTGCAGGCCGGGGGCGGGGGCCTTGCGGTCGGACAGATCGGCGACCGCCTCGGGCTGCCGTCGGCCACGCTTTCCTTTCACCTGACCCAGCTCCGCCAGGCCGGCCTCGTGACCTTCCGCCGCGAGGGCCGGTCGCTGATCTATGCGGCCGAGTATGCCGCCATGAACGATCTCGTCGCCTTCCTCACCGAAAACTGCTGCGGCGTCGGGCCGGATGCGTGCCGGCCGCCGACCGTCAGCAGGCCCAGCGCAGGAAAGTCCGCGTCATGACAACGTCCGAGCTTCCCGTCGCCGTCATCGGCGCCGGTCCGGTGGGGCTGGCCGCCGCCGCCCACCTGCTGTCGCAGGGGCTGACCCCCATCGTCTTCGAGGCCGGACCGCAGGTCGGCCACGCCATCCGGCAGTGGGGGCATGTCCGCATGTTCACGCCCTGGGAGTACTGCGTCGACGCCGAGGCCGGCCGCCTGCTGCATTCGCATGGCTGGGAGCAACCGCCGGCGGAGCATATCCCGACCGGCTCCGAGCTGGTCGCCTCCTACCTCGAGCCGCTGGCACGCCTGCCCGAACTGGCGCCGCACATCCACCTCGATGCCCGCGTCGTCGGGGTGACCCGGCGCGGTGCCGACAAGGTACGGACCGCCGGCCGCGAGGACCTGCCCTTCGTGGTGCGCGTCGTGGGCCGGGACGGCAGCCAGCGCCGCCATGAGGTGCGGGCCGTGATCGACGCGTCCGGGACCTGGGGCAGCCCCAACCCGGCCGGCGCCGACGGCCTGCCGGCGATCGGCGAGGAGGCCTTCGCCGGCCATGTCTCGACCGGCATCCCCGACATCCTGGGGCGGGCGCGGGCCCGCCATGCCGGCCGCGTCACCGCCGTCGTCGGCGGCGGCCATTCCGCCCTCAACGTGCTGATCGAGCTGGCGGAGCTGCGCCGGTCGGCGCCCGGCACGCGCATCCTCTGGGTCATGCGCAAGGCCAGCCCGGAGGCCGCCTATGGCGGCGAGGCGCTGGATGGGCTGCCGGCCCGCGGCGCGCTCGGCAGCCAGGCCCGCACGCTGGTCGAAAGCGGCGCGGTCGAGGTGCTGACGCCGTTCCGCATCGCCGAAATCCGCGCCGGCGACGAGACCGCGCTGCGCATCGTCGGGGACCATGACGGCCGGCCCGCCTCGTTCCAGGCGGACGAGCTGGTGGTGACCACCGGCTTCCGTCCGGACCTCGGCATGCTGCGGGAGATCCGGCTGTCGCTGGACCCGTGGCTCGAATGTGCCGCCGGCATCGGACCCCTGATCGACCCCAACCTGCACAGCTGCGGCACCGTGCGGCCGCACGGCGCGGCCGAACTCGCCCATGCCGAGCGGGATTTCTACATCGCCGGCATGAAGAGCTATGGCCGGGCCCCGACCTTCCTGCTGGCGACCGGCCACGAGCAGGTGCGCTCGATCGCGGCGGCCCTGGCGGGCGACGCGGCCGCGGCCGCCCGGGTCGAACTCGTCCTGCCGGAAACCGGCGTCTGCAACAGCCGCCCGGCCGAACCGGCCGCCAAAGGGTCGGGCTGCTGCGGCCCGGCGGCCGCCGAGCCGGTGCTGAATCCGGTCGAGCCGGAGCCGGTAGCGGCAGCGGCCGCCTGCTGCGGCGCCGCGGCTGCCAAGTCCGAGCCCGCCCCGGTCGCTGCCGGCTGCTGCACGCCCGCGGACCGCGCGGCATGAGCGAGACGACCCTGCCGGCCGGCGCCGCCAAGGCGCCGGTCATGGGCCTGTTCGAGCGTTGGCTGACCCTCTGGGTGGCCTTGTGCATCGTCGCGGGCATCGCGCTGGGACAGGCACTGCCCGGATTCTTCCACGCACTGGGCACCGCGACGGTGGCCGAGGTCAACCTGCCGGTCGCGATCCTGGTCTGGCTGATGATCGTGCCGATGCTGCTCAAGATCGACCTCGGCGCGCTGGGCCAGGTCGGGGCGCACTGGCGCGGCATCGCCACCACCGTCGGCGTCAACTGGCTGGTCAAGCCCTTCTCCATGGCGCTGCTCGGCTGGCTGTTCATCGCCCATCTGTTCCGCCCCTGGCTGCCCGCCGACCAGATCGACAGCTACATCGCCGGGCTGATCCTGCTGGCCGCCGCGCCCTGCACGGCCATGGTCTTCGTCTGGTCGAACCTCGTCGATGGCGAGCCCCACTTCACGCTGGGCCAGGTGGCGCTCAACGACGTCATCATGATCTTCGCCTTCGCGCCGGTGGTGGGGCTGCTGCTCGGCCTCTCGGCGATCACGGTGCCGTGGGACACGCTGCTGCTCTCGGTCGTGCTCTACATCGTGATCCCCGTCCTGGTCGCGCAGCTCTGGCGCAGCCGCCTGCTCGCCACAGGCGGCCGGCCGCGGCTCGACCGGGTGCTGGCGTGGCTGGCGCCATGGTCGCTGACGGCGCTGCTGGCGACGCTGGTCCTGCTGTTCGGCCTCCAGGGCGAGCAGATCGTGCGCCAGCCGCTGGTCATCCTGCTGCTGGCGGTGCCGATCCTGATCCAGGTCTATTTCAACGCCGGCCTCGCCTACTGGCTGAACCGCCGGCTCGGGGTCGCCTGGTGCGTCGCCGGTCCGTCGGCGCTGATCGGCGCCTCCAACTTCTTCGAGCTCGCCGTCGCGGCGGCCATCGCCCTCTTCGGCTTCCAGTCGGGGGCGGCGCTGGCGACCGTCGTCGGGGTTCTGATCGAGGTGCCGGTGATGCTGTCGGTCGTCCAGATCGTCCGCCGCTCGCGCGGCTGGTACGAGCGCGGGGGAGCGGGCGCCGCCTGACCGGGCGTCAGCCCTCCCGCCGCCAGATCGCCAGGCCGGGCATCGGCTCGGGGAAATCCTCGCGCATCCAGCCCGGCATGGCGGCGGGCATCACCTCGCGCAGGCCCGTCTCGACCTGCCAGACGGCGTTCTCCCACAGCCGCGTGTTCGACACGACAAACGTCCCGCCCGGCCGCACCGCTGCCACCACGGCCGGCCAGAGGCGGCGCCAGACCTCCGGGCCGTTGCCGTGGACGTCGGCGAAGACGAAGTCGAACCGCTCGCCGGACGCTTCGAGGAAGCCCGCGCCGTCCTCGACAAGAACGCGGACGCCGAGCCCGTCGAGGTTGGTGGCGGTTCCGCGATCGACCAGATCGACGGTCGTCACCCGGCAGCCCCCGTCGGCGAGTATGGCCGCGACCCGCCCGCGCGAGGTGCCGATGTCGAGTGCATCGCCGCCGGCATGGCGGGCCGCGGCGGCCAGCACGCGGGCGAGGTTCGGTTCGGCCAGCGACCAGCCGGGATCGCCCCACTGGCCGCGATTCACCAGCCAGCGGCTGCGCGCGGCCGGGGATCGGCCCGGGTCGGGGCCGGGCAGGACGCCGGCCGCGACCATGCGCTCGAAATGCCGGTTGGCGCGACGGAACGCCTGTCCGAAGTGATAGCCCCAGGCCCGGCCGTGATCGCCGCCCGGGCCGAAGTCGATGCGATCCTCGCTCGCGCGGGCGAACGGGAACTCCGACAGTGGGATCGGTTGCGCGCCGAGGCGCTGGAACGCCACTGCGGCGACACCCTGCTCGTCGTCGTCCCGCCGTCCGTCATGGCCAGGCCGTAGCGGCCGCTCGTCCAGCAGCGCCTCGAAGTCGGCGCGATAGGACAGGCCAGGCGGCAGCGAGACGAGGCCGGAATAGAGCAGGAGCCGGCGGTCGACGAGATCGCCATACGCACCATAGGCCGCGTGCCGCAGCCAGCGGCCGTCCTGGGCGACCCGCAGCGGGTCGCGTCCCGAGCACCAGTCCTCGAACCAGGGCGGCGCATCGATCACCACCTGGTCGCCGTCCAGGATCCACTCGGGCGCGTCGGGCCGCACCCGCTCCGGGAACCATTTCCACCAGTAGCCGAATGCGTCCGGCCCGCAGCCGGCCGTCCGGAGGCGGCGCGCCAGCCAGGGATTGTCCTCCGGCCCGACCGGGCGAAGCTCGACCGGCTGGTCGGCGCCGGCCAGCAGGGCGCGCGCCCGCGCCCCGGCGATGCCGCTGGTGCAGAGGCAGTAGTCGACGCGATTGCCGAACAGCCGCGTCGCCAGCGCGATGGCGCTGGCCGTCACCGCGTCGTCGAGCCCGTCGCCCTTGATCCAGCGGATGACCGGCCGGCTTCCCTGGGAGAAGGGGTGCGGCGCCAGCGCCGAATCGGCCAACGCCATCCGCCGGGACAGCGGTTCCTCAGTTGCCGGCGCACGGTCTTTGGCGGTGCGTTCCTCCGCCTGGACCGCCGCCGGCGGCCGTTCCCGGCGGGACCAGCGGCTGGCCGGCCGCCGCGGCAGGCGCGGGTCGAGGACGACCGGGACTGCGGTCACTCCCGGCGGCTGCGCCGTCGCCGGCCTGGGCGCGTCGAGGTGCCAGGGCGCGTCGAGGTGCCAGGGCGCGTCGAGGTGGAAGAGGGCGAGTTCCAGCCACATCGGCTCGGCCGTCGGCGGTGCCGGGACCGCCAGCGGCATCCAGAAGCGCTCGCCGGGCCGCAGCGCCACGGGCGGCGGGCGCCGCTGGGCGGCGATCATCCGGCCGCTGTCGGCCGCGAGCCAGCGCAGGCCGAGGGCCGCCGGGTCGGCACCGGCCATGGACCAGCGCCGGGTGCCGTCGTTCGCGATCTGCAGCTGCAGTTGGACCAGCTCCCCCGGCCGGCATTCCCGGGTATGGGAGAGCACGACCACGGTTCCGATCGGCTGGAACCGGTGCTTTCCGTGGTGTGCGAGGTGATGGGCCAGCGGGTTGATCCGGCCATCTTCCAGTTCGGGATGCATGGCGAAGTAGCGTGCCATCGGAAATGCCGGACCGGGATCCCGGCGCTCCCGGCCGCCGAAGCGCCAATAGTGCAGGGCCGGGTCGGCCCGGCTGCGGGCGATGTCCGGATAGCGCTCGACATACCATCGCGGGTCGAACAGCGGGTGTGGGGTGCGGTCCCACCGGTCGCGCGCCAGATAGTGGGCCAGCGGGTCGCCGTCGCCGAGCTCGGGGTGCTCGGCGCGATACCAGGCCGTGTGGAACATCGGGTGGGGCGGCACGCCGCGCCGGACGCCATGCTCGCGATAGTGCCGGAACGCCGCGCCGCCATCGGGAAACCGGCCGCCGACCGCCGTCGCATAGAATGCCGGGTCGAAGAATGGCGGCACGCTGCGATCGTCCGCCGTCATCGCAGGTCGAGCACCGGGAGCACCGGCCGGGCCGCTACCGCCGTCGGCGCGGCACTTCCCTCGCCGAGGTGACGAAGGCCCATCTTCATGGCAGGAATCGACCCTGGGATTGTGTGCGCCAAGAATAGGCAAGGACGGGGGAATGGACAATCCGGCGGCGAGCCGGCCGCTGGCGGCGGTGGCGCTTTTCCTGCACGAGCGGGCGGCGGCGACGCGCGCCGTCTTCGCCGCCATTCGCGCGGCGCAGCCGTCGTGCCTGTTCCTGATCGCCGACGGACCGACCGGCCGGCCGGGCTCGGAGGAGCGGGCGGCGGCGGCCCGTGCCGAGGTCGCGATCGTCGACTGGCCCTGCCGGGTCGAGCGCCTCTATGCCGAGACGAACCTGGGGTGCCGTATGCGGCAGTTCACCGGCATCGAGGCGGTGTTCTCGGCGGTCGATGCCGCGATCTTCCTCGAGGATGATTGCCTGCCGCAGCCGGGCGCCATCCGGTGGATGTCGCGGATGCTGGTGCGGTGGCGCGACGAAGCCCGGATCATGATGGTGACGGCCGCCAATCCGCTCGAGGAATGGCGCGCCGACGACCGGACTTGGCATCTCGCGCGATACGGGACCGCCTGGGGCTGGGGCACCTGGCGCCGGGACTGGGCCGGCTTCACGGCCGTAGCCCCGGACCCCGCGGATGCGGCAATGCGGACGCAACTGGCCGCAATCCTGCCCGAGCCGTCCCAGCGGACCCGCCATCTGGCCGGCCTTGCGGCCGTCGCCGACGGGAGCTGGGACGCGCTCGACGTGCTCTGGGAGCATCGGCGGCTGCTGCGCGACGGGCTGGCGATCGTGCCGGCGCGCAACATGATCGACAATCTCGGCCTCGGCGCGGGCGCGACCCACACTGGCCGCGCGACCCCGATCGAACGGCTGCGCCGGGCATGGCCGGCGTCCGACATCGACCGCGACCCGGCGGACCTGGCGCCCGACGATGCCTTCGACCGCCTGGTCTGGGAACTGCGCAGCGGCCGGCATTCGGCCGGCAGCCTCGCGATGTGGGCCGGACGCATGATCGCGCGCGGCCGCGCCGTCCAGGCGATGGCGCTGCTCCATGGCGGCCGGCGGCAATTCCCGGACGATCCGGCGCTCACCGACCTGGCCGGCCGGGCCGTGGCCGCGCTCGGGCGCCGGAGCTAGCCGCGGCGCCGCTCGGCGAGGCGGCGGGCGACGACCGCGAAGGCGGCGGCGCGGTTGCGTGCGGGGTCGGCCGACAGCGCGTCCGCGCGCAGCGTCTTCTGCAGCAGCACCTGGGGGTCGGTCACCGAAGGTTCCGATGCGGCCCGGGCGAACCAGTCCATGTCGCAGCCCATGCCGAACTCGGCGGCGAAGGGACCGACGCGGTCGAGGATCGCCCGGTGCACGAGCAGCGTGCCGGGCGTCCGGCCGAGGCGGGGGACGCCGCGCGGGCCGGGTACGGGCAGGGGGTCGGCGGCGTCGGTGACGAAGCGCAGATGGGCGATGGCGTAGGCCGGCCCGGCCATGCGGTCCAGCGCCGCCGCCTGCCGCGCCAGCTTGTCCGGCATCCAGCGATCGTCATGGTCGAGGAAGGCGAGCATGTCGCCGTGCGCGCGGGCGACGCCGAGATTGCGGGCGTCGGCCAGACCCTCGCCCTCCTGCATCACGACGCGTGCGCCCCAGCCTGCGGCGATGGCGCCGGTTCCGTCCGACGATTGCCCGTCCACGACCAGCACCTCGTCCGGCGGCCGGGTCTGCGCCCGGATGCTGGCGAGCGCGCGCGGCAGGCGGACGGCGCCGTTGCGCACGCAGACAATGGCGGTGATCCGGGTCACGGCTGCGCCTCCCGGCGTCGATCGCGGGCGACCCGGGCGAGGCTGCGCATCCAGACGTCGAGATGGTCGCGTCGGCGCGCATCTCCGGTCAGGCCCTCCATCAGGGAGCCATGCCCGCGGCGGTAATAGAGCGTGACCTCCGGAAGTGGCAGCCGGACGATGCCCGCCGCCCGCGACCGGATCCAGAAATCGACATCCTCGGAAGTGCGCAGGCGTTCGTCGAAGCCGTTCAGCCGCGCCACGGCCTCGCGGCGGAAGAGAGCGGCACCGAGATTGAAGCCCCCGGCCGCGCGGCCCAGTACGGTGGCCGGGCCGTCGAACTCCGCCGGCGCGGCGGCGCGGAAGCGGCGCACCTGGCCATGGGCGATGCCCGCCTCGGGCGCCCGGCCGAGCGCCGCCAGCATCGTCGCCAGGGCGTGCGGCGGCCAGAGATCGTCGGCATCGAGGAAGGCGAGGTAGCGACCGCCGGCGGCGGCGATGCCGCGGTTGCGGGCGGCGGACGGTCCCCGGTGCTCCTGACGCAGCAACCGCACCGGCACGGGCGAGGCCGACAGCCGCGCGGCCGGATCGTCCCTGGAGCCGTCGTCGACCACGATCGTCTCGATCGGCCCGACCGACTGGCGGGCGACGCTTTCCAGGGCCTCCAGCAGCAGGTCGCCGGCATCGCGGTGCGGCACGACGATGCTGACGAGGGCCGTCGCCATCCGCGATCTATTCCAGCCGATGGGCGGCGTGTGGCCAGCCCAGGTCGTCGACCTCGTGGATCGGGTCGAGCGTCAGCAGATCCTGCATCTCGGTGAAGCGCTCCACCACCGGTGGGCTGAACGCCTCGCCGGGGGCGGCGGGAGGCACCCGGCGCTGGATCGCCGGTGCCTCCGGGGGGCCGTCGGACGGCAGCAGCACCCCGTCCGCGACGAGGCCCGCAACAAAGCCGTCCACGGCTGCGGGCGCCTCCGGGTCGGCATAGTGTCCGGCCGCCCACTGGCGCAGCTCGTCGAGCGAGCGGCCGTCCTCGATCTCGCCCCACAGCGGCACGGCGGCGCCGCGCAGGCTGTAGTAGCAGCCGCTCGTCGTGTTGATCAGGATGACCTCGCCGTCGACGACGTCGTGGGCGATCTCGTCGCGGTTGATGCGAAAGTGCTGCGGCAGCGCGCTGTCCATCGGCCATGTCCCGTGCGGGCGGATTGGCCGGTCAGGATAGTGCGGCGCCCGCGGCGCGGCCACCGCCAAGCCGGGCGAGCCGCCGCTCCACGCGACCGGGCGCCGCCCCTGTGGCACGTGCGGTGGCGAACTCGGTCGCCGCCCGGTCGCCGCGGCCCTCGGCCTCCAGAACCAGCCCGGTCCAGTAGCGCAGCATGCCGTCGCCGGGCATCCCGTTGCGATGGTGGAAGAGACCACCTTCCGTCCGTACCCAGTCGCCCGTCAGGGCGGCGATCGCGCCGTCCGCCGCCGTGCTGCCGCGCAGGCTGTCGCGGAAGGGGGCGCCCCACTCGCCGAGCGCTTCGGCGAAGCGGCGCGCGGCGGGGAAGGGGTGATCGGGCGGGGCTGTCCGCTGGCGGCCACCCGCGGCCGCAGCGGCCTCCAGCACCGCGCCGATCCGCCGCGCCGCCGCGGCGGCGTCGAACTCCGAGCGGGCATGGGCGGCGGCGGCGCGGCTGAGGCGCCGGCGCAGCTCGGTGTCGGCGGCCAGCGCGGCGAGCGCGGCGCCATAGTCCCGCTCCGCGACGACGAGGCCGGTGACGCCGTGCTCGACCATGTCGACGATGCCGCCGTACGGCAGGATCACCGGCGGCAGGCCGGCGGCCATCGCGATCTGCAGGCTGCGGTCGCTGGAGGAGTAGGTGTCGGGCGCCAGCGGATAGCCGAAGACGTCCGCCTCGGCCAGCGCCGGCTGGAGGTCGGTGACGAAGCCGCGCATTTCGAAGCGGTGGGCCGCACCCGCGGCTGCGGCGGCGGCGAGCAATGCCGGCTCCCCGCCGCCGGTGCCGCAGACGGTGAAGCGCGCCGCCGCCGGCGCTCCGGCCAGCGAGATGGAGACGAAGTCCGGGTGGATCTTGCCGGGGCCGACGGTACCGACATAGGTGACGACGAACCCCGCGTGCGGCGCCGGTGGCAGGTCGAAGAACGGGGTGAGGTCGATGATGCCGCGCACGGTCTCGGGGTGCGCGCGCAGGGCGGGGTTGCCGGCGATGACGGCCTGCCGGGCCGTCGCCGCCGTCGTCAGCACGATCCGGTCGGCGCGCTCGACCAGGGCCGGTGGAACCAGCTGCGGTGGCGCTGCGCCGTTGACCTTGGCCCAGCCCACCGTCGGAAGGCCCGACGGCAGGCGCTCGAGGAAGGCGAGGGTCGAGGGCGTGTTCCAGAAGTGGATCAGGACGACATCGGCATCCGCCAGCGCCGCCGCCTCGCCGTCGGCCGGGATGACGGGAATGCCGGCGCGGGCCAGTTCGAGGCGCGTCAGCGGCGAGGTCGGTGCCTCCAGGGCAAGGACGCGGTGGCGCCCGGCGAGGATGCGCGCGGTCGCCGCCATCGAGCCGGCGGCGCCGCCGGCGCGCAGGTGTGGGATGACGTGGAGGACGCGAAACGTGCCGTTCGCGTTCATCGATTTTTTGCCGGCGCGGCCAGAACCGCTTTCGTGGAGGCGGCGACCTTAGGGCAACGCCGCGGCGATGGACGTCGCCGGCACTGCAACAGGAGAACCCGGATGAACAAGATCGCTTTCTTCGCCGCCGCCTTCGCCATCGCCCTGTCGGGCCCGGCCCTCGCCAATGTCGACCAGGGCAAGTTCGGCCAGATGCTCGACGCGGGCAAGTTCGGCGCGAACATGGACGACGGCAAGTACGGCCGCAACATGGATGCCGGCAAGTTCGGCGCCAACGCCGACGAGGGCAAGAAGGGCTCGAACCTCGAAGAGGGCAAGCTCGGCGCCAACACCGACGAGGGCAAGTACGGCCGCAACCTCGACGAGGGCAAGTTCGGCGCGAACGGCTTCTGAGCCGCTGCGTTGCGGAACCCGGCCCGGTGCGGCCGGCGCGTCCCGGGGGATGCGCCGGCCGCCTGCCGTTTCAGGACCCGGCCATGCAGCGGCCGATCCAGAAGCCGCCGCGGTCCGCGACCGTGCAGGCGTGGATCGGCACCGCCTCCAGGCACTCGTTGCGGCTTGGGCGCAGCTTGACGAAGACGGGCGGGCGGGCCGCCCGGATCGCCGCCCAGTTCCGCTCGTTGCAGCCGCCGACCCAATGGTCGGGCGCCTTGCCGATCATGAAGGCAGGGCGCTCGGCATAGAGCGCGATGTCGGCCATCCAGTCGTTGCCGGTGACGACGATCGGTCCCGGCGGAAAATTCCCCTCGCGGATCAGCCGGGCGATCTCCAGGGCGCGCAGGGCGCCGGGATCGTAGGGCGCGTCCGGCATCAGGCGGCGGAAGAGATAGACCGGCGGCTCGCCCTCCCGCGCATGGTGCAGCGGCTGCCAGCGCAGGTCGCAATCGATCCAGATCGCGGCGATCAGCAGCGGAGCGGCTGCGGCGGCCACCCAGCGGCGCCGGCCCGCCTCGGCCAGCCAGGCGATGCCCCATGCCGCCAGGACGGCCAGAACGGGCACGACCGCATAGGCATAGTAGTCATGCACGAAGTAGAGATTGAGGAAGGTGAGCGGCCCGAGGATGCCGGGCACCAGCCACGCCATGCGCCGCGCATCGCCGAGGGTCCACACGACGCCGGCCAGGAAGGCGAGCGCGCCCGGCAGGCCCAGGACCGTCACGCCGAGGGTGACCGCGACGGCCTTCCAGACGTCCGGCGAGAGGCGCTGCTCCAGGGTGCCGAAGTTCCACCGGGCCAGTTCGTCCGACGTCAGTCCGATGCCGCCGACGAGGTTCTGCTGCTTCACGAGGTCGGCCCATCCGGTCCAGGCGAAGGCGGCCGCCATTGGCAGGGCGGCGGCCAGGACCAGCACCGCCGGGTCGCGGAGCCGCCAGTTGGCGGGCCGCCAGAGTTCGCGGCCGACGGCATAGAGCAGGCCGGCCATCGGCAGATAGATGACGAAGGTCGTGATCTTCACGGTCGCCGCCAGGATCCCGGCGAGCGCGGCCATCGCAATCAGGCCGCCGGCGCGGGCCGCGGTGGCGGAGCGGTCGACGAGGTCGAGATGCAGCAGGGCGAGGGCGACCGCCGTCGATTCGATCATCGCGCTGGTCGACCAGAACACGGAATAGGGCAGCGCCACCCACAGCAGCACGGCGGCATCGGCCGCGATCGGCGAGAAGTGACGGCGCGCCAGCCGATGCAGCGGCCAGGCGGCGAGGAGGTGGAACGCGAAGGAGAGGCCACGGCAGACGGCGGTCACCGCCTCGACCGATCCCGCCCCGACCAGTTTCAGCAGGCCGGCGGCGAGCGCCTGGTAGAGCGGAAACTCGAAGGGGATCGACGGGTGGGCGGTTCCGAACAGCGGCAGGGGCGGACGCAGCAGGTCGATCCCGTCGCGAACATACCAGTAGACGGTCAGCGCGGTCTGGGTCTGCCGGAACGCATGCTGGTCGAGCAGCGGCGCCGTCCAATTGATGAACAAATGGGCAATCGCGACAAGCGCCGCCATTCCCAGGACGACCGTCCGGGCCCGATCCATCGGCGTCGGTCCGTCAGGGAGCGCGGCCGTCAGGGAGCGCGGCCGTCAGGGAGCGCGGCCGTCGTCGACCGGGCCGGCGTTGCCGCTCATCCGGTTGCCGAGCCGCCAGCTCGCTTCCGGGATGCTCGCGGAGAAGACGAACAGCCGGCGACCCAGGAAATTCCAGGCGAGGACGGGGGCGACGGCCGCGATCTTCGCCACCAGCGGCGGCTCGCCCAGGGCCAGCAGCAGCCAGACGAAGCCGGTGTTGAGCCCGAGCCCGACGAGCGCGACGAAGGCGAAGCGCAGCGCCTCCCGCCCGCGCCCGATGCCGCCGCTGCGGAAGGCGATGGCGTTCGAGAGCCGGTAGTTGGCGGCCGTCGCGGCGAGGAAGCTGGCGATCGATGCCGGTATGGTGGCCAGCCCCGCCTGCAGCAGCAGGACGAACGAGACGAGCTCGACCAGAAAGGCCGACCCGCCGACCATGAGGTAGCAGACGAACTGCAGCCGGATGTCGGTGCGCGCGATCATCGGTGCCACACCTGCAGCTGGCTCTCCCGCAGGTCCTGGCGGTCGTGATAGTCGCGCTGCGACAGCCATTTCTCGATGAGGCAATAGAGGATGATGAACAGATAGCGCGAGCCCATCTCGCCGACCTTGAACTTGGAGACGCCTTCCTTGCGGTTGATCCAGCCGTTGGGCTCGACGGCGTAGCGATAGCCGCGCACGATCGCCTTCAGCGGCAGCTCGACCGTCAGGTTGAAATGATAGGCGAGCAGGGGCTGCAGCCCGGCGATCACCGAGCGCCGGTAGAGCTTGAAGGCGTTCGTCGTGTCGTTGTAGCGCATCAGGAAGAGGGCGCGGATCGCATGGTTGCCGATGCGGTTGAGCAGCAGCTTGGGCCAGGGATAGTCGCTGGTGCTGCCGCCGCGGGCGAAGCGGGTGCCGAAGACGCAGTCGTAGCCCTCCTGGAGCCGCCGCCAGAAGCGGACGAGATCCTGCGGCGGATCGGAGCCGTCGGCCATGACGATCGCGACCGCCTCGCCGCGGAACTCGGCGAGGCCGGTGCGCACGGCCAGCCCGAAGCCGTTGGGCTTGGGGTTGTTGACGTAGCGGACGGCGGAATTGGCCGCGTTCATCCGTTGCAGGATGGCCTCGGTCGAGTCCCGGCTGTTGTCGTTGACGACGAGGATCTCGTGCGCGATGCCGGCCTCGGTCAGCGCCGCGACCAGGGCGCCGATGGTTTCCTCGATCTGGCCTTCCTCGTTGTGGGCCGGGATGACGACGGAGAGCAGCCCAGGCACGCCCGCCATCTCCCACTCGGCGAGCGAGCGCACTTCAAGCGGCATCGTCGTGCAACCGGCGCTCGACCGCAGCGTGCATCTGGTCGAGGATCGCGTCGAGGTCGTGGCGGTAGTGCCATTCCGGAAAATCGGCCTGGAAGCGCCTCGTGTCGCTGATCCACCACATGTGGTCGCCCATGCGCGCCTGGTCCGAATAGGACCATTGCATCGGCCGGCCGGTCCGGCGCTCGCAGCCGGCGATCGCCTCCAGCATCGAGCAGTTGGCATGGCGACCGCCGCCGATGTTGTAGACCGCCGCCGGCCTCGGCCGCTGCACGAAGGCCCAGAGGGCGCCGGCGAGGTCGTCGGCGTGGATGTTGTCGCGCACCTGCTTGGCCTTGTAGCCGAACACGGTATAGGGCCGGTCGGTGATCGCGCAGCGCATCAGGTAGGCGAGGAAGCCGTGCAGCTCGGCACCGCTGTGGTCGGCGCCCGTCAGGCAGCCGCCGCGGAAACAGGCGGTGCGCATGCCGAAATAGCGCCCGTACTCCTGCACCAGCAGGTCGGCCGACGCCTTGGAGACGCCGAACAGGCTGTGCATGGTGCCGTCGATCGACATCGTCTCGTCGATGCCGTGCGCGGCCCAGGGGTGGGCGGGGTCGAGTTCCCAGCGCGTCTCGCATTCGACCAGCGGCAGGTCGTTCGGCGCATCGCCATAGACCTTGTTGGTGCTGAGGAAGGCGAAGGCCGCCTCGGGCGCATGCCGGCGCGCCGCCTCCAGCAGCACCAGCGTGCCGTTGGCGTTGACCGAGAAATCCATGACCGGGTCGCGGGCGGCCCAGTCGTGGGACGGCTGCGCGGCGGCATGGACGACGGCCCGGACGTCCCGCCCGTAGTGGGCGAAGACCGCGCCGATCGCGTCGGCGTCGCGGATGTCGGCCGCGACGTGGCGATAGCCGGGAACCTCGCGTTCCAGCACCTGCCGGTTCCAGGCCGTACTGGCCGCCTCGCCGAAGAAATGCCGGCGCAGGTCGTTGTCGATGCCGACGACCTCCAGCCCTTCGGCAGCGAACCTGCGGACGGCGGCGGCTCCGACGAGCCCGGCCGATCCGGTGACGATGGCTACGGCCATCACGCCTCGCTTTCCAGCCCCCGCTCGCTTGTCCGGTGTCCGCCCGACATGCCGAGAATGGGTTCCAGCATACTCCGATGGTCGGTGAGCCACCGGAATACTTCGTCCAGTATAGCGTCCAGGCTGCGTTCCGGCATCCAGCCGGCGGCATCCTGGGCCGGCCGTGCGTCGGTCACATACCAGGGCACGTCGGCGGGTGCGGTATCTGCCATACCGCCGATCGCCTTCACCGCCTCGATCCGGCGACCGCACAGTGCCGACAGTTCGCGCAGCGACAGGCTGCGTTCGCGGCCGCCGCCGACATTGTAGGTGCAACCGGCGTGCCGCTCGATGGACGCCAGCTGGCGGTCGACCAGGCCATGGAGATCCTCGACATGCAGCACGTCGCGGACCTGCAGGCCCTCGCCGCCGAATCCCATGTAGGCGAGCGGTCCACCATAGAGGTGCCGGGCCGCCCAGAGGACGAAGAAGCCCTGGTCGACCTTGCCCATCTGCCACGGGCCGGTCAGCACGCCGCAGCGGTCGACCACCGTGCGCAGCCCGTACATGGCGCCGTATTCGTGGACGAGCAGCTCGCTCGCCAGCTTGGTCGCGCCGTAGAGCGAGCGCGCCCCGGCGAGGGGAAACTCGCAGGCGATGCCGGCATGCGACCAGCCGGGGCCGCCGGCCTCCGGGACGAGGTCGAGGCGGTCGCCCAGGCGCGCCAGCGGCAGACCGCGCAGTCCGGCGATCGGATAGACCCGGCTCGTCGACAGGAACAGGACGTCGGCGCCGTGCCGTCGCGCCGCCTCCAGGCAGCGCACGGTGCCGCCCAGGTTGGTGTCGACGAGGTACTCGGCGGCGCCGTCGTAGCCGGCATGGACCGAAGGCTCGGCCGAGCAGTCGACGAGGAGGTCGAAGGCGCCGGCCTCGGCGAGGTCGCCCGCCTGCCGCACGTCGCCATGGACGAAGGCGACCCCGGCCCGCGCGAGGCGCTGCAGGGCCAGTTCGCTGCCGCGCCGCTTCAGATTGTCGAAGGCGATCACTTTTGCGCCTTCACGGTCGCGCTTCAACAGGGTCGCGAGATGGGAGCCGACGAAACCGGCCCCGCCGGTCACCAGGATCGTGCGGTGACGGCGATTCATGGAAAAAGGGCGACTCCGGCGCATGTCATGCGGGTAGCCATGGCACGGCAGCCGGCACGCCGGAAGGGGCGGCGACGCGATGTCGCGACTGAGAACGATTATCGCATCAGAATCGATCCTTTCCGTAGAGTTGGTCGGGCGCCACCAGCACCGGTGCGATGGTCGCGAGCGTGCCGGAGCGCCAGGCGCGGAAGAAGCAGTTGCGCCGGCCGGTGTGGCAGGCGACGCCTTGCTGGTCGACCAGGGCGAGCAGCGTATCGCCGTCGCAGTCGAGGCGCAGCTCCACGAGGCGCTGCTGCTGGCCGGAACTCTCGCCCTTGCGCCAGAGGCGGCCGCGCGAGCGTGACCAGTAGCAGACGCGGCCGCTGCCGACCGTTTCCAGCACGGCGTCACGGTTCATCCAGGCGACCATCAGCACCTCGCCGGTGTCGTGCTGCTGGGCGACGACCGTGACCAGGCCGCGCTCGTCGAAGCGGATGGCCTCGAGCAGGGGCTGGCACGCCTCCTGCACCGAAGCCGGCTGTTCGTCGTGGGTCATCGTCGCTCTCCGGCGGTTCGGCTGGCTTGGTTTGCCATCGGAACCGGGTGGGGATATCGTCTTACGATCGTCAGGGGTCCGTGGGGACACGCCTCGGTCGAGGCGCGTCGGACCCGGAGGACGACACGAGCGAAGAAGCAACCATTTCAGGGAAGGTCGCAACCATGAAAAAGATCAACCTTTTGGCTGCCGGCGTCGCGGCGGCGGCGATCGCTGCCGGTCCGGCCGAAGCGGGCAAGACGCTCGATGCCGTCAAGCAGCGCGGTCAGCTGATCTGCGGCGTGAGCCAGGGGACCGCCGGCTTCTCGCGCCCGAACAGCCAGGGTGCCTGGGAAGGCCTCGACGTCGACTTCTGCAAGGCGGTCGCGGTCGCGCTGTTCGGCGATCCGTCCAAGGTGCGCTACGTCTCGACGACATCGCCGCAGCGCTTCCCGGCGCTCCAGTCCGGCGAAGTCGACATGCTGTCGCGCACCACGACGGCGACGCTGACCCGGGATACGGTCAACGGCTTCAACTTTGCGCCTGTCACCTTCTATGACGGCCAGGGCTTCATGGTGCCGAAGAAGCTCGGCGTGAAGAGCGCCAAGGAACTGGACGGCGCCACCGTCTGCGTCTCGCCCGGCACCACGACCGAACTCAATCTCGCGGACTATTTCCGCGCCCAGAAGATGCAGTTCAAGCCGGTCGTCATCGAGAAGGTGGACGAGATCCGCGCGGCCTATTTCAGCGGCCGCTGCGACGTCTACACGACCGACGCCTCGGGCCTGGCGGCCCTGCGTGCCGTCGACGCGCCCAAGCCCGAGGATCACGTCATCCTGCCCGAGATCATCTCGAAGGAGCCGCTGGCCCCGACCGTCCGCCACGGCGACGAGGAGTTCGCGGACATCGTGCGCTGGGCCGTCTATGCCACGATCGAGGCCGAGGAACTCGGCATCAGCTCGAAGAACGTCGACCAGATGGCGAAGAGCGAGGATCCGGGGATCAAGCGCTTCCTCGGCGTCACCCCCGGCAACGGCAAGGCGCTCGGCGTCGACGAGAAGTTCGCCTACAACATCGTGAAGATGGTCGGCAACTACGGCGAGATCTTCGAGCGGAACGTCGGCAAGGACACGCCGCTGAAGCTCGAGCGCGGCCTCAACGACCTGTGGACCCGCGGCGGGCTGCAATACGCCCAGCCCTTCCGGTGATCCGCCTGCGCATCTGAAGGATGGACGCCGCCGGGCCGGGGAGGGGCCCGGCGGCGATCCCCGGACATGCACCGGATCATCGCGTAAGGGGGACACGCCATGGCCATCCAGTATGGAGGCCGGCCGGCCCGCGACGCGGGCTGGCGGCTGTCCTGGAACGATCGCAACGTCCGCGCGATCGTCTACCAGGCTGTGGCGCTGGTCGCGGTTGCGGCCGGCGTCTGGTACTTCGTCGACAACACGCTCGACAATCTCGCCCGCCTCGGCCTCGCCTCGGGCTTCGGCTTCATGGAGCGCGAGGCCGCGTTCCCCATCGGGGAATCCCTGATCAGCTACACGCCGGCCGACACCTACGCCCGGGCCCTGCTGGTCGGCATCGTCAACACGCTCTACGTCTCGGCCATCGGCGTCGTGCTCGCCACCATCATCGGCACGGTCATCGGCATCGCGCGCCTGTCCCAGAACTGGCTGATCGGCAAGCTGGCCTCGATCTATGTCGAGGTGATGCGAAACACCCCGCTGCTGCTGCAGCTTTTCTTCTGGTACATGATCTTCCTAGAGCTGCTGCCTTCGGCGCGCCAGGCCCTGCAGCCGCTGCCCGACGTCTTCCTGTCCAATCGCGGCATGCGCTTTCCGGTACCGGCCGCGGCCGAGGGCTGGACGTTGCTGGTCGCGGGCGCCGTCATCGGGATCGTCGGTGCGGTCCTGCTCTCGAACTGGGCGCGGCGACGTCAGGAGGCGACGGGCCGGCAGTTCCCGACCGTGTCCGCCGCCCTCGGCCTGATCTTCGGCATGGCGGCGCTCGGCTGGCTGGTCGGCGGCGCGCCCACGGCACTCGACCGCCCCGCGCTGCGCGGCTTCAACTTCGCCGGCGGCGCCGAAGTCTCGCCCGAGTTCGTCGCCCTGCTGCTCGGCCTCGTCATCTATACGGCGGCCTTCGTCGCGGAGATCGTCCGCGGCGGCATCCTGGCGATCTCGCACGGCCAGACGGAGGCGGCCTCGGCGCTGGGCCTGCGCCGCGGCATGGTCCTGCGGCTCGTCATCCTGCCGCAGGCGCTGCGCGTCATCATCCCGCCGATGACGAGCCAGTACCTCAACCTGACGAAGAACAGCTCCCTGGCGGTCGCGATCGGCTTCCCCGATCTCGTCCACCTCGCCAACACGGCGATCAACCAGACCGGCCAGGCGATCGAGGGCATCTTCATCATCATGGCCGTCTATCTGACGATCAGCCTTTCGATCTCGCTCTTCATGAACTGGTACAACCGGCGCGTCGCGCTGGTGGAGCGCTGAGCCATGGCAGAGATCGCACACGGCGGCACGTCCGCCCCGTCCATGCGCCCGCCGGCCGTGGAAATCGGCGTCATCGGCTGGGTCCGCAAGAACCTGTTCGGCAGCCTCGGCAGTTCGCTGATGACGCTGCTGGCGCTCTATTTCCTGGTGACGACGATCCCGCCCCTGCTCGACTGGGCGATCTTCAAGGCGATCTGGTCGGCCGACACGTCCGCGCCCTGCAAGGCCGACGGGGCGGGCGCCTGCTGGGCCTTCATCGCCGAGAAGCACCGCCTGATCTTCTTCGGCACCTACCCCTATGCGGAGCAGTGGCGGCCGCTGCTCGCGACGGCGCTGCTGCTGGGGATGGTGATCGCCAGTTGCGACCGGCGGTTCTGGAACCGCTGGATGCTCGCCTGGTGGGTCGGCGGGCTGGCGGTCTGCTCGACCCTGATGTGGGGCGGCGTCTTCGGCCTGACCTACGTCTCGAATCTCGACTGGGGCGGCCTGCCGCTGACCATCATCATGGCGGTGATCGGATCGGTCTTCGCATTCCCGCTCGGCCTCGTCCTCGCGCTCGGCCGGCGTTCGCACATGCCGATCATCCGCTGGCTCAGCGTCGCCTATATCGAACTCATCCGCGGCGTTCCGCTCATCACCATCCTGATCACCGCGTCGGTCATCTTCCCGCTGTTCCTGCCGGCCGGCGTCAACATCGACAAGCTGCTGCGCGCCCAGGTCGCCCTCATCCTCTTCGAGGCCGCCTACATCGCCGAGATCGTGCGCGGCGGGCTCCAGGCGGTGCCGCGGGGCCAGCACGAGGCGGCCGACGCAATCGGCCTCAGCTTTTTCCAGAAGCAGCGCAAGATCATCCTGCCGCAGGCGCTGACCATGGTCATTCCGCCGCTCGTCGGCAACTTCATCGGCCTCTTCAAGAGCACGACGCTGGTCGTCGTCATCGGCCTGTTCGATTTCCTGAACAGCGCCAAGGCGGCCCTGACCGACCTCAACTGGCGGGGCTTCTCGATCGAGCTCTACCTCTTCACGGCCGCGATCTACTTCCTCTTCTGCTACTCGATGTCGAAATACAGCCAGTCGCTCGAACGCGACCTCAACAAGGGGAACCGGCGATGACCCAGTCGCAAGCCCAGGGCGCGGCGGCCGCCCGGCATGAGATCGGCGGCGAGCTCATGATCGAGCTCGTCCAGATGAACAAGTGGTTCGGCGAGTTCCACGTCCTCAAGAACATCAACCTGCAGGTCCGCCGCGGCGAGCGCGTGGTCGTCTGCGGCCCGTCGGGTTCGGGCAAGTCGACCATGATCCGCTGCATCAACCGCCTGGAAGAGCACCAGAAGGGGCGCATCGTGGTCGACGGGGTGGAACTGACCAACGACGTCAAGAACGTCGAGCAGATCCGCCGCGAAGTCGGCATGGTCTTCCAGAGCTTCAACCTCTTCCCCCACCTGACGGTGATGGAGAACCTGACGCTGGCGCCGATCTGGGTCCGCAAGGTGCCCAAGCGCGAGGCCGAGGAGACGGCGATGCAGCTCCTCGAGCGGGTCAAGATCCCCGAGCAGGCGCACAAATATCCGGGCCAGCTCTCGGGCGGGCAGCAGCAGCGCGTCGCGATCGCCCGCAGCCTGTGCATGCGGCCGAAGATCATGCTCTTCGACGAGCCGACTTCCGCGCTCGACCCCGAGATGATCAAGGAGGTGCTCGACGTCATGGTGCAGCTCGCCGAAGACGGCATGACCATGGTCTGCGTCACCCACGAGATGGGCTTCGCGCGCACCGTCGCCGACACCATGATCTTCATGGACCTGGGCGAGATCGTCGAGGCGGCGCCGCCGGAGCAGTTCTTCAACGACCCCAAGAGCGAGCGCACCCGCCTGTTCCTGAGCCAGATCCTGCGGCACTGACGGGCGCGTTCCGACAGCGTCGCGAAGGGCGGCTCCGGCCGCCCTTTTTCGTCGCGCCATCCGGCGCACTTGCGCCAAACTCCACCCATCCGGCGGAGCGGGGGAGGGGCGGAGATGGCAGGTCTGACGCTGCAGATCGTTCATATCGGCGATATCGAGCTCGGAGACAGCACGCTCGACCGCATTCCCCGACTGGCGGCGGTCGTCGAGGGCCTCGCCCGCCAGGAGGGGAACACGCTCATCGTCTCCGCCGGCGGCAACTTCCTGCCGGGGCCGCTGCTGCGGGCGGGCGCGGACCCCTCGGTCGCCGCGGCGCTGACGGCGGCGGAGAACGGACGCCTCGGCCTGCCGGCGGACATCGACGGCGACGGGACGGCCGATGCGCTGGCAGGGCTCGACGCCGGCCCGGCCCGGCTCGACATCGCCATCCTCAACGCGATCGGCCTGCAGGCGTCGGCCCTCGGCAACCAGGAATTCGACCTCGGCAGCGAGGCGCTGGCGGCGGCCATAGGGCCCGCGACCGGCGGCGGCGAACTCGCCGACGTGCGCTGGACGGGGGCGGCGTTCCCGTATCTCGCCGCCAACCTCGACACCAGCGCAGACCCGGCCCTGGCGCCGCTGACGACCGCCGAGGTGCTGCCGACCGATGCCTTTGCCGGCACCGCGGGCGACCCCGACGGGGCGGCCGACGCCGCGCGGATCGCCGCTGCCACCATTGCCACCGTCGGGGGCGAGCCGGTGGGTATCATCGGCGTCACCACGCCGTTGCTCGAACTCATCTCCTCGCCGGAGCCGACCGGCGTCGCCGACACGCCGGACGCCGCGGCGCTGGCGGCGCTGCTGCAGCCGGTGATCGACGGGCTGCGCACCGCAGGCGTCGACAAGATCGTCCTCCTCGCCCACCTCGACGACCTGGCCGCCAGCGTGGAGCTGGCGCCGCTCCTGGTCGGCGTCGACGTGATCGTCGCCGGCGGCGCCAGTGCGCCGGAGCCGGAGACCTATCCCATCAGCCTTGCCGGCCTCGACGGCGATCCGGTCCTGCTGGTCGCCACTCACGCCGAGGACGGAGTGGTGGGCGCCATCTCGCTCACCTTCGACGCCGCCGGGCGGGTGACCCAGGTCGGCGAGGCGGCGCTGTTCGACGCGGACGAGGCGGCCGTCGCGGCGCTCTGGGGCGCGGCGGATCCCTACGGCGCCGGCACGGCGGGCGAGGCGGTGACCGCCCTCGTCGATGCCGCCCGCGCCGTCATCGCCGACAAGGACGGCGAGATCGTCGGCCGCACCGACGTCTTCCTCGACGGCCGCCCCGGGCGTGCCGAGAGCGAGGAGACGAACCTCGGCGACCTCACCACCGACGCCGATCTCGCCGCGGCACGCGCCGCCGATGCCACGGTCGCGGTCGCAATCAAGAACGGCGGGGCGATCGGCGCCTCGATCGGACGCGCCGTTCCCGACGGGCAGGGCGGCGTCACGACGCTGCCGCCGGCGGCCAATCCGGACTCCGGCAAGGCGGCCGGCGAGATCTCCCGCCTCGACGTCGAGAGCGTCCTGCCGTTCGACAATCCGCTGGAACTCGTGACCCTCAGTCGCGCCCAGCTCGTCGCGACCCTGGAGCACGCGCTGACCGCGCTCGACGCGGACGGCATCGTCGGGTCCTTCCCGCAGGTGTCCGGGATGGCGTTCAGCTTCGACCCCGCAGCCACCGCAGGATCGCGCCTCCGCTCGGCCGCGATCACCGATGACGAGGGAACCATCGTCGACGTGCTGGTGCGCGACGGCGTGCTGGTCGGCGATCCGGCGCTGCCGGTGCGCATCGTCACCATCGGCTTCCTGACCGACGGCGGCGACGGCTATCCGCTGGCCGGGTTCATCGCGGCCGATCCCGCCTTCGCCGACCGGACGATCCTGGCGGACAGCGACGGCACGGTGACGGAGCAGGCGGCGCTCGCGGCGCACCTCGCCGCGAACTTCGCCGAGACGCCCTTCGCGGTGGCGGAGACGGGTACCGCCGAGGATGGCCGCGTCCAGAACCTGGGCGCCCGCGCCGACGCCGTGCTCGACGCGCCGCACGATCTCTCCGGCACGGCGGCCGGCGACGCGCTCGCCGGCGGTGCGGGGGCCGATACGCTGGTCGGGATGGACGGCGACGACACGCTCTCCGGCGCCGCCGGCGGGGATCTGCTGCTCGGCGGCGCCGGGTTCGACAGCCTGCTCGGGGGCGACGGCGCCGACTTCATCCTCGGCGGCGCCTTCGCCGACGTGATCGACGGCGGTGCCGGCGACGACGGGCTGCTCGCCGGGAACACCGGCAGCGATCGCATTCTCGGCGGCGACGGCGACGACCGAATCCATGGCGGACAGGGCGACGACTTCCTCGAAGGCGGAGCCGGTGCCGACACCCTGTCGGGCGACCTCGGCGACGACCTCCTCGAAGGCGGGGAGGGCGGCGACCGGTTCGCCTTCGCCGTCGGCCACGGACACGACCGCATCCTCGACTTCGACCCGGACGAGGACCGCATCCTGCTGACCTCCGGCATGTCCTGGCAGGCCGCGGACAGCGCCGACGGCGTCCGGCTCGAACTGGACGGCGGCGGCTCGGTGCTTCTCCTGGGCTGGAGCGCCGGCGCGCTCGGCCGGGATGTCGCCGATCTGATCCTCTTCGCCGGATGACGTAACCGAAACGACCCGAAACCGTCTCCGATCCTTCCCGGAACCGTCCCGGCACCGTTACCGACCCCCATTACCCCTTGCCGTCCGCGCCAATCGGACCGGGCGGACCGGTTGGCCTTTCATTCAACCGGGGGCGGTCATGGCCAACTACACCCTGCAGATCCTGCATGCCTCGGATTTCGAGGCTGGCGTCGATGCGATCGACAAGGCGCCGAAATTCGCTGCGATCGTCGACGCGCTGGAAGAGACCTACGACAACACGCTGATCCTGTCGTCGGGCGACAATTTCATTCCGGGTCCGTTCCTGTCGTCGGGCAGCGACCCCTCGGTCCGCGACGAGATCCGGGCGGTCTACAACGAGCTCTACGGCCTGCCGGCCGACATCAACGGCGACGGCACCGCGGATTCCTTCGCCGACCTGCGCGAGGGCGGTGCCCGCCTCGACGTCGCGATCATGAACACCATCGGCGTGCAGGCGTCGGCCCTCGGCAACCATGAGTTCGACCTCGGCACCAGCCCGCTGCGCGACGCGATCGGCCAGGACATCCGGGGCGACCTGCCGCAGAACGTGCGCTGGCTCGGTGCGGACTTCCCCTATCTCAGCGCCAATCTCGATTTCTCGAACGACGCCAACCTCGCGCCGATCTACACGAGCGAGATCCGCGAGGCGTCGGACTTCGAGGCGTCCCTGACCGACCTCAACGGTGCGACCGACGGGCGCAAGATCGCCCCGGCGACGATCATCACCGTGAATGGCGAGCAGATCGGCGTGGTCGGCGCGACGACGCCGGAGCTGGAGCGCATCTCCTCGCCGGGCGATACCGAGGTCATGGACCCGGGCGCCGGCACCCAGGACATGCAGGCGCTGGCGCAGATCCTCCAGCCGACGATCGACGCGCTGCTGGCACAGGGCATCGACAAGATCATCCTCGTCTCGCACCTGCAGCAGCTGGGGCTCGAGCAGCAGCTCGCACCGCTGCTCAAGGGCGTCGACATCATCATCGCCGGCGGCTCGCACACGCTGCTCGCCGACAGCGAGGACGTGGCGAACGGCCTCCAGCCCGGCGACAGCGCCGCCGGCCCCTATCCGATCGTGACGCAGAACGCGGACGGCGACCCGCTGCTGATCGTCAACACGGACAGCAACTACGAGTATGTCGGCCGGCTGGTCGTCGAATTCGACGACCAGGGCAAACTCATCCCGGGCAGCGTCGACCCCGACGTCAGCGGCGCCTTCGCCTCGACCGACGAAACCGTCGAGGAACTCTGGGGCTCGCAGGAAGCGGCCTATGCCGAGGGCACCAAGGGCGCGCTCGTGCAGGAACTGGTGTCCGGCGCCGAAGAGGTCATCGTCGCCAAGGACGGCCTGATCTTCGGCCAGACCGACGTGTTCCTCGAAGGCCGGCGGGCCGAGGTGCGCACCGAGGAGACCAACCTCGGCAACATGACCGCCGATGCCAACCTCGCCCGCGGCCAGCAGGTCGACGAGACGGTCACGGTCAGCATCAAGAACGGCGGCGGCATCCGCGAGCCGATCGGCTTCGTGCAGCAGGTCGGGCTGGACCAGACCTTCGAGCTGCCGCCGGCCGAGAACGAACTCGCCGGCAAGGAGGAGGGGGAGATCTCCCGCCTCGACATCGAGAACTCGCTGCGCTTCAACAACGGCCTGACGCTCCTGACCGTCTCGCGCGAGCAGCTGGTCGAAGTGCTGGAGCATGCCGTCCGCGCGGTCGCGCCGGGCGCCACGCCCGGCCAGTTCGCGCAGGTCAGCGGCGTCGCCTACAGCTACGATCCCGACCTGCCGGCCGGCGACCGCATCGTCTCGGCGGCGCTGACCGACGCGGACGGCCATGTCATGGACGTGCTGGTGCAGGACGGCGAGATCGTCGGCAATCCCGACGCGCCGGTGCGCATCATCACGCTGAACTTCATGGCGGACGGCGGCGACGGCTATCCCTTCAAGGACTTCCTCGATGCCGATCCGGCGTTCGCCAACCGCGTCGACCTCGCCTCGGAAGACGCCAACGCCAACGGCGTGCTCGATGCGGGCGAAGATCTGAACCAGAACGGCCAGCTCGACCTCGCGGCCGACATCGACGCCGGCGCGGCCAGCTTCGCCGCCTCCAGCAGCGAGCAGGATGCGCTCGCCGACTACATCGCCGAGCGCTACTCCGAGACGCCCTACGACATCGCCGACACCGGGCCCGAGGGCGACGAGCGCATCCAGAACCTGAACGCGCGCGGCGATTCGGTGCTGGACGGCCCGTACGATCTGGCCGGGACCGCCGGCGACGACCTGCTGACGGGCACCGCCGGCGCCGACACGATCAGCGGCGATCTCGGGGCCGACACGGCGGTCGGCCAGGACGGCATGGACCTGCTGTTCGGCGGCCAGGGCAACGACCTGCTGCTCGGCGGCACCGGCTCGGACTACATTCTCGCCGGCCGCGGCAACGACACGCTGGAAGGCGGCGCCGATGCCGATCCCTTCCTCAACGGCAATCTCGGCGACGACCTGGTCCGCGGCGGCGCCGGCGACGACCGCCTGTGGGGCGGCAAGGGCAACGACACGCTGGAGGGCGGGGCCGGGGCCGATACCCTGTCGGGCGACCGCGGCGACGATCTGCTGTCGGGCGGCGAGGGGGCGGACCGCTTCGTCTACCAGCCGCTGCCGCCGGCTCCGACCAACGCCATCCAGCTGGACGTGCTCGGCAGCTACGACCATGGCGGCTTCGACGAGGCCGCGGCCGAGACGCTGGCCTTCGATCCGGCGACCGACCGCCTCTTCGTCTCGAACGCCGAGGCGAACACGCTCGACGTGCTCGATCTCAGCGATCCGTCCAACCCCAAGCTGGTGACCGCAATCTCGCTCGACGCCTTCGGCGGCGGCGTCAACAGCGTCGCGACCAAGAACGGCATCGTCGCGGCGGCGGTGGCCAGCGACGAGGACGGCGAGCCGGGCACGATCGCCTTCTTCGACACCGACGGCAACCTGCTCGGCCAGAAGGCGGTCGGCGTGCTGCCCGACATGATCACCTTCACGGCCGACGGCAGCAAGCTGCTGGTCGCCAACGAGGGCGAGCGCGTCGGCGATCCGGGGCCGGACCAGATCGATCCGCCCGGTTCGATCAGCATCATCGACCTCGCCGGCGGCATCGCCGGCGCGACGGTGACGACGCTGGGTTTCGGCGGCTTCGAGGCCCAGCGCGACGCGCTGATCGCCGACGGGCTGCGGGTCACCCCGGGCAAGACGCTGGCGACCGACCTCGAGCCGGAATACATCACGGTCACGCCGGACGGCACCAAGGCCTACGTCTCGATCCAGGAGGCGAACGCCTTCGCCGTCGTCGACCTGCAGACCAAGACGATCACCGAGCTGCTGCCGCTCGGCTACAAGGACTACGACCTGCCGGGCAACGGCTTCGACGCCTCGGACCGGGACGATTCGGTCGCCATCCGCAACTGGCCGGTCAAGGGCATCTACGAGCCGGACGCCATCGCCAGCTTCCAGACCGGCGGCCAGACCTACATCATCACCGCCAACGAGGGCGACGCCCGCAGCGACGGCAGCGACGAAGCACGGCTGGGCGACCTGGAACTCGACCCGACCCGCTTTCCCAACGCCGACGAGCTGCAGGAGAACGAGAATCTCGGCCGCCTCAACGTGTCGTCGATCGACGGCGATACGGACGGCGACGGCGACCTCGACGAGATCGTCGTCTTCGGCGGCCGCAGCTTCTCGATCTTCGACGCCAACGGGAACCTCGTGTTCGACAGCGGCGACCAGTTCGAGGCGATCACGGCCGCCGCCTATCCCAACAACTTCAACGCGGACAACGGCGGCAACGACTTCGACAACCGCAGCGACAACAAGGGCCCGGAGCCCGAGGCCGTCGCGGTCGGCGTGGTTGACGGCCGGACCTACGCCTTCGTCGGGCTCGAGCGCGTCGGCGGCGTCATGGTCTACGACGTCACCGATCCGGCGAACTCGCAGTTCGTGCAGTACCTCAACAACCGCGACTTCACCCAGGACATCGAGACCGCGGCCGCCGGCGACAGTGGCCCGGAGGTGGTGCAGTTCGTCGCCGCCGCCGATAGCCCGACCGGCAAGCCGATGCTGCTCGTCGCCAACGAGATCAGCGGCACGACGACGGTCTACGACATCTCGGACATGGGTGGGGTCTCGGAAGTCACCGACCCCGGCTACGATCGCATCCTCGACTTCGACCTCGACGAGGATCGGATCGTGCTCGCGGCCGGTCTCGGCTACGAGCTGGGCACCGCCGCCGACGGCGACGCCCTGCTGACCCTGAGCGACGGCCAGCAGCTCGAGCTGCACGGCCTGTCGGTCGGCCAGGTGCAGCCGCTGATCTCCGACCTGGTGCTCTTCGCCTGATCGGAAACGACCGGTCCCGCCCGCATCTTCCGATGCGGGCGGGACCGATGGGCTTCATCCGACAGCTTTGGCGGTCACGGGGTATCTCACCCGTGGCCGCGCTTGTTTAGCGCTGGCCCGCCGGCCCCGTCGCGATCGGCGTGTCGCCGGGCAGGCCCCATTCGGCCCAGGAACCGTCGTAGAGGGCGAGGTCCTTCTTTCCCAGGAGATGCAGGCCGAGATAGAGGATCGCGGCCGTGACGCCCGACCCGCAGCTGGTGACCACCGGCCGCCCGAGATCGACGCCGGCGCCCTCGAAGGCGGCCTTCAGCCGGTCGGCCGGCAGGTAGGTCTTGTCCTTCGGGTCGAGCAGGTCGGTGTAGGGCACGTTGAGGCTTTCCGGGATGCGGCCCTGGCGCCGCCCCGGCCAGACTTCGGCCGCCTCGCCGCGCCAGCGCTCGGCCGCGCGCGCATCGACCACCTGCTCGAAGGCGGCGCCGATGTTGGCGCGGACCTGCTCCTTGTGGCGGACGCGGGCAGGATCGAGGCTGGCGACGTAGGTCGTGGCGGCGGGTGTCACGACTCCTGCCTCGTCCGGGCGCCCCTCGGCTTCCCACTTGGGCAGCCCGCCGTCGAGCACCGAGACCTTGGCGTGTCCGAAGATGCGCAGGGTCCACCAGACGCGCGCCGCGCTGACGAGACCGAGCGCGTCGTAGACCACGACGTGGTCGCTGTTGGCGATGCCGCGTTCGCCCATGGCACGGGCAAACGCGTCGGCCGAGGGCAGCATGTGCGGCAGGGAGGAATTGTGGTCGGAGACGGCGTCGACGTCGAACAGGATGGCGCCGGGAATGTGCTTGGCGGCGTACTCGGCGGCCGGGTCGCGCTTCATGTTCGGCAGGAAGTAGGTGCCGTCGAGCACCCGCACGCCGGGCGCGGTCAGGTTCTGCGCCAGCCACTCGGTCGAGACCAGCGCATCGGGATTGGCATACTGCATGGACGTTTCCTGCGGTCGGTTCGGGAAATCCGGATCAGGCGAAGGCGATGATCACGCGCCGGTTCTGCCGGCCCTTGTTCTCGATCTTGGCGACCTCGACGCGGCCGATCTCGCCGGTGCGCCGGACGTGGGTCCCGCCGCAGGGCTGGAGGTCGACGCCCGCGATGTCGAGCAGCCGCACCCGGCCGTGGCCGGTCGGCGGCTTGACCGACATGGTGCGGACCAGCTCCGGCCGTTCCGCCATCTCGGCATCGGTGATCCAGCGCGGCTCGACCGGGTGGTCGGCCGCGACCAGCGCATTCAGCTTCTCGGTCAGGTCGGCCTTGTCGAGGGTTGCGCCCGGCACGTCGAAATCGAGGCGCGAGCGCTCCGCGCCGACCTGGCCGCCGGTGACCGCGCCCGGCACGACCGAGCAGAGGAGGTGCATGCAGGTGTGCATGCGCATGTGCCGGTGCCGCCGCTCCCAGTCGATCGCGGCGACGACGGCGGCGCCGGCCGCGGGCAGGGCGCTGCCGGGAGCCGGGATGTGGCGTACCTCGTCCGGCTCGTCGCCCTTCACCGCATCGACGATGGCGATGGTCCCGCCGTCGACGAGGCGCAGCTCGCCCATGTCGCCCGGCTGGCCGCCGCCGGTGGGGTAGAAGACGGTGCGGTCGAGGACGATGCCGCGCTCGTCGGCGGACAGCACGGTCGCCGCACACTCGCGGGCGTAGGAATCCTCGCGGAAGATGGCTTCGGTCATGCCTTGCCTCACGCCAGCCAGGAGGGGACGGGCAGGTTCTTCTCCCGCAGGAAGGCGGGGTTGAAGAGCTTGGACTGGTAGCGGGTGCCGTAGTCGCAGAGCACCGTCACGATCGTATGGCCCGGTCCCAGCTTCTGCGCCACCTTGATCGCGCCGCCGATGTTGATGCCGCTCGACCCGCCGAGGATCAGCCCCTCCTCGGTCACGAGGTCGAACAGGATCGGCAGCGCCTCCTCGTCGGTGACGCGCACCTGGTCGTCGACCGGCGCCCCCTCCAGGTTCCTGGTGATGCGGCCCTGGCCGATGCCCTCGGTGATCGAGCTGCCCTCGGATTTCAGTTCGCCATGGGCATACCAGTTGTAGAGCGCCGCCCCCATCGGGTCGGCGAGGACGATGCGGACGTCCCGGCTGCGCTCCTTCAGGGCCATGCCGGTCCCGGCCAGCGTGCCGCCGCTGCCGACGGCGCAGGTGAAGGCGTCGACCTTGCCGCCGGTCTGCTCCCAGATCTCCGGCCCGGTCGTCTCGAAATGCGCCTGGCGGTTGGCGACATTGTCGAACTGGTTCGCCCAGACGGCGCCGTTCGGCTCGGTCTTCGCCAGTTCCTCGGCAAGTCGGCCGGACTGCTTGATGTAGTTGTCGGGGTTGGAATAGGGCACGGCCGGAACGAGGCGGAGGTCGGCGCCGCACAGGCGCAGCATGTCCTTCTTTTCCTGGCTCTGCGTCTCGGGCATGACGATGACGGTGCGATAGCCGAGCGCGTTGCCGACCAGCGCGAGGCCGATGCCGGTGTTGCCGGCGGTGCCCTCGACGATGACGCCGCCCGGCCGCAGCAGGCCGCGGCGCTCGGCGTCGCGGACGATCGACAGTGCCGCGCGGTCCTTGACCGAGCCGCCGGGATTGAGGAACTCCGCCTTGCCGAGGATCGTGCAGCCCGTCATCTCGGAGGCGCGGCGCAGCTTGATCAGCGGTGTGTGCCCGATCGTGCCGGTGAATCCGTCGCGGATGTCCATGGAGGCTCCTGGAGGCTGGCGGGGAATCAGGCCTGCCGGAGTAGCGAAAATCGGCCGGCCTGACCAGACCGGATGCCGCATGGCTGATCCGCCGGATGCGCTATCCGTCGTCCCGGCCCGCCGGCCGATTCAGCTGAGCCCGACCACCGGGATGCCCGCGCCGTGGATGGCGCGCGACCGGTCGGAGGCGAGGAAGAGGATGACGTCGGCCAGCGCCTCGCGCGCGACCCAGCGGCCGGGGTCGGCGTTCGGCATGTCGGCGCGATTGGCCGGCGTGTCGATGATGCTGGGCATCACGCAGTTGACGTTGATCCCGCTCTCCCGCAGTTCGCCCGCCATCGCCTCGGTGAGGCGCAGCACGGCCGACTTGGCGACGGCATAGGCGCCCATGGCCGGCGCGGCCTTGAGCGCGCCCATCGCCGACACGTTGACGATCTTGCCGCTGCCGCGCGCCTGCATCGCCGGCACGATCGCGCGGGCCATGTTGAGGACGCTGACCGCGTTGCGGCCCAGCATGTCCTCCCACATGGCGGCCGGCGTCTCGTGCACGGGCGGCCCCATCGCGAAGCCGCCGGCGATGTTGCACAGCACGTCGACCCCGCCGGCCAGCGGGCCGATGGCGGCCGCGACGGCGGCCGGGTCGGTGATGTCGACGGCGACCTGACGATGCGCCTCGCCGAAGACCCGCCGCAGCCCGTCGGCCGCGATGTCGACGACGATCAGCGCAGCACCCGCTGCGGCGAAGGATTCGGCGACGGTGCGGCCGAGCGCGCCGGCCGCCCCCGTCACCAGCACGGTCCTGCCCTGGAACTCCATCGGCTGCCTCTCCTGCGTCCGTTCCCGGGCCAGCCTAGCGCATCAGTCGGCCGGGCAGGGCGCCCGTGTACGCGTCGTCGCGCACCGTCTCGACGCCGGCGCAGAAGGTGTGGCGATAGCCCCGCGCCTTCTGCAGCAGCCGCGAGCCGCCGGCCGGCAGGTCGTGCACCACCTCGGTCTTGCGCAGCATCAGCCGGTCGAAGTCGATGACGTTGAGGTCGGCCCGCTTGCCCGGCTGGATCACGCCGCGGTCGCCGAGGCCGTAGACGCGGGCGGTGTCGGCGGTGTGCTTGCGCACGACGTATTCCAGGTCGAACTTGCGGCCGCGCCGGCGGTCGCGCGCCCAGTAGGACAGCAGGTAGGTCGGGGCGCTGGCGTCGCAGATGAGGCCGACATGCGCGCCGCCGTCGGCGACGCCGATGACGGATGCCTCGTCGGCCAGCATCTCGGCGATGGCGTCGGAATTGCCGGCGCTGTAGTTCTCGAAGGGATAGAGCAGCAGGCCGTTGCCGTCGTCGGACAGCATCATCTCGAGCGCCAGTTCCCACGGGTTGCGCTGCTGGCGGCGCGCCAGGGCCGAGACGCCGTTCGCGATGTCGGGCTCGAGGTCGACCGGCTCGGTCAGGAGGGTCGCCCGCTCCAGCATCCGCGCCATGCCGAGGGCGCCCTCGGTCGCCGGGACGCCGTCGACCAGCGCCTTGCGCAGGGCGGGGTCGGCCATCAGGGCGGCGTAGCGCTTGGTCGGGTGCAGCGGCCGCAGCGCCTTCTCCCAGGCGGAGTGGCCGGTGAAGGGGTTGATCGAGGTCTGCAGCCCCATCAGCATGCCGATCGGCCGGCAGCCGACCTGGCCGGTGACGTCGTGGCCCTCGGCGCGGGCGGCGTGGATCTGCTCCATCGTCTCGCGCCAGAGGTTCGGGTACTTGTCGACCTGGACGATCAGCCAGGACATGGGCCGGCCGGATGCGGCGCAGAAGCTGCGCAGGATCTCGAATTCGCCCGGGCCGAAGTCCGAATTGACCTCGAAGACGCCGCGGCCGGCGCGCTTCATGGCCAGCGCCAGGGCGTGCAGCTCGGGCTCGTCGGCCGAAAGGCTGGGGGTCAGCGTTCCGTCGCTGGCCTTGTGCTTGCGCGTGCGCGATGTGGTGAGGCCCATCGCTCCGGCCGCCAGGGACTCCTCCAGGAGGCGCGCCATCGTCGCCGTCTCGTCCGCGCTCGGGCGCTCGGCATGGTCGAAGCCGCGGTCGCCCATGACATAGAAGCGCAGCACGCCGTGCGGCATCTGGGCACCGATGTCCATGATGAAAGACCGGCGGGCGAGCGCATCGAGATATTCGGGGAAGGATTCCCAGTCGAACGGCACCCCCTCGGACAGGACCGTGCCGGGAATGTCCTCGACCCCTTCCATCAGCTGGATCAGCCGGTCCTTGGAGTTCGGTCGCACCGGCGCGAAGCCGACGCCGCAATTGCCGAAGACGGCCGTGGTGACGCCGTGCATCGAGGATGGCGAGAGATAGGGATCCCAGGTCGCCTGGCCGTCATAGTGGGTATGGATGTCGACGAAGCCGGGCGTGACCAGCAGGCCGTCGGCATCGACGGTCTGCCGGGCCGGCGCGGTGATCCGGCCGACCTCGCGGATGACGCCGTCGCTGACCGCGACGTCGGCGGTGCGCCGGGGCGCGCCGGTGCCGTCGACGACCGTGCCGCCGCGGATGACCAGATCGAACATGGCAGGTTCTCCTCGGACTTCGTTCGCGCGCGACGCTGTCCCCTATGTCGGGACTTTACGGGGATCGGCCTGGGTGTCGGGTTTAATGTTGGTACAAGCTGCCGGGAGGCCGCCGGCGCGTCAAGGCGTCGCCGGTTCCTCCGGCCGCAGCGGGGCGCCGCGCCAGTAGGAGACGGAATAGCTGTAGCGTCCGGAGGGGAAATGGTTGATCGCCAGTTCGATCAGCCGCTCCTTCTCGTCGTAGTAGCGGCGCTGCACCAGCAGTGCCGGCATGCCCCAGGGCGCGGCCAGCAGCATCGCCTTCTGGGTGTCGAGCACCGTCGGCTCCAGCTCGTGGCGAACCAGCCGGACGAGATGGCCATGCTCGATGTCGATCGGGCTGTAGAAGATGCGATGGCGGAAGTCCGGGAGGTCCTGGACGTGGCGATGGTCGGGATGGACGAAGATCTCCGTCATGCCGATCGGCTCGGGGATCGCCTGGGGATGCCAGCGCCCGACGACGCGCAGCCAACGTCGGCGCGAGCCCGTCTCCTCCGGCGAGAGGTGGCCGGGCAGCGGCTCGAGCGAGATGGAATCGACCGTCAGCGGGATGCGCGGCCCGTGCTGGGTCCAGTTCGACAGGACGCCACTGTGCTCGGGCAGGGAGCGGGCGGGCGTCCGGGAGATGACGCGGGTGCCGCTGCGCCGGCGGCGGTCGATGAGGCCGATGTCGAGCGCCTGGCGCAGCGCCTCGCGCACCGTGTTGCGGCTGGCGCCGTAGGCGGCGCAGAACTCCTCCTCGGTCGGCAGCGTCTCGCCGACCTTGTAGTCGCCGCGCCCGATCTTCTCGATGATGGCGTCCGCGATCTGGCGATAGCGCGGGATCTTCTTCTCCATCGCCGGGAATCTAAGCCTTTGCACGGCGATGCGATACCGCGGGCGGGGGCCCCGTGGCGGCTTCTGTCGCCGGGGTCTTCCGTGCTAACCCTGGTCGGCCCGACCCCGCGCCTTGCCCTCCTGAGGTTCCGACATGGGACAGCTCCTCCGCTACATTCCGCTGCTCGCCTTCGTCGTGATCGCCTACAACGTGGTGGCGGCGATCTCCGTCACCCTGCTCGAGGACACGCTGCTCAGCTTCGGGCTGCTGTCCGGCAACGTCTTTATCTTCCAGGTCAAGGACGCGATGATCTTCGCCGCCCTGCTGCTGCTCTATGGCGAGCTCAGCAAGGCGACCCGCACCACCAACGTCTCGATCGCCGACCACACGCTGTCGCTGGGGCTGGCGCTGATCTGCCTCGTCGAGCTGATCGTCGTGCCGTTCGCCGGCACCTCCACCTTCTTCCTCCTGACGGTGATGGCGCTGATCGACGTCGTCGCCGGCTTCACCATCACCATCACCGGCGCCAAGCGCGACCTCAACGCGATTTCCTCGGGCCACGGGTGACCGGCGGGGCAAGGGCGCCCGCACGGGACGGGCGCGGCTTGACACCCGGCCCCGAAACCCCGAATAACCGGGCATCCGCTGGACCTCGGGGCGTAGCTCAGCCTGGTAGAGTGCTTGCTTTGGGAGCAAGATGCCGGAGGTTCGAATCCTCTCGCCCCGACCAGCGGGAACGGCAATCAGGCAGGAACAGGGTCGATGGCTGAGGCGCGTATCTACGTTCCGGCAAAGTCGGCGATGCAGTCGGGCCGCGCCGGCACCCACGAATGGGTGCTGGAGTTCGCGCCGGCCGAGCGCAAGCGCCACGACCCGCTGATGGGCTGGATCAGCTCCGGCGACACGCGCCAGCAGCTGCGCCTGTCCTTCCCGACGCGCGAGGAGGCCGAGGCCCACGCCCGCCGCCTCGGCCTGGATTTCACGGTGCAGGCGCCGCAGCAGCGCACGATCAAGCCCAAGGCCTACGCCGACAATTTCAAGTACGACCGGGTGCGCGGCTGACCCCCGCGCGCCCAGGATGCGCCCTTAGCTCAGCCGGATAGAGCACGCGCCTTCTAAGCGCGGGGTCGCTGGTTCGAATCCAGCAGGGCGCGCCAACTCTGCGATGTGGACGGCACGGGACCGGCAGGGCAGGCCAGAGCGATCCACCTGCCCGAATGGAGCATCTCAGGCGACGGGCCGATCCGCGGCCGCCGCGGCGGACTCACGAATCCGGAAATCCCAGCCACGGCTCGAGCGCCTCGAAGGTCCGGTCCATCGCATAGGCGGCGACGACCGGCAGCGAGAGATGGCCGTAGCGGAGCGAGAACTGGTCCTCGGCCGCCGCTTCGCCGAGCTTGGCCACTGCCGCCACATAGAGGGCGGCGGCCAGGCCGCTGCGATCCGCGCCCCAGTTGCAATGGATGAGCACGGGCTTCTCGGCGCGTTCGAGCAGCTGGATGAGGTCGGCCGCCGCGCCCTGCGTGAGTTCGCGCTTGGCCGACATGCGGAAATCGAGATGGGCGATGCCGAGATGCTTCGCCTCGGCGATCTCCGCGTCGTACCAGGGCGAGCCGGCGTTCGCGCCGCGCAGATTGACGATCGTGCGGATACCGTGGGCCGCGCGATAGCGGGCGATGTCGGACGCCGTCGGCTGCGCGGAGCGGTAGAGCGAACCCGGAACGACCGCATGGAAGTTGCCCGTCAGTTCGAGTGCTCCGAGATGGGCTGCCGCCACGAGGGCCAGGACCAGGGTCCCCCCGCCGATCCTTCGCGCCGCTGTCGCGGCACGGCTACCCGACCGAATGAACGCGATCATGGGATGCTCCGACCTGTCGCCTCGGAACCGGCTGCCGCGGCCACGGTCGCTGGGCAGTCGAAAAGCAGTCAATATCGAATTGATAAGTGGGCGGACGGGCGGCGCAACGACAAGACGGCTGATTGACGCAACCGGCGCCGCTCGCCCCCAGCCTACACCAGCACCGCCTCGACGGGCCGGCGCGGTGAATAGGGCAGGGTCGGTCCGTAGCCGAAGCGCAGGACGAGGTCCGGCCGGCGGCCGGGCAGGCCGGCGAGGGCGGCCATGTCCGGGCGCAACGCCGCGACCTCCACCGGCTGGTTGACGAAGGCGTGCCGGAGGCCGAGCGCGGTCGCCTGGAGCGCGAAGCGCTGGCCGGCGCGGCCGGCGCGGACCCAGTGCTCGGCATCGTCGCGCTCTGCCACGAACACCGCGACGCCGGCGGACGATCGCATCTGGCGCGCATACTTGTCGTTCTCGGTGCCGACGCGGAACACGAGGTCGAACAGGCCTCGGCCGAGCCATTCCGGCAGGGCCGGATTGCCGCTGGCCGGGCCGAAGAGGCCGTCGCCGACAGCCATCGCCTGGCGGGGGCTGAAGCGCACCCAGGCCTTGAGTTCTCGCACGAAGGCCGGATCGGCCATCTGCGCCGTGTTTCCCGCGATCACCAGATCGCGCACGCGATCGATCCGGGCGGGCTCGGTGATGAGGAGGAGGTCGACGCCCGGCATGGCGGCCGCCGTCGCCAGCGCCCGCAAGTCGCCCGCCGGGACCGGCCGACCGTCATACTCGGCGCGGGTCGATTGCCGGGCCGGAATGGCCTGGAACAGATCGGATGGTCTGGCCGGTCCCTCGCCGAAGGCGAAGCGCACCGTGCCGTCCGCAGGGTCGAAGCCGATGTCAGCGGTCGGACGGCCGCGTGCCGCGGCGGCGAGTGCCAGGTTCTCCACCGCGCATCCCAGGCTGGCGAAGAGGTGGTGGTCGTCGGGATCGACGACCGGCGTCCGCCGCGTCGGATCCGGCAGGATGTCGATGTGCCGGGTCGCGATGCGGAACCGCCACGGCTGCGTATTGTGTCCGTTCGCCGCCAGCGTCGCGAAGCGGACGAGTTCCGTCAGGGCGGGATTCTCCGACAGTGCCGCCCGACGGGCGGCGGCCGCGGCCGCATACGCTTCCATCGTGCCCATCTGCCGCAGGCTCCAGTAGCGGGCGCCGAGCGCGGCGACCGCCGCCGCCCCGCCCCCCGCCAGCAGGGTGCGCCGACGGATCATCGCGCCCTCCGTCCGAGCCGCCGGTTCATGCCGCGGTACCGCGCAGCCCGGCGGTGCCTCGCCGATGTCGATGGTGTCGAGCCGGTCACCACATGCGCCCTCCCGCGATCCATACAGAATCGGCGAGATCCCGCGTCCCGTCATTGTCCGAGATCAAGAGCGCGGGCGGCCGTCCGTCAATTCGAGGGCTGGCGAGCGCGTCAGGCCGAAGCCCGGGCGAGGTCGTCGTGCTCGAAGGCGGAGGCCATGCGGTCGACTTCCGCCTTCCGGATTCCCGCCTGTGCGGCAACCGCGCGCCAGTCCGCGACGGCCGCCCCGACTTCGGCGGCGATGGCCGCGGCGTCCTTCTTCCGGAGGCCGAACTCCGCTGCCACCGACAGCGCGAGATCGAGGGAGGCCGTGCCGTCGTTCTCGCTGATCATGGTCGTCAGCACCCGATCCTTCACCGCGGCGGGGACACCGGGTTCACGTCATAGACCGGCGACAGGCGCCAGCTCCAACCCCGCCAAATGTCCACAATCACGGCCCCTATCCCTACATAAGGACCGTGCAGGTGGACATTATCCGAACTGGGCGAGGCCGTTTCCGACCGACCAGTTCTCCGCCGGGGCGTCGTGGACGATGACGAAGACATCCTCCGGCCGGATGCCCGGATCGGCGGCGAGCCGTTCGGCGAGGCGCCGGAAGAGTGCGCGCTTCTGGTCCGGGGTCCGCGAGGCGAAGACGGTGATGTCGATGTAGACGGTATCGGCGCTGCGGGCGACGCCGTAGGCGGTGCCGTGGCGGAAATTCGCCGGCGGATGCTCCGTGAGCGTCATGAACCGGTCGTCCTCGGGCACGGCGAGCGCGTCGCGCATCGCGCCATAGAGGCCGTCGAGGATCGCCTGGCGATAGGCTTCTGGCTTGCCGGCGCGAAGATGAACATGGGCGATCGGCATCGAAGTGGCTCCCGGCTGGCGTGAATGTGCGGAACCTACCTTCGCCGGAGACATATCCCTATACTATCGTCCAGAATTTCAGTGATAACGTTCGGTAATGTTGGAGCGCCCCCTCGACCTCGACGCCGTCCAGGCCTTCGTGCGCGTCGCCGAACTCGGCAGCTTCACGCGCGCGGCCGAGGCGATGGGCACCACGCAGGCGGCGGTCAGCCTGCGGCTGCAGCGGCTGGAGCGACGGCTTGGCTGCCGTCTGGTCGAGCGCACGCCGCGCTCGGTCGAACTCTCGGCGCGCGGCGCGGACTTCCTCGACCACGCCCGCACGCTCCTCGCGGCACACGAGCAGGCCCTCGCCGCGCTCGGGGGTGCACGGCAGCGGCTTGTCGTCGGCATCAGCGACCATGTCGCGGGGCCGGAGCTGCCGGCCCTGATTGCGCGGATGAACGCGGCGGACCCGCAACTGGTCGTCGAGATTCGGATCGGATCGTCGGCCGACCTGCTTCAGCGTTTCGACCGGCGCGAACTCGACGCTGCGCTCGTCCGCTTCCATGCCGGCCGGGCTGACGGCGAACAGCTGGCCGAGGAGCGGTTCGGCTGGTTTGCGGCACCCGGTTGGCGGCATCGGCCGGGCGAGCCGCTGCCGATCGCCACCATGGCCGAGCCCTGCGGGGTCCGCGCACTCGCCGGGCGCCTGCTCGACGAAGCTGGTCTGTCCTGGACCGAGATCTTCGTCGGCGGCGGGGTCCAGACCGTCGCGGCCGCGGTCATGGCTGGGATCGGCGTCGCCGCGCTGGCACCGCGGATGCTGCCGTTCGGAGCGGCGGAGGTGGGGCCGCGCCTGGGGCTGCCCGCGCTGCCGCGCCTGCCGATCCTGCTGCACAGCCGCGCCGGCAGCGGGCGGCCGCGCGCGGCGCTGGCTGCCCTGTCGGCGGCCTTCCGCAGCGTCGTCCGCGATTAGGCGGTTGCCTGCGGCCACAGCCGCGCGAAGGCCGCCGCGTCGCCATGCACCGGATCGAGCGGCGGCGCCGGCACGCGCAGGATGCGCGCCTGCATGTCGGCCGTCGCGTCGCCGCGGCAGAGGTCGGGGTGCTGGCCGGGCGGATAGGCGCCGACGACGAGGAAGTCGGCGCTCGCCTCCAGCCGGCAATGGCCGACGCCGGCCGGCAGCAGGGCGGCGTCGCCGGCCGCGACCTCCACGACCTGGCCGTTCGGGCCGCCGAGCAGGAGGCGCGCCGCGCCGCCGGCGAAGCCAAGCGCCTCGTGCGCCTCGGTGTGGTAGTGGTGGAAGGGATAGACCCCGTTCCGCCAGGCGGGCGGCCAGCCGTTGCGCGCGAACATGGCCTCGAAGGCCGCGGCCGGGTCGCCGCCGGGTGGCACGACGGCGCGCCACAGCAGCACCGGCAGGCGCGGGTTGTTCGGCATGCCGCCATCGGGATCGAGGCGCAGAACCAGCGGCTGCACGGCATCGGTGTCGTTCATCGGCGACCTCCTCGGCATCCAGGACGTATCATCCTAGCAGGCAACGCGCCGTCCGGTCGTGCGATCCGCCGCGGTCAGCGGTCGTCGACATAGGCGGTGAGGGACTGGCGGCCGTTCTCCAGGGGCGCGCTGCGCATCTCGTCGGCCCAGTGGCGCATCAGCATGACCTGCAGGCTGCCGTCCTCTGCATCGACGTCTGGGGCGTCGATGTCCGGTCGCCCCGCCTTGGCCAGCGGCTCGCCGACCCAGGAGAGCGCGATCTGCAGGCCGACATCGTCGTAGCGCAGCCGGACCTCGACCTCCTGGCCGGGCGCGCAGAAACGCGGCGCCAGCTGGCTGAACTCCTCGAGAAACGCGACGGCACGGCCGATCAGCTCGACGCGGGCACCCCAGCTGCGGCCCTGGGTCTCCGCGAAGTCGCGGAGTTCCGCGAAGCCGGCGGCCGGCAGCCAGCGCAGGCCGGTCTCGCGCGGGATGCCGAGGCGCAGCACCGCGTTCAGCGCCAGCGCCAGCAGCATCGCGGCCGCCAGCGGCGAGCCCAGCACCTGCTGCACCAGCGGCGGCAGGTGGTCGTGCCCGTGCGAATCGACCACCAGCATGCTGGCAGCGACGGCGGACCCGATGATGAGGGTGCGCCTCGTGTCGACCAGCCGCTGCGACAGCATCGCGATGCCGGTCCGGATCGTGAAGGTTGCGGAATAGAAGCAGGCGGCGCCGAGGATGCCGGCGGGGATGGCATAGAGGACGCTGGCGGCGCCCGGCAGGAGGCCGAGGACGATCCAGCCGACGCCGGCCGCGACGCCGACCCGCCGCGCCAGCACGCCGTTGGCCGCGGCGAGGCCGACGCTGCCGGAATAGGTGTTGGTGCCGAGGACGCCGACGACGCCGGCGACGACGCAGCCGAGGCTGTCGGCGAGCGTGCCGGCGCGGATCGACTGGAAGTCGGGCGCTTTCCAGTTCGGATCGGCCAGCTGCTGGCAGGCCGTCAGATCGGCGATGGCGCGCACGAAGCAGGCGACCGCGCCGATGAGGAAGCCGGGCAGGAAGGCCAGGGGCAGGGTCGGCAGGTCGAGCGGCCAGTGCGGCACGACGAAGGCGACGTCGCGCACGGCGTCACCGAATCCGCCCGTCAGGATCGCCAGCACGACGAAGGCGACGCAGCCGGTCGCGACGCCGACGAGCACGGCCAGCGACCGGAGGGCGGCCCGGGCCCAGATTGCGACGCCGATGATGGTGGCGAGCGTGATCGCCGAGGACGCCATCTCGACGGCCCCGGCCTGGCTGCCCGGCCCGATGCCGAGCATCAGCCGCATCCCGAACAGGCCCAGCATGGCGCCGAGCAGCAGGATCACGACGCCGATGATCTCGGGCGGGATGTAGGCGCGCAGCGCGCGGATGCAGCGGGAAAGCAGCATTTCCGTGCAGCCGGCGGCGATGGTCAGCCCCGCCACCGCGCCGAGCCCGCCGGTCCGCGCCGCCTCGACCGCGAAGGGCACATAGAGGATGGTGCAGTGTCCCAGCAGCAGGTAGCCCGAGCCGATCCCGCGCCGCCCGAAGGCCTGGATCAGCGTGCCCAGCCCCATTGCGACCATGGCGAGGCCGACATAGCGGGTGATGGTCTCGGCGTCCGCACCGGCGGCCTCGGCCACGATGCGCGGGAAGACCAGCGTGACCGCGCTCAGCGCGATGTGCTGCAGGGCATTGAGCCAGACGATCTGGGCCGGCGGAGCGGCTTCGACACCGTAGGTGACGGACGACATCGAGGCCCTTCGGATGCGCGAACCGGTTGCGATCCTAGGTCAGGATTCAGCCGATCGTCGATCGGCCTTCGGGGAGGCGCCGACCGCAAGTCCGGGGCCGTGGCGCCCGAGCAACGGCCGCCTTGCGGTCAGGTCCGGGGGATCGCGTCAGCCGGCATCGCGCCGGTAGAGGCGGTCGAATCCGGCAGCCATGTCGCTGCGGACCTGAAGCGGGTCGCTCGGCGGGACATTGGTGTGCGGCGGGATCAGCAGCTGGGCGCGGAACTCGACCGCGGCGAGCTCGGCGATCGCCGCGGAGCGCTCGGCCAGTCCGGCCGCCAGGGCATCCATGGTGTCCGGCGGGGCGGATTCCGCGATGGCGTCGTGGATCGTGCGCAGCAGCGCGCCGAGGGCGGGATCGAAGGCATCGCCGGATGCGGGCGCATGATGGCGCAGTTCCGCCCGCACCGGCGACGGCATGCTGTCGGGAACCGCAGGCGGCACGAAGGGGGCGAGCAGCCGGGCGATGCGCCGCGCCGGCCACCGCCAGTCGGCGATGAGATCGTCATAGCGCACGACGATTCGCGGCAGGTCGCGGCTTTCGCGTTCCGCGGCCAACATGTGCCCGGCCCAGAGCAGGCCGCCATAGTGGAAGGAAAACCGGTTGCGGGTATGCAGCGACGCAGCGACGGCGACCGGATCGCGCAGCGCCAGCACCACCCGGACCTCGGCGCCCAGTTCGCCGAGCAGGCTGCGATAGAGCGGGACCATCCGGCAGAGGCGCGGATCCTTGAGCACGAAGCAGGGGGCATCGCCGAAGCTGCGGCCGAGCCCCTGGCGCAGTTCGGCGAGCAGGGGCTCGATCGTCTCCGGCGGCACGGTCTCGAGGTCTGGCGGCGCCACGTCCAGCCACGCGCTGCCGGCGGCCCGAAGCAGGCGGTCGTTGGTCTGTTGCAGCCCGACGGGCTCCCAGAACCCCTCCGGATTGTAGGGGCCGGGCGGCGACAGGTCGCTGGGAAGGGCGGCGCCCAGCAGGGAGATCGCCCGCGTCAGCACCGAGGTGCCGCTGCGGTGCATGCCGAGCACCAGCACCGCGAGCCGGCGGCCGGCCGGTATCCCGCTCGTCCGTTGAGCGGCGGAGGACTGGTTGGGGAGGGCCGGCGGGCCGGCAGATTCCTGCATGCCCGGAATCATAGAACGGGCGGCGGGGCCTCGCGACCCCGCCGCCCGGTCCGGTTGCCGTTTTCGGCTGCGGCCCGATCAGTAGGTCGGCGCCGCGCGGATCTGGTCGGCCGTCGCGTTGAAGGCGAGGCGGCCGCCGGTCGAATGGTGCATCCGGTCGAGCGGCAGCGCGATCGTGCGCTCGACCTGACCCGGCCAGGAGCCCAGGCCGACGATGGCGTAGGGCGAGCGGTCGGGCATGATCTGGATGTCGGTCACTTGGCCGACCCGCATCCCGTACATGTCCGTGACCTCCGCGCCGACCAGTCCGCCGATGCTGGTCCCGCCTGTCGCCGCCGGCTGGGAGACGACGACCGGCTGCGACACCACCACTGGCTGGTTGTACTGATAGTAGACCGGCTGCGGCGGCACGTAATAGGTCGGCTGGGTGTAGTAGACCGGGCCGCTCGAAGGCGGCGGCTCGTAGCTCGACGGCGCCAGGCCCGGCGAGTGCGGCGGCATACCGGTTCCGGGATCGCCGGTCCGCTCGCCGGAGGGCGGCGCGCCGGCGCGGCTCTGCAGCGGCAGCTGCGGGTTCGGGGTGGTGCTCTGGTTCCAGTTCGAACTCGACAGAACCGGATCGAAGGAGGGATCGGTGGCCATGGCGGAATGGCCCGCGAACAGGGCGAACGCGGCCGTGGCGGCCGCAAGCTGCATCTTCATCGGTCACCTTCGGAAAATGGAACGGGCGGTCTTTCCGCCGTCTGCATCTCTCAACGCGCTCGTGGCGGCCGGCGTTCCCGGCGGCCAGCGGGCGTCGCTGCGGCGGAAGCCGTCAGTCGGTCAGCGGCCGTGCCCCCTGCACGATGGCGTCGGTCAGCGCAGCGGCGACGCAGGCGTAGCCGCGATCGTTGAGGTGGACCTGGTCCGGGTCGAGCAGGACCGGGAAGGTCAGGACGCCTCCCGTCACCCAGTGATGCATGATCTCGAACCGCCGGAAGAGCCCGACCCCCGTCTCGCGCGCGACCCGGTCGGTGGCGGCCAGCACCTTGCGGTGGATCGGCCGCGCCAGCACCTTGGGCGCGTACTGGGGATCCATCAGCACGAGGTCGGCGCCGATCGCCCGGGTGCGCGCGATCCCTTCGCGCAGGCGCGTCTCGTAGTCGCCGAGGTCGGTGGCGCGCAGGGCCGCATTGGCGCCGACCTGCCAGACGACGAGGTCGGGAGCCAGCGCGACGACGTCGCGGTCCCAGCGGGCGAGCATGTCGGCCACCATCTCGCCGTTGACGCCGCGATTCAGCACGCGGATCTGCGCCCCCGGCACCTCCGCCGCCAGCATCCGCCGCAGCCGGCTCGGATAGGCCATCTTCGGGTCGCTGGCGCCGGCACCGAAGGTCGAGGACGAGCCGATGGCGACGATGGTGAGCGTGCCGCCGGCCGCCAGGCGCTGCGCGGTGCGCGGCAGCGGCGCGTCCAGGCGCAACAGGTCGTCCGGTACCTCGCACTCGTCGGTGTTCCAGGCGGCGGCCGGCTGGGCTGCCGCGGCCAGGAGCATCGCGCCGGCGAGCAGGCGCCGCAGTCCTTCAGCGAGGCGCACTTTCGGCCTGTATGTCGGTGATGACCTGGGCGAGCAGCTCGGCCATGCAGGCATGGACCTGGTCGGCGTAGGATTCCTGGTCGGCCTTGCGGCGGCCCGGGTCGCCGAAGCGGCTTTCCTCCGCCCAGGCGCGCATCACCGCGTGGCGGTGGAAGATCGGGTTGCCGAAGGCGGCGGCGGCCCAGCTCATGTGATCGAGATAGGGACCGTAATCGATCAGGCGGACGCCGATGGCACTGTACTGCATGTCCATCAGCAGGAGGTCGACCCCGCCCTGCTTCAGCGCTTCGGCCCCCTGGACCAGCGCCTGTCCGAACGCCTCCGGCGCTACTTCCCGCACCGCGTCGACCGTGCCGGTCTGCCAGATGACGAGGTGCGGCTGGTCGGCGGCCACGATGTCGGGCAGTTCCTCCGCCATGGCGCGGGCGGTCCAGCCGCGCCGGCCATGCGCCTCCACCGCGACCTCGACCCCCAGCCGCCGGGACAGGGCGGCCGCCAGCTTGGCCGTGTAGCTCTTGCCGGGCCCGCTGGTGCCGGCGCCGCCGGTCGAGGCCGAGCCGACGACCGTGACCCGCAGCGGGCCGCCGGCGCGGCGCGCGGCCGCCACGACCGGCAGCACGCCCGCGGTATCGAGAGCGGATTCGGGCGCCCCGCAAGTGGCACCAACGGCCATCGTGGACGGGCCGGCCATGAGCATCAGGCCCGTCGCCAACAGCAGGAAGGCGAAGCGCGGCCTCATGCGGCGGATGCCATCTGCGGCCGCCGTTGGTTCGCCTTCTCGGCCGCCTTGTACCAGCCGAGGATCGCGGCAAGGGCGGTCATCAACCCGATTCCCGTGACCCCGACCAGGACCTGCATCGCCAGCGATCCGTCGATCTCCAGCAGGGCGAACTCGCCGGTGAAGGAGAGGAAGATGCCGACGCAGAATATGGCGAGGCTGTGCTGGCCGCAGATCACGAGCGGCCGGAAGATCGGCATGGCCAGGAAGCGGGCGTCGGGCCGCACCCAGCAGGCCGTCAGATAGGCCAGGGCCAGGAAATGGACGGCCCGCAGCGGGTCGAGCGAGGTCTTGTCGACCGGATAGAGATGGCGCGCCAGCCATTGCGGTACGGAGCCCTCGAACCACGGGACGTGCCAGGAAAACGCGATCCACAGCGCGAAGACGAGGTATGCGACGGCGAGCGGCGTCAGCCAGCGGCGCTGTCGCTGCAGCCATTCGAGCGTGGCCGGCAGGCGCGTGGCCGCAGCGCCGAGCACGAACAGGAACTGCCAGGTGAACGGATTGAAGAACCAGCCGGCGTCGCCCGGGTAGTTGGGCAGGTTCCAGCCGAAATGCCGGGCAGCGAAATAGAGCACGGCCGATGCCGCCACAACCGTCAGCGGCCGCCGCTGGATGCCCCACAGCGCCAGCGGAAAGACCGCGAGCAGGACGATGTAGAGCGGCAGGACGTCCATGTTGACCGGCCGGAACTTCAGCAGCAGCGCCTGAATCAGGGTGACGTGCGGCTCGTTCAGGAAGGTCAGGACGTTCATCTCCTCGACGAACATCTGGTTGTCGAAGCGCTGCGCCAGGAAAGCGATTTCGGCGGTGAAGGCGAGGAAGAGCATCAGGTGCGCGACATAGATCTGCCACACCCGACGCAGGATGCGTGCCGCCGCGACCAGGAATCCCTGTCGCTGCATCGCCCCACCATAGGCGATCGCCGCGGAATAGCCGGAGATGAAGACGAAGATCTCCGTGGCATCGCTGAACCCGTAGTTTCGGTTCGTCACCCAGGACAGCACATTATAGTGCATGTGGTTCAGGAAAATGAACCAAAGCGCGAGGCCGCGAAAGAAGTCGAGCCGCAGATCCCGGCTCGTGGACTCGGCTTTCGCCATGATACCGCTCGGAGATTGACCACCAGTATGGCTGCCCGCGAGCCCCGGGGCAATCGCGTCACGGCGCTTTTGCCGGCCCCATCGATGGTGTAGCGTCGCCCGGCCGGTACCCTTCGGGGTTTAGAAAGGGAACGCAGGTACGCTCCGGGAACGGAGCCATGCCGCGGCTGCCCCCGCAACTGTAGGCGGCGAGTGCGGGGTCCATCATGCCACTGGCGTCCGAATGCGGACGCTGGGAAGGCGGACCCCATCACGACGACCCGCGAGCCAGGAGACCTGCCGGCACAGGAGGTCGCTTGCGTGCGCCGAGGGCGGGGTGTCCTGAGCGTGGTGGCCCGACCGGTCGAGGAATCTCGGCCGGCCTTGCCCGTCGCGGCGATCGTTCGGAGGACGGTCTCGCCCGGGATGGTCGGCGGGACCGGTCGGAGGTCGTCATGCGTCGCTCGTCGGGCCCGTCTCGGGCCCTGTTCGTCCTGTTTCCAGCCCTGCTGCCCGCGACATTCCTGCCCGCGTCCGTTGCGGCGCAGGAGCCAGTGCCGCTCGAATCCATCATCGTATCCGCCAGCCGCGTCGAACTGCCGGCCGATTCCGTCGGCAGCAGCGTCACCGAGATCGGCGGCGAGGAACTGCAGCGCCGCGGCGTCCAGCGCCTGGAGGACGTGCTGGATCTCGTGCCCGGGGTGACGGTCCGCCGGACCGGCAGCATCGGTACGCCGGCAGGAATCTCGCTGCGCGGGCTCGGCGTCCGCAACACGCTGGTGCTGCTCGACGGGGTCGAGATCGGCGACCCCAGCCGCGCCCAGGTGACCTACGAGTTCGGCACGATCCCCGTCGCCGACATCGATCGGATCGAGGTGCTGCGCGGGCCGCAGTCGACGCTCTACGGCGCCGACGCCGCGGGCGGGGTCATCAACATCGTCACCCGGCGGCCGACGCGGCCGTTCGAAGGCTATGTCGGCTCGGAGGTCGGCACCTGGGGAACGGTGCAGGGGAGCGCCGGCATCCGCGGCACGATCGGCCGCTTCACCTACGGCGCCTCGGCCTTCGGCTTCCGCACCGACGGGTTCTCGTCCTTCCCGAAGGCGCGCGGCGGGCGCGAACGCGACGGCCACGAGACATGGTCGGGGCGGGCGCAGTTCGGTGTCGACCTGACGGACACGCTGCGCACGGAACTCTGGCTTTCGCAGAGCGAAGCCCGCGTCGACTACGACCAGAGCAACGCCGACCTCTTCCAGCAGTACTTCACCAAGCGCGAACGCTTCCTGCGCAGCCAGACCACCTTCGAGGCGTTCGACGGGCGCTGGAAGAGCCAGTTCGGCATCGCCCATTCCAGCCATCAGCGCGACTACAAGGGTAGCCAGAACGTCAGCCTCGGCGACCATTACGACGGCACCCGGACCAAGATCGACTATCTCGGCAACGTCCGCATCGCGCCCGGCCACGCCATCACCTTCGGCGCCGAGGGGGAGTGGGACCGGCTCGACCAGGACACGCCGGCCGTCCTGGGCAGCCCCGACTTCGCGCGCATCGACGCCCGCGCCCGCACGCTCGGCGCCTTCGCCGAGTACCGCTTCAGCCCGGTCGAGAACCTCAACCTCTCCGCCGGCATCCGGCGCGACGAGCACGACCGGTTCGGCGGTGCCACCACCTGGCGCATCACCGGCGCCTACCGGGTTGCAGCGACCGACACCAAGCTGCGCGCCAGCTACGGCACCGGCTTCGTCACGCCCTCGCTGTACGAGCTCTACGACCCCTGCAACGGCAACCGCACGCTGGGAGCCGAGCGCAGCCGCGGCTGGGACGTCGGGGTCGACCAGTACCTGCTCGGCCGCCGCGTCATGGTCGGCGCCACCTGGTTCGACTCGCGCATCGAGGATCAGATCCGCTTCGATTTCAGCCGGGCGGCACCCGCCGGATGCCCCTACGCCTTCGGCGGCTATCTCAACGTCGAAAAGGTGCGCTCGCGCGGCCTGGAGGGTGAGCTGCGGGCCCGTCTCGACGAACGCATCGACCTCCGGGCGCAGTACACCTACATGAACGCGGAGAACGCCATCACCGGCACCCGCCTCAAGGACGTGCCGCAGCACCAGGGGGCGATCGCACTCGACTGGCGCTTCCTCGATCGGGCCAGCGCCGGGGCGACGGTGCGCATGCGCGGGGAAAGCGACAGCGGCTTCTCGAGCGGCACCAAGGCCGGCGGCTTCGTCACGGCCGACATCCGCCTCGACTACGAGGTGGCGGACGGGGTGACGATCTATGGCCGCATCGTCAATCTCTTCGACGCCGATTTCGAGGAGGTCCACGGCTTCGCCACGCCCGGCCGCTCCGGCTATGTCGGCACGCGCGTCCGCTTCTAGGCTGGCGCTCGCCGCGGCGCTGCTGCTTCCGCCTGCGGCGGGGGCGGCGGTGCCGCCGCGGGTCGTCAGCATCAACCTCTGTGCCGACCAGCTCGTGCTGGCGCTGGCCGACCCCGGCCAGCTGCTGGCGGTCGGCCGGCTGGCGGCCGATCCCACCTTGTCCGCCATGCACCGCGAGGCGGCCGCCGTGCCGGCGATCGGCGGCTCGGCGGAGGAGGTGCTGCGGCTCGCCCCCGACCTCGTCGTGTCCGGCGCGGCGCAGCAGCGCAAGACCAACGCGCTGCTGCGCCGCATGGGCTTTCGCGTCCTGGCGCTGGGCGCGCCCGACGACGTCGAGGGGGTGGCGGCCATGATCGGCGAAGTGGCGGCGGCGATCGGCCAGTCCGCCCGGGGCGAGCGGCTCGCCATCGAACTGCGCGCCGCGTTCCGGGCGCCCACCGACCCCGTCGGCGCCGCCGCCCTGGTCTGGCGGCCGAACGGCTTCGTCTCGGGCCGCGGGACGCTGAGCGACGCCGCGCTGCGGGCGGCCGGGCTCGAGAACGCGGCCGCGCTCGCCGGGATCGGCGCCTGGGGCACCATGCCCCTGGAACGGCTGGTGACCAGCCCGCCCGACATTCTGGTGCTCGACGACCATATGGCGGTGAAGTCCTCGCGGGCGCAGGCGCTGCTGGTGCATCCCGCGCTCGCCCGCCTCGCGCCGCCGATGCGGATCGGGACGGTGCCGACGGCCGACTGGCTGTGCCCGGGTCCGTGGATGCGGGCCGCCGTCGACCGCCTGCGGGCCCTGGCGGAGCCTTGACGATGCGGCGCGCCGCCCCGCTGCTCGCGATCCTGGCCTCGGCCGTCCTCGTCGCGGCGGCGGCCAGCCTTGCCGTCGGCTACGTCCCGCTGCCGCTGGCGGACCTCGTGGCTGGCCTCTTCGGCGGCGGGCCGGCGGCGCCGCTGGTGCAGGAAATCCGCCTGCCGCGGACCTTGCTGGCGCTGGCGGTCGGTGCGTCGCTGGGACTGGCCGGGGCGGCCCTGCAGGGCCTGTTGCGCAACCCGCTGGCCGAGCCGGGGGTCGTCGGCATCTCCGCGAGCGCCGGCCTCGGCGCGGTGATCGCGCTCTATTTCGGGCTGGCCGCCGCCTGGCCGCCGGCGCTGCCGATCCTCGGCATGGTGGGCGCCGGCGTTGCGGGCGTGCTCGTCCTGCTGCTGGCGGGGCGGGCGGCGGGGGTGCTCTCGCTCGTCCTGGCGGGCGTGGCGGTGTCGAGCTTCGCCGTCGCCCTGACGGCGCTCGCCCTCAACCTGGCGCCCAACCCCTATGCCCTGTCGGAGATGCTGTTCTGGCTGCTCGGCTCGGTCCGCGACCGCAGCTTCGACGACCTCGGCTACGCCGCGCCCTTCATGATCCTCGGCGCGGCCCTGCTGCTGACGGCCGGGCGCGGGCTCGACGCGCTGACGCTGGGGGAGGAGACGGCGGCCAGCCTCGGCGTCCGCGTCGGGGCGCTGCGGGCGCAGGTCGTCGCCGGCACCGCGCTGGCGGTCGGCGCGGCGGTCTCGGCGGCGGGATCGATCGGTTTCGTGGGGCTCGTCGTTCCGCACCTGCTGCGGCCGCTGTGCGGCCACCGGCCGGGCCGGCTGCTGCTGCCGAGCGCGCTCGGCGGCGCGATCCTGATCGCGGCCGCGGACGTGCTGGTGCGGCTCGTGCCGACCCGCACGGAACTGCATCTGGGCGTCGTCACGGCGCTGGTCGGGGCGCCGTTCTTCCTGGCGCTGCTGGCGTCCCTGGGGCGGCGGTGACGGTGCTTCTGCGCACCGAGGGGGTGACGGTGCGGCTCGACCGCCGCGCCGCCGTCGCGGATGTCTCCCTGGCGGTGCCGGCGGGCTGCCTCATGGCGCTGATCGGGCCGAACGGGGCCGGCAAGACGACCCTGCTGCGCGCGGTGGCGGGCCTCGCGCCGCACGCCGGGCGCATCACCGTGGCGGGGCACGACCTCGCTGCCCTGACGCCCGCGGCGCGTGCGCGCCTCATGGCCTATCTGCCGCAGCGGCGCGACGTCGCCTGGGGTCTGGCGGCGCGCGACGTCGTCGCGCTCGGGCGCCTGCCGCATCTCGGCGCGGGACGGCGCGAGAGCGAGGAGGATCGGGCGGCGATCGCGGCAGCCATGGCGGCGGCGGACGTCGCTGCCCTCGCGGACCGCCCGGTCGACCGCCTGTCGGGCGGCGAGCGGGCCCGGGTGCTGCTGGCGCGGGCGCTCGCCCAGGCGGCGCCGCTGCTGCTCGCCGACGAGCCGACGGCGGCGCTCGACCCCTATCACCAGCTCCAGGTGATGGAGGTGCTGCGCGCCGAGGCCGAGGCGGGCCGCGCCGTGGTCGCCGTCCTGCACGATCTCGCGCTGGCCGCCCGCTTCGCTCACCGCGTCGCACTCATGGCGGACGGCCGCCTGGCCGCGGCGGGCAGTCCCGAGGACGTCCTGACCGAAGACCGGCTCGCGGCCGTCTACCGCGTCGCGGCGCTGGCCGGCACGCGGGACGGCGCCCGCTGGATCCTGCCCTGGCGCCGGCTGTAGCGGCTCAGCCCTTGCGCTGGGCGGCGCGCACGGCGGCCAGGACTTCCTTCGCGACGGCGATGGCCTCGGCCGCGGCCCGGCTGCCCGGCGCGGTCTCGACGGCGGTCGCGCCCTCGCCGAAGGCGGCGGCGAAGGCGACGCGGCTGCCGAGGCTGGCGGTCGCCAGCCGGGCGCCCTCGGCCTGGATGGCCTCGCGCATCGCCGCGTTGAGGGTGGCGCGCGGCGGCACCCGGTTGAAGACGACGAGCGCCGGCCGGCCTTCCGCGGCCGCAAGGGTCAGCGTCGGCCTGGTCGCCCAGACGTCGAGCGGCGTCGGCTGGACCGGCACGACGACCAGCGTCGCCGCCCGCACGACCGAGCGGGTGTCGATCTCGCCATGGGGCGGGGTGTCGATCAGCACGAGGTCGTGCGCGGCGGCCAGGCGCCCGGCGACGGTGTCGGCGCGCCAGCCGCTGGCGCTCTCGACCGGGATCGCCGGCCAGCGCCCGCTCTCGGCCGCGCGCAGCGCGCCCCATGCGGTCAGGCTGCCCTGCGGGTCGGCATCGACCAGCGCCACGCGGTGGCGGGCGCGAACCCAGGCGGCCGCCAGATGGGCGGTGAAGGTGGTCTTTCCCGCACCGCCCTTCTGCTGGGCGATGGCGACGATGATGCCCGTCATGCCTCGACCTCCTCGTCTTCCGCTTCCGCGGCGGTGCTGTCTTCGGCGTTGACTTCGGCCGGGTCCGGATCGGCCGGCGCGATCCGCAGCGGGTAGCGCAGCGCCGTGTCGTAGCGGCCGCCGCGGCGCCCGGGCAGGACCATCGGCCCCTTCTTCGACGATCCCGAGAGATGCACGATCCGCACCGGCTCCCAGGGCGGCGCCGGCACGACGAGCCGGCGCCCCTCGGCATCCCACATCGGCGGACAGAGATGGCAGAGCCAGTTGAAGCTGGCCGGCAGCAGCGCCACCGGCAGGGCCTCGCGGTGGATGGCGAGGTTGATCGAGAGCTGGTCGGTCATGAAGACGGAGAAGAGCTGCTCGGCCGACTGCCGGGCAAGTCCCTCGCGGTAGAAGCGTTCCCAGGCGGCCCAGTGGGGCGCCTCGGCCGCGATCCCGTAGACGCCGACATTGAACATCGGCTTGGTCTCCATCGCGGCGGCGACCTCCGGGCCGAAGGCGAGTTCGTACCACTCGCGGTACTTCTCCCAGATATGCGGCAGCATCCGGGCCCGGAAATAGGTGCGGTCGAGTTCGTAGGCTCCGGCGAGGCCCCGCCGCAGCGCCGCCGCGACGATCACCGGCACGGCGCCGGCATCCTGGATCCAGGTGTCGGCGTCGAGCCAGACATAGACCTCGCGCCCCGGAAACAGCTCGCGCATCCGCAGCTTGCCATAGAGGGTGCAGATTCCGGGCGCCGTCCGTTCCAGGACCGCCCGCGCCGGGAAGTCGAAATCCCAGCCGGCCGGTGCGGTCGCGACGCCGAGGCGGGCCAGAGCCTGCCGCTCGCGGTCGCCGAGCCCGCCATCGATGAAGCCGATGTCGTACTCGCGACCGAGGCCGGAGCGCCGGATCGATGCGAGCAGGTTCCAGGCGAGCCCGAACTGAACGCGGTCGCAGCCGGTGACGAGCATGGGGCGCATGGTCAGGCCGCGTCCGGCTCGATCCGCAATGGAAAGCGCAGGCTCGAGCGCAGGCGGCGCCCGTCCCGGTCCTCGATGCGCATGACGCGTCGGCTCGATTCCCCGGAGAGATGGAGGATGGCGATGGGGTCGTGGGGCGGCTCCGGCTCGACCAGCCGGCCGTCCTGCCACAGCGGGCGTTCGAGATGGCAGAGCCAGTTCCAGCGCGCCGGCAGCGGCAGGACCGGCAGCCGATGCGTCCGGACCGCGATGTTCAATGCGAGCGAGCCCAGCGTATGGGGTGTCCCGGCGCCGGGGCTGCGGCCGCGTTCGACGGCCGCCTCGCGGATCGCGCGCCAGGCCGACCAATGGGGCGCGTCGGCTGCCAGCGAGAAGACGCCGATGTCGATGGCCGGACGCATCCAGAGCCGGCGCGCCGCCTCCGCCCCGAAGGCGCGGGCCATCGCCGCGCGATGGATGTGCCAGGGCGATCGCGGTGCGGTCAGCGCGCGATAGGCGCGGTCGACGGCATAGGCGGCGACGAGGCTGCCGTCGGTGGCCGCCTCGCGCATCACCCGGATGGCATGGGCTTCCTGTACCCAGACCGACGGCGCCAGCCAGGTCACCACGCCCTCGGACATGCCGGTGAGGCGCGGCAGGTCGGGCAGCAGCGCGTCGTGGGGTGACGGCTCGTCCATCGCGAACGGCGCGACGATGGTCTGGACGCCGACATCGCCCGCGAGCCTGCGGACCCGGTCGGCCTCCGCCGCGCCGGGCACCAGCACCCGGAACGGGGGCCGGCCGCGCGCGCCCAGCGCCGCCAGCGACCCCAGCAGTCCCGCCAGCAGGCTGCCGTCCGGCGGGCTCCAGGCGGTGACGATCATGGCGTCGGGAAGGATCAGGCGCCCCGGACGACGAATCCGGGGTTGAGGAAATCCTTCTTGCCGTAGCGGAACGGGGTGCCGTCCAGCATCGTCATCCGGCCGCCGGCCGCCTCGACCAGCGCCTGGCCCGCGGCCGTGTCCCATTCGGAGGTCGGGCCGAGCCGCGGGTAGAGGTCGGCCGTGCCGTCGGCGACGCGACAGAACTTGAGGGCACTGCCCGCGATCCGCCGCTCGGCGACCGGGGTGTCGGCGAGATAGGCATCCAGCGCCGCATTGTCGGCATGGCTGCGGCTGGTCATGACGACCGCACCGCCGGGCGGGCAGGGGCGGCAGGCGATCGCCTGCGGCATCCCGCCCTTCCGCTGCACCGAGGCGCCTGCGCCGCGCGCGCCGGCGAAGATCTCGCCCGACACCGGGATATGGACGACGCCGGCGATCGGGCTGCCATCCTCGATCAGCGCGATGTTCACCGTGAACTCGCCGTTGCGCTTGATGAACTCCTTGGTGCCGTCCAGCGGATCGACCAGCCAGTAGCGACGGGCCCCGGCGGCCGCGGGCCCCGCGGTTTCGACCGTCTCCTCCGACACGACCGGGATGTTGGGCGTCAGTTGGCGCAGTGCGGCGACGATCAGGCGGTCGGCCAGCTCGTCGGCGATGGTCAGCGGCGAGGCGTCGGCCTTGGCGCGCACGCCATGGTCGCCGTGATAGACGCCGAGGATGGCGTCGCCCGCCCGCGCGGCGATCGCCCGCATGGCGGGCAGCAGGGCGGCGGCGTCGACCGCCGCCCCGGCCGCTTCTGCCACGGCGCTCAAGCGGCCTGCTTCGCGGTCTGCAGGATCGACCAGATGCGTTGCGGGGTCGCCGGCATGTCGACGTGCGTGACGCCGAGATGGCGCAGCGCGTTGACGATGGCGTTGATGACGGCGGGCGGCGCGCCGATCGCGCCGGCCTCGCCCGAGCCCTTCACGCCGAGCGGGTTGTTGCGGCAGGGCACGACGTTCCAGGCGAACTCGACCATCGGCAGGTTGTCGGCCCGGGGCAAGGCATAGTCCATCAGCGAGCCCGACACGAGCTGGCCCGAGTCCGGGTCGTAGACGGTCGATTCGTAGAGCGCCTGGCCGACGCCCTGGGCGATGCCGCCATGGACCTGGCCGGCGAGCATCATCGGATTGACGACGCGGCCGAAGTCGTCGACGACGGTGTAGCGCAGGATCTCGACGTCGCCCGTGTCGCCGTCGATCTCCAGCTCGCAGACATGGCAGCCGTTGGGGAAGGTGGCGCCCGCCGGTGCGAAATGCGCCACCTCCGACAGGCCGGGCTCGATCTCCCCGCCCAGCGCCTCCGGGTCGAAGGCCGCCTGCACCACCTCCTGGATGGCGAGCTTGCGGTCGGTGCCGGCGATCTGGAAGACGCCGTCCTTGAATTCGACGTCGGCCGCGGCCGTCTCCATCATGTGGGCGGCGACCTTCTTCGCCTTCTCGATCACCTTCTCGACCGCCTTCTGGACGGCCGAGCCGCCGACCGGCAGCGCGCGCGAGCCGCCGGTGCCGCGGCCGAAATAGACGACGTCCGAATCGCCCTGGATCACGCGCACGCTCTCGAACGGCACCGAAAAGGCGTCGGCGACGATCTGTGCATAGGCCGTCTCGTGGCCCTGGCCGTTCGACTGGTTGCCGACCAGCACGGTGACGCTGCCCGAGGGGTCGAAGCGCACGGTGGCCGCTTCGTCCTCGCCGCCGCCGCACTGCTCGATATAGGTCGAGAGCCCGATGCCGCGCAGCTTCCCGGTCTTGGCCGATGCCGTCCGGCGGGCCGCGAAGCCGTCCCAGTCGGCGATCTGCAGCGCATCTTCGAGGTTCTGGCGGAACTCGCCCGAATCGTAGGTGATGCCGAGCGCCGTCTTGAACGGCATCAGGCTGCCGGGGATGAAGTTGCGGCGCCGGATCTCCGCCGGAGAGAGGTCCAGCGCATCGGCGGCGAGGTCGGCCAGCCGTTCCACCAGATAGGCCGCCTCGGGCCGGCCGGCGCCGCGATAGGCGTCGATCGGGGTGGTGTGGGTGAACAGGCCCTTCACCCGGACATGGATGACGGGCGTCGTGTAGACGCCGGCCAGCATGCCGGTGCCCGCCAGGGTCGGGATGAACGGCGCGAAGTTGGACAGGTAGGCGCCGAGATTGGCCCGCGTCTCCACCTTCAGCCCGAGGAAGCGGCCCTCGGCGTCGAGGGCGAGGTTGGCGCGGGTGACGTTGTCGCGACCCTGGGTGTCGGACAGGAAGGCTTCCTGCCGCTCGGCGATCCACTTGACCGGCCGGCCGACCTTCTTGGCCGCCCAGGTCACCAGGACATGCTCCGGGTAGAGAAAGATCTTCATCCCGAAGCCGCCGCCGACGTCCTGGGTGACGACGCGAACCCGGTGCTCCGGCACCTTGAGGATCGTTCCGGCGAGCTGCGAGCGGATGAGGTGCGGGCCCTGCGAGGAGGTATGGAGCACGAAGCGGCCGTCGCCCTTCTGGTAGTCGCCGATGGCGCCGCGCGGCTCCATCGAGTTGACGACCAGCCGGTTGTTGACCAGCTCGACCGAGACCGTCTTGTGGGCCTTGGCGAAGGCCGCGTCGACGCCCTCGGCATCGCCCTGCGCCCAATCGAAACAGATGTTGCCCGGCGCCTCGTCCCAGACCAGGGGCTGGTCCGCGTCGCCTGCGGTGGCCGTCTCCGTCGTGGCGGGCAGCGGCTGATAGTCGATCTCGACCAGTTCGGCGGCGTCGCGCGCCTGGGCCATCGTCTCGGCCACGATCAGCACGACGGCGTCGCCGACATGGCGCACCTTGCCCTCGGCCAGGGCCGGCCGCGGCGGCGAGACGGACGCGCTGCCGTCGACATTGGTCAGCGGCGTCAGGCAGGGCAGGTCGCCGACCCCGTCGGCACGCAGGTCGGCCGCCGTGAAGACCCCGAGGACGCCCGGCGCCGCGGCGGCGGCGGCCGTGTCGATGCTGCCGATCCCGGCATGCGCGTGAGGGCTGCGCAGGATGTAGGCGACGGTCTGGCGCGGCAGGCTGATGTCGTCGGTGTAGCGGCCATTGCCCGTCAGCAGCCGCAGATCCTCGACGCGCCGCACCGCCTGACCCATGCCGAACTGACCCATGTCGCGTTCCCCTCGTTCCGTCGCGGTTCCCGGCCGGCCGGGCGCCGGCAGTCCCATGGCGTGATGATAGGGTGCGACCGATCGGCCGCCAACCGCCCGCATCGTCGGATCGCAGCCCAACCTGTCGCATTGCGCGCCGCGCACGGGATTGCTAATAGCCGATGGTCGTGACGGTTGCGGGCGGGCGGCCTGCGGCGGTCTGGAGATTGGTGGGGGGCGTCGACCGTCTGCGAGGGGGAAGACGCCATGAGTACGAGCATAGTTCCTGATCGTCGGCTGCGCCCGGGCGACCCGGCGCCCTGGTTCGCCGCGCCGACCCATTCCAATCCGCGCTTCAACTTCGACACGATGGCGGGCCGCTTCGTCGTCGTCAGCTTCTTCGGCCGGGCCGAGAGCCGCGAAGGGCGCGCGATCATCGATTTCGTGACGGAGCATCGCGCGCGGTTCGACGACGCGAACGTCGCCTTCTTCGGCGTCACCGGCGATGCGACCGACTTCGCCCAGAGCCGGCTGGTCGAGCGGACGCCGGGCGTGCGCTGGTTCGACGATGCCGACGGCGCCGTGGCACGTTTGTTCCATGCCGCACGCGGCGACGATCCGGCCGAGGTCCATCCGCAGACCGTCATCCTCGACCCCGCCCTGCGGACCCTGGCCTGGGTGTCGCTCGCCGACCCCGAGCAGCACGCGCAGACGCTGCTCCTGGCGCTGTCCCGCCTGCCGAAGATCGAGGAGGACCGCTGGTCCCCGGGCATGGCCCCGGTGCTTATCGTGCCGCGGATCCTCGAACCGGCCTTCTGCCGCCAGATGATCGACTATTACGAGGAGAAGGGCGGCTTCCCGTCCGGGCATATGACGTCGAGGGACGGCAAGTCGGTCGGCGTGCTCGACCGGTCGCGCAAGCGCCGCCGGGACTGCATGATCACCGACGAAGCCCTGAAGGACGGGCTGCAGCGACGGCTTCACCGCCGCCTGGTTCCGATGATCCGCCGTGCCTATCAGTTCAACGCGACCCGCATCGAGCGCTACATCGTCGCCTGCTACGATGGCGAGGATCGCGGCTTCTTCTTCCCCCACCGCGACAACACCTCACCGGCGACCAAGCATCGCCGCTTCGCGGTGACGATCAACCTCAATGCCGAGGAGTTCGAGGGCGGCGAGCTGCGCTTTCCCGAATTCGGCCGCCGGACCTATCGCGCGCCGACGGGCGGTGCCGTCGTGTTCTCCTGCTCGATGGTGCACGAGGCCCTGCCGGTGACGCGCGGCCGCCGCTACGCCACGCTGCCGTTCCTCTACGACGACGAGGCGGCCAAGATCCGCGAGGCGACCCGGCATCTCGTGGTCGCGGTGCCGAAGGAGAGCGAGGACGAACCGGAAGAGGCCGCCGAGGCCCGTCTCGGGGCGTAGCGCCTACGGTCGGGGCAGCGCGATCCGCAGCAGGTTGCGCTTGGCGAGAAACATGAGAGTCCGCAGGGCCTCGGCCTGCCGGGCGGCCGGCAGGCCGGCCAGCAATTCGCCGACTGTGACGTCGGGCCGCGCCGCGATCGCCGCGACCAGCCGGTCGATGCGCTCGCGGGCGGGCAGGTGGCTGAAGGCGTAGCGGAAGGCGCCCAGGCTGCGGGCGTCCTCGACCAGGTCGGCCGCGGCGGGGTCGAGCAGCCGCAGGCGGTCGGCCGGCGTGATCCGGCGGGTCGGGAAGGTCTGGAACAGATCGAGCGCGTCGGGGCGCTCGATTGCGGACAGCGCCGTGGCGGGCGGCAGGGTGGCTGGCGCCCGCGCCCGGATTTCCGCGAGGCCGGTCCACAGCTCCCGCCAATGCCGCATCACCGCGGGCCAGTCGAACAAGGCGCGCGCGCGGGCGACGCCGGCGCGCCCCATCTCCCGCCGCCGCTCAGGATCGGCGGCCAGGCCGCGGATCGCCAGCGCCGCCGCCCGGATGTCGACCGAGACCAGCTGCCCCATCACCGCGCAGAAGCGGTCATAGTCGATCGCATCGCCGAGATAGGCGCGCTGCGCCGCCTGGGCCGCGGGCGGCGGCGCCATCATGGTCGGAATCCGGAAGCCGTCGATGCCGTCGCGCACCGTGTCGCGATAGCCGTCCCAGTCGGTGACGACCACCGGCAGTCCGGCCGCCATCGCCTCGACCGGCGCCAGCCCGAACGTCTCCTGGATGCTGTCCGCGAGCGACAGGAACAGGTCGGCGCCGGACAGGGCCGCGCGCCGCTCGGCGTTGCTCGGGCTCTCGACGAACGTCGTGCGCACATCGTCCGCGACACCGGCGGCCATCTCCCGATAGGCCGCCCGGATGGGCGGCGACGCGAACTGGCCGGCCAGCACGAAGTCCAGCGGCCGTCCGAGGCCGCGTGCCGCCTCGGCGACCGCCGCGAACATGGCGAAGGGGTGCGCCTTGGCGTGCATGCTGAGGCGCCCGAAGAAGAGGACGACCGTCGCCTCCGGCCGGATGCCGTGGCGGGCGCGCCATTCGGCTCCGAGCGCGGGATCGCGCGCGAAGGCCGGGACGTCGATGCCGAGCGGAATGACCGGCCGGGCGGGGCGCGGCGCCGGCGCGGGCATGCCGGCCCGCGCCAGCGCCTCGTCGGCGCCGTCGAGCAGGCGGTCGACGACGTCGCGCGCGACCCGCGAGGTGCAGACCAGTGCGTCCCAGGGCTGCAGGGGCGCCAGCGCGTAGCTCTGGATCTCGGCCCAGGATTCGCGACTCGACAGGCTGTGGGTCACCCCGATCAGGCTGTAGCCGCGGGGGTCGGCGCGGCTGCGCGCCTCCCGCGCCATCGCCGGGTCCTGCATCAGCACGGCGCCGCACTGCGCCAGCATCTGGCGCGACCGGGTGGTGATGCCACGGGCCAACCCCTCCCGTCCGGTCAGGTCCCGCACCAGGTCCCGCATGTCGTCGAAGGCCGCCTGGTCGCGGACATAACCCGTGATCGGCCGGTCCGGGTGATTGCGGACATAGGCCTCGAAGAAGGTCTGGGTCGCGACGGTCAGGCCGACGATCAGCGGCCGCCCCGCCATCGCCCCGCGCGAGGTGTAGCGGATGGCCGGCAGCGGCACGGAGGCGGGGTCGTTGGGCATGGCGTCGGGCATGATCCTGGTGCGGCGGGCGGGCGAAGTCAGCGGCCGTCCATCGACCCCAGGACGAGGTAGAGCGCCTGAACCTCGGCGCGCGGAATCGCGTATTCGCACGCAGGGTTGTACTGGCGGACGACATAGGCGTCGACCTCGGCGCGGACGAGGCGCTTGACCAGCGCGGTGCCGTCGTTCTTGACGATGACGACATGGCTCAGCCGTCGCGGCGGCCGCGTCGGGTGGACATAGAGCATGTCGCCCTGCTCGTACTTGGGCTCCATGCTGTCGTTGACGACGTACATCGCGAAGGCGCCGTTGACCTCGCGCAGGCCATCGGGCCGGTCGATCCATTCGACCGGATCGAACTCGATGCGCTGGCCGTCCGGCCCGGCCTGGGCGCTGCCATAGACGGGCAGGCGGCGGGTGCGGTCGAAGGCGACCGTCGGGGGCATGCCGGCGGCCGGTGCGGCGCGCTGGGGGCGGGCGATGCCGGCCGTCGCCGGTACCGGCTCGATTCCGACCAGCTCGGGGGTCGTGCCGGCCAGCGCCAGCACGCGCGCCGGCTCGATCCCGCGCTCGGCCAGCAACCCGGCGACCCGCCGCATCAGATCGACCGGCAGGAACGGCTTCTTGAACCGGTCCTCGTAGTGCTGATAGCCGGTCAGCGACATGCCGAGGGCGTCCGCGGCCTGTCGCATCGACAGCCCGCCCTCCTCGCGCAGGGCCTTGAGGCCGCGCGCCGCCTCGGATGGCTCGACCATGGGGGCGAGCAATACCGCAAAATTCAATTGAACGACACCCCCGCTTGCCGCTCCGGCCGCATAATGCGTAGCGTTGCGCGTCAGGAACAAATGCGGAACACTGGAGGGTGCCATGACCGCGCGCATTGCATCGACCGACATCCGGGAACCCTGGCCGCCCAGCCGCGAGGCTCTGGCGGCCGCATTTGCCGAGGGCGAGACCCTGGCGGCCGTCGGGCGCCGTCACGGCCGCTCGCCCGCATCGGTGTCGCTGCTGGCGGCGCGCTACGGGCTGCCGACGGCGCGGGCGGCGGGCCGGTTGGCCCGACCTGCCCCGCCGCAGCGGGCGGGATGCTCCTGGCCGCCCGACGACGCGGTCATCGCCGAACTGGCCGCGTCCGGCGTCGGCGACGGGCGCGCGGCAGCACTCTTCGGCGTCCATCCATCGACCTACCGGGCTTGGCGCCGGCGCCTGCGCGACCGCACCGCGGTTTCGGGCTTCGGCGAGGCGGCCGGCGGCGACGCACCCGCCTACGGCTATGATCCGGGGGCACGGTGGCCTGCCGGCGCGCGCTTCGACGATGATCCCCGGGCGGTCCGCGCCGACCGCACGGGCCGCGTGCGTCCGCCGGTCACGATCGTCGAGAGCAGCAGCGCGCTCGCTGCCCTCTCGACCTAACATCCGGATCGGCAATGGCCAGACCCGGGCGCCCGCGCGACCCCGACGCCAAGCGCCGGCGGCGCACGACCCGGGCGTCGCGCGCGGCGGAGGACACCGGCGCCACCCCGGAACTGCTCGCCCATCGTCGCCGCGTCTCCGGCGACGCGGCCGTGGCGGCGGATTTTCCCCTCGACGTCCTGGCGGCCCGGTCGCGCCGCGATCCCGCGACCGGGCTGTCGCCGCCCGAGGTCGAGGCCGGCTGGCGCTTCGCCCGGCTGGCCTGGGCGCTCGGGCGCGCGCCGGTGCCGCTGCCGCCGCGATTCTGGGCCGAGCGCCTGCCGCGCGAGGCCGACCAGCCCGTCCGCTCGGAGGAGGAGCGCGAGGCGGCGGCCATGCGGACCGCCCAGCGCTACCGCACGGCCCGGGCGGCGCTCGCGGTCGCCGGGCCGGGCGCCGTGCGCGCCGTCGACGGGGCGGCGGTGGCGCTCGAGATGCCGGGCGACCCGGCGCGGCTGGCGGCGCTGCGTGCCGGCCTGCAATCCCTCGCCCGCCATTTCGGCTTTGCGTAAACTAAAAATGCGGTAATCCGTCTACCGCACGACGGCCGGGCGGTGTACCAATAAGCACGATCGGCGCGGTGCCCGGCAGACGGGTTCCGCGCCGAATGCGTTTCGGGCACCGGCCGGGGAGGCGGAGGATGCAGGCGACCGATCGTCTTGCCGCCGCCCGCCGCCGGGCGCTGGCCCTGGCCCTGCGGACCGACGGCCTGGACTATGGCCGCATCGCCGCCACGGCTGATCCCGAGGGCGACGGCCCGCTGTTCGCCACGGCGGCCGCCGCGCGGCGGGCGGTCGCGCGGGCCATGCGCGAGGCGGCCGACGATCCGGCGACCGAGCGCCGCCTGCAGGCACTGCGCCTCGACCGGGCGCTGGTCGGGGCCTGGACCAAGGCGCAGGCGGGCGACGGGCCGGCGATCGACCGCATCCTGGCCATCGAGGCGCGCCGCTCGCGCCTGCTGGCGCTCGACATGCCCGAGGCGCCCGCTGCCGACGACGGGGCCGCCCTGCGCGAGGCGGCGGCCGAAGTCGGGCGCCGGCTGCAGCGCCTCGCCGCCCTGCTGGCTGCACCGCCCGCCGCGGATCGGGCTGCCGAAGATCAGTCGGGGTCGGAGCCCTGCGGCCGCTGCGCCGCGACGCTGCCGGCCGAGGCCTCGGCATGACGCGCTCGATCGCCGCCGAGGTCGCGATCCGGCCCGACCTGCGCCGTTCGTTCCTCGACGGACTGTCGCCCGCGGCCCGCGCCCACCTGCTGCACGAGTGGCGCTTCTGGGCCCGTCCCATGCAGCTGCCGCCGCCGCCGCCCTGGCGCGTCTGGTTCATCCAGGCCGGCCGCGGCGCCGGCAAGACGCGCGCGGCCGCCGAGTTCATCCGCGCCGAGGCCGAATCCGGTCGCGCCCGTCGCATCGCCGTCGTCGGCGAGACGGCGGCCGACGTGCGCGACGTCATGGTCGAGGGGCCCTCCGGCATCCTCGCGGTGTCGCCGCCGACGCTGCGGCCGCGCTGGCAGCCCTCGCTGCGTCGGTTGAGCTGGGCCAACGGCACCGTCGCCACGACCTTCGCCGCGGTCGATCCCGAGCAGCTGCGCGGGCCCGAGCACGATCTCGCCTGGGCCGACGAGGTCGCCAAGTGGCCGGACGAGGAGGCCTGGCACAACCTGATGATGGGGCTGCGCCTCGGTGCGGCGCGCTGCGTCGCCACCTCGACGCCGCGGCCACGCGCCTGGCTGCGCCGCCTCCTGGCCGATCCCGGCACCATCGTCACCCGCGGCGCGACGGCGGAGAACGCGGCCAACCTCGCGCCGCAGGCCCTGGCCGATCTCGAGCGGCGCTACGGCGGCACCCGGCTCGGCCGCCAGGAACTGGCCGGCGAATTCCTGGAGGAGGTGCCGGGCGCCCTCTGGCAGCGCGCCATGTTCGAGCGCGACGGCTTCCGCGCCGATCCCCCGGCCGGCGCGGCGCAGGTCGTCGTCGCGGTCGACCCGGCCGTCAGCGCCGGGGAGGACAGCGCCGAGACTGGCATCGTCGCCGCCGCGCGCGACCGCGCCGGCCGCTTCTTCGTCCTGGCCGACGCCTCGGCCCGGCTGTCGCCCGACGGCTGGGCCCGGCGCGCCGTCGCCACCTACGACCGGCTCGGCGCCGACCGGCTGGTGGGCGAGGTCAACAACGGCGGCGACCTGGTCGAGGCGGTGCTGCGCCGGACCGCCGAGGCGATGGCGGCCGCCGGCCTGCGGCCGAACGCGGAGCTCGCCTATCGCCGGGTCACGGCCAGCCGCGGCAAGCAGGCGCGGGCCGAGCCGGTGGCCGCCCTCTACGAGCAGGGCCGGGTCCAGCATGCCGGCCGCTTCGACGCATTGGAGGATCAGATGTGCGCTTACGTCCCGGGCGGCGACGGACCGTCGCCCGACCGCGTCGACGCCCTGGTCTGGGCGCTCTCCGCGCTCGCCGACCGGCCGTCGGCCCCGCTCGCAGCGCCGGTCCTGGTCGGGGGTTCCGATGGCCGGCGCTGACCTGGCCGAGATCGGCCGCTCCGGCCTGCGCGCCTGGTCCGGGCTGGTGCGGGAGGAGTTCCTGCCCGAGCTGCAGGGCCGCCGCGGCGTCGCCGTCTACCGCGAGATGGCGGCCAACGATCCCGTCGTCGGCGCGGTCCTCTTCGCCGTCGAGATGACGCTGCGCGGCGTGCCCTGGACGGTGGCGCCGTCCGGGACCGGCGCCGCCGCGGAGGAAGGCGCCCGGTTCCTCCAGTCCGTGCGCGACGACATGAGCCACGGCTTCGAGGACTTCCTGGTCGAGGTGCTGGGCATGCTGGTCCATGGCTGGGCCTGGTTCGAGATCGTGTGGAAGCGGCGCCCGGCGCCGGACGGGCGCATCGGCATCCGCAAGCTGGCGCTGCGCGGCCAGGAGACGCTGCTGCGCTGGGAATTCGATGCGGCGGGCGGCATCCGCGGCCTCTGGCAGGCGCCGTCGCCCGACGCGCCGCAGCCGGTCTTCATCCCGATCGCCAAGTCGCTGCTGTTCCGTACGACGACCGCCAAGGGCAATCCCGAGGGCCGCTCGATCCTGCGCAACGCCTATCGCCCCTGGTACTTCAAGAAGCGGCTGGAGGAGGGGGAGGCGATCGGCTACTGGCGGGCGCTGGGCGGCCTGCCGGTCGCCCGCATCCCGGCCCGCTTCATGGCCGCCGGCGCGACGGCCGAGGAACGTGCCCTCTTCCAGGATTTCCAGCGCATCGTCCGCGACACCCAGGTCGACGAGCGCGCGGGCCTCGTGCTGCCGTCCGACCGCGACGAGCACGGCCATCCCTATTTCGAGTTCGGCCTGCTGGGTGCGGCCGGCGGCCACTCCGTGCCGCTGCGCGAGGCGATCGTCGACCGGGCACGCGAGATCGCCATGACCGTGCTCGCCGACTTCATCCTGCTCGGCCGCGACGGGGCCGGCTCCTATGCGCTGGCGCGGGAGAAGACCGACCGCTTCGAGACCGCGGTGGCGGCCTGGCTCGGCGCCATCGCCGGCACCCTCAACCGCCATCTCGTGCCGCGCCTGTGGCGGATCAACGGGCTCGATCCCGCGACCATGCCGCGCTTCGTGCCGGGCCGGGTCGGGCGCGTCGACGCCGCCACGCTGGCCGGCCTCGTGGAGCGGCTGGCCGCCGCCGGGGTGCCGCTCTTTCCCGACGACGGGCTCGCCCGCTTCCTGCGCGCCGCCGCCGGCCTGCCGCCGCCTCCCGAATCCGCTCCGGAGACCCCGCGATGACCGACCATCCCTTCCGTCTCACCCTGCCCATCGCCAAGGCGGACGGCGCGCTGCGCACCGTCTGGGGCTGGGCCAGCGTCTCCGTCGAGGACGGCAGCCCGCTGGTCGACGCCGAGGGAGACATGATCGCGACCGACGAGCTCGTCCGCGCCGCCCACGCATTCATGGCGCATTCCCGCCGCGGGGCGGCCGGACATGCCGACGGCGGGGGCGACGCTCCCGCCGTCGGCACCGTCGTCGAGAGCCTGGTGGTGACGCCGGGGATCCGAGAGGCCCTCGGCATCGCTGGCGAGCGCGAGGGCTGGTTCGTCGGCATCCGCATCGCCGACGACACGGTCTGGGCGGCCGTCCTCTCGGGCGAACTCTCCGCCCTGTCGATCGGCGGGCTCGCCCGCCGGCTCGCGGCCTGAGGGAGGAAACCCCCGATGACCCATCGCCTCGTCGACCTCGTCGTGACCGAGATCAGCCTCTGCCGCCACGGCGTCAACCCTTCGGCGCGCATCCTCCTCGTCAAGAGCGCCGACCCGACTCCCGATCCCGTCGCGGACGCCGTCGCCAAGGCGGTCGCGGCGCGCGAGGCCGAGATCGCCCTCCTCAAGGCCGAGCGCCTGCGCGGGCAGCGGCTCGCCAAGGCGGCCGCCTGGGGCGCCCTCGGCATCGCGCCGGAGGCCTATGCCGACCACGCCGCGACGATCGCGCCGCCCGCGCTCGACTGGTTCGACCAGGTGCTCGACCGCGCCGCGGCCGCCGTCGCCGAGGCCGACCTCTGGGGCGAGCGCGGCCGGGCCGCCGTCCCGCCGCCGGAGGCCGCCATCGTCCGCCGGGCCCGCGCCGCCCGCGGCGGCTCCGCCACCTGACCGCGTCCGAACCTCCAACCCAAAGGACCAGCCCATGACCGTCCTCGCGTTGCCGGCCGCGGCCGGCGACTGGCTCAAGCACGAGTCCGATCCGCGCTTCGCCCGCGACCCGGTGACCATCGCCTCGACCGGCAGCACCCGCACGGTGCCGTCCGGGACCGTCCTCGGGCGGATCGCGGTCGCGACGCCCGCCGCCGCTGCCGCGGTGGGCGGCAATGTCGGCAACGGCGTTCTCGGCGCCGTCACGGTCGGCGTCGGCGCTATCCCCGGGATCTTTCGGCTCGAGATCTTCCAGACGGCGACGGACGGCGGCGCCTTCGCCGTGACCGGCCCGGACGGCCGGCTGCTCGGCATCGGCCGCGTCGGCGTCGCGTTTGCGGGCGGCGGTCTCGCCTTCACGCTCGCCGACGGCGGCACCGACTTCGCGGCGGGCGATGCCTTCGCGATCACCGTCTCGCCCGGCTCCGGCAAGCTCGTCGAACTCGATCCGGCGGGGACGCTCGGCACCGCGGTTGCGGCGGCGGTCCTGGTCGATCCGGTGACGGTGCCGGCGGCCGGCGACGCACCCGCCCTGGCGCTGGTGCGCGGACCGGCGCTCGTCCGGGCCGACGGCCTCGTCTGGCCCGCGGCCTACGCGGCGGACGACATCGCAGCCGGCCTCGCGGCGCTCGCCCGCCTCGGCATTGTCGCGCGCGCCGGCGCCTGATCCCTTCCGACCGGAGAACCCCGACATGACCGTCGTGACCAATCCCTTCGACGCGGGCGGCTTCTCGCTGGCCGAGCTGACCGAGGCCATCAACCTGCTGCCCAACCGCTACGGCCGGGTGGGCCAGCTCGGCATCTTCCGCGACGAGGGCGTGACGCAGCGCCAGATCGTCCTGGAGGAAGCGGACGGCACGCTGAACCTGCTGCCCTCGGTGCCGCCCGGCGGACCGCCGACGCTCGCCAACCGCACGGCCCGGCGCCAGCGCGGCTTCGTCGTGCCGCACATCCCGCACGACGATGTCATCCTGCCGCAGGACATCCAGGGCATTCGCGCCTTCGGTGCCACCGACGCGGCCGATCCGCTCGCCCAGCTCATGGAGCGGCGGCTGGCCCGCATGCGGATGAAGCACGCCCAGACGCTGGAGTTCATGCGCGTCAATGCGCTGCGCGGCCAGCTCCGTGACGGTGCGGGCGCCGTCCTCTACGACTGGCACGCCGAGTTCGGCATGACCCAGAAGACGGTCGACTTCGCTCTGGGCACCGCCGGCACTGAGGTCGCCGAGAAGTGCCGCGAGGTGCTGCGGCACATGGAGACGAACCTGCGCGGCGAGACCATGACCGGCGTCCATGTCCTGGTCAGCCCCGCCTTCTGGGACAAGCTGGTCAAGCACGCGTCGGTCAAGGACGCATACCGCTATTTCGCTGCGACCCAGGGCGGACAGCCGCTGCGCGACGACATGCGCCGGGGCTTCCCATTCGCCGGCATCGTGTTCGAGGAATATTCCGGCACCGTGACGCTCGCCGGCGGCGCGGCCGAGCCGCTGGTGCCGGCGGGCGATGGCATCGCGGTCCCGCTCGGCACCGCCGATGCCTTCGTCACCTACTTCGCGCCGGCCAACCTGATCGAGGCCGCCAACACCATCGGCCTGCCCCTCTATGCCCGCCAGGTCGCGCGGCCGGACGGCCGCGGCGTCGACCTGATGACGGAGAGCAATCCGCTGCCGGTCGTCCGCCGTCCGGCCCTCGCCGTCCGCGTCCACACCTCGAACTGACCATGGCGATCATCGTGGAGAGCGGCGCCGGCATCGTCGGCGCCGACAGCTATCTCGCGCCGGCCGAGGCGGATGCCCATCATGCGGCGTTCGGCTGGGCCGGCTGGGCGGCCGCCTCGATCCAGGCGCGGGAGGCGGCGCTGCGGCGGGCGACGCTGGCCATCGACGGCCTGTTTGCCGGGCGCTGGCGCGGCCACAAGGCGGTGCCGTGGACCGTCAACGTTCTGGCCTGGCCGCGCAGCGGCGTCCGCGACGAGACCGGCGCCGCGATCGTGGCGGACGGGGCCATTCCCTACGGTCTGAAGGTGGCGGTCGCCGAGGCCGCGCGTCTCGAACTGGAACAGCCGGGCGCGCTGGCCGAGGCGATGCGCCGGCTGCGGCGCTTCACGCTCGGTCCGCTCGCCGTCGAGCTGGCGGATGGCGGGCAGGGCGGCAGCGGGGAGGGCGCCGGGGTGCCGCCGACGGTTGCCCTGCCGCTGGCGCCCTTGCTGCGGCCGGCGGCACCGGCGCCGCGCCTTCCGGCATCGTCCGCCGGCGCGCCGGCATTCCGCGTCGGCATGCATGATGGAGGCCGGTCGTGACCGCGTTGGGCGAACTGGTGCGCGGGCAGGTCGCGGCGATCCTCGCCCGCCATGGCCGGCCGGTGACGCTGGCGCGGCGCACCGCCGGCTTCGACGTGGCGGCGCAGGCCCTCGCGGCGGGGTCGGTCGCCTGCACGGTGCCGGGACTCGTCCTGCGGCGGGCCGGGCGGGGTGCCGAGGTCCAGGTCCATCTTGCCCAGTCGGCGCTGGCGGCGTCCGGGTTTCCCGGCCAGCCGCTGCCGGGCGACATCCTGACGCTCGACGGGCTGGACGGCGCCGTGATCGCCGTCGAGAGCTTCGATGTCGGCTCCCAGGCGGCCTTCCATCTGCTGCGGGTGGAACGATGAGCGCCGCCTTCGCCGCGGCGCTCGACGGCATGGCGGCCGCGCTCGGCCGCCTCGCGCCGGATGCCGTCGAACGCGCCGCCGTCGCCGCCCGCGACGCTGCCGCGGCGCGCTCGCCGGTCCGCAGCGGCCGCCTGCGCGACGGCTGGCGGATCGAGGCCGCGGGCGAGGGCGCGCGGGTGGTCAACGCCGTGCCCTACGCCGCCGCCGTCGAATATGGCAGCCGCGGCCGGCCCGGCCGGCCGATGGCCCGCCCGGCGGCCCAGGTGGCGGCCCAGGCGGCGGCCGACACGGTGCCGCCATGAGCTGGCGGCAGGAACTGCTCGACCTCTCGGCCCGCTTTGCCGCGGAATGGCCGTCGGTCGAACCCGCGGTGGCGGTGCTCTGGCCGGGCGACCCGACGCCGCCGCCGGCCGCTGCGCCCTGGCTGCGCTTCGCGGTGGTGCCGGTCGCCGCCCGCGCCGTCGGCCTCGTCCAGGACGGGCGGCGCCTCCATCGCCATGACGGCCTGGTCACCATCGACGTCTTCGCCCCGCCCGGCGAGGGCCGGGCGCGCCTGCTGGAGCTGGCCGACCGGGCGGCGGCGATCCTGCGCGGCTGGTCCGAACCGCATCTGCGCTGCGGTGCTCCCGCGCTCTCGGTCGATGCGGCGGCCGAGGGCTGGGCGCGCGCCAGCCTCGCCGTGCCCTTCGTCCGCGACACCCTCTTCTGACCCCTCCGCCAGTCCGGGAGACCCATCATGACGATCGGCGACACCAGCCGGGTCGCGCTCCGCCTCGTCGAGGAGACGAGTTGGGGCGTGACGCCGGCCCTGCCCATGCGGACCCTGCGCGCCAAGCAGCAGAGCCTCGACTTCAATCTGCGCCATGTCGCGTCCGAGGAGTTTCGCGACGACCGCCAGGTCGCCGACGTCGCCCGCGTCGATGCCGGCGCCGCCGGAACGATCGGCATGGAGCTGAGCTTCGGCGCGCCCGATCCCCTGTTCGAGGCGGCGCTGTTCGGCCGCTTCCAGGCGGTCGCCCGCCTCGCCGGCGTGGCGGTCGGCTCGACCTCCGCCTACGGGGTCGACGCCGGCGGCGATGCCTTCGCGGCCGGCCAGCTGCTGCGCGGTGCGGGGTTCGCGGGCGCTGCCAACAACGGCCTTCACCGCGTCGCGGCCGCCACGGCTACCACCGTCACCGTCGCCGGCACCCCCCTCGGGGTCGAGAGCGCCGGTGACGGCAAGACGATCCGCGCGGTCGGGTTCGAAGGGACGGCCGGCGACATCGCCGCGACCGCCGGCGGGCTCGCCTCGGCGGATCTCGACTTCACCACGCTCGGGCTCCGACCGGGCCAGTGGCTGGCGATCGGCGGCAGCGGCGCCGGCCAGGGCTTCGCGACCACCGCCTGCAACGGCTGGGCGCGCATCGCCGCCATTTCCGCCCATGCGCTGGCGCTCGATCACCGTCCCGACGGCTGGGCTGCCGACGACGGCGCCGGCCGCACCATCCGCGCCTTCTTCGGCGACGTCCTGTGCAACGACATCGAGGAGATCAGCCACTCCGTCGAGCGGGTCCATGCCGACATCGCCCAGGTGCTGCTGTTCCGCGGCCAGATGGTGCGGCTGATGCGCCTGACGCTGGCGACCGGCCGCATCCTCGAGGCGAGCTTCGAGCTGCTGGGCCGCGACGCGCTGCGCGGCGATGCCGGCTTCGGCACCGGCGCGCCGATCCCGGCTGGCATCGCGCCGGTGATGAACGCGGTCGGCGACGTGCTGCTGGTGCGCGAGGGCGGCGGTGCCGTCGGCGTCGTCCGCCAGGTGACGGTCGAGCTCAACAACAACCTCCGCGAGGTCAAGGCGGTGGGTGCGCTCGGCAATGTCGCGATCGGGGTCGGCGACGCCGCGGTCGGCGGCGCGCTGGAGGCCTACTTCCAGGACGGTGCGCTCTACGACAAGTACCTCGCCGGCACCGAGACCTCGCTTGCCTTCGTCGCCGCGGCGGGCGGCCAGGGCTACGTCGTCACCCTGCCGCGGGTGAAGCTCTCCGGCGGCCGCATCGAGGCCGGCAGCCGCAACGCCGACTGCGTCCTGCGCTTCGACCTGATGGGCCTGCGCGACCCGCTGACCGGCTGCAGCATCCAGATCGACCGCCTTCCCGAATTCGCCGCCTGAGCGTGCCTGCCAGCGCGGGGTGCGTCCCTCGACTGCTCGCTTCGCTGCGCGCTCGGGATGAGGTTCTTCCTTGGCGATCGGAAGACGGTCCTCACCCCGAGCGAAGTCGAGGGGCGCCCCGACGTCGGCAACGGCCCAATCCCTCCCAGGAGTCACCCATGAAGCTGAGCGACCTTGCGACCGACCCGGCGGCCGAAGCCGCGGGCGTGCCGGTCGAGATCCTGCCGGGCCTCGTCGTCACCGTCCGCTCGACGGCGACGCCCGCCTATCGCAACGCCCAGGCGCGCCTGCTGCGCCCGCTCGCCCGGCTGGTGGGCGCCGGCATGCCGATCCCGGCCGAGAAGCAGGACGAGATCGCCGCCCGCCTGCTGGCCGAGGAGATCGTCGCCGGCTGGCAGGGCCTCGCCGGCGAGGACGGGCGCGAGATCCCGTTCTCGCGCGAGGCTGCGGCGGCGATCTTCCTCGATCCCGCCCATCGGCGGTTCCGCGACCTCGTCTTCGAGGCCGCCAACACGGCCGAGACCTTCCGCCGGCGGTTCGTGGCGGACGTCGCAAAAAACTGACCGCGGCGCTGGACTGGGCGCTGGAGTGGGGCGCCCGGTCCGATCTCCTGGAGGCGGCGGAGCGGCTGGGCAACCGACCGCCGGCGCTCGCCGCCCGGCCCGAGGTGGCGCCATGGGCCGAGCCCTACTGGCGCTGCTTCCTCGACCTCGCGCGTGAGCGGCCGCCGGGAACGCCGCCGGCCGCCATCCCGCTCGCCGCGCTCCGCCACTGGCTGGCGGAGGAGGGCATCGCCTGCCCCGTCGCCCGCGCCGAGTTCCGCGAGATCGTCGCCGCCCTCGACGACGCCTGGCTCGCCCATGCCCGCAAGGCCGCCCAACCGCCGGAGGAGTCTCCCAGATGACCGATGCCGTCCTGGAGATCCTGATCGACCCGAGCGGGGCCGAAGCGGGCGCTGCCCGTGCCGTCCGGGCACTCGACGACATCCGCAGTCGCGCCGCCGAGGCGGAGGGCGGCCTCTCGGACCTCGGCCGCAGCCTCGGCGGCTCGCTGGAGGCGGCCGCCCGCAGCCTCTCGGCGGTGGAGCGGGCGGTGGCGGTCCTGCCGGGCGAAGGCGCGGGCTTCCTTGACGGTCTCGTCGCCGGCGGCGCGCGGGCGGCCGACGGGCTGCTCGGCATCCTCGGCCGGCTGGCGGGCGATGTCGGCCGCATGTTCGGCAGCGGCGGCGCCCTCGACCTCGGTTCGGCCTTCGCCGGCCTCGGGCGTGCGGCGGCGAGCGGCTTCCAGTCGCTGCTGCCGGCCGGCCTCGGCTTCCTCGGGCCGGTGGCGGCGCTGGCCGGTGGGGCGCTCGGCGGCTGGCTCGGCTCGCTCTTCCGCCAGGAGACGAAGGTGCCGCAGGGCGAATACTCGGTCTGGCTCTCCGATCCCGCGACGGCGCAGTACGCCTCGACCGGCTTTCCCTCCGTCACCGAGGCGGCGGGCGGCGTGACGACCGACCTCACCCGGCTGGTCGTCGCGCTGGAGCAGCGGTTCGGCGTCCGCCGCTCGAACGATCCGGGCGCGGCCATCGGCGCCACCCTCAACGAGAAGGAGGGGCTGCGCCTTTTCTACGATGCCGGCGCCGGCGACGGCCCGGATGCCGCCGACCGCGCCTGGTTCCATGCCGACCCCGGCAACCAGGCGGCGGTGGAAGCGGCCCGGCAGGGCTTCGCGGTGGCGCTGCTCAAGGATTCCGACTGGTCGGCCTGGGGTGCCGAACTTGGCCAGCGGATCGCGACCCACCTCTCCGGATCGGCGGCGGCCACGGTCGACGAGCTGATGGCCGATGTCGGCTTCATCGCCGGCTTCGAGGACCAGGTCCGGCGGCTCCAGGCCGGCATCGGCGATTTCGCGCTGTCGATGGCCGCCGCCGCAGAAGCGGCCGGCCGCGCCGACGCCCAGGCGCTCGGGCAGCAGGTGGCGGCGTTCCTCGACAAGACGGCCGAACTCGGCCTGCCGCTCGATGCCGCGACCGACGGCATGCGGACCATGATCGAGACGATGGCCGGGCTGCGGACGGCCGCGGCCGAGGACCCGCTGGCGCGCCTGGAGGAGGGCACCCGCCGCCTCGCCGCGGAGTGGGAGGCGATGGCGCCCGTCCTGGAGCGGCTGGGCTACGACGCGGCCGAGGCGGGCCGGCTGATCGAGGCCGGTCTGGCCCGCGCGGTGGCCGACCTCGCCGGCGATCTCGCCGCCGATCGCGACGTCTTCCTCGCCCGGACGGCGGCGACGCTGGACGGCCGCGACTACGTCCCGACGGCCGATGCGCTGTTCCGTTCGCTCGGGCTCGATCCGCAGGCGACGCCCGACTTCTTCGCCGCGATCCGCTCGGCGCTGGGGGCCAGCGCGACGGGGACGCTGGCGCGCGAGGATGCGGCCGCCCTCGCGCCACGCTTCGCCTACCAGTACGACCTGCGCCGGATTCCCGACAGCGCCCTGGCCGCGATCGCCGCGGCAGTCGATGCGGCGGCCGGATCGGCGACGCCGGCCGTCACGACCGCACCGGCGACCGACGATGCCGCGCTGGAGGCGATCGAATCGCTCGCGCAGCTGGAAGGCCGGCAGCAGGCGGCCGCCCGGGCCGCCGGCCGCCTCGCCGACGCGCTGGCGGCTGCGGCCGGCGGCCTCGGGCGCTTCCGCGACGGGCTCGTCACCGGCCCGGCGTCCCCGCTCTCGCCCGGCGAGCAGCTGGCCGAGGCGCGGCGGCAGGAGGCGGCGGCGCTGGCGCGCGTGCTGGCGGGCGGCGAGGATGCGCCGGAGGCGGCGCGTGCGCTGGAGCAGGCGGCCGGCCGGGTCCAGGATCTGGCGCGCATCGTCTTCGGCTCCTCGGTCCAGTCCGTCGCGATCTTCGACGCCAGCCTCGCCCGCCTCGACGCCGGCGCCGCGACGGCCGCTTCGGTCGCGGCGGGGCAGGCGGCCCTGCAACAGGCTGCCAATGCCGAACTCGCCCGCATCGCCGAGGAGATCGCCGGGCTGCGCGCGGATCTCCGCGGGGGCGGGTTGGCGGCGGCGCCGACCTTCGGCGTCGCCCATCTCGGCCGCAGCGCCGACGAGGGGACCGCCGACTTCCTGGCCCGCCGCTTTCCCGCCTTTGACGGCCCGGCGACCGATGCGGCGGCAACCGCCTGGCTCGACGCGGCCCATCCGGGCGGGCTCGGCCTGACGCGGCGGCAGTATTTCGCCGCGGCGACGGCGGCGGGCTATGCCGGTGCTTTCGGAGAAGGCGGCCATGCCGCCTTCCTGTCGCCGGGCGGCCTGCCCGACATGAACCGCTGGATCGCCTTCATCGACCGGCTGCGTCGCGTCGCCGAGGTGCCGTTCGGCCATTTCGGCGTGCCCTATGCCGATGGCGGCCTCGTCGTCGGCGGCATTCCGGGCCGCGACAGCGTGCCGATCCTGGCGATGCCCGGCGAACGCGTCCTGTCCGTCGAGCAGGCCCGCCTCTTCGAGGGCCTGGCCGCCAACCAGAACGGCGGTGGGCTCCGACCGGCCGTCGACGCGCTGCGCGCCGCCACCACCCGGGCCACGGAGGCCGAACGCGCTGAGGGTCGCCGGCTGGATGTCCGTTTCGCCGCCCTCGAGGCGGCGATGCACCGGCTGGGCGGCGAACTGGCCGGCCTGCGCGGCGACCTGCGTATCGCGCTCGGCGAGCGGACCGGCGTCGGCGCGGCCGCCATGCCGGGCCGGCGGCGCTGACTTCCATCCCATCGCAAGCAAGGGGAGAACGACCATGGCAGCAGGCAATTTCACGCTCTACGGCGCGGCGATCGAGGGCATCGCGCGCGGGCTCGTCGATCTCGACGGGCACAGCTTCCGGGCGGCTCTCTGCGCCGCCGGCTATTCGCCCGACGCCGCGGCCCATGCCGCGCTCGCCGACATCACCAACGAGCTGGCGGGCGGCGACTATGCCCGCGTGACCCTGACGGGCGTCGCGGTCGCGCGCACCGGCACGACCGTCAAGTTCACCTCCGATCCGGTCGATTTCGGCTCGGCCGTGACGCTGACCGCCAAGTACCTCGTGATCTACGACGACAGCCACGCCTCCGATGCCCTCCTGGGGTATGTCGACCTCAACACCGGCGGCGGGTCCGCCGCGTCGACGAACGGTCCATTCGAGGTCTCGCCGGACGCGACCGATGGGTGGTTCACCATGGCCCCGGCCGTCTGAGCCGACGCCAATGGCCGACCAGCCCGTCTGGAACCCGTCGGACCGGGACGGCGACGTCGCCCTGTCGGACGGCAACCGCACCTGGCAGCAGGCGTCGGGGACGGTGGGGTGCGTGCGCTCGACCGTCGGCCTTTCCTCCGGCAAGTGGCGCATCCAGCTGACGCAGATCACCGCCAACGGCAGCGCCTGCCGCCACGGCTTTGCGACCGCCGCCCATTCCCTGGCATCGGCACCCGGCGAGTCCGCCGCGAGCTGGGCGATCAACGGCCAGGGCGGGCTGGAGCACGACGGCAGCACCGGTACCGACCACGCCAACTTCGGCAACGGGGCGGTCGTCCAGCTCTTCGTCGATATCGACACCGGCCGAATCTGGTACGGCGACGCCGACGGCCCCTATTCCGGGGATCCGGCGGCAGGCACCGGCGCGATGCACAGCTTCACGCCTGGGACGACGCTCTATCTCGCCGGCGGAATGGACGGCGGTGGCTCGACCCGGGGCGGGACGCTGCGCCTGCTCGCGGACTATACCGGCACCGCGCCCGCCGGCTTCACGGACGGCTGGGGTGGTGGCGGCGCGGTCGGTGTCGCGGCGGCGGCCGGCGGCGGCGCCACGGCCATCTTCGGTGGCGCCGCCGTTCTGCACCTCGGCACCGGTCATGTGGCGCAGGGCGGCGCGGGGCGGATCGTCTGGGCGGGCGCGCCTGCCGAGGCCGCGGTTGCCAGCGCCGTCGCCGTTCTTCCCGGCGCCGGCCGCGCAGCCGTCGCGGGTGCGGCCGCCGCCCTGCTCGCCGGCCAGATGCTGGCTGCTGCGGCAGCGCCGGTCGCGGCCGATGGCCGCGCCGCCGTCCTCGCCGCCGGTGTCGGCAGCCTGCTCCGGCCGTCGCCGGCCGTCTGGCACGCTGCCGCACCGGCGACGGACGTCCGGCTCGGCGCGCGCCTCGTCGCGGCGGCAGCGACGCTGGCGGTGGCCGGGTGGCCCGGCCGGGTGGAAGCGGGCGCGCGGCCCACCGCAGCGCAGGCCGGTCTCGGCATTTCGCCGTCCGCAGCGGGGATGCGCGGCGGTGCCGGCATCGCGGCGAGGGACGCCGGCGTCGCGGCCACCGGTGGCGTCATCGGCACCGTGCTGGGCGCGCGTCCGGCGGCGGGCGCGGAGAGGGTCGGCTTCGCCGGTGCCGTGATCGCGCCGGTTGCGCCCGTCGAACATGCCGGCGTCGCCGGCGCGGCGCGGGTCGCGATCGGTCCTGCGGCGGCGACCGTCGTGGCCGGCGCGCCGGTTCGCCCGCGGCCGCCGCCGGGCGATCTCGTCGCCCTGCTGGCCGAACCGGCCGGCGATCTCGACTGGGTCGTGGTGGCCGAACCCTGGGACGCCGAGGCCGGCACGACGGTGCCGCTGCGCTGGTCGACGCGGGACTTCACGACCGGGCCGGCCGACGATCCGCCGCACGCGCGCATCGCCGGCCGGGTTGCCGACGTGGAACTGCAGGCTGCGCTGTGGGCCGACCGGACGCTTTTCGGCCGCTCGCAGCCGGCCCGGGGGTCGGTGGTGATCGAGAATGCCGACGGCGCCCTCGACCATCTCGGTTGGGCGACGACGGCGGACGGGCGCCGGCGCTGGCACTTCCGGCGCCGCGCGGTGCGCATCCTCCTCGGCCACCCGTCCTGGACCTGGAACGAGCTGCGGCCGATCTTCACCGGCGAGATCGAGCAGGAGGAGTTCGCCGACGGACGGATGGTCCTCCAGCTCCGCGACCGCCTCCGCCGGCTCGACCAGCCGCTGCAGCCGGCCGTCTTCCGCGGCGACCGGCGCCTGCTGCAATCGGCGTCGGCGATACCGGTCGCCCTCGGCACCCGGACCTTCGTCCTGCCCGACCTCGTCACCAACGGGCAGTTCGCATCGTCGCTGGCGGGCTGGGACGCCGGGACGGGCTGGACCTTCGAGGACGGCCGCGCGGCCAAGGCGGCGGGCGAGGCCACCGAGCTGGCGCAGTCGGTGGCGACGGCGCCCGACACCGCCTGGCGCATCCGCTTCGACGTGACGCACACGGCCGGCACGCTGCGGCTGATCGTGGACGGCGAGCCGGTGGACGAACCCATCGCCGGGTCCGGCACCTATCGGCCGCTCGCCGTGGCGCGGGGCGCGACCATGCGGATCGCTTTTGCGACCGATGTGAACTTCGCCGGGTCGCTCGATGCCGTCTCCGTCCGCGCCGAGCCCGCGGCGACTGTCGGCGATGCGGTGCGCATCGCGCGCACGGGCGACCTGCTCGGCACCTGGATGGCCGGGCGGATCCTGTCCTGGTCGGAGGCGACCGGGCAGCTGGCGGTCGAGGTCGGCGAGGCGGTGGGCGAGGGCACCCACGCCGACTGGTCGATCTGGCTGCGGCCGGGCGAGGGGCCGGTCGAGGCCGCGGGCAAGAACCTCCCCGTGGCCTATGGCACGGTGCGGCATGCCGAGCCCGTCGACCTCGGCTCGGTGCAGGGGCTCTGGCTCCGCCGGATCGCGGATTCGCCGATCCGGATCGACGTCGATGCCGGCCACGGCGTGCATGACGGCGGTGTGCCGCTGGACCTTGCGGAGAGCTTCCCGCCGGCGGCCGGCGAGAGCTTCGTCGACGCCGCGGAGGGGCTGGTTTGGCTGGCCTCGCGGCCGCAGTACCCGCTCACGGTCTCCTGCGAGGCCGGCGCCGGCGGTACGGCCGCAGCGGCGAGGGCGTTCGCGCGTCCAGGCCACCACCTCTTCCGCGTGCCGTCCGGGGTCGCCGCACTGCGCGCCAAGCTCTGGGGAGCGGGCGGCGGCCATGGCGGGACCGGAGCCGAAGGCCACCCGGGCGGCGGCGGCGGCTTCGTCGATGCGACCGTTGCGGTCACGCCCGGCGAGATCCTGCGCGTCTCCGTGCCTGCCGGTGGCGCAGCCGGGCAGGGCGGAATCTCCGGCGGCCCCGGCGGAGCGACCGGCGCCGCGCGGCGGCGGGCGGGGCCGGGGCAGCGGCAGCGCACGCGCCGGCGGGGCGGCGGCGGCGCAGCCGGGCTGCTGCGGGACGGCACGCCGCTGCTGCTGGCGGCGGGCGGCGGGGCGGATCGGCAGAGGCGCCGGGCGGCGCCGGCGGCGGCGCGGCGGGCTTCGCCGGCGGTGACGGCGGGCTGCGGCACGGCGCCGGCGGCACCGCCGAAGGTGCCGGCACGGGCGGCAGCGGCCAGGGTTCGGGTGCCGCCGGTGCGGCCGGCAGCACCGGCCAGGGCGGCACGGGCGGCAGCGGCTCGACTTCGGGTGGCGGGGGGCGGCGGCGGGTGGCGGAGCGGCGGGGCGGCGGCGCCGGACTGACCGGCGGGGCCGGCGGCGGCGGTGCGGCGCTCGCCGGTGGCGGCGTTTCGGCGGCCGGCAGCGGAACGATGCCGGGCGGCGCCGACGATCCGGACTATCGCGCCGGCACCGCCGTCGGCGGCGCGGCGGGCGCGGGCGGCGGTCCGGGGCGCGTCGTCCTGGCCTGGTCGCCCGATGCGGCCGGTACGGCGAACGCCGCCGGCCTGCTGACGGCCCTCCTGCGCGACCGCGCGGGGTTCCGGTTCGTCCGGGCCGGCGCCGACATCCTCGTCTCCCTGGCCGCCGACGCCGCGACGCGCACGCTGGCGGCCGGCGGCGGCAGCTTCCTCGCCCTCGGCATTCTTCCCGGCGACCAGGTGAGCCTGGAGGGTTCCGGCCCGAATGCGGGCACCAACTTCACCGTGCGCGCGGTGACGGCGAGCGCGCTGACGGTCGCCGAGCCGCTTGCCGACATGGCGCCGACCCCGGACCTGGTCCTGGTCGCTGGCGACCTCGATGGCCCGGCGCTGGGGCAGCTCGCATCGGCGCAGCCGCAGCCGCTCGGTCTCTGGCTGGGCGATGAGAGCCCGGACGGGCGGGATCTCGTGGACCGCGTCCTGGCCGGGTTCGGCGGCTGGATCGATGTCACGCCGGACGGCCTCGTCACCGTCGGGCGGTTCGGCGCGACGACGCCGGCGCCGCATGTCCTCGACGCCCGTGATCTCCTCGCCCTGCCGCGGCGGATCGCGACGGGGCCGGCGCTGTGGCGCCGCCGGATCGGCGCCCGTCGCTGCTGGCGGCCGCACGGGGCGGGCGAGATCGCCGCGGCGGCGCCGGAAGCGGTCCGCCGGTTCCTGGCGCAGGAATGGCGCGAGGGCGTCGCGGAGAACCCGGCCCACCGGCTGGCAGACGCCGGTGCCGAGGAAGCCTTCGCGGCAAGCCTGCTCGACCGCCCGGAGGATGCGGCCGCCGAGGCCGAACGCCAGCTCGCGCTGATGTCGCCCGACCCGCTCGCGTTCGATGTCGACGCGACCCTGCGGGCGCTGCCCTGGCGCCTCGGCGCGGCGGTCGTCCTGGATGCGCCGACAGCGGGCCTGGCCGCGCCGCGACCCATGACGATCCTCGCCCGCCGCGTCCGCCTCGCCGAAGACCGCGTCACCCTGACCCTGCTGGGATAGACCCATGGCCAACTGCCTCTTCGCGCCGCTCAACTGGGTGGCGCTCGACGGCGTCTCCTTCTCCGGCGGCGACTGGACCGCGGCGCTGCCGGCCGGCGCGCTCGCCACGGCCGACCCGCTGGCGGTGGCCCGCTCCGTCTCCGCCGACCCGGCCGATACCAGCATCACGGTCGGCCTCGGCGCCCAGCGCCGGATCGACGTCGTCGGGCTGTTCCACGCCAACCTGACCCCGGCGGCCCGGATCCAGGTGACGACGGACGAGGGCTGGGACAGCGGATGGTGCGATGCCTGGCCGGTCGTCTACCTGCCGCAGGGCGGGTACCTGCCGTTCGGCCGGCCGTCGGCCGACGGACGCCTGCCGGCCGACGAGCGCGACCCGCGCGGCATTTCCTGGTTCGCGGCCCTGCCGCTGCCGGTGACCGCCACGAGCCTGACCGTCGCCATCGACGATCCGGACAACCCCGACGGCTTCGTCCAGGCGGGCATGCTCTTCGCCGGCAAGGCCGAGCGCCCGGCGATCAACCTCGCGGACGGGTTTCAGGTGGGCTTCGTCGAGGAGGCGACCCTGCGGCGCACATTGGCCGGCACGCTGGTCGGCCGGCGCCACTGGCGCCGCCGGCGCATCGCCGGCGCGCTCCGCTGGCAGGATCGCGACGACGCGCTGTGCCGCTGGCTCGAGCTGTCGCGGCGCGCCGGCCGGCTGGGGCCGGTGCTGTTCTCGCTCGACCCCGAGGGCGGCATCCATCGCGACCGCCTGACGATCCTGGGCCATCTCGAGGAGCCGGGCGCCGTCGAGCAGGCGCAGTACCGCTACTGGGGCTGGCCATTCGCCATCACGGAGGCCTGACGATGCAGACCGAACTCATCCCGCGGCCGCCGGAGCCGGTCGTGACCCATGCCGACCTTCTGGCGCGGATCGCCGTGCTCGAAATCCAGATCGGCCATCTGCGCGAGACGATCCAGGCGGCGGCGGCCGAGCGCGCGCGCATCCTCATGGAACTGGCCGAGCTGAAGCTGCTCGTCGCCCATCTGCGCGGCGCCTGGCGGGTGGTCGGCGCGGCGGCGGGCGCGCTCGGCCTCGTCGCCGGCGCCACCCTGCCCAGCCTCGTCCGTATTCTGATCGGAGCCTGACCCATGGCCAGCCTGCCGCGCGGCATCCGCAACCACAATCCGGGCAACATCGACCGCGGGCGCGACCGCTGGCGCGGCATGGCCGCCGACCAGTCCGCCGACCCCCGCTTCGTGGTCTTCAGCGAGCCCGAATGGGGCATCCGCGCCATCGTGCGCGTGCTGCGCTCCTATCGCGACCGCCATGGCCTCGACACCGTCGCGGGGATCGTCGGGCGCTGGGCGCCGCCCGCCGAGAACCCGACGGAGCGCTATGTCGCGTTCGTCTGCGACCGCCTCGGCGTCGCGCCCGACCAGCCGCTCGACATCGAAGACCCGGTGGTGCTGCGCACGCTGGTGACGGCGATCGTGCGCAAGGAATGCGGGCCGGGGCCGCTGCCCGATGGCGGCTGGTATCCGGCCGCGACCCTCGACGAGGGCATCCGCCGTGCCGCGGGATGACGATCCCCGCCTCGCCGGCCTGGAAACGAGTTGGCGTCTGCGCCGCCGCGCCGTCTGGCTGACCGTCGTCTTCTGCATGGCGGCGCTGGTCTGGCTGATCGGCTGGGGCCGGCACGACAGCCGCCTGCACGAGACGATCGCCGGCTCGCTGGCGATGCTGCTGGGTTCGGTCGTGATGGCCTACATCGCCGGTGCCACCTACGACGACCGCTCCCGTCGCCAGACCTGGCTCGCCTGGGACTCCGCCCGCTCCACGTCCGGGCCGCAACGGCGGGACGATCATCACGCCGCCGCCGGATAGGAGACCCTGGCCATGCTGGCATACCTCGCCGCCGCGCGCTCGGCGGTGCCGCTGCTCGTCGCCGCCCTTCTGGCCGCGGCCGCCGGCTGGATCTGGATCGAACGCCGCGCCGCCGGCGAATGGAGCCGCCGCGCGGCGGCGGCCGAGCAGGCGGCCTCGACCGCGCGGGCGGCTGCCGTCGCCAACGCCGCGGCGGCCGACTGGCAGCGCCGGCTGGCCGCCGATGCCGCGCGCCGCATGGCGCGGCTGGAGGCCGAGCGCGGCGCCGTGCGCCTGCGCACCGTCACCATCGTCCGGGAGATCCGTCATGAGAAGGATGCGCTGGACCCGGTCGGTCCTGCTCTGCGGCTGGCTGCTCGCCGGCTGCGCGAACTCGACGCCGCCCATCGTTCCGCTGCTGGAGCCGATCCTGCCGCCCCGCCCGGACGGCCTGCTGGCGATCCCGGCGCGCCCGCTGCCGCCCGCTGACGATCCGCCGAGCCAGGAGGCGATCGGCGCCTATGCCGTCGAGCTGCTCGGCCATGTGCTGGCGCTGGAGGCGCAGCTCCACGCCCTGGCGGGCTGGTTCGAGACGACCGTGCCGGCACGCTGACGGCCGCCGGGGGGCGGTCCCGGCGGCCGCCGTGGTCAGACCATCGGGCCGCTCTCGTAGAAGCGGCGCTCGCGCGCGATCTCCTCGCGGGTATAGGGGGGAGCGGTCTCGTCGAACCGGGCCCAGCCGGACTCGCGATAGGCCTGCCCGCGGGCGTCGGTATCGACCGGCGCGTAGCGTTCGAGCACCTCCGTCGCCGCCGCGACGCGATCCTCGGCGACGCGGGCGGTGACGAGGGCGCCGCCGCGCCGCACGCCCTCGGCGTAGACGTGGGCCTGTTCCTCGTCGACGCCGGCATTGGTCAGGGCGCCGACGATGCCGCCCGTGACGGCACCCGCCGCGACGCCGGCGACCGCACCCGCGGCGGTCGCTGCCAGCCAGCCGGCGGCGACCACGGGTCCGAGCCCCGGAATGGCCAGCATGCCCAGGCCAGCCAGCAGGCCGGCACCGCCGCCGAGCAGGCCGCCGACCCCGGCGCCCGTGCCGGCACCGGTGCCGGCATCGCCGGTCTCGACCACGGTCGGCGCAGGCCGTTCCTCCCGGGCCCGTCCTTCGATGTCGCTGGCGACGATGCTGACGTCCTCCTCCGGGACGCCGACCGCGATCAGGTCGTTCACGGTGCGCGCGGCGGCCTCATAGCGATCGTAGAGGCGGGAAATGGTGCGGCTCATGGCGGGTCTCCGGTGAGATCGTTCAACGGCCGACGACGTTGCCCTGGTAGTCCAGGGCGACCTCGGCCTTCTGGCCGTTGCGCATGGCCGACCCGCGCCAGATGCCGTCGGCATCCTTGGTCAGCTGGCCGACCGAGGTGTAGCCCTGCGCTTCGATGCGCGCGCGGGCCTGGGCTTCGGTGAAGGAGTTGGCCCCGGGCGCCGGTGCGCCGGGGTTGTTCGGGCCCGTCGAGTTGATGGCGGGATTGGCCGGCGCGTCCCGGGTCGCCGGCGCTGCCGTCTGGGCGGACGCTCCCTGGGCGAACGCACCGGCAGCGGCGATGCCGTAGAGGGCAGCCGCGAGGGCGAACTGGATCATGCGAGGGCTCTCCGATGGATCGGGATCATTGCAACCCCAGAACCTTCGGCACGGAGGCGAAGTTCCGACCCCTCCGCGGCAAAGAAATCGCGCGCCGGAAGGAACCGGCTGCGGCGGCTGCCGTTCGCGGCTCGGATCCCCCTCGGAGGACCGTCCGCCATGCGCCGCAAGAGCCTGTTCAGCCGGTTCGCAACCGGGGCTGCCGCCTTCATGGGGCGGGCGCCGGTCTTCGGGGTCGCCGTCGCCGCGGTGGCGGTCTGGGCCGCATCGGGGCCGCTGCTCGGCTTCTCGGAGGTCTGGCAGCTCACGATCAACACCGGCACCACCATCGTCACCTTCCTGATGGTGTTCCTCATCCAGAACTCCCAGAACCGCGATTCCGAGACGGTCCAGATCAAGCTCGACGAGCTGCTGCGCGCCGTCGAGCGGGCCGACGACCGCCTGCTCGACCTCGAGGAGATGTCGGAGAAGGAACTGGCGAACCTGCGCCGCGAGTATCAGGCCCTGGCGGCGCGCGCGCGCGGCGGCGAGGGGGAAGCCTGAAGCCGTTGCCTCCGGCCGCCGTGCCGGGGCACCATCCCCGCCCATATTCCGGGGAAGGACCTCCATGAAGAGCAGGATCGCGATCGTCGGCGCGGGCGCCGTCGGTTCCTATGTCGGCGCCCATATGGCGCGGGCGGGCGAGGACGTCACGCTTCTCGACGCCTGGCCCGCCCATGTCGAGCATCTGCGCGCCCACGGGCTGCGCGTCACCGGCGTCACCGCCGAGGAGGAGTTCGTGCAGCCGGTCCGCGCCCTGCACCTGACCGATGCGCAGCAGCTGGCCAAGGAGAAGCCGGTCGACATCGCCTTCGTCTCGGTCAAGTCGTACGACACCGAATGGGCGACGATGCTGATCCGCCAGTATCTGGCGCCGGGCGGCTTCGTCGTCTCGTTGCAGAACTGCATGAACGAGGAGCGGGTGGCCGCCGTGGTCGGCTGGGGCCGCACGGTCGGCTGCATCGCCTCCAAGATCTCGGTCGAGCTTTACGAGCCGGGCCACGTCCATCGCGGCGTCGAGAAGGGCGGAGCCGCCTACACCATCTTCCGCGCGGGCGAGGTGCATGGCCGCGTCACCCCGCGGGTCGCGGAGGTCGCGCGGCTGGTCGGCCTCTCCGACAGCGCCAAGGTGACGACGAACCTCTGGGGCGAGCGCTGGTCGAAGCTCGTGGCCAATTCGATGCAGAACGGCCTGTCCGCCTGCACCGGCCTGTCCGGCAACGCCATGATGCGCAACGACGCGATCCGGCGCTTCTCGATCCGCCTCGGCAGCGAGGCGGTGCGGGTCGGCCAGGCGGCGGGGTACGTCCTGGAGGACATCCTGAACATCCGCCCAGAGATCCTGGCCGCGGCCGGCGAGGGTGAAGCGGAGGCGCTGCGCACGGCCGAGGAGACGCTGGGCGCCGGGGCGAAGAAGCGCGCCGAGGGCCAGCGGCCGTCGATGGGCCAGGACATGGTCAAGGGCCGCTGCACCGAGATCACGTTCCTCAACGGCTATGTCGTCGATCGCGGGCGGGAGATCGGCATCGACGCACCGGCCAACGCCGCCCTGACGGACATCGTGCAGCGGGTCGAGCGCGGCGAGATCGCGCCCGATCCCGCGCACATCGTGAACCTTCGCCTGAACTGAGGAACTGCGCCGCACATGCTGCGTTAGCGAGGGGAGGGGTCGCGCCGTCCGGTGCCGGCCCGCTTCTTCCTGCTGGAGGCTGACGGGTGCGGCGTCGCGATCTGCTGGCTGGGGTGCTGTCCCTGCCGATCGTCATGGGCATGACGCGGGAGTTCGGCACCGCCTCGGCGGTGACGGACCCCGCCCATCCCTTCGGGCCGGGGACGGTCAAGCGGCTGGCCCGGGAGCTGTCCGCCAAGCCGTGGGCGGCGCCGAAGGACACCTTGTCGCCCGCGCTGGCCAAGCTCGGCTATGACGGCTATCGGACGCTGCGCTACCGGCCCGACCGGGCCCTGTGGGCAGGCGAGCGGCTGCCGTTCCAGGCGCAGTTCTTCCATCGCGGCTTCCTCTACAAGGACCGCGTCGAGATGTACGAGGTGGCCGGGGGCGAGGCGCGCCGGATCCCCTACGCGGCCGACCTGTTCGACCTCTCGAAGGTGGGCAAGGTCGGCGACGGCGATCTCGGCTTCGCCGGGTTTCGCATCCATGCGCCGATGAACCGGCCGGACTATTACGACGAGGTCTGCGCCTTCCTCGGCGCCAGCTACTTCCGCGCCGTCGCCAAGAACCACATCTACGGCCTCAGCGCGCGCGGGCTGGCGATCGGGACGGCCGAGTCCGGCGGTGAGGAGTTCCCGCAGTTCACGACATTCTGGCTGGAGCGGCCGACCCCGGAATCCGGCTCCCTCGTGGTGCATGCCCTGCTCGACAGCCGCAGCACGACCGGTGCCTTCCGCTTCGTGGTGCGTCCCGGCGAGGCGACCATCTTCGACGTCGAGATGACGCTCTATCCTCGGGTCGCCATCGCCCGCGTCGGCATCGCGCCGCTGACCAGCATGTTCCTCTTCGCCGCCAACGACCGGGCGAGCATCGACGACTACCGCCCGGCCGTGCATGACAGCGAGGGCCTGTCGCTCTGGACGGGCGGCGGCGAACAGATCTGGCGCCCGCTCGCCAACCCGGCGGAACTCCAGGTCAGCGCCTTCGCCGACACCGACCCCCGCGGCTTCGGCCTGATGCAGCGCCAGCGCGACTTCGGCGGCTACAAGGATCTCGAGGCGCGCTACGACCGCCGCCCCAGCCTGTGGATCGAGACCATCGGCAAGTGGGGCAAGGGCGCCGTCCATCTGGTCGAAATCCCGACCGACCGGGAAATTCACGACAACATCGTCGCCTTCTGGCGGCCGGAGGCGCCGCTGGCGGCAGGGCAGGAGCATTCGCTCGCCTACCGGATGCACTGGTGCTGGGAGGCGCCCTGGAAGTCGGACCTCGCGGTCGTCACCGACACGCGGGTCGGGCTCAGCCTGACCAGCCAGGCCCGGCTCTTCGTGCTCGAAGTGATCGGCGACCGGCTGCGCCGCGAGGCGCCGGCCCGGCGTGCGGCGGTCACCGCGGAGGGTGGCAAGCTCGCCAACATCGTCGCGCAGCCCAATCCGGTCACCGGCGGCTGGCGCATCAGCTTCGAACTCGAGCCCGAGCGCGGGCGCGCCGTCGAACTCCGCGTGCAGTTGCTCGACGGCGACCAACCGGCGTCCGAGGTCTGGCTCTACCGATGGACGCCTTAGCTTCGGGGGCGGTTGTGCCGACGGCGATGCGCCATCCGGCGCTGCCGCCGGAGGCGCGCCTCCCCATGCCGCGCCAGGATCTGCGCCGGGCGCCGGAGGCGGAGCGGCTGCCGCGCTCGGCAGCGGTCGAGCTGACGCGGTTGCTGGTCGTCGGCGGCGCCGCCGCGATGACGGCCGTCGGGGCGTTCGAGATGTTCGAGGCCCTGTCGCCCGGCGGCATGACCCTCCTGGAATGGGCCGTGCTCGGCCTCTTCGTCGCGCTCTTCGCCTGGATCGCGCTCGCCTTCACGAGCGCGGTGGCGGGGTTCGTCGCGACCATCGCCGACCGCATGCGCGCGGACGAGACGCCGCCCGTACTGCGTCGGCGCACCGCCATCCTGATGCCGGTCTACAACGAGGATCCGACCCGTGTCATGGCGGGGCTGCAGGCGATCGACGAGGCGCTGCAGGCGAGCGGCCATGGCGCGGCGTTCGACATCTTCGTGCTCAGCGACACGACCGATGCCGATGCCTGGATCGCCGAGGAGCGGGCCTTTCTGGCCCTGCGCGCGCGCACCGGCGGCGACGGGCGGATCTTCTACCGCCGCCGGACGCTGAACCACGAGCGGAAGGCCGGCAACGTCCAGGACTGGGTCGAGCGCTTCGGCGGCGCCTACGACCATATGCTGGTGCTCGACGCGGACAGCGTCATGACCGCATCCTCGATCGTCCGCCTCGCCCAGGCGATGGAAGCGGACCCGCGCGCCGGCCTGATCCAGACCCTGCCGATCCTGGTCGGCGGACGCACGCTCTTCGCCCGGATGCAGCAGTTCGCCGGGCGCATCTACGGGCCGTTGATCGCCCGCGGCATCGCCACCTGGCACGGCACCGAAGGCAACTATTGGGGCCACAACGCGATCATCCGCACCCGCGCCTTCGCCGAGGCCGCCGGCCTGCCGCATCTCGCCGGCCGCCGGCCGTTCGGCGGCCATGTCCTCAGCCACGATTTCGTCGAGGCGGCGCTGCTGCGTCGCGCCGGCTGGGCCGTCCGCATGGTGCCGACCTGGCTCGGCAGCTACGAGGAGGGGCCGCCCTCCCTGACCGACCTTGCCGTGCGCGACCGGCGTTGGTGCCAGGGCAACCTGCAGCACGCCGCGGTGCTGCCGACCCGCGGGCTGCACTGGGTCAGCCGGATGCATCTCCTCATGGGCATCGGCTCCTACATCACCGCGCCGCTGTGGCTGGCGTTCCTCCTGGCGGGCATCCTGATCGCACTGCAGGCGCGCTTCATCCGGCCCGAGTATTTTCCGGCCGGGGCGACGCTCTTCCCGCAATGGCCGGTGCAGGATCCCGTGCGCGCCATGTGGGTTCTCGCCGGCACCATGGCCCTGCTGCTGGCGCCCAAGCTGCTCGCCTGGGTGGCCACGGTGACGAACCGGCGGGCGCGGCGGACGGCCGGTGGCGGCACGGGCATCCTCGCCGGCATCGCGGTCGAGACCGTGCTGGCCGGGTTGCTGGCACCGGTGACGATGCTGAGTCAGAGCGCGGCCGTCGTCTCGATCCTGGCCGGGCGCGACGGCGGCTGGCAGCCGCAGCGGCGGGACGACGGCACCTTCCCGCTCTCCCAGGTGGCGCGCCGCTATGCGCCGCACACCGCCATCGGCCTGGTGCTGGCGGCGGTAGCATGGGCCGTCTCGCCCCATCTCCTGGTCTGGATGTCGCCCGTCGTCGTCGGCTTGGCGCTGGCGATCCCGCTCGTCGTCCTCGCCGGCAGTCGGCAGGCGGGCGCGACCCTGGCCGGGCTCGGCCTCCTGCGGACGCCCGAGGACGTCACGCCGCCGCGCGAACTGGAGCGGGCGGCCGAACTCCGGCGCGAATTGGCCGCGGACGCCCCGGCGGCAGCCGACGCGGTGTCGATGCTGGCGACCGATCCGGCCCTTCGCGAAGCGCATCGGCACATGCTGCCGCCGCCGCGGCGGCCCGGCCTGGACCCGGTCGACGTGCCGCTTGCCGTCGCGCAGGCTCGGATCGCCGAAGCGACCGACCGCGCCAGCCTGCTGCCGCAGCTGTCGCGCGGCGAACTGCTGGCGGCGCTGGGCAATGCCGAGGCGCTGGACCGGCTGCTGGCGCTGCCGGAACGGGCCGGCGAGCCGCCCGTCAGCCGGCGAGCCAGTCCTCCTGCCAGCGCCGATGCTCCGCTTCGCGTGTCACCCGCCGCATGAGGTCGGGCGGGGCCAGGCCCGGCAGGCTGTCCGGGTCGGCCCCTTCGCGGATCGCCTTCAAGGTCGCGTAGGTCGCCTGGATGGCGGCGGAGATCGGCTGGTGGCCGAGCAGCGCGACGCGGACGCCGTTGCCGGCGAGCCAGGCCGGGTCGCGCAGGGCGGCCGGCGTGCCGCCCAGCATCAGCGGCAGGCGGACCGCGGCCCGGATCGCCTCCAGCTCGGCCCTGGCCTTGATGCCGACGAAGAAGAGGGCATCGACACCGGCCGCCTCGTAGGCCCGGGCGCGCGCGATCGCGTCCTCGACCCCGTTGACCTGCACCGCGCTGGTGCGGCCGATGACGACGAGGGCGGGGTCCTGCCGCCCGGCGAGGGCGGCCTTCATCTTGCCGACGCCCTCGGCGACCGGAATCAGCCGGGTCGTGCCGAGCGTGCCGAAGGGCTGCGGCAGGGCGGTGTCCTCGATGGTCAGGGCGGCGACGCCGGCCGACTCCAGTTCCTCGACCGTGCGCTTGACGTTGAGGGCGTTGCCGTAGCCGTGGTCGGCATCGACCATCAGCGGCAGGCCGCCGGCGCGGTTGATGCGGTAGGCCTGCTGCGCGAACTCGGTCAGGGTCAGGGTGATGAGGTCGGGCGAGCCGATGACCGACAGCGAGCCGGTCGAGCCCGCGAACATGCCGATCTCGAAGCCCAGATCCTCGGCGATCCGGGCCGAGATCGCGTCATAGACCGAGCCCGGATGGTAGCAGCGGTCGGAGGAGAGAAGGGCGCGGAACCGCTCCCGGCGTGGGCTCCAGTGCATCGGCCGGCCCCCGCCTCAGAACTCGGCCGAAGGGATGACCATCGGCTCCTTGCGGGCGGCCTGGAGCCATTCCTGGAGGGGCGGATGCGCCCAGACCGCATCGCAATAGGCCTGGCCGACCTCGTCCATCTCGATCTTGTAGGTGCGGAAACGGCTGCAGACCGGCGCGTACATGGCGTCGGCGATCGAGAACTCGCCGAACAGGAACTCGCCCGAGCCGCCGTAGCGGCGGCGGCAGTCGCGCCAGATGGACGCGATCCGGTTGGCGTCCGCCTGGGCGGCTGCGGTCGGGAAGCGGTCGGGGAAGGTGCTGCGCATGTTCATGGGAAAATGCTGCCGCAGCGCCGCGAAGCCCGAATGCATCTCGGCCGATACCGAGCGCGCCAGCGCCCGGGCGCCGGCGTCGGCCGGCCACAGGCCGGCGTCCGGCACCAGTTCCGCCAGATACTCGCCGATGGCGAGGCTGTCCCACACCGTGCGTTCGCCATGCCGGATGGCCGGGACGGTCCCGGAGGGGGAATGGCGCAGGATGGTCTCGCGGGTGGTCGGCTCGTCGAGGGCGATGACCACCTCGTCGAACGCCAGCCCGCTCTGCTTCACCATCAGCCATCCCCGCAGGGACCACGAGGAATAGTTCTTGTTGCCGATGTAGATGGTCAGATCCGCCACGGATTGCGCCCCTTCTCGTTGGCGAGGTGGCAGTTAGAGGAAACCTGCGACCCGACGCAACCGTGACTTCGGAGGCCGGCCGCGCTAGAGACGGGGTCGAACCCCAATCCGACCAGACGCGAGTCCCCCTGCCGTGTCGACACAAACCCTGATCGACGGCGCCGACGCGCCGATCCGCCTCGTCCTGGTGGCGGAATCCGATTTCTCCGCGTGGCTGGATGCCGCGCCGGCCGCGACTCGCCGCTGGGCCGCCGCAAACGGCCTCAAGGGCGAGGCCGGACGGCATCTCGCCGTTCCGGGCGAAGGCGGCGCCGTGGCCGAGGTCGTGGCCGTCTATGCCCCCGATCAGCCGCTGTGGGCGCTGGCCGGCCTGCCGGACGCGCTGCCCGAGGGCGATTATGCCCTGGCCGGCGGCATCGCCCCGGCGCTGGCGACGCAGATGGCCGCCGGTTGGGCCGTCGGCGCCTACGCCTTCACGCGCTACCGCAAGCGGCGGCGTCAGCCGGCGCGGCTGGTCTGGCCGGACTCGGCCGACCGGGCGGAGGCGACCCGCATCGCCGAGGCGATCGCCCTCGTCCGCGATCTCGTCAATACCCCGGCCGAGGATCTCGGCCCCTCGGAACTGGCGGACGCCGCGGTCGCGCTCGGGCGCCGGCACGGCGCCGAGGTGCGGGTGCTGAAGGGCGACGAGCTGCTGGCCCAGAACTATCCGATGGTCCACGCCGTCGGCCGCGGGTCGGCCCGCGCGCCCTGCCTCGTCGACCTCACCTGGGGCGACCCGGCCGCGCCCAAGGTGACGCTGGTGGGCAAGGGGGTCTGCTTCGATTCGGGTGGCTATGACCTCAAGCCCGCCTCGGGCATGAAGCTGATGAAGAAGGACATGGGCGGCTCGGCGAACGTGCTGGGGCTGGCCAGCCTGCTGATGGCGGGCGGCCGCAAGATCCGCCTTCGCGTCCTGATCCCGGCCGTCGAGAATCTCGTCTCCGGCACGGCCTTCAAGCCGCTCGACGTCATTCCGACGCGCAAGGGCCTGACGGTCGAGATCGGCAACACCGACGCCGAGGGCCGGCTCATCCTCTGCGACCCCCTCGCCGAGGCCGATTCGGAAAAGCCGGCGGTTATCATCGACATGGCGACCCTGACGGGGGCGGCCCGGGTGGCGGTCGGACCCGACCTGCCGGCGATGTTCTGCAACGACGAGCAGCTTGCCGCCGACATTCAAGCCGCAGCGGCGGCGACCGGCGATCCGGTCTGGCGGCTGCCCCTGTGGAAGCCCTACCGCAAGTGGCTCGACAGCAAGGTGGCCGACCTCAACAACGTGGCGGAAAGCCCCTTCGCCGGCTCGATCACCGCGGCGCTCTACCTGCAGGAATTCGTCTCGCCGACGACGCCCTGGGTGCATTTCGACATGTTCTCCTGGAACGCTTCGGCGCGGCCCGGCCGCCCCGAGGGCGGCGAGGCGCAGGCGATCCGCGCCCTCGACCGGATGATCGCGGACCGATTCGGCTGATGCGCACGCTGATCCGTCTTGCCGCCGCCGGCGGGCTGGTCCTCACGGCGCTCCTGGTCGCCGCGCCCGAGGCCCGGGCCGACGTGGCATCGTCCGTCGCTGCGGCGGTGTCGCAGTCGGACCGCGGCCTGCCGGCCGTCGTACGCAGCGCGGTCGCCGACACCTATCGGGCGCGTCGCAACCGCCCCCTGTGGGTCGATTCGCCGGCACGCGCGGCAGCGTTGCGCGACCTGCTGCGCGATGCCGCGACCGACGGGCTCGATGCCCGCGCCTACCTCACCGCGGTCGAGGCCGCATCGGGCGCGCGCGGCGACGCGGCGCTGGCCCGGCTCGACGTCGCGCTGACGCGCGGGCTCGCGGCCTATGCCCGCGACCTCTGGTACGGCCGGCCCGACGCCAAGGTCGTCGACGAGAGCCTGACGCGGCGTCACGAGCGGCTCGACCTCGCCCGCTTCCTCGCCGGCGCCGCCCAGGCCGATGCCGCGGCACTCGCCCGGCAGGTCGACGGGCTGCGCCCGCCGCATGCCCAGTACGCCAAGCTGCGGGCGGCGCTGGCGCGCCTGGATGCGCAGAAAGAGCCGACCGAGAAGGCGATCGCCGACGGTCCGATCCTGCGGCCGGGGACGCGCGATCCGCGCGTCGTGCCGATCCGCGAACGGATCGAGGCGGAAGGCGAGTGGTCGGACGAGGAGGACGTGGCCTTCGCCGCCCCGAGCTACGGCGAGGGCGGCGACTGGTCGCGCTACGACGAGGGGCTGACGCGCGCGGTGCGCAGCTTCCAGCGCCGTCTGGCGCTGCAGGACGACGGGCTGGTCGGCGGGCGCACCCTCTGGGCGCTCAACATGGACGACCGCGAGCGCCGGCGCATCGTGATCGAGAACATGGAGCGGCTGCGCTGGCTGCCGCGCCGGCTCGAGACGGACCACATCATCGTCAACATGGCGGGCTACGATCTGACGGTGACCCGGAGCGGCCAGCCGGTGATGACGATGAAGGTCGTGGTCGGGCGGCCCTTCCGGCAGACGCCGATCATGCGCAGCGACATCACCGACCTCGTGCTCAACCCGTTCTGGAACGCGCCCGAGAAGCTGGCGCGCGAGGATCTCTTCCCCAAGCTGCGCACGAACCCCGGCTATTTCGCCGAGAAGGGCTACCGGGTGCTCGCGGGGTGGAGCCAGTCGGCGCCCGAGGTGCCGCTGTCGATGGTCGACATCCCCAACCTGTCCTCGCCGATGGGCTCGGTCCGGGTGCGCCAGGATCCGGGCCCGAAGAACGCCCTCGGGCGCATCAAGTTCAACATGGCGAACAAGCACGCGATCTATCTGCACGACACGCCGGATCGCCACTTGTTCAAGCGCAGCGCGCGCAACTTCAGCTCGGGCTGCATCCGGCTGGAGAGGCCGGTGGAACTGGCCGAACTCCTGCTGTCCACCCAGCCCGACTGGCCGCCCGAGCGGCTGGCGGCGGCGATCGACACGGGCGACACCCGGACGGTCGCCCTGCGCAAGCGGTGGCCGGTCTATCTCGTGTACCAGACCGCCTGGGTCGACGATGCGGGCGCACTCGTGGTCCGCGACGACATCTACGGGCTGCGCGCCGGCGGCCCCGACGAGCGAAAGGAGGGCTGAGCAACAGGCATCGTCCGGGCGCCCCCGCACGAGGGAGGCGCCCGCGGCCCGCGTCATCGCTGGGGGGCATGATCGCGCTCCGCCCACCGCCTCCGGTCCTGGAGTGCGGTGCCATCATCGAAGTTTTGGGAGAGTTTCTTCATGACGGACCAGCCGAACGGCGTCGGCGGCACGGGGATGCCGTCGCGTCGTCGACTGCTCGGCGGCTTGGCCTGTGGCCTCGCCGTCCTCGCTGCTCGCCCGGTGTTCGCCGCCGTGGCCGAGGGCCAGCCGGATCGCCGGCTCCACCTCCACAACGTCAACACGCTGGAGACGATCGACGTCACCTATTTCCGCGACGGCCGCTACCGGCCCGATGCCCTGCGGGAATTGAACCGGTTCCTGCGCGACTACCGCTCCGGCCAGGTCGCGCGCATGGACCCGGAACTCTACGACTACCTCCACGACCTGCAGGCCGCGGTGCGGCTGGCCGATGACGAGCCGACGCGCATCGTCTCCGGCTATCGCTCGCCGAAGACCAACCGGGCCAGGCGCCGGCAGGATCGCGCGGTCGCCCGCGACAGCTATCACACGCGCGGACAGGCGTTCGACGTCGTGCTGCCGGACCGCAACCTGATGGCGGTCCGCGATGTCGCGGTGAAGCTGGAGCGGGGCGGCGTCGGAGCCTACCCGCGCTCGGGCTTCCTGCATCTCGACGTCGGGCCCGCCCGCTCCTGGTAGCGGGCCGGCCCCGTCCGAGGGCGATCCCCCGTCAGCGTGCCGCGGATATGCCCAGGGTGCGCTGGCGGGGGACCAGCATCCAGGCGCGGCCGCGCGCCCGCATGCCGCCGGCGGCGGCACCGGCGGCCTCGCCGACTCCCCAGAAGAGATCGCCGCGCACGGCGCCCTTGATCGCCCCGCCGGTGTCCTGTGCGACGACGAGGCGGCGGACGATCTGTCCGGCCGACGGCGCGTCGGCGAGATCGACCCAGACCGGCACGCCGAGCGGTACGCTCTTCGGATCGACCGCGAGGCTGCGCCCGGTCGTCAGCGGCACGCCCATCGCGCCGCGGGCGCCGACCGCGTCCTTGAGGCGGAAGAAGATGTTGCTCGGATTGGTCGCCTTCAGGGCTGCCATGCGCTTGGGATTGCGCCGCATCCAGTCGCGGATGGCGACCATCGAGACGCTCTCCAGCTCGAGCTCGCCCCAGCTGACGAGCGTGCGGCCGACCGGATGGTAGGGGTGGCCGTTCTGCCCGGCATATTCGACGCCGATCACCCTGCCGTCGGTCAGCCGGACCCGGCCGGAGCCCTGGATTTCCAGGAAGAAGGCGTCGACCGGATCGTCGACCCACAACAGCTCCAGCCCGCGCCGGGCGAGCGCACCGTTCTGGATTTGCGCGCGGGTCGGCATGCGCCGCGACTTCGGCGGCATGCGGTAGAGCGGCGTGTCGAACTTGGCCGTCCGGGTCAGCGACCCGCGCAGCTCGGGCTCGTAATAGCCGGTGAAGAGGCCGGTCTGGCCGCCGCCGAGTACCAGCGGCTCGAACCATTGTTCGAAGAAGCGGCGGGCGGCCTCGGGCCCAGGCGCCACCTGTTCGGCGGCGCGGCAGGGTCCGACCCAGTCGGAGACGCGGCCGGCGATGCCGTCCGGCCCCAGCGGGTAGCTTGCCGGTTGCCGCAGCAGCCGGGCGCAGGACTGGCGGAACGCCTGCACGGCGGCCGAGGCGTCGTCCCCATCCCAGCCCGGCAGCGGCGCATAGCTGGCGTCGATCACGACGCCGGAGGCGGTGACCACGGGACGCCCGCCCGCGGCGCCCTGGCGGGAGCCGCCGTCGCCCGTACCGCAGGCGGCAAGAATCATCGTCAGCCCGGCCACCCCGGCCAGACGCCAGATCGTCGACATGCTCCCGGATCCCCCCCTCGGCCGATTCGCGAATCGGTCCCGGGGTCGGAAGATAGCGTGGCGCGGGCGTCGGCAGAACCGCTGCCGCGTTCGCGGCGACCCATTCTTCCGAAGGCCTGCCGAGACCAGGCGCGCAAGCGAGGAGGAAGTGCGATGCAGACCGCCGAATACCGGCTCCGAAAGGCCGTCGCGGCCGATATTCCGGCGATCCGCGCCATGCAGGCGCGCTCGATGCGGACGTTGGGCACGCGGTTCTACGATCCCGCCCTGGTCGAGCGGTATCTCGCCCAGATCGGGACGATGGACGAGCGCGTCGTTGCCGAGGGCCACTATTTCATCGCGGTCGACGGCCTCGATCGGCCGGTGGGCAGCGGCGGCTGGTCACGCCAGCGCCCGACCTATGCCGGCGACGGGCAGGGGCTGCAGCCGGCCGGGTTCGCCACGGTGCGCAGCGTCTTCGTCTGCCCCGAGCACAGCCGCCGCGGCATCGCCACCGCCATCATGCAGCTGGCCGAGGAGGACGCGGTGCTGTTCGGCGTCGAGCATATGCGGCTCGCCGCGACCCTCTCCGGCATTCCGCTGTACGAGGCGCTGGGATGGCGCCGGGGACGGTCCTATGCCATCCGGCTTCCCGACGGGGGCCGGCTCGAATGCCTCGAGATGGACAAGGGGCTGATCCGGACCGACCTCGCGGCCTGAGCGGCGACTTGCGTCACCGCTGCGGCAGCATCCGGTCGGCTTTCAGGAAGTAGGTGCGGGCGTGCGCCACGATCTGATTGTCGGTCGGATGGTCGAGCGTCTCGACGCCGACGATGTGGTCCGCGCGGTCGGGGGCGGCGTCGTGGACGTACTTGATGAATTCCAGCTTCGCCTGCCCGGGGCCGACGACCAGGATCTCCGGCACCCCCTGCACGGCGTCGAGGATGGCGTGGAGGAACTCGCGGTCCGGCGGGCTCTTGCGCCCCATCAGGTGACCCTTGCCGTGGCGCAGGTTGCGGTGGGGACCGTGCGCGTGCAGCACCGTCCGGTCCGCCTCGTCCGGGTTGAACGTGAAGACGCGGGCTTCCTGGTGATCGAGCCAGACGACGGCGTGGTGATGGGTCATGGATCCTCCCCTGGGGTCGAGAGGGATCGTCCGTCACGCCGGCCGTCGCGGCATTGACCTGCGTCAAGGCCGGTGCCTCACGCCGCTGCGTGGGCTTCCGTGTCGGCCGCATCGGCGCCGAGGAAGCCGCCGGACTGGCGCCGCCACAGGCCGGAATAGATGCCGCCGGCCGCGACCAGCTCGGCGTGGGTTCCAACCTCGACGATGCGGCCCTTGTCCATGACGACGAGCCGGTCCATGCGCGCGATCGTCGACAGGCGGTGGGCGATCGCGATCACCGTCTTGCCGGCCATCAGCTGGTCGAGATCCTCCTGGATCGCCGCCTCGACCTCCGAATCGAGCGCCGACGTCGCCTCGTCGAGGACCAGGATCGGCGCATCCTTCAGCAGCACGCGGGCGATGGCGACGCGCTGGCGCTGGCCGCCCGACAGCTTGACGCCGCGCTCGCCGACATGGGCCCCGAGCCCGCTGCGGCCCTGCGGGTCGACCAGGTCGGGAATGAACATGTCGGCGTGGGCGCGGGCGGCCGCGCCTTCGATCTGGCGGTCGTCGGCGTCGGGCCGGCCGTAGCGGATATTGTCGCGGACCGAGCGGTGCAGCAGCGAGGTGTCCTGGGTGACGACGCCGATGGCGGCGCGCAGGCTTTCCTGGGTGACGGCGCCGATGTCCTGGCCGTCGATCCGGATCTGGCCGCCTTCCAGGTCGTGGAAGCGCAGCAGCAGGTTGACCAGCGTCGACTTGCCCGCGCCCGAGCGGCCGACCAGGCCGAGGCGCTCGCCCGGCCGCACGGTCAGCGACAGCTCCTCGATGACGCCCGACGGCCGGCCATAGTGGAAGCGGACGCGGTCGAAGGCGATCTCGCCCGCCGTCACCCGCAGCGGCTGCGCATCCGGGCGGTCGACGACCGCGTGCGGCCGGGCCAGCGTCTCCATGCCTTCCTGGACGACGCCGACATTCTCGAAGATGCCGGTGACGACCCACATGACCCAGCCGGACATGTTGTAGATGCGGATGGCGAGACCGGCCGTCAGCGCGATCGCGCCCTGCGTCACCGCGCCCTGGCTCCACAGCCAGACGGCGAGCCCGACCGTCGCGCCGATCAGGGCGCAGTTCATGGCCGAGATGATGCCGCTCATGATGGTCACGAGACGCACCTGGGCCCGCACCGCCTCGGTGTTGCGGTCGATCGCGCTGCGGACATAGGCGTCCTCGCGCTCGGCATGGGCGAAGAGCTTGACCGTGGTGATGTTGGTGTAGCTGTCGACGATCCGCCCGGTCAGCGCCGAGCGCGTCTCCGATGCGGCGCGTGCCCGCGCGCGCACCCGCGGCACCATGATCCACAGCGTTGTGACATAGGCCGCGATCCAGACGAGCAGGGGCACGGCGAGCAGCGGGTCGGCCTCGGCGAAGAGGACGATGGCGCTGACGGCGTAGACGACGACGAACCAGACCGAGCCGACGAGCTCCATCACCGATTCGCGCAGCGCCACGCCCGTCTGCAGCACACGCGTCGCGAGCCGGCCGGCGAAGTCGTTCTGGAAGAAGGCGAGGCTCTGCCGCACGAGATAGCGGTGCCCCTGCCAGCGCACCAGGCTGGTCAGGCTCGGCACCACCGTCTGGCGCACGATCATGTCGTGCACGAGTCCCAGCACCGGCCGCAGCATCAGGACGACCGCGGCCATGCCGAGCAGGCTCCAGCCGTGCTCCGCGAAGAAGCGGCTGGGTTCGGTGTCCTTGAGGAGGTCGATGATGCGCGCGATGTAGCGGAACATCGCGACCTCGAGCAGCGCCACCAGCCCGCCGGTCACCAGCAGCGCCACGAAGACCGGCCAGACCTGCCGGATATAGTGCCAGTAGAACGCCAGCAGCCCGGCCGGCGGCTGGGCGACAGGCGCCGGCTTGAAGGGGTCGATGCGACGCTCGAACCACGCGAACATGGCAGCCTTGTGTGATACAGGTTCGGCCGATGGCCCTGACCGACCACCAGCAGCGGGAGATCGCGGAAGCCCGCGCGGAAACCCGACCGACTCTCCGAGCGACCGTGCCGGCGCTGGAGGAGATCCTTCATCAGCCGATGGCCGTCCTCGACCATGGCTTCGTCCGGGTGATCGACTACATGGGGGACGATGCGGCCGTCGTCCAGGCCGCCCGCGTCTCCTACGGCCGCGGCACGCGCAAGGTCAGCGAGGATCGGGGGCTCATCAACTACCTGATGCGCCACCGGCACACCACGCCCTTCGAGATGTGCGAGATCAAGTTCCATGTGAAGCTGCCGGTGTTCGTCGCGCGGCAGTGGATTCGCCATCGCACGGCGAACGTGAACGAGTATTCGGCGCGCTACTCGGTCCTCGATCGCGAGTTCTACATCCCCGCGCCCGAGCAGCTCGCCGCCCAGTCGGCCGTCAATCGCCAGGGCCGCGGTGCCGTCCTGGAGGGCGCGGAGGCCGAGGAGGTGCTGGCGATCCTGCGGCGCGACGCGGCCCAGACCTATGACGACTATCTCTGGATGCTCAACGAGGCGGAGGAGGGCGGGGCCGTCGATTCCGCCCGCGCCGGGCTGGCGCGCGAACTGGCGCGGATGAATCTGACGCTCAACGTCTACACCCAGTGGTACTGGAAGGTCGACCTTCACAATCTGTTGCATTTCCTGTCGTTGCGAGCCGACCCTCATGCGCAGTACGAGATCCGCGTCTATGCCGACGCGATGATGGAGGCGGTGCGCCGCTGGGTGCCCATGGTCCACGACGCCTTCCTCGACTACCGGCTGGGCGCCGCGACGCTGTCGGGGAAGATGCTGGAGGTCGTGCGGCGGATGTTGGACGGCGAGACGGTGGAGCAGGCCGGCAGCGGCCTCGGCGCGCGCGAATGGCGCGAACTGATGGCGATGCTCGGCCGCTAGGCGAGGGAAGCGGGTTCGGGGCGCGATGCGGGTTTTCTGGATTGCAGCGATCGCGGCGGCGCTGGCCGCCTGCGTCGACCGACCGGTCGCCGTCACGACGGTGCCGGATGCTGCGCCGCCACGGGGCGAGCAGACCGCGGCGCTGACCGCGGGCAGCTTCGCCGAGCCGGCCCGGGCCGTGCGCTTCGACATTGCGGCACCGCCGCCGCTGCCGGCCTTCCGCCGCGCCAGCCTGACGCCCCCGGACGGCGCGCCGCTGCCGCCGATGGCCGACCGCATCGTCGTCCACAAGATGGACCGCCGCCTCGAACTGATGCGCGAGGGTAAGCCGCTCCGGACCTACCGCGTCGACCTCGGCTGGCAGACGCTGGGCCACAAGCAGGAAGAGGGCGACGGGCGCACGCCGGAGGGCGTCTACCAGATCGAGAGCCGCAACGACCGCAGCAACTACTATCGCGCCCTCAAGATCTCCTATCCCAACGGTGAGGATCGCGCCCGGGCCCGCGCCCGCGGGGTCTCGCCGGGCGGGCTCATCCTCATCCACGGCCAGCCGAACAATCCGCGTTCGTGGGAGCGCGCGCAGAAGAAGCGTGACTGGACCGAAGGCTGCATCGCCGTCCGCAACGCGGAGATGGACGAGATCTGGGCGATGGTCGCCGACGGCACGGAGATCGAAATCCGGCCGTAGCGGGCATCCGGCCAGGGTCGGCAACCAGGCTGGGAAGCGGCTAGATCGCGAATTCGAGCAGCACCCGGGTCCCGCGGTGGCTGGCGTCGAAGCGCACCGCCGTCTTCAGGTCGCTCGCCATCGCCTTGACGATCCGGGAGCCGAGCCCGGTGCCGCGCGCCTGGCCCTCGCCGGCCCAGCCGATGCCGTCATCCTCCACCACCAGCGACACCCCATGCGGCTCGCGGTTGCGGATTTCGACCCGGACGGCCCCTTCGGTGCCGGCGGGATAGGCGTACTTGTAGGCGTTGGTCACCAGTTCGGTGACGATGACGCCGACCGAGACGGCCTTGTCGGTCGGTATCCGGATGGGGTCGGCCTGCAGGTGGATCGGATGCTCGCGGCCGCTCGCCCGCATCGCCGCCTGAAGCTCCTCGATCAGGCTCTTGAGATAGGCGTCGATCTCGACGAAGCGGACATCGTCCGACGTGTAGAGGCGACGATGGATGCCGGCGATCGCGGTGATCCGCGCCTGCATCTCCTCCAGCGCCGCCTTGGCTATGGGATCCTTCAGGGAATGGGCCTGCATGAAGGCGAGGCCGGCGACGAGGGCGAGGCTGTTGGCGACGCGGTGGTTGACCTCGCGCAGCAGCATCTCGGCCCGGTCGCGGGCGGCGCGCGTCTCGCTTTCGGCCTCCGCCTTGGCGCGCCGCAGCCGCTCGTGCGCCAGGGCCTGGTCGGCGGCCTCCGCCAGGAGTTCGCGGAAGGTGCCCTCGACATCCTTCCAGACATAGTCGACCGCGCCCGCCTTCAGGGCGGCGACCGCCACGCGGCTGTCCTCCGAGCCGGTGACGTAGACCACCGGCGGCGCATCGGGCAGCTCGCGGATGCGCGGCAGAAGATCGAGCCCGGTCTCTCCCGGCATGAAATGGTCGAGCGCGACGACGTCGATCCCGCCGGCTTCGATGCGCGCAAGTCCGGCGGTTCCGTCGGCGGCATGCTCGACGGCGAAGCCGCGCGCCTCCAGGGTGCGCCGGACCAGCCGCGCGATCCCGGCGTCGTCGTCGATATAGAGCAGGCGCGCCCGCGGCTCGGTCACGGTCAGTCGATCTCCGGCACCTGCATCACCGCGAAGAAGAGGCCGAGCTGCCGGATGGCGTTGGCGAACGCCTCGTAGTTGACGGGCTTGGTGATGTAGACGTTGGCGCCGAGGTCGTAGCAGCGCTGGATCTCGCGCTGGTCGTCGGTGGTGGTGAGGACGACGACGGGGGAGCGTTTGGTGTGGGGGTTGGCCTTGACCTTGGCCAGGATGTCGACCCCGGTCATGTCCGGCAGGTTGAGGTCGAGCAGGATCAGCAGGCCGCGGCCCGCGCTCACTTGGCCCGAGCCGTCCTGGCCGAACAGGAAGGTCAGGGCGCTGGTGCCGTCGGTAAAGGGCACGATCTCGTTGTGAACGCCGGCGCGCCGGATGTTCTTCTCGATGAGGCGGGCGTGGCCCTCGTCATCCTCGATCATGACGATGGTCACGGCCTGGGCGGCAGCATTCATGACGGGTCCTTCAGGCGGTGGGTCTGGCGGCGAAACCGTCGGCCCTGCGCGGTAGAATTACTCTAAAGACGGTACCCCGACCAAGCGTCGATTCGAGCGTCACATCGCCGCCGAGGCGGCGTGCCAGGGTCCGGACATGGGCGAGCCCGATACCCTCGCCCGGCTTGTCCTGGGTGCCGGAACGCCGGAACAGTTCGAAGATCCGCTCATGGTCCTGGGGCGCCACCCCGCGCCCGTTGTCCTCGACCTCGAAGACGAGGCGGGCGCCCTCCTCGCGGCCGCGCACGACGATCCGGCCGGGGCGGGCAGGGTCGAGGTACTTGACCGCATTGTCGACTAGGTTGCCGAAGATCTGCTCGATCGCCAGCCGGTCGGACTGGATGTTCGGCACGGGCTTCTCGACCGTGATCGAGCCGTCGCCGGCCTGCAGCTGGTGCTGGACGCTGGCTGCCGCCGCGTCGAGCAGGGCGCCCATGTCGATGCGCTCCGCCGTCAGGCTGCGGCGGCCCTCCCGCGACAGCTTGAGGATGGCGTTGATGAGCCGGTCCATGCGCGTGGTCGACGAGCGGATGAAGCCCAGCGCTTCCGGCAGGTCCTCGAAGGCCGCCTGCCGCACCTCGGTGAGCGTGTCCGGATCGGCCGCCTCCGCGGTCCGTTCGACATATTGCTGGATCTGGGTGAGGCAGACCTCCAGTTCGCTCGTGAACCCCATGACGTTCACCAGCGGCGCGCGGAGATCGTGGCTGACGATGTAGGCGAAGCGCTGGATCTCGTCGTTGGCGCGCGCCAGTTCCGCCGTGCGGTCGGCGACCCGCTCCTCGAGGCTGAAATTCAGCTCCTGCACCTCCTGGCGGGCGCTCACGAGGTCGCGCGTGTAGCGCACGGACAGCCAGATCGATGCCCCGGCGAACAGCGCGATTGCAAGTGCGCCGACCAGCACGGCCCAGCTGAGAGCGGTCGCGCTCGCCCGTGTGGCATCGATGGCCTCGGCGATGTGGAGGTCGATGGCATCGACCTGCGTATTCAGCACCTCCCGCAGGGCGTCCATCGTCCGCTTGCCGCGATTGGTGCGGATGAGGGCGACGGCCTCGCCGACCCGGTCGGCCCGGACCATGGCGATGATCGCCTCGAGTTCGGCGAGCCTCGTGTCGATCAGCGCACCGGTTCGCTCGATCGCCGCCCGCTCGTCCGGCCGCGATCGCGTCTGCTCCTGCAGCCAGGCGATCTGGCTGACGAGGCGGGCCCGGGCTTCTTCGTAGGGTTCGAGATACTGCTCGTCACGGGTGATGACGAAGCCGCGCTGCCCCGTCTCGGCATCCTGCATCGAGGACAGGATCGCCGCCGTCCGGGCGCGGAACTGGTGGCCCTGAACGAGGGCCTCGGCGTTCTCCGACGTGCGGTCGACGAGCCAGAGGGACGCGCCGACGATGGCGAGCAGTGCCAGTGCGCCGGCGAAGACGAGCGCCAGCGTGGTGCGGGCGAAGGCGGTACTGGTGATGGGCATCGGCGTCCTGGGCTGGCGGCGGAGACGGTCAGTCGAGTTCCAGCAGGACCGGCTGGTGGTCGGACACCTGGGTGTCGATGTCGTACAAGACCCGGCGCACCCGCGGAGCCAGATCCTCCGTCACCAGGATGTAGTCGCTGGTGTGCGGCGGCTTGTGCAGCTGCTCGAAGATGCAGAAGGAGTGGGGGTGCGGCGCCGCGCCATGGGCTACCGTCCAGGCGTCCCGGAAGCCCGGCACCGGACCGTCGAAGGGATCCAGCAGGGCGCGCAGGATCGCTTCGTCGGGCGTCATGTTGAAGTCGCCGGTGACGATCGCCGATGGGGTCTGGACATCGGGATCGAACGTGCCGTTGCCGTGCTTCGGCGGCCGGGCGGCGCGCTCGGCGGCGACCCGGTGGGCGTCGCGGATCGTCGCGACCTGGGCCGAGCGCTGGTCGGCGGAATAGAATTCGAGGTGCGTGGTCATCACCCGGACCGGGCCGAACGGGGCATGGACGAGCGCCTCGAGGACGAGGCGCGGCATCGAGCGCTGCCCGTCGGCCACCCAGGGCGCGGCGTGGCGCAGGACGCGGCCGACCGGCAGGCGGGACAGGATCATGTTGCCGAACCGCTTGCGGCCGCCGTGGCCGTCCGGCAGGTCGACGGCCGCGCCCTCGATGGCGGCATAGCCCGGCAGCAGCGATGCCAGCTCGGCGAACTGGTTCTCGCCCCGGCTCTGCTTCAGTTCCGGGAAATTGTCCGCCACTTCCTGCAGGCAGAGGACGTCGAAGTCCGCGATGCGCCGGGCATCCGCGACGATGCGGGCGAGGTCGAGGCGGCCATCGATGCCGAGGCCCCACTGGATGTTCCAGGTGATGAGCTTCATGCGGTCTCGCGCGTCCTCGCAGGTGGGGATGGAGACGTGATCCGGGTCGCCGACGAGGCCCGAGAGTGCACGACAAATCCAGGTATCGTTCCGGCGAGGCCGGCGCACAACCATATCGGGCCGCAGTAGGGAGCGGAAGAAGCATCCTGGCGTCGGCGGCGCTCTCGGCGCCGGGCGCCGAGCCTGCCATCATTTCACTGCCGCCGGGTGCGGATCCGACCGGCAACTGCTCCTGGTGACGGCCGCTGCCGCTCAGGGGGCCAGCACGACGTCGCCGGGCGAGAGTCCCGCCGTCACCTCGATCCCTTCCGGCATGCTGACCCCGAGGGTCAGCGCGACCGCCTCGGGCTCGCCCTGTCCGCCGCGGCGCACCCGCGCCAGCGGGCCCTGCGGGCCGCGGCGGATGCGGTCGGGGGGCAGGAGGATGGCGGCCGGGTTCTCGTAGAGCACGATGTCGAGCATCGCCGACATGCCGATGCGCAGGCGCTCGCGCACCTCCGGGGGGAGGTCGCGGATCGTCACCAGAACGTCGAAGCGCGCCCGCGCGGTGCGCCCGCCGCGCTCGACCGTTGCCTGGGAGGACACGGCCTCGACCTGGCCGGTGAGGGGGCGGCCGCCGAAGCCGGCGCTCGTCACCCGCACCGGCAGTCCCGGTTGGACGCGGCCGACGTCGATCTCGTCGACCTGGCCACGGACGGAGAGGAAGGACAGGTCGCCGATCTCCAGGATCGTGCGGCCCTTCTCGACCCGCGCGCCGATGGCAAGTTCGCGCCCGCCCGCAGCGTCGCCGCCGCCGGCCGCCGTGGCGGGCGCGCGCGGCCGGAGCGCGACGCCCGAGACGGGCGCCACGATGCGGGCGTCGGCCAGCTGCCCCGTCAGTTCCTCCAGCTTTTCCTCGGCGGTCGCGAGTTCGAGGCGCGCGATCGTCACCTGGTCGGCGGAGCCCTTGCGGATCGTCGCCGCCAGGTCCTGCTCGGACGAGAACACCTGCAGCTCCATCTGGCGCTGCTGCTGGACCAGGCTGTCATGCTCCTGCCGCGCGATGATGCCGCGCTTCAGGAGGTCGGACGCCGTCTGCAGCTGCTGCTGGATGCGCTCCAGGTTCTGGCGATTCTGGGCGAGCTGGCGGCGCGCGCGCTGGACCTCGTTGCCGCGCTCCCAGTCGAGGAGCTCGCCCAGCTTCTGGCGCGCCGTCATGGTCCCCGCGACGGCCTTGCGCCGCTCGCGTTCGATGTCGCCCCCGTCCAGGCGCAGCAGCTCCTGGCCCTCGGTGACGCGGGCGCCGTAGACGAAGTCGCGGGCCAGGATCTCGCCGGCGAAGGGGGCGGTGACCTCGACCACCTTGCCGGGCTCGATCGTGCCGGTGATGCCGACCGTCTGGCGCAGCGGGCGCGGCGCGACCGTCAGCCCCGGTGCCTCGCCGGCCGTCCCGGCGGCGGCCGCACGCGGCAGGTTCGGCGGCGCGCCGGCGGTCCAGGCGTACCAGCCGGCGCCGCCGGCGATCGCCACCGCTACGATCAGCCCGGCCAGGCCGTAGCGGCGGATGCGCCGCCGCGTCTCGGCGATGGTCTGCGTCTTCTCCTCGAGACCGCGATAGGCTTCGGTCAGCTTCTCGTTGCGCACCCGCAGCTCTTCGGCCAGCCGCTGCTCGGAGGTGCGCAGCAGCGCCGTCTCCGTCACGTCGTCGATGACGAGGACGACGCCGCTGACCGCGTCCGATCCGTCCCGCAGCAGGCTCGCCCGCAGATCGAGGATGCGCCGCCGGTCGCCCTGGTGCAGTTCGACCTGCCGGTGGTAGCGGCCGGTGGCGTCGTAGCTGGCTTCGACGATGGTGTCGGTCAGGTGCTCGTTGGCCGGATCCTCGAGCAGGATCGCGACCAGGCTCTGGCCCATGATCGCATCGTGGTCGACCCCGACGATGCGCGCGGCGTGCTGGTTGATGGCGGTGACGCGGCCCTCGGGGTCGAGCGTGACGACCCCGCTGGTCATGCTCTCGACGACGCGCAGCGCGTGTTCCGCGCCGGGGCGGGGAGGGGCCGTCATAGCGCCTCCAGGCGGACGCCCCAGGTCCGGAGCGTGATGCCGAGGACGTCGTCCAGCGCCGTCAGCGCGTTGAGATAGCCGATGCGCGCGCTCAAGAGGTCGGTGCGCGCGCGCACCAGATCGTCCTCGAAGGTGACGACCTGGAAGTTGGAGCTGCGGCCGGCGCGCAGCCGCTGCCGCTCGATGTCGAGCTTCTGCTCGGACAGCCGGACCGACTGTTCGGCCAGCTGCTGGGAACGCCAGCCGATCTCGACGCGCCGCAGCGCGTTGCGGACCTGCGCCTCGATGCGCTGCTCGAGATCGCGCAGCGACAGTTCCTGCTGCTGCAGCGAGACGCGGGCCGCGAAGGCGCGGGCCTGGTCGGAGAGGTTGCTGAGCGGAATCCGCAGTTCGAGGCCGAAGGCGAAGGCCGGCTCGGTCCGCACGGCGCGGCGCAGGGTGGAGCCGAAGCCGCGGTCGGACGAGTTCACCGACGTGACGGCAATGGCATTGAGTTCCCAGCGCAGCCCGTCCTCGGCCAGCCGCAGGTTGATCCCCGCGATCTCGACCTGCAGCTGCGCCTGGCGAAAGTCTGGCCGGTACTGGCGCGCGGTCTGCAGCGCCTGGCGCAGGTCGACTTCGCGCCGCTCGGTTGCCAGGGTTTCGGTCGGCGTCAGGCCGAAGGCGGTGTCGAGCGCCAGGATCTGCAGCAGATCGAGGCGCGCGGCGTCGAGGCTGTTGCGCGCGGACAGCAGCGAGAGTTCCTGGCGCGCGACGTTGGCCTCGCTCTGCACGATCTCGACCTCGGCAAGACGGCCGGCCGCCACGAGCTGGCGGTTGACCTCCATCAGGTCGATGGCGCGGCGGACCGAATCCTCCGCGATCCGCATCTGCTCGCGCGTCTGCATCAGGCTGCGATAGGACTGGATCGCCAGCACGATGTTGCCGGTGATGGCGCTTTCCGTGGACAGCGCCTGGATGCGGCGGTTGATGCGGGCGATCTCGAGCGAGGCCGTGGCGATGTCGCTGCCGGCGCCACGCAGCAGCGGCTGGAGAATGCCGAGGTCGATGCCCTGGTCGAAGCGGGTGGAGTCGCGGTCGCGCGAGAATCCGCCCGACGCCGAAGCGGAGATCTGGGTGCCGTAGGGCAGGGCCAGCGAGACGCTGGGCGACCAGCCGGCCGACAGGGTCGAGCGTGGGCTGGCGTCGCCGGGCGCACGCTGCGGGCGCGAATAGCCGGTCGAGGCCGAGAGCGAGAACTGCGGGTTGAACTGGTCCTCGGCGACCCGCAGGTTGAAGTCGTCGACGGCCCGGCTGAGCAGGACGCTGCGCACGCCGCGATTGTCGCGCAGCATGAGCGCGACCGCCTCCGGCAGCGAGATCGCCACCGTGCGCGCGAAGCTGCCCTCGCCGACCGCGGCCGGCTGGGCGCGCGCGGGCACGGCGGCCGCGCAGAAGATGGCGACCGCGAGGAGGCCGCTTCGGGCTGCCTTGGCCAACATCGTCGTCATTCGTAGCGCAGGGCTTCGATCGGGTCGACGCGCGAGGCTTGGCGCGCCGGCAGATAGCCGAAGACGACGCCGACCAGCGCCGACACGCCGGCCCCCATCGGAATGGCGGCGCCGGCGAGGGCGAAGGTCCAGCCGGCGAGGTGGGCGGCCGCGTAGGCCGTGCCGATGCCGAGCAGCGTGCCGATGGCGCCGCCGACGAGCGACAGGCACAGCGCCTCGACCAGGAACATGGTGACGATCGAGCGCCGCCGGGCGCCGATCGCCATGCGGATGCCGATCTCGCGCCGGCGCTCGGTCACGGCCACCAGCATGACGTTCATCACCCCGACACCGCCGACGATCAGCGAGATGCCGCCGATCGCCCCGAGCAGCACGGTGTAGAGCCGCATCTGGCCGGCCATCTGGGCAATGATCTGCTCGGCGCTGCGGGCCTGCACGATCCGGCCGGGGACGCTGCTGCCGAGCTGGCGTTCGGCCGACTGGGCCAGCACGCGCGGATCGCTGCCCGGCGCCGCTCGCAGGACGGCGCCCGTCAGGCCGGTGTCGGGCGCGATCCGCTGGAAGGCCAGGACCGACATCAGCAGGGCCTTGTTCATGTCGAGCGGGATCAGCGGATTGATCGTCGCCGGCCCGAGCAGCCCGATGATCGTGAGATAGGCGCCGCCGGGGCCGGGGATCCGGTCGCCGAGCGCGAAATCGAGGCCGGCGCGGCGCCAGTGGGCGGCGATCTCGCGTCCGGCGACGACGAAGAGTTCGGGCCCGTCGAACGGCGACGGCGCCCGACCCTCGGCGATCGAGAGTTCCGCCGCGCGCAGGAAGTCGGGCGTCGACCCGATGAGGGCGCCGTGGATGGGTGGTGCACCCGGCAGGTCGAACTGCTCGCCGCGCTGGCCGTAGGCGGCGGCGACGCGGACGCCGGCCAGCCGTTCCGGCAGGGCGGTGATCTCCTCCGGCCGGAAGCTCCCGGCCTCGCTCGAGCCGCGGGCGCTGAGGGTCACGAGATCGGTTCCCATCGCCTCGAACTGGCGCAGCGCCTCCTGCCGGACGATCGCCCCGATGTTGACCATGGCGATGACCGAGCCGGTGCCGATGACGATGCCGAGCAGCGCCAGCAGCGAGCGCTGCTTGTTGCCGGCGAGGTTGCGGACGGCTTCGCCGAGCAGCCGGATCATGCCGCCGGCCGGACCTGGTGCGCGAAGGTGCCGGTGTCGTCGACCAGCCGGCCGTCGCTCATCACCACTCGGCGCGGGCATTGGTCGGCGACGTGCGGGTCGTGGGTGACGATGACGAGGGCGGTGCCGCGCTCCTGGTTGATCTCCCGGAACAGGCGCATGACCTCGATGCCGGTGCGGGTGTCGAGGGCGCCGGTCGGCTCGTCGGCCAGGATCAGGGCGGGCTCGCCGACGATGGCCCGCGCGATCGCGACGCGCTGGCGCTCGCCGCCCGACAGCTCCGACGGACGATGGCCGCCGCGCTTGGCGATGCCGACGCGCTCCAGCGCCGCCATCGCGCGGCGGCGGCGCTCTGCCTCGGGGACGGCGCGGTAGGTGAGCGGCAGCTCCACGTTCTCGCGCGCGGACAGGCGGGGCAGCAGGAAGAACTGCTGGAACACGAAGCCGATGGTGCGGTTGCGGATGTCCGCCAGCCGGTCGGCCGAGGCGCCGGCCATGTCCTGCCCGGAGATCAGGACCTTGCCCTGCGTCGGCCGGTCGAGCAGGCCGATCATGTTCATGAGCGTGGTCTTGCCGGACCCCGACGAGCCCATGATGGACAGCACCTCGCCGCCGTCGATCGCGAGCGACACGCCCTTGACGATCGGGATGTCGACCGGCCCGACGCGATAGGATTTGTGGACGTCGACCAGCTCCAGCATCCGCGCACCCGTGCGCAGCTGCGGATCGTCGCCGGTCGCTCCATCGCGTTGCGTCATGTTCGGCCGTATATCCCCGGTGGCCGCCCGCGGACTGCGGGCCCGGCTCCGGACCCGCCATCCCAATTCAACCGATTCTATGCAACCCGCCTGGGGGGCACAACACAGGGTTTCAGCGGATGCCGGCGCGCATGAAGCTCTGCACGAACTGCCGCTGGAACAGCAGGAACGCGATCAGCAGCGGGCCCGAGGTGATCAGCGTGGCCGCCGTGATGATCGACCAGTCGATGCCCTGGTCGGTCGACGAAAAGACCTGCAGGCCGACCGTCAGCGGCCGGGATTCGACCGAGTTGGTGACGATCAGCGGCCACAGGAAGTTGTTCCAGTGGTGGCTGACGGAGACCAGCCCATAGGCGAGGTAGATCGGCTTGGCGAGCGGGACGTAGACCCGCAGCAGGATGCGCAGGCTGCCCGCCCCTTCGACGCGCGCCGCCTCGTCGAGTTCGCGCGGCACCTGCTTGAAGGTCTGGCGCAGCAGGAAGATGCCGAAGGCCGAGGCGACGTAGGGCAGGGCGATCGCCGGGATCGAGTCGAGAATGCCGAGCCGCGCCATGGTCCGGTAGTTCTCGACGATCAGAATGTCCGGCATGATCATCAGCTGCAGCAGGACGAGGAAGAAGGCGACGTCGGCGCCGAAGAAGCGGAAGCGGGCGAACGCATAGGCCGCCAGCGTGCAGAGCACGAACTGGCTGACGAGGATCAGCGTGACCAGCGCGACCGTGTTGACGAAGTAGCGACCGAACGGCGCCGCGTTCCAGGCATTGGCGAAGTTCTGCAGCGTCAGCGGCGCGGTGAGCTCGAAGCGGGCGGAGAATTCGGCCGGATGAAAGGCCGTCCAGACGGCGTAGAGCAGCGGCAGGGCCCAGAGCACGGCCAGGACCCAGGCCGCCGTCGTCTCCAGGACGCGGCCGAAGCCGGTCGGCTCGAAGGGCGAGCGGCGGGCGGCCTGGCTCACTGGTAGTGCGTCCGCCGCTCGAGGAAGAGGTACTGGGCGAGCGCGACGGCGCCCAGCACGACCACCAGCACCATGGTCAGGGCGGCGGCGTAGGCCGTGTCCCAGAACTTGAAGCCGACCTCGTAGATGTAGAAGAGCAGGAGCGAGGTTGCGTTGTCCGGCCCGCCGCGGGTCATGACGATGATGTGGTCGACCATCCGGAAGGCGTTGATGACGGCGTTGATCAGCACGAACATCGTGGTCGGCATCAAGAGCGGCAGGACGATCCGGCGCAGGTAGTAGCCGCGCGAGGCGCCCTCCAGGGCGGCGGCCTCGGCCAGGCTCGGCGGGATCTGCTGCAGGGCCGCCAGATAGAAGATCATGAAGAAGCCGGCTTCCTTCCAGATCGCGACGACGATGACGCAGGCGAGCGCCGTGTCCGGCGTTCCCAGCCAGTTGTGCGAGGGGGCGCCGAACAGGCCGGTCACCTGCTCCAGAAGCCCGTACTGCGGCGTGTAGAAGAAGAGCCAGATGTTCGCCACCGCGATCATCGGCAGCACGGTCGGCGTGAAATAGGCCGTGCGCAGCCAGGTGCGCCCCGCCAGCCGGTCGTTCACCCACAGCGCCATGAGGATGGCCAGCGCGATCGAGACCGGGATGGTGCCGACGGCGAACCAGAGATTGTTCGAGACCGACTGCCAGAAGACCGGATCGTCGATCATCACCGCATAATTGTCCGGCCCGACGAAGGCGGCGGGGCGACGGCCGCGCGGCGTCGAATGGAAGCTGTCGATCAGCGTCGCGACGGCCGGCCAGTGGGTGAAGAGCGCCAGGAAGGCGACGGCCGGCAGCAGCAGCAGCCAGCCGGCGACATGGGCGTTGACGCGGGTCATGCGGGTGGGATGCGGGGTTGGGGGCGGGCGCCGCCGGCGTCCGCCCCCGGTTCCGTCAGCGCTGGTAGGGGCGCAGGATGCGCTGCGCCTCGGCCTGCGCGTCCTTCATCGCCTGGGCCGGCGTCTTGGCCCCGGTCAGCGCCGCCTGCAGCCCGTCGTTGAGGGCCTTGGTCACGCGCTGGTTCTCGTGCGTCGACAGTTCGGCGACGGCGTGGGGCAGCTGGTCGCGCGCGACGGCGGCGGCCGGGAAGCCCGCGACGTACTTCTTCATCGCCGGCGTCTCCCAGGCGTCGGGGCGGACGGCGACATAGCCCGTGTCGATGCCCCACTGGGCGGCGCGCTCGGGCGAGGTGATCCACTGGATGAACTTGACCGCCGCCTCCTGCTGGGCCGGCGTGCTCTTCTTGAAGACGTAGAAGTTGCCGCCGCCGGTCGGGCTGCCGCGGCGCTTGCCGGCCGGCAGCATGGCGACGCCAAAGTCGAACTTGGCATTGTTGCGGACGTTGGTCAGGTTGCCCGTCGTCGTCCACATCATCGCCGTCTTGCGCTCGAAGAAGTCCTTCGGCGTGGTGCCCCACTCGATGACGCCGGGCGCCATCACCTTGTGCTTGGTCGACAGGTCGACCCAGTACTGCAGCGCCTCGACGACCTCGGGCTTGTCGTAATAGGTCGTGTCGCCGGCCTGGTTCATCAGCTCGACGCCGTTCTGCGTCGTGAAGCACTGGAACAGCCAGTAGGGGAAGCCGGAGGAGGGGACCTGCATGCCCCACTGGGTGACGTTGCCGGCGGCGTCGCGCTTGGTCAGCTTCTTGGCGAACTCGAGCTGCTCGGCCCAGGTCTGCGGCGGCTTGTCGGGGTCGAGGCCGGCCTCCTTGAAGGCCTCCTTGTTCCAGTAGAGGACGACGGTCGAGCGCTGGAACGGCACGCCCCAGGTCTTGCCCTCGGTCTGGCTGTTCATCATGAAGGCCGGGAAGAAGCTCTTCAGCCAGGCCCGGTCGGCGTCGGTCTTGACGAAGCTGTCGATCGGGATGATCGCGTCCTCGTCGATCAGCGTGAACATGTCCGTCGACAGCAGCACCGAGGTGACCGGCGGGCTGCCGCTCTTGTGCGCGGTCAGCGCCTTGACGATCGTCTCCTGGTAGCTGCCGGCATAGATCGGCGTCACCTTGATCGAAGGGTTCTCCTTCGAGAAGTCGGCCGCGTACTGGTCGATCAGCTTGGTGATGGGGCCGCCGACGGCGACGGGGAAAAAGAACGGCACCTCGACCGTCTGGGCGGCGGCGGCAACCGACATGGCGGCGCCCGCCGCGGCCAGCGCCATGCTTCTCATCGTCCGTACCAGCATCGCTATCGTCTCCCCTCCGGGTTATGGGACCGGCGTTTCCTGGGCGCGGTCCGTTACAGGCGTTCGCCCGTTTCCGTGTCGAACCAGTGACAATCCGTCTCGGCCCAGGCGAGACGGACGGCGGCTCCGGGCGACAGTTCCGACTTGCCGTCGGCCTTCGCGAAGATGGTCTGGCCGGCCGCCTCGGTCTCGATCAGGCTATCGGCGCCGAGATATTCGACGTTGCGCACGGTGGCGGGGATGCCCTCGGTGCCGATCGCGATCGCCTCCGGCCGGATGCCGAGCAGCAGGCCCGGCCGCGGCGCCGTCACGCCCAGCGGGTCGGCCGGCACGACGTTCATCGGCGGCGTGCCGATGAAGCGGGCGGCGAAGGCGGTGCGCGGGCGGGCGTAGAGTTCCTCCGGCGGGCCGTTCTGGGCGATGCGGCCGCGATCCATCAGGATCACCCGGTCGGCCATCGTCATCGCCTCGACCTGGTCGTGGGTGACGTAGATCATCGTCATGCCGAGGCGCTGCTGCAGCGCCCGGATCTCGCGCCGCATCTCGCCGCGCAGCTGCGCGTCGAGGTTCGAGAGCGGCTCGTCCATCAGGCAGACCGGCGATTCGGCGACGATCGCCCGGCCGAGCGCCACGCGCTGCTGCTGGCCGCCGGACAGCTGCGAGGGCTTGCGGTCGAGCAGTTGCGCCAGTCCCAGCACGTCGGCCGCCCGCGCCAGCCGGCGCTCGCGCTCGGCCGCCGGCACGCTGCGCGCCTTGAGGCCGAAGACGATGTTCTCGCGCACCGAGAGGTGCGGGAAGAGGGCGTAGGACTGGAAGACCATCGCCACCCGGCGCCTGGCCGGCGGCAGCCCGGTGACGTCGCGCCCGTCGATCGCGATGCGCCCGGCGGTCACCTGGTCGAGCCCGGCGATGAGGCGCAGCGTCGTCGACTTGCCGCAGCCGGACGGCCCCAGCAGCACCACCAGCGACCCGGCCTCGGCCGCGAAGGACACCTCGTCGAGGACGCGCGTCTCCCCCCAATCCTTGGAGACGTTGGTCAGGACGATCGCGGCCAAATGCGTTCCCTCCAGGCTGAAAGGGCCGTGGGTAGCGCCGCCTCTTTACGATTTCATGACGGTTGGATGAAAGCGCGAAATAGGTGGCTGCAGGCGGAGCGACCGGCTTCGCTGGGAATCGCGACTCATTCTTCGGGAGGCGGGGCAACCGCATGTGGGGGCGGACGGCGTGGCCTTTCGACGCCGAGATCGACGGCGATATTCTCGAAGCCGGCCTCGTTCCGATACGGCGCGATGTCGGCGCTCAGGTTCTTCAGCATGACCTTCTCCCATCCACCAACTTGGTGGTGGTGAGTTTTGATGAATTCTCTTGGCAACGTATAGAATTCCGGATCGAGTTGTCCTGAAGAACCATCGTTCTTTCCGAAGAATTTTCCCACGTTCAAGAATGCTACAATCAAATAGTCGAACGCATCTATGGATTTTTGTTTGACGGGAAATCCACGATCGCAATCTGTCTGGTATCGACTTTTCACTTGGATTCGTAGAATTTTCCCAATCTTGCTGCGCGGATCAGGGTGCATGCATATCAGGTCGTATCCCTCATTTCCTGGGGGCGCCTTATAAGTGAGGATGTTCCTGCGAAGTAGATGGCCCATAGCAAGGTGCTCTGCGGCCAGTGAAATCACTGGGAAGTGTAGCATCGAAGCCGTCTCCTGGATCGGATTTTGCCAAGAAACTCTGAGTGTGTCTACGATCCCTGGGTGCCGACAGGGTTGCCTCCACTCCGCATTCAAAATGTAATTGCGGAGTGGAGACTCTTGATTGGGTCGTTTTACTCTAGAACGTCCTTGTTGATCACGTTCTCGCGGATCGGGGCGCCGTCGAAGACGCTCAGCACGTTGCGGCTGGAGGCTTCGGCCATGCGCTCGACGGCCTCGGCGGTGACGCCGGCCATGTGCGGGGCGCTGATGACGCTGTCGAGCTTGAGCAGCGGGTGGTTCGGATCCGGCGGCTCCTGGGCATAGACGTCGAGGCCGGCGCCGGCGAGCCGGCCGGACGTCAACGCGGCATGCAGCGCCGGCTCGTCGACGATGCCGCCGCGTCCGCTAATCCTGCAATGGCTTGACGAGGCGGATCGATTCCGGTCGGAAGCCACCGCGGAGATAGAAGTCCACGGCGCGCTGGTTGTCGGCAAAAACGTCGATGCTGAGCAGGCGCCAGCCTTGTGCCCTGGCCCAACCCTCGGCTTCCGCCATCAGGACGCCGGCGATGCCTCGCCCCTCGGCATCCGCCTCCAGGACGATGATGGCCACATGCCCGCACGCTTCTTCCGTGACCCCGTCGCGGCTCGGATGCGCATGGATGTAGCCGAGGCGACGACCGGATTCGCCGTCCTCCGCCACGAGCGTGACCGAGCCTTGCAGCGGCGGACACAGCGTCGCCGCCATGAAGCGATCCTGAAAGTTCGTCATGGCTTCAGCCGTGTGCCAATGCGGTCTCGGCACGCCGGCAAGGCGCGGGGAGAGACTGAGGAGAAACTCCGCATCTTGCGCGTCCGCCCGTCGTATCCGGTGCTTCCGCTCTTCCATATCACCTGCCAGCACAGCCGCGCGGCGACACCAACCCCGACTGGCCGGTGTCGCCGCCGCAATCAGGACAGCACGTCCTTGTTGATCACGTTCTCGCGGATCGGGGCGCCGTCGAAGACGCTCAGCACGTTGCGGCTGGAGGCCTCGGCCATGCGCTCGACGGCCTCGGCGGTGACGCCGGCCATGTGCGGGGCGCTGATGACGCTATCGAGCTTGAGCAGCGGGTGGTTCGGATCGGGCGGCTCCTGGGCATAGACGTCGAGGCCCGCGCCGGCGAGCCGGCCGGAGGTCAGCGCCGCGTGCAGCGCCGCCTCGTCGACGATGCCGCCGCGGGCGGTGTTGACGAGATAGGCGGTCGGCTTCATGCGGGCGAGCCGCTCGGCGCCGATGAGGCCGATGGTCTCGGGCGTCTTGGGGCAGTGGAGGGTGAGGAAGTCGGCCCGGGCGAGGGCGGCGTCGAGGTCGGGCGCCGGCTCGCAGCCGGACGCGCGGATCGAGACCTCGGAGACGTAGGGGTCGTGGACCAGGACCTCCATCTCCATCGCGAGGCAGCGCTTGGCGGTCCGCGTGCCGATGCGGCCGAAGCCGACGACGAGGACGGTCTTGCCGTTCATGTCGGCCGGCATCTGCTTCATGCGGTCGGCGACCCAGCGGCCCTCCTGGACCAGCCGGTTGAACATGGCGCCGCGCTTGGCGAGCGTCATCATGAAGAACATGGCGAGTTCGGCGACCGACGGGGAATTGGCCGTCCCGGCGGTCATCAGCGGCACCCGGCGCGCGCTCAGCGTCGGCACGTCGACGGCATCGTAGCCGACACCGATGCGCGCGACGACCTCCAGCCCCTGGGTCGCGGCGGACTCTTCGGGACCGAAGGGCGTCGCGCCGAGGATGACGCCGTTGACGACGCCGTGCTGGCGCAGCAGCGCCTGGAAATCGGCCCGCGAGATGAAGTTGGTGAAGGCCGCGACCTCCACATCATCGCGCGCCTGCAGCAGGCTGAGACCCGCCTTGCCCATGGTGTCGGGCACCAGGACCTTCTTCTTGTTGGTCGCCACGTTTCCTCCAGGAATGGAACAGAAGGGAAGAGGGAAGGGGCGACACTATAGGCCCGCGGCGGCGGCCGATGCCAGCCGCCGCGGGGCGGCGGTCACGGCATCAGCAGGCCGCCATTGACCTCCAGCACCTGGCCGGTGACGAAGCCCGACATCTCTCCCGAGGCGAGGTAGAGATAGGCGCCGACGCACTCCTCGACGGTGCCGATGCGCCGCATCGGGGTCAGCTTGATCGACGCCTCGAGCTGGTGGGCGGGGGTCGTCTTGCCCTTGTCGGGCTTGCCGATGACGCCGGGTGCCACCGCGTTCACGCGGATGTTGTGGCGCGCCACTTCCTTGGCGAGGCCGCGGGTGAAGCTCGACACGAAGCCCTTGGAGGCGGCGTAGAGCGTGGATCGGCTGCCGCCGCCGTTGCGGGCGGCGAGCGAGGTCGTCGAGATGATGGCGCCGCCGCCGCCGGCTTCCATGATCGGCAGGGCCGCGCGCGAGCAGGCGAAGACCGACTGCGCATTGAGCTGGACGATCCGGAAATACAGGTCGTCGTCGATGTCGCGCAGCGGCTTGCGCTCGACGACGCCGCCGGCGTTGTTGACGAGCACGTCGAGCCGGCCGAAGGCGGCCTGCGCCGCCTCGACGAGGCGGGCGCATTCGCCGATGTCGCGGACGTCGGCCTTCAGCACGACGGCGCGGCCGCCAGCCGCCTCGACGTCGGCCGCCACCGCCTCGGCCTCGGCCATGCTGGAATTGCCGTGCACGGCCACCATCATGCCCTGGGCACCGAAGCCGCGGGCGACGGCGGCACCGATTCCCGTGGAGGAGCCGGTGACGAGGGCCGCTTTGCCGTTCAGATCGTCGATGCGCATTTTTTCATCCTGTCCTGTCGTTCCGTCCCATGATGTAAGCGGTTGCATTCGCAGCCGATATGGCTTGCAATGGCTCGCGCGAACCGTGCCTCCGGCCTGTGCAGCATGATTAAGGGGTTGGCGGCCAGACTGCATCGTGTAACTTATATCCTATATTCTGCCTCACCAACGCGGAACGGGGAATGGAGAGCGCCACAGTTCTGGAGCCGACGCCGATTGCCGCGTCCGACACCGCGCCGCTGATTTCCGTCGAGGGCCTGCGGGTCGAGTTCTCCACCGGTCGTGGCGTGGTCAAGGCGGTCGACGGGGTCGACTGGTCCGTCCAGCCGGGCGAGACCATGGCCCTGGTCGGCGAGTCCGGCTGCGGCAAGTCGGTATCGGCGCTGGCGGTCATGCGCCTGCTCGCCAAGCCGGCCGGCCGCGTCGCCGGCGGCCGCATCCTGTTCGAGGGCCGCGACCTCCTCACCCTGTCGGAGGAGGAGATGCGCGAGCGCCGTGGCCGCGACATCTCGATGATCTTCCAGGAGCCGATGACCAGCCTGAACCCGATCCTGACGATCGGGCTGCAGATCATGGAGCCGCTGAAGATCCATCTCGGCATGAGCGAGGAGCAGGCGCGGGCGCGCGCCACCGAGCTGCTGGGCCTCGTCGGCATCCCGGACGCCGAGCGCCGGCTCGGCCAGTACCCGCACCAGTTCTCGGGCGGCATGCGCCAGCGCGTGATGATCGCGATCGGCCTTGCCTGCAATCCCAAGCTCATCATCGCCGACGAGCCGACCACCGCCCTCGACGTCACCATCCAGGCGCAGATCCTGGAGCTGATGAAGGAGCTGTCGCGGCGCCTCGGCATCACCCTCGTCATCATCACCCACAATCTCGGCATCGTCGCGCGCTACGCCGACCGGGTGGCGGTGATGTATGCGGGCCGGGTGGTGGAGGAGGGGCCGGCCGACCGGGTCTTCGGCGCCCCGCGCCATCCCTACACGATCGGCCTGATGCGCTCGGTGCCGCGTCTCGACCGGCCCCGCGACGCCAAGCTCGCGACCATCGAGGGGCTACCGCCGAACTTGCTGGCGCCGCCGTCGGGCTGCCGCTTCGCCGCCCGCTGCCCCTTCCGGATCGACCAGTGCGCGATCGATCCGCCCTACCACGATGCCGGCGACGGCCAGCGCTCGGCCTGCCACCGCGCCGAGGAACTGGCCCAGGGGCTGGCCGAGGCGACGGCATCGCCGCCCGCGGTGACCGCCACGTCGGCCGCGACCGAAATCCTGGTCGACGTCCGCGGCCTGACCAAGCATTTCGAGGTCCGCGGCCGCGGCCTGATGGGCGCCAAGGGCGTCGTGCGGGCCGTGCAGGACGTCTCCTTCCAGATCGAGCGCGGCCGCACGCTGGGCCTCGTCGGCGAGTCCGGCTGCGGCAAGACGACGATCGGGCGCACCATCCTGCGCCTGGAGGAGGCGACCGGCGGCGAGGTGCGCTTTGCCGGAGAGGATCTGGTGACGGCGTCGCGCTCGCGCATGAAGGAACTGCGGACGAAGATCCAGGTCATCTTCCAGGATCCCTACAGCTCGCTCAATCCGCGCATGACGATCGGCGACATCATCGCCGAGCCGCTGGTCTTCCGCCGCGGCGTCGCCCGCAAGGAGGCGCGCGAGCGGGTGGCCGAGCTGCTGGTCCAGTCCGGCCTCTATGCCGACTTCGCCGAGCGCTATCCGCACCAGCTGTCCGGCGGCCAGCGCCAGCGCGTCGGCATCGCCCGCGCGCTCGCGATGGATCCCAGCTTCATCGTCTGCGACGAGCCGGTCTCGGCCCTCGACGTCTCGATCCAGGGGCAGATCATCAACCTGCTGGACGAGCTGCAGGAACGGCTGGGCCTCACCTACCTCTTCATCGCCCACGACCTGGCGGTGGTCCGGCACATCTCGCACCGGATCGTCGTCATGTATCTCGGCCGGGTGATGGAGATGGCCGACCGCGACGAGCTCTACCGGGCGCCGCTGCATCCCTACACCCAGGCTCTGCTCGACGCCGCCCCGGTGCCCGATCCGGCGCTGGAGCGCGCCCGGACCCCGCGCGCGCTGACCGGGGAACTGCCGTCGCCGCTGTCGCCGCCACCCGGTTGCGTCTTCCACACCCGCTGCCCGCTGGCGACCGAAGAGTGCCGGCGCGTGGTGCCCGAGGTGCGCGAGGTCCGCCCGGGCCATTTCGCCGCCTGCATCAAGATCTGACGGGTCGAGCCGCAATGCTGCGCTACATCGCCAAGCGAATCTTCCTGATGGTGCCGACCCTGCTCGGCGTCGCCGTCCTCACCTTCTTCATGCTGCGGGTGGTGCCGGGCGACATCGTCGAGATCAAGCTGCGCGGCGACGGCGGCACGGTCACCCAGGAGGTGATCGAGCGCGAGCGCGAGCGGCTGGGCCTCAACAAGCCGGTGGTCGTCCAGTTCGGGGATTGGATGAAGGGGCTCGTCACCCTCGACTTCGGTACCTCGATGTGGACGGGCCGCGCCGTCATCGACGAGATCGGCGTCCGCATCGGGCTGACATTGCAGGTGGCGGTCATGGCCGCCGTCATATCCGTGCTCATAGCCTTGCCGCTGGGCACGATATCGGCGCTCTTCCGCGACACCTGGATCGACTACGGCGTTCGCATCGTGACCATCGCCGGGCTCGCGGTACCCTCGTTCTGGCTCGGCATGCTGATGATCATGGGGCTGCTGACCTTCTTCGCCTGGTCGCCGCCGGTCACCTACACGCCCTTCACCGAAGACCCCATCGCCAACATGTCGCAGCTGATCTGGCCGGCGCTGGCGGTCGGCTACCGCTATTCGGCGGTCGTCGCCCGCATGGTGCGCTCCTCGATCATCGAGGTGATGAAGGAGGACTATATCCGCACCGCCCGGGCGAAGGGCGTCTACGAGCGCCTGGTCGTCGGCCGCCACGCCATGCGCAACGCGCTGCTGCCGGCGATCACCGTGGTCGGGCTCGAGTTCGCCTTCCTCATCGGCGGGCTCGTCGTCACCGAGCAGGTCTTCAACCTCAACGGGATCGGGCGCCTCTTCGTCGAGGCCGTCGGCCGCAACGACTTCATCATCGTCCAGACCCTGGTCCTGCTGATCGCCGTCATGTTCACCGTCGTCAACCTCGTGATCGACCTGCTCTACGGCGTGCTCGATCCGCGCATCCGCTACGCCTGACGGGGGATCGCCAATGGCCACCGCAGCGCAACCCGCCGTCGCGTCCGACGCCGCCGTTCCCGGCGTGCGCCGGCTCCATCCCATCCTGGCCTTCATCCGCTACCAGCCCCTGGGCGCGGCCGGCCTCTTCGTGATCCTGGTGATGGGCGCGGCCGCGATCCTCGCCGACGTGATCGCGCCCTACGATCCCGAGGCGATCGACTTCGTCGCCATGCTCACGGCGCCGTCCTGGGAGCATCCCTTCGGCACCGACGCATTCGGGCGGGACATCCTGACCCGCATCATCTATGGCGCCCGCACCGCGCTGACGATCGGCTTCGTCTCGTCCTTCACCGGCTGCTCGCTGGGTGCGGTCATCGGCGTCACCTCGGCCTATTTCGGCGGCCGGGTCGACCTCGCCATCCAGCGCTTCATCGACGTGCTGTTGTCCTATCCCATCATCGTGCTGGCGCTGGTCGTGGTCGCCGTCCTCGGCCACCGCCCCATCGGCGGCATCGACGTCAACCTGATCGCCGCCATCGCCATCCCGATCGTGCCCCGCGTCGCGCGCGTCGTCCGCTCCTCGGCACTGGCGATCCGCGAGATGCCCTATGTCGACGCCGCCCGCGCCGGCGGCTACTCCGACAGGCACATCATATTCCGGCACATGCTGCCGAACGTGCTGGCGCCCTACCTCATCATGCTGACGGCCTATGTGGCGCAGGCGATCCTGCTCGAAGCCTCGCTGTCCTTCCTCGGCCTCGGCGTGTCGGAGCCCAAGCCCGCCTGGGGACTGATGCTGTCCGGCGATTCCGCGAACTTCTACCAGGAGGCGCCGTGGATGATCCTCTTCCCCGGCGCGGCCATCTCGCTTGCCGTCTTTTCCTTCAACCTCTTCGGCGATTCGCTCCGCGACTGGCTGGACCCCAAGTTCAAGACCTGAGCCCGCTTCCGCAAAGAAAACCCCCCGGGAGGATACGGAATATGAAAGCGCTCACATCAACCATAGCCGCGGCGATCCTGGCGACGCTGCCGCTCGCCGCGGTGGCCGAGACGCCGCAGCGTGGCGGCACGCTCAGCTGGGCGATCATTGCCGAGCCGCCGACCTACGACTGCCACGCGACGGGCACCTTCGCGGTCATGCAGCGCGTGGCCCCGCACTATTCGACGCTGATGAAGTTCGAGCCCGGCAACTATCCCAACATCGTCGGCGACCTCGCCGCGAGCTGGGACGTCTCGCCCGACAGCCTGACCTACACCTTCAAGTTGCACCCGAACGTCAAGTTCCATGACGGCACGGTGCTGACCTCGGCGGACCTCAAGGCGACCTACGACCGGATCATCAACCCGCCGGACGGCATCGTCTCCAATCGCCAGGCCTCCTTCACGAAGGTCGCCTCGGTCGAGGCGCCCGATCCGCTGACCGTCGTCTTCAAGATGAAGGAAGTCGACGCGTCGATGATGACGAACTTCGCGTCGCCCTGGAACTGCGTCTACAGCGCCGCGCGGCTGAAGCAGGATCCGAACTTCCCGGCCAAGAACATCATGGGCACCGGGCCCTTCAAGTTCGTCGAGCACGTCGCCGGCTCCCACTGGACCGGCGAGCGCTTCGCCGACTATTTCCGCAAGGGCCGGCCCTATCTCGACGGCTTCCGCTCGGTCACCATGACTTCGGCCGCGCGGGTCAATGCGCTGGCCGGCGGACAGATCGACGCCGAGTTCCGCGGTTTCTCGCCGACCGAGCGCGACCGGATCGTGCGGGCGCTGGGCAAGGACGCCAACGTGCTGCAGGAGAGCTGGCTCCTGCACATGATCATCACCTTCAACACCGAGCGGAAGCCCTTCGACGATCCGCGCGTCCGCAAGGCGCTGTCGCTGGCGCTCGACCGCTGGGGCGGTTCGACCTCGCTCAGCAAGATCTCGCTGCTGGGCGCGCCGGGCGGCCTGGTGCGGCCGGGCAGCGAGTGGTCGGCCAGCCCGAAGGACATGGAGAAGTGGCCGGGCTACGGCCGCGACATGGCGGCCAACCGGGCGGAAGCCAAGCGCCTGCTGAAGGAGGCGGGGCAGGAGAACCTGACCCTCACCCTGATGGACCGCAACATTGCGCCCTACGTCACGGCCGGCATCTTCGCCATCGACCAGTGGCGCCAGATCGGGGTCAAGGTCGAGCACAAGCAGGTCGAGCTGGCCAGCTGGTACGCGCTGCAGAACAGCGGTGACTTCGAGGTCTTCGTCGACTCCTTCACCCAGTTCAGCGACGACCCGTCGAACGTCCTCTACAAGTACGCCTCCCACGACCGCTCGCCGGTCGCGGTGCACCGGGCCATCGACCGCGAACTCGACCAGCTCTTCGCCGAGCAGGCGCGGACCGCCGACAAGGCCAAGCGGCTCGAGCTGATCCGCAAGTTCGAGAACCGGGCGATGGAGCAGGCCTACTCGGTGCCCCTGCTGTGGTGGCAGCGCATCGTGGTCATGAACGACCGGGTCAAGGGCTGGACCATGTCGCCCACGCACATGATCTACCAGGATCTGGGCGACGTCTGGCTGGCCGGCAGCCGGTAAGGGCCCGGGCGGCCGGCGGTGCTCAGGCGCCGCCGGCCGCCGGCCGCCGTCCCGGCTCCGCCCCGTCCGCGATCCCGCCGGCAAGTCCGCCATGCGCATGCAGATCGTTCCAGCCGCTCCGGATGTGGTCGACCATGGCCTCGACCGCGCCCTCGCGGTCGCCGGCCTCGATCCGGTCGAGGAAGCGCTCGTGCTCGTCGATGTGCCGCGTCCGCTTGCCCCCCAGCTCCTGGTAGATGAAGGGGTACTTGGCCCAGAGGACGCGCACGAACTTCAGCGTCTGCGGCCGGTCCGCCAGTTCGTAGAGCCGGAAATGGAAGCGGAAGTTGGCGGTCCGTGTCGCCAGCCGGTCGCGCCCGCGGCTGAGTTCGGAGACGACCTGCTGGAACCCGCGCAGCTCGGCGACATGCGCCGGCGTCACGTTCGGCAGGGCGAAGGCGGTGAGGTCGCGCTCCAGCATGAGGCGCAGGTCGAAGACCTCCTGCGTCTCGGCCGGATCGAAGCGGGGCACCAGCAGTCCGCGGTGCGACAGCCCGGTGATGTAGCCTTCGGCCTCCAGGATGTGCAGCGCCTCGCGGACCGGGGTGATCGAGACTCCGAGTTCTTCGGCGATCTCCGACTGCTTCAGCTTGGTGCCGCGACCATAGACGCCGGAGATCACCCGCTCGCGCAGGATGTCGGCGACCTGATCCTGCTTGGTCCGGAACGTCATGATCCGCTCGGTTCGTTCGTTCAGCGTCCGCATCTTCGTGTCCATCCTAGCGGATTTTCGCCTCGCGGCTGCCATTTCGCGGTGCTGCGCCGGCGGCGGGAATCTCCTTGGTGTCGCCACATACAGAATATATTTTATACCTACAATGTCGAGCGGTGGTGCTGCGATGCGGTCGCGGCCGTCGCACCGCAGCAGAACAGGAAAGACCGGTGATGGAAGCGTTTCGTCCCTACACGGGCATCCGGGTGCTCGACCTGACCTACAATCTCGGGCGCTACGCGACGCGGCTGTTCGGTGATCTCGGGGCCGAGGTGGTGCGGGTCGAGCCGCCCGAGGGTCTGCCGGACCGTCGGCGGGCCGAGCAGCCGGGCCGCAACAGCCCGGACTACGGCTTCAGCTTCTTCAACGCGAGCAAGCGCAGCGTCGTGCTCGACCTCGCCGCCGCGGCCGGCCGGGAAACCTTCGCGACCATGGCCCGCGACGCGCATATCGTCTTCCTGGAGCGCGGGGCGCCGCTCGCCGACGAGATCGCCTGGGTGCGCGAGCAGGCGCCACAGGCCGTCGTCACCATCGTCTCGCCCTACGGGCTGGGCGGACCCTGGGAAGGGGCGGCCGCGAGCGACCTCGTGCTGCAGGCCGCGGGCGGTATCGCCTGGATGACCGGCCGCGACGGCGAGCCGCCGCTGCGCCTGCCGGTCGACCAGTCGGTGATGATCACCTCGGTCTATGCCGCGGTCGCCACCGCCATGTGCCTGTTCGACGCGGAGACCGGCGGCACGGGCCATGTCGTGGACGTCTCGGCGCAGGAATGCATCGCCCACTCGCTGCAGAACGCGCTCCAGGTCTGGGATCTGGAGCAGCGCGTCTCGCACCGCGCGGGCGAGGGCACGCGCGACGCCAGCGAGGACATCTATGCCTGCAAGGACGGCAAGGTCTTCCTCGCTTCGCCGCCGACGCTCGGCATCTCCTGGAAGCAGCTTCTGGCCTGGATGGGCGAGACCAGCCATCCCTCGCTGGAGGAGTTCGGCAAGGAACGCTGGCTCGACCGCCGCTGGCGACAGACGGCGGAGGCCAAGGCGCTGTTCCGGCCGCTGTTCGAGGCGTTCATCGGCCAGTACACGCGCGACGAGCTGCTGGCCGAGGCGCTGAAGCGCAAGGTCGTGATGGCGCCGGTCGCGCGCATCACCGACGTCCTCGGCGACCGCCAGCTCGCCTACCGCAAGTATTTCATCCAGATGGACGATCCGCGGTTCGAGCGCCCGGTGCAGTTCCCGGGCGCCCCCTACAAGATGTCCGAGCCGGTCTGGGCGACTTCGCCCGCGCCTGCGCTCGGCGACCGCGGCTAGACGAAAAAGGAAGGGGCAGGACCATGCGACCCGATTTCCTTCGCGGCATCCGCTTCGCGGATTTCACCTGGGCCGGCGCCGGCCCGTTCGGCACCAAGGTCTTCGCCGATTTCGGCGCCGAGATCCTGAAGGTCGAGAGCATGACGCGGCCGGACCCGGTCCGCCGCGGCGTGCCTTACAAGGACGGCATCGCCGGCATCAACCGCAGCGGCTACTTCGCCTCGCGCAACACCGGCAAGAAGAGCGTCGCGATCAACCTCAAGGAGCCGGACGGCCTGGAGCTGGCGCGCGCGCTGGTCGCCCAGTCGGATGTCGTCAGCAACAATTTCGGGCCCGGTGCCATGGAGCGCCTCGGCCTCGGCTATGACGACCTGAAGAAGATCAAGCCGGACATCATCTATCTCGCCATGCCGATGTATGGCGAGGACGGGCCGTTCTCCTCGCTGCTCGGCGTCGGCATGACGATCAGCGCCGTCACCGGCCTCATGTGGATGACCGCCTACGGGCCGAACGACCCGGTCGGCCCGGGCACCCACTATCCCGACCACGCGGCCAATCCCTACCACGCCGCCTTCGCGGTGCTGGCCGCGCTGCGCTATCGCCGCCACACCGGGCGCGGCATGAAGATCGACCTCTCCCAGATCGAATCGACGGCCAACTTCGTCGGCCCGGCGCTGGTCGAGGCGGCGGCCTCGGGCCGCGAGCCGCCGCAGACGGGCAACCGCTCGCGCGAGCATGCGCCGCACAACGTCTTCCGCTGCCAGGGCGACGACGCCTGGGTCGCGATCGCGGTCGAGGGCGACGCCGAGTGGCTGGCCCTGGCCGGCGCCATGGGCCGGCAGGATCTCGCGGGCCGAGCCGACCTGCGCAGCGCCGCCGGGCGACTGGCGGCGGTGGCGGAGCTGGAGGCGGCGGTCGGCGCCTGGACGGCCGAGCGCAACCCGGTCGAGGTTGCCGGCCTCCTGCAGCAGGCCGGCGTGGCGGCCGCCCGCGTCGCCTCCTCGCGCGACCTCATCGAGGAGGACCCGCAGCTTGCGGCGCGCGGCTACTGGCAGACGCTCGACCATCCCGAGATCGGGCCGGCGCTCTTCACCTCGCCGCCCTACGCGATCGACGGCGAGCGGGTCGAGCTCAAGCGCCAGCCGCTCTTCGGCGAGCACACGCACGAGATTCTGACCGGCGTCCTCGGCCTCAGCGAGGAGCGCGTCAAGGAACTGAACGATCGGGGTATCCTCGGATGACCAGCGCAGCAGCACCGAAACAGGCGGGGGCCGGACGCCATCCCAACCCCCGCATCCGCCGCGCCGCGGCCGTCGTCGGGATCGGCCACACCGACTGGGTCGGCGACTGGAAGCGGACCCGCGCCGGCGAGAAGCCGACCGACTCCCTCGGCTACGGGATGGGGGCGTTCGTCAACGCGCTGGCCGATTCCGGCATCGAGCGGTCGATGATCGACGGCCTGATCGTCGGCCCGACCACCGCCTATGAGCGGCTGGCCGAACTGCTCGGCATCAACCCGCGCTGGGGCGACCAGGCCGATGCGGTCCTTTCGGTCCTGCAGGCGGTGCAGGCGATCGAGAGCGGCTTCGCCGACGTCGTGGCGCTGGTCTACGGCAACGACCAGCGCTCGGTCGGCACGCAGTATGGCGGGCCCGACGCGATGGGCGGCAACGCCTTCCTCTCCTACGTCTATCACGCACCCTGGGGCCTGACCTCGCAGGGTGCGCTCTATGCGCTGACCCTGCAGGCCTACAAGCACGCGCACGGCTTCACCGAGCGCGAGCTCGGCGAGGTGGCGGTGGCGCAGCGCGCCTGGTCGTCGATGAACCCCAACGCGATCATGCGCGAGCGCATCACGGTCGACGACTACATGGCGTCGCGCTACGTCTGCGAGCCGCTGCACCTCTTCGACTATTGCCTCATCAACGACGGCGGCGTCGCGCTGATCATCGCCGAGGCGTCGATCGCCAAGCGCATCGGCAAGAAGCCGCCCGTCTATATCGAGGCGGCCGGGCGGTCGGACCTCAACCACGGCGCGACCAGCCTGGAGCCGCGCCTGACGGACTTCTACCTGCCCGCGCAGCAGGCGGTCGCCCAGCAGGTCTTCGACCTCGCCGGCATGGGCCCGAAGGACATGGACGTCTTCCAGGTCTATGACAGCTTCTCGGTCCATGTGCCGCTGGCGCTCGAAGGCTACGGCTATTGCGCGGTCGGCGAGGCCGGCAAGTTCCTGCGCGAATCCGGGGTCGGGCCGGGCGGCAAGCTGCCCACCAACACCTCGGGCGGTCATCTCTCCGAGACCTACATGCAGGGCTGGGCGCACCAGATCGAATGCGTGCGCCAGGTCCGCGGCGAGTGCGGCGAGCGCCAGGTCGAGAACTGCCGCAACGTCCACTACTCCTCGGACGTCGCCGGCAAGGCCGTCTCGATCGTCTACAGCCGCTAGGGGGGCCAGCGATGAACGCCGCCGATATCCGCACGCCCCGCCGCGTCATGGGGCTCTACGACAAGCCGATGTGGGAGAGCGTCGACCAGAAGGCGATGAAGCTGCAGCGCTGCACCCGCTGCGGCAGCTTCCAGTACCCGCCGGGGCCCGGCTGTCCGGCCTGTCTCTGCATGGAACTGGAGTGGGTTCCCGTCTCCGGCCGTGCGACGATCCTTTCCTGGGTCGTCTTTCACCGGCAATATCTGCCGGCCTACCCGGCACCCTACAATTCCATCGCGGTCCGTCTCGAAGAGGGGCCGATCATGATCAGCAACCTCGAAGGCGAGAAGCCGTCCGGCTCCTGGATCGGCGAACGGGTCCGGCTCGTCTATGTGACGATGCCGGACGGCGTCGTCCTGCCCCGGTTCGAGCTCGACCGCTAGCGTCGTTGCTGGCAGCGCAAGGAAGGTCATCCATGTCGATCGCAGGTTCGGGCAACGCGGGCTTCACCGTGTGGCGCTCGATGATGTTCGTGCCCGTCAACGTCCGGAAGTACGTCGACAAGGCGCACGAGCGGGGCGCGGACGCCATCATCCTCGACCTCGAGGACAGCATCGCCCCCAACGACAAGGCCGCCGCGCGCGACATGGTGGCCGCTGCGGCGCCGCTGGTCTCGCGCAACGGCGCCGACGTCATCGTGCGCATCAATCGCCCGATCGAGCTTGCCATCCGCGACATCGAGACGGTCGTCTCCGCCGGCGTCGAGGCGCTGATGGTGCCCAAGCTGGACAGCGCCGGCCATGTCCGCCTGCTGGCCGAACTGGTCGACACCGTCGAGCGCGCCAAGGGCGTTCCCTTCGGCCAGACCAAGTTCATCGCCATGATCGAGACGGCGGCCGCCTTCCCGCGCATGTTCGAGATCGCGTCCGCCCATCCCCGCGTCGTCGCGCTGACGCTGGGCAGCGAGGATTTCGCGTCCTCGCTGTGCGCGGAGCCCGATGCGGAGATGTTGCTCTATCCCAAGCAGCAATGCGTCATCGCGGCCCGGGCGGCCGGCATCACGCCGGTCGGGACGATCGGCTCGGTCGCGAACTTCGCCGATGTCGAGGGCTACCGGAAGACGATCCGCCGCTCGGCCCGCTTCGGGTTCGAGGGCAGCGCCTGCATCCATCCCAGCACCGTGCCGCTGCTCAACGAGGGCTTCACCCCGGCGGCCGAGCAGGTCGACCGCGCCCACCGCATGGTCGCTGCCTACAAGGAGGCCTATGCCCAGGGCCGCGGCTCGGTCACCTTCGAGGGCAAGATGATCGACATTCCGATCGTCGAGCGCGCCGAGCGGCTGATCGATCGCGCAGAACGCCTTGCCGCCCGCGAAGCCCGGCGGCAGGCCATCCGGGAGGCCCGGTGATGGCCGGCGCGGACGGGAAGGGGCCCGTCGGCCCGCTGACGGGGGTGAAGGTTCTCGACCTCACCTCCTATCTCGCCGGCCCCTATGGCTGCACGCTGCTGGCCGATCTCGGCGCCGAGGTCATCAAGATCGAGGCGCCGGCCGGCGACATGATCCGCCACTTCCCCTCGACGATCCCGAACGAGAGCCGGGTCTTCCTCGGCACCAACCGCAACAAGCTCGGCGTCGTCCTCGACCTCAAGAAGGCGGAGGCGCGCGAGGCGCTCGACCGCATGGTCGCCGACGCCGACGTCATCGCCCACAATTTCCGGCCCTCGGTGCCCGATCGCCTCGGCATCGGCTACGAGCGCCTGAAGGGCATCAACCCGCGCCTCATCTACGTCTCGCTGACCGGGTTCGGGCAGACCGGGCCGATGGCCGACAATGCCGGCTTCGACCAGGTGCTGCAGACCATGACCGGCATCTGCACCTTCCAGGGCCGCGCCGGCGAGCCGCAGGTCGTGCTGGGCTCGATCGTCGACTACTACACCTCCTCGCTGCTCGCCTACGGCGTGTCGGCCGCGCTCTATCACCGCGAGCGCACCGGCGAGGGCCAGTTCGTCGGCCTGTCGCTGCTGCGCACGGCGCTCGCCATGCAGGCGGGGCGCTTCGTCTGGACCGAGGGCGAGGGGCCGGAGGCAGCCCGCGACCTGCGCTCGGGCGGGCTCACCGGCATCCACCCGACCAAGGACGGGCACATCTACATCTCGGCCCACTCGCCGCATTTCTGGGAGGCGCTGTGCGAGCTGATCGGCATGCCCGACCTCGCCCGGCATCCTCGCTATGACACCATGCGCAAGCGCGCCGAGCACGCGGCCGAGATCCTGCCGCGGATGCGCGAGCTGTTGATGGCCCGCACCGCCGACGAGTGGGAGGTGGTCTTCGGCCAGCGCGTGCCCTGCTCGAAGGCCCATCCGATCGAGGACATGTTCGATCACCCGCAGGTGCTCGACCAGAAGCTGGTCGCGACGATGGAGCATCCGGCGGTCGGCTCCTATCGCGGCTTCGGCAAGCCGGTCGAATTCAGCGCCACCCCGGGCCCGGACCAGTTCGGCGCGCCCGGCATGGGCCAGCACACCGACGCGGTCCTGGCCCGCTACGGCTACAGCGAAGACGAGATCGCCCGGATGCGCGCCGCCGGCGCGATCATCTGAAGACGAACCGGAAGAAGGAGGAACCATGCTCGCGAAGACATTGGGCGCGGCGGCCGTAGCCGTCGCGCTACTGGCCGCGCCGGGGGCTTCGGCCCAGGCGCCGGCCAAGGGCGGCACCCTCAACTACGCCGTCCAGGGCGACACCTCGACCCTGGACTGCCATGCCGCCTCCAGCTTCTCGAACATCCACTATTTGGCGCCGCACTTCTCGCTGCTCGCCAAGTTCGATCCGAAGAACTATCCGAAGATCGTTCCCGACGCCGCCGAGAGCTGGACCGTCTCCGACGACGGGCTGGCCTACACCTTCAAGATCCGCGACGGGGTCAAGTTTCACGACGGTACGACCCTGACCTCGAAGGACGTGAAGGCGACCTACGAGCGCATCTGGAAGCCGTCGCCGGGGGTGGTGTCGGTGCGGGCCGCGCTGTTCCAGGATCTGACGGGGATCGAGACGCCGGACGCCAAGACCGTCGTCTTCCGCATCAAGGCGCCCAACGCCGCCATGCTGTCGCAGTTCGCCAGCCCCTGGAACTGCCTCTACTCGGCGGCGAAGATCGAAGCGGACCCGCTGTTCCCGACCAAGACCATCATGGGTACCGGGCCCTTCGTCTTCGTCGAGCGAGTCGCCGGTTCGCACTGGATCGGCAAGCGCTTCGAGGACTATTTCCGCCCGGGCCTGCCCTACCTCGACGGCTTCCGCGCCCAGGCGATGGGAGCGACGGCAATCGTCAACGCGCTCGCCGGCGGCCAGATCCAGGCCGAGTTCCGCGGCTTCGCGCCCGCGGATGCCGCCCGCCTCAAGAACGCCCGCGGTGACCAGATCGAGTTCGCCGAGGGCGAATGGCTCGCCCATTTCTTCTTCTCCTTCAACACCGAGAAGAAGCCCTTCGACGATATCCGCGTGCGCCGCGCCCTGACCATGGCGGTCGACCGCTGGGGCGGTGCCGCGCCGATGTCGCGCATCACCTTCCTCAAGTCGGTCGGCGGGCTGATGCGGCCCGGATCGGACATGGCCCTGCGCGGCGACGCGCTGACGGACCTGCCCGGCTTTTCGCGCGACATCAAGGCGGCCCGCGAGGAGGCCAAGCGCCTGCTGAAGGAGGCCGGCGTCCCCAACCTCAGCTTCAAGCTGACGAACCGGGTGACCGCGCCCTTCATCCCGCTCGGCCTCTTTCTCATCGACCAGTGGCGGCAGATCGGCGTGACGGCCGAGCACAACCCGCTCGATACCGCCCAGTGGCTGGCGACGCGCCGGTCGGGCAACTTCGAGGTGGTGGTGGACTCGCAGGCGGAGTGGAACGACGACCCCTCGGTGCAGCTCAACCGGTTCATGTCCTACGACCGGTCGGATGCCAACGTCTCGCGCTACACCGATCGCAAGATCGACGAGCTCTATGACCGCCAGAAGGCGACCCTCGACCGGGCCGAGCGCGAGCGGCTGGTGGTGGAGCTGCAGCGGCACCTCATCCAGCAGGCCTATTCCGGTCCCGGATTCTGGGCCGGCCGCAACGTCGCCCTCGACAGCAAGGTCGAGGGGTGGGTGGCGCTGCCGAGCCATATGCTGAACCAGGACCTGGCCGAGATCTGGCTGAAGCCGTGATCGCGGCCGCTTAGGGAGCATTACGTCCATGGCACTGTTCCGCACGCTTCTCTTCGCCCCCGGCAACCATGCCCGCCGGGTCGAGAAGGTCTTCACCGTCGGCGCCGACGGCGTGATCCTGGATCTGGAGGACGCCGTCGCCGTCGCCGAGAAGCCGGGTACGCGCAAGCTGATCGTGGCCGCCCTGCAGCGGCCGCGCAGCTGCCGTGCCTATGTGCGGGTCAATGCCATGGACACGCCCTTCTGCTACGCCGACCTCGTCGAGGTGGTGGGGCCGGGGCTCGACGGCATCATCCTGCCCAAGGTCGAGACCGCCTCGGCCCTGCTCGCCGCCGACTGGCTCCTGGAACAGCTCGAGCGCGAGCGCGGGCTGCCCCGGCGCAGCATCGACATGATCCCGATCATCGAGACCGCCCGCGGCATCGCCAACCTCTCCCAGATCATGGGGGCGGGCAGCCGCGTCCGCCGCTGCTCCTTCGGCGCCGGCGACTTCACCTTCGACGCCAACGTCGAGTGGACCCGGGACGAGGCGGAACTCGCCCATGCGCGGGCCGAGATGGTGATCCATTCGCGTGCCAACGGGCTGGAGGCGCCGCTCGACTCCGTCTGGGTCGACCTCCAGGACGCCGAAGGGCTGGAAGCCTCGGCCCGCGCGGTCAAGCGCATGGGCTTCCAGGGCAAGACCTGCATCCACCCGAACCAGATCCCCGTCGTCAACACCGTCTTCAGCCCGACGGCCGAGGAACTGGCCTTCGCCCGCAAGGTGGTGGGCGCCTTCGAGGCGGCCGAAGCCGCGGGGTCGGCCGCCTTCCAGATCGACGGCAAGTTCGTCGACTACCCGATCGTCTATCGCGCCCAGCGCATCGTGAAGGAGCAGGAGGCGATCGAAGCCGCGCAACGGCCGGCATGAGGCCGTCCGGCCGGATTATGGCACGGGCCGTGTCTTGGCACGGGCAGGGCGTCCCTGCCCGTGCCGCCGCCGGCAATGCTCAGCGCAGGGCGGCCAGCACCTGGTCGCCGTCGGGCACGCTGACGGTAGCGGTGCAGCCCTCGCCGGACCCCTTGCAGCACAGCTCGGAGCCGCAGGAGGTGGAGCGCAGCCGGACCTCGACGAGGATGCCCTTGCCGTTGCCGGGCGCGCGGCTGTATCGCAGCGACTTGCTGGCCACGGCCTTGGCGAGGATCTCCCGCACCGAGGCGACATGCACGTTGCAACGATCGTTCTGCCGGCCGTCCACCGTCACCCTGGTCAGCTTCATGGCGCCGAACCGCTCCGTCACGAAGCGATGGCCAGCCGCCGAGTTGATGGCCTTGCCGGATATGTAGCCCTCCATGGCGCGAGCCGGAGCAGAGGTCGCGGCCAGATTCGAGACCGCCAGGATCATCGCCAGGAAAACGCCGACAAGCAGGGGGCTTTTCTTCATGATCGCCTCCATCCAGCACCGGCACGGACGCCGACGGTCCAGTCTAGTCATGGACAAGATTGCCGTGCAGGCCAAGGCTGGTCCGATTTGACAGTCACTTGCGCGGCTGCGAGACCGCCGCGATGGACAGGGAGGGACGGATGGCGGCGCTCGACGGCAGGGTGGCTCTCGTGACCGGGGCCGGGCGGAACATCGGGCGGGCGATCGCCCTGACGCTGGCGCGCGACGGCGCGGCCGTCGCCGTCAACGGCCGCGCCGACCGGGCCGCGGTCGACAGCGTCGTGGCGGAGATCGTCGCCGCCGGCGGCCGGGCGGTCGCCGTGATGGGCGACGTCGCCGACGAGGCCGAGGTCGCCGCCATGGTCGACCGGGCGGCCGGCGAACTCGGCGGCATCGACATCCTGGTCAGCAATGCCGGCCTGCGGCGGCAGACCCCGTTCCTCGAGATCTCCCTGGCGGAATGGCGGGAGATCATGTCGGTGGCGCTCGACGGCGCCTTCCTGCTCTCCCGCGCCGCGGTGCCGCACATGATCCGGCGCGGCGGCGGGGCGTTCGTCGCGCTGTCGGGCATTTCGAACCATGTCGGCACGCCCAACCGCTGCCACGTTTCGGCCTCCAAGGCGGGGCTGGAGGGGCTGGTGCGTGCGCTCGCCGTCGAACTTGCGCCGCACGCCATCACCTGCAACTGCGTCGCCCCCGGCGCGATCGACACCGCGCGCGGCGCTTCGGCCGGGCCGATGCCGCCGACCCTGATGGCCGGCATTCCGCTGGCGCGCCGCGGCACCGTCGACGAGATTGCCGGCATGGTGCGCCTGCTGGCGGGTCCGGAGGGCGCCTACGTCACCGGCCAGACCATCCACGTCAACGGCGGTGCCTTCCTCACCTGATCGGCGAGGGAACCGGAACGGGCGAGCGGAGTTCTCGTGCCCGGAAGCCGGAGGTGCCCGATGAACATGCCGCTCGCCGCTACTGCCGTCCTTGCCCTGGCCCTGCTCGCCGGTGCGGCCCTGGCCGCCCCGGTGACCGTACGCAACTGCACCGGGGGGCCGGTCGACATCCAGGTGCGCGACCATGGCGGGCCCGACACGCAGGTCCGCTCGGCGATCCAGAACCTGCCCCAGGGCGGCACCTGGTCCGGGCAGTGCAACCCGGCTGCCCAGACCTGCGCCCTCACGATCGACCGCTATCTCTCCGGCGCGATCAACGTCGTGACGTCGGGCACGATCTGCGTCGTGCCGACGACCTCGGACACGGCGCTGCCCCTGCCGATGAACGCCTGCCCCTGCTGAGCAGGCGCCGATCGCGGTGCGGGCGAGGGCGGCTCAGCCCGCCTTCGCCTTGTGCTTCTCGATCTCGCCCATGACGGCGGCGGCCGACTGCGCCTTGTAATTGTCGCTGTGGCTGGTCGCGATGTCGTAGCTGAGGCGGCGCAGCGCGTTGGAATCGCGCTGGAAGTGCGGGTGGACGAAGCGGGCCATCAGCTCGTAGCTGCGCTGGGTTGCCGGCCAGTCCGCCCAGTTGTGGGCCAGCAGCAGCACTGCGCCGAAGCCGCCGTTCGACCCGGTCCACAGCCGCTCGAAATGGCGGATGCAGTCGTCGGGCGTGCCGATGCAGGCGATGCCCTCGTTCGTCAGGTAGTCGAGCGGATCGGTGATGCCCGGCGGAATGATCGGGAAGGTCGCGACGTCGGTGAAGTACTTGCAGTACTGCTCCAGGCCGAAGGCGACGTCGCGCCTTGCCTGTTCGCGCGTCTCCGCGACATGGGCAAAGGTGACGATGCGCCACTTGCGGCGATCGGCGACGTGGCCGTTCTGCTCGGCGTTCTGGGTGTAGATGGACCAGTTGTTGGCGTGCGCCTTCAGCGCGTCGTCCGAGGTGCCGCCGATCGACAGCATCCCGATCCCGTGGCGGCCCGAGGCGACCGCGCCGACCGGTGAGCGGGCGCAGGCGACCGCCATCTCCATCATCGGCTGGGTGTAGGAGGGCAGCTGCACCTGCGCGGCGTTGAGATCGAACCAGTCGGTCTTCTTCGTGACCGACCGGCCCTGCATCAGCTCCATCAGCACGTCCAGCGCCTCGTTCATGCGCGGTCGCTGCGCGGCGGCGTCGATGCCGAGCTTGGCCGCGTCATGAACCAGCGCCCCCGGGCCGACCCCGAACATCGCCCGCCCACGCGTCATATGGTCGAGCTGGACCATCCGGCTCGCAAGGGTGAAGGGGTTGTGATAGGGCAGCGAGACGACGCCGGTGCCGAGCCGGATGTGCTTCGTGCGCTCGGCCGCCGCGGCGATGAACATCTCCGGGCAGGCGATGATCTCGAAGCCGCCCGAGTGATGCTCGCCGACCCAGGCCTCGTGATAGTTCAGCCGGTCGAGATGGACCAGCAGGTCCATGTCGCGCTCCATCGCCAGCGTCGGGTTCTCGCCCAGCGCGTGAAAAGGGGCGAGGAAGATGCCGGTGCGGAGATAGCGGTCGTCCATGGCCTCGGGCTCTCGGCGATCGTTGGGGATGACGGCAGCTTAGGCACGAGTGGCGACGACGCTCAACCGGGCTTGCCGCCCGATCGCAGGGTTCGCACGAACCGCACCCGGTCCGAACTGCCGCGTCGCCCGGGCTGCTCCAGCCGCCAGCGTTCGGCAATGCGGAAGCCGCAGCGCCGCAGCACCGCACAGGATGCGGCATTCTCGGTATCGACGACCGCGAACAGCGTGCAGTCCGGCTCGCGCGGACCGAGCCAGTCGACGAGGCCCGTCAACGCCTCGGCCATGTAGCCGTGCCGCCGGGCGTCCGGATGCAGCCAGTAGCCGACTTCCCGGCCTTCCCCCGCGCGCTCGATGGTGAGCAGGCCGAGCAGGCGGTCGTCCCCGGCGGCTGCGACCGTCCAGCGCTCCGGGAGGGGTCGCGGCGGCTGCAGCAGGAATGCGCGCGCATCGGCCTCCGCATAGGGAAACGGTGTCCGCTGCAGCCACTGCGCGACGGACCAGTCGCCCAGCGCCTCGACCGTGCGCCGGACGTCAGCCGCGAGGGGCGGGCGCAGCTGCAGCCGCGCCGTCCGCAGGACCGCCGGGCGGCCGCTCACCCCGCCTCGGCCAGCGGCACCGCTTCGGGCGGGGCGCGGCCGAGGATGAGGTCGGAGCCCTTCTCGCCGATCATCAGGGTCGAGGCGTTGAGGTTGGCGGACGGCATGGTCGGCATGATCGAGGCGTCGACGACGCGCAGCCCCTCGAGGCCATGCACCCGGAGCTGGTCGTCGACGACCGCGCTCGGGTCGCTCGCCGGGCCCATGCGGCAGGTGCCCATGAGGTGGAAGGTGGTGGTGCCGCGCTGGCGCGCGAAGTCGAGCAGCTCGTCGTCGCTCTGCGCCGGCTCGCCCGGATACTCCTCGCGCTCGAAGTAGGGGGCGAGCGGGGCGGTGCGCAAGAGGCGCCGCCCGAGCCGGATACCGCCGAGCAGCACCCGCCGGTCCATCTCGTGGGCGAGGTAGTTCGGCTGGATCTCCGGCGGGGCGAGCGGGTCGGCGCTGCGGGCGCGCACCCAGCCCGTGCTCTCCGGCCGTTGCTGCCAGGCGGCGACCGTCATGCCGGGGAAGTCGTCGAGCTGGGACTGGACGCCTTCCTTGTAGCTGGCCGGGGTGAAGGTCATCTGCAGGTCGTTCGTCTGCAGCGCCTCGTGCGACTTCCAGAAGCAGTGCACGACGGTCGGGCTGAGGCTGAGGATACCCTTGCGGGTGACCATCCACTTGGCGATCTCCGCCGCCAGCCGGACGCCGCGGGCGCGCTCGTTGATCGTGTCGATGCCGCGGACGCGGCCGACCATGCGCGGCGCGTAATGGTCGCGCAGGTTTTCGCCGACGCCCGCCAGCGCGTGCTGCACGGGCACGCCGAGCCGGCCGAGCAGGTCCGCCGGGCCGATGCCGGACACCTGGAGAAGCTGCGGCGAGTTGACGACGCCGCCGGCCAGGATGACCTCCTTGTTCGCCCGCAACTCGACCTCCCGCCCGCCGCGGCCGCCGGCCATGTAGCGGATGCCGACCGCGCGCCGGCCCTCCAGCAGGATCTGCGTCGCATGGGCGTGGGTGCGGATCGTCAGGTTGGCGCGGCCGGCCGCCGGATGCAGGAAGGCGCGCGCGGCGCTGACGCGGCGCCCGTTGTGGATGGCGCGCTGGAAATAGCCGACGCCGTCCTGGCTCGCGCCGTTGTAGTCGCGGTTGCGCGGGATGCCGATCGAGACGGCGCCCTCGATGAACGCCGCGCACAGCGGGTGGTGCCAGTCGGGATCGGTCACCACGATGCCGCCGTCGCGGCCGCGATAGGTGTCGTCGGAATCCCCGACGCGCCGCTCGCTGCGCCGGAAATAGGGCAGGATGTCGGCATAGCCCCAGCCGCGGTTGCCGCGCTGAGCCCAGCCGTCGAAATCGAGCCGCTGGCCGCGATTGTAGATGTGGCCGTTGATGGCGCTCGACCCGCCCAGCGTCTTGCCGCGGGCGGCGAGGATGCTGCGCCCGTTGGTCCAGTGACTGGGCTCGGTCTTGTAGAGCCAGTTCACGCTGGGATCGACCAGCGTCTTCATGAAGCCGGCCGGGATGTGCAGCATCGGGTTCCAGTCGCGTCCGCCCGCCTCCAGGATGCAGACGCTGTGCTTGCCGTCGGCCGTCAGCCGGTTGGCGAGGACGCAGCCGGCCGTACCGGCGCCGACGATGATGTAGTCGAAGCGGTCGGTCACGGCCGGCAAACTCCCGTTACTTGCACTTGGCGAGGCACTGCCCCGCCTTGCCGCCGCACTGGCTCTTGTTGCCCGTCCGCTTGAGACAGGCCTGTTCTTCCGAGATGCACTTCTCCCGGCATTGCGCCTGGGCCGCCGCCGGCTGCGGGGCCGCCGCCAGAAGCACGCCGGCAGCGATCGCCAGGACGCCCGTCATCGCCTTGATGCGAAGCATGATTTTCCTCCCGTGCCCCCGGACGCGGGAGCATGAGACGAGACTACTGCCGGGCGCGGCGGCCGGCCAAGCGCGGATCGCGGCATGGACCGGTGCCGGCGATTTGAACTGTGCGCGCTGCGTCTCTAGGGTGGCCGCCCACGCGCGACAAGGGCGGCAGGAGGGGGACGGCATGACGGCGATCCGGCTCGGGTTCATCGGCTTCGGCATCATGGGAGAGCGGCTGCTGCGGGCGGCCGTGGCGCACGATCCGGGCGTGCTGGCGCCCTCCGGCGTCTGGGATCCCTCGCCGGTCGCCATGGCACGTCTGGCCGACGCCTTTCCGGCGGTGCGGCGGTTCGCCGACCGTGCCGCGGTGCTGGCCGAGTCGGACTGCGTCTACGTCGCCTCGCCGCCGGCCAGCCATCTCGACCATGCCGCGGCGATCCTCGATGCCGGCAAGGCGGCCTTCCTGGAGAAGCCGCTGTCGGTCGATGACGCGGCGGCCGGCCGCTACGTCGGCACGCTGGCCGCCCTGTCGGGCCGGGCGGCGGTCAACTTTCCCTTCGCCTCCTCGCTCGCCGTCGCGCAGATCGCGGAATGGATCGCCGACGGGGCCGTCGGCCGGCCGGACCGGCTCACCATCGAGGTCGGGTTCCGCATCTGGCCGCGCCCATGGCAGGCCGACGCGGCCGGCTGGCTGTCGCGGCGCGCAGAGGGCGGCTTCACGCGCGAGGTCGTGTCGCACTTCCTCTTCCTCGCGCGCCGCCGGCTGGGGCCGCTGACCCTGCTCGGCCATAGCGTCGAGTATCCCGGGGGTGACGGCTCGGAAATGGCGATCACGGCCAGCCTCAAGGCCGGGGCCGTACCCGTCCGCCTCGGCGGCGGCGTGGGCACGACCGACAAGGACGACCACAATCTCTGGACGCTGGAAGGGGAGGCGGGGGCGGTGCGCCTGCGCGACTGGTCGATCGCCGAGCGGCGCGAGGCCGACGGCAGCTGGCGCGAGGCGGCCGACGCCATGCCGAACGAGCGGGCGCGCCCGCTCGTCCTGGCGCGCCAGCTCGATGCCGTGGCCGCCATGACCCGCGGTGCGGCCCACCCGCTGGCGACGCCGACCGAGGCGCTCGACGTCCAGCGGGTGGTCGAGCGGATCCTCGCCGGCTGAGCGGGCTCAGGCGGCCTCGGCCGCCTGCAGCACCTGCCAGACCCGGGACGGCGTCGCCGGCATGTCGATGTGCGCGACGCCCGCCTGGGACAGCGCGTCGACGACGGCGTTCATGACGCTGCCGAGCGCGCCGGCGCAGCCCGCCTCGCCGCAGCCCTTGGTGCCGAGCGGATTGGTCTTCGCCGGCACCGGATGGCTGTGGAAGCCGATCAGCGGCACGTCCGGCGCGCGCGGGATCGCATAGTCCATGTAGGAGCCGGTCAGCAGCTGCCCGGACTCGTCATAGACGACCCGCTCCATCAGCGCCTGCCCGATGCCCTGGGCGACGCCGCCATGCACCTGGCCCTCGACCAGCAGCGGGTTGACGATCGTGCCGAAATCGTTGACCGAGGCGTAGCGGTCGATGGCGACGGTGCCGGTCTCCGGGTCGATCTCGACCTCCACGACATGGCAGCCGTTGGGATAGGCCGACGGCGCGCCGGCGCTGACATGGCTGACGTCGAGCGTGTCCGGCACGCCTTCCGGCTTGACCGGCATCGCACGCAGGCGCTCGGCCAGCTCCATGATGCCGATGGCGCGGTCGGTGCCGGCGATCACGAAGCGCCCGCCCGCGAACTCGATGTCCGCCTCGGCCGCCTCCAGGATGTGGGCGGCGGCGGCGCGGCCCTTGTCGACGACCTGGATGCTCGCCTCGTGGATCGCCTGGCCGCTGTTGGTGACCGAGCGCGAGCCGCCGGTGCCGCCGCCGGCCTGCATCTCGTCACTGTCGCCCTGCAGCAGGCGGACGCGCTCGAACGGCACGCCCAGCCGGTCGGCGAGGATCTGCGCGAAGGGCGTGGCGTGGCCCTGGCCGTAGTCGAGGGTGCCGGTGATGATGGTCACGGCGCCGTCCGCCTCGAAGCGGATGCCGCCCATCTCCTTGTTGGCGGGGGCGGTCACTTCGAGGTAGCAGCCGATGCCGCGGCCGCGCAGCTTGCCGGCGGCGTTGCTGGCGGCACGGCGCGTGTCGAAGCCGGCCCAGTCCGCCGCCTTCAGCGCCTCGTCGAGGATCGCCGGGAAGTCGCCGCTGTCGTAGTGCATGCCCGAGGACGCGACATAGGGGATCTGCTCGGGCTGGATCATGTTGCGCCGCCGCAGCTCGACCCGGTCGATCCCCATCTCGACCGCGGCGCGCTCGATCAGGCGCTCCATGAAGTAGTTGCCCTCGGGCCGGCCGGCGCCGCGATAGGCGCTGACCGGCGTCGTGTTGGTCAGCACGCAGAGCGTGGACACCTCGAGCAGCGGCGTCGCATAGACGCTGGGCACGTTCTTGACGATGTTGAGCGTCGGCATCAGCGCGCCGACCGCCGACAGATGGCCGCCCATGTCGCCGTAGTTGCGCACGCGCACCGCGAGGAAGCGGCCGTCCCGGTCCAGCGCCAGCTCGCAATGGGCGACGTGATCGCGGCCGTGATGGTCGGAGAGGAAGCTGCCGGAGCGTTCGTCGGTCCACTTGACCGGGATGCCGAGTTCCTTCGCGGCATGGAGGATCGCGACATATTCGGGATAGGCGGCGGCCTTCATGCCGAAGGAGCCGCCGACATTGCCGGTCAGCACATGGACCTGGGCCGGCGGCACGCCGAGGATGTCGGCCATCGCCCCGCGCAGGCCGAACACGCCCTGGCAGCCGACGCGCAGCACCCAGCGCCCGTCCTCGATCGCGCCGATCGCCGATCGCGGCTCCATCGCCGACACGATGACGCGCTGGCTGACCAGCCGCATCGATACCGTGTGGTAGGCGGATGCGAAGGCGGCCGCCGTCTTCTCGCGATCGCCATAGTGATAGTCGAGCACGACGTTGCCGGGCACGTCGTCATAGAGCTGCGGCGCGCCCTCGGCGGCGCCGGACTCCGCATCCGTCACGGCGGGCAGCGGATCGACGTCGACGGCCACCAGCTCGGCGGCGTCGCGCGCTTCGGCCAGTGTCCGCGCGACCACGACCGCGACGGGGTCGCCGACCCAGCGCACCCGGTCGACGGCGAGCGCCGGCCGCCTGGGCTTGAGCATCGGGGTGCCGTCGCCGTTGGTCAGGGGCACGACGCATTTCAGCGGGCCGTAGCCGGCCGCTTCCAGGTCGGCGCCGGTCCAGGCGCCGAGCACGCCGGGCGCCGCGCGGGCGGCCTCGAGGTCGATCCCCTTGAGCAGGCCGTGGGCCACCGGGCTGCGGACGATCCAGGCATGGGCCTGATCCGGCAGGTTGATGTCGTCGGTATAGCGGCCCTGGCCCTGGACCAGGACCGGATCCTCGGCGCGCGGGACGGGCTGGCCGATGCCGAACTTCTGAAGCGACGCGTCCATGTCGTGGCGGGTCCCTGTCTGATGGGATTGGCGGCGGGTACGCCAACAGACAACGAGCCGGCCGGATGGCGGCTCCCGTATGGCGGACCCCCGATGGAGCAGATGGCGGATTGTCGCCCAGCCGGCGGGTTCCTGGCAACCGCTCTGCTGCAACGCAGCATCCGTGCCATGACACCGGGTCAGAGACCCAGATCCTGCATCCGCTTCCACAGGGTGGTGCGCGAGATGCCGAGCAGCCGCGCCGCCTCGCTGCGGTTGCCGCCCGCCTGGCGCAGGGCATCGGCGATGCGGGCGCGCGACGCGTCGTCGACCGCCGAGCGCAGGTCGGCCGGACCGGTCGCCGCGGCCGGCGCCGTGCGATCGGGAAAAAGGTCGTCCGGGCCGAGCTCGGCCGCTTCGGCCAGCGCGGCGGCGCGCTCGATGCGGTTGCGCAGTTCGCGCACGTTGCCGGGCCAGGCATGGGTCGAGAGCGCGGCGATCGCCGCATCCGTCAGCCGGTGCGGCCCGAGGCCCAGCCGCGCGTCGACCGCCGCCAGCAGCCGCCGGGCGAGATGGGCGAGATCCTCGCCGCGCCCGCGCAGCGGCGGGATCGCGATCTCGATCACCGCGATGCGGTAGAAGAGATCCTCGCGGAACCGGCCTTCCTCGACGCGGCGGCGCAGGTCGGCGTGCGTGGCGAACACGAGGCGGGCATGGAACTCCGTCTCCCGCGCCGCGCCGACCGGCCGGAAGCGCCGCTCCTCGACGAGGCGCAGCAGCTTCGCCTGCAGCGGGTCCGGCAGTTCGGCGATCTCGTCCAGGAAGAGGGTGCCGTCGCCGGCTTCGGCCGCGAGGCCGGCCTGACGCCCTCCGGCGCCGGTGAATGCCCCGCGCTCGTGGCCGAAGAGCGTGCTTTCCATGAGGTCCGGGGGAATGGCCGCACAGTTGACGGCCACGAACGGCCGGTCCGCGGCGGCCAGATTGTGCAGAAAATTGGCCGCCACCTCCTTGCCGACGCCGGTTTCGCCGGTCAGCAGGACCGGCAGGTCGGCCCGCGCGGCCTTGCGCAGCATCGCTTCGACCGCCCGCATGGCTTCCGATCGGCCGAGGCCGAAATCCTCCACCGGCGGCGGCGGTTCCACGGCGACGGCGGCGACCTCGGCGACCAGCGCGTCGACGTCGACCGGCTTGGTCAGGTAGTCGCGGGCGCCCGCCTTGACGAGGCGGACCGCCTGGGCGACGTCGGCAAAGGCGGTCATGAAGAAGATCGGGGCGGCGGCGGCTTCCGCCAGCATCCGACGGTGCACGGTCTCGCCGCTCATGTCGGGCAGGCGGATGTCGCTGATGATCGCGGCCGGCCGCCGCCGCGCCACCGCGGCGAGCGCCGCGGCGCCGGTGGTGGCGAGCTGGGGCTCGAACCCCTCCAGGCGCAGGCGCTGCGCCAGGGCGGGGCCGAGCACCGGGTCGTCCTCGACCACCAGGATCATGGGCCGGCCGCTCATGCCTCCTCCTCCAGCGGGATCGCGAGGCGGATGGTCGTGCCGCGCCCCGGTCCGCTGTCGACGGTGGCCCTGGCGTCGAGGCTGCCGAGCAGCTGCACCACGACGCCCATGCCGAGCCGGCGGGATGCCCCCGGCTCGGGCGCGTCCCCGGCCAACTGCCGTGCCGACCCCGTCTCCAGCCCGGAGCCGTCGTCGGCGATGACGCAGACGAGTTCACGGCCGGCGACGTCCGCCGACAGCCGCACCGTTCCGCCACGGCCGGCCGCGGCACAGGCGTTGAGCAGCAGGTTGAGCAGCACCTGCCGCACGCCGACCGCACCCACCGGCACGTCGCGTTCCAGCCCGACCTGCCATTCGAGGCTGACCCCGACCTCCGTCGCGGCCGGGCGTACCAGATGCTGCAGGTCGGCGAAGTCGACCGGACCCAGGCGGCGCTCGTCGGTCGGGCGGTAGAATTGCAGGGTGCTCGTCACGATCCGCCCGATGGCCTCGATGCCGCGCTCCAGGAGCCCGAGCGCCTCGTCGCGCACCGCGGGATCCTCGCCGAACCGCTTCAGGGTCGAGACCGCGGCGGCGAGGCCGCCGAGCGGATTGCGGACCTCGTGCGCCAGCGTCGCGGCGAGGCGGCCGAGCGCCGCCGCCTGCTCGCGCTCGGCCGCGAACTCGGCCATGCGCTCGCGCTCGCGCACGCTCTCGACCATCGCGTTGAAGGCGTGGATCAGTCTCGCCGTCGGGCGGTCGGCCTGTGCCGCCAGCGCCGCCGGGACCGGCTCGGGGGGGCCGTCGGTCGCCTGCTCCAGCCGGTCCAGCACCATCGCGAGCGGCCGCCCCATCCAGGCCAGGCCGCGATAGGCCAGCATGCCGCAGGCCGCGGCGAGCGCGATATCGAGCAGCAGGAGGCCGATGTCGAGCCGCCGCCGCTGGATCTCCATCTCGCGGATGTCGAGGGCCGCCACGAGCCGGCCGCTGCGCCCTTCGTCGAACCGTCGCGCGATCCATGCCACCCCGTGTTCGGAATCGATCTCGAGAACTCCAGGCCGGGCGGCGACGGCATGCTGGGGGCCGAGGTCCGGGTCGGACTTGGTCGCCAGAAGCTGGCCGTCGGCGGCGAAGGCGAAGAGGCCGCGCTCGGTGATGCCCTGGCGCTCGGCGAAGGCGCGCCGGAAGCCGGCCTCCAGGTCGGCGCGGTCGCCCCGTTCGAGCGCGCCGCGGACGGCGGCGGCAAGGCCGTCGAGATAGACCTCGCCCAGGCGCTGGAACTGGGTGTCCGCCGCCGCGGCCTGCAGGCGCAGGGCGAGCTGCGTCGTCAGCACTGCGACGACGAACACGGCCAGGCCGGCGGCCACCGGCAGGCGGGCGGCGGGCGGCAGGAACGACAGGAACCGGGCCTGGAACATCACCCCATGCTAGCGCCCGCCGATGGCGATGACACGGGCCCCCGTGCGGCCGCTTACGGCAGGAGGACGAGCGCCATCGTCGCAGCCGCCACGGCATGGCGGTCGATCCGCGCGATCCCCAGCCATGTCGCCGGCCCGAGGCGGGCCATCACCACCGCGTCGTAGCGGCGCAGGAGGGCCGCGATCTCGTCGACCGGGGTTTCCTCGCCGATCGGCGGCGTCGTCTCCGCGATCCGGCCATGGGCGACGAGGAGCGCGGCCTGCGCAGCCGCCGCTTCGATCGAAGCGGGATCGTCGCCGACCGGGACGATTTCGGCGCGGGCGTCGCTCCACAGGCCGATCCGGGTGAAGGACTGGGCCAGCCCGGCGCTGGCCGCGCTGCGGTCGACCAGGATCGCGATCCGCCGCACCGGGCCCGGGCGGCGGGCGACCCGCAGCACGGGGACGCGGTGCTCGGCGGCGATCCGCGCGGCCAGCTCGTCCGCGCCTTCGGCCGGCTCGCCGGCGGCGTCGATGCCGGCCGGGACCACCATCAGGTCGGCGGCCGCGACATGCCGGCCGAGCGCGGCCGGACCGGCCTCGTCGTGCCGGGTGTCGGCCGGAACGCCCGCGCTGCGGGCGCGATCCTCGAAGTCCGCCAGGGCGGTGGCGGCCGAGGTCCGCTGGCGCTCGCGACGGGAGGCGGCGGACCATCGCGCCCAATGAGAGCCGCCCACGGGGCGCGCGCCGCCCGCGTCGGACACCGACGCGACCAGGGACAGCGCGGTGAGGCTGGCGCCGCAGTCGCCGGCGAGGGCGAGCGCGGTGGCCGACGCCTCCGACTGGGCGGGTGCACCCGACAGCCAGCAGACGATCCGGCGCAGGGGTGCCGGATGGGCTGCCGGCCGTCCGGAGGCTTCGGGAAATGGAATCGCGGTCATGGCGGCTTCCTCCGATGTTGGTCGCGGCTTCCGCTGCGCGCGCCGACGGCGCGCCGGGTCGATGTCGAAGAGATGGCGGTCGAGCACGCCCTCCAGGGCGTCGCGGACCGTGGCGGATGCGATCGGCGCGCCGGCGACGTAGGCGGCGCGGCCGAGCAGGTGCGAGGCGAGCGGCGTCGTGGCGACGAGGAACGCGACCCCCGCCAGCGCCGTCAGGACCGCGGCCGGAGTGCCCAGGCCGAGGCCGGCCCCCAGCATGATGAGCCCGGCGCCGGCGACGCCGGTCTTCGTCGCGGCATGCATGCGGGTGAAGGGGTCGGGGAATCGCGCGACGCCGAGGGCGGCGATCGCGACGACGACCCCGCCGGACAGCAGGCAGGCGGCCGCGACAATCTCGAGCAGCAGGGTCATCGCTCGCCGCCCCCGGGGCCGCGGGCGGCGCCCTCCAGCAGGCCGGCGAAGGCGACCGCCGCCAGGAACCCGAACAGGGCGACGGCGAAGGCGACGTCGAGGAAGGCCGCGTGCCCGGCGAAGACGGCGGTCAGCGCGGCGATGGCGATGGCCAGCAGCCCCAGCATGTCGGTCGCGATGACGCGGTCGGCGGAGGAGGGCCCGGCCAGCAGGCGCCAGACGACGGCGACCAGGGCCGCCCCGACGAGGCCGGCCGTGGCGGCGGCGGCCCAGGTGAGGATGGTCATGGCAGGATCTCCCCAACCGGGCGCTCCAGCGCCCGCTTCATCTCCGCGACGGCCGCCTCGGGATCGGGGGCGTCGAGGCAGTGGACATAGAGGGTGGCGCCGTCGGCCGAGACCGAGAGGCTGGTCGTGCCGGGTGTCAGCGTGACCATGTTGGCGAAGAGCGTGACCGCCCCGGGCGAGCGCACGTCGAGCGGCACCGCCAGAATGGCCGGCCGCAGGCGGCCGGGGGGCGCCACGGCCGCCCGCATGGTGGCCCAGGTCGCCTTCGCCAGTTCGATAACGAAGGCGGCGGCGACGCGCAGGATGCCGGCGATCATCGTGCCGCCTCCGGCCCGAGCACCGCGGCGATGTAGGCTTGGCGGTCGAGCAGTCCGTCGGCCGCCTGGAAGGACAGGGCGAGGAACGGCTCCGTCCACAGGCCGATGGTGACCGTGATGGCGGCGAGGGCGACGATGGGGGTGAAGGTCGCCAGGCGCTGCGAGCGGGTCGGCGGGGCGGGTGGCGGGCCGGCCGGCGCCGCCTTCCAGAACGCCTCGTTCCAGATCTTGATCATGGAGAACAGGGTCAGCACGCCGACCGCCAGCGCGACGGCGGCCAGCACCCAGGACTGCGCCTCCAGGCTGGCGCGGACGACGGCGAGCTTGCCCCAGAAGCCGGACAGCGGCGGCATTCCGGCCAGCGACAGGGCCGGCACCAGGAACAGGAGGCCGAGCAGCGGCCGCGTCACCCACAGGCCGCCGAGCCGTGCCAGGGCGAACGACCCGCCGGCCTGCCGGATGGCGCCGGCGATCAGGAACAGGTTCGCCTTAACGACGATGTGGTGGATGACGTAGAGGATGCTGCCCGCGATCGCGAGCGGCGTCATCAGCGCGACGCCCACCAGCATGTAGCCGATCTGGCTGATGATGTGGAACGAGAGGATGCGGCGCACGTCGTAGTGGGCGGCCGCGCCGAAGACGCCGGTGACCATGGTCGCCATGGCGACGACCGCCAGGATCGGCCCGAAGAACGCGGCGTCGTGGGCGAAGATCAGCGTGAAGACGCGGATGATCGCGTAGACGCCGACCTTGGTCAGGAGGGCCGCGAAGATCGCCGCCACCGGCATCGAGGCCGTGTGATAGGCCGCCGGCAGCCAGTTGAAGAGCGGGAAGACGGCGGCCTTGGCGCCGAAGGCGACGAGCAGCAGCATGGCCGCGGCCGCCAGGGCGCCCTGGTTGTCGACGTCGGGCGCGAGCCGGGCGAGGTCGGCCATGTTCAGCGTTCCCGTCAGCCCGAGGAGCAGGCCCACGGCGAGCAGGAAGAAGGTCGTGCCGACGAGGTTGAGCAGGACGTAGCGCAGGCCGCCGTCGATCTGCTCGCGCGTGCGGTCCAGCACGAGCAGGCCGAACGAGGCGATCAGCATCACCTCGAACCAGACGTAGAGGTTGAAGAGGTCGCCGGTGGCGAAGGCGCCCGCGACGCCGAGCAGCAGGCCCTGGAAGAGCGGGTGGAAGCCGGCCCGGTCGCGCTCGGCCGCGCCCGGGCCCATCGCGTAGAGGGCGACCGCGACCGCCATGACGCCGGTGATGACCAGCATGATGGCCGAGAAGACGTCGACGACGAGGACGATGCCGAACGGCGCCGGCCAGGCGCCCATGGCGCCGACCAGCGTGCCGTGGCTTGCGGTGTGGGCGAGCAGCCCGACCGCGGCGCCGAGCAGCAGCACGGTCGCGGCCAGGCTGATCGGCCGCTGGACCGCCGGCCGGCGCCACAGCAGCGCGGTGAGGGCGGCGCCGAGGAGCGGCGCCAGCAGCGGCGCGACGAGGAGAAGCTGGGCGGTCATGCGGCCTCCCGGCGGGTCGCGGCGGCCGCGGTGTTGGCCGGAACCTTCGGGGTCTCCGCCTCGGCCAGTTCCTCGACGCTGGTCGTGCCGAACTCGCGATGGGCCGTGAGCGTCAGGATCAGGGCGAAGGCGGTCAGGCCGAAGCCGATGACGATGGCGGTCAGGATCAGGGCCTGCGGCAGCGGGTTGGCGGCACCGGCGCCGAGCACCGCGGCATCGACCAGCGGCGGCCGCATCGGGCCGACGCGGCCGGCGAGCAGGATCGCCAGGTTGACGGCGGTGCCGAACAGGATGAACCCGAGCAGCCCGCGCAGCAGGTCGCGGGAGAGGAACAGGTAGACCGAGGCGGTGACCACGGTGCCGATGGCGATGGCGAAGAGGATCTCCATGGCGCGGCCCCTCAGTCGCCGACCAGCGCGAGGAACATGGCGGTGATCGTGCCGAGGACGACCAGGTAGACGCCGAGGTCGAAGAGGATCGTGGTGCCGAGCGGCAGGCCGGCCGGGAATGCCCAGAGATGGGTGAGGTAGGGCGCCTCCCCCAGCAACCCCGGAAGGCCGCTGGCCAGCGCTGCGAGGAGGCCGATGCCGCAATAGGCGACGGGCGGCAGGCGCAGGAAGCGGATGGCGGCGACGCGGCCGCGGGCGATGGCGTAGAGAAGGACGCCGCCCGCACCCATCAGGCCGCCCAGGAAGCCCCCGCCGGGCGCGTTGTGGCCGCGCAGCAGCACGAAGACGGACACCGCGATCGACAGCCAGAGGAGCAGCGGCGCCGAGGTGCGCAGGATGAGCGAGTCGTTCATCGGGTCTGGTCCTTCGGGATCGGGCGCAGCAGCGCGGTGACGGCGAAGGCGGCGATCGCCAGCACCGTGATCTCGCCCAGCGTGTCGAGCGCCCGGAAGTCGACGAGGATGACGTTGACGACGTTGCGGCCATGGGCGGCGGCTAGGCTCTGATCGCCGAACCAGTCGGAGAGCCGGCTGTCGTACGGCGTGCCGAGGACGGCCAGCAGCGCCAGCGTCACCGCCAGCCCGGTGCCGACGGCGATCGTCGCATCGGCCACCCGTTCCCGCCGCTGGCGGTAGCCGCGGCGGCGGATCGGCAGGTAGCGGATGGCGGCGGCGAAGATGACGACGAGCAGCGTCTCGACCGCGAACTGCGTGAAGGCGACGTCCGGCGCCCCGAAGACGAGGAAGAGGGCCGCGGTGGTGAAGCCGACCAGCCCCATGGCGAGGATGGCGACGAAGACGGTCGGCGCCAGGGCGGCGGCGGCTGCGCCCACCGGCAGGCCCAGCAGGATCAGCGCGCGGGCGTCGAGTCCGGCGGCGTCGAACGCCGGAAGGCGCAGGCCGTCGCGCAGCAGCAGCGTCGCCAGCGTCGCCAGTGCCGCCACGGCGAAGAGCAGGCGCAGATAGCCGCGCAGGCTGCCGTGCTGGATCGCCCGCGTGGTGCCGGCGGCAATCTCCAGCAGGCGGGCCAGACCGCGCTCGTAGAGGGCGGCGGGACCGGCGACGTCGACGATCGCGGCGCGCCGCATGCCGGGGACGATCCGGCCCCAGGCCGCGAAGATCGCCATGCCGGCGGCGACGGTGGCGATGCTGAGGGCGAGCAGCACCGACGGCCCGTGCCAGAGGGAGAGATGGACGTCGGCCGGCCGCCCCAGCATGGCGGCGGCGGCGGGACCGACGAGGCGGTCGCCGAGCAGGCCCGGCATGGAGCCCGCGATTAGACCGAGGCCGGCGAGCAGGATCGGCCCGGCGAGCATGGCGAGGCCGGGGTCGTGCGGCGCCCGCGGCGTCGGCTGGCGAGTGCCGAAGAACAGCCGCAGCGAGAGGACGCCGGCGATCGCCACCGTGCTGGCGTTGACGAGGAAGCCGACGCCGACCAGCAGGGCCGAGCTCTCGCCGTCGAGCTTGACGGCATAGACCAGTTCCTTGGCGACGAAGCCGACGAAGGGCGGCAGGCCCGCCATCGAAAGGGCGGCGAGGCAGGCCGCGAGGGCGGTCAGCGGCATGGCGCGGCCGAGCCCGCCGAGGCGGCTGGCGTCGCGGGCGCCGGTCTCGTGGTCGACGACGCCGGCGACGAGGAACAGCGCCGCCTTGTAGAGCGCGTGGACGACGAGGAAGGTCATGGCGGCGGTCGCCGCCTCGGCCGGGGCGACGCCGATCAAGAGGGTCAGGGTGCCGAGGCCGGTGATGGTCGTATAGGCAAGCACGCGCTTGAGGTCGGTCTCGCGCAGCGCCAGGACGGCGCCGGTCGCGCTGGTGACGAGGCCGAACCAGGTCAGGATGGTCTGCCACAGCACCTCGTCCTGGTAGACGGGGTTGAAGCGCGCGAGCAGGTAGATGCCGAGCTTCACCATCGTCGCGGAATGGAGGTAGGCGCTGACCGGGGTCGGGGCGGCCATCGCGTTCGGCAGCCAGAAGTGGAACGGCACCTGGGCCGACTTGGTGAAGCAGCCGAGGATGACCAGCAGCATCGCCGGCACCGCGGTCGGTGCCGCGAGGACGGCGTCCCGCGCGGCGATGATGCCGCTGATCGAGGTGGTGCCCGCGGCGCCGGCCACCAGAAGCAGGCCGGCCAGCAGCGCCAGGCCGCCCGCGCCGGTGACCAGCAGCGCCTGCAGCGCGGCCTGGCGGGCACCGCGCTCGGTATGGTTGAAGCCGACCAGGAAGAACGAGGCGAGGCTCGTCATCTCCCAGAAGACGAAGAGGAGGACGATGTCGTCGGCGGTGACGGCGCCCAGCATCGCCAGCATGAAGACGAGCAGCATCACCGACAGCCGCCCGAGCCGGCGATCCGCGCCGAGATAGTCGGCCGAATACAGGAAGACGAGAGCGCCGATGCCGGTGATGAGCAGGGCGAAGATCAGCGCGAGGCCGTCGAGTGCGAGGCCCCCGCCGATGCCGAGTGTGGGAACGGCGAGCAGCGGCGCGGTCGCGCGTACGCCCTCGGCGACGCCGCCGGCCATCGCCAGATAGGCCGCGAACCCGGCCGCCGCCGCACCGCAGCCGACGAAGGCTGCGAGGCGGGGGCGCAGGAAGCCCGCCGCGATCGCAGCGGCGGCGGCCAGCGCCAGCGGCAGAAGCAGGAGGGGTGTGTGCACCATCGTCATCGTCCCTTCCTGTTTCACCGGGCGTGCCAAGTCAGATCTGCCGTGATATCAACAGGTTATGGATCTCTGGGCCGGATGTGGCGTTCGGTGGCGCGAACGCGGCCGTCCAGCGCTGTTCGGAATCGCGAACGCCGGGCGCGGGCTGGCTTGGCTTTCGGCAGCCTCCGCGCTATCAGCCGCGCGGTCGCGTCGATGGCGATGAGAGGGCAGGACGATGAGCGGTGGACACGGCGGTTCGGACGGCCATGGCGGCAACCGGAAGGTGGCGCTGCTGATCTCGGTCCTGGCGCTGCTGCTGGCGATCTCGGAGACGCTGGGCAAGGCGGCGCAGACGACGACCATCGCCCAGAACATCGAGGCCGCGAACTACTGGTCCTTCTTCCAGGCCAAGACGATCCGCATGACGGTGCTGCGCACCGCGGCCGAAGACATGGAGACAGCCGTGGCGGCCGTCGCCGATCCCGGTCAGCGCGGCCGGCTCGAGGCGCGCATCGACCGCTGGCGCAAGACCGCCGAGCGGTACGACAGCGAGCCCGAGACCCAGGAGGGCCGCCGGGAGCTGGCCGAGCGCGCGAAGGCGGCCCAGGCCCGCCGCGACCGCGCCGAGGCCGCCTACCATCACTTCGAACTCGGCTCGGCCGCCTTCCAGATCGCCATTGTGCTGGCCTCGGCGGCGATCGTGACCGGGGCGTCGCTGCTGATCGGCATCGGCGGACTGCTCGGCGTCGCCGGCGCCGTCATGACCGCGATCGGCGTCTTCGCCCCGGAGGCGGTCCATCTCTTCTGATGCGCCGGATCGTGACCGGCCGCGCGGCCGGCGCCGGTGCGTCCTTCGACTTCGCTCAGGACAAGGCCTTCCTTGAATGGTCCAAGGAAGGCCTTGTCCTGAGCGCGAGCGTCAGCGAGCAGTCGAAGGACGCACCGACACCGGCCGCGATCTCTTGATGCGCGGGTGGGCCGGGACGGTTAGGCTCGGCCTCATGACAGGACGTTCGATCGGATGACCGGCCTTCTTCTCCATGGCGGCCGGGTGATCACGCTCGACCCGCAGGATCGCATCGCCGATGCCGTGGCGATCCGGGGCGAGCGGATTCTCGGCACCGGCGGGTCGGCGGAGATGGCCGCGCTCGTGGGGCCGGGGGCGGCGCGCATCGACCTCGCCGGGCGCACGGTCGTGCCGGGGCTGGTCGACGGCCATGCCCACCTCGACCGCGAGGGCCTGAAGCACGAGTTGCCGTCGCTGGCCGCGGCGCGCTCGATCGCCGACATCCAGGACATCATCGCCGACCTCGTGCGGCGCGCGCGTCCCGGCGAGTGGATCGTCACCATGCCGATCGGCCGGCCGCCCGACTTCGCCGGTATGCCGGAGGGGCTGGCCGAGGGGCGCTGGCCCGATCGCCACGACCTCGATCGGGTGGCGCCCGACAACCCCGTCTACGTCAAGTCGATCTGGGGCTATTGGCGGCACACCCTGCCGCTCGTCTCGATCGCCAACAGCCGGGCCCTGGCGCTGTGCGGCGTCGGGGCCGACGCGGTGCCGCCGGCGCCCACCGTCGACATCCTGCGCGACGCGGCCGGAGCGCCGACCGGCGTCTTCGTCGAGCGCCACTTCATGCCGCTCGTCGAACTGTCCCTGATGGCGGGGGCGCCCGGCTTCGACGTCGCGCTGCGCGCCCGCGCCCTGCGGCGCTCCATGCGCATCCACAACGGCTACGGCACGACCAGCGTCTTCGAGGGGCACGGCGTCGCCGCCGACGTGCTCGCCGCCTTCGAGACGGTGCGCGGCCGCAACGAGCAGACGGTGCGCGCCAACCTCGTCTACAGCCCCGCCTGGTCGCTGATGGGCGAGGGCGGCAGCCCGGCCGCGGTCCTGTCCGGCTGGCTCTCCTGGCTGCGCGGCCGCGGCTACGGCGACGAATGGCTGCGCCTCGCCGGCGTCTATGCCGAGATCGACGAGGGCCAGGACAACCGCCTGCGCGCCCGCGCCCTGCCGCAGACCGGCTGGGCCGGTTTCCACTACGATGCCGGCCTGCCGCGCGGCGCGACGCTGGAACTGCTGCTCGAGGCGGCGCGCTGCGGCGTTCGCGCGGTCGGAGTCTGGCCCGACATGCTCGACCTCTTCGCGGAGGTCGACCGGACGGTGCCGCTCGCGGGCCGGCGCTGGGTCTTCGGCCATATCAGCCTCGCCGACGCCGAACGGGTGCGGCGCATCGCCGACCTCGGCCTCGTCGTCACCACCCACACCAACCGGTACGTCTGGAAGGAGGGGGAGGCGCTGCTCGGGCGCATCGGGCCCGAGCGCGCGAACGAGATCGTGCCGCTGCGCGCGCTGGCGGATGCCGGGGTCGCCGTGTCGCTCGCCACCGACAACGTGCCGCCGACCATGTGGCCGACCGTCTGGCACGCCGTCGCCCGCCGCGCCCGCGGCTCGGGTGCGATCATCGCGCCGGACCAGCGCCTCGGCCGGACGGAGGCGCTGCGCGCGGCCACCCTGGCCGGCGCCCATCTCACCTTCGAGGAGGGGGAAAAAGGCTCGATCGAGCCCGGCAAGCTCGCCGACCTCGCCATCCTCTCCGACGATCCGCTGACCTGCGCGGAGGACCGGCTGCCGGCCATCGTCGCCGAGCGCACCATCGTCGGCGGCCGCGTCGTCTTCGACCGCGCGGCGGACGCCGAACCCTTCCTGCAAGCCCCCGTACCCATCGAACGAGGAGCCGGACCATGACGAACGCGAACGCCACCCCCGCACCCGGCGAGGCGATCGTCATCGGCGCCGGCATCGTCGGCGTCTGCTGCGCGCTCTACCTGCAGCGCGACGGGCACCGGGTGACGCTGATCGACCCCAAGGGGCCGGGCAACGGCGCCTCCTTCGGCAATGCCGGCAATCTCGGCTGGGCGTCCTGCGTTCCGGCGGCGATGCCGGGGGTGCTGAAGAAGGTGCCGCAGATGCTGTTCGACGCCGATGCGCCGCTCAAGCTGCACTGGGGCCATGTGCCGGCGGCGGCCGGCTGGTTCGCCCGCTTCATCGCCAACGCCCGGCCGGCCCGGGTGGAGGCGATCGCCGACGCCCGCCAGGCGCTGCTGTCGCGCCTGCACGAGGGCTATCAGCCGCTGCTGGAGGATGCGGGGGCCGAGGATCTTCTCGACTATTCCGGCCTGCTCATGACCTGGGAGAGCGAGGAGGCCTATGCCGGCTCCGCCTACGCCCTGGAGTTGCGCCGCCGACGCGGCGTGCCGATGGACGTGCTCGACGGCAACGAGGCGCGCCAGATGGAGCCGGCCCTGACCCCTTCGGTCACGCGTGCCGTCCATTTCCCGCGGCTCGCCCATGTCGTGAACCCGCTGCGCCTGACCGAGACGCTGGCCCGCCATTTCGAGCGGCGCGGCGGCCGCCTGCTGCGCGAGGCCGCGCGCGGCTTCGAGATGGGGCCGATCGGCCCCGTCGCGGTGACGACCGACGGGGGCCGGCGGGCGGCCGACCGCTTCGTCGTCGCGGCCGGCGTCTGGTCGAAGCACCTCGCCCGGCAGCTCGGGACGCGCACCCCGATCGAGGCCGAGCGCGGCTATCACACGGTCTTCGGCGATCCCGGCATCGCGCTGCGCGCCGCCATCATGTCGGCCGACCGCTATATCGCGGTGACGCAGATGGAGACCGGAATCCGGGCGACCGGCGTGGCCGAGTTCGCCGATCCCGAGCGCCCGGCCGACATGCGCTATGCCGAGATGGTGCAGCGCCGCGCCCAGGGGCTGCTGCCGGGCCTCCGCGACGGCCAGCGCACGCAATGGATGGGCCCGCGTCCCTCCCATCCCGACTCGCTGCCGGTGCTGGGGCGCTCGCCGCGCTTCCCCAACGTCGTCTTCGCCTATGGCCACGACCATATCGGCCTGGCGCTGGGCGGCATCACCGGCCGGATCGTCTCCGACCTCGTCGCCGGCCGGCCGGCACCGGTCGATCTGACGCCGTACCGGCCGGACCGATTCTAAGCGACGGCCCCGATACCCGCCGCGACGACGGCATAGCGTGCCGCCTTGCCCGCCGTGACGAGCACGAGAAACGGCCACCAGCGGACGCCGAGCGCGCCCGCGACGAGCGTCAGCGGGTCGCCCACGACCGGCAGCCAGGCGAGCAGCAGCGACCATTGCCCCCGGCGCGCGAACCAGGCCTCCGCCCGGGCGAAGCGGTCGGCCGGTACCGGAAACCAGGGGCGGTCGCGAAAGCGGGCGCCCCAGCGGCCGAGCAGCCAGTTGACCGCCGAGCCGGCCACGTTCCCCGCCGTCGCGACCACGACCAGCCAGCCGACGGGGGCGGCGTCCGCCGCGACGAGCGCGGCCAGCCCGACCTCGGACGACAGCGGCACCAGCGTCGCCGCCAGGAAGGCGCCGACGAAGAGGCCGGCGAGGCTCAGTTCCATCCCGATCCGATCGACCCCATCCGGAGTACCCGCATGACCCATCCCGCCATCCGCGCCCACCGCCCGCTCGTCATGGGCCGCAATGGCGCGGTCGCCAGCAACCACCCGGTCGCGACCCAGGCGGGCCTCGACGTCCTGCGCGCCGGCGGCAATGCCGCCGATGCGGCGCTGGCGACGGCGCTGGCGCTCGGCGTCGTCGAGCCGCACATGTCGGGCCTCGGCGGCGACGGGTTCTATCACGTCCTCGACGGCCGCAGCGGCCGCTCGACCGTCTTCAACGGCACCGGTACGGCGGCCGCGGCGGCGACCGCGGAATTCTACCGCGCGCGGCCGGATGGCATCCCCAGCTTCGGCGCGCTCTCGATCTCGGTGCCGGGCACCGTGTCAGGGCTGGCGGCCATGCACGGGCGCTTCGGGGCGCGGCCCTGGAGCAGCCTGTTCGGCGGCGCGGTGGAGGCGGCCCGGCATGGCTTCGCCGCGACCCACGGCTACCGCCATTTCTCGGGCGAGAACCGCAATCGCCTGCGGCCGGACGCGCGCAGCGCCGCGACGTTCCTCGGGAGCGGCGGCGAGGCCCCGGCGCTCGGCGACCTCGTCCTCCAGCCCGACCTCGCGCGCTCCCTGGAGCTGCTGGCCGAGGGCGGTGCCGCCGCCTTCTACGAGGGCGACCTGGGGCGCCGCATCGCCGCCGGCATCGCGGCGGCGGGCGGCCTCGTCACGGCCGACGATCTCGCGCGTTGCCGAGCGGAGGAGGTGGCGCCGATCGCGGTGTCCTATCGCGGGCACGAGGTGCGGCAGACGCCGCCGAACTCGACCGGCTTCACCATGCTGCAGATGCTGAAGATCGTGGAGCGCTTCGACCTGGCGGCGCTCGGCTGGGGCTCGCCGGCGCTGCTGCACCGGCTGGTCGAGGCGAAGAAGCTGGCCTTCCTCGACCGCGAGCGGTACGGCGCCGATCCCGCCGGGCGGACGATCCCGCTCGATCGCCTGCTGTCCGACGAACACGCGGACAAGCTCGCCGCGATGGTCGATGCCGAACGCGCCGCCGACCGGCCGGTGCGGGGCGAGCGGGCCGAGGGCGACACGACCTATTTCTGCGTCGTCGACCGCGACGGCAACGCCGTGTCGGCGATCCAGAGCATCAACTCGTCCTTCGGCTCGGGCGTCACGGCGGGCGACACCGGCATCCTGATGAACAACCGCATGTGCTACTGGCACCTCGACCCGGGCCACGCCAACGAACTGACCCCGGGCCGCCGCGTGCGCCACACGATGAACGCGCCGATCGTGCTGAAGGACGGCCGGCTGTGGGCGGTCTTCGGCACGCCCGGCGCCGACAACCAGGTGCAGGTGAACCTGCAGGTGCTGGTCGGCATGGTCGATTTCGGCCTCGACCCGCAGCAGGCCGTCGAGGCGCCGCGCTGGTCGAGCAGCCAGGTCGGGCAGGAGGCCAACCACCCCCATGGCGGCGACGCCGGCCTCACCCTCGAAGGCCGCTTCGCGCCCGAGACGGCGGCGGCGCTGCGCGCCCTCGGTCATGCGGTGAAGACGGTGGGCGACCTCGACGGCCCGTGCAGCGTCGAGGCGATCCGCGTCCTCGACAACGGCATCCGCATGGCCGCCTCCGACCCCCGCCGCGACGGCTGGGCGGGGGCGTACTGAGGGGAGCATTCGAGGGCGCTGAGGGCCTGCCTGCCGGCGACCGCGGGCGGGCGCTTCATGCGGAGTTTGATGGGCCTATTCGCCGCGTATCATGCGGTGAATAGGCTTGCGCATGCGGAGAATGCTCGGCATGTTCGCCGCAATGGGTGCGGAGAATATGCCGACCTACATTCACGAGCTTCAAGGCTGGCCCGCCGTTCAATGGAGCAGCCAGCATTTGGCCGGCCAGTTGGCTGCGGTGCGTCATCGCCAGGGGCGGCTGCTGGGGCGGATGGAGGCGCTCGGGTTCGAGTTGCGGGCCGAGGCCGTCCTGCAGACCCTGACCGAGGATGTGCTCAAGTCCAGCGAGATCGAGGGCGAGCTTCTCGACAAGGAGCAGGTGCGTTCTTCGATCGCCCGCCGCCTCGGCATGGATATCGGCGCGCTGGCGCCGGTCGACCGCGACGTCGAAGGCGTCGTGGAGATGATGCTCGACGCCACCCAGAATTATGCGGCGCCCCTCACGGACGAGCGGCTGTTCGCCTGGCATGCGGCGCTGTTTCCGACCGGGCGCAGCGGCATGACGAGGATCGTCGTCGGCGCCTGGCGCGCTGCGGCGTCGGAGCCGATGCAGGTCGTCTCCGGCCCGATCGGCCGCGAGAGGGTGCACTATGAAGCGCCGGCGGCGGGGCGGCTCGACGTGGAGATGGACGCCTTCATCTCCTGGTTCGACGACGACGTGCCGCTCGATCCGGTGCTGAAGGCGGCGGTCGCCCACCTGTGGTTCGTCACCATCCATCCCTTCGAGGACGGCAACGGCCGGATTGCCCGCGCCGTCGCCGACATGGTGCTGGCGCGATCGGAAGGCAGCCCGCAACGCTTCTACAGCATGTCCGCGCAGATCCGCCTGGAGCGGAAGGACTACTACGCGATCCTCGAGCGGACCCAGAAAGGCGGTCTCGACATCACCGCGTGGCTGCAATGGTTCCTGGGCTGCCTCGACCGTGCGTTCGATGGCGCCAAGCAGATCCTGGCCAATGTCCTCCGCAAGGCGCGCTTCTGGGACGCGATGGCGGGCCAGCCGCTCAATGAGCGCCAGCGCAAGGTCGTCAACCGCCTGCTGGACGGTTTCGAGGGCAAGCTCACCTCGTCCAAATGGGCGGCGCTGACCAAGACATCGCCCGACACGGCCCTGCGCGACATCAACGATCTCGTGGGCCGGGGCGTACTCGTGAAGGATGACGCGGGCGGGCGCAGCACGAGCTATTCGCTGGCGAAACCGGGCAACGACGGATGAGGAGGGATCGGGTTCTTGAGATGCCGACGGCCATTGAATCGCCTCAGCACAGACGGCGCAGCTTCGCCATCGCCGCCGCCACGCAGGAGAGTTCGCCGGCATCCTCGCCCGGCGCGAACCAGCGAACGTCGCCGACCTCGCCCTCGGGGCCGCGGTCGGCCAGCCGGCCTTCGAGGCGGACGAGGTAGCGGAAGTCGAAATGGAGGTGGCCGGCCTCGCCCTTGCGCGGGTTGGGCGGGATCGGGTGGATGTCGATGTCGAAGGGCACGCGCGGGTCGTCGCACCAGGGGATGAGGTGGGCGGCGGCGGCGCCCGTCTCCTCGCGCATCTCGCGCAGCACGCCCTCCCAGGCCATCTCGCCGGGATCGACATGGCCGCCCGGCTGCAGCCAGCGCTGCAGGGTCTCGTGGAAGATCAGGAGGACGCGGCCGGCCGGGTCGAGGATGACGCCGCTGCCGGTGACGTGGCCGGACATGGTGCTGCGGTCGTGCGGGTCGTCCGCCAGCAGCAGGCGGCGGCGCAGCGGCAGCAGCGCCGCCGCCTCGTCCGGGTTGTGGGTGGCGTAGACCTCGACGAGGGAGCGGTAGAGGGCGTGGGCAGGAGTCGGCATCGGCGGAATATGCCCTGCCGACCCCCATGCCGTCAGTCGGTGTCGCCGAGCGCCGCCGACAGCCGGTCGCAGAAGGCGCCGCACATGGCGCGGTCGTGCGCCAGCGACAGATAGAGCTTGGTCCCCATCGGGTTGAGGAAGACGCCGCGGCGGAAGAGGCCCAGCATCATGCGCCGCGCCCGGTTCCGGTCCCCGCGCCTGGTCGAGCGGTAGTCGAAGACCGGCTGGTCGCTGAAGACGATCTGGGCGAGCGGGCCGTCGCCGATGATCTGGCCGGCGATCTGGTGCTGCTCCAGCACCTGGCGCAGCATCTCCCGGAACTCCGCACCGAGGCCGTGCAGGTGCGCGTAGGTACCGGGCTGGCGGAAGACCGACAGGGTGGCGTTGGCTGCGGTCGTGGAGATCGGGTTGCCACCGAGGGTCGACGCCATCCAGACATAGCGGTCGGTGCCGATGCGGGCCTCGTCGACCCAGTCCATCAGGTCGGCACGGCCGCCGAAGGCGCCGATCGGATAGCCGCCGCCCAGCGCCTTGCCGTAGGCGACGAGGTCCGGCAGGACGCCGTAGAACTCCTGCGCGCCGCCATAGGCGAGGCGGAAGCCGGTCACGACCTCGTCGAAGATGAGGATGAGGCCGAGCTCGCTGCAGATCCGCCGCACGCCCGCGAGGAAGCCCGGCACCGGCGGCGTGCAGCGCTGCAGCGGCTCCATGATGACGCCCGCCAGTTCGGTCTTGTGGGCGCGCAGGATCGCCTCGGTGCGGGCGAGGTCGTTCCACGGCGCGACCAGCAGCTCGTGTGCGGCGGAGGGCGTGCCGGCGCTGGTCAGCTCCGGCTCGGGGAACTCGAGGTCGCGGTTGGGGAAGAGGCTGGTGACGCCGGCCTCGTTGGCGCCGTGATAGGCGCCCTCGAACTTCAGGATGCGCGCCTTGCCCGAGACGGCGCGGGCGACGCGCTGGCAGTACATCGTCGCCTCGGTGCCGGACGCGCAGAAGCGCAGCCGCTCGACGGCGGGACAGGCCCGGCGGATCTCCTCGGCCAGCGCCAGCACCTCGGGGTTGAGGTAGGCGAAGTTGGAGCCGAGCGGCGCCTGCCGGGTGACGGCGGCGACCACCTCGGGCCGGGCATGGCCGACCAGGGCCGAGCCCCAGCCCATGGAGAAGTCGAGATACTCCTTGCCGGTCGTGTCCCACAGGCGGGCGCCCTCGCCGCGGGCGATGGCGACCAGCAGCTCCGGCGGCAGGCCGAACTCGCCGTTGGCGATGCCGGCGGGGAAAGCGGCCAGGGCGCGCCCGGAAACGGTAGAAGCGGAGGTGGCGGACGGCATCGGCGATCCCCTGCGGCAGTCGGGGCCGGCATCGACAGCGGCCCCATCGCCGTGGGAGAAGATCGCGCGACAGCGCATTAGGCAAATTAATTCCTGTCGCCGAATTCCGATCGGAATTTATGGGAGGGGGGATTGATGCAATCCCGGCGGATCGCCTTTCTCGGGCTCGGCAACATGGGGGTGGGCATGGCGGGCCGCCTCCTCGATGCCGGCCACGCCGTCACCGTCTACAACCGCACCGGCTCGCGCGCGGCCGCGCTGCGCCGGCGCGGCGCCGCCGTGGCGACGACGCCGCGGGCGGCGGCCGACGGGGCGGAGATCGTCTTCTCCATGGTCGGCGACGACGTCGCGTCCCGGCACATGTGGCTCGGCCGCGACGGCGCGCTGGCCGCCCGCACGGCGCCGCGCGCCTTCGCCGTGGAGTGCTCGACCATCTCCCACCGCTGGCTGGAGACGCTGGCCGAGCGGGCGCGGGGACGGGGCTTCCGCTTCGTCGACTGTCCGGTGACCGGCCTGCCGGCCGCGGCCGCCGCCGGCCGGCTCACGCTCTTCGTCGGCGCCATGCTGCCGGACGTCGATGCCCTGCGACCGGTGTTCGAGGCGATCGCGACCGAAATCGTGCATTTCGGCCCGGCGGGGGCGGGCAATGCCTACAAGCTGATCGTCAACCTGATGGGCTCGATCCAGATCGCAGCATTGGCCGAGGGGCTGGTGGTGGCCGAGCGCGCGGGCCTCGACCTCGACCTCGTGGTGCGCACCCTCGCCCGGGGCGGATCGGCCAGCCCGCAGGTGGTGCGCAACGGGCCGCTCATGCTGCGCGACGACCATTCGAAGGACGTCGTCTTCTCCGGCCGCTGGCGCCTCAAGGACACGCGCTACGGCCTCGCCCATGCCCGGGCCATGGGCGTGCGCTCCGCGCTCGGCCAGGCGGCGGTCGATGCCTTCCTCCTGCTGCTGGCCGGGGGGGTGGAGGAGGAGAACGAGAGCAAGCTCATCGATGCGGTCCGCGCGTACCACCCTCTCCGGGACTAGCTGCTCGGGCCCGGCAACTGATGGATTGGCCAACCGCCGCCACGGCCCGCGCGTACCGCGAGGAGGTGCAAATGCTATGGCTACGGCGCTGAAGGGGCACGGATCCGCCGCCGCGGCGATCGTACGAAGCCGCCCTTGCCGATCACCAGCCAATGAAGGATCCCGAAGGTGAGCCCGCAGATCAGCCAGGCCAATACGACGTCCGAAAGGAAATGGCCCCCGAAAGCGATCCTGTTCAGCGAGATGGCACCGGCATAGACGAGGGCGATCAGCGTCGCCGCCGGTCTGATCCGCCTGGGCGTCATCAGCGCCGCAGCGACGAGCCAGGCCGCCGAGGACGCCTCGCCGCTGACGAACGAGCAGTTCCGATCGCACCAGTCGCTGACGACCCAGGCCTTTTGATACGTCGCGTCGCCTCCGAATACGTCGATCTGGATCGGGCGAGGGCGACCCCAGAGCGTCTTCAGCAGGCCATTGACCACCAGACCGGGACCCAGTGCCAGGCCGGCGAGCAGCCAGATCGGCGTGCGGATTCGCGACCAGGCCAGAGGGACCGTGACGGCCTCTCGAACAATGCAGAACAGGGCGATCAGAACGCCCCCGATAGTCACCCACGGCGAACTGGCCCGCAGAAGGCGCAGGGCGGGATCGCTGGACAGCGTGAAGCCGTCGCCGGGACTGTAGAACCAGCCGCTGACCGTCAGATCGATGGCGGGAAACGTCCAGAAGATCGCACTTGTCGCCAGGAGGGCCGTCGCGAACGAGAGTATCGCCAAGTTCGGGAATGCAGTGGTCGTGTGGAAAGGTTTCGCGGCTGGGCTCATGGCCGCTATGCCTGCACCCTCAAGCTTGCAGCCACCTTGCAGAGCCAAGCGGACGGCTGACCCCGAACGTTCGTGCCGACCGACCCGGGCCCGGATGTGGAGAAAGCGTGATGCGGATCCTGATCGCCGAGAATGATCGACTGCTCTCGGAGGCGCTCGGCCGGCGGCTGACGGATGCCGGCCACGCCGTCGATGTCTTCGCGACGGTCGCCGACGCCGGGATCGCATGGCGATCAACGACCTACGATCTGTCCATCGTCGACGTCATGCTGGATGACGGCGATGGGCGGACCCTCGTCAGATCAGCGCGCAGCGCCGGCCTGAGAACTCCGACATTGATGCTGACCGCCCGCGACGAGATCGGGGATCGGGTGGCCGGACTGGATGCGGGCGCGGACGACTACCTCGTCAAGCCGTTCTCGACGGACGAACTGATGGCCAGACTGAGGGCACTGCGGCGCCGCTCGGCCGAGATCGCTGCGACCGAGTTCCGGATCGGGAATCTCATCTATGCGCCTCAGAGCATGAGCCTCGTGGTCGCGGATGGGGCCGTCAGGCTTACTGCCCAGGAACATGCCGCTCTCGACAAGCTGATCCGAGCGGGCGACCGTGTGACGCCCAAACGGGTGCTGGGCGAACATCTCTACGCGCTTCATCAGGACTGGTCGGACAATGCGATCGAAACCCTGGTTCATCGGCTTCGCAGAAAGCTTTCGATGGCCGGGGCGACAGTCGAGGTCAAGACGCTCAGGGGCCTGGGCTACGTCCTGTGCGAGACCCGACCATGAAGCGGCCCTATCGCCTCGACGTCCGGCTCGCGCTCGTCGTGACGGTGATGTCCGCCCTGACGCTGATCGTCGCCGGCACGATCCTGACGCTGGAGTTCACGCAGGGCCAGTTCGCGATCGAAGAACGAGGGCTCTCCAGCCAGATCAGGGAGTGGGCTCCGTCAGTTCGGCGCGCTCCCGATGGGAAGGTGGCGTTCGAGCGCCCGGCGGAACCGTCTTCCGAAGTCGATCCGCCCTATACGGGGCTGCTGACGGGCGATCGCCCGGTCTATGGCTTCACCGTGGTGGATGGCGATGGGACGGTGCACGATCGCTCGCAGTCCAACGCGCCGTCGGGGCGACCGGGTCCCGCCGGCCCAGACCCCGTGCTCTCGAGCGGCCCCGCGCTGGACGGCTCCGGCCCTCTCCTGATCGCCGAACTGTACGTCCCGGAGGCCGAGGTCTGGTTCCGGCTGGCCCGGGCGCGGGCGGACGTATCCGCGCTCGCCAACACCTTCTTCGCCGATGCTCTCGCAGAACTGGGATGGGCGGCCCTGGCGATGCTGCTGGTCCTGGTCATGACCGCGGTGATCATCGTGCGCGCCAGTCTCCACGATCTGCGCCGAATCGCAGCCCAGGCGGGGCGGATCACGTTCGACACCCTGGGTCACGAGCGGCTTGTCGGCGCATCGGCGCCTGCGGAGATTCAGCCGCTGATCCTCGCCGTGAATCAGGCCCTGGACAGTATCGAGGCCGGAGCCGCGGCTCAGCGCGACTTCTCCATTCACGCCGCCCATGAGCTTCGGACGCCGCTCTCGGACCTGAGGCTGCGGCTCGAGTCCCTGCCCAACGACCTCGATCGGGATGCGGCCATGCGCGACGTCGATGCGATGGCGCGATTGATCGAGCAACTGCTGAACATCGCGCGCCTGGATGGGAGTACGGCCTTCGCCCTGGCGCCGGTGGATTTGGCCGAAACAGTGGCTCAGGTCCTGCGCGAAGCGGCGCCACGCCTGGTGTCCGCAGGATGGTCCGTGGAGGCAGACGGCCTGGACACGCCCGTCGAGGCCACCGGCGACCCGACCCTGATCGCCCTCGTCATGCGCAATCTCCTGGACAACGTCCGCAAGCATACCCCGGCCGGTACACGAGTGAACGTCGTGGTCGCCGCCGATCGATCGGTCTCGCTCTGCGACACCGGGCCGGGCCTGCCGCGCTCGTTTCCCAGTTCCGGCTTCTCCAGGTTTGTTCGGGGAAACGACGATCCGCGTTCCGGGAGCGGACTGGGGTTGGCCATCTGCGAAAGCGCCATGCGTCGCATGGGCGGCGAGTTCATTTTGGAGCCAGCAGCCGACGGCATGGGCGCGATGTTTCGCATGCGATTTCAAGCCTCCCAGCCAACGCCGTCGTCGTCATCGGGAGCGGTGGAACCGCCCAGGTAGCCGCAAGATTGGCGTTGGCAACGCCGCGAGCCGCCGTCACCGGCGCGCTGTTGTCGAAGAGCGCATCCTTCCGTTCCTGCCAAAAGACTGCACCAACAGTTCCCGGGACCCAGCAGCTAGCTGGCGGCATTTCCCTGGTATACCGTTTGCCTTTCAGGGGCTGGACGAACGGCGGAGCGGGCGATGACGAAGCGGCGGCATGCGGAGATCGCGGGCGCGGGATTTGCCGGACTGGCGGCGGCGGCGGCCCTGTGCCAGCGCGGCTGGACCGTCCGTGTCCATGAGGTCAATCCCGAGCCGCGGGCTTTCGGCGCCGGCATCTTCATCTGGGACAACGGGCTGCGCGTGCTGAACGCGATCGGCGCCTATGCCGACGTGCGCAACGGCGCCTTCGCCGCGCCGGCCTACGAGACCCGGACCGACGGCAAGTGCCTCTCCTTCCAGCCGATCAACGGGCCCGGACAGTACCGGCTGCTGACGATGCCGCGCCAGCACCTCTATGCCGCGATGCTGAAGGCGGCGGTCGGCTCGGGCGCCGAGATCGTGACCAGCTCGGAGGCGGTCGGCGCCACGCCCGAGGGCGAGCTGCTGCTGGCATCGGGTGCGCGGCTGCCGGCCGACATCGTGATCGGCGCCGACGGGGTCCGCTCGAAGGTCCGCGACTCCCTGGAGATCCCGCAGGAGCGCCGGAAGTACCGGGACGGCATCATCCGCGTGCTGACCGACCGCACCGGCCTCAGGGGCGGGGAGTGGGACCACGTCATCGACTTCTGGGCCCACAGCCCGCGGACGCTGCGCATCCTCTACACGCCGTCCGGTGAGAACGACCTCTACATGGCGATGATGGCGCCGGTCGCCGACACCGAATCCTCCGCCATCCCGATCAATCCGGCACCATGGATCGCGTGCTTCCCGCAGCTGGAGCCGGCCCTGTCGCGCCTCGGCGACAAGGGGCGGTACGACGTCTACGAGACGACGAAGCTCGACCATTGGTCGGTCGGCCGGGTCGCGATCGTCGGCGATTCGGCCCACGCCATGCCGCCGACCCTGGCCCAGGGGGCGGGCTGCGCGATCGGCAACGCGCTCGGCCTCGCCTGCGCGCTCGACGAGTGCGACACGGTCGAGGCGGCGCTGGCGCTGTGGGAGCGGCGGGAGCGGCCATTGACCGACCATACCCAGCGCCGGGCGGCCGAGATCGCCGCCCAGCGCATCCTGGCGAGCGGCATGAAGTGGGACGACGAGGGCCTGCGCGCCGCCCGTCACGTGCCGACCGGCGCGGACATGCCGTTCGCCGATGCCGCCTGATGGATTGATCTATATGAATCCTCTCCTGTAACCTGTCCCGCCATTGCAGGGCGGGAGACGGGATGCGGGCGAAGTGGCGCGATATCCAGGACGCGCTGGAGCGTGACATCGCGGCCGGGCGCTTCGCGCCGGGGGATCGGCTGCCGGTCGAGGACGCGCTGGCGGCGCGCTTCGGCGTCAATCGGCACACGGTCCGCCGCGCCGTGGCCGAGCTGGCGCAGCGCGGCGTGCTGACGGTGCAGCAGGGCCGAGGCACCTTCGTCCGCCGCGGCGCCGTCGACTATCCGATCGGTCGCAAGACCCGTTTCACCGAGATCGTCACCGGCCAGCACCGGCAGGCGCACCGCCGCCTGTTGCGCGCGATCGAGATGCCGGCCACGCCGGAAGTGGCAACCGCGCTGGGCATCGCCATCGGTACGGCCTGCTTCATGCTGGAGACGCTCGACGAGGTCGACGGCGCCCCGATCGGCCTGTGCAGCCATCATTTCCCGGTCGCGCGGGTGCCGCAGCTGATCGACGCCTATATCGAGACCGGCAGCATCACCGCCGCCCTCGAGCGCCACGGCCTCGGCGACTACGAGCGGCGGCGGACGACGGTGGCGGCCCGGATGCCGACGGCCGAGGAGGCCGCGCTGCTGCGCCAGGCGCGCGATCTGCCGGTCCTGCTGATCGAATCCCTCAACGTCGACCGCGACGGGCATCCGCTCGAGTACGGGATCGCGCGCTCGGCGGCGGAACGGGTCAAGATGGTGTTCGAGACCTGATGTGTATAGGTCTATATGTCTTGAATAATTCATATAGAGGAAATCGGATCGCAAGCCACCGTCCCTAGCCTCCCGGACGGCATCTGCTTCATCCAGGGGAGGCACCCGATGACTCTTGACCGTCCCACGGCCACGCGCCGTTCCGTGCTCGCCGGCGCTCTCGCGCTCGGCCTCGCATTGCCGGCGACCGCGCTCGCCGACAGCCGGCCCGAGCTGGTGGTGCAGTACACCTTCGCCGTCGCCTTCGATCCCGCCTTCGAGCGGCTGAAGGAGACCTTCCAGCGCGAGAACCCCGACGTCCGGCTGACCTTCCGGGCGCCCCACAAGGACTACGACACCGGCATCCAGGCGCTGCTGCGCGAGGCGGTCACCGGCGACATGCCGCACGTCACCTATGTCGGCCTCAACCACATGCGGGTGGTCAAGGAGCGCGGCCTCGCGGTCGAGCTGGCGCCGCTCATGAAGGCCGAGGGCTCGACCTTCGAGGCGCAGGGCTGGACGCCGCCGCTGCAGGCGCTGGGCCAGGTCGACGGCCAGCAGCTCGGCCTGCCGTTCGCCATGTCGATGGGCGTGGTCTACTCCAATGCCGATCTCGTGCGCCGTGCCGGCGGCGATCCGGCCGCCCTGCCGCGCGACTGGGACGGGCTGCTGGCGCTCGCCGGGCGCATCGGCAAGCTCGAATCCGGCATGGCCGGCATGTACATGCCCTGGACGGGCGCTTCGGGCGCCTGGCTGTTCCAGGGCCTCGTCTACGGCGTCGGCGGCCAGATCATGCGCCCGGGCGAGAAGAAGGTCGCCTTCGACGGCAAGGAGGGCAAGTACGCCGCCGGCCTCTATCGCCGCATGGTGGACGACGGCGCCATGCCGGACATCCCGGACCAGGCCGCCCGGCAGCAGTTCATGGCCGGCCGCATGGGCTTCTTCCTCGATTCGATCTCGCGCCTCTCGAACTTCGAGCGGGCAATCGGCGACCGCTTCGAGTTGCGCACCGGCTACTACCCGCTCGACAACCGCGAGGCGGGCGGGCTGGTGACGGGCGGCAACGCCGCGGTCATCACCCGTTCGGCGGCCAAGGACCCCAAGGTGCTGGCGGCCGCCTGGCGCTGGCTCAAGTTCACGACCGGCCCGCGCGGCACCAACGAGGTCATCCGCCATGTCGGCTACGTCCCGGTCAACGTTCTCGCCCTCGAGGACCCCAAGCTGCTGAAGGGCTATTTCGACGACCGTCCGCGCCACCGCACGGCGGTCGAGCAGATCGGGCTGGTGCGGGAGTGGTTCCAGTTCCCCGGGCCGAACGGCGTCAAGATCAACGACACGATCTCCGAGTACCTGCAGGCGATCGTCGACAAGTCGCAGACGCCCGATGCCGCGCTCGCCGCCATGGTGCGGGAGGTCAACCAGCTGCTGCCGCGATGAGCGGTGGCGGCAACAGCCGGACGAGCGGCGGCGGGCTTCGGCCCGCCGCCGTCGGCCGTGACGGAGGCGCGGCGTGACGCTCGGCATCGATGGCATCGCCAAGTCGTTCGGCGCCACGCCGGTGCTGCACGACGTCACGCTGCAGCTGGGGGACGGCGAGTTCCTCGCCGTCGTCGGTCCCTCCGGCTGCGGCAAGTCCACCCTGCTGCGCATCGTCGCCGGGCTGGAGCCGGCCGATCGCGGCACCGTCCGGATCGACGGCGTACCGGTCGACCATCTGCCGCCCAAGGCGCGCGACGTCGCCATGGTCTTCCAGTCCTATGCCCTCTATCCGCACATGAGCGTGGCGCAGAACATCGCGTTGCCGCTGGCGATGCGCGACCTCGGGCGCGTCCAGCGCCTGCCCGGCTGGTCGTGGATCAGCCCGAGGACGCGGGCGCGGCGGCACGCCATCGTCGGCCAGGTGCGCGAGGCGGCGGCGATGCTGGAACTGGAGCCGCTGCTCGACCGGCGGCCGGGGCAGCTCTCGGGCGGACAGCGCCAGCGCGTCGCGCTCGCGCGCGCACTGGTCCGTCGCCCGCGGCTGTTCCTGCTCGACGAGCCGCTTTCGAACCTCGACGCCGCCCTGCGCGCCCAGACGCGCAACGAGATCGCGCTGCTCCAGCGCCGGCTCGGCGTCACCACGGTCTACGTCACCCACGACCAGGTCGAGGCGATGACCATGGCGAGCCGGATTGCCGTCATGTTCGCCGGCCGGGTCGAGCAGGTCGGGACGCCCGCCGACATCTACGAGCGCCCGGCCAGCGTCGCCGTCGCCGAGTTCATCGGCACGCCGCGCATCAACCTGCTGACGGCCCGCGTCGAGGGCGACCGGCTCTTCGTCGCCGGCAGGCCGCGCCCGATCGCGGCCGCCGGCATCGCCGCCGCCGACCTGCTGCTCGGCGTCCGGCCCGAGGCGCTGCTGCTCGCGGACCCGGCCGATACGCGGGCGCTGCCCGCCCGGGTCTCCCATGTCGAATATCTCGGGTCGGAAGGACTGGTCCATCTGCACACGGATGCGGCACCGGCCGGGGCCGTGGCCCGGGTCGAGGCGGCGCGCGCCGCGGTGCTGCGTCCGGACCAGGCGATCGGCCTCCACTTCGCGCCCACGGGAATGCACCTTTTCGGTGCCGGCGGCCGCCGGATCGCCGCCCGCTTTCCCGCGACCGGCGATGGCGTCCTGGCGGCGGTATCGTGAAGCGGCCGTCCACTGCCGGTGTCGGCCTGCTCTTCGCCGCGCCGGCCATGTTCGGCCTGTTCCTCTTCGTGATCGGGCCGACCCTGGCGGTTGCGGTGATGTCGCTGACCGACTGGCAGCTCGGCGCCAGCGAGATCGGCTTCGTCGGCCTCGACAACTATCGTGCGCTGCCGGGGGACCGCGTGTTCCGGACGGCGCTCGCCAACACCTTGGTCTATGCCGGGCTGGTCACGCCGATCTCGGTTGCGCTGGGCCTCGGGCTCGCCCTCCTGATCGAGGCCTCGCCCCTCGGCCGCGGCTTCTTCCGCGCCGCCTTCTTCCTGCCGGTGGTGACGACGACGGTCGCGATGGCCGTGGTCTGGGAGTTCGTCCTCCACCCCTCGCTCGGTCCCGCGAACCTGATGCTGCGGGCATTGGGATTCGCGCCCGCCAACTTCCTGGGCGACGCGGGCAGCGTGCTGGCGACGCTGGCGGCGATCGGCGTCTGGGAGAATGCCGGCTTCAACATGGTCCTGTTCCTGGCCGGCCTGAAGGCGATCCCGCGCGAACTCTACCAGGCCGCGGCCGTCGACGGCGCCGACCGCGCCTGGGAGCGGTTCTGGACCATCACCTTCCCGCTGCTCGGCCCGACGATGCTGTTCGTCGCCGTGATCGCGCTGCTGCGCTCCTTCAAGGTGTTCGAGATCGTGGCCGCCATCACCCAGGGCGGACCGCGGCGCGCGTCGGAAGTGCTGCTCTTCACGATCTACCAGGAAGGGTTCAGCTTCTTCCGCATCGGCCATGCCGCAGCCCTGACCATGGTCTTCCTCTGCGGCCTGCTGGTGCTGGCGCTGTTCCAGATCCGCCTGCTCGGGCGCCGGGTCCACTACGCATGAGCCGCCGGCCCTGGTTCGAGGCGCTGCGCCTCGTCCTGCTCGGACTGGCGGCTGCCGCCTTCCTGCTGCCGCTGCTCTGGATGCTCTCGTTCTCGATCAAGCCGGCGGACGAGATCTTCACCGGCCGCCTCGACCTGCTGCCGTCGAGCCTGGAGGGGCTGGCGAACTATGCGCGCGCCATGGAGTTGCGGCCGCTCGATCGCTATCTCCTCAACGGAGTCATCGTCTGCGGGGCGATCCTCGTCTTCCAGATCCTGTTCGCCGCGCCCTGCGCCTATGCCCTCGCCAAGCTGCGCTTTCCCGGCCGCAGCCTCGCCTTCGGGCTCGTTCTCTTCGCCCTCCTGGTGCCGATCCAGGTGACGGCCATCCCGATCTTCCTGATGGCGTCCGGCGCGGGCCTGCTCGACAGCTACACCGCCCTGGTGGCGCCCTTCACCGCCTCGGCCTTCGCGGTCTTCCTCTTCCGCCAGTTCTACCGGACGATCCCGGACGATCTCATCCACGCCGCCCGGGTCGACGGCTGCAGCGAGCTGTCGATCGTCTGGCGGATCATCGTGCCGTTGACCCTGCCGGCGGCGACGGCCTTTGCCATCTTCTCGGTCGTCGCCCACTGGAACGACCTGTTCTGGCCGCTGATCGTCATCCGCTCGGCCGAGATGAACACGCCGCCCCTCGGCGTCATGGCGTTCCGCTCGGGCGAGGCCGGCGACCGCTACGGCGAGTTGATGGCGGGCTCGGTGATCATCACCGCGCCGCTCGTCCTCGCGTTCCTCTTCGCGCAGCGAAAATTCATCGAAGGCATCAGCCTCGGCGCCGTGAAGGGCTGAGGCGGGAACGGAGGGCACTTCATGCTGATCGCCCAGATCACCGACCTGCACATCAAGCCCGCCGGGCGTCTGGCCTATCGCCGGGTCGACACCGCGCCCTACCTGGAGCGGGCCGTCGCCTGGCTCAACGCGCTCGACCCGCGGCCCGACGTGGTGCTGGCGACCGGCGATCTCGTCGACGCCGGAATGCCCGAGGAGTATGCGCGCCTCGGCGAGATCCTGGGGGCGCTGGCGATGCCGTTCCTGCTCGTGCCCGGCAACCACGACCGCCGCGAGGCGCTGCGGGCGGCCTTCCCGGATCAGCCCTGGCCGGAATCCGACCAGCCCTTCCTGCACTATGCCGTCGGCGACTGGCCGGTGCGGCTGGTCGGCCTCGACACGACCGCGCCGGGCCGCGAGGGCGGCGTCTTCTGCCGCGAGCGCGCCGGCTGGCTCGACCGCACCCTGGCGGCGTCGGACAAGCCGACCGTCCTCTTCCTGCACCATCCGCCGTTCGCGACCGGCATGCACTACCACGACCGCCAGCGGGTCGAGGGGCGCGAGCTTCTGGGCGCGGTGGTGCAGCGGCATCGCCATGTCGTCTGGGGCCTCTGCGGGCACCTCCACCGCACGATCACCACGGTCTGGGGCGGCGTGCCGATGAGCGCGGTCGCCGCGACCGCGCACCAGGCGGTCCTCGACCTGCGGCCCGGCGCCGAGCTGACCTTCGCCATGGAGCCGCCGGCCTGCCAGCTCCTGCTGTGGACCGGCGAGGGCATGCTGTCGCACGTCGCACCGATCGGCGACTTCGACGGGCCGCACCCGTTCTACGAGGGCGGCCGGCTGATCGACTGAGTTCGGAGGTCCGGGCGGCGCAGCACGAAGGTGCGGGGCGGCGAGGGCGGAGCCATGCGGCGGCGCATCGCCTGCGCCAGGCGGGCGAAGAGGTTGTAGCGTTCGAGGACCAGCCGGCGGGCGGCCAGGAGCGCGTCCTGGGACCGCTGCCAGCGATCGGACTCCGCCACCTCGCGAATGCGGTCGAGCACGTCCGGCGCGGTCGGCTCGAGCCGGACGTAGGAATCGGCCGGAAAGTAACGCCCGATCGCCGGCGTGCCGAAGAAGATCGGCATCGTCAGGGTGACGAAGCAGTCCATGATCTTCTCCGAGAAATAGGCCGGGGCGGGGCTGTTCTCGAAGGCGATCGAGTAGCGGTAGGGGGCGAGGCCGTCCCACTTGTCGGCGATGGGGTGGAAGCCGCGGCCGTAGAGGTCGAAGGGAACGCCGCGCTCGCCGAGGGCGTCCAGGACCGACAGGCGCAGCCGGTGCCCCGGCAGCATCGCGCGATCGCTCGTGACCCAGGACAGGTTCCGGGTCTTTGCCGGTGGCGGCATCGTCCGCAGTTCGTCGATCGAGCGCCACACGCTCCAGGTCCGCAGCATGGCGAGTTCGAAGGCGAACTGACGGGGACAGCCGGCGGGTGGGGCGCGCGCGAGGTGCGGGTCGCAGGTCAGGACAAGGGTGCCCGCGCCCTGACCGAGGTGCAGCGGCCGGTGATACTGGGTCGGCGGCTCGCCCGGCGCGAACCACAGACGCTCGGGCGGGCAGGTGACGGTGACGCCGTCGACCGCCGGCCGGTTCAGCACGAGGACGAAGTCGGAGTCCGGCATCTCGGCCGCCGGGGCGAAGGCGACGCCATCCCAGATGCCGCCGCCGCCCGGCGTCAGCAGGCGGAGCGCATCCGGCAGGTCGCCCCAGTCGTCATGGATCGCGACCCGGATGGGCCCGGCAAAGAGCGGGGGGACGGTCACCCGTCCCCCCGCAGTCCGCTTGGGGAGCCGACCAGCTTTGGGGATCGGGGGTCAGCTGCAGCCGCTGGTCGAGCCGCAGGTGTCGCATTTGAGGCAGGTTCCGTTGCGCACGAGCGTGAAGTTGCCGCACTCGGTGCAGGAATCCCCCTCGTAGCCCTTCATCCGCGCCTGCCGCACCCGCTCGGCCCGGGTCGCGCCGGAGGCCGGCATGGTCGTGGTCTCGATGCTTGTCGCCTCGTAGGCCTGCATCAGGGTGGCGCCGCCGCCGACGGCGACCGCCTGGCCGGCCAGGGCCGTGGCTGTGCCCGCCGCTGCGCCGCCACCGCCGCCGGGGACGACATAGAGGCGCGAGCGGACATAGCCGTTGCTCGCCACCCGCTGCACGGCGGCCAGCGACGGCGGCAGGTCGCCCTCGGCGTCGCCCCGGCCGAGCGTGTCGGGCATCATGTCCGCGGGCTCGGCATGGGCGAGATCGTGGCGGCCGAGATAGGAGATGGCGAGTTCGCGGAAGATGTAGTCGAGGATCGAGGTCGCCATCTTGATGGTGTCGTTGCCCTCGACGATCCCCGACGGCTCGAACCGGGTGAAGGTGAAGGCCTCGACGAACTCCTCCAGCGGCACGCCATATTGCAGGCCGATCGAGATGGCGATGGCGAAGTTGTTCATCAGCGAGCGGAAGGCGGCGCCTTCCTTGTGCATGTCGATGAAGATCTCGCCGGCCTTGCCGTCCTCGTACTCGCCGGTGCGCAGATAGACCTTGTGGCCGCCGACGATGGCCTTCTGGGTGTAGCCCTTGCGGCGCTGCGGCAGGCGACGGCGCTCGGCGCGCTCCACCATCCGCTCGACGATGCGTTCGACGATGCGCTCGGCCACGATCGGCGCCTTCGCCGCAGGCGGTGCCGCCGCCACGTCCTCGGCGATCTCGTCCGCCGCATCGTCGCCGATGGAACTCGCCAGCGGCTGCGACAGCTTCGAGCCGTCCCGGTAGAGGGCGTTCGCCTTGATGCCGAGCCGCCACGACAGCATGTAGGCCGCCTTGCAGTCCTCGACCGTCGCCGCGTTCGGCATGTTGATGGTCTTGGAGATGGCGCCGGTGATGAAGGGCTGGGCCGCCGCCATCATGCGGATGTGGCTGTCGACCGACAGGAAGCGCTTGCCGTCGCGGCCGCAGGCATTGGCGCAGTCGAAGACCGGCAGGTGCTCGGGCTTGAGGTAGGGGGCGCCTTCCAGCGTCATCGCGCCGCAGCAATGGACGTTGGCGGCGTCGATCGCGGTCCGCGCGAACCCGAGGGCGGCCAGCATGTCGAAGCCGGGCTCGTCCATGGCGGCCGGATCGAGGCCGAGCTGCTCGCGGCAGAACTCCGCGCCCAGCGTCCACTTGTTGAAGACGAACTTGATGTCGAAGGCGCTGGCCAGCGAGGCCTCGACGCGGTCGATCGCGGCGTCGGTGAAGCCCTTGGCGCGCAGCCCCTCATGGTCGATGCCCGGCGCACCCTCGAGCGAGCCGTGGCCGACCGCCCAGCGCACGATCTCCTCGACCTGCCACTCGGGATATCCCAGGCGACGCAGCGCCTGCGGGACCATGCGGTTGATGATCTTGAAATAGCCGCCGCCGGCGAGCTTCTTGTACTTCACCAGCGCGAAGTCGGGCTCGATGCCGGTGGTGTCGCAGTCCATGACGAGGCCGATCGTGCCGGTCGGCGCGATCACCGTCGTCTGGGCGTTGCGGAAGCCGTGGCGCTCGCCGTCGGCCAGCGCCCGGTCCCAGGCGGCACGCGCCGCCTCGACCACGCTCTGCTCCGGACAGCGCTCGGCATCGAGCGGCACCGGCAGGATCGTCAGGGCCTCGTAGCCGGCAGTCTCACCATGGGCGGCGCGGCGATGGTTGCGGATGGTCCGCAGCATGGCGTCGCGGTTCTTGGCATAGCCCGGGAAGGCACCGAGCTCGGCCGCCATCTCGGCCGAGGTGGCATAGGCCTGGCCCGTCATCAGCGCGGTGATGGCGCCGCACAGCGCCCGGCCCTCGTCGCTGTCGTAGGGCAGGCCCATCGCCATCAGCAGGCCGCCGATGTTGGCGTATCCCAGGCCCAGCGTGCGGAACTCGTAGCTGAGTTCGGCGATGCGGCGGGACGGGAACTGCGCCATCAGCACCGCGATCTCGAGCACCACCGTCCACAGCCGGCAGGCATGCGCGAAGCCCTCGGTGTCGAACGACCCGTCGGCGGTGTGGAACGCCATCAGGTTGATCGAGGCGAGGTTGCAGGCCGTGTCGTCGAGGAACATGTACTCCGAGCACGGATTGGACGCGTTGATCCGGCCGCTCTCGGGGCAGGTGTGCCATTCGTTGATGGTCGTGTCGTACTGGACGCCGGGGTCGGCCGATGCCCAGGCGGCGTGGGCGATCTTCTCCCATAGCTCGCGGGCGGGCAGGCGCTTGGCCACCTTGCCGTCGGTACGGCGGATCAGCTCCCAGTCCTCGCCGCGCTCGACCTTCTGCAGGAAGCCGTTCGACAGGCGCACCGAGTTGTTCGAGTTCTGGCCCGAGACGGTCAGGTAGGCGTCGGAATCCCAGTCCGTGTCGTAGGTCGGGAAGTCGATGCGGGTATAGCCCTGGCGCGCGAACTGGACGACCCGCTGGATGTAGCTGTCCGGGATGAGGACGCGGCGCGCGGCGCGAATCTCGGCCCTCAGCTCGGCATTGCGGGCGGGATCGAAGCGGTCGTCGCCCTCGCCCCTGCAGGCGGCCAGGATGCGGTTGAGGTGGCGCTCGGCCAGCTTCGAGCCGGCGACCAGCGCGGCGACCTTCTGTTCCTCGATGACCTTCCAGTCGATATAGGCCTCGATGTCCGGATGGTCGACGTCGACCGTCACCATCTTGGCCGCGCGCCGGGTCGTGCCGCCGGACTTGATCGCGCCGGCCGCCCGGTCGCCGATCTTGAGGAAGCTCATGAGGCCCGACGAGCGTCCGCCGCCCGACAGCTTCTCGCCCTCGCCGCGCAGGCGCGAGAAGTTCGAGCCGGTGCCCGAGCCGTACTTGAAGAGGCGCGCCTCGCGCACCCAGAGGTCCATGATGCCGCCCTCGTTGACGAGGTCGTCGGCGACGCTCTGGATGAAGCAGGCGTGCGGCTGCGGCCGCTCGTAGGCATTGGGCGAAGGCACGGCCGTGCCGGTCGTCGGGTCGACATACCAGTGCCCCTGGGCCGGCCCGTCGATGCCGTAGGCCCAGTGCAGGCCGGTGTTGAACCATTGCGGCGAGTTCGGCGCCGCCATCTGGCGCGCCAGCATGTAGCGCATCTCGTCGAAGAAGGCGCGCGCATCCGCCTCGGCGTCGAAATGCCCGCCCTTCCAGCCCCAGTAGGTCCAGGTCCCGGCCAGCCGGTCGAACACCTGCCGCGCCGAGGTCTCGCCGCCGGTGCGCTCGGCCGCCGGCAGCGTCGCCAGCCTGTCCGCGTCCGGCTCGTGGCGCCACAGCCAGGAGGGAACGGTGTTCTCCTCGACCGGCTTCAGCGCGCCCGGGACACCGGCCTTGCGGAAATACTTCTGCGCCAGGATGTCGCTGGCCACCTGCGACCAGTCGGCCGGAACCTCGATGTCGGTCTGCTGGAACACGACCGAGCCGTCGGGATTGCGGATCTCGCTCGCCGTCTGCCGGAAAGCGATCGCATCGTAGGGATCGCGTCCCTCGATGGTGAAGCGTCGCGCGATACGCATTCCCTTGCCCCCTCCGGTTTGCGTTCGTCGGGGCGCCTTGCGTCACACACATTCGGTGGTGGCGACGCGGCGCGCCGACGCAAAATGTAGAACGGCGACGCGGTCGCCCGCAAGCGTCTCGTTTGTTTTTGAGGATCTTGTCGAAGGTTCTTCAGATCATGCTTTTAGGGTGCCAAATAAGGCACTGATTTATATAAACGTTTTTCCAGAAGGGCATGCCTACGGCGCGGCCGGCAGCAGGTAACCGTGCCAAACCGGCGACGCGTCGCCAACTAGATTTGGCCGGTCAAGGCCCTCTTGCCTACGATATGTGGCATTTCGGTGTCAGGGCTTGCGCGCCGGGGGCTCGCGCCATTGCAGGGCGCCGAGCGCCGCCAGGACCACCAGGATCCCGGCCGACTGCCGCATCGTCACCACCTCGCCCAGGATCGCGACGGCGGCCGAGACCGCGATCACCGGCTCGATGTTCCCCAGGGCGGCGACGCGCACGGGGCCGAGCAGGCGAACCGCGAAGAAGAGGCAGGTGAACCCGGCGGCGTAGACGAGGCTGGCTCCGGCGAGGCCGAGCCAGCCGGTCACGGTCGCAGGCCAGGCCGGACCGCCGGCGATGGCGACCAGCAGGATCGAGGCGGCGGTCGCGGCGAGCACGGCGTGCCCGTTGAGCACCAGCGGGTCGACCCGTCGCAGCACGCGGCTGGTCCACAGGATCGACGTGGCGCAGGTCACGGCCGCGAGCAGGGCCATGGCGAGGCCGACGGGGTCGAGCGTCCGTCCGGGCTCGATCCCGACGACGAGGGCGATCCCGCAGAAGGCGGCGAGAAGGGCGCCGACGCGCAGCGGCGTCAGCCGGTCCTGGCCGGTGAGGTGGGCGGCGACCGCGACCATGCCGGGGAAGGTGTAGAAGACGAGCGCGGCGACGCTGACCGGGATCCGCGCGACGGCGGAGAGATAGCCCCAGGACAGCACGGCGGCGAGCAGGCCGATGCCGAAGGCCTGGCGCCGCTCGCCGGCCGGCAGGCGCAGCGGCCGCCCGAGACGGCGCAGGGTCAGCGTCACCACCATCGTGGCGACGGTGAAGCGCATCAGGATCGCGGTCGCGGGGTCGCTGCCGGCCTCGTAGGCGATGCGCGCCAGCGACGGTGCGATGCCGAAGCCGAGGCAGGAGACGAGAAGATAGAGGATCCCCCGCCAGTAGCGCGCCTCCGGCGGCTCGACGAAGCCGCTCACCGGGCTGCCGCCGGAATCCGCGCGCGGCAGGGTTGGCGGGATGGGCGCTGGTGGGGCGGGCGGCCGATCATGGGGCGGACTTTACGCGCCCCGGCCGCGGTGCCATAGTCCGGCCGCCCATTCACCCCGACGGAAGATTCGCGGAACCGCCCATGACGCTGGGAACCCGCTTGTTCACCTGGCTGCGGGGCCGCGAGGTCGGAAGCGACCATCTCGGCAACCGCTACTACATCGAGCGCAGCCCGCGCGCCGGCGCGCGTCCGCGCCGCTGGGTCATGTATGCCGGCGAGGCGGAAGCGACGTGCGTGCCGCCGGAATGGCACGCCTGGCTGCACTACACCGTCGAAGCCCTGCCGGGAGCCGATGCCGGCCGTCCGCATCGCGCCTGGCAGAAGGAACACCTGCCCAACCGCACCGGCACCGCCGAGGCGTACCGTCCGCCGGGCCATGTGCTGCAGGGCGGCCGCCGCGCGCGCGCGACCGGCGACTATGAGCCCTGGCGGCCGAGCTGACGGCTCCGCCCCGGGACGGGACAGTCCGATGAAGCACAATATCGTGGAGACGGTGATCGGTGCCGTCGTTCTCGCCGTGGCGGTGGTTTTCGTCGTCTTCGCCTACAATGCCAGCGGCGTGCGGGCGGTCAGCGGCTATGATCTGGTCGCGCGCTTCGAGCGCGTGGACGGCGTGGCGGTCGGCTCGGACGTGCGGATCGGCGGCATCAAGGTCGGATCCATCGCGGCGATGGAACTCGACCCCAAGACCTACCTAGCCGTCGTCCGGCTTTCGATCGAGCCGGCGGTGAAGCTGCCGGTCGATACGGTCGCCTCCATCTCCTCGACCGGCCTGCTGGGCGACAAGTTCCTCCAGCTCGTTCCCGGCGGCGAGGAGAAGATGCTGGCGCCGGGCGGGGTGATCGAGTTCACCCAGGCGTCCGTCAACATCGAGAATCTGATCGGCCAGTTCATGTTCAGCCAGGGTGGGACCGACAAGAAGGGCGACGCTGCGGCGCCGGCCGCACCGAAGCTGTGACGCGCCGGGCCACGCGCCGCGCCGCCCTGCTGCTCGCGGGACTGTCGCTCCTGCCGGCCCCGGCGGCCGCGGCGGCGGAGGTGGCGGTCCTGCAGGCACTCGACAAGATCCTCGGCCGGACCTCGACCATCGAGGCCGCGGTCGGCCAGCGGGTGCGCTTCGGGACGCTCGACATCGTGGTGCGGGCGTGCCGCAACCGGCCGCCGGACGAGCCGCCGGACAGCCTCGCCTTCCTCGAGATCGGCGACCAGCCGCCGGGTGAGGAGCGACGGGTGGTCTTCACCGGCTGGATGTTCGCCTCGAGCCCGGCGGTCTCGGCGCTGGAGCACGCGGTCTACGACGTCTGGGTCAAGACCTGTCGCACGGACTGACGGGGAACGGCGTGCCGGCGCGGCCCGACATCCTGGTCGTCATGACCGACCAGCAGCGTTGGGACAGCCTCGGCCATGCCGGCAACCGGTTCGTCCGCACGCCGAACCTCGACGCCCTGGCCGCGCGATCCCTGCGCTTCCGCCATGCGGTGACGCCGTTCCCCCTGTGCAGTCCCGCGCGCGCCGGCCTCTGGGCCGGCCTCCATGCCCATCGCCACGGCGTGCTGGACAATGTCTACCAGGAGCCGGATGCGCTCGCCGCGCGCGGCCGCGGGACGGTGCTGGCCGCGCTGTAGGCCGCGGGCTATCGCACGGGGTATGTCGGCAAGTGGCATCTGGGCGACGCCCGGCCCGACGGCTTCGATCACTGGTCGGGCTACAATTCGGCGCAGTCCCACTGGATCGGAGAAGGCGCCGAGCGCGTATGGCGGCCGCACGAGGAGACGAGCCGGGCTCTCGGCCTGATGGGCGAATGGCGGTCGGGTCCGCCCTTCCTGCTGGTCGTCTCGTACTATCCGCCGCATCCGCCCTATGATGCGCCAGACCGGGAACTGGCGCGATACCGCGGCTCGGGCATTCCGCACCCGGCCTACTATGCGGCCGTCGATGCCCTCGACGGATGCGTCGGGCGCTTTCTGGCGGGCATCCCGCCGCACCGGCCGACGGTCGTCCTGTTCTGCGCCGATCACGGCGAGACGTTCCGGATCGGCGGCGGCTCCAAGCGTTCGGCCGAGGAGGCGGCGCTGCGCGTGCCGCTGCTCCTGTCCCTGCCGTCCGTTGCGGGCGCGGATGTCGCGGCGCCGGTTTCGCTGCTCGACGTCGCGCCGACCCTGGCGGCGCTGGCCGGCGTCGCCTTTCCGTGCGACGGCGAGGATCTCGCGGCGGTTGCCGGTGGCCGCGTCGCGCGCCCGGCCGTGATCGTCGAGAACGTGGCAGTCGAGCCGGTCGGCACGCGCGCGGGCAATCTGCGCCAGCAGGTGGGCGTGGTGCGGCGCGCCGAGCGCGCCGTCTGGTCGGGGCGGGACAAGCTGGTGCTGCGCGACGCCGCAGCGCCTGTCCTGCGCGACCTCGTGCAGGATCCCGAGGAACGCTTCAATTGCTGGCGCGACGCGGATCGGGCGGCGCTCCTGCACGGTCTGCTCGACGTGCTGGCCGGCCACGCGACGCGGACGGAGGACGGCGAGGCGGCGGCGCTGGTGGGCGGGATGCGCCGCCTGCTCGAACCGCATGGGAAAGACGTACGGTAGCAGGGGGACGAGCATCGGCGTCCCGCCGGCGTCATCCCCCGGAAGGCGGGCCCTTGAGTTCCACCGTGTTGCCTTCCGGGTCGGCGATGTAGATCGAGGGGCCGTCGCCCTCGGCGCCGTAGCGGGTGCCGGTCTCGCCGATCGTCACGCCGTGGCGGTCGAGATGGGCGCGGATCGCGGCCTCGTCCCAAGGATCGATGCGCAGGCAGAAGTGATCCATGTTGCGGCGGTCCGGGGCCGGGGTGCCGCCGCCGTGGCGCCCGAGGACGCCGTCGACCGGCACGAGGTCGATCAGGGAGCGGCCGGCGCGCAGCTGCACGAGGCCGATCGCGTCCTGGCGGCGCTCGACGGTGCAGCCGAGGACGCCGCAGTAGAATCCGAGCATCGCCTCGAGGTCGAGGATGCGCAGCACGAGATGGTCGATGTCGCGGATGCGGATCATGCTTCGTCCACCCTGCGCCGGGACATGGCAGCGGCGAACAGCATCCCCGCCAGACCGACCAGCGTCAACGCGAAGGCGATCGCCAGCACCCCGTCATAGGCGCCCGACAGGCCCCAGACGAGCGCCGCCGCCAGGGGCGCCAGCGCCTTGGCGACCGTGCCGGGCAGGGCCAGGACGCCGTTCAGCGCGCCGTAGGCCTCGCGCGTCAGCATCTCGGGCACCGCCAGGCCGCGCACGATCGTCATTACCCCGTTGGCCATGCCGTGGATCACGGCGAAGACCACCAGCGGCAGCAGCCCCGGCGGCGCCAGCCAGAGGATTCCGACGGAGACGGGAAAGCAGGCGGCGACCGCGCAGCCCAGGATGCGGACCGGGAGATCGGAGGCGAGGCTCCAGACGACCACCCGGCCGGCGACCTGGGCCGGCCCGATGATCGCGATGATGCCGACGACGGCGCTCATGGCCAGGCCGCGCTCGACCAGGATCGGGTAGAGATGGAAGGTCAGCGCCGAGAAGGTCGCGAAGTAGGCGGTGAAGGCCAGCGCGAGGCCCCAGAAGGCCGGCTGCCGCAAGGCCCAGCGGACGGCGCCGGCGCGCTGGCTTCCGTCTGCGGCGACCGCCGGGCGGGCGGGGACCGGGCGGTCGGCCGCGGGGTCGATGATCCAGGCGTAGAGGGCGGCGTTGGCGACGAGGTTGACGAGCGCCAGCACGAGCAGCGTGTCGCGCCAGCCGATGCGGTCGAGGAGGAACTGGATCAGGGGAATGAAGACGGTGCTGGCGAAGCCGCCCCACAAGGTGAGGGCGGTGATGCCGCGGCGTGCATCGCTGCCGAACCGCCGCGCGACGACGGCGAAGGCGGGCTCGTAGAGCGTCATCGCCTGCACCAGCCCGATGCCGGCGAACATCAGATAGAAGGCGGGCAGCGATTCCAGGTTCGCCCAGCCGGCCAGCAGCAGGCCGCCGACGATCGAGCCTACCACCATGACCCGGCGGCCGTGGCCACGATCGATGGCGCTGCCGATCGGATAGGCCGCCAGCGCGGCGATCAGCAGGCCCAGCATGGTCGCGCCGTAGATCTGGGTCTTGCCGTAGCCGAGTTCGGCACCCATCGCCTCGGCGATCGGCGGAAAGCTGTAGTAGAGCGATCCCCATGACACGATCTGGCCGACGCCGAGGCCGGTGACGAACCAGCGCGGCCCCGCCGGACGCCGGCGTCGCGGAGCGTCGCCCGCCGCAGCGGCGAGACCCGTCACGCCCGCAGCTCCGAGGGGCCGCACTGCGGGACGCCGGTCTGCCGGCAGTCGGCGGCGGCGGGTGCGGTCTCCAGCAGGCAGCGGGTGGCTTCCATCCATGCCGCCACGCCGACGCGGAACGCCTCGCGTCCACGGTCGGTGAGGCTGTAGACGCGGCGCTCCCGCCCGGCCACCACCTCGCGGCGCGCCGTGACATATCCGCCGGCCTCGAACTCGCGCAGCGTCGGATAGATCGCGCCCTCGCTGGGGGAGCAGCAGCCGCGGGTCACCGACTCGACGGTGCGGGCGATCTCGTAGCCGTGCATCGGCCGCTGCTCGAGCACGCGCAGGATGAAGAAGCGCGACAGGCTCATCTTGATGGTGCCGGACCAGTAGTCGTGGCGCGTCAGGTCCGGACCGGCGCGGTCGGCGGAAGGCCGCCCCTCATGCATCGGACGTCTAGGCATCGATCCATGATGCATGGAGCGCGCGCACCGTCAACTGGTGTGCTTACCTTCTATGAGTGTATCATGTAGATATATACACCAGAAAGTAGCAGTCATGACCGCGGCGTCCTCACAGCACGGCTTTCCGATCGGCAGCGTCGGCACGGAGGAACTTCGACGCCGGCTCGGCCCGATGATCGATGCGGCGGTCGGCGCCGTCGCGGAACGGGGCGTGCGTCTCGTTCTGCACGGCGACATGGCGGGCCTGCGCGACCGCCACCGGGCCGACCCTGCGCTCGCGGCCGACCGGCCACTGCCGTCTCAGCTCGACGTCGACTATTGCGACCTCCCGCCCGCGCGCGCCTTCTGGATCGAGGGCCTCGACGGAAGCGGGCGCCTGGCGCTCACCCATGCCGCGCGGCGCTTCGACTGGACCAATACCGATCTCGAGGCCGAGGGGCGAGCCTCGCGGATCTTCTATGACCGGCCGGAGCGGGACGGCCGGCCCGGCGAGGATCTGACTCTGGAGCGGCCGATGCCCGTCCGGGTGGCCGGCCGCGTCGCCTATGTCGGCGGCCTGTGGATTCGCAGCGATCTGCGGGGACGCGGCCTGGGACGGATCATGCCGCGGGTCGGGCGCGCCTGGTCCTATCTGCGCTGGCGACCGGAGTTTCTGTTCAGCCATGTCGTCGACCGGCTGCTCGATGCCGGGATGCAGGAGGTCTACGGCTATCCGCATCGTCATGCCGGCCTGCAGTTCCGCAACCGCTACGGCGGGCGGTTTGCCGTCTCCTGGGTGTGGATGTCGGGTCAGGAGATGCTGGCCGACTCGGACAGGTTCCTGGCGTCCTTCCAGTCGGCCCGGCCGCGCAGATGACTGACGCCGGAGACGACGCGCCGCCCGTCCGGCAGGTGCCAGGGCAGGATCAGGCGCTCGTAGATGCTGCGCCGGCCGACGCCGGCCGGCGAGGCGATCGTGCCCTCGCAGGTCTGGAGGATCGGGGCGGCGCGCGGATGGGCCTCGGCATAGATCGCGCTGGCGGCGCTCGAGAACCGGATGTCGGGCTGCCGGTCGATCGGCTGGCCGATATACTTCGTCCAGCCGGCGGTGCCGTAATGGGTGAGGTGACGGCCGCGGAAGGCGATGACCATGCGGCTGTCGTCGCATTCCTCCACCAGCGTCGTCCGGCCGAGGCAGCCCGACCGGCGGAACGGCACCGTCGCATTGTCCGGGAGCCGGCCGTTGCGCCGGATCCACTGGCGCAGCAGCCGCGCGAACGGTGCGGGCATCAGCGACTGGTCGGGATCGAGCGAACGATCCTCGGCATGGAAGAGCTTGTCCGGGTGGCGGCTGCGCACGCCGTACACCAGTTCCTCGAGGCGCAGCACCATCGGCGAGAAGGCCGGGACCAGTTCCTCTTCCCAGGTCCGCTGCAGATGGGTCAGCACGAACCGCCGCGGCCGGATGTCCGACAGCAGGTACATCAGTTCCGACACGGCGCGCGACGATGCGATCGCCGGCCGCAACCGGACGCGTGCACCCCATTCGGCGAACGCCACCTCGATGACGCCCAGATCGCGGATCGCGAACGTCAGCGGATCGCAGTCATATGGCAGTTTGTACCGGCCGATGCGCCGGAGCCCTCGCTCGACCGGCAGGATCGTGCCGCGTCGGTCGATGAGGAGCTTCTTCAACGCGCCGCTTTCCTTGCCTTGGTCGCCGGCACTGTCAGCTTGTCGCCGAGCCGGTGGAACAAATCCATCAGCGACTGCCGCAGATCGGTGCTGGCGATGCGCTCATAGGCCCGCGACAGCTCGATCGCCTCGCGCCGCAGCATGATGCCCGGCTCATTGGCCGTGCTGGCCTCGCCCTCCAGCCCCTCGAAGAAGGCGGTCACCGGGGTGCCCAGCACCTGTGCGATCTGCACCAGCTTGCTGGCGGAGATGCGGTTGCCGCCGCGCTCGTACTTCTGCACCTGCTGGAAGGTCAGCCCGATCGATTCGGCCAACTGGGTCTGGCTGAGGCCGGCCACCGTCCGATAGAGCCGCACCTGCCGCCCGACATGGATATCGACCGGCGACGGCCCGTCGATGATCGCCACGCGCCGCCGCGGTCGCTCGGCCGGCGCCGGCCGCGGCGCGCGCGGCTTGGCGGCGGCGGGCGGCGACAGCACCCGGCGGACCGTCGGCAGCCCGATCTGGAGCTTCGTCGCGATCTCGACGTCCGACAGGCCGGCCGCCTGCAGGGCCTGGATACGCATGGTCTGGTTGGCTGGAGAACGGGGCATAGGCACTTACCTTTTCATGATGCCGGAGGGGTCTGCAAGACGGCATGGAACTTTCGGGGCCGGCCGGATCGCGGGTCGCTCGTCGGGCAATGCCTCTGAGGGCAATAGTCAACCGGTATATATACCGCCCCGTGTCTGCACCAAGGCTTGGTATACCATGTGACGATGTGCCACAATCATCAAACGGGCCAACCCCATGACTGTTCTACTTTTGTATGAAATGGCGACATGACGCGGCTGTAACGTTGCGGCGGCAAGTCTCGCCGGCTAGCGTCCGTCCATGACCGGATCCGTCCTTGTGACCGGTGCCTCGCAGGGCATCGGACGTGCTGTCGCCGCGACGCTGGCCGCAGCGGGCCACGACGTGCTCAATCTCGACCGCACGGCCCCGACCGTGCCGATCGGCACCTTCATCGCGGTCGATCTCTCCGATCGGGTGGCGACCGCGGCGGTCCTCGAACGGCTCGTCCGCGACCATGCCCCGACGCGCCTGGTGAACAATGTCGGCATCGTCCGGCCCGCCGGCGTCGAGGACCAGACCGTGGCCGATCTCGAGGCGGTCATGGACCTCAATGTCCGGGTCGCCATCCAGTGCGCGGAGGCGGTGCTGCCGGCGATGCGCGCGGCCGGCTTCGGCCGGATCGTCAACATTTCCAGCCGCGCCGCCCTCGGCAAGGAACTGCGCACCGCCTATGCCGCCAGCAAGGCGGCGCTGCACGGGCTGGTGAAGACCTGGGCGCTGGAACTGGGGCCGGCCGGCATCACTGTGAACGCCGTGTCGCCGGGCCCGATCGCGACCGAGCTGTTCCGCCGGGTCAATCCCGACGACAGCCCGCGCACGGCCGCGATCCGGGACGCGATCCCGGTGCGCCGCATGGGCGAGCCCGAGGACATCGCCAATGCCGTCGCCTTCTTCCTGGCGGCGGAGAGCGGGTTCGTGACGGGGCAGGTGCTGCATGTCTGCGGCGGCATGACGGTCGCCGGGATCGGCGGCTGACGGAACGCGGCCGGCAGGTGCCCCGTGAGCCAGCGTCCGCTCGATCCGATTGGACAGGGGCTCGCGTGGCTCCGCGCGGGCCGGGCCGCAGATGCGGAGGGGCTGTTCCGCGCGGTGCTGGAACGCCTGCCCGGCCAGCGCGACGCGCGCAACGGGCTGGCTCTGGCATTGGCGAGCCGCGGCGCCTGGACCGAGGCGTTGGAGCATCTCGACCAGGCCATCGGCGATGGCGCCGTTCCGCCGAGCTGGCATGCGAACCGCGCATCGCTGCTGACCCACCTTGGCCGACCGAGCGAGGCCGCCGCGGCACTGGCTGCAGCCGTGGCGCGCGACCCGGGCAATCTCGCGTTCCGCCAGGCGCTGGGCGAGGCGGCGCTGGCCGCGGGCGACGCGGCGGGCGCGGCGGTGGCGTTCCGCGCGGTGCTGGCGCTCGATCCCGGCCGCGTCGCGGCGTGGAGCAATCTCGGCACCGCGCTCGATGCGCTGGGCCGGTTCGATGAGGCGGCCGCAGCCTACCGCGAGGCGACGCGTCATGGGCCCGCCGTCCCGGAAGCCTGGGTCAACCTCGGCAACCTGCTGAACCGCGCCGGCGACCGGGCCAGTGCCCTGGCGGCCTTCGCACACGCGCTGACGCTGCGCCCCGGGTTCGCGCCGGCGGAGATCGGGCGCGGCGTCGCGCTGCTGCGGTCCGGGCACCTGGCCGAGGCGATCACAGCCTTCGACGCCGTGCTGGCAGCGCGCCCGGACGACCCGCAGGCGCTCAACAACCGGGCGATCGCCCTGCAGGAGGACGGGCGGATCGAGGAGGCCATCGCCGGGTTCCGGGCGGCGCTCGCGGCCGATCCGACCGATCCCGTGGCCCACAACAATCTCGGCGGCGCCCTGCAGCGGGCCGGCCGCCACGACGAGGCGATCACGATCCTGGAACGCGCGCTCGCGCTCCGGCCGGACTATCCCGAAGCCTGCGGCAATCTCGCCAGCGCGCTGGATTCGGCCGGCCGGCCGGATGATGCCGTGGCGCTCTATCGCCGTGCCCTCTCGCTGCGGCCCGGCTATGCCAAGGCGCGCGCCAACATTGCCAGCCTCCTGCACACCCGGGGCCGGCAGGAGGAGGCCGAGGCGGAGATGGAGCAGGGCCTGATCCTTGCTCCGCGCCACCTGCCGACCCGCCTGCACGCCGCCTTCACCCGCCTGCGGATCGTCTATCGCGACATGGCCGAGCGCGACCGCAGCCGCGCCGCCTACCGGCGGGATCTGGAAGCACTGGCGGCGATGCCGCTGCCGGACGATCCGGCGGAACTGGCCGAACTCGTCGAGGCGGTCGGCGCCAGCCAGCCCTTCTATCTTGCCTATCAGGGCGGCAACGATCGGGACCTCCAGGCGCTCTATGGCGGCTTCGTCTGCCGCGTCATGGCGCGCCGCTTCCCGCACCTCGCGTCGCGACCGCCCATGCCGCCGGCGCCGCCGGACGAGCCCATCCGCGTCGGGCTGCTGTCCGGATTCTTCCGCCAGCACTCGAACTGGAAGATCCCGATCCATGGCTGGCTCGAGGACATCGACCCCGCCCGGGTGGCCGTTCACGGCTACTACACCCAGGCGATCGAGGGGCCGGAGGCGCGCCGCGCCCGCGAACTTTGCGGTCACTTCGTCGAGGGCCTGCCCACCGTCGAGGCGTGGGCCGAGCGCATCCGGGCCGACCGGCTGCATGTGCTGCTGATCCCCGAGATCGGCATGGATCCCACGACCCTCCAGCTCGCCGCACTTCGGCTCGCCCCCGTCCAGGCCGCGTCCTGGGGGCACCCGCAGACCTCGGGCATGCCCACCATCGACGACTTCCTGTCGAGCGACCTCATGGAGCCGGACGACGCGGCGGCGCACTACACCGAGCGGCTGGTGCGGCTGCCGGGGCTGTCCTTCCGGCCGCTGCCCTCGACCGTGGTGCCCGCGCCGCTCGGGCGTGCGGACATCGGCGTCGAGCCGGATGCCGTTCTCTTCTGGTGCTGCCAGTCGATCTTCAAGTATCTCCCGGCCGATGATCCGATCTTTCCCGCCATCGCCGCCCGGGTGCCGCAGGCGCGCTTCGCGTTCGTCGGCTATCCCATCGGAACCGAGGTCGACCGGCGCTTTCGCTCGCGCATCCGCCAGGTGTTCGCCGACGCCGGGCTCGATGGCGACCGCCATTGCCGCTTCCTCGGCTCGCTCGATCCGGCGCGCTTTGCCGGCGTCACCCGGCTGGCCGACATCTTCCTCGATGCGTTCGGCTGGTCCGGCTGCAACTCGGCGATCGAGGCCCTCGAGGCGGGCCTGCCCGTGGTGACCCTGCCCGGACCGATGATGCGCGGGCGCCATTCTGCGGCCATCCTGCGGCGCGCCGGCCTCGAGGATCTGATCGCGGGGACTGCGGAGGCGTATGTGGATCTGGCGGTCGCCCTGGCCCAGGACGCCGACCGGCGCACCCGGCTCCAGCCGCGGATCGCCGCCGGCCTGCGCGCGGTCGGGGGCGACCCTGCGCCGGCGGCTGGGCTCCAGGCCTATCTTCGGAACGCGGCGGGCGCGGCGCCATGAGCGCCGCGGTGGCGCGCTGCGAAGCCCTGCTGCGGGAGCGGCCGGACGACGCGCCGGCGATGGCCGCCCTGGCCGAGGCGCTCGCGGCCGCGGGCCGCCATGCCGAGGCGCTCGCCTGGATCGAGCGTGCGGTCGCCGCGCCGTCGCCCGCTGCGGCCTGGATCGGGCGGCACGGCATGCTGCTGAGCCGGCAGGGCCGCTATGCCGAGGCGGTGGCGCGGATCGAGGCCGCGCTCGCCGCCCTGCCCGACGATGCGACGCTGCACTGGGAGCTGGGCCGCGCGCTGGAGAAGCTGGGGCGGACAGCGCGCGCGGTGGCCGAGTTCCGGCGCGGGCTTGCGCTGGCGCCTGACCATCCCGGCCTGCTGGCGTCGCTCGGCGGGGCGCTCTGGCAGCGGCGGGACAGTGCGCCGGCGATGGCCGCGCTGAAGCGCGCCGTCGAGCTGCGGCCGGACTGGGTGCCCGTGCGCGACAGCCTCGCCAACGCCCACCATTTTCTCGGCGAATGGGACGAGGCGGAGCGGCTGTTCGACGAGACCCTGCGCCTGCGGCCCGACGACCTGACGAGCCGGCTCAACGCCTGCATGGCGCGCCTACGGATCATCTATGCCGACCCGGCCGAGCGCGAGCGGTCGCGCGCAGCCTATGCCCGCGACCTTCACGCCCTCGTGCAATTGCCCCTGCCGTCCGGCGTGGACGAACTGCTGCGGGTGCTGGGGGCGCGCAAGCCCTTCCTGCTCGCCTACCAGGGCGAGGTCGATCGCGATCTCCAGGCGCTCTATGGCGGGCTCGTCGGCCGCGCCGTGGCGGCGCACCATCCCGAGTTCTGCCAGCCCCTCCCACTCTCGCCGCCGGCGCCGGGCGAGCGCATCCGCGTCGGCATCCTGTCGGCCTTCTTCCGCCACCATTCCAACTGGAAGATGCGGCTGCGCGCCTGGCTCGAGGATCTCGACCGCGACCGCTTCGACGTGCGGGCCTATTTCGTCGGCGAGGGGGGCGACGCGGAGACCGAGCGGGCGCGCACCCTGGCCGATGGTTTCCTCGACGGACCGCGGCCGCTGGCCGATTGGGCGCGTCGCATCCGCGCCGACCGGCTGCATGTGCTGCTGATCCCCGAGATCGGCATGAACTCGACGACGATGCAGCTCGCGGCCATGCGGCTGGCGCCCGTCCAGGCCAGCTCCTGGGGCCATCCGCAGACCTCCGGCCTGCCCACCGTCGACGACTTCCTGTCGTGCGACCTCATGGAGCCCGAGGACGGCGCGACGCACTATACCGAGCGGCTGGTCCGGCTGCCGGGCCTCTCCTGCCGGCCGATCCTGGTCGCACGCGAGCCGGAGGCGGTCTCGCGCGCCGATCTCGGCGTCGACGAGGCCGACGTCCTCTATTGGTGCTGCCAGTCGCTCTACAAATACCTGCCGGAGTACGACGACGTGTTCCCGCGCATCGCCGCCCGCCTGCCGGCGGCGCGCTTCCTCTTCCTCGGCCATCCCGAAGGGCCGAAGGTCGAGCAGGCGTTCCAGGCGCGGATCGGCCGCGCCTTCGCGGCGTACGGCCTCGACGCCGGCATCCATTGCCGCTTCCTCGGGCGGCTCAGCGCCGACCGGTTCGCGGGCTGCACCCGGGCGTCGGACATTTTCCTCGATTCGATCGGCTGGTCGGGCTGCAACTCGACGATCGAGGCGATGATGTACAACCTGCCGGTCGTGACCTGGCCCGGGCGGACCATGCGCGCGCGCCATTCGGACGCGATCCTGCGCCTTGCCGGCATCGAACGGACGATCGCCGCCTCGCGCGAGGAGTACATCGATCTCGCGGTCGCGATCGGCGCCGACGCCGGGCTGCGGGGCGCCCTCCAGGGACAGGTGGCGGCGCAGAAGCACCGCATCTTCGACGACCGTTCCTACCTCCCCGGCCTCGAAGCCTATCTGGTGGCGGCAGCCGAGGGACGACGGTGACGGGCGGCAGTTCGGAGAGGGGCGGCGCCTGGGATCTCCTGCGGGCCAGGCGGGGAGGGGAGGCAGCCGCCGCCTTCCGTGCCCTGCTGGCGACCAGCCCCGGCGACCGCTCGGCCCAGCGCGGGCTCGCCCTCGCGCTCGCCGGCAGCGGCGCGGCCGGCGAGGCGGTCGGCTGGATCGAGCAGGCCTGCGCCGGCGCACCGGTGCCGGCGCAGTGGGAGTTCGACCGCGCCGCGATCCTGCTGCGGGCCGGCCGACGGGACGCCGCGGCGACGGCCGCCCGCCGGCTGGCCGCTGCGGGAGATGCGGCATCCCTCGCGCCGGCGGGCGACATCCTCATGGCGGCGCGGGCCTGGGCGGACGCCGCCGTCGCCTACCGGCGGTCGCTCGATGCGAACCTCCGGCAAGCCGCGGTCTGGAACAATCTCGGCGGTGCCCTGCGGGAACTGGGCCGCCTGCCCGAAGCGGCTGCCGCCTATCGCCAGGCGCTGGCGCTGGACGAGGGTCGCTACGAGGCCTGGGCCAATCTCGGGGCGACCGAGGCCCGTGCGGGCGGTATCGACGCGGCGATCTCCGCCTGGCGGCGGGCGGCGGCCCTGCGTCCGCAGGAGGTGGCGGCCGCACGTGCGCTCGCCAACCTGCTGCGGTCCGCCGGGCGGCATGCCGAGGCGCTGGTCGAGCAGGACCGCTGGGCGGCACTGGCGCCCGACGAGGCGGCCGCCCATCACGGTCGCGGCATCCTGCTCGACGAACTCGGGCGGCTCGAAGAGGGGATCGTCGCGCTCGAGCGGGCCGCCCGGCTGGCCCCGGACGATGCGGACCTCCATTACGATCTCGGGCGCGCGCTGCGCCGCGCCCGGCGCGACCAGTCGGCGATCGCCGCCCTGCGCACGGCCGTCCGGCTCGCCCCCGGTCATGCCGAAGCACTGAGCGCGCTGGGGGCGCTGCTCTGGCAGGCGAAAAACTCCGAACTGGCGCTGGAGGCGTTCCGGCGCGCCGCCACTGTCCGTCCCGATCATCCCGAGGTGCTGGCGCGCCATGCCAACGCGCTGCATGCCTTCGGCCGCCAGGACGAGGCGCTGGCGCTGTTCGAGCGCGCGCTCGGGCTCGATCCCGACAACTGGTCATTGCGCTATCAGGCCTGCATCGCGCGGCTGCCGATCGTCTATCGCGACGCGGCCGAACTGCGGACGGCACGGCAGGCCTTCGCGCGCGAGATGACGGCACTCGCCGCCGCACCGTTGCCGGACGACCGCGCCGAAGTGGCGCGCCGGGCCGATGCGCTGCATGTCCGCCAGCCCTTCTACCTGGCATATCAGGGCGGGAACGACCGCGACCTCCAGGCGCTGTTCGGCGCGACCGCCTGCCGGATCATGGCCGCCCGCCTGCCGGCCTTCGCCGAGCGGCCGCCGCCGCCCGGCCTCGCCGCGGGCGAGCGCATCCGGGTCGGCGTGCTGACGGCCTTCTTCCGCCACCATTCGGTCTGGAAGGTGCCGCTCCATTCCTGGCTCTCGGATCTCGATCGGACACGCTTTACCGTCCATGGCTATTTCGCGGGCGGCGACGGCGACCGCGAGACGGCGGCCGCGGAGGCGCTGTGCGACCGCTTCGTCGGCGGCGCGTTCCCGATCGACGAATGGGCGCGGCGCATCCGGGCCGACCGCCTGCATGTCCTGCTGATCCCGGAGATCGGCATGGACGCGACGACGATGCAGCTCGCCGCCCTGCGGCTGGCGCCGGTGCAGGCGACCTCGTGGGGCCATCCCCAGACCTCGGGCATGCCGACGATCGACGCCTTCCTGTCGAGCGACCTGATGGAACCCCCGGACGGCGACCGCTTCTACACCGAGCGCCTCGTCCGCCTGCCGGGCCTCTCCTTCCGGCGCAGCGTGCCGCCCCTCCGGCCGGAGCCGGTGTCGCGCGCCGAGATCGGGGTCGAGGAGGATGCGGTCGTCTATTGGTGCTGCCAGTCGCTCTACAAGTACCTGCCCGGCGACGACGCCCTGCTGCCGCGGATCGCGGCGGCCGTCCCGGCGGCGCGCTTCGTCTTCGTCGGCTATCCCATGGGCGACGCGGTCGGCGGGGTCGTGCGGCGCCGGTTGGGCGCGGCCTTCGCCGCCGCCGGGCTCGATGCCGACCGCCACTGCCGCTTCCTCGGCAACATCCCCGGCGCCCGCTTCGCCGGCGTCGCGCGCCTCGCCGACGGGTTCCTCGATTCGGTGGGCTGGTCCGGCTGCAACTCGACCCTGGAAAGCCTCGATTCGGACCTCCCGGTCGTGACCTGGCCGGGTGCGGCCATGCGGGCGCGCCATTCCCTAGCGATCCTGCGCCTGATGGGGGTCGAGGACACGGTCGCGCATTCGGCCGAGGAGTATGTCGCGCTCGCCGTCCGCCTCGGCCGCGACGCCGCCTGGCGGCAATCGCTGCGCGATCGCATCGCGGCCGCCAAGGGCATCCTCGCGACCGACCGCAGCTGGCTGCCGGCGCTCGAATCCTTCCTCGCCGAAGCGGCGCACGGGTGGCGTCCCGACCCCGGCGGCGGCTAGGATCGGCGACATGAGCATCGCCTGGTCTCTGCCGGTCCCCGTGGTCGAGGAGCGCCACTATGGACGCCCGATGCGCTGCTTCGCGCAGCGGCCGCACAGCCTCTACGAACTCTTCGCCGCCGCGGTGGCGCGGGCGCCACGGCGCATGGCCGTGGTCGGCGAGCGCGGCCGCGCCACCTGGGCCGAGCTCGATGACGGTGTCGGCCGCGTCGCAGGGCAGCTCCAGCGCCGCGGTGTGATCCGGGGCAGTCGCGTCGCGATGCTGCTCGGCAACGGCCGCCCGTTCCTGTGGACCCTGTGGGCATGCGCCCGGCTGGGCGCCATCGCCGTGCCGCTCGGCACCCGCCTCAAGGGCATGGAGATCGCCCACGCGGTCAACGATTCCGGGGCGGAGGTGCTGGTCTTCGATTCGGAGCTGGCCGACAACCTGCCGCGCCCCTACGAGACGCCGATGCTGCGCCATCGCTTCGCCGACGGCGATCCGGTGGCCGGCGCCCGGCGGTTCGAGGAACTGCTGGCGCCCTGCGCCGCGCCCCAGGCGGCACCCGTGTCGGAGGAGGACCCGGCCGTGATCCTCTACACCTCCGGCACGACCGGGCGCCCCAAGGGGGCGATGCTGACCGGGCTCGGCATCGTCCATTCGGTCCTGCACTACCAGTATTGCCTCGGCCTGGAAGAGGGCGAGCGGGTGCTGCTCGCCGTGCCGGCCTCGCACGTCACCGGGCTGATCGCGGTGGTCGGGGCGACGACGCGGCTCGCCGGGACCGTCATCCTGATGAAGCGGTTCCAGGCGCGCAGCTTCCTCGACCTCGCCCAGCGCGACCGCATGACCTTCACCGTGCTGGTGCCGGCGATGGCCAATCTCTGCCTGCTGGAGCCGAGCTTCGCGCAGACCGACCTGTCGTCCTGGCGGGTCTGCGGCTATGGCGGCGCGCCGATGCCCGAGGCGACCATCGCGGGGCTGGCGCAGCGCCTGCCCGGCCTGCGCCTCGCCAACCTCTACGGCGCCACCGAGACGACATCGCCGACGACGATCGTGCCGGCGGGCGGCACGGCGCTGCGGCCGGACAGCGTCGGCCTGCCGGTGCCGCTGGGCGAGGTCCGGATCGTCGACGAGGAGGGGCGCGAGGTGCCGCGCGGCACCGAGGGCGAGCTGTGGATCGCGGGGCCCATGGTGGTGCCCGGCTACTGGGATGCGGCCGAGGCCACGCGGGCCAATTTCGCCGACCGCTTCTGGAAGTCGGGCGATCTCGGGGCGGTCGACGAGGACGGGTTCGTGCGCGTGCTCGACCGCAAGAAGGACATGATCAACCGTGCCGGCTACAAGATCTACAGCGCCGAGGTCGAGAACGTGCTGGCGCACCTGCCCGGAGTGGTCGAATCGGCGGTCGTCGCGAAGGCCTGCCCGGTGCTCGGCGAGCGCGTGCATGTCTTCGTCCTGGCCGACCGGCCGGAGGTCGACGCCGAGCGGGTGCGGGCCTTCTGCGCCGAGCGTCTGGCCGACTACAAGGTGCCGGAGAGCGTGACCTTCGTGCGCGACCCCCTGCCGCGCAACGCCAACGGCAAGGTCGTAAAGACCGAGCTGCGGCGCCTCCTGGCCGAGAGCATGGCCGCATGATGCGCCGGGCGGCGCTGGCGCTCGCCTTGCTGGCGAGCCCTGCCGCCGCCAACGATTCGACGGCGGTGCTGGCCGCGGGCGGCCTCGTCCTGACGCGCAGCGCGGCGATCCGCATGGCGGCCGAGGATCTGCACGTCACGCCCGGCGCGGTCACCGTGCGCTACCGCTTCCGCAACACCACGCCCGCCGATATCCGCACGACCGTCGCCTTCCCGCTGCCGGAGATCGACCTCGCGCGGATGGCGGAGACCGCGATCCTGCCGGGCGGCCCCGATCCCGACGATTTCGTCGATTTCCGCCTGACGGTCGACGGCCGGCCCGTGCCGTCCAGGGTCGAGATGCGGGCCTGGCGAGACGGCCGCGAAGTCACTGATCTGCTGGCGCAGCACGGGCTGCCGGCGTCCCGCTTCCATTCCGAACTCTATCCGCGCCTGCGCGCGATGCCGCCGGACGGGCGGGCGGCGCTGACGGCCGCCGGCCTGGTGGCCTGGGAAATGGGCGAGAACGTCTATCCGCTCTGGACGATGCGGGCCGCCTATCACTGGGAACAGGTCTTCCCGGCCGGCCGCGACCTCGCCGTCGAGCACCGCTATCGCCCCGTGGTCGGGCAGGGCTGGTTCGGGCAGTATCTCCTGGCCGAGACCGACGAGGGGCGGGAATGGCGCGCGCGGCATTGCGTCGACCCCGATGCGCTGGCGCGGCTGCGGGCGAAGATGGCCCTGACGACCGCCATGGATCCCTACCGTCCGATGCGCAGCATCGCCTATGTCCTGACGACGGCGGCGAACTGGCAGGGCCCGATCGGCCGCTTCCGCCTCAAGGTCGAGAGCGATCGGCCGGATTCGGTGGTCGTCGGATGCCTGCTCGATGTCGAGGCGGCGGAGTTCCGCCCGGACCGCGATCTGGCGGTGGCGATCGTCGATTAGAACGCCGGCAGGCGGTCCGCGTCGGCGGCGAAGATCTTCGCCTTGAGTTCGGGCCGCACGTCGGCGAGCTGCGCTTCGGGGTCGGGCAGGCCCATGGAGAAGGGCCAGTCGGAGCCGAAGAGGATGCGGTCCTCGCCGAAGACGGCGGCGGCCAGTTCCAGCGCCGGCGCGGAGTGGGTGATGCAGTCGGCGCAGAAGCCGGCGAAGGCCTCGCTGGCCGGCCGCGCCCCGACATAGGCGCCGGGGCGTCGCACCGTCTGGCCGCGGGTCAGGCGGCCGGCGACGGCCGGCGCGGTGCCGCCGCCATGGGCAAGGCAGATGCGCATGCGCCGGTGGCGATCCATGATCCCCGACATGGCGAGGTGGGCGGCGGCGAGCGCCGTCTCGCCCGGGCCGCCCAGCAGGTTGTGCAGGAAGAACGGGTCGAGGCGCCCGTCGCAACCCTTGGTCGGGTGGAGGAAGAGAAAGCCCGCCGCCGCATCGAGCGCCGCCCACAGCGCGTCGTAGGCCGGTGCCGAGATGATGGAGCCGTGCGTCGCCGAACCGGCCGCCGCCGCAAAGCGGACATGGCCGGCCGCGACCTTTTCCGCGACGATCGCGGCCGCCAGCGCCGGGTGCTGGATCGGCAGGTGGAAGAGCGGCGCGAGGCGGTCGGGGAAGCGCCCGGCCATCTCCGCCAGGCCCTCGTTGACGTAGTCGTGCCACACCCGGCTCGCTGGCTCGTCGAGGCCGAGGCGATAGAGCGGCGGGGGGATCGAGATCCAGGCCCGGGCGACCCCGCGCTCGTCCATCCAGCGCACCAGCGCGTCCGGCCGGAAGACCGAGGGCGCGGCCAGGGGCGCGCCGTCGATCACCAGCTTCGGCGCCTCCGGGTCCCATTCGACGCCGGGAAGACCGGCGATCCGGTCGGGCAGGACGGGCGCGATATGGGCGTGGACATCGAGGGCGATGGCGTGGGGCAAGGGCGTGCCTTCCTGGGAGCGGGGGCGCCGGACGGTCAGTCGCCGAAGGCCGAGACGCGGCGGGCGGCGCCGTCGCGCGCGGCCTCCAGGTCGTCGAGGACGGCGTGGCTCGCATTGTGGCCGGCGAGGCCGGAGATGAAGTTGCCGGGCCAAGTGCCGTTGCCGCTGAGATAGAGGCCGGGCGTCGGCGTGCGGTATGCGTGGAGGCCGGGCAGGGGGCGCATCCAGAACTGGTTCCAGGCGGCGAGGTCGCCGTGGGTCATGTTGGCCTCGACGAGGCCGAACTCGCGCTCGAAATCCTCCGGGTCGAGGCAGCGCCAGTCGCGGATCAGGTCCGGCAGGCCGGGCATCCATTCGGCCACGGCGGCGATGGTGCGGCGGGCCAGCCGCTCGCGCTCGACCTTCCAGTCGCCCTCGGCCAGCCGGTAGGGGGCGGTGCCGACATTGAGGCTCATGACATGCTTGCCGTCGGGCGCCAGCTCGGGCGCCGTCAGCGACGGGCAGAGGCCCCAGACCACCGGCTTGTCGGAGATCCGGCCCTGCTGCATCTCGGCGTGGCTCGCCTCCAGATAGTCGATCGACGGCGCGATGCGGAACTGCGCGGAGGCGAGCGCGATCGGGCAGGCGTCGGGCGGGGTCGCGGCCCAGGTCGGCACGCCGTCCAGCGCCAGCACGACCTTGAACGCCTTGCCGGTCATCGGGCGCCGCCGCATCTTGCCCCGGAAGCCCTCCCACTCCGCTTCGTCGCGCAGCAGGTCGACGATGGTGCGGCGGGGATTGCAGGTGGCGACGACGACGGGGGCGAGGAACTCCTCGCCGGCCGGCGTGACGACGCCCCTGGCGACACCCCCCTCGATCAGGATGCGGTCGACCGGGGTGTTCGTGCGCAGGTCGGCGCCGCGGGCGCGCGCCGATGCGGCCATGCTGTCGGTGATGGCGCCCATGCCGCCGACCGGCATGCCGGTCGATCCGCGCAGCGGCATCCGCCTCGGGTCGTCGCCGGCCGCCGCCGCCAGCGAGGCCAGCGACAGCGGCCGGGTCAGCAGGTTGATGGGCGTGCCCGGCGTCGAGGGCGTGAAGTTGCCGCCGACGACGGCCATCGGCGCGATGATGGTCTGGGTCTGCCAGGCGAGTTCGAACTCGTCGAAGAGGTCGCGGGCGCTGCCGAAGAAGATGCGCCCGAACGCCTCCTGGTCCTCCAGGCTGGTGATGTTGCGCACCAGTTCCTGGAGGGTCGGGGGCTCGCGGAAGACCGAGATGCCGAGCTTGCGGGCGAACGCCTCGACATAGGCGAAGAGGGCGTCGTAGCGGGCGGCCTCGCCCGGGGCGAAGCCGTCGATCTGCTTCTGGGTGCGGGCCTTGTCGCGCCAGCCGACGAAGAGCGAGCCGTCGGCCAGCGGGTGGACCAGCGTCGGGTCGATCGGCTGGAAGCGCAGGCCGAAGCGCTCCAGCTCGAGGTCGCGGACGATCTTGGGCTCGAGCGAGCCGGGCGAGTTGGCGATGGTCGAGCGATAGCCCGGCATGAACTCGATGGTCGCGGCCGGGCCGCCCAGGCGCGGGCCACCCTCGAGCACCGCGACCGAGAGGCCGGCGCCGGCGAGATAGCCGGCGGCGACGAGGCCGCTATGGCCGCCGCCGACGATGACGACGTCGAAACGATTGGCGGGCATGGCGGCGCTCGTCTCCTCCGGCCCGGCTCAGGGCAGCAGGGCGTTGGTGTAGTATTCGGACGCCGGCTTGTCGCCCTTGATCTCGCCGACCGAACGCAGCGTGCCGATCAGCGCCTCCCACTCTTCCGGGGTCGAGCGGCCCCAGTTGGCATCGGTCGGCGACTGGCTCAGCTTCTGCAGGCCGGTCAGGTAGTCGACGCACTGGGCGAGGTTGCCTGCCACCTGGACCTTGGAGCGGATCAGCGTGCAGGCGCCCTCGGGGTCGGCGACGGCGTCGGCGAAGCCGCGCTTGACACCCGCCAGCACGGCGGTGATCGCCTTCGGGTTTTCCTTGAGGAAGGTTTCGTTGGTGGCGAAGCCGAATCCCAGCAGCGGCACGCCGAACGAGGCGAGTTCCATCACCTCCGGCTCGTGGCCGGCGCCGCGCACGATGGCGCGGAAGGCGTGGCTGTCGCCGCTGACGACGTCGACCTGCCCGGTCAGCAGGCCCGCCGTCTTGGAGCTGGCGTCGAGCGAGATGACGTTGAGCGCGCTGTCGGGGATCTTGTTGGAGCGCTTGAAGACGTTGAGGCTGAGCCCGTCGGAGCCGCCGGGCGTGCTGCCGATCTTGAGGCCCTTCAGCGAGTCCGGCCCGTCCAGCTTGACCCGGCCCTTGATGCCGACGAAGGAGGCCGAGGAGCGGTGCTGATAGACCGCGACCACCTTCAGCGGCACGCCCTTGGCGATGGCGGCGGCGGCGTTGGTCGTGTTGAGGTGGCCCATGTCGAAGCCGCGCTGGCCGACCAGGATGGCCGTGGTGTTGGAACCCCGGCCCTGCTCGATCTCGACGTCGACGCCGGCATCCTTGAAGTAGCCCCGTTCCTGGGCGAAGAAGAAGGAGGAGTGATAGGGCAGCCAGCCCCAGTCCAGCACCATCCGGACCTTCGGGTTCTGGGCCTGGGCGGGCATGGCGGCGAGGAGCGCGGCGGCGACCGCCGGCAGGAACGTCGTCAGCTTCATCCTCTGTTCTCCCTGTTCATTATGAGTCCGATCCGGAGCGGCCGCGCTGGCTGGCGTGCCACGGAATGGTGGCACGCTCGAAGAACTCGGCGAGGTACCAGGTGAAGATGCCGAGCAGCGAGACCACGGTGACGGCGGCGAAGGCGACCGGAACCTCCAGGCTGCCGACCGACTGGATCAGCATGTGGCCGAGGCCCTTGTTCGAGGCGACGAACTCGCCGATCACCGCGCCGAGCGGCGCCAGGGTGATCGAGATCTTCACGCCCGCGATGATGCTGGGCAGGGCGCTCGGGATGCGGATCTTGCGCAGGAGCTGCCAGTTGCCGCCGCCCATCGAGCGGGCGAGCAGCAGCAGGTCGGGATCGGCCGAGCGCAGCCCCGCCACGGTGTTCACCAGCATCGGGAAGAAGGTGAACACGACGACGAAGATGATGCTGCTCTGGAGCCCGAAGCCGATCCAGACCAGCAGCAGCGGTGCCACCACCACCTTCGGAATGGCGTGGAAGACGACGAGCCAGACATAGAGGACGCGCTCGACGAAGGGCGAGGCCGCGATCATCGCGCCGAGCGACAGGGCGATCACCACCGCGATGACGAAGCCGACGATGGCGGCAAAGGCCGTGTAGACCAGCTGGTCGAGCAGCAGCTGCCATTTCTCGACCATCACCAGCGCGACCTCGGAGGGCGCCGGCAGCAGGTAGGACGGCAGCTGGAACCAGTGGACGGCGAGTTCCCAGAGCAGCAGGCCGCCGAGGCCGCTCGCCGTCGGCAAGAGGAAGCCCCAGGCGCGGCCGGTGAAGCCCTGCTCGCGGAGCTGCGCCTGCTGGGTGCGGACGCTGGCGAGGCGGCGGGCCTGGTCGGTGGCGGCCCCATCCCTGGCGGTCTGGTCGGTCGCGCTCATGCCGTCAACACTCCCGAACGCTCGAACTGCATGCGGATGCGCCGTGCGATGGCCGCGAATTCCGGCTCCTCGCGCATCGCGAGCGTGCGCGGGCGCGGCAGGTCGATCGCGATGTCGTCGAGGATGACGCCCGGCCGGCCCGACATGACGAGCACCCGGTCGGACAGGAACACCGCCTCGGGGATGCTGTGGGTGATGAGGACCGACGTCGTCTTTGCCGTCTGCTGCACGCGCTGCAGCAGCACGCCCATCTGGTCGCGCGTCAGCGCGTCGAGTGCGCTGAACGGCTCGTCCAGCAGCAGCAGCCACGGCTCGCAGAGCAGCGCGCGGGCGATCGCCACGCGCTGGCGCATCCCGCCCGACAGCTCCCACGGATGGCGGTCGGCGAAGTCGCCGACGCCGAGTTCGGTCAGCAGTGCGTGGGCACGCTTGGCGGCGGGGCCGCGCGGCAGCCCCTTCATCTCGGCCGCCAGCAGCACGTTGTCCAGGATGTTGCGCCAGTCGAGCAGCAGGTCGCGCTGGAAGACGACGCCGATGCCCTCGACCCGTTCGCCGACCGGCTCGCCGCGCACCCGGACCTGGCCGCCGCTCGGCCGGTCGAGCCCGCCCAGGATGCGCAGGAGCGTGCTCTTGCCGCAGCCGCTGGGGCCGACGATGGTCGTGGTGCGTCCCTGCTCGATGGCGAAGTCGACGGGCCCCAGCGCATGGACGGCGCGTCCGCCCGAGCGATAGGTGCGCTCGACGCCTTCGACGACGATCTCCTGCATGGGGCGATCCGCCTCCTTCTGCCGCGCCGGCGTCAGCCGAACACCTCCTCGTAGACCCGCAGCCAGTTGCCGTGGGCGATCTTGGCGACCTCGTCGGCCGAGAAGCCGACGGTGGCCAGCCCCTGCTCGATCTTGGCGATATCCGTCAGGCTGACGAACCAGTCCGGCGGCGGCGCCTTGCCGGGGCGCGAGGCCGGCGAGGCGCCGAGATCGACGCCGCGCGTCCACCGCCCCATCCGCATCCAGTCATAGTCGGGCTTGGTGAAGTTGTGGCTGCGGTCGGTCCCGATGGCGACATGGTCGATGCCGGCGATCTCGACGGTCTTCATGACCATCTCGCACCATTTCTCGACGGTCGCGCAATACTCGTCGCCGGTGATGTTGCGGTAGGTGGCGCAGCCGATGACGCCGCCATTGTCGCGCAGGGCGCGGATCACGTCGTCGGTCTTGTTGCGCTTGTGCGGGAAGAGGCTGTCGGCATTGGCATGGGTGATCGCGACCGGCTTCTTCGAGAACTGGATCGTGTCCCGGGTCGTGCGGTTGCCGACGTGGGACAGGTCGACCAGCATGCCGCAGCGGTTCATCTCCTGGATGACCTGGCGGCCGTAGCGGGCGAGGCCGGAATCCTCGTCCTCGTAGCAGCTGCCGCCGAGCGAATTCTGGTTGTTGTAGGTGAGCTGGACGCAGCGCACGCCGAGTTCGGCGAACATCTCGACCAGCCGCACCCGGCCCTGGAAGAGCTCGGCGTTCTGGTAGCCCATGAGCAGCGCCGTGCGGCCCGACGCGACGATCGCGCGGATGTCGGCCGCCGTGCGGGCGGTCGCCACGAGGTCCGCGTTGGCGGCGACGAGGTCGCGCCAGCGGGCGAGGGAGTCGAGGGATTCGACCGCGTCCTCCCAGAAGCCGCAGGTGACGGTGACGCAGCCGACGTCCGCCTGGCGCAGATCGGCGAAGGTCTCCCGCGTGAAATGCCCGCACTGCAATCCGTCGATCAGCATGCCCGTCTCAGCTCCCGGGGACGCAGGTCCGCCGTGTAATCGTTTACTTGATCGCGAGTGTGACGGCCGGCCGACGGGCCTGTCAATGCCCCTTCGCGTCGGTCCTTGCCGACGCCGGCCGGGCGATCAGGCCGATCCCCGCCGCAGCAGGGTGCGCGGGATGATGGTCAGCGCCGGCGCCTCGCGGCCGGCGAAGTGGTCGGCGACGCGGGCGGCGACGGCGGCGGGGTCGACGCTGATCGTCGTCAGGGCGGGGCGGACATGCCCGCCCCAGCCGATCGCGCCGAAGCCGATCACCGCGACGTCGTCCGGGATGGCGAAGCCGCGGTCCTGGATCGCCGCCATCGCGCCGAGCGCCAGCTCGTCGCTGCCGCATTGCACGGCGTGGAACCGCCGGCCGGCGTCGAGCGCCCGGCTGGTCGCCTCGTAGCCGGCGGCGAAGCGGTAGGACACGTCCCAGACGAGGTCGCGGTCGATGGCGATGCCGGCATCGCCCAGCGCGGCCGCATAGCCGCGATAGCGCTCGGTGCCGACGGCCGAGCCCGAGAGGCGGCCGAGATAGGCCACGGGCCCGCGCCCGGATTCGAGCAGGTAGGCCACGGCGCGGCGGGCGGCGGACCGCTCCTCGTGGACCACCGAGGGAACCCCCTCGCGATGCAGCCGCTGGCCGATGGAGACGACGAGCAGGCCGGACGCCTGGAGCTGGCGGAGCTGCGGGCCGACCGTCGCCATCGCGAGGACGTCGGTCGTCGCCAGCGCCACCCCGCGCAGCCCCATCGCCGGCGCCGCCTCCAGGATGGTCGACAGGCGCTCGGCCGAGTGGTCGAGATTGTAGAGCATGAGGTCGAGCCCGATCCCGCCGAGCGCCGTCTGCACATGCTTGGTCAGGGCCGAATAGACGTTCTGCTCGATGTCGCCGACCAGGAGCCCGACGGCGGAGCCGTGGCCGCGGCGCAGGCCCTGGGCCATGCGGTTGGGCTGGAAGTCGAGCGCGCGCACGGCCGACAGCACGCGCTCGCGCGCGGCTTCGCCGACATTGCCCTTGCCGCTGAGGACACGGGACACGGTGGCCGTCGACACGCCGGCCAGGCGCGCGACGTCCAGGACGGTGGCCATGGGACTCGCTCGGATCGTCGAACCGCAGCCCCGGCTTCTATCACCGGGAATCGCCTCGGCGCGACAACCGGACGCTCGCCGGCCGCCGGATCGGTCGAAGGGGTGCGGCGGCTAGTTTGCCGCCGCCGCGACGAGGCCGCCGACGAAGGCGTCGAAGTTGCGCTGCGCCTCGGCGGGAAAGGGCTGGCCATGCCGTCCGAAGACGCGGGCGGCGATGTCCGCGCCGCTGCTGCGCGTCACGAAGACCCTGCCCTGCTCGTCCTCCCACACCAGCACCCGCATCGGCAGGTCGAGCGCCAGCGTCGGCCGCGCCTGCATCGCCGGCGTGCCGGCGGCGGGATTGCCGAACAGCACGACGCTGCGCGGGCGGAGCGTCATCCCGGCCGACCGGGCCGCGGCCGCATGGTCGACCTCGGTAAAGACGGTCCAGCCGGCCTTGCGCACCGCCGCGGCGAAGCGTTCGACGGTCTGCCGGGCGTCGTGCCGGCTGGGTTCGGTGACGAGGCCGGGCTCGGCCGCCCGGGCTGGCGGGAGAGCGGTGGCCGGCAGGAGGGCGGTGGCCAGCAGCAGGGCGGCGGCCAGGGTACGGATCGGTGCCATCGTCGTTCGTTCCTTCGTCAATCTGCGCTTCACGCGGGGCGGGCGGCCGCGGTCATGGCCGGACGGGGATGGGCGGGCGTCCGGACCGACTGCCGCTTGCGGTCGAGGCGGAGCGCGGCCAGCCACAGCAAGGCGAGACCCGCGAGCAGCATCGGCGCCTCGATCCAGGCGGCATGGCCGGGTGCGGCCTCCATGGCGGTGCCGACGGCCCAGGACAGGAAGAGGCCGATGCAGAAGACCTGCAGGCTGTGCCGGCCGATCGTGGCGACGGCCGTCGCGACCGCCGAGTGCATCCAGGCCGCGTTCGCCGGCACCAGCACGACGACGAGATAGGCCAGGGACAGCGCATGGGCGAGGCGGGCCGGCGCCAGGGCGTGCTTGTCCGTGATCGCCGGCAGGATGATCTCAGGCCCCGGCAGCCAGCCGCGATCGACGAGGCGCAGCCAGAGCCCGGCGAGGACGACCAGGGCGGCCGCGGCGACGAGCCAGGGGATGCGGGGCAGCGGCGCGCCGGCCAGCAGTGAGCGCCGGCCGAACAGCGCCCCCAGGAAGAACAGCACCTGCCAGGCGAGGGGATCGAAGGCGACATTGGGATGGCCGGGCGCCGGTACGTCCCAGCCCCAGATCTGGACGCCGAGATAGAGCAGGACCGGCAGCGCCATCGCCGCCGGTCCGACCCGGTCGACCAGCCAAAGGAACGCCGGCAGGGCCAGCATGCACCAGACGAAGATCGGCAGGGTGTCCATGAAGGCAGGCCGGTAGAGCATCGTCAGCGCTGCCGGCAGGGCCTCGTGCGGCGCCTCGAAAAGCCAGGCGAAGCCATAGCCCGCGACCTCGCCGTCGAGGCCCAGCAGGCGCTCGGCGGCGACGGCCAGCAAGGCGAACAGGGCGAAGACCAGCAGGTGCGTGCGGTAGAGCCGGAGCGTCCGCCGCAGGAAGTCGCGTGTCGCCGCGCCATGCCCGTCGCGCATCCGGTTGCGGACATAGAGCGACCCGAGCACGGCGCCCGACATCAGCAGGAACTGCTCGGAGCTGTCCGACAGGCCCCACTGGCCATGGATCAGCCAGGCGCCGGCGAAGGTCGCCGCGGAATGGGAGGCGAAGATGAAGATCTGGAGGAGCCCCCGCACGATGTCGAGGCGCTGATCGCGTGGCGGTCGGGGCGGGAGCGACGGCGGCATGGCGGGGGCTCGATCGGCTGGTTCGGAGACGGGTGCGGCGGCGCGGGGGATCAGAGATCCTTGGGCGCCCGGTCCCGGATCCGCGGCCAGTTGCGGTCGGCCCGCTGGATGCTGCCGGGCACGTCCTCCAGCCAGCGCCGGTGCGGCCCTTCGGCGACGTTGACGTAGAGCCGGCCGTCGACGATGCGCCAGAGCTGGGGATCGCCGTCGAACTTGCGCTCGAACGATGCGCCCATGGCGCAGAACCCGCCATAGGCCGGCGCATACTTCGCAGGCTCGGCGCGGAACGTCGCGAGGTTGTCGGCGCTGGCGAAGCGGTAGGTCGCGCCTTCATGGGTCGCGGTGAAGTCGGGCGACCCGACCGTCGGCCGGCCGACGGTGAAATAGGCGACGGGGTCGTAGCCGCGCAGCGCCAGCCCGCTGGCGTCGATATTGACCGCGCTGGTCGCGTTCTCGTCGAAGGCGAAGGCCGGAGCGGCCGCGATCGGCATCGCGGCGATCAGCAAGAGGGCGAGGGCGGCGCGGCGGGTGCAGAGGGAAAAGGCGGTCGGCATGGCGTTCCTCCGAAGCGGCGGCGCACGGGGTTCCCGGCGTCGCCGGAACTCCTGCTCCTGTGCCTCTATTCGCGGGCGGATGCCGTCCGGTTACCCGCATCACGGCCAAGTGATCGCGCCGCAACTCCGTCGAGGCCGAACCGCCGGCGCAGCCGCACCCCGACCCAGCTGCCCGGAATGGCGGCGGCCAGCCAGACGAAGCCGTGCAGGCTGCCCGACGAGACGCCGCCGATGAAGGCGCCGACATTGCAGCCGAAGGCGAGGCGGGCGCCGATGCCCATCAGCAGCCCACCCAGCGCGGCTGCCGCCGCGGCCCGCCGGCCGATCGGCGTGCCGTGGCGCAGGCGGCCCAGCATCGCGGCCGCCGCGAGCGCGCCCAGGATCACGCCCAGGTTGCCGGTCGATGCGTGCTGCAGCAGCGCCGGCTCGACCAGGAGGCGGGCCATGCCGGGGTCGGCCCAGAACGGGCTCCAGCCGAGGTCGAAGCCGATCGCCTCGACCGCCTTGGCGCCCCACAGCGTGAAGCCCATCGTGATGCCCCAGGGATGCCCGGACGCGAGGAAGATGGCCGCCGCGACGGTGCCGAGGATCAATCCTGCAACCAGCCGGTCGCGCGGCGGACGGGCGCCGCGAAGCAGCAGCAGCGCCGTGGCGAGCAGCAGCGCCTCGGTCGCGAGCAGGCCGCCCCATGGCCCGAACCGGTCGACGAGGTCGATCGGCGCGAGGCCGGGCAGCGTCATGGCCCAGGGCAGGGCGAGGCTGCCGGCGACGCCGCCCAGGCAGAAGAAGGGCAGGGCGACCCAGGACCGGCGCGATCCCTGGCCCAGCGCGACGAGCACGCCCGAGCCGCAGCCGCCGGCGAGTTGCATGCCGACGCCGAACATCGCCGCCCCGACGACGAGCGAAGGACCGATCGGCGCGACGAAGCGCCCGAAGCCATCGATGCCCGCCGCGACCGGGATGATCACCAGCGCGGCCGCCGCCGGCACGATGCAGGAGGCGGCCAGCGCACGCCCATCGCCGCCCGCGACCAGCGCGCGGAAGCCGCTTGTGAACCCGAAATCGAAGGCGACGAAGAGCGCCCCGATCGCGAGCGTGACGGCCAGGAGCGGCACCAGTGCGGGATCCTCGACCCCGGCCGCTCCCCAGAGGACGGCCGCCGTGCCGGCCACGGCGAGCAGCAGCCCGGCCCGTCCGGTGGGCGTTCCGGCGCGGAGAGTGGAGGCAGGCATGGCGCTCCTTCGTGGCTTCGGTCTCTCGGCGGGCGTTCGCCGCGTGACGGACAATCGTTACCGGCCGTTGCCCGACGCGCGGTGCGGGCGATAGAGTCTCCACCACAACGACAGACGTACCGCGGCGGACTTCCGTCTACGGCGCGCGAACGACGGAGGGAGCCGCCTGATGGGCGACACGCTGGCATGGCGTCTGAAGTTCGGCATCGTCACCCCGTCCACCAACACGGTGGTGCAGCCGGAGTATGACGACCTGCGCCCGCCGGGCGTCACCAACCATATCGGCCGCATGCACATCGCCGACCGGCCGGTCGAGAGCGATGCCGATTTCGAGACGATGATGGCCGGGATCGATCAGGCGCTGGAAGACGCGATCGAGCGCGTCATGACCTGCCGGCCCGATCACCTGATCCTCGGCATCTCGGCCGAGAGCATCTGGGGCGGCGGGCTGGCGGCGAGCCATGCCGTGGCCGATCGCGTGCGCCGGCGCTTCGGCGAGATCGGGCTGACCCAGGCGGCGCAGGCGCTGCCGGCGGCGCTGTCCGCGCTCGGGATCCGTCGCCGGATCTCGCTGATCACGCCCTATTTCCCGGTCGCCGATCCGCACATCCGCGGCTACGTCGCCGACCTCGGCCTGGAAGCGGCGCGGCTCTGCCATCTGTCCTGCCGCAGCCCGGTGCTGATCGCCCACACGAGCGAGGACGAGCTGCGCCGCGCGCTGCGCGAGGTCGACGGCCCGGACGTGGAGGCGATCGTCCAGTTCGGCGCCAACCTGCCGATGGCGCGGCTCGCCGCCGAGGCCGAGCGCTGGCTGGGCAAGCCCGTCATCGCCGTCAATGTCGCCACCTACTGGCACGCGCTGCGCAGCTGCGGCATCGCCGACCGCAAGCACGGCTTCGGCCGGCTGATGTGGGAATGCTGAGCGGCGACGTGCGAACAGCGAAGGAGTTGCGATCCGCATGAGCAGCCATAGCCCGGGCGAGGCCCCGGCCTGCCCCGGACCTGATCCCCGCCCGCGGCCCCCGGCCGAGCGACTGCCGCCCGGCTCGGTCGACTGCCACAGCCACGTCTTCGGACCCGTCGACCGCTATCCCTATGCCGCCAACCGCGGCTACACCCCGCCCGACGCGTCGCTCGCCGAGTATCGGCACATGCTGTCGACGATGGGCTTCGACCGGGCCGTCATCGTGCAGCCCAGCGTGCTCGGCACCGACAACCGCTGCACGATGGACGCGGTGGCGGCTATGGGCGGTGCGTTCCGCGCTGTGGTGGTGGTCGATCCCTCGATCACCGAAGCCGAGCTGCAGGCGCTTGATGCCGGCGGCGCCCGCGGCGTGCGTTTCAACCTCAACAACCCCGGCGGACTGCCGCTCGACGCCGTCGATGCGGTCGCCCGGCGCATCGCGCCGCTCGGCTGGCACCTCCAGTTCTTCGCCGACCTCAACCTCCGCCCGGAACTGGTCGAGATCATGCGCCGGCAGCCGGTGCCGGTGGTGGTCGACCATATGGGGCATCTCCGGCCGGAGCGCGGGCTGGCCGATCCGGGCGCCAAGGCGCTGCTCGGCCTGCTCGAGGAAGGGCGCGCCTGGGTCAAGATCTCCGGCGCCTACCGCTGCTCCTCGACGGACATTCCCTACCGCGACACGACCGCCATCGCCCGCGCCCTGATCGCGGCGGCGCCGGAGCGGGTCGTGTTCGGCACCGACTGGCCCCATCCCGACTATCGCCGGCCGATGCCGAACGACGGTGATCTCGTCGACCTCTTCAACGAGTGGGTGCCGGACCCGGACCAGCGCCGCCGCATCCTCGTCGACAACCCGGCCAGGCTCTACCGCTTCTGACCCATCGACCAATCCGCCGGAACGGGCGGGAACTCAGGGAGGATTCACCATGCACATGCGCAGCTTCGTCGCCGGCGTCCTGGCAGTTGCCGGGGTCGCCGCCATCGCCGGGCCGGCCCTCGCCCAGGGCAAGCCCGCCACCCTTCGGATCGGCTGGACCAGCACCGATTCGCCGCAGGATCCCTACGGAATCGCCGCCAAGCTCTTCAAGGACAAGGTCGAGGCGATGGTGCCGGGCAAGGTCCAGGTCAGCCTCTTCCCGAACCGCCAGATCGGCGACGAGAAGGAACTGCTCGAGGGCATGCGCTTCGGCACCGTCGACATGGGCGTCATCACCAACGCCGTCGTCGCCAACCTCGAGACCGGCTTCCAGGTCAACGACCTGCCCTTTCTCTATGCCGACGAGGCCCAGGCGCACCGCGTGCTCGACGGCCCGATCGGCGACGAGCTGAAGTCCCGCCTCGCCAAGAAGGGGGTGATCGCCCTCGGCTTCATGGAGGGCGGCTTCCGCAACATGATCAACAACAAGCGCCCGGTGGTGAACCCCGACGACGTCAAGGGCGTGAAGTACCGGGTGATGCAGAACCCGGTCTTCATCGACATGTTCTCCTCGCTCGGCGGCAACGCCATCCCGATGGCCTGGGGCGAGGTCTTCACGGCCGTCCAGCAGGGTGCGATCGACGGCCTCGAAATCCCGGTCGCGGTCATCGACGCCACCAAGTACTACGAGATCACCAAGTACCTGTCGCTGACCAACCACACCTATTCGATGATCGCGCTGCTGGTGTCCAAGCGCAGCTTCGACAAGTTGCCGAAGGACGTGCAGGCGGCGGTGACGAAGGCCGGCGCGGAGGCCACGGGCGAGCAGCGCAAGATCGTCGGCGCGCAGGCGCAGAAGATCATCGTCGACCTCGGCAAGAAGGGCATGCAGGTCAACCGCGTCGCCGACCCGGCGCGCTTCCGCGCCAGCGTCAAGCCGGTCTACGAGAAGTTCCGGCCGAGCATCGGCTCCGACCTGCTCGACAAGGCGCTGGCGGCGGTCCAGTGAGGTCCGGGCGCACGGGCGGCCGGCGCATGGCCGCCGCATGATCGCCGCCGCTCGCCTGGTCGAGGCGGTGAGCCGGCTCGCCGGGCGGGCGACGGTGGGCGTGGTGATCGTCATGACGCTGGTCATGACGGTCGCCCTCGTCCTCCAGGTCCTCTTCCGCTACCTCCTGGGACAGGCGCTGAGCTGGTCCGAGGAGCTGGCGCTGCTGATGTTCACCTGGACGGTGCTGCTGGCCGGCAGCCTCGGCGTGCGCGAGGGCTTCCACGTCGCCCTGACGCTGCTGCCGGACCGGCTCGGCGCCGGTGGCCGGCGCTGGCTGGAGCGCCTGATCCTCCTCCTGGTCACCGCCTTCGGCGGCTATCTCGCCCAGTCGGGCTGGGCGTTCTACGACGGCACGACGGGGCAGCTCTCGGCGGCGGTCGGCTATCCGATCGAGCTGCTGCATGCCTCGCCCATGGTGTCGGGCGGGCTGGTGGCGCTGCACGGCGCGGCGCGGCTGCTGGGCAGCTTCGATGCCGCTGCTGTCGATGCCGCTTCTGTGGGTGCCGGCCGATGAGCGAACTCGCCTGGGTGCTGAGCGCGGGCTTCGCCGGCCTGCTGCTGCTCGGCGTGCCCTTCGTCTTCGCCCTCGGCATCACCTCGCTCGCCGGCCTGATGGTGCTCGACATCGACATCATCGTCCTGGCGCAGCGCTTCGTGTCGGGCACCCAGTCCTTCAGCCTGCTGGCGATCCCGTTCTTCATCCTGGCCGGCGACCTGATGACCCGGGGCGGGCTCTCCCGCCGGCTGGTCGCCGTGGCCAACGCCTGCGTGCGCCATGTCACCGGCGGCCTCGGCATCGTCACCGTACTCTCGGCGACCTTCTTCGCCGCGATATCGGGCTCGGCGCCGGCGACGACCGCCGCCATCGGCAGCATCATGGTGCCCGAGATGGCCCGGCGCGGCTACCGGCCGGAGTTCGCGGCCGCGCTCGCCGTCGCGGCCGGCATCATCGGGCCGGTCATCCCGCCCTCGATCATCTTCGTCATCTGGGGCGTCATCGCCGAGGAGTCGATCGCGCGCCTCTTCATGGCGGGCATCGTGCCGGGCCTGCTGATGGCGGTCGGCCTCTGCCTCGTCTGCGTCCGCTATGCCGTGCGCAACCGCGTCCCGCGCGAGGAGCGGGCGAGCGCGGCCGAGATCGGGCGCGCCGCCTGGGACGGCAAGTGGGCGCTGGTCGCGCCGTTCGTGGTGCTGGGCGGCATCTATGGCGGCATCTTCACCCCGACCGAGGCGGCGGTGGTCGCCACCGTCTACGCCCTCTTCGTCGGGCTCTTCCTCTATCGCGAGCTCGACTGGCGCGACCTGCCGGCGATCGTCATGGGCTCGATGCGGACGACCGCCATCGTCATGTTCATCATCGCCGCCGCCGCGCCCTTCGGCTGGCTGGTCGCGATGGAGCAGCTGCCGCCCAAGGTCGCCGCCGCCCTCGGCAGCATCTCGGACGAGCCGTGGATCATCCTGCTCGCGGTGAACCTGCTGCTGCTGACGATCGGCATGGTGATGGACAATATCGCCGCCATGATCATCCTCGGTGGCGTCCTGATCGCGCTCGGCAAGCAGCTCGGGATCGATCCGGTCCAGCTCGGCGCCATCGTCTCGATCAACTTCGCGATCGGCATGGCGACCCCGCCCTTCGGCTATGCGCTGTTCGTCGGGGCGGCAATCTCCAACATCAGCATCGAGCGCATCGCGCGCGAACTCTGGCCGCTGCTGGCGGTGCTGGTCGCGGTGCTGGCGCTGGTGACCTACGTTCCCGCCGTGACCATGACCCTGGCCGGTCTGCTCTGACGACAACTTTCTGGTGTGCTTCACGAGTAGCGCTCGCAATGGTTGACGGCGCCGGCACCGCCGTCTAGCCTGCGGTGCATGGCATTACCTTCGCCGCAGCCGGTAGATCCCGTCGCCGGGCTCTCCATCGACACCCGCCTCGTCCGCGGCGGAACCCGCCGTTCCCACAACCGGGAGACGAGCGAGGCGCTCTATCTCACCTCCGGCTTCGTCTATCCCGACGCCGAGACTGCCGAGGCGGCCTTCGCCGGGCCGGAGGAGGGGTGGATCTATACCCGCTTCGGCAACCCCACCACGGCCATGCTCGAGGATCGGCTCGCGCTGCTGGAGGGCGCCCCGGCCGTCCGCGCGACGGCGACCGGCATGGCGGCGGTCTTCGCCGCCCTGATGGCGTCGGTGAAGGCCGGCGACCGGGTCGTCGCGTCGCGGGCGCTCTTCGGCTCGTGCCACTACGTCGTCTCGCGCATCCTGCCGCGCTTCGGCGTCGAGACCCGGCTGGTCGACCCGGGCGACCTCGACCAGTGGCGCGACGCCCTGCGGCCGGGCGCGGCGGCGGTGCTGTTCGAGACGCCGTCCAACCCGATGATCGACCTCGTCGACATCGCCGCCGTGGCCGAACTCGGCCATGCGGCCGGCGCGCGCGTCATCGTCGACAACGTCTTCGCCACCGCGATCGAGCAGCGGCCGCTGGCGCACGGCGCGGACGTCGTCGTCTATTCGGCGACCAAGCACATCGACGGGCAGGGCCGCTGCCTCGGCGGCGCCGTCCTGGGCGACGCCCGCTTCGTCGTCGAGGATCTGCAGCCCTTCCTGCGCCACACCGGGCCGACGCTCAGCCCCTTCAACGCCTGGGTCTTCCTCAAGGGGCTGGAAACGCTGGGCCTGCGTATGGAGCGGCATGCGCGCTCGGCAGGGCGGATCGCCGGGTTCCTCGCCGAGCATCCCAAGGTGCTCGACGTCCGCTATCCGCGGCTCGAGTCCCATCCGCAGCACGCCATCGCCCGTCGCCAGATGCGCCGCGGCGGGGCCATGCTGGCGGTCACCCTGGCGGGCGGCAAGGCCGCGGCCTTCCGCTTCGCCAACGCGCTCCGGCTGGCCGACATCTCGCCCAACCTCGGCGACGCGAAGACCCTGATCGCCCACCCCGCGACCACCACCCACGCCAACGTCGCCCCCGAGGAACGCGCCCGCCTCGGCATCTCCGACGGCACCCTGCGCCTGTCCGTCGGCCTGGAGGACGCCGACGACCTGCTGGCCGATATGGAGCAGGCGCTGGCGGTCTGCTGATCGCCGATCGGACGGCGGAGCATGTCGGCGCTCTTTGGAGATTGACAGTCGGCGAGGCCAGCCCTATCAGTCCTCTTGGTACTCCGTGGTGATTTGAGCCGACCGGCTTGCGGCCACGTTAAACAACTCGCTAAAAGGTCGGTGGTTCGCGAGAGCCCTGACCCGTTCCGGTCGGGGCTTTTTGTTTTGGAGCGGACCGATGAACGACATCTCTTCCCCGCCGACTGGCAAGACCGCTGCGGCCGGCCGCACCTGGCGCCCCGCGACCCAGCTCGTGCGCGGAGGCATGGCGCGCTCGGGCTTCGACGAGACCAGCGAGGCGCTCTACCTCACCTCGGGCTTCGTCTATCCCGACGCCGCCTCGGCGGAGGCGGCCTTCGCCAACAAGCTGCAGCGCTTCGTCTATTCGCGTTTCGCGAACCCCACCGTCGCCAATTTCGAGGAGCGGCTGCGCCTGATCGAGGGGGCCGAAGCGGTGCGCGCGACGGCCAGCGGCATGGCGGCGGTCTTCGCCGCGCTGATGGCCTGCGTCAAGGGCGGCGACCGGGTGGTCGCCTCGCGGGCCCTCTTCGGCTCCTGCCAGTACATCCTGGGCGAACTGCTGCCGCGCTTCGGGGTCGAGACCACCTTCGTCGACGGCGAGGATCTCGACCAGTGGCGCGACGCCCTGGCGCCGGGCGCGGCCTGCGTCTTCTTCGAGACGCCGTCCAATCCCGGCCTCGCCCTGGTCGACGTGCAGGCGGTCTGCGACCTCGCCCATGCCGCCGGCGCCACCGTCGTCGTCGACAACGTGTTCGCCTCGCCGCTGCTGCAGAAGCCGCTCGAGCTCGGCGCCGACGTCGTCGTCTATTCCGCGACCAAGCACATCGACGGGCAGGGCCGCTGCCTCGGTGGCGCCATCCTCGGGACGAAGAGCTTCGTCGAGGACAAGCTGCAGCCCTTCCTGCGCCACACCGGGCCGGCGCTGAGCCCCTTCAATGCCTGGGTGCTGTTGAAGGGGCTGGAGACGCTGCCGCTGCGGATGGACCGCCATGTGGCCTCGGCCGAGCGGGTCGCGCGCCATTTCGAGGGGCATCCGAAGCTGGCGGCCGTCCGCTATCCCTTCCTCGACAGCCATCCCCAGGCGGCGCTGGCGCGACGGCAGATGAAGGCCGGCGGCAGCATCGTCTGCTTCGACGTCGCCGACGGCAAGGACGGCGCCTTCCGCTTCCTCGACGCGCTGGCGATGGTCGACATCTCGAACAATCTCGGCGACGCGAAGAGCCTCGTCACCCACCCGGCGACGACGACGCACCAGCGCCTCACGCCCGAGGATCGCGCCCGGCAGGGCATCGGCCCGGGGCTGGTCCGCCTCTCGGTCGGCCTGGAAGACGTCGAGGACATCATCGAGGACGTGTCGGCCGCCCTCGCGGCGGTGTGATTGCGGGGCAACGGCTGCCGCCCGCCCGGCGAGATGGGGCTATCGCCGACGGGCGGCGTCGTTCTTATATACCCGTCATGTGACGGCGCTGGCCGACAGCTCAGACGGAAACCGGGATCCCCGATGGCACAGGTCGAGATCTATTCCAGCCCCTGGTGCGGCTATTGCGCCCGCGCCAAGAGCCTCTTGGACCGCAAGGGCGTGCAGTATGTCGAGATCGACGTCGACGCCGACACCAAGCGGCGCCAGGAGATGACGCAGCGCGCTGGCGGGCGGACCAGCGTGCCGCAGATCTTCATCGACGGCCGCCATGTCGGCGGCTGCGACGACATCTTCGCGCTGGATCGCGCGCAGAAGCTGGACCCCTTGCTGGAGGGACGGGCATGAGCGCGAATCCGCTCGGCGGCAGCTTCCGGGCCGCCTGCATCCAGATGACGACGGGGCGCGACATGGCGCCCAACATCGAGACGGTCGCCCGGATGACGCGCGAGGCCCGCAGCGCCGGGGCCGACCTCGTGATGACGCCCGAGGTCTGCAACATCATCGAGCCGAACCGTCAGGCGCAGCTCGGGAAGGTCCGCTTCGAGGGCGAGGATCCCATGCTGGCGGCCGGCCGGGATCTCGCGCGGGAGACGGGGGTCTGGTTGCTGCTGGGTTCGCTCGCGGTCCGTGCCGAAGGCGAGGAACGCTTGGCCAACCGCTCGATCCTGCTGTCGCCCAAGGGCGAGATCGTCGCGCGTTACGACAAGATCCACATGTTCGACGTCGACCTGGCGGGTGGCGAGAGCTATCGCGAGAGCAACCGCTTCCGCCCGGGCGAGCAGGCGGTCCTGGCCGACCTGCCCTGGGGCCGGCTCGGCATGACGATCTGCTACGACATGCGCTTCGCCTACCTCTACCGGGCGCTGGCCCATGCCGGGGCGACCCTGCTGTCGGTGCCGGCAGCCTTCACCGTGCCCACGGGGCGCGCCCACTGGCACGTCCTGCTGCGCGCGCGGGCGATCGAGACCGGCTGCTTCCTCTTCGCGCCCGCCCAGACCGGCGAGCATGCCGAGGGGCGGCGGACATACGGCCACTCGCTCATCGTCTCGCCCTGGGGCGAGGTGCTGGCCGACGGCGGTGAGGAGCTGGGGTTCGTCCTGGCGGAGATCGACATGGCCAAGGTGGCGGAGGCGCGCCGGATGGTGCCGGCGCTCGGCCATGACCGACCCTTCGCGTCGGCCGAGGCGCCCGCGGCGCGGGCGGCCGAGTAGCGGGCGCGCATCGATGATCCTGTTCAACCTGCGCTGCGCGGAGGGCCATACGTTCGAGGCCTGGTTCCGCAATGGCGACACCTACGAGCGTCAGGCGAAGGCCAAGGCGGTCGCCTGTCCGCTCTGCGGCAGCCATTCCGTCGAGAAGGCCCTGATGGCGCCGCGGATCGCCAAGAAGCGCGGACGCGAGGAGGCCCCGCAGCAGGCGGTCGCCCCGGTCGCGCCCGGTGGTGGCGAAATGCCGGCGGAGGACCGGGCCAAGGCGGCCGAGTTGCTGCGGGCGCTGCGCGAGGCGCGCCGGCTGGTCGAGGCCAATTGCGACTATGTCGGCGACCGTTTCGCCGAGGAGGCGCGCCGCATCCATTACGGCGAGGTCGAGAAGCACGGCATCTACGGCGAATCGACGCTAGAGGAGGCCCGCGCGCTAGCCGACGAGGGCATCGAGTTCGGCCGGATTCCCTGGCTGCCGCGGGCCGATCAATGAGTGGCAGGCGGGAGGTGCTTGCACCCCGCCGCGGCAGGCGCTAGCTTCCGGTCATGGTCGATCGCATCGCTTCCCGCCGTCCGGGCATGTCCCGATTTTACGGCCGCTGGTTTCCACCGGCGGCCTAGGCAAGCACGACCCCACGATCAACCCTGCCACAGCCGCCCGGACCCGACCGAGGCGGCTTTCTCCATTCCGGCAGACCGGAATTCGAGGCACCGCCAAGGTGCCGGGCGGCCTCCACCCGAACGTCCAGGAGGCTACCATGTTCGATTTCGACGTCGTCACCGGCCCGACCCAGGGCACCCTGCAGCCTGCGCCGGCCGTCGCGCCGGCCGAACCCAGCCGCCCGGCCGATGCCCCGGCGCGCGCGCCGGCATCCGAGGCGGTTCCGCGACGGGAGGACCGCGATGCACGGCACGCTGCCTGAGCCCGCCGCCGGCGGACTCTGTCGACCGCTCGCGCGGACCTCCGACTTCACGGCAATCGCCGCGCGCTACGACGCCTCGCGCGACCTGCCGCCGGCCCTGCTGGACCGCGCCTTCGACCGCTTCGCCGCGGCCGGGCTGCTGCCGCCGGATTCCACGGTTCTCGATCCGGGTTGCGGCACCGGACAGATCTCGCTGCCGCTTGCCGCCCGCGGGCATCGCGTGATCGGCTTCGACGTCTCGCCCGCCATGATCACCATCGCCCGCGCCAAGGCCGCGCCCGGGCCGGATGCCGACTACCGGGTCGGGGACGTCCGAAGGCTGCCGCTGCCCGACGCCAGCATCGATGCGGTCGTCGTCTCCAAGCTGTTCCAGCATGTCGGCGACTGGCAGGACGGGTGCCGCGAACTGCTGCGGGTCCTGCGGCCCGGCGGCGCCTTCATCCACATCGCCGAGCGCGGCGCCTTCGCCAATCCGGTGCGGCGCTACTTCGCCGCCATGGCTGAGGGCATGGGCTTCGGCGACCAGTTTCCGGGAATGCGGTCACGCGGCGAACTGGTCGATCTCCTCGCGCTCTGCGGCACGGTGCCCGCGACGGTGGCCCTCGACGACCTCGGCTGGCGCAAGCGCGTGCGCTACGGCGACGCGTGGGCCGAGTTCCGCGACCGGCTGTTCGCGGAGTTCTGGTACCTGCCGGACGCGGCCTATGTCCAGATCCTGGAGGATACGGCCCGCTGGATCGATGCCCAGCCCGACGGGGCGGACACGATCGCGGAACTGAACCCCTGGCTGTCGGCCGACGTCGTGCGCAAGCCGGCATAGTTCTGGCCGGGCCTGCGGTCGCGGACTAGTCTCGCCGCCCGGCGCAGGACCACGAATCGAGTTGGATCATGGCGGCCAAGGATCGAGCAGGATCGGCGCCGGCCGCGGGCGCGGCGGGTTTGCCGGCGGATGTCGAGGCCGAACTCGGGCGGGCCCGCGCGCTGCTCGCTGCCGGCACTGCCGCCGAGGCGGTGCCGATCCTTCTGCGTATGGCCGAGCAAGGCCCGCCGCGTCTCGCGGTCTGGCTGAGCCTGGCCGAGGCGCTGATCGTCGTCGGCGACATCGAACGTGTCGACACCCTCCTGCGCCGCATGCGACAGGCCGGAGCGGCGGGAGAGGCGCTGGACACGCTGGATCGCCGCTACCGGGCCCTCCTGCGCGAGCGCTGCGGCGTCCACCAGCTCGGCGCGCCGGTCGTGACGCCGGGCTGGCCGGCGGACCGGGCCCAGCCGGCGCTGATCGTCCGGCTGCGTGTCGTGTGCCCGCCGCGCCTCGATCTCGATGCGCTGGAGCGAAAGCTGGCCGAGGGTTTCGGCTTTGCGATGCCGCCCGCGGCGGCGTCCGCCGGCGGTACGGCGGAGCGGGTCGCGGATCTGATGCTCCGGCTGGTGGTCGCCCTGCAGCAGGCCGCGAGCCTGCCGGCCTTCGACGAGGGCCGCCTGCTGTGCGGGACCGAGCCTGGCGAATACATGCTGTTCGCTCCGGCAGGCGAGGACGCGGCCGCCATCGTCGCGATGAATGCCGCAGCGTCCATCGTCGGCCGATTCCTCGCTGCCGGATCGGGACCGGCCGACTGGCGGGTGGCCCAGGATCGTTTCTCCGAGGGGGCCGGCCAGTTGCTGGAACGGCTGCGGCAGGCGGCCTCGCCGACCGGCAACGGCGTCCACTATCTGCGGGCCGCGCATCGCATGGGCGTACCCTGGCGGCGCTACGGCGGCCACGTCTTCCAGATCGGGCAGGGCGTGCACGCCCGCTGGCTCGACAGCAGCCTGACCGATCGGACCCCGTCGGTCGGCGTGACGATGGCACAGAACAAGATGGTCACGGCGACGATCCTGCGTCGTGCCGGTCTGCCCGCGCCGCCGCACGGCCGGGCGCCGACCCTCGAAGCCGCGCGCACGGTCGCCGAGCGCCTCGGCTATCCGGTCGTGGTGAAGCCGGCGAACCGGGATGGCGGCATCGGCGTCGCCGCCGGGCTGGAGGACGAGGCGGCGCTCGCCCGTGCCTTCGCCACGGCGCGCGAACTGGCCGAGGAGGTCCTGGTCGAGAAGCATGTCGAAGGCGACGACTATCGCCTCGTCGTCATGGATGGCCGGGTCACCTGGGCGATCGAGCGGGTGCCGGGCGGCGTCCGCGGCGACGGCCGCAGCACCCTGGCCGAGCTGCTGGCAGCCCTCAATGCCGATCCGCGCCGCGGCGACGGCAAGTCGGCGTCGCTGCAGCGGGTAGACTGGGACGAGGAGGCGGCCCATCTCGCCGCTCGTCATGGCCTGACGCTCGAATCGGTGCCGGCCGCCGGCCGTTTCGTCCGCCTGCGCCGCATCACCAACGTCGCGCGCGGCGGCATGCCGGTACCCTTTCCGCTCGAGCGGGTGCACCCGGAGAATATCCGGCTCGCGATCCGGGCCGCCGACGCCCTGCGGCTCGACCTCGCAGGCATCGACTTCATCACGCCCGACATCGGCCGGCCCTGGCACGAGGTCGGCGGGGCGATCAACGAGGTCAACGCACGGCCGAGCCTGGGCCTCATCACCGCCGGCCATCTCTTCGGCGAGATCGTCGACTGGCTCCTGGCGGGCGGCGATGGCCGTATCCCCATCGTCGCGGTGGTCGGGGATGCCGACGGGCTGGCCGAGCCGCTCGCCCGGCGCATCCACGCCATGATGCTCGAGCGCGGCCTCGTGGCCGGGCTCGCGGTCGGCGCGGGCGCCTGGGTCGGATCGCGACAGGTCGCCTGGGACGACCGGCGGGGGGAGGCGGGGGGCGCGCTGCTGCTGACCGACCGCAACGTCGAGGCGGCGGTGCTTGCGATGCCGCTCGCCGGGCTGGACGTCGCCGGCGCGCCCTTCGATCGCTGCAGCGTCCTCGTGCGCCTCGGCGGCGCCGGGCCGCCGGACCTCTTCGAGGCCGGGCTGGCCGGGCGTGCGGCCGACGCGATCGTGGCGGCGGCGGGCGAGATCGCGCGTCTCGACGGGTGCGGCACCGCACGGCGCATCCCCGTCGTCCTGGTTGGCGCGGATCGGTCGATGCGGATCGAGCGCCTGGCGGCGGCAGTGGCCGAAGGGCTGGCGGCAACGGATGGGAAGCACCGATGAGCGAGGAGGCCGCCGCTGCGGCGAACTGGAGCAAGGCCAGCCGGCAATGGTCGCTGGTCGCCTCGCCGCTGCGCCCCGATGCCGGCGACATCGCCTTCGTGGAGGGCATCATCGGCCGATGGACGGCGAAGGCCGGCCGGGCGCCGCGCGCGCTGCTGCTCGGCGTTACGGCCGAACTGGCGACCTGCGCCTGGCCGGCCGGGACGCGGCTGACGGCGCTCGACAATTCCCAGGCGATGATCGGCGCCCTGTGGCCGGCGCCGGGGCTGGCCGAAGGCGCGCGCGTGGTCTGTGGCGACTGGCGGGCGATGCCGCTCGCCGACGCCAGCATCGACATCGCGGTCGGCGATGGCTGCTACACCGCGGCGCCGTACGGGGATGGGGCCACCATCAGCCGCGAGGTCGCCCGCGTGCTGGATCCCGAGGGCGTGTTCGCGATCCGCACCTTCGGCAGCCCGGACCGTCGCGAGCGCCTGGAAGAGCTGGCCGACGCCGTGGCGGCGGGCGAAGTGGGCAACGTGCACGCCCTGAAATGGCGGATTGCGGCGGTGGTTCAGCCTTCGGTGGCGGCCGGGGCGCGCCTCGGCGACATCTGGATCGCCTTCCAGGCGCTGCGCCCGGCGGTCGCGCGAATGGAGGGGGGGCCCGGATGGAGCGAGCCCGAACTCGGCACGCTCGATCGCTACCGCGACAACGACCTGCGCTTCTTCTTCCCGACCGCAGGGGAGTTTCGTGCCGTCACCGAGCCCTGGCTGGTGGAGGAACAGCGCAGCCAGGGCGAGTATCCGTTGGCCGAACGCTGCCTGCGCTACGTCTTCCGCCGTCGCTGAGGACCCGCAACCGTTCGGTTCAGCGGCCGGCGCGGGGTCCGAACAGCAGCTGCGCCAGCAGCCCCAGGAGCGGGAAGGTGACCACGACCAGGATCCAGATCAGCTTGTAGAGAAAGCCGCTTCGGCTCTGGATGATGTGATAGAGCGCCCAGAGCAGCAGGACGAGATAGATCAGCCCGAGGAGGCCGCCGCCGGCGGCGAGTTCGATCGTCATGCCGGTCCGGTGGGCGGCCGCGTCGCGGCCAGCATGTAGTTGACGTCGAGGTCGCGCGGCGCCAGCGTCCAGCGCGCCCGCAGGGGATCATAGGCGACCCCGGTCATCGCCGCGACCGAGAGGCCGTTCCGGCGCAGGGCGGCGACGATTTCCGATGGGCGCACAAACTTGCGCCATTCGTGGGTGCCGCGCGGCAGCCAGCCGAGCACGTACTCCGCGCCGGCGATCGCGAGCAGCCAGGCCTTGGCCGTGCGGTTCAGGGTAGCGATCGCCATCAGGCCGCCCGGCGCCACGAGGGCGCTGCAGGCGTCGAGGAAGGCGTCCCGGTCGGCGACATGCTCCACCACCTCCATGTTGAGGACGACGTCGAAACGCTCGCCGGCGGCGACGAGTTCCTCGGCGGTGGCGAAGCGGTAGTCGATGGCGAGCCCCATCCGCTCGGCATGGATGCGCGCGACCTCGACGTTGCGCTCGGCGGCGTCGATGCCGGTCACCACCGCCCCGAGGCGTGCCATCGGTTCGGCGAGCAGGCCGCCGCCGCAGCCGATGTCGAGCAGGCGCAGCCCGGCCAGCGGGCGCAGGTCGCCGGTAGCGCGGCCGAAGCGGGCGGCGATGCGGTTGCGCAGCCATTCCAGGCGCACCGGATTGAAGCGGTGCAGCGGCCGGAACTTGCCGTCGGGATCCCACCATTCGTCGGCGATCGCCGCGAAGCGCGCGACCTCCGCCGGATCGACGGTGGAGCCGGGGAGCGGACGCTTGCTGCCGGGATCGCCCTTGGCCCGTGTGGCGGCTGTCATGATCCGTGGTCCTCTCTGGCTCTCTGCTGCCGGCTCTCGCGATCCGCCGGGGCGGCCTTGCCCCGCGGCGGATCGCGAGAGTAAGTATATGGCGGTCGCGGGCGGGCAACGGCTTTCTGCCGAGCCGCCCGCGACTTTTGTTCGTCTACAGTCCGGTGGCCCAACTCCGATGGCCCGTATCGTCCAGAAGTTCGGCGGCACTTCGGTGGCCGACGTCGACCGCATCCGGAACGTCGCGCTGCGCGCGAAGCACGAGGTCGATGCCGGCAACGAGGTCGCCGTCGTGGTATCCGCCATGGCCGGCACCACCAACCAGCTCGTCGAATGGACCCGTGCCATTTCGCGCCTCCACGACGCACGCGAGTACGACACCGTGGTCGCGTCGGGCGAGCAGGTGACGGCCGGCCTGCTGGCGCTCGCCCTGCAGGATCTCGGCGTCAACGCCCGCTCCTGGCTGGGCTGGCAGATCCCGCTGCGCACCGACGGCGTGCACGGCAAGGCCCGCATCGAGGGGATCGACACCGGGCTGATGCGCGAGCGCATGGCGCAGGGCCAGGTTCCGGTCATCGCCGGCTTTCAGGGTCTCGGACCCGACAACCGCATCACGACCCTGGGGCGCGGCGGCTCGGATACCTCGGCGGTCGCGCTGGCGGCCGCGCTGGAGGCCGACCGCTGCGACATCTTCACCGACGTCGACGGGGTCTATACGACCGACCCCCGCATCGTTGCGAAGGCCCGCAAGCTCGATAAGATCACCTACGAGGAAATGCTGGAGATGGCGTCGCAGGGCGCCAAGGTTCTGCAGACCCGGTCGGTGGAGATGGCAATGAACCATCGCGTCCGGGTGCAGGTGCGGTCCAGCTTCGTGGACCTGCCCGGCACGCTGGTGGTGGACGAGGAAGAGATCGTGGAAAAGGAAATCGTCAGCGGCATCGCCTACAGCCGGGATGAGGCGAAGATCACCCTGGTGCGCGTCGCCGATCGCCCGGGCGTCGCGGCCGCCATCTTCGGCCCGCTCGCCGATGCGGCCATCAATGTCGACATGATCGTCCAGAACGTGTCGGAGGACGGCAAGGCGACCGACCTGACCTTCACCGTCACCAAGGCGGACCTCGACCGGGCCGTGAAGGTGCTGGAGGAGAATCGCGGCCAGCTCGGCTACGAGGATCTTTCGCGCGACGCCAACGTGGTGAAGATCTCGGTCATCGGCGTCGGTATGCGCAGCCATGCCGGCGTTGCACAGAAGATGTTCCGCGCGCTGGCGGAGAAGGGCATCAACATCATGGTCATCTCCACGTCCGAGATCAAAGTGAGCGTCCTGGTGGCCGAGGACTATACCGAGCTGGCCCTGCGGGCCCTGCACAGCGCCTACGGGCTGGACGCCGTCTGACGCCGATGTCCTCCCTCTCGCCGCAGCAGCAGCTGGACCGTCTGTGGCGCCGGGGCTGCGAGTTCCTCGGCTCGCGCTACGCCATTCTCGGCGGCGCCATGACCTGGGTGTCGGAGCGCAACCTGGTCGCCGCCATCTCGAACGCGGGCGGGTTCGGCGTCATCGCGTCCGGGTCGATGACGCCCGACCGCCTCGGCGAGGAGATCGACGCGACCCGCGCCCTCACCGACCGACCGTTCGGCGTGAACCTGATCACCCTGCACCCGCAGCTGCTCGACCTTGTGGCGGTCTGCGCCGGGCGCGGCGTCAGCCATGTCGTGCTGGCCGGCGGCCTGCCGCCGGCGCCGGCGGTGGCGGCCATCAAGGCGGCCGGTGCGAAGGCGATCTGCTTTGCCCCGGCACTCTCGATCGCCCGCAAGCTGGTCCGCTCGGGCGCCGATGCCATCGTCATCGAGGGCATGGAAGCCGGCGGCCATATCGGCCCCGTCACCACCAGCGTGCTGGCGCAGGAAATCCTGCCGCACCTGACCGACGTGCCGGTGTTCGTCGCCGGCGGCATCGGCCGCGGCGAGGCGATCATCGGCTATCTCGAGATGGGGGCGGCCGGCTGCCAGCTCGGCTCGCGCTTCGTCTGCGCGACCGAATCGATCGCCCACCCGGCCTTCAAGAAGGCGTTCGTGCGGGCCTCGGCCCGCGATGCCGTGCCCTCGGTGCAGCTCGACGCCCGCTTCCCGGTGATCCCGGTGCGCGCGCTGGCCAACGCGGCCACCCGTCGCTTTGCGGACAAGCAGCGCGAGGTGATCGCCCGCTTCGATACCGGCGAACTCGACCAGAAGCAGGCCCAGCTCGAGATCGAGCATTTCTGGGCGGGTGCCCTGCGCCGGGCGGTGGTCGACGGCGATGTCGAAACCGGCTCGGTGATGGCCGGCCAGTCGGTCGGCATGGTCACGCGGGAGCAGCCCACCGCCGAGATCATCGCCGAGCTGGTCGAACAGGCGATGGCGGCCCTGGCGCACCGGACGGCAACCCCGGCCGCTGCGACCGGCGCCAGCGAACGCGGGGCCGAGGCGGCGGTGTGATGGAACCGGCCGGCGGCGCGTCGGGGTCCCGGCGGCTCCTGCGCCGCCTGCGCGACCTGATGGCGAGCGGCGGCACGGCGCAGGAACGGCTGGATCGCATCGTCACGCTGATCGCGGGCGAGATGGTGGCGGAGGTCTGCTCCTGTTACATCCGCCGTGCGGGCGAGATGCTGGAGCTGTTCGCGACCGAGGGCCTGCGGCCCGAAGCGGTGCATCGCACGCGCCTGCGGGTCGGCGAGGGACTGGTCGGCGACATCGCCGCCCACGCCAGGCCGCTGGCGCTGGCCGCCGCCCAGACGCACCCGCAGTTCGCCTACCGTCCGGAGACGGGCGAGGAAGTCTACAGCTCGCTGATGGGTGTGCCGATCCTGCGCGGCGGCCATGTCCACGGCGTGCTGGTGGTGCAGAACCGCACCCGCCGCACCTATGCCGAGGAGGAGATCGAGACGCTCCAGACGGTGGCCATGGTGCTGGCCGAACTGGTGGCGTCGGGAGACCTCGTCAATCCCGTCGAACTCGCCTCGACCGAGGTCAACGGCCCCCTGCCGACGCGCTTCGAAGGGGCGCGGCTGGTGCCGGGGCTGGCCATGGGGCAGGCCGTGCTGCACGAGCCCCGGGTGGTGATCCGCCGCATCGTCGCCGAGGATCCGGCGGCGGAGCTGGAACGGCTGCGCGAGGGGCTGGCGCGCATGCAGTCGGCGGTCGACGCGCTGCTCGCGGCCGAGGACGTGGTCAGCGGCGGCGAGCACAAGGAGATCCTGGAAACCTATCGCATGTTCGCCGAGGATCGCGGCTGGATCCAGCGCATCCGCGAGGCGATCCGCGGCGGGCTCACCGCCGAGGCGGCCGTCCAGAAGGTCCAGGACGACACGCGTGCACGGATGCACGCCATCACCGATCCCTATCTTCGCGAGCGCCTTCTCGACCTGCAGGACCTGACCAACCGGCTGTTGCAGCACCTGGCGGGCGAAGTGACGGCGCGCCGCGAGATGCCCGAGCACGCCATCCTGATCGCCCGCACCATGGGTCCGGCGGAACTGCTCGACTATGACCGCACCCGCCTGCGCGGGCTGGTGCTGGAGGAGGGCTCGCAGACCGCCCACGTCACCATCGTGGCGCGCGCGCTCGACATTCCCGTGGTCGGCGGTGCCGAGGACATCGTCGCGCGCGTCGAGCCGGGCGACCTCGTCCTCGTGGACGGCATGAACGGGCAGGTGCTGCTGCGTCCCGGCGAGGACGTGCAGCAGCGCTTCCGTGAGAACATCCGGCTGCGCGCCGAGCAGCGGGCCGCCTATGCCGCCATCCGGGATCTGCCGGCGGAGACGCGGGACGGCATCCGCGTCAGCCTGCAGCTCAATGCCGGACTGCTGATCGACCTGCCGCAGCTCGACCATACCGGGGCCGAGGGGGTCGGGCTCTACCGCACCGAGATCCCCTTCATGGTGCGGGCGAGCTTCCCCGACGTCGCGGCCCAGACCGGCATCTATCGCGGCGTCCTCTACCAGGCGGGCGACCGTCCGGTGACGTTCCGCACGCTCGATGTCGGCGGCGACAAGCGCCTGCCCTATCTGCCGCCGGTCCAGGACGAGAACCCCGCGCTCGGCTGGCGGGCGATCCGCATGGCGCTCGACCGGCCGGCCATGCTGGCGCAGCAGCTCCGCGCGCTGGTGACGGCGGCCGACGGGCGGCTCCTGCGGGTGATGTTCCCGATGGTCTCGGAGGTAGCCGAACTGGTGGCGGCACGCGCCATCCTCGACCGCCAGCGCGAGCGCATGGCGGCGCAGGGCATCCTGCCCGCCCGGGTCGAGGTCGGGGTGATGATGGAGGTGCCGAGCCTCTTCTTCCAGCTCGACGCGCTGCTGCCGCGGATCGATTTCCTGTCGGTCGGGTCGAACGACCTGATGCAGTTCCTCTTCGCCTGCGACCGCGGCAATCCGCGTCTGGCCGGACGTTACGACGTCCTGTCGCCGCCGGCGCTGAATTTCCTCCGCCGGCTCGTCGCGGCCAGCGACGCGGCGGGGGTGCCGCTGGCCGTCTGCGGCGAGATGGCCGCGCGGCCGATCGAGGCCATGGCGCTTGTCGCTCTCGGCGTGCGCGTGCTATCGATGCCCGCGGCCGCGATCGGTCCGGTCAAGACGATGGTGCGCAGCCTCGATACGCGCGCATTGTCGGCTTATCTGGACCGCCACGCGGCCTCGCCGGATCACAGTTTGCGCAATCAATTGAGGGCGTTCGCGCAAGACCATGGCGTGATCGTCGAATAGATGGTTTTATAGCGGCCGGGCAGCGTCTATCCGGGGGGATTGGCTGGCTCGGCTTGGTCTTCGATCGCTTGGGGAAGCGCTCGGAGGCGTTCGGGGGGCGCCAGCATGGCGCGGAGGCGGAACAGACCGCAAAGGGCGGCGGTGAATGCAGTTCGGGGTTGCCAATTCGGGGGTCGAGTACGCGGCGCCGCCAGGCGCCGGAAGCGGTGCGTCGCGCGGGGTGGGGGCACTCCTTCGTGATACCCGCATGGGGCGTGGTGAGGAGCTTCGCCGCGTCGCCACCCGCCTGAAGATCCGCTATCCATATCTCGCCGCGATCGAGGAGGGACGCTACGACAAGCTGCCCGGCATTACCTATGCCGTCGGCTTCGTGCGCACCTATGCCGACCATCTCGGCCTCGACGGCGGCGAGATGGTCCGCCGCTTCAAGCAAGAGACGTCGAGCGTCGACAACCGCACGGAACTGGTATTTCCCGAGCCCGCTGCCGAGACGAACGTGCCGGGCGGCGCGGTCCTGCTCGTGTCGCTCGTCCTCGCGGTCGTCGGATATGTCGGCTGGTTCTATGCCACCGAGCGCGAGGATCCGCGCCCGCCGCTGGTCGCCGAGGTGCCCGAGCACATGGCCTCGCCCGTGGCGACGGTCGCCCTGCCGGCGATCGGTCAGCCGGCCAAGCGCTCGCCGTCCGAGGATCTGCCGCCGGCCCCGACGCGCGAGGTGCTCGCGCGCTTCGCCTCGGAAGCCTCCATGGATGCGGCCGAGGCGGCGCGCCGCGCCGCCGCGACGGCCCGGATGGATGCGACGCCGCCGGCCTGGATCCCGCCGCGCGAACCGCCGGCCGCGCCACCGCCCGTGCGCTCGGCGCTGGAGGCGCAGGCGGCCACCGTCGAAGGGCCGCGCAACGAGCCGCCGGTGCAGCGGATGTTCGGCTCGACGAGCGCCGATGCGCGCATCCTGGTGCGTGCCGTCGCGGATTCCTGGGTGCAGATCCAGGATGCCGAGAACAACCTGCTTCTGACCCGCGTGCTGCGCCCCGGCGACGGCTATCGTGTTCCCGCCCGGGCCGGCATCACGATGCGCACCGGCAATGCCGGCGGGCTCGAAATCTTCGTCGATGGCAATGCCGCGCCGCCGGTCGGCCCGATCGGCGGGGTGCGGCGCAACGTGGCGCTCGATCCCGAGCGGTTGAAGGCCGGCACCGCGGTTCCCGAATAGCCTCGCGCCCGCCGTCGACAGCGCCTGTCGCCACCCGACCGTCCTTGTCCCGGGGCGGCGATCCTATATAAGGGCCGAGCCTGCCATGGGGCGGGCCAGCAGGGGCAGCCGATGACCGTTCGCGCCTATCGTCAGATCCAGCGCCGCAAGTCCCGTCAGGTGATGGTCGGCTCCGTGCCCGTGGGCGGCGATGCGCCGATCACGGTGCAGTCGATGACGAACACGCCGACCTCCGACGCCGCCGCGACCATCGCCCAGATCCGGGCGCTCGAGGAGGCGGGGGCGGACATCGTGCGCGTCTCGTGCCCGGACGTCGAATCCACCGCCGCGCTGGGCGAGATCGTGCGGGCGAGCACGGTACCGATCGTCGCCGACATCCATTTCCACTACCGCCGCGCCATCGAGGCGGCCGAGGCGGGTGCGGCGTGCCTGCGGATCAATCCCGGGAACATCGGCAGTGCCGAGCGCGTGCGCGAGGTCGTGAAGGCGGCGCGCGACCATGGCTGCTCGATGCGGATCGGCGTCAATGCGGGCAGCCTCGAGAAGCACCTCCTGGAGAAGTACGGCGAGCCCTGCCCGGAGGCGATGGTCGAGAGCGCGCTCGACCATGCCCGCATCCTCGAAGACAACAACTTCCTCGACTTCAAGATCTCCTGCAAGGCGTCGGACGTGTTCCTCGCGGTCGCGGCCTACCAGCAGCTGGCCGACGCCTGCGACTATCCCCTTCATCTCGGCATCACCGAGGCGGGCGGCCTGCGCGGCGGCACCGTGAAGTCGTCGATCGGCCTCGGCGCCCTGCTCTGGGCCGGCATCGGCGACACGATCCGGGTGTCGCTCTCCGCCGACCCGGTCGAGGAGGTGAAGGCCGGCTTCGAGATCCTGAAGTCGCTCGGCCTGCGCCGCCGCGGCGTCACCGTCATCTCCTGCCCGTCCTGCGCCCGGCAGCAGTTCGACGTCATCCGCACGGTCGAGATCCTCGAGGAGCGCCTGGCGCATATCACGACGCCGATGACGCTGTCGGTGATCGGTTGCGTCGTCAACGGTCCGGGCGAGGCGCGCGAGACCGACCTCGGCTTCACCGGCGGCGGCAACAACACCCATCAGGTCTATGTCGCGGGCGTGCCGCACCACCGGCTGAAGGATGCCGCGATCGTCGATCATCTCGTCGAGATGGTCGAGCGCAAGGCGGCGGAAATCGAGGTCGCCAAGGCCGCCGCGGCGGCCGAAGCCGCAGAGTGAGCCACTCCGCCCGTTTCTTCTCTTCTTCCATTTGGTCAGGCGAGCGATGAAGTCCCTGCAGCCGGTTCGCGGCACCCATGACCTGTTGCCCGATGCTTTCCGGCGCCACCGGCATGTCGTCGATCGCGCCAAGGCGGTCGCGGAATCCTACGGCTACCAGCAGATGGCGACGCCGATCTTCGAGTTCACGGAGGTCTTCAAGCGCACCCTCGGCGACACCTCGGACGTCGTCTCGAAGGAGATGTACAGCTTCGCCGACCGCGGCGGCGAGGAGGTGACGCTGCGCCCGGAGAACACCGCCGGCGTGTGCCGCGCCGTCATGTCGAACGGCCTGCGCCAGAGCCTGCCGGCCAAGTTCTTCTATGACGGGCCGATGTTCCGCTACGAGCGGCCGCAGAAGGGACGCCAGCGCCAGTTCCACCAGATCGGCGTCGAGCTGATCGGCGTCGAGGGACCGCTCGGCGATGTCGAGGTGATCGCGCTCGGCGCCCATATCCTCGACGGCCTCGGCATCCTGTCCCGGACCAAGCTGGAGCTCAACACGCTGGGCGACCAGGAGAGCCGGGCGGCGTACCGCGCCGTGCTGGTCGACTATTTCACGGCCCGCCGGTCCGAACTGTCCGAGGACAGCCGCAACCGGCTGGAGCGCAATCCGCTGCGCATCCTCGATTCCAAGGACGAGGGCGACCGCCGGCTCGTCGCCGGGGCGCCCTCGTTCCAGGAGTATCTGACCCCGGCCGCGCGCGCGTTCTTCGCCGCCGTCACCTCGGGCCTGGAGGCCGTCGGGGTCGGTTTCGAGGTCAATCCCCGCCTCGTGCGCGGGCTGGACTATTACTGCCACTCCGCCTTCGAGTTCACGACCACGGAGCTTGGGGCGCAGGGCACGGTGCTGGCCGGCGGCCGCTATGACGGGCTGATCGAGATGATGGGCGGCCCTTCGACACCGGGCGTGGGCTGGGCGGCCGGCATCGAGCGGCTGGCGATGATGGTGGCCGACGTCCCGTCGCCGGCGCGGCCGGTCGCGATCGTGCCGGTCGGCGCCGAGGCCGAGTTGCACGCGCTGCGCCTGACCCAGGAACTGCGGCGGTCTGGCTTCCCGGCCGATCTCGGCTATTCGGGCAACCTCGGCCGGCGGCTGAAGCGCGCCGACCGCATCGGCGCCCGGGTGGCGGTGATCCTCGGCGAGGACGAGCTGGCGCGCGGCGCTGCCATGGTCCGCGACCTCGACACCGGCGACCAGTCGGAGGTCGCGCTGGAGGCGCTGCAGGACCGGCTCGCCCAGTTCCGCTAGGGACGGGGCTTGGCGGGCGACGCCCTGTCGCGGTTCGGCCTCGTCGGCCTCAGCCATCGCACGGCACCGACGGCGCTGCGGGACCGCGTGGCGGCCGAGGAGGCGATGGCCGTCGTCTGGGCGGACCGCTTTGCCGCGTGCGCCGCCGAGACGCTGGTGCTGGTCACCTGCGACCGGGTCGAGGCGCTCCTCGTCGCCGACGACCCGGCGGCGGCGGCCGAGCGGGTGGCGGCGGACTTCGCGGCGGCGGCCGGTCTCGAGCGGCTCGAACCGCACGGCTATCGCCGGTTCGGCACCGAGGCCGTGCGCCATCTGTTCCGCGTGGCCGCCTCGCTGGACAGCATGGTGGTCGGCGAACCGCAGGTGCTGGGACAGCTCAAGGACGCCGACCGGCGCGCCCGCCAGGCCGGCCGCATCGGACCGGCGCTCGACCTCGTCCTGTCGGGGGCCTACGGCGCCGCCAAGCGGGTGCGCAGCGACACCGCGATCGGCGAGCGCCCGGTGTCGATCGCCGCGGCCGCCGTCCATGTCGCCCGCGACATCCATGGCGACCGCGACGACCTAGCCGTGCTGGTGCTCGGTACGGCCGAGATGGGCGAGCTGCTGATGGCGGCGCTGGCGCCGGGCGCCGGCGCCCGGCGGATGATCGCGGACACGGGCGGCCCGCGTCCGGCCGCCCTGGCGCGACGCCTGGGTGCGACCGTCGTACCGTTCGACCGGCCGGCCGCCGCGCTGGCGGCGGCCGATGTCGCCGTCTGCGCCACCGCCGGCCCGGGCGATCCGGCGCTGTCGGCGGCGGTGCTGCGCGAGAGCATGCGCCTGCGCCGCCATCGCCCGATCTTCCTGGTGGACGCCGGCGTGCCGCCCGGCATAGACCCTGGGGTCCAGCGGCTCGACGGCACCTTCCTCTATGCGCTGAGCGACCTGGAGCGACTGGCGTTGGACGGACGCTCGTCGCGGGCTGGCGAAGTCGTGTCCGGGGACGCGATCGTCGAGGCCGAGGTCGCCCGCCTGGCCGAGCGCGCCGGCCTGCGCGATGCCGGCCCGGTGCTGCGCGGGCTGGTAGACGGCTTCGAGCGCGAGCGTCGGCGGGCCCTGGCCGACGGCGGCGGCGACGCCGAGCGGGCGACGGCGCTGCTGGCGGCGCGGCTGATGCACGGGCCGATGGCGGAACTGCGTCGCATGGCGGTCGAGGATCCGGTGCTGCGGGCATTGGCCGAGCGGCTGATCGCCCGCATGTTCGTGACAGACAAGGAAGAAGGTGACCCGTGAGCGACGAAGGCCGGCTGGACCACAAGCTCGATCGCGTCGTGGCGCGGCATCGCGAGATCGCGGCGATCCTGTCCGAGGGCAAGCCGGGTCCGGCGGAGTTCGCCCGGATGTCGAAGGAGTTCGCAGAGCTCGATCCGCTGGTGGCGGAGGTGCAGGCCCTGCGCCGCGCCGAGGAGGAGCGGCGCGAGGCCGAGCAGATGGCGGCAGATCCTGGAACCGACGCCGAGATGCGGGCGCTGGCGGAGGCCGAGCGCGACGATCTCGGCCGGCGCATCGCCGAACTGCGCCATCGCATCCAGCGCCTGCTTCTGCCGCGCGACGAGGCCGATGCGCGCAACGCCATCATCGAGATCCGCGCCGGCACCGGCGGGGAGGAGGCGGCGCTGTTCGCCGCCGACCTCTATCGCATGTATCAGCGCTATGCCGCGCTGCACGGCTGGCGCTGGGAGGCGATGGACGTCTCGGAGACCGGCATCGGCGGCTTCAAGGAGGCGACGGCGAGCATCACCGGCAAGGACGTGTTCGCGCGCCTGAAGTTCGAATCCGGCGTCCATCGCGTGCAGCGGGTACCGGCGACCGAGGCGGGGGGGCGCATCCATACCTCGGCCGCGACCGTGGCGGTGCTGCCGGAGGCCGAGGAGTTCGACGTCCAGATCGACGACAAGGATCTCAGGATCGACGTCTTCCGGTCGAGCGGGCCGGGCGGCCAGTCGGTCAACACCACGGACAGCGCGGTGCGCATCACCCACCTGCCGACCGGGGTCGTGGTCAGCCAGCAGGACGAGAAGTCGCAGCACAAGAACAAGGCCAAGGCGATGAAGGTGCTGCGCGCCCGGCTCTACGAGTTGGAGCGGCAGACGCGCGACGCCGCCCGCGCCGCCGATCGCAAGAGCCAGGTCGGATCCGGCGATCGGTCGGAGCGCATCCGCACCTACAATTTTCCGCAGGGCCGCGTCACCGACCACCGCATCAACCTCACCCTCTACAAGATCGACAAGGTGATGGAGGGCGAGGCGCTGGACGAGATCGTCGAGGCGTTGAGCGCCGAAGACGAAGCCGCGCGGCTGGCGGACCTGCAGTGACGGGGGACGGCGACGCGCTGTTCCGGCAGGCAGTCGCCCGCCTCGCCGCGGCGGGCCTGCCGGAGGCCGCGCGCGAGGCCCGGCTGATCCTGGCCCATGCCGCCGGGCGGGCGGGGGAGGTCGTCTTCGCCCGGGACGTCCGGCTCGACGCGGCGGCGGCGGCGCGCTTCGGCGATGCCGTCGACCGGCGGGCATCGCGCGAGCCGCTTTCCCGGATCGTCGGACAGCGCGAGTTCTGGAGCCTGCCCTTCGCGCTCGGCCCCGCGACGCTCGACCCGCGGCCCGACACCGAGGTGCTGGTCGAGGGCGCGCTCCGGCGCCTCGGCCGGTGCGACCGGCCCTGGCGCATCCTCGATCTCGGCACGGGCACCGGCTGCATCGCGCTGGCGCTCCTCAGCGAACTGCCGGCGGCGACCGCGGTCGGCGTCGACCGCAGCCCGCAGGCGGCGGCGCTCGCCCACGACAATGCCGTCCGGCTCGGTCTCGCCGACCGCTTCGCCGTCATCGCAGGGGACTGGACGCAGGCCCTGTCGAGCCGCTTCGACCTCATCGTCTCCAACCCGCCCTACATCGTCCGCGAATCGATCCCCGGGCTGGACCCGGAGGTGGCCCGGCACGACCCGCTGCTGGCGCTCGACGGCGGATCTGACGGCCTCGTCGCCTATCGCGCAATCGTCCCCGAACTGGCGGGGCTGCTCGCGCCGGACGGCATCGTGGGGCTTGAGATCGGCTGCGACCAGGCTGCGGCGGTCACCGGGCTTCTGACCGCGGCGGGATTTGCCGACGTCGATCGGGTGACGGACCTGGCGGGCCTGGACCGCTGCCTGTTCGCGCGCACGGACGCAGGAAGTGCCGCGAAACCGGTGAAAAAATCGTTGGCGCCACCCTCGTGTAATGTCTAGAGTCCGGGACCGTAGCCGGTTGGTCCGGCTTGGCGTCCCGTCGAAGGGCCGCCCCTGTGTCACCGCCAATGGGGTTCGGTTGCCGCCGCGAAGCGGCCATCCGGTGCCGTGTGCCCGGATCGACCCGATGCCCGTACTGGCCTCTGACTGACGACAAGAACCAAGGTGCCATGAGACCTGGTCCACACAAGCGTTCGCGCGGCCGCAGCCACAATGCCGGCCATCAGGGATCGCCCAATCCCGGTGCCGGCCAGAACGGCCGCAAGAATCTGCCGCTCCGGCTGCAGACGTTCGACAGCAACGGCCCCAGCATCAAGATCCGGGGCAACGCCTATCAGGTGTTCGAGAAATACATCACGCTGGCGCGCGAGGCGACGCTGTCCGGCGACCGCATCGCGGCCGAGAGCTTCTATCAGCACGCCGAGCATTATTTCCGCATCATCAACGCGGACGGCGGGCCGCAGCCCCAGAGCATGCAGCGCAACGGCGGCGAGCAGGATTCGGAGAACGGCGGCGGCAACGATTCGGGCGATGGCCAGGGTCCGGGCGAGGGCGAGCAGCCGCGCGTCCAGCACCAGTCCGATTCCGACCAGCCGGAGCACGCCTCGGCCGACTGACGGCGAGTCCGAGAGCCTGAAGAGGCGGGCGGCTTGATCCCGATCAAGGCCGCATCGCCGGAGTTCCGATCCTCTTGAGCGGCTTAACCCTTGGCCCCATATGGGCATCACGAGGGTTCGCCGGGGCTGCCCAGACGGGGGCACCGGTCGGATGCCGATCAAGGAGGATGTCGGGACCATGGATTTCGAACGCTACACGGAGCGCTCGCGGGGCTTCGTCCAGGCGGCGCAGGCGCTGGCGCTGCGCAGCAATCACCAGCGGCTGACGCCCGAACACCTGCTGAAGGTGCTGCTGGACGACCGCGAGGGGCTGGCCGCCAATCTCATCCGCGCTGCCGGCGGCGATCCCCCGCGCGCGCTGGCCGCGACCGAAGCGGCGCTGGCGAAGCTGCCGGCCGTCAGCGGCGACGGGGCCGGGCAGGTCTACATGGCGCCCGAGCTGGCGCGCCTCTTCGAGCAGGCGGAGAAGATCGCCGAGAAGGCGGGCGACCAGTTCGTCACCGCCGAGCGGCTGCTGCTGGCGTTCGCCATGGCGAACGGGATGCCCGCCCAGAAGGCGCTGGCCGACGCCGGCGTCACGCCGCAGAAGCTCAATGCCGCCATCGAGGACGTGCGCAAGGGCCGCAAGGCCGACAGCGCCCAGGCCGAGCAGAGCTACGACGCGCTGAAGAAGTACACCCGCGACCTGACCGAGGCCGCGCGGGAGGGCAAGCTCGACCCGGTCATCGGCCGCGACGAGGAGATCCGCCGCGCGATCCAGGTGCTGGCCCGGCGCACCAAGAACAACCCCGTCCTGATCGGCGAACCCGGTGTCGGCAAGACCGCCATCGTCGAGGGGCTGGCGCTGCGCATCGTCAAGGGCGATGTGCCCGAGAGCCTGAAGGACAAGCGGCTGCTCGCGCTCGATCTCGGCGCGCTCATCGCCGGGGCGAAGTTCCGCGGCGAGTTCGAGGAGCGGTTGAAGGCCGTCATGTCCGAGCTGACGGCGGCCGAGGGCGAGATCGTCCTGTTCATCGACGAGCTGCACACGCTGGTCGGCGCGGGCAAGGCCGAGGGGGCGATGGACGCCTCCAACATGCTGAAGCCGGCGCTCGCCCGCGGCGAACTGCACTGCGTCGGGGCGACGACGCTCGACGAGTATCGCAAGCACATCGAGAAGGACGCGGCCCTGGCGCGGCGCTTCCAGCCCGTCTTCGTCGGCGAACCGACGGTCGAGGACACGATCTCGATCCTGCGCGGACTCAACGAGAAGTACGAGCAGCATCACGGCGTGCGCATCACCGACGCGGCGATCGTCGCGGCGGCGACCCTCTCGAACCGCTACATCACCGACCGGTTCCTGCCCGACAAGGCGATCGACCTGATCGACGAGGCGGCGAGCCGGCTGCGCATGGCGGTCGACAGCAAGCCCGAGGCGGTCGACGAACTCGACCGGCGCATCATCCAGCTCAAGATCGAGCAGGCGGCCCTCAAGAAGGAGACCGATGCCGGATCGCGCGACCGGCTGGAGCGGCTGTCGAAGGAACTGGCGGAGCTGGAGCAGCGTTCGGCGGAGCTGACGGCCCGCTGGCAGGCGGAGAAGGACAAGCTCTCCAGCGTGCAGAAGTTCAAGGTCGAGCTCGACCAGGCCCGGGTTGCGCTGGAAGCGGCGCAGCGCGAGGGCAACTGGGCGCGGGCCGGGGAGATCACCTACGGCGTCATCCCGGAACTCGAGCGCAAGATCGCCGAGGCCGAGACGGCGGGCGACCGCATGGTCAAGGAGCAGGTCGAGGCGCAGGACGTCGCCGGCGTCGTCTCGCGCTGGACCGGCATCCCGGTCGACAAGATGCTGGAAGGCGAGCGCGAGAAGCTGCTGGCGATGGAGGAGGTGCTGAAGCGCCGCGTCGTCGGCCAGGAGGAGGCGATCGTCGCCGTCTCCAATGCCGTGCGGCGGGCGCGTGCGGGCCTGCAGGATCCGAACCGGCCGATCGGCTCGTTCCTGTTCCTGGGGCCGACTGGCGTCGGCAAGACCGAGCTGACCAAGGCGCTGGCGGCCTTCCTCTTCGACGACGACCAGGCCATGGTCCGCGTCGACATGTCGGAATTCATGGAGAAGCACTCCGTGGCCCGGCTGATCGGCGCGCCTCCCGGCTATGTCGGCTACGAGGAGGGCGGCGTGCTGACCGAGGCGGTGCGGCGGCGCCCCTACCAGGTGATCCTGTTCGACGAGGTCGAGAAGGCGCATCCCGACGTCTTCAACGTCCTCCTCCAGGTGCTGGACGACGGGCGGCTGACGGACGGGCAGGGGCGGACGGTCGATTTCCGCAACACGCTGATCGTGCTGACCTCGAACCTCGGCTCCGACGTGCTGGCGCGCCAGCCGGACGGCCAGGATTCGAGCGCGGTCCGCGAGCAGGTGATGGCGGTTGTCCGCGGCGCCTTCCGGCCGGAGTTCCTCAACCGGCTGGACGAGATCCTGCTCTTCCACCGGCTGGAGCGGGGGCAGATGGCGGCCATCGTCGACATCCAGATCGGGCGGCTGCAGAAGCTGCTCGACGATCGCAAGATCACGATGGAGCTCGACGAGGCGGCGCGCAGCTGGGTCGGCAATGCCGGCTACGATCCCGTCTACGGCGCCCGGCCGCTGAAGCGGGTGATCCAGCGCGAGCTGCAGAACCCGCTCGCCCAGATGCTGCTGGAAGGCCGAATCAAGGACGGCGACCGGGTGCCGGTCACGGTCGCGGGCGGCAAGCTCGCGATCGGCTCGGCTGAGCGGGCCGAGGCGGCCTGAGCGTGACGCACGGGCGGGCGGCACTCCGCCCGCCCGTCGGGCATCAATGGCAATAGTGCCGGAGGGTCGGCAGCGCCTGCTCGACGCAGCGCCGGCCCTCGGCGATCGCTTCGGCGGCGCGGTTGTATTCCATCAGGCCGATATCGCGCAGTCGCGGCGTCAGCATCACATGCGGCGGTTCGCCGGCGAGGCGTGCGCGCGTGACATAGTCCTGCATGATGTTGATCGAGTTGGCGAGAACCTCGAAATAGCCGGGCGTCGCGGGTCGCCGCGGCAGCAGCCGCCGGACGATCTGGGTGCCCTGCGCGCGCAGGGCGGGCGGCAGCTGCCCGAGCACTCCGGCCAGGAATTCGTTGGAGATCGGGGCAGGCTGCAACCCATCGGCGGGCGGATCGTCCGCCAGCCGGCGACCCAGCAGGTCGCCATTGAGGTTGACCGCGATGATCACCTCCGCCCCGAGCGCGCGGCAGACGGAAACCGGGACCGGGTTGGACAGCCCGCCATCGACGAGCCAGTGCCCGTCGATCTTCACCGGGCTCAGGATGCCGGGGAAGGCGATCGACGCCCGCACCGCGTCGAGGATGGGTCCGCTCTCGAACCAGATCTCCCGGCCGCTCGCCAGGTCCGTCGCCACCGCGGCATAGCGCCTGGAATGGCCCTCGATCGGCCCGTCGATACCGAGCGCCTTCAACCATGCGACCACCCGGGTGCCGTCGACCAGACCGCCACCCACGAGCCGGATGTCCATCAGGGCGACGATCTGGCGCCAGGTGAGCTCCTCGGCCCGGCGGCGCAGCTCCGGCAGCCGCCCGGCGACATGGGCCGCGCCGACCAGGGCCCCGATCGAGGTCCCGCACACGACGTCGGCTTCGATACCGGCCTCGCCCAGGGCCTCGATCACCCCGATATGCGCCCATCCGCGCGCGGACCCGCTGCCGAGCGCCAGTCCGATCCGGGGGGGTGCCATGGCGGGGTGACCTCCTGAGCGATCCGTGTGGAGGATACAGGAGCAGCAACCGGCCGGCAGCGACACCTTGGTCGCCCGGGGCGGCTTGCCGAAGTGACGCGTCGCCGGTGTTCTGCGCGTCGGAATCCGGCGTCAGATTGCCGCGATCTCTTCTGCCTCGTGCCCGCCGGCGACGGGCCAGCGGGCCAGGGCAGGCGGTAATTGCGCGTCGGCCAGGAGATGCATCATACCAACTCCGAAGGTCCACGACTGATGGTGCCGGCCAGCGACCATGCATCCCTCGACTTCGCTCGGGATGAGGAATTTCCTTGTTACGATTAAGAAATCATTCTCATCCCGAGCGAAGTCGAGGGACGCAACGGCATCGATGACGGGTTGCTCCGAATCCACCGGGCCTGACATCAGGCGATGCGCAGGACCGGATGGTCGCTCTGCCGTGCCGCATACTCCAGCGCCGCGGCAATGTCGCCGGCTTCGAGCAACGGATAGTCTTCCAGTATTTCCTCGCGACTGGCGCCGGCGGCCAGCAGATCGAGCACATCCTTGACGCGGATGCGCAAGCCTCGCAGACACGGCCTTGCGCCGCACTGCCTGGGATCGACGGTGATCCGGTGGATCTCGCTCATCCTGCTGTCTCCTGAACGGGACCTCGCTAGAATATCAGGCACGCAGCGCATCCGATGCTGGACAAGCTCCTCGCCCTCGCCCTCGCCCTCGCCGTCAGTCGACCGCGATCTCCCCCGCTTCGAGGGTGCCGTCCTGCAGGCGGAAGGCGATGTGGCGGAGCCAGCGGGCGTCGTCGCGCTGCGGATGGTCGCGGCGCTGGTGGGCGCCGCGGCTTTCGGTGCGCCGGAGGGCGGCGGTCGCGATCATCCGCGCCGTCCGGGCCATGTGCTGCGCCTCCAGGGCGTCGACCCGGTCGTCGAGTGTCGCCAGTCGGGTGCCGCCGGCGAGCGCCGTCTCGACAGCGGCGATCTCGTCGAGCGCCGCGCGCAGGCCCGCTTCCGAGCGGTAGAGGCCGACATGAAGGCTCATCGCCGCGCGCAGCCGGGCCTTCAGATCGGCCGCGTCCACCGTGCCGGCGGGCAAGCCTGACAGGCGGCCGAGCGAGGCGACCGGATCGGCGGTTGAGGGGGCGGCGTTGGCGGTCGCGCGCGCGGCGGCCTCGCCGGCGATGACCCCGAAGACGATCGTCTCGCCGCCGCCGTTGCCGGCGAGCCGGCTCGCGCCATGGACACCGCCCGTCGCCTCGCCGGCGGCGAAGAGGCCGGGGATGCCGGTGGCGCCGTCGGCGTCGATGCGGATGCCGCCCATCTGGCTGTGGGCGGCCGGGCGCACCCGCGGCATCTCGGTCGCGGGGTCGAGGCCGGCCTGGCGCAGGCGGCGGCAATGGCTGACGTAGCTCTCGCGCTGCCCGACCGGCAGGACCGTCGTGTCCATCGCCACCGTGCCGTCGGGAAAGCCGCGGCCGGCGTCGATCTCGGCCTGGATCGCCAGCGACATGCGCGCCTTCTCGATGCGCTTTTCGCCATGGTCCGGGTTGTGGCGGAACATGAAGCGCTCGCCGGCGGCGTTCAGCAGCGTGGCGCCGTCGCCCAGCATTGCGGTCGGCATCTCCATGCCCCGGCACCCGGCCGGATGGACGGTGACGGTCGGCTCGAACTGGACGAACTCCATGTCGATCAGGGTCGCGCCCGCGTCGAGCGCCAGCCCGTAGGAGGCGCAGGCGACGTCGGCCGGATAGGTGCTGTCGTCGTAGAGCCGGCCGATGCCGCCGGCGGCGATGACGGTCGCGCCGGCTGCCATCGCCAGCAGTCGCTCGCCGGCCTTGCGGTAGAGGAGGGCACCCGCGACGCCGTTCGCCCCGCCCAGCAGGTCGATCGCCTGCCAGCCCGGCAGGATCTCGACGCCGAGCGTCGCTGCGTGGCGCAGGAGGTGGTCGAGGATGGTGCGCCCGGTCCCTTCGGGGACGAAGACCGAGCGGGGATAGCGGTTGCCGGAGAGGTGCCGCTGCGCGAACCGTCCATCCGCGCCGGCGAAGGGAATGCCGAGTGCGGCCAGTTCCCGGAAGACCGCTACCGAACGGTCCGTCAGCGCCCGCACCAGTCGCCGGTCGTTGAGGCCATAGCCGCCGGCGACCATGTCCTCGGCATAGGTGTCGGCGCTGTCGGCCGGATCGGCATGGCCGAGCGGCACGTTTGCCCCGATGACGTGGGGCGAGGCGCCGCGGGCATGGTGCGCGAGGACCGTGCGCCGCCCGGCGCCGGCGGCGGCGATCGCCGCCTGCAGCCCGGCGAGGCCGCCGCCGATGACGAGGATTTCGGCGGTGCCGCGCTCGGGCGTCGGCAGGGTCATTCGGCCGTGCCGGCGGCCGGGCGGGCGGTGGGCGCGAACCAGAAGCGGCTGGCGAGCGCCAGGGCGAGCAGGCAGACGCCCACGATGTCGGTGACCCAGCCCGGCTTGATGAGGCAGAGCGCGCCGGCGCCGAGCAGGATGCGCTCCCACCAGGTGGCGGTCCGCCCGAAGAGATAGCTCTGCAGCGCCGCCGACAGGCCGAGGATGCCGACCACCGCGGTGGTGCAGGCCAGCACGATGCGCAGCGGCTCGCCCTGCATCAGCAGGGCCGGCTCATAGACCCACATGAAGGGCAGGATGAAGCCGGCGAGCGCCAGCCGGAAGGCGATGATGCCGGTGCGCGTCGGATCGGCCCCGGCGATCCCGGCGCCGGCATAGGCGGCGATCGCCACCGGGGGCGTGACGTTGGCGAGCACGCCGAAATAGAAGATGAACATGTGCGCGGCCAGCGGGTTCACGCCGACCTCGATCATCGCCGGGGCGACCAGGATCGCCAGGATGACGTAGACGGCGGAGGTCGGCAGGCCCATGCCGAGGATGACCGAGACCACCATCGTGATCAGGAGCAGCAGCAGCAGGCTGCCGCCGGCGAGGTCGATCATGATGCCCGACATGCGCAGCGCCAGGCCGGTCAGCATCAGCACGCCGATGACGATGCCGGCGCACGCGCACACGCAGGCCGTCTCCAGGATCGCCATGCCGCCCTGGCGCAGCGCCTGCCAGATGCGCCGCGGGCCCATCCGCGTGGCAGCGCCCAGCATGCTGGCGGCGATCACCGTGATGACGCCGAAGAATGCGGACTTGGTCGGCGTGTACTCGACCCCGACCAGCAGATAGACGAGGACGATCAGCGGTGCCAGCAGGTACCAGCCGCCGCGGAAGATCGCCCAGGCATCGGGCAACTCGGACCGCGGAATGCCGCGAATACCGTTCTTCGCGACTTCGAAGTCGACCATCGTCAGCACGGCCAGGAAGTAGAGGACGGCTGGGATGGCGGCCGCGATCATCACCTGCGTGTAGGGGATGCCGAGGATCTCGACCATGATGAAGGCGGCCGCGCCCATGACGGGCGGCATGATCTGGCCGCCGGACGACGCCGTCGCCTCGACCGCCCCGGCGAAGGCCGGGCTCATGCCCGTGCGCTTCATGATCGGGATGGTGAAGGTGCCGGTCGCGACCGTGTTGGCGACCGCGCTGCCGGAGACGGTGCCCATCAGGGCGCTCGCCGCGACCGCCACCTTGGCGGGGCCGCCGCGGACCCAGCCGAGGCCGGCATGGCTCCACTCGATGAAGAAACGGCCCGCGCCCGAGACGTCGAGGAAGGCCGCGAAGATGACGAAGATTGCGACGTAGGTTGCCGACACCTGCAGCGGCGTGCCGGCGATGCCCGAGGTGGTGAGGTAGAGCGTCGCCGAGACCCGCTCGAGGCTGAAGCCGCGATGGGCGAAGATGCCGGGCAGGTCCGGCCCGAGAAACGCGTAGGCGAGCGCCAGCGCCGCCATGATCGGCAGCGCCCAGCCCAGCATTCGCCGCGTCGCCTCGATCACCAGCAGTGCGGCGGCGACCCCGAACCAGACCTCGTACGGGGTCGGATCGCCGGCGCCGCGCATCGCGATATCGAGGAAATGCAGCACCGGATAGACGCAGACGACGACGGACAAGGCCGCCAGCGGCACGTCCAGGGCCGGTATCACCCGCCCGCGCGCGGTGGCGGGGCGGGTGAGGAAGACCAGCACGAGCGCGAAGGCGAGGTGGGTGTAGTTCTGCTGCAGCGTAGCCAGCGTCCCGCCCCAGCTCGACCACAGATGGAAGAGACTGAAGGCGGCGGCGACTATCGTCGCCGCCGTCGCGATCGTGCCTCGGCTCTCGCTCATCGTCGCACCTCTGGCATCGTCGCACCTCTGGTCCCGACCGCGCCGCGCCCGTCCCGGGCGGTTGCCCGGAGCTGGCGCCTACTTCAGGATGCCGGCTTCCTTCAGGTACTTCTCGGCGCCGGGATGGAACGGCACCACGCCGGAGATGCCGCGCGTCGCGTTAGCCTTCGACCATTCCTTGGCGAGCGCGTTGGCGGCGACCAGCTTGGCGTGCTGCTCGACCAGCGCCTTGACGACGGCATAGGCGGCCTCGTTCGACACCTTCTCGTGGGCGACCAGGATCGTCGCGCTGCCGAACGAGTTCGGCATGTCGTTCGGATGCCCCTTGTAGACGCCGCCCGGAATCGTTGCCGGGAACCAGTAGGGATGCTTCTCGATCAGCTTGTCGAGGACCGGCTTCTCGGGGTTGATGAGCAGCACCTCCTCGCCGCGGCGGCTGGTGATGTCGGTCACGGCCGCGGTCGGCGCCGAGCTGATGATGAGGACGCCGTCGACCCGGCCGTCCAGCAGCGCGCCCGGCCCGTCGCCGTGGCCGAGATATTCCGGCTTCCAGTCGGTGTTCATCTTGAGGCCGTAGGCGCCGAAGACGGCCTGGCCGATCGGGCCGCCGATCGACCCGGCCGCGCCCAGCGAGATGCGCTTGCCCTTGATGTCCTTCAGGCTCTGGATGCCGCTCGACTTCAGCGTGTAGAACTGCCAGATGATCGCGTGGCCGCCGAGCAAGCCCTTGAAGTTGGAGATCGCGCCGCCCTTGAAGGCGCCTTCGCCCTTGCTGGCGAGATAGGCCATGTCGTTGGTGGACAGGGCGAGTTCGACCTGGCCGTTCTTCAGCAGCTTCAGGTTGTCGGCGGTGCCGCCGGTGACCTCGGCCGTGATCTTGAGCTGCGGATAGGCGTCGGTGATGATCTTGGCCATGGCGCCGCCTAGCGGGAACCAGCTGCCGCCGACACTGGACGTCGCCATCGACATGAACTGCTGCTTGGGCGCGGCCATCTGCGCCGATGCGGCGAATGGGGCCAGGGCCACGGCGACGGCCGCGGCGGTGCGGATCAGCTTCATTCTCGATCTCCCTGTCTGTCAGACGTTCGTTCCCAAGCGCCGGATGCGATCCGGCGCCGACCCGGCCGCCCTCGTTGTATCGGGCGGTCCGGAATCTCCATCGGCGGCTATTGCATGACGGTCGGCGCGTCCCCCGCGACCGTGGTGCGCTGCATCAGGCGCTTGTAGCGCGCCCCGTCATAGGGCGTCGCCTTGTGCAGCAGGCTGCGATTGTCCCAGACGATCAGGTCGCCCACCCGCCACTCGTGCGAGTAGCAGAATTCCGGCCGGATCGCGGTCTCCATCAGATGGCGGACGAAGGCGTACCCTTCCTCCTCGGGCCACCCGACGACGCGCGCGCAGTGCGCGCCGACGAACAGCGCCTTGCGCCCGGTGACCGGGTTCGTGCGCACCATGAGCTGGCGCACGGGCGGCGCCTCGACCGTCTTCTGCTGCTCGGTCAGCAGTTCGGGGCAGACCAGGGCACGGGAATGGGCGATCGAGTGCTCGGCCACCAGGCCCTCGAGCCGCTCCTTGGTCGCCTGCGGCAGCGCGTCGTAGGCGGCGCGCATGTCCGCGAAGTCGGTATTGCCGCCTTCCGGGGGCACCACCCGCGCCGACAGCAGCGAGCACAGCGACGGCACGACCTTGAACGAGCTGTCGGAGTGCCACAGCATGTTGGCGCGCTGGTAGATCATCCGCGGATCGTTGAGCGGGATCGGCTCGCCGCTCTTGATGTCGAGGTTGGACTGCCGCGCGAAGAGGGTGCCGCCTGCCGGATTCTGGCTGAAGGTCTTCTCCAGCGGTCCGAACCGCTCGCTGAAGGCGATCTGCTTCTCGTCGTCGAGCTCCTGGTCGCGGAAGAGCAGCAGCCCGTGCTCCTCGAACGCGTTGCGGATGCGCGAGAAGGTTTCGTTGTCGATGGGGCGTCCGATGTCGACGCCCTGCACCTCCGCCCCGAAGGTGGGGTGGAGCTTGCGCAACTCCATGAACGTCACTCCCGATATTCGCCCGGTCCAGGCCCGGCAATTCCTGGTCAGGCTATCAACCGTCGGCTCGATTGAAAACCTCCAATGCGGATTTCAATGGATTCGCGGAGCTACTGGCGGACCGTCGGGCCGTCGCCGGCGACCGTCGTGCGCTGCATCAGACGCTTGTAGCGGGTGGCGTCGTAGGCGGTCGCGCGGTGCAGCAGGCGGCGATTGTCCCACACCAGAATGTCGCCCGTCCGCCAGGCGTGCGAATGGCAGAATTCGGGGCGGATCGCAGTCTCGGTCAGGTGGCGGACGAAGGCGCGGCCCTCCTCCTCGGGCCAGCCGACGACGTGCGAGCAGTGGGCGCCGATGTACAGCGACTTGCGGCCCGTGACGGGGTTGACGCGGACCATCGTCTGCCGGACGGCCGGCAGTTCGGCCTTCTCCGCATCGGTCAGAACCCGCGGATCGACCTGGGCCCGGGAGTGGATCATCGAATGTTCCGCGACCAGCCCCTCGAGCTGCCGCCTGGTTTCGCCGGGCAGGGCGTCATAGGCCGCGGCCATGTCGGCGAACTCGGTGTTGCCGCCCTCGGGCGGGCACAGCCGACCCGACAGCAGCGAGCACAGGGACGGCGTCGCCTTGTAGGAGCTGTCGGAATGCCAGAGATAATTGGCCTTCTGGTAGATCATCCGCCGGTCCTCGGGCGGGATGAGGTCGCCCGTGCGGATGTCGAGGTTCGACTGCCGGGCGAACAGGGTGCCGCCGGCGGGGTTGGCGCTGATCGTCTTCTCCAGCGGCCCGAAATGCTCGCTGAAGGCGACCTGCTGCTCGTCGTCGATGTCCTGGTCGCGGAACAGCAGCAGGCCGTGCTCGTCCAACGCGGCGCGGATCGGCTGGAATTCGCCGGCCGTCATCGGCCGGGCGACGTCGACGCCGATGATCTCGACGCCGAACAGCGGGTGCAGCTTGCGGAACTCCATCGGATTCCTCCCCTACATCGCCTGCAGGAACAGGGCGTGATACTCCTCGACCGTCGGCTGGCGCGGCGTGGTCAGGTGGCAATGGTCCTTGATCGCCGCCTCGGACATGCGCGGCAGCACTTGGCTCGGCACGCCCATGGCCGCCAGCCCCGACGGCAGCCCGACCTGGGCGTTGAGCTGCTCGACGTGCCGGGCGAGGTCGGTGTCCGCCGGCAGGTCCATCGCCTCGCACAGCCGGGCGTACTTGTCGCCGACATGGCCGTCGTTCCAGCGCAGGATGGTCGGCAGGATCACCGCGTTGAGCGTGCCGTGGTGCAGCTTCAGCTCCTCCAGGCTGCCCAGCGGATGCGACATGGCATGCACTGCGCCGAGACCCTTCTGGAAGGCCATCGCGCCCTCCATCGCCGCCATCATCATGTTCCAGCGCGCCTCGCGATCCTGCCCATCCTCGACGGCACGGACGAGGAAGCGGGCAGCGCGCCGCGCGCCGTCGAGGGCGATGGCGTCGGCCGGCGGGTTGACGTTCGGCGACAGGAACGTCTCGACGCAATGGGTGAGGGCGTCCATGCCCGTGCCCGCGGTCAGGCCGCGCGGCAGGCCGAGCGTCAGCTCGGGGTCGCAGATGGCGACCTTGGGCAGCAGGAAGGGGCTGATGAGGCCGATCTTGCGCCCGTCGTTGAAGATGATGATGGCGCCGCGGCCGACCTCGCTGCCGGTACCGGCGGTGGTCGGGACGGCGACGATCGGGGCGACGCGCGCGGTGATGCGGGCGACGCCGCCCTCTGCCGCGGCGTACTGGACCAGTGGCGGCTCGTGCGTCGCCAGCACCGCGACGGCCTTGGCGAGGTCCATCGACGAGCCGCCGCCGATCGCGATGATGCCGTCGGCGCCGTGCGCACGATAGGCGTCGAGCGCGGCGAGCGCGGCCCGCTCGGTCGGGTTGGCGGGCGTCCCGTCGAACAGGGCGGTCGCGACGGTGGCGGGCAGGGTGCCGGTCACCCGCTCCAGCAGGCCGGCGGCGACCACGCCCTTGTCGGTCACGATCAGCGGTCGCTGGACGCCGATCAGCTTCAGCTCCTCCGGCAGCAGCGAGATCGCGCCGAAGTCGAACTGGATGCGGGTCAGGTAGGTGATGAGCGCCATGGCCGGTCGATCTCTCGATGCAGGGGGAAGCGGATTCGCCGGTGATTAAAGCAGCGGCGACCCGCCTGTGGAAAGGGCGGTTGCCGCTGGAACGGGCGCGCTGCTATCGTCGCAAGTAACCAGTTGGATACTTGCTGCCCGGAGGACGCCATGCCGCGCATCCAGACGACCGTCGTCGGTTCCTACCCCATCCCGGACTGGCTCGCGGCCATGCCGACCGAGCAGGCGCTGACCGACGCCACCCGCGTCGTGCTGCACACGCAAGAGCGCGCCGGCATCGATCTCGTCTGCGACAGCGAGCTCTACCGGTTCGACGTCAACCATCCCGAGACCAACGGGATGATCGAGTACTTCGTCCGGCCGATGTCGGGGATCCGCACCTCGATCGGGTTCGACGAGATGATGGCCTATCGCGGCCAGCGCGGCATGGCGTTCCGCACCCGTCCGCCGGGCGTCGTCGAAGGGCCGATCGGGGCCGGCACGCTCGACCTGCCGTCGGCCTGCGCGCGTGCGGCCCGCCTCGCCCAGAAGCCGCTGAAGTTCACGCTGACGGGGCCGCACATGCTGGCCAAGACCCTGATCGACAAGCATTACGGCGGCGTCGACGGGGTCGCCGACGGGCTCGCGGCCGTGCTGGCCGAGCAGGTGCGCCACTGCCAGGGCGCGGCGGTGATCCAGGTCGACGAAGCCAACCTGCCCGGCCATCCCGAGGAATGGGAATGGGCTGCGCGCGCAATCAACCGCGTGCTCGATGCCGTGCCCGGCAAGGCGGCGGTCCATCTCTGCTTCGGCAATTATGGCGGCCAGTCGATCCAGAAGGGCGCCTGGGACAAGCTGATGCAGTACCTCAATGCCCTGCATGCCGACCACATCGTCATGGAGATCGCCGCCCGGCCGGCCGAGGAGCTGGCGGTGTTCCGCGGCCTCGACCAGCGCATCGGCCTCGGCCTCGGTGTCGTCGACATCAAGCGCACCGAGATCGAGACCGCCGACGAGATCGCCCGCCGCATCGACCGCGCGGAGAAGCTGCTCGGGCCGGGCCGGGTCCGCTACATCCATCCCGATTGCGGCTTCTGGATGCTGAAGCGCTCGATCGCCGACGGCAAGATCGCCGCCCTGGTGGCCGGTCGCGACCTCTACGAGCGCGGCGGTGCCGACGTGAAGGCGGCATAGCCGGCCCGGGACGGCCGGAACGGCGGCCGGTCAGTCGTCGGCGCGGCCCGAGCGGCCGAGGGTCGATCGCCGCGCGGCGACCAGCCGTCTCAGCGCACGGCGGTCGATCTTTCCGACAGCGGTGCGCGGCAGGGCCTCCACGACGAGAATCCGACCGGGCGAGCGCGCCGCGCCCAGGGTCGCCCGGCAATGGGCAAGCAACTCGTCCGTAGCGACCGGCGCGCGCAGCACCACGGCCGCCAGCGCCGCGTGCCCCTGGATGCGGTGCGGCACGCCGAAGGCGGCTGCCTCCGCCACCGCTGGGTGCGCCGACAGGTGCTGCTCGATGTCGCCCGGATAGACCTTCTGGCCGCCGATGCTGATGAGGTCGTCGACCCGGCCGCGCAGTTCGAGTTCGCCCTCGGCGTTGATCAGGCCGGCATCGCCCGGATAGAACCAGCCGCCCTCGAACCGGCTCGCCGCCCCGGCGACGGTGCGATGATAGGCCTGCGGGAACTGCGCCGACCGGAAGCGAACCGTCCCGACCGCCCCCGCCGGGCAGGGGTGTTCGAGATGGTCGACGACCTGCATCTCGATCACCGGATCGGGCCGACCGGCCGTCGCGGGGTTCCGGCGGATCTCTTCGGGGACGGCCAGGGTCAGCGCCCCGACCTCGTTGGTCGCATAGACGACGTAGATGTCGGGCGAGACGCGTCGCATCACCGCCAGTCGATCCGCGGGCTCCAGCGGGGCCGAGCCGACCAGGATGCGCAGGTCCGGCAGCAGCGGCGCATCCGCCGGGGCGGCGGCGAGCAAATGTTTGAGATGGACCGGGGTCATGGTGGTCCAGGTCGCTCCCAGGCTTGCGGCCGCCGCCTTGAGCGCGTCGACGGTGGCGAGTGCCGGCGGCACCGCGACGGCCGCTCCGTGCAGCAGCGAGCGCTCGGCCCAGCTGCGGCCCAAGCCGAACTGGAAGCCGATGATCGCAAGGTAGCGCTCCCCGGGCCCGAGCGGCAGTCGCCGCAAGGTCGTCTCGACCCGCGCGGCGTCGTGGCCGTGGGTGGTCACCACCAGCTTGGGGATCCCGCCGGTCGTGCCGGACGAGCGCACGAGGTAGCAGGCTGCCTCCGCGTCGGGGGGCGCAGGCAGCACGGCCGCCGCCGGCGCGGTCGGCAGCCGCTCCAGCATGATCGTCGGGATGCCCAGCCCATCGGGAACCCGGGCTCCGCCCGACACGGCGACCCGGATCCCGCCCGCCTCCACCAGGCCGCGCGCGATCGCCGGGGGATCGTCGGTGCCCAGGATCACCGCCGGCACACCCAGCCGATGGCACGCGAACATGAGAAGGAGATCGATCACCCGGGTCTCGAGGACCAGCGCCACCGGCAGCCCGGGGACGAGGCCGCGCTGCGTCAGCTCGAGCGCCGTCCGCTCGATCGCCCGGTGCAGACCGGCAAAGGTCAAGGTGCCGGCGGGACTGACGATGGCCGGCGCATCCGGTTGCGATTTCGCAAATGCCTCGATCGCCGCCCCGTACCAGGGATGTCCCACGCCCGCGCCCCCTTCATGCGAGCCTGTCTGCGCGCGGCTCAATCCACGGGTTCAATGTTAGCGTAGCGTTTGCGGTCCAGCCACCGCGTCCCGTGGAACCGGATTGCCAGGACCCGGTTTTCGGGTCGCCACGCCCAACATGGCGTAGCGCCCGCCGGCCCGCCGCACTAGCTTCAGGGGCCGGTTCAGCGGGTGAATGAGGAAGACATGGTGCAGGATATCCGGCGGATCGCCCATTGCAGCCACTGGGGCGCCTTCTGGCTGCTGGTGCGGAACGGCCAGATCGTCGGGGTCGAGCCGATGGCGTTCGATCCCGCGCCGTCCGACATCATCCACAGCGTGCCGGAGTGGGCGGACCCGCGGCTGCGCATCGCCCAGCCGATGGTGCGCGAGGGCTGGCTGCGCGACCGCGAGCGCGCCGACGGGGCGGGACGCGGGCGCGAGGCCTTCGTGCCGGTCGGCTGGGACGAGGCGCTGGACCTGGTGGCCGGGCAGATCCGCCGGGTCCGCGACACCTTCGGGCCGGCCTCGATCTTCGCGGGCTCCTACGGCTGGACCAGCGCCGGGCGGTTCCATCACGCGGCCACCGGGCTGAAGCGGATGCTCGGCCTGTTCGGCGGCTATACGGGCCACGTCAACACCTACAGCATCGCCGCCGGGCCGGTCATCCTGCGCCACGTCTTCGGCTCCGAGGACGCCTGCAACGGCGGCGGCACGACCCTCGACACGGTCGCCGAGCATTCCGAGATCGTCGTCGTGTTCGGCGCGCTGTCGCCGCGGACGGCGCAGACGGAGGCCGGCGGCCTCGCGCGCCACACGCTGGAGCTGCACCTGAGGCGCCTCGTCGCGCGCGGCGCCCGCATCGTCCTCGTCTCGCCCGCGCGCGACGACCTGCCGGAATGGGTGCCGGCCGAATGGCTGCCGGTGCGGCCCAACACCGACACCGCGCTGATGCTGGCCCTGGCGCAGGAGATCGTCGCCGGCGGCCGCAACGACCTCGATTTCCTCGACCGCTGCTGCTCTGGCAGCGCGGAATTCCTCGCCTACCTCTCGGGTGCCTCCGACGGAGTGGCGAAGGACGCGGCCTGGGCGGCGCCGATCACCGGGATCGAGGCCGGGCGCATCCGGCAGCTCGCCCGCGAACTGCCGGCGCGGCGCACCATGCTGACGGTGAGCTGGGCGCTGCAGCGCGCCGACCATGGCGAGCAGCCCTTCTGGGCGGCCGCCGGCCTCGCCGCCGTCATCGGCCAGATCGGCCTGCCGGGCGGCGGCGTCGGCTACGGCTACGGCTCGCTCGGCGGGGTGGGGGCGCCGCAGGTGCGCTCGCAGCCGCCCGCCATGTCGGCCGGCGTCAACCCGACCGGCAGCTTCATCCCGGTCGCGCGCATTGCCGACCTCCTGACGCGGCCCGGCGAGCCCTTCGACTACAACGGCCGCCGCTACGCCTATCCCGACACGCGCATGCTCTACTGGGCGGGCGGCAATCCCTTCCACCATCACCAGGATCTCAACCGGCTGCGCCGCGCCTGGGAGCGGCCGGAGGTCGTGGTCGTGCAGGAGCCGTTCTGGACGGCGACGGCGCGGCTGGCCGACATCGTCCTGCCCGCCACCACGTCGATCGAGCGCAACGACCTCTCGGGCAACCGCCGCTCCGACCACATCGTCGCCATGCAGAAGGCGATCGAGCCGGTCGGCGGCTCGCGCGACGATTTCCGGATCTTCTCCGACCTGTCGGCCCGACTCGGGGTCGCCGAAGCCTTCACCGAGGGTCGCAGCGAGATGGAATGGCTGCGCCACCTCTACGAGGGCAGCCGCGCCGACGCCGCGCAGCGCTTCGGCCATGCGATGCCGGACTTCGACCGGTTCTGGGCGGATGGGCATGCGGCGCTGCCGGTCCGCCCGCAGCACACCTACCTTGCGGACTTCCGGCACGATCCGGCGGGCAGTCCGCTCGCCTCGGACAGCGGCCGGATCGTCCTCCACAGCCCCCGCATCGCCGCCATGGCCCATGCCGACTGCCCGCCGCATCCGGCCTGGGTCGAGCCGGCCGAATGGCTGGGCCGGGACGGCGGCGGGCGGCTCCACCTCGTCTCGCGCCAGCCGATCGACAAGCTGCACAGCCAGCTCGACTTCTCCAGCCGCAGCCAGGCGTTGAAGCAGGACGGCCGCGAAGTCGCCTCGCTCAACCCGGCCGACGCCGGGCGCCTCGGCATCCGGCCGGGCGACACGATCCGCCTCCACAACGAGCGCGGCCAGTGCCTCGCCGGCGTCCGCATCACCGATGCGGTGCGCCCCGGCGTCGTCATCCTGCCGACCGGCGCCTGGTACATGCCGGCCGACGCCGGCGACGGTGCCCTCGATCTCGCCGGCAACCCCAATATCCTGACGCTCGACAAGGGCACGTCGGCGCTGGGGCAGGGCTGCTCGGCGCACACCTGCCTCGTCGCGGTCGAGCGGGTGGAGCGGGCGGCCCCGGCGGTGGCGATGCCGCCGCCGATGCGCGGGCGCGCCGCCTGATACGGATCAGAAGAAGAAGAAGTCCTGGGCGGCCAGCTCGCTGGTCGTGACGTTGCGGACGAGGACGAAGTTTCCGTTGCCGAGGTCGATGCCGGTGCCGTCCGCCTGGGGCACGAAGCGCGCCTTGATGTCCGTGAAGCTGTCGACCCCGGTGCCGTTGACGTCGATCTGGATGCCGATCTGGTCGCCCTCGGCGCGCAGGAAGTCCTCGATCGTGTCACGGCCGCTGTTGGCGGCGAACGCGAAGAGGTCGCGGCCGTCGTCACCGAACAGTACGTCGTCGCCGAGGTCGCCGCGCAGATAGTCGTCGCCCGCGCCGCCGTTCACATAGTCGTCGCCCTGCCCGCCATAGACGAAGTCGTTGCCGACGCCGCCCAGCACGCTGTCGTTGCCGAGGCTGCCGGTGGCGAAGTCGTTGCCCTTGTCGCCCGAGACCGTGTCGTTGCCCTGACCGCCATGCAGGCCGTCATTGCCGTTGCCGCCGAAGACGCTGTCGTTGCCCTGGTTGCCGTTGATCTCGTCGTCGCCGTGGCTGCCGGTGAGCAGGTCGTTGCCGTCGAAGCCGAGCAGGCGGTCGTTGCCCGCGCCGCCGGAGATGGTGTCGTTGCCGGAATAGATGGCCATGCGCAGGCCGAAGCTGTCGAGCTCGGCCACCTTCTGGTTGTAGACGGCAAGGTCGATCGAGAACCCAGTGCCCTCGTAGTTGACGGCGTTGGAATTGGGGAAGGATTCCTTGATCGAGCCGATGAAGCCGGACGTGACCGTCTGGTTCTGGCTGACGAAGGAGCCCGTGAAGGTCTGGATCGTGCCCGTCGGCGTCTGGAGTTGGATGGTGACGGCCGATGCGGTGAAGACGTAGGGCTGCGTCAGCGGATAGAAGCCGACGTTGACCGTCATGTCGATGGAGCCGTTGACGACGAGCTGTCCCATGATTGCCCCCCTGAAACGGGCCGGCGGCGCCGCACGGCCCACGCAGGCGCGATGATCCGGCCGCGGCGGCGCGCGGTCAATCGCCCGTGCTGAGCGAGTGGCCTATACGATGAGGAACAGGTCGGCCGAGACCTCGCCGCCGGGCAGGTTGCGGATCAGGACCGCGTGGCCCTGGCCGAGATCGACGAGCTGCCCGTCCGGGTGCAGGCGGGTGCGGGTCAGCAGGTCGCGCGGCTCGTCGATGTCCGTGCCGTTGACATGGCGGGCGACGGCGATGCGGTCGCCCTCGGCCGGGTCGAAATCCTGGATGGCGTCGCCGCCCGATCCCGAAGCGAAATAGAAGGTGTCGGCGCCGAGGTCGCCATAGAGGGCGTCGACCCCGATGTCGCCCCAGATGCCGTCATGGCCGTCGCCGCCGCGCACCACGTCGTCGCCCTGGCCGCCATAGACGAGGTCGTCGCCGGTGCCGCCCTCGACGGTGTCCCGCCCGCGGCTGCCGGTCGCGACATCGTCGCCGGCCCCGCCCAGGACCCGGTCGTCGTCCTGGCCGCCATGGACGGTGTCGGCGCCGTATCCGCCGTCGACCGTGTCGTCGCCGCCGTTGCCGTTCAGGTCGTCGTCGCCGAAGCCGCCCAGCACCTGGTCGTCGCCGTCGAATCCCAGCAGCCGGTCGGAGGCGGTGCTGCCTTCCAGGAGGTCGTCGCCGGCGAAGAGCGCCGTCCGCACCCCGAACGCGTTGCCGGCCGCGAGCGCCCCGGCATACTCGGCCACGCCCACCTCGAGGCCGGTGATCGTGTATGCCGCGCCGACCTCGATCGTCGCGATGCTGCCGTCCGTCAGCGTCCCGTCGGGCGTGTAGGAGAAGGAGCCGGTGATGAACTGGATCCGCCCCGCCTGGTCGACGAGTTGGATCAGCCCGGTGGACCGGGTTGCGACATGCGCTCCCGTCAGGGCGGCAAGCCCGTCGTTCAGCGCCATGTCGTGGGCGCCGCCGGTGATCAGGTGAGCCATCGCTCCGGCGTGCCTCAGCGCTGGACGGCGGCGATGTAGGCGACGAGGTCGGCCACCTCCTCGACCGTGAGGTCGAGCGCGACCATCGGCTTGCCCTCATGGCCGATGCGGATGCCTTCGGCCAGCGCCTCCGCCACCGAATCGGCCGGCCAGTCCTTGGTGATGCCGCGGAAGGGCGGCGCACTCGGATTCGGGCTGGCGCCGTCGCCGCGTATGGCATGGCAGGCGGCGCAGTGCTTCCGGGCGAAGGCGGCGCCCGTGTCGGCGTCCCCGTCGGCCGCGGCCGGCCCGGCCCAGATCATGATGAGGCCCGCCATGGCCAGTCGTGCCGTCTCGCGCATCCTCCGCCGCCCATCGTTGTCCGAGCCGGCGAATCCGACCTGGTTGCCCAAGTCTTGCACAGTCGAACCGCACGGTGGAACCTCGCATACCAGATGAAGGAGGCGAACGGCATGACATCTCAGGATATGGGGCGGGTGGCGATGATCTCGGGCGCGAACCGGGGCATCGGCAATGCGGTGGCGCGACGGCTGCACCGCGAGGGCTACCGGCTGTCGCTCGGCGTGCGGCGCCCGGCGGCCTTCACCGACCGCAGCGGGCTGGAGGGGGGCGGCGAGGTCGCGGCGATCGCCTACGAGGCGGCGGAGGTGGCGTCCGCGACGCGCTGGGTCGACGAGACGATGGCGCGCTTCGGCCGGATCGACGTGCTCGTCAACAATGCCGGCATCCACCGCAACGTGACCCTGGAGAGCGGCGGCGAGGACGAACTCGACGAGCTCCTGGCGATCAACGTCAAGGCGCCCTTCCGCCTGATCCGGGCGGCCCTGCCGCATCTCAAGGCGTCCGGGGCCGGCCGGGTCGTCAACGTCGCCTCGATGTCGGGCAAGCGCGCCCGCAACCTCGCCGTCGGCTACCAGATGAGCAAGGCGGCGATGGTGATGCTGACCCATGCCGTGCGCCGGATCGGCTGGGAGAGCGGCGTGCGCGCCGTCGCCGTCTGCCCCGGCTATGTCCGCACCGACATGGCGGGCGGTCCGACGGCGCCGCCGCGCGACCAGATGACGGACCCGGACGAACTGGCGGGGCTGATCGCCACCGTGGTCGGCCTTTCCAACACCGCCTCCGTCGCGGAGCTGCTCGTCAATTGCCAGTATGAGCACATGCTCTGACCTGCCCTGGCAGGATGTTTGCGTGGCCTGCCTCGCATCCACGGATCAGGGAGTGCGAGGCATGGCCAGGCTGCTCGAGATCGAAGACCTCCGGGTGCGGTTCCCGGCCGGCGACGCGGTCGTGCAGGCCGTCGACGGTGTCTCCTACGCCGTCGACGAGGGCGAGACGGTGGCCGTCGTCGGCGAGAGCGGGTGCGGCAAGTCGGTCCATGCGCTGGCGATCACCGGCCTCGTGCCGCGCCCGCCGGCGACCGTCGAAGGCAGCATCCGCTTCGCCGGCCAGGAACTCGCCGGCCTCGACGAGGCGGCCCTGCGGCGCATCCGCGGTCCGGGCATCGGCATGGTGTTCCAGGAGCCGATGACGTCGCTGAACCCGCTGATGACCATCGGGCGCCAGCTCACCGAGCACATGCGCACGCATCTCGGCCTGACCCGCCGCCAGGCGGTCGACCGGGCCGTCGAGCTGCTCGGCCGCGTCGGCATCGGCGATCCGACCGCGCGGCTGGCCCAGTACCCGCACCATTTCAGCGGCGGCATGCGCCAGCGGGTGATGATCGCGATGGCGCTCGCCTGCCATCCGCGCCTCATCGTCGCCGACGAGCCGACGACGGCGCTCGACGTCACCATCCAGGCGCAGATCCTGAAGCTGATGAAGGAGCTGACGCGCGACCTCGGGGTCGCGCTCGTCGTCATCACCCACAATCTCGGGCTCGTCGCGCGCTACGCCGACCGGGTCAATGTCATGTATGCCGGCCGCATCGTCGAGCAGGGGACGGCGGCCGACATCTTCGCCCGCCCGCAGCACCCCTACACCCGCGGCCTGCTCGCCTCGGTGCCGCGGCTCGACCGGCCGCGGGCCGAGCGCCTCGTCCCGATCGAGGGCCAGCCACCGGACCTGTCGCGGCTGGGCGCCGGCTGCGCCTACCGGCCGCGCTGCGGCTTCGCCGTCGATGTCTGCCGTCGCGTCCGACCCGACCTCGAGGCGGCGGCCCCGAACCACGCCGCGGCCTGCCATCGGCCCGGCACGGTGGCGGCGGCCGCGTGAGGGGCTAGGCGGTCTCCCGCACGTCGAGGGCGTCGCGCAGCGCGTCGCCGACGAAGTTGATGCTGAGCACCGTCAGCATGATGAAGAGGCCGGGAAACACGCCGAGCCACCAGGCGCGCGAGATGAAGGTGCGGCTCTCGGCCAGGATCAGGCCCCAGGTCGGCGTGTCCGCATCGACGCCGAGGCCGAGGAAGCTGAGGCCGGCCTCCGCCAGGATGGCGTAGGAGACGCTGACCGTCGCCTGCACGATCAGCGGCGCCCCGGCATTGGGCAGGACATGGCGCAGCAGGATGCGCCAGTGCGAGCAGCCGACGGTGCGGGCCGCGTCGATGTACTGCTCCTGCTTGATCGTCAGCACCATGCCGCGCGCGATGCGCGCGAAATCGTCGAGATAGGCGAGGCTGACGGCGATGATGACGTTCCACAGGCCGGTCCCGAACACCGCCACCATGTAGACGGCGATGATGAAGTTGGGGAACGCCCACTGAAGGTCGATGTAGCGCATCACCACGAAGTCGATCCAGCCGCCGAAATAGCCGGCGGCGAGCCCGAGCGCGACGCCGATCACCAGCGAGATCGCAACCGTGCTGAGGCCGACGATCAGCGACACCTGGGCGCCCGCGATCAGTCGCGACAGCACGTCGCGGCCGAGATCGTCGATCCCCAGCGGGTGGGCCAGGCTGGGCGGGGACATGGTGAGCTCGAACGAGGGCTCGGTCGGGTCGTAGGGCGTGAGGTACGGCCCGAAGAGGGCGCAGAAGACCAGCAGCAGCAGCACGACGATGCCGAACTGGGCCTTGCGGTCGGTCTTGAAGGGACGCAGCCAGCGCCCGCGGACGGGCGGCGGCAGGTCGTCGGCAGGGTCGGTGGCCGGGTCGGCGGCGTTCGCCAGGAGCAGGCTCTGGTCCATCAGCTGTACCGGATGCGGGGGTCGATGACGGTGTAGAGGACGTCGACGACGAGGTTGGCGCCGATGAAGATGGCCGAGACGGCCAGGATCGCCCCCTGCACGACGGGATAGTCGCGGTTGAGGATGCCCTCGATCAGCGTCCGGCCGAGGCCCTTGATCGCGAAGACGTTCTCCACCACGACGGTGCCGGCGAGCATGAGCGCCAGCGCAATGCCCATGACCGTGACCACCGGGATGAGCGCGTTCGGCAGCGCATGCACGATGAGGATGCGCCAGGTGGTCAGGCCCTTGGACCGGGCGGTGCGTAGGAAGTCGGTCTTCAGCACCTCGATCATCGCCGAGCGGATCATCCGCGCGATGATCGCCGAGAAGGTCGTGCCCGCGGCCAGCGCCGGCATGATGAGGTGCGACAGCCAGGGCCAGAAGCCCTCGGACAGCGGCGAGTAGCCGATCGCCGGCAGCCATTGCAGGTTGGCGGCGAAGAGGATGATGAGGAGGATCGCGAACCAGAAGTCCGGCATTGACAGGCCGAGGAAGGCGAAGATCGTCAGCGCGTTGTCGGCGGCGCTGTTCTTCTTCATCGCCGCCACGATCCCCGCGGGGACTGCGATGACGAGGGCGACGACGAAGGACAGGCCGGCGATCGACAGGGTTCTCGGCAGGGCCTCGGCGAGCAGCTGCGCCACCGGGATCTGGCTGCCATAGATCGAGGTGCCGAAATTGCCGCGCACCAGCTGCCATAGCCAGCGCGCATATTGTTCGATCAGCGGCAGGTCCATGCCGAGCGCCTTGCGCAGATCCTCGGCCGCGGCGGGATCGCCCGAATCGAACAGCATCGCGGCCAGCGGGTCGCCGGGGACGGCGCGCATCATGAAGAAGACGAGGGTGGCGACCGCCCACATGACGAGCAGGGCGCCGAGGATTCGCCGGGCCAGGTAACCCGCCATCGGGCGTTCTCCGGGTTGGTGGCGTGTCGCCTGGGGGTCACCCGGTGCCGGGCGGCCCCCAGGCGAGCGTCAGGCCAGCGTCGTGCGGTCGAAGTCGACGAGGGCCGGGATGCGGCTGACGGCGGGGAAGACGACCGACTTGCGATGCACGAGATAGGTCGCCGGGTGGAAGAGGAAGGCCGACGCGACCTTGTCCGACGTCAGCTTGTCCGCCTTGCGGACGAGCGCCCGCCGCTTCTCGAGATCGCCCTCGGTGCGCTGCTGTTCGATGAGTGCGTCGGCTTCCTTCTCCGAGAAGTAGCCGAAGGGGTACTTCTCCTTGTCGCGCTTCTGGCCGTTGAAGAGGGCGCGGGTCTGCATCCAGTCGACGATGGCGTCGTCGGGATCGTAATCGCCGCCCGAGCCGACGCGCACCATGTCCCATTCCATCGTCGAGAACTCGGAGAGCACCACCGGCACGTCCTTCACCACCGGCTCGATCTCGATACCGAGATTGCGCTTCAGGATCGCGCGGATGACCTCGACCTGGCGGCGCGAGGGCGGCGTCAGCAGGATCTTGAGGCGCGGGAAGCCCTTGCCGCCGGGATATCCCGCCGCTGCAAGGAGCCGCTTGGCCTCCGCCAGATCGAAGCGCTGCAGGCTGGTCTTGGCGAGATCCTTGTCGAAATAGTAGGCCATGGCGGGGTTGATCGAGCCGTGCGCCGGGGAGCCGCGGCCGAACTGCGCCTGCTTGACGAAGAGTTCGCGATCCAGTGCCTTGGCGATCGCGAGGCGCACCATGAAGCCCTTTTCCTTCATCAGCTCCTCGATCGGCTTGTCGAAGCTGGGAACCTTGAAGGGGTCGCGGTGCGGGTTCATCCAGATCGATTCGAAGCCGGGCGAGGCCTGGATGTTGACCGTCAGGTCCTTGTTGGCGACGAGGCGGTCGATCAGTTCGGGGGCGATGGCGCCGCCGCCGATGAGCTGGATGTCGCCGGCCTCGATCGCCGCCGCCAGCGGCTCGGCGTCGAGGATCGGCTGGATGGTGACGCGGTCGAGCTTCGGCCGCTCGGGGTCATAGTAGCGCTCGAACTTCTCCAGCACGACGCTCTGGCCCACGGTGTGCTGGGCGATGCGGAAGGGTCCGGTCCCGACCGGGGCGAGCCCGTGGGCGGACTCGCCCATCTTCTCGATCGCGGTCTTGTTGAGGATGGTCAGGACGCGACCGCTCGCCCGTTCGGTGGTCTTGACCAGGAAGGACGCCTGGGCGCCGTTCAGCTTGAAGCGCACCTTGTGGGGCCCCAGCTTCTCGATCCCGGCGACGTTGCCGAGCGCGCGCGAATGGATGGAGATCTGCGGGTTCTTCGATCGCGCATAGGTGAAGAGGACATCGTCGGCGGTGAAGGGCTCGCCGTTGTGGAAGGTCACTCCTTCGCGCAGGTTGAAGGTGTATTCGGTCCCGTCCTCGGACACCTCCCAGTCGCGGGCGAGGTCGGCCTCGGCGATGAGTTCGGCGTTGATGTGCGTCAGGCCCGACAGCACGTTCGAGGTGATCTGGAACTGCAGCACCTGGTTCATCTTGGCGGGGTCGAGGGTGGTGATCTGCCCGATGCCGGCCCAGCCGCACTTCAGCGTGCCGCCGGCCTTGCCCTGGGCGCGGGCGCCGCCGACCGGCAGCAGGTGCGCGGCCGTCAGCGTGCCGGCCGCCGCCATCAGGCGCAGGACGCTGCGCCGGCTCATCTGCGGGCCGGACATCTCGTGCCGGGCGAGGCCGAACATCGGATCCTTGGGATCGAAGTCGTGGGCCTCGTCCCAGGCGGCCTGCATCGCGGCGGTCTCGGGGGAAGCGGTACGGTCGGAATGATCCGTCATGGCGCTGCTCCTGTTGCGGGATTGGCGATTGCGGGGCTTGCGGAATGCTCGCCGCCGGCGCGGATGCAGGCGGCGAAATGGTCGGGCGCCAGCGCGCGCGGCGGCGGCGCGGCCTCGCGGCAGGCGGCGATGGCGATCGGGCAGCGCGGATGGAAGACGCAGCCGGGCGGCGGGTTGACCGGGCTCGGCACCTCGCCCTCCAGCGGCTCGGGCGCGCGGCCGGCCTCGATCGCCGGGTCGGGCACCGGCACGGCGGAGAGGAGCGCGCGCGTGTAGGGATGAGCCGGCCGGTCGAAGATGGCGTCGGCATCGCCCTGCTCGACCAAGCGCCCGAGATACATGACCCCGACCCGCCGGCAGAGATGGCGGACGACGCCGAGGTCATGGGCGATGAAGAGGTAGGTCAGCCCGAAGGCCTGCTGCAGTTCCTCCAGCAGGTTGACGATCTGGGCCTGGACCGAGACGTCGAGCGCCGACACCGCCTCGTCGCAGACGATGAGGTCGGGCTTGAGGGCGAGCGCACGGGCGATGCCGACCCGCTGCCGCTGCCCGCCCGACATCTCGTGCGGGTAGCGCTGGGCGATGCGGCGCGGCAGGCCGCAGATGTCGAGCAGGCGATGGATCTCGCGCTCGCGAGCCGCGCGGTCGAGGTCGATGTCGTGGACGATGAAAGGCTCGGCCAGGATGTCCTGCACCGTCATGCGGGGGTTCAGCGAGGAGTAGGGATCCTGGAAGATCGCCTGGACGCGCCGACGGAAGCGCCGCAGCGACGGGCGCGAGAGCCGCGTCACGTCCTCGCCGTCGAAGCGGATGACGCCCGCGGTCGGCTCGACCAGCTTGAGGAGCGTGCGTGCGATCGTCGTCTTGCCGCAGCCGGATTCGCCGACGAGGCCGAACGTCTCGCCCCGGCGGATCTCGAAGCTGACGCCGTCGACGGCGCGCACGCGCCCGACCTCGCGCCGGAAGACCTGTCCGCGCAGCACCGGGAAATGCACCGCCAGTCCTTCGACCTGCAGGCGCGGCCGGTGGTCCGCACCGCCGGTGTGGGAAGCAGCCGTCGCAGCCGTGGCACCCTCCATCGTCTACCTCTGGAAAGGGGGAGCGTCGGTCGTCCGCTTCTGCGTCCGGGACTTGGACCGGCAGGACAGCAAGAAGCGGGCCAGGAGAATTTCGACGATCGCGGGCTGCCGCCGGGCTTCCCTCGGCGACGCCCGGCCCCGTACAGTGGTGCCACTCCACTGATCGAGGGATAAGCGATGCCCGGTGCGGCCTTCCAACTGACCGAGCGGGATCTGGAGGATTTCGCGACCGGCGCCTGGATCCTGGGGACCGGCGGCGGCGGCGATCCCTATTTCTCCCTGCTCGAGGCGAAGCAGCACCTCGCCGCCGGCCGCACCGTCACCGTCGTCGACCCGCTGTCGCTGCCCGACGATGCGCTCGTCGCCTGCGTCGGCCAGATGGGTGCGCCGCTCGCCAAGCAGGAGAAGTTGTGCGACGGCGACGTCATCGCCAGCACCATCCCGATGATGGAGAAGCATCTCGGCCGCAAGTTCGACGCCGTCATGCTGTGGGAGGTCGGCGGCAACAACGGCTTCCAGGCGATCCTGTCGGGCCTGATCCTCGGCCTGCCGGTCGTCGACTGCGACGCCATGGGCCGCGCCTTCCCGCAGGCCGACATGACGACCTTCGCGATCTGCGACCTGCCGGCCTATCCCTGGACGATGGTCGACATCCGCCGCAACAGCCTGATCTTCACCGAGGCCGAGAACTGGACCTGGATGGAGAAGATGACGCGGCGCGTCTGCACCGTGTTCGGCGCCTCGGCCGCGACCTGCAAGGCGCCGCGCACCGGCGAAGAGGTCAAGCGCGGCAGCTGCCTGCACACGCTGTCCTGGGCGCTCTCGATCGGCCGCACGGTGCGCGCGGCGCGCGCGGCCCATGCCGACCCGATCGCCGCCGTGGTCGCGGCCGAGGGCGGCCTCGTCCTCTTCCGCGGCAAGGTGACGGACGTGATGCGCCGGGCGACCGACGGCTGGCTGCGCGGACGGGTGACGATCGAGGGGCTCGACGGTGACCAGGGCGAGAGCATGGCCATCGACTTCCAGAACGAGTTCTCGGTCGCCTGGCGGGGCGACAAGCCGGCCGCCACGGTACCCGACCTCATCTGCCTGCTCGACAGCGCGTCGGGCGAGGCGATCGGCACCGAGACCGTGCGCTACGGCCAGCGGGTGACGGTGATCGCGCTGCCGGCTCCGGCGATCCTGACCACGCCCAAGGGCCTGCAGCATGTCGGTCCGCGCGCCTTCGGCTTCGACCTCGATTTCCACTCCGTCTTCCCCGCGAGGTCGGCATGATCCGCATCGGCATCGACGTCGGCGGCACCAACACCGACGCCGTCCTGATCGAGGCGGGCGCTGTCCGCCATGCGGTGAAGACGGCGACGACGGCCGACGTCATGGGCGGCATCGTCGCGACGCTGGGCCGCCTCCTCGCCGAAAGTGCGGTCGAGGGCCGGGCGGTCGGCGCCGTCATGATCGGCACGACGCATTTCACCAACGCGGTGGTGCAGCGGCGGGGCCTCGCGCGGACGGCCGGCATCCGCATCTCGCTGCCGGCGGCGCGCACCCTGCCGCCCTTCATCGACTGGCCGGCCGACCTGCGCGCGGTCGTCGCCGGCCCGACCTTCCTGGTGCGTGGCGGCTATGAGGTCGACGGCCAGCCGATCGCGCCCTTCGATGCCGACGCGGTGCGCGCGGCCGCGCGCGCCATCCGCGCCGACGGCACCCGGGCGGTCGCCGTCACCGGTGCCTTCTCGCCGCTGAACGCCGACCAGGAAGAGAAGGCCGCCGCCATCCTGGCCGAGGAATGGCCGGAGGCACAGGTGACGCGCTCGCACGAACTCGGCCGCATCGGCCTCCTCGCGCGGGAGAACGTGTCGCTGCTGAACGCCGCGCTCGGACCGATGGCGACCCACACCGTCGCCGCCTTCCGCGACGCGCTGGCCGGCGCCGGGATCGCAGCGCCGCTCTTCATCACCCAGAACGACGGCACCGTGGTGACGGCCGACGAGGCGGCGGCCTATCCCGTGCGTTCCTTCGCCTCGGGCCCGACCAACAGCCTGCGCGGCGCGGCCTTCCTCTCCGGCCTCGACCGGGCGCTGGTCGTCGACGTGGGCGGCACGACGTCCGACGTCGGCAGCCTCGTCGCCGGCTTCCCGCGCGAGGCGAACAACGTCGTCGAGGTCGGCGGGGTGCGCACGCTCTTCCGCATGCCCGACCTGCTGTCGATCGGGCTCGGCGGCGGCACGCTCTGCGATCCGGCGGACCCGAACCGCATTGGCCCGGTCAGCGTCGGCTTCCGCCTGACCGAGCGCGCGCGCGTCTTCGGCGGCCCGGACCTGACGGCGACCGATGTCGCGGTGGCGGCCGGGCTGGTCGAACTGGGCGACCGCGACAAAGTTGCCGGCCTCGATGCGGGCTACGTCCGGGCGGCCGTCGCGCGGATGCACGCGATGATCGCCGACGCCGTCGACCGCATGAAGAGCGACGCCGAACCGGTGCCGCTCGTCGCCGTCGGCGGCGGCGCCTTCCTCGTGCCCGACGCCCTGCCGGGCGTGTCGGAGGTCGTGCGCGTGCCGCACCAGGGCGTCGCCAATGCGCTGGGCGCGGCGATCGCCCAGGTCAGCGGCGAGGTCGACCAGATCTTCCGCGACCTGCCGCGCGAACAGGCGATGGCGCGCGCCCGCGAACTGGCCGAGGCGCGCGCGGTGCGCGCCGGGGCGGACGCCGGCTCGCTGAAGCTGGTCGAGATGGAGGACATCCCGCTCGCCTATCTGCCGGGCAACTCGCTGCGCGTGCGCGCCCGCGTCGTGGGCGACGTCGCGTGAGCCGGGACGACGGCCTGCGCGAGGGCGAGGTCGGCGTCGGCATGCCGCCGCCGGACGCTGCGCGCCTGCGCTTCATCGGCCGCATCCGGACGCCTTGGACCGTGCGGCGGGACGGCCCGCACCAGGGCTCGGAGGACAAGCCGGTCTGCCGGCCGCAACCCCGCTGCACGAGACTCCCTCGCCAGAGATCGCAAAGTTACAAGGACAAGGACTTTCATCGGTTTGAAGGAACGACCCTGTCCTGAGCTGCGAGCGGCAGCGAGCACCTCACCCTGAGCTTGTCGAAGGGCGAAGGGCGCACCGGCCGCTCCGCCATCCCGGAAACTGAGGAACCATCCGATGCGCTGCTTCACCGCCTCCCTGGGCACCGAGACCAACACCTTCTCGCCGATGCTGACCAGCCGGCAGAGCTTCCTCGAGGATTTCTACGCCCCGCCCGGCCAGCACCCGGACCGGCCGACGCTGTGCACCGGCCCGCTCTGGGCGGCGCGCAGGCGGGCGGCGACCAAGGGCTGGACGGTGATCGAGGGCACCTGTTCCTTCGCCCAGCCGGCGGGCGTGCTGGTGCGCCGCGACTATGAGGAGCTGCGCGACGAGATCCTGGAGCAGCTGAAGGCCGCGATGCCGGTCGACATCGTGCTGATGGGCCTGCACGGCGCGATGGTGGCCGACGGCTATGACGATTGCGAAGGCGACATCCTCGCGCGCATCCGCCAGATCGTCGGGCCGGACGTGCCGATCGGCTGCGAGCTCGACCCGCACTGCCACCTGACGAAGCAGCGCCTGGAGGCGGCCGACGTCATCATCTGCTTCAAGGAGTTCCCGCACACCGACTTCGTCGAGCGCGGCGAGGAGCTGGCGGACATCATCGAGGCGATGGCGCTGGGCAAGGTGAAGCCGGTCGCGTCCGTTTATGACTGCCGGATGATCAACAGCTTCCCGACCTCGCGTCAGCCGATGCGCGGCTTCGTCGACCGGATCATGGCGATGGAGGGCAAGGACGGCATCCTCTCCATCTCGGTCGCCCACTGCTTCCCCTATGCCGACGTGCCGGAGCTGGGGACCAAGGTTCTCGTCTACACCGACGGCCGCAAGGCCGACGGTGACGCGCTGGCCGAGAAGCTGGGCCGCGAGCTGTGGGACCTGCGCGACGAGGTGCGGCCGCCCTTCCTCACCATCGACGCGGCGCTGGACAAGGGCGTCGCGCGCAACCAGGGCCTCGTCGTCATCGCCGACCCGGCCGACAATGCCGGCGGGGGTGCCGCCAGCGATTCGACCTATGTCCTGCGCCGCATGATGGAGCGCGGCATCACCGATGCGGCGCTGGGGCCGGTCTGGGATCCGATCGCGGTGCGCATGTGCTTCAACGCCGGCGAGGGCACCCGCTTCAAGCTGCGCTTCGGCGGCAAGATCGCGCCCACCTCGGGCGACCCGATCGACGCCGAGGTGACGGTGACGAAGCTGGTGCGCAACGCCACCCAGACCTTCGGCAAGGCGCTGTCGCAGGTGGGCGACGCCGCCGCCATCGACGTCGGCGGCATCGCCGTCGTGCTGATCGACAACCGCACCCAGGCGCTCGGCACCGACCTCTTCACCAACCTCGGCATCGACCTCGGCCAGCGCCGCATCTGCGTCGTCAAGTCGACCAACCATTTCTACGCCTCCTTCGGCAAGGTGGCGGAGGAGGTGCTCTACATGGACGCGCCCGGCCCCCTGCCGCGCGACTTCCTGCGCCTGCCCTATACCCGCATCCCCCGGCCGATCTGGCCCTTCGACGCCGACCCCTGGGCGGCGTGAGCTGGCCGGGTGCGTCCCTCGACTGCGCTCGGGATGAGGATCGCCGGAGGAACCAGGGACGTCGCCTCACCCCGAGCGAAGTCGAGGGGCGCCCCGGCGCTCGTCCGACGCTCCCGACCTTAGGATTGAGGAACCGCCATGCGCTGCTTCACCGCCTCGTTCGGGGCCGAGACCAACACCTTCTCGCCGATGCTGACCAGCCGCGAGGGCTATCGCGAGCGCCTGCATGTCGGCCCCGGCGAACATCCCGAGCAGCCGACGCTCTATGCAGCACCACTGTGGGTCGCCCGCCAGCGGAAGAAGACCCATGGCTGGGACGTGGTCGAGGGCTCGTGCTTTGCCGCCAACCCGGCCGGCAACACGGTCAAGGCCGACTACGAGGCGATGCGCGACACCATCCTGGACGAGCTGCGGGCAGCATTGCCGGTCGATTTCGTCCTGCTCGGCCTGCACGGCGCCCAGGTGGCCGACGGCTATGACGATTGCGAGGGCGACCTGCTGGCGCGGGTGCGCACGATTGTCGGCCCGACGGTGCCGGTCGGCGTCGAGCTCGACCCGCACTGCCACCTGACGCAGAAGCGGGTCGCCGCCGCCGACGTCATCATCTGCTACAAGGAGTTCCCCCACACGGATTCCATCGAGCGCGCCGAGGAGCTGGCGGACATCGTCTCCGCCCAGGCGGCGGGCAAGGTGAAGCCGGTCATGTCCGTCTTCGACATGCGGATGCTGAACGGCTTCCCGACCTCGCGCCAGCCGATGCGCGGCTTCGTCGACAAGATCATGGGGCTGGAGGGCAAGGACGGCGTCCTCTCCATCTCCGTCGCACACGGCTTCGCATTCGGCGACGTGCCGGAGGTGGGGGCGCGCATGCTGGTCGTCACCGACGACCGCAAGGAGTTCGGCGATGCGCTGGCCGAGAAGCTGGGCCGCGAGCTGTGGGACCTGCGGCACGAGCTGAAGCCGCCGGGCCTCCCGATCGACGCCGCGCTGGACCGCGCCGTGTCGCGCAACCAGGGCACCGTCGTCGTCGCCGACGGGGCGGACAATCCGGGCGGGGGTGCGGGCGGCGATTCCACCTTCATCCTGCGCCGCATGATCGAGCGCGGCATCACCGAGGCGGCACTCGGCCCGATCTGGGACCCGATCGCGGTGCGCATGTGCTTCAACGCCGGCGAGGGCACGCGTTTCAACCTGCGCTTCGGCGGCAAGGTCGCCGTCACCTCCGGCCAGCCGATCGACGCGACAGTGACGGTGACGAAGCTGGTGCGCAACGCCACCCAGACCTTCGGGCGCGAGGTGCGGGCGGTGGGCGACGCCGCCGCGATCGACGTCGACGGCATCGCCGTCGTCCTCATCACCAACCGCATCCAGGCCCTCGGCACCGACCTCTTCACCAATCTCGGCATCGACCTCGCCCAGCGGCGGGTGGTGGTGGTGAAGTCGACCAACCATTTCTTCGCCGCCTTCGGCCCGATGGCGGAGGAGGTGCTCTACACCGACGCCCCCGGCCCCCTGCCGCGCGACGTGCGCACGCTGCCCTACACCAAGCTGACCCGGCCGAAATGGCCCTTCGACGAGAACCCGTGGGGGTGAATGCCGCCCGTGCGTCCCTCGACTTCGCTCGGGATGAGAGGCATCGTTGGTGGAGCGGAAGGGCGTTCCTCATCCCGAGCGAAGTCGAGGGACGCAACGGCATCGGCCACTGGCCGGTGCTCTTCCCGCCCCACGCCGCAGCACCCCGCCCCGAGGTAGCCCCCCGATGACCAGCCGCCCCAATTCCTCCGTCTACGACCGCCTCGGCGTGCCGACCGTCATCAACGCCCACACCACCGCGACCCGCCTCTCGGGCGGCATCATGCGGCCGGAGGTGGCCGACGCCATGCGCGAGGCGACGCAGTGGACGGTCGACATGGCGACGCTGGAGGGCCGCGCGTCCGAACTGATCGCGGCCCATACGGGGGCGGAGGCGGGCTATGTGACGGCGGGCGCGGCCGCCGCCCTGCTGCTCGGCACCGCCGCCTGCGTCACCGGCCTCGACCCGGCCAAGATGAACCGCCTGCCCGACACGCGCGGCATGAAGAACGAGGTCGTCGTCGCCCGCAGCCACCGCAACTTCTACGACCATGCGGTGCGCGCGGCCGGCGTGACCCTGGTCGAGGTCGGCATCTCCGACCGCTATTCGGGTGCGGGCGTGCGCGACACCGAGGCGTGGGAGATCGCGGCCGCCATCACCGAGAACACGGCCGCCGTCCTCTATGTCGCCGGCACCGACGCCCGCCCGCCACTGCCCGAGGTGGTGGCCGCGGCCCATGCCAAGGGCGTGCCCGTGCTGGTCGACGCCGCTGCCCAGCTGCCGCCCGCCGCCAACCTCAAGCGCTTCATCGCCGAGGGCGCGGACCTCGTCTGCTATTCCGGCGGCAAGGCGATCGGCGGCCCGCAGGCGTCGGGCATCCTCTGCGGCAAGCGCGACCTGGTGATGGCCGCCGCCCTCCAGCACCTCGACCAGGACATCTACTGGGAGCAGTGGAACCCGCCCGCCAGCCTCTTCGACAAGAGCCGCATTCCGGGATTGCCCCAGCACGGCATCGGCCGCCCCGCCAAGGTGGGGAAGGAGGCGATCGTCGGCCTGCTCACCGCCCTCGACCTCTTCGTGGCGGAGGGCGACGAGGCCCGCACCGCCCGCTGGCTCGCCCAGATGGAGCGCCTCGCCGCCGCCCTCCAGGGCCTGCCGCACGCCACCGTCACCCTCTTCCGCGACCGCCGCCGCCCGGCCGTGCCGACCGTCCACCTCGCGCTGGACGAGGAAGCGGCGGGGATGACCGCGCTCGACCTCGTGCGCAAGCTCCAGGACGGCGAGCCATCGGTGCACGCCAACCCCTCGCGGGTGCATGACGGGCTGGTGCTGTTCAGCCCGGTGGCGCTGAAGGAGGGGGATGAGGCGGTGATTGCGGAGCGGGTGCGGGATGTTCTTGCAAGCGCGCCGGTTGCATAGCGCCTTGACCAAGAGGCGCGCCCTGGATACCATATCGTGATCTGCTTCAAGTTACCTCGGGCACATTTTGTGCGCCGGAAACACGGGAAGCGGCCCACCAGTGATCGGGCACAGCCCGATGACCAGTGGACGGGGTGCCGAGGGATGCGACGCATTCGGAGGTCCCGTGAAGCGTCAAGTCGGCCAAACCTCTGGAACGACCGTAGCTCTCGGTCTCAGTTTGCGGATTGAGCGTCGGGCGGTCGATGGAACATATTATCGGCTAGACTTGGCAGGTGAGGCGCATCTTGCGTTGCAGTCTTCTCGAAAAAGGTAAGATCACCTTTGGCGGACTGTGAGGTAAAGATGAGTTCATGCAAAAACGTGCCAGCTGGAAAACTGGCCGTGAAGCCGCCCGACCATCGTTGGTGGCGGTGCTTTTCGGACTGCTTCTTATCTCCGGGCACATGTTGTGCGCCGGAAACACGGGAAGCGGCCCACCAGTGATCGGGCACAGCCCGATGACCAGTGGACGGGGTGCCGAGGGATGCGACGCATTCGGAGGTCCCGTGAAGCGTCAGAGCTCCAGGGGTAGGGCGAAGCAATCCGACGTCGCCCACCAAGAGATAGAGCGATGGCAAAGCTATTCGATAGCACAACGACCCGAAGATCTTTAAGACAAGCGTGGCTTCATATCCGTGAGAACGGAATGAAGTCGAGCTTATGGGAAACTAGATATGCTATCGAGGCGTTTCAGAATAACGCGGAAACGTATATTTCGCAAATCCAAAGTGAAATCCGAAAGGATTCCTTTCAGTTTGAGCCGCAGAAAGGAGTTCTAAAGTCAAAAGCGAGCGGTGGAAAGCGCGGCATTGTCATGGCGCCGGTGCGTAATCGCATCGTTGAGCGAGCATTGCTAGATTCTCTGCAGGCAATGGTTCCCTTTGTTAAAGAAGTGATAGAAACCCCGACGAGTGTAGGCGGTGTGCCGGACAGAAGCGTGCCGCATGGTCTCGCTCTCATTCGGGATGCTATGAAACGCGCACCGTTCTTTGTTCGGTCCGACATATCAGGGTTCTTTGACCACATCCCGAGAAAGGATGTAATCGAGAAATTATCCCCCCATGTATCGGATGAACGATTTCTGTCCCTGTTGGAAAGGGCAACTCTAGTCACTCTCGCCAATGAATCTTCCCTAGGGGAGGACAGAAAGGTATTTCCGACCGATAGCGAGGGTGTGGCACAAGGATCGCCACTGTCTCCACTGTTTGGAAATATTCTTCTGAGTGAGTTTGACAAAAAATTTAACGGAAGGGATATTGTTTGTATTAGATTTATAGATGATTTTATCATCATGGGAAGTAGTGAGAGGAATGTAAGAAAGGCCTTTCAGAATGCTTTGATTTACTTGGATGGTCTAGGGTTGCGCTGTCATGACCCGTTTGAGAGTTCAGCACCGTCGCAAAAAGCAGAGTGCGGTAAAGTGGATGATGGATTCGTATTTCTTGGATACGATATTCGTCCAGGTTTACTGCAGCCGTCGCGGCAAGCTCGGACCGCATTGCAAGAGTCAATCGATGTAGCTATCGATAAGGGCCGAGAGGCTATCGAGAAAGTTCTTCTCGAGTTGGATAGTCTGGCGCGAAGGCAGAGATATGTGCAGACTCTCGATATTCTAGATAAGATTATTCGAGGTTGGGGCGAGTCATTTTCCTATTCCAATGCTAGAAGTACGTTTGATGATATCGACGCTAAGGTGGACAGAAAGTTGACTACCTTCCGTAGCTGGTACCGCCGAAAGACGGAGAATCTCGACTGGCGACAAAAAAGACGGGCTGGTGGCGTTATATTGCTCACCGACATTACGGTCCGATCATTAGACGATCTGCCTTACAGAATATCAAGTGTCGATGGCTTCCGTGGAGGGAAGGGTATTATAGATATTTCCACAGATGGTTCTGTCGTAGGAGCGGGGCCGCGTGCTGGGCGAGACAAAGGAGCCGGTGGTTGGGCAGTCGTTTTTCATTCGGATGGGAGGGCTTTCTGGGGCGCTGCTGAAAATGTCACGAATAACGAGATGGAGTTAGTGGCTGTAGTCGAGGCATTGAAACGTACCCCCGTTGGCTCGCGGGTGCGAATTCGTACTGACAGTCAATATGTTAGCCGCATTGCACAAGGAAATGCCATAGTCCGATCAAATTCGGACTTGTGGCGGCAGTTTCTTCATCTTCGTGATGAAAGAAAAGTAAAGGTGACTTGGGTCCAAGGACACTCTGGCGATGCATTCAATGAACAGGCCGACCGCATTGCTAGTTCGGCTGCGCGGAAGGCCCGATAAATATTAGGCGTTGGAGCGCCTATTTAATAGGCCGTATGCTATATCTCTTTGCGAACTATATCATAGTGTCGCGCCGATTGTCGAGATTCTCAATGTGGGCGGTTGATAAGTCGACTGAACTGTCAGTTGGGCTTGTGCGTTTCCCTCAGACCTCCACCTTGAACCTCAACTCAACCTCGCCCCCCGGCAGCCCGCGAAAGCCCCAATCTCCCCGCGGCGCCTCCACCAGAACCGTCTTCACGTCCGTTGCCGGCACCCCGAACTCCGCGAGTTCGTCGACCAACGCCCGGTACAGCCGACGCTTGGCGTCCGGCGAGCGGCCGGAGAAGAGGGTGATGGCGATGACCATGTAGCTCGGCCCGCGGCCGGGCGGGGCGATCATCGCGTCGGCGTCGTATTCGTTGAGGAAGACGCAGCGGTCGGTCTCGGGGATGAGGAGGCCGGTGCAGAGGGCGCGTTGCACGGCCTCGACCACCGCCTGCCGGCGGTCGCCGATCCAGCCGCGGCGGGTCTCGATGCGGGTATAGGGCACGGGTCGTCTCCTGCCTCCTGGGTATCGCTGGCGGCGACTGTGGGGCAGGCGTGGCGGCGGGAATAACGGGAAGATATGATCGCATCCATCGGGGTTGCCGATGGATAGCCGGGCGGGGGCGATGGCGCGTTTCGATCTGGAGCTGCTGCACGCGCTCGTCGTGATCGCGGAGGCGGGGAGCCTGACGGCGGCGGCGCCGCGGCTTTGTCGCTCGCAGTCGGCGGTGAGCGAGCAGGTACGCCGGCTGGAGGAGTTCAGCGGCGTGCCGCTGCTGGTGCGCGGCAAGACGGGCGCGCGGCTGACGCCGGCGGGCGAGCGCCTCGTCGCCCATGCCCGGCCGCTGCTCGCGGCCAGCGAGGCGGCCTTGCAGGACATGCGCGGCATCCGGCTGGCCGGCGACCTGCGCCTCGCCGTCACCGACTATTTCCGGCCGGCTGCGGTCGCCGCCTTCCTCAAGCATCTCGGCCGCGAGTATCCGCGCCTGCGCCTCCATGTCTCGATCCGCAAGAGCGCTGTGATAGAGCAGGAGGTGGGCAACGGCGATTTCGACATCGGCCTCACCATGCGCTACCTCGACGGCTCGCCGCCGCCGACGGACGGCCGCATCTTCCTGGGGCGCGAGCCGCTGTCCTGGATCGCCCAGGAGGGCTTCGCGCGCGGCCCGTCCGCCCCTGGCCCGTCCGCCCCTGGCCCGTCCGCCCCTGGCCCGTCCGACCGCCTGCCGCTGATCGTCCTGCCCGACCATTGCTCGCTGCAGCAGCAGGTGGCCCGCGTGCTGGACCGGCACGGCGTCCGCTACGACGTGGTTCACTCCGCCACCGGCGTCGGCGGGCTGCAGCTCGCGCTGTCCGCCGGGCTCGGCGTCGCCTGCCTCAACCCGTCGGCGACGCCGGCCGACGTCGCCCCGTTCGACTGGGAGGGCCGCCTGCCGCCGATGCCGGACGTGGAGTTCGGCCTGTTGCCGCCGAGGCCCGGCGAGCCCGCCCTGGTCACGGAGGTGCGGGCGATGCTGGCGCGGCACCTCGTCGACCCGGCGGACCCCTATGTGAGGGAGTACCGGGGGGCGCGTCACGCTCCGGCCGGTCACGATGCCGGGAACGCGGTTCCGGCCAGGCAACACGGCTGAGGGCCGCCGGAACCCTGGAGCCGCGGCGGCCGTTTCTGCGCAACGCCGCTCGGCGGATCGAGTCCGCGCGTGCGGCCGTCATGGCATATGCCGGTGGGGACGAGTAGGCTCGACCGGATGAGGGGCTTCCATCGCGACCGAGCCGGTCGTCGTCTCGAGGCATCGCAGCGGGCGCCGGCGTCCGCATCCTGGCCGGGTATCCTTGCGTGACTGAACCCACCACCCTCCGCGACCGCCTCCGCGCCCTCTATTTCGGCACCGACCCGGCCGCGCGGCGCTTCCGCTACGGGCTGGTCGGCTTCGACCTCGTCACCATCCTGCTGTTCATCGTCACCGCGTCGATCGAGGAGCCGTGGTGGCTGGTGCCGGTCGATTTCGCGATCGGGCTGGTGCTGCTGGCGGAGTTCGCGGCGCGGCACTATGCGGAGACGAACCGGCGGCGGCACCTGATGAGCCTCGTGACGCTGGCGGACATCGTCATCATCGTCTCGCTGTTCCTGCCGGCCTTCATCGACAATCTGGGCTTCCTGCGGGTGGCGCGGTCGCTGCGCCTGTTGCGCTCCTATCACCTGCTGCGCGACCTGCGCATGGGCTCGCCCTGGTTCCGGCGCTACGAGGACGTGATCCAGCGCTCGATCAACCTCGGCGTCTTCATCTTCGTCGTCACCTCGCTGGTCTACGTCACCCAGCACTACGTCAACCCGGGCATCCAGACCTATCTCGACGCGCTCTATTTCACGCTGACGACCCTGACGACGACGGGGTTCGGCGACATCACCCTGATCGGGCCGGGCGGGCGGCTGCTCGCGATCGTCATTATGGTCGTGGGGGTGGCCCTCTTCCTGCGCCTGCTGCAGGCGGTGTTCCGGCCGAACAAGGTGCGCTTCGAGTGCCCGGACTGCGCGCTCCAGATCCACGATGCCGACGCCGTCCACTGCAAGCATTGCGGCCGGGTGCTGGCGATCCCGACCGAGGGGCAGGTCTGATACCGGGGCCATTTGATGGGGACGGGGCGGTGTCGGTGCCGTTGCGTCCCTCGACTTCGCTCGGGATGAGGCGAGCCTTTGTTGGAGCGGAGATAATCTTGCTCATCCCGAGCGAAGTCGAGGGACGCACGGTTGCTCGCCGCTGCCGCGCCTCGCGGACATCCGGCAAGGGCCTAACGGTGCCGGCAGCCGACAGCGCCGGCGGGCCGAGGCGATGCGCGTCGCCGTCCTGACGCTCGGCACGCGCGGCGACGTCGAGCCCTTCGCGGCGGTCGCGGCCGCGCTCGCGGCGCGCGGGCACCGGGTCCGCTTCGCCGCCGGGCCGGAGTTCGCCGAGACCGCCGCCGCGGCCGGGCTCGAGTTCGCCTCGCTCGGCCTCGATCTCAAGGCGCTGCTGACGGACGCGGCGGGGCAGGGGCGGCTCGGCTCGCTCGCCGGTGCCTTGCGCATGGCGCGCGCGATGCGGCCGGCGATCCGGCGCACGCTCGACGCCGCGCTGGCGGCGGCCGACAATGCGGAGGTGATCCTCCACCATCCCAAGGTGCTGGCCGCGCCGCACATCGCCGAGCGCACGGGCGCGCGGGCGCTGGTGGCACTCGCCCTGCCGGCCCTGGCGCCGACGGCGGCCTTCCCGAGCCCGATCCGGCCGGTGCCGCCCTGGCTCGCGGGGTGGGGCGGGCTCAACCGCTGGAGCCACCGCCTCGCCGGCGACCTGCCGCAGCGCCTCTATGGCCGCATGATCGACCGCTGGCGGGCCCGGCGGCTGGGCCTGCCGCCGGCCGCGGACAGCGGCACGGACATGCTGCACGTCGCCGGCCGGCCGATGGCGCGGCTCGGCGCCTTCAGCCGGGCGCTGGTGCCGCGCCCGCCCGACTGGGGGCCGCACGACCACGTCACCGGCTGCTGGTTCGGGGCGGAGGCCGCGGGCTGGACGCCGCAGCCGGAACTGCTGCGCTTCCTCGCGGCCGGGCCGCCGCCCGTCTATGTCGGCTTCGGCAGCATGGTCGCGGGCGACGGCGCGGCGCGCGCCCGCATGGTCACGGCGGCGCTGGCGCGGGCCGGTCGGCGCGGCGTGCTGGCGACGGGCTGGGGCGGGCTGGCGGCGGAGGGCGCGCCGCACGTCGCGGTGGTCGCGGCGGTGCCGCATGGCTGGCTCTTCGCCCACATGGCGGCGGTCGTCCATCATGGCGGCTCGGGCGCGACGCATATGGGCCTCGGCCACGGCCGGCCGACGCTGGTCTGCCCGCTCCTCGGCGACCAGCCCTTCTGGGGCCGGCGGGTGGCGGCACTCGGCGCCGGCCCGCCGCCGATCCCGCTGCGCCGGCTGACGGAGGACAGCCTCGCCGCCGCCATCGCGGATCTCTGCGACCGCCCCGGCTATCGCCGCCGGGCGGAGGGACTGGGCCGCGCGATCCGGTCCGAGGACGGTGTGGCCGAGGCGGTGCGCCTCGTCGAGGGCGGGTGAGGGGGTGACGCCGTTGCGTCCCTCGACTTCGCTCGGGATGAGAGGAATTCTTAAACCGGAACAAAGGCATACCTCACCCCGAGCGAAGTCGAGGGGCGCACGGGCGCTGGCGCGCAGAAGAACCCGGCGGAGGGGTCCCCGCCGGGCCTCCCCGTCAGAAGCGGTAGGTGACGCCGACGCCGATCAGCCAGGGGTCGATGTCGACCTTGCCGGTCAGCGCGCCGCCGTTGAGCTTCACGTCGGGGCGCAGGAAGAGCTTCTTGACGTCGAAGTTCACGCCCCAATGGTCGTCGAGCATGTAGTCGAACCCGACCTGCAGGGCGGCGCCGAAGCTGTTCTCGATGTCGAGCTTGGTGACCGTCCCGCCCGCCGCCTTCTCGTTGAAGAAGACGGTGTAGTTGATGCCGGCGCCGACATAGGGCTTGAACGGGCCGAAGTCGGTGAAGTGGTACTGCAGCGTCAGCGTCGGCGGCAGCAGCCAAGCCTTGCCGACATCGACGCCGGCGATGCTGCCCGAGCCCTTGATGTTGTGCGGGGTGACGCCGAGGATCAGCTCGGCCGCGATGTTCGGCGTGAAGAAGTAGGTGATGTCGAGCTCGGGCACGACCGAGTTGTCGATCTTGATGTCGGAGCCGGGCACCTGGTCGACCTTGCCGCTCTCCTGCGGCACCACCGCCAGCGCGCGGCCGCGGATCATCCACGGGCTCTGCGCCTTCGCCGGCTCGGCCGCCGCGGCGCCGCCCGCCGTCGCGCCCAGGGACAGCATCGCGGCCGTGCCCATGATGGCCGCCATCATCGCCATCGCGCTCGCGCCGGCACCCAGGCCGGCCTTTGCCTTCGTCATTCTTCGCCTCTCTCGCCGGCCGCCCGCGGCGGCCGTTCCAGCGAGGGCGAAGGGTCTGCCTATGCTGCACTGCGATACTTGACCCAGGTCAATTTTCGCCGGGCTGCGACAGTTTGGCCGGGTTCCGGCTGGACCGGGAGCGGTGGCGGGCGCCCGTGCGGCCTTCGACAGGCTCAGGCCGAGGTCGGTCCGTGCGGAGGAGGCTCCGCTCCCCCGGCGCCGGCGGCAACCCCGGACGGTCTTTGTCCTGGCCGCGACAGCTCATACCAATTCCGAAGAGTCATGAGTCTTGGCGCCGGCCAGCGATCGTGCGTCCCTCGACTTCGCTCGGGATGAGGTACTCATTTGTTCAAAATTCCTCTCATCCCGAGCGAAGTCGAGGGACGCAACGGCATCAATGACGGGCCGTTCCGCATCCACCGGATTCGGTATCAGGCCGAGGTCGGTCTGTGTGCAGGATGCTCCGCTCCCCGGCGCCGGCAACAATCCCCGACGGTCCTTGTCCTGAGCGCGGAGCGTAGCGGAGCGGTCGAAGGACGCACCGCCCGTCAGTCGAACGAATCGAAATCCCCCGTGCAGCGGAAGAAGGGCAGGCGGTTGCCGGGGGTGGCGTGGCGGCAGTCGGCGTCGGTGTCGAGGCGGACCAGCTCGTCCGGCGGCGCCTCCGGCGGGCCGGCGCAGGCCGCCGCCCCCAGCGCCAGGAGGAGGGCGAGGGCTCTCATGCGGGGGCCACCAGCACCTGGTCGCCCTCGATGACCAGCCGGGTGCGCAGCGCGGCCGACTCCTCGGTCAGGCGGCGCAGCAGTGCTGCATGGTCGCCGGGCGGGGTGACGATCGTCTGGTTCGTGTCGTTGCGGTTCACGAAGAAGAAACTGGCGCGGTCGAGCCGCTTGTCCAGGAGGTCGAGCTTCACGGCGAGGCCGGTCCAGTTGGTGAGCGCCTTGCCGCCATGCTCCTCCTGGAAGCTGAAGCCGCCCGCGCCATAGAAGATCGGCCGGCCCTGCCACTGCTCGATCGCCAGCGGCGCGTGGGGCCCGTGGCCGAAGACGACGTCGGCGCCGGCCTCGATCGCGGCATGGGCATAGTCGCGCTGGTACTGCAGCACCGCGTATTTCAGGCCCCAGTGGCACGACGCGACGACGAAGTCGGCCTGCCGGCGCAATGCGGCGATGTCGGCCCGCCACGCCGCCAGCCCGTCCGGATCGGCCCAGGTCACGACCTCGGGCGGCACGCCGGGTCGGGTCAATGTGTGGCCGTGTTCCAGCACCGGGCGATAGGCGGTATGGCCGGGGATGGTGGCGACGCCGGCCGCGCGGTCGGTCGCGACATGGCCGTTGCGCCAGTAGACCGCGGTGCGCTGGACGATGCCGACGCGCAGGCCGTTCCGCTCCACGATCGCGGGCGCGTGCGCGGCCCTGTGGTCGGCGCCGCTGCCGGCATGGGCGATGCCGACGGAGTCGAGGGCGGCGAGCGAGCCCAGCACCGCGGCCTGGCCGATATTGACGTTGTTGGCGGTGCCAACCGCATCGACGCCGAGATCGGCCAGCGCCGCCGCATGGCGGGCCGGGGCATAGAAGCCGCGCGTCTCGGCATAGTCCGCGGGCGGGTCGAAGAGGCAGCATTCGAGATTGGCGAAGACATGGTCCGCCCCGGCCAGCCGCGGCTTCACGCGGTCGAAGAGACGGCTCGCATCTTCGACGCCGAGGAAGTTGATGTCGCCGAGAAGGAAGAGGTGGTGGCGCATGGCGTCGGGGTCCGCTCTGATGCGTGGGCGTGGTCCCGGGGTTCTTGCCCCATGGGCCGGGGGCGCGGCAATGTCGGCCGTATGGGACAGCATGAAATCGGGAGAGCGACGATGGCGGACGGCGGCGAATTCGGCGGCGCGGCGGCGAAGGTGGACGAGGCGCGGCTGTGGCAGCGCCATGTCGACATGGCGAAGCTCGGCGGCACGCCGCGCGGCGGGGTGCGGCGGCTGGCGCTCGACACGAACGACATCGCCGCCCGGCGCCTGCTGGCGGACTGGGCCCGGCCCTATGGCTGGCAGGTCTCGATGGACGCGATCGGCAACCTCTTCATCCGCCGCCCCGGCACCGACAACGACGCCGAGCCGGTGCTGTCCGGCTCGCACACCGACACCCAGCCCTCGGGCGGGCGGTTCGACGGCATCTACGGCGTGCTCGCCGCCTTCGAGGCGATGGAGGCGATCGAGGCGGCCGGCATCCGCACCCGGCGGCCGATCGAGACCGTCGTCTGGACCTGCGAGGAGGGCGGGGCGCGCTTCCCGATGGGGACGATGGGCTCGGGCGTCTTCGTCGGCCGCACGCCCTTGGCCGACGCCCGCGCCGTCGCCGACTATGACGGGGTGACGGTGGGCGCGGCGCTGGACGCGGCGCGCACTGCGCTCGCCGACCTGCCCGAGCGGCCGCTCGGCTTCCCGATCGCCGGTTTCGTCGAATGCCACATCGAGCAGGGCCCGATCCTGGAGGAGAAGGGGCTGACGATCGGCGTCGTCACCGGCATCCAGGGCGCCCGGCGCTTCCGCGTCGATGTCGAGGGCGCGGACGCCCATGCCGGCACGACGCCGCGCGCGCGCCGGCGCGACGCCCTGTCGGCCGCCGTCGCCATGGTCTCGGCGCTGGAGGCGCTCTTCCACGACGACCCCGGCGACACCGTGCGCTTCACCGTCGGCCGCTTCGTCGTCACCCCCAACGCCCCGGCGGTGGTGCCGGGCCACGTCTCCTTCACGATCGATTTCCGCCACCCGGACGAGGCGGTGCTGACGAAGCTGGGCGACCAGGTGGAGCCGATCTGCAAGGCCCACGCGCGCGCCTGCACCGTCACCGTCACCCAGACCTCGCGCGGCAAGCCGATCACCTTCCTCGACCCCGTTCCGTCGGCGGTGGAGAAGGCGGCGGCCGGGCTCGGCCTGCCCTACCTGCGAATGAACTCCGGCGCCGGCCACGATGCCGGCCCGCTGCAGCTCGCCGGCCCCAGCGGCATGATCTTCGTGCCCTGCGAACACGGCATCAGCCATGCGGAGGCCGAGAACGCCACCCCCGCCGACCTCGCCGCCGGCGCCCGCGTCCTCGCCGAGGCGCTGGTCGAGCTGGCGGGGCGGTAGGGGGCGCAAGGAGCGGCTGTAGGCGCCCGTGCGTCCCTCGACTTCGCTCGGGATGAGGTAGGCCCTTGTTCGGGTCAAGGAGTTCCTCTCATCCCGAGCGAAGTCGAGGGACGCAACCCGCCGCCGCCGCTACTTCCCGTTCCCCCGCGCCTCCGGCACGCGCGGAAACCGCAGGGTCACGCAGAGGCCGGGGGCGTTGTCCGTCAGGGCGAGCTCGGCGCCGTGCGTCGTCGCGACCGCCTGGACGAGGCTGAGCCCCAGCCCGTTGCCCGGTGTCGAGCGGCTCTGCTCCAGGCGGACGAAGCGGCCGAGCACGGCCTCGCGCTGGTCGGCCGGGATGCCGGGGCCGCTGTCGGCGACGGTGACGACGGCGCCCTGCGGGCCGGCCTCGGTCCGCACCGTCACCCGGCCGGGGGCGGGCGTGTACTTGATCGCGTTGTCGAGCAGGTTGGCGACCGCCTGCGACAGCAGGTGGCGGTCGACATGGGCGACGGCGACGCCGGCATGCGCGACCGTCAGCACGAGGCCCTTCTCCTCGGCCAGCGGCTCGTAGAGCTCGGCCACCTGGTCGACCAGCGGCGGCAGCTCCGTGCGCTCCATCGCCTCGGCCTTCGAGCCGGCCTCGGCCTCGGCGATCGACAGCATGGCGTTGAAGGTGGCGATCAGCCGGTCGGCCTCGTCGATCGTCGCCTGGATCGTCTCGCGATAGCGTGCCTCGTCCGGCTTCTCGATGAGCGTGAGCTCGAGGCGCGAGCGCAGCCGGTTGAGCGGGGTGCGCATGTCGTGGGCGACGTTGGCCGTGACTTGCCGCATCCCCGCCATCAGGCGCTCGATCTGGTCGAGCATGGCGTTGAGGTTGCGGGCGAGCTGGTCGAACTCGTCGCCGCTGCCGGCGACCGGCACGCGCTGCTTGAGGTCGCCCGCGCGGATGTCGCCGCTGGTCCGGTTGATGGCGTCGACCCGCCGCATCAGGTGGCGGCTGACCCAGTAGCCGCCGGCCAGTCCGAAGGCGAGCATCAGCGCCAGCGACCAGGCGATGGCGCCGATGACGCGCTGGCGGAACTCGCTGCGCTCCTTCATGTCACGGCCGACCAGCAGGTGGAAGCCGTTCGGCAGGTCGAAGGTCATCGCCATCGTCGCCCGCACCTCGGCGCGGTCGCCGACCCGCACCGTCAGCGGGAACTCGACCAGCCCGCGGCGCTCGCGCAGCTCGGCCGGCCAGCCGGTCAGATTGCCGGTGATGCGCTCGAAGCGCGGGCCGGCGACGAGATAGCGCATCTCGTCCGCCCGCTCGCCCTTGGAACGCTCCTCGATGACGCGGACGATGCCGACGATGCCCCATTGCCGGTACTGCTCGCGCAGGCCCGTCAGCTCGGCCTCGATGATCTGCTCGCTCTCGCGGTCGATCGCGCCCGAGGTCGCCCAGTAGATGAAGGCGAGCACCAGGCCCGAGGAGGCGACGAAGATCGCCAGATAGGCGAGCGCCAGCCGGAAGGTGGTCGTGCGTAGGGCGTTACGCGGGCTCACGCAGACAATATCCCGCGCCGCGGACCGTGTGCAGCAGCGGGTGGTCGAACCCGCGGTCGATCTTCTGGCGCAGGCGGCTCACATGGACGTCGATGACGTTGGTCTGCGGGTCGAAATGATAGTCCCAGACCTTCTCCAGCAGCATGGTGCGCGTCACCACCTGGCCGGCGTGCCGCATCAGGCACTCCAGCAGCCGGAACTCGCGCGGCAGGAGGTCGATGGTCTGCCCGTGCCGCTTCACCGTGCGCGACAGCAGGTCCATCTCGAGGTCGCCGACGGTGAGCCGGGTCGTCGGCTGGCCGGTCTGGCCGCGGCGCAGCACCGCCTCCAGCCGCGCCAGCAGCTCGGCGAAGGCATAGGGCTTGGCGAGATAGTCGTCGCCGCCGGCCTTCAGGCCCTTCACCCGGTCGTCGACCTCGCCCATCGCGGACAGGATCAGGACCGGCGTCGTCTTGCCCTGGCGGCGCAGCGTCTCGACGATGGTGAGCCCGTCCATGCCGGGCAGCATGCGGTCGACGACCAGCGCGTCATAGGGCTGGGACGAGGCGAGGAACAGCCCGTCCGTCCCGGTCGCCGCATGGTCGACGACATAGCCCGACTCCTCCAGGCCCTTGACGAGGTAGGCGGCGGTCTCGCGGTCGTCCTCGATGACGAGAATCTTCATTCGCCCGCCGTCGTTGGTCTGCAAAGCGGTTGCCACCATAGACTGATTCCCCGCGATTGCCCGATGCGCCGCGGCCGGTCGCCTCAGCGGGCGCCCGGCGTCTCCGATGCCGATACCGATTCGCCGGCCGTGTCGGTTTCCCTGGCCTCGCCCTCGATCAGCGGCCCGCGCGCGACCTCGCGGGGACGCTGGCTGAACGAGCGGCCGAGCAGCGAGATCATCACCAGCGTGCAGATCACGGAGAAGACCAGGAACGCGCCGATCACGATCAGCGGCATCAGATGGCGAAGAAGCAACGGCATGACGCACCTCGGGAAGGATGTCCGGTCAAGGGTCCGCGCCGGCCGCCGCCTGGGGGGAAGGCGGAGGCCGGCGCGCCCATGGCGCGGGCCCGGGACCGGAGCCCGGGCCCGCGCGACCCTGCGTCAGGCCTGGCCGAGGGGCAATGCGACGAAGCGCTCCGACCCGCGGCGGTTGACGAGCAGCAGCACGCTCTTGCGCCGCTCGCCCTGGGCGGCCGAGACCCGCTCGGCGACGTCGCCGGGCGAGGTGACGTTGCGCCCGCCGACCTTGACGATGACGTCGCCCGCGCGGATGCCCTTGTCGGCGGCCGGGCTGTCGGGGTCGACGCTCATCACCACGACGCCGCGCACGCCGTTGGGGATGCCGTGCTCGCGCCGCGTCTCACGGTCGAGCGGGGCGAGGGCGAGGCCGAGCTTGCCCTCGCTCTGCGCGTCCGCCGGCTCCTGCTCGGCCGCCGCCTGCTTTTCGGGGTCGAGGCGGCCGATGCTGGCCGTCAGCTGCTGCTGGCGGGCGTCGCGCCACACCGACACCTCGGCGCGGCTGCCGGCCTCGGTCATGGCGACGCCCTGGGTCAGGTCGCGCACCCGGTCGATCGCGCGGCCGTCGAAGCCGATGATGACGTCGCCCTGGCGCAGGCCGGCCCGCTGGGCGGGGCTGTCCGGCTGGACGCTGGTGACGAGCGCACCGCGGGCCCGGTCGAGGGCGACGCTGTCCGCGATGTCGGGCGTCACCGGCTGGATCTGGACGCCGAGCCAGCCGCGCTCGACCTTGCCGGTCGTCTTCAGCTGCTCGATGATCGGCTTGGCGAGGTTCGAGGGAACCGCGAAGCCGATGCCGACGCTGCCGCCGTTCGGCGAGTAGATGGCGGTGTTGATGCCGATGACCTCACCCGCGAGGTTGAAGGTCGGCCCGCCGGAATTGCCGCGGTTGATCGAGGCGTCGATCTGCAGATAGTCGTCGAACGGGCCCGACTGCAGGTCGCGGCCGCGCGCCGACAGCACGCCCACCGTCACCGTGCCGCCGAGGCCGAACGGGTTGCCGACCGCGACCACCCAGTCGCCGACCCGGGCACCGGACGAATCGCCCAAGGCGACGTAGGGCAGGGGCCGTCCGGCATCGACCTTGAGCACCGCGACGTCGGTCTTGGGGTCGCGGCCGACCAGCTTGGCCTTGAGCTCGGTCCCATCCTGCATGGTGATGGTGATCTCGTCGGCCTTGTCGATGACATGGTTGTTGGTGACGATGTAGCCCGTCGGATCGACGATGAAGCCCGAGCCGGCGGCGCGCGCATGCCGCGGCATGCCGGGGCCGCGGCCCTGGGCGCCGGGACCGCGCTCGAAGTAGCGGCGGAAGAATTCGTTGAAGGGCGAGCCTTCCGGGAACTGCGGCATGTTCATCTCGCCGCCGTCGTTGCGCAGCGTGCGCTCGGTCGACACGTTGACGACGGCGGGTGAGACCCGCTCGGCCAGATCGGCGAAGCTGGGCAGCACCGACGCAAGGCCCGGCGGCGCGGTGATCGGCGCCTGGGCCGAGGCGAAGGGCACGACGGTGGCCGAGATGGCACCGGCAGCCAGCGCCGCGCCGATCAATGGGCCGGCGGCGACCCGGGAGAGGCGACGCAGCGTCTGGCCGCGGCGCAACGGGGTGATCGAGGACATGTGTTGGACCTCCATTTGCCGAATTGGGTCTGTTCGGTGACCGCCAATCTGGGGTCCGGCGGCTTGCGGATTACTTAAGGGGCGATTAATTCGGTTTCATCCCGGCATTGGCGGCGGCGCGCAAAGCCTGCTACCCAGACCGGCCATGGAACCGACCGTCCTGATCGCAGTTGCCGACGCCGTGGCCGAGGTGACGCTGAACCGCCCTGCCGTCCTCAACGCCCTCGACGAGGGCATGGCGGCCGAACTGGTCGCCGCGCTTGACCGCATCGAGCATGATCCCGCCATCCGGGTGGTGATCCTCAAGGGTGCCGGCGCCGCCTTCATGGCGGGCGGCGACGTCAAGCTGTTCGCCGCACTCGCCGACCGGCCGGGGGAAGAGCGCCGGCGGCGGCTCGATGCGCTGATCCACGCCTTCCATCCCGCGATCGCCACCATGCGGCGGATGCCGCAGCCGGTCGTCGCCCAGGTGCATGGCGTCGCCGCCGGGGCGGGGATGAGCCTGATGGCGGCGGCCGACCTCGCGGTCGCCGGCCAGTCGGCGACCTTCACGCTGGCCTACGCCCGCATCGGCACCAGCCCCGACGGCGGCTCGACCTGGTTCCTGCCACGCCTCGTCGGCCAGCGGCGGGCGCTCGAGCTGGCGTTGCTGACCGACCGCTTCGACGCGGCCCGGGCAGCCGAGATCGGCCTCGTCAACCGCGTCGTGCCCGACGAGCGGCTGGGGGAGGAGACGCGCGCGCTGGCGCTGCGCCTCGCCGCCGGCCCGCGCGCGGCCCTGGCGGCGACCAAGCGCCTGATGCTGCAGTCCTTCGATACCGGGTTCGAGGCCCAGCTCGCCGCCGAGCAGAAGAGCTTCGCCGATCTCGCCGCGACCGACGATTTCGCCGAGGGCGTCACCGCCTTCGCCGCCAAGCGGGCGCCGCGGTTCGAAGCCTGACCTTCTATTCGTCCGGCTTGCCGGTCACTGGCCCGTCGCCCGGCGGGCGGGCTCGCGCGCGGAGTTCCGCGCGCACGATCTTGCCGGCTGCGTTGCGGGGCATGGCATCGAGAATGTGCACCTGCCGCGGCGCACGAAAGCCGAGCCGGTCGCGCGCATGGCTCAGGATCTCGGATTCCGTGACCGGCGCGCGGGTCGTGACGAATGCGGCCGGGATATCCTGGAAGGTCGGGGAGGGGATCGCCAGGACGACCACCTCGTCGATCGCCGGATGGGCTTCCAGCAACCGCTCGATTTCGGCCGGGAAGATGTTCACCCCCGCCAGGATCATCATGTCGTCGTCGCGGCCGGCCAGATGGATGGCGCCGTCCGGCGTGCACATGCCGATGTCGCCCGGATAGAACCAGCCGTCGCGGAAGCGCTCGGCGGTCGCCTGCGGATCCTCCAGATACTCCGCGACGACCGCCGGACCACGCACCCGGATGCGTCCGGTTGTGCCCGGCGCCACGGGCCGCCCGTCCGGATCGACGATCTCGACGGCATTCCACGGCAGCGCCCGCCCCACCGCCTCGGGGTGCCGGTGCAGCAGGCCGGGGGAGCCGCAGGCGATCGAGCCCACCTCGTTGGCGCCGTAGTTGATGGACAGCACGGGGCTCAGCACCCGCCGGACGTCCGCCCGCAGGCGCGGGCCGACGATGGCCGCGCCGATGCGGACGCGGAGATCCGGAAAGCGCGGCTCCGTCGCGTCCTGGAAGGCGCGGACCAGCAATCCGGCACCGGGCGGCGTGCAGTGGAGATGGCGGATCCGGTGGCGATCGATCAGCTCGCCGATGGCAGCGAAGCGATCGGCGCGCGGCGCATCGCCCGCGATCACCAGGGTGGCGCCGGCATGGAGCGCGAAGAGCGAGCGGGCGAGGTGGGTGAGGGTGCCCGCCGCCTGCAGGATCAGCACGCGCTCGCCCGGCGCGACCGGCCAGCCCGCGAGATCGTTCAGGCTGCGTGCGATCAGGTGCCGTTGCCGGACCGGGATCACCTTGGGCCTGCCGGTGCTGCCCGACCCGACCGCCAGGACGGCCAGGGCCTCCGCATCGGGGAAGGGCGGCGCCGGCACGTCGCCGGTCGCCTCGATCCAGCTCTCGATATCCGGCAGGTGCAGGACGGCGGGGTCGTCGGTGCCGGCAGCGGCGTCCGTCACGGTCATGGCGGGACGGATGAGGCGCAGCAGGTCCGCCCGCATGCCGGGCGGCGTGCCGGGCGTCAGGCTGGCCTGGATCGCTCCCATCCGCAGCAGTGTCAGCGACAGCAGCAGATAGGCCAAGGGATCGACCAGCGTCAGCGCCACCACCGTGCCCGGCCGCACCCCTTCCCTCGCCAGCCAGCCGGCGGCACGACATACGGCGCTGTCGAGCGCGCCGTACCCCACTTGGCGGTCTGCGTGGATCACCGCCGGCGCCATGGGATGTTCCCGGGCCCGCCAGGCGATCACCTTCGAGAGGAGCATGGGACCGGGTGCCCGGAGCCTACCGGCTGCGCACCCGGCCGACGGCGTCCTTCCATCCGGCATAGCGGCGGGCGCGCTCCTGCCCCGGCATCGCCGGCTCCCAGCGCCGGTCCAGGCCCCAGAAGGATTCCAGCGCCTCCAGCCCGGGCAGCACGCCGGCCCCGATCCCGGCCAGCGCGGCGGCGCCGAGTGAGGTCGTTTCGGTGACGACCGGCCGTTCGACCGGGATCGACAGGGTGTCGGCCAGGAACTGCATGGTCCAGTCGTTGGCGGTCATGCCGCCGTCGACGCGGAGGTTGGTCGGCGCGGCAGCCCCGTCCGCGGCCATCGCCTCCAGGAGGTCGCGCGTCTGGAAGCAGACGGCCTCCAGGGCGGCCCGCACGATGTCGGCGATGCCGGTGTCGCGGGTGAGGCCGAGGATCGCGCCGCGGGCGTCGGCGTCCCAGTAGGGGGCGCCGAGGCCGGTGAAGGCGGGTACCAGATAGACGTTGCGGTCGGCGGCGGCCGAGGTGGCGAGCTGCGCCGTCTCGCCGGCGCTGGCGATCAGGCGCAGTCCGTCGCGCAACCATTGCACGGCGGCGCCGGCGACGAAGATGCTGCCCTCCAGCGCATAGGTCGTCTGCCCGTCGAGGCGATAGGCGATGGTCGTCAGCAGCCGGTTGCGCGAGGCGACCGGCCGCGCGCCGGTGTTCAGCAGCATGAAGCATCCGGTGCCGTAGGTGCTCTTGATCATGCCGGGGCGGACACAGGCCTGGCCGATCGTCGCGGCCTGCTGGTCGCCCGCGATCCCCCGGACCGCGATGCCGCCGCCGAATAGATCGGGGTCGGTATTCCCGAACAGGCCGGCGCAGTCCTGGACGGCCGGCAGCATGGCGCGCGGCACACCGAAGAGGTCGAGCAGTTCCGCGTCCCAGTCCTGGCGATGGATGTCGAAGAGCAGGGTGCGCGCGGCGTTGGTGATGTCGGTCGCATGCACCCGGCCGCCGGTCAGCCGCCACAGCAGGAAGCTGTCGACGGTGCCGAAGGCGATCTCCCCGGCCTCGGCCCGCGCCCGCAGGCCCTCGACCCGGTCAAGCAGCCACCCGATCTTGGTCGCCGAGAAATAGGGATCGAGCAGCAGGCCGGTGCGGGCCTGGACCATCGGCTCGACGCCGTCCGCCGCCAGCTCGGCGCAGCGTTCGGCGGTTCGCCGGTCCTGCCAGACGATGGCCCGTGCGACCGGGCGCCCGGTGGCACGCTCCCACAGCACCACCGTCTCGCGCTGGTTGGTGATGCCGATTCCGGCGACCGCCGCCGGCCCGACGCCGGCGGCCGCGAGCGCCGCGCGCGTCACCGACAGCGTCGCCTGCCAGATCTCCTCCGCATCGTGCTCGACCCAGCCGGAACCCGGGAAATGCTGGGTCAGCTCCTCCTGCGCGCGGCCGCGCTCGCGCCCGTCGGCGCCGAACACGATCGCCCGGGTGCTGGTCGTGCCCTGGTCGATCGCGATCAGATGGTCCGTCATCGTTTCCTCCCCCGGCTCTTGGCGGCCGGATCGTGGCGTCCGGGCCCGGTGAAGGTCAATCCGCGTGGGTCGGGACTGGCTCCTGGCGTACACTTGTCGGCGGATGCTGGCAGTGCGATCATGAACCCATGGTTGATACTATTCGTCGGTTGCATGTTCCTCTGCGGACTCCGGCCGATGTCGTGCCGCACCTCGGCAAGGGTGCCGCACACTGGAAGCCCGGCTATTCGGCCCACGCGCTGGCGAGCACCTGGTTTGCGGCGAACGGGCTCCCTCGGTCGGTGCGGCAACTGCTGGACGGCAGCCCAGCCTTCGCCGGCGCGGAACTGGTGGATGCCTTCTTCGAACGCAGCACCGACCTGGGCGACGGTCTACGCGGTCCAAGCCAGAGCGATCTCCTGGCAGTGCTCGGCCTCGATGACGCACTCGCCGTGCTCGCAGTGGAAGGCAAGGTTCGTGAGACCTTCGGCCCCCGGGTCGCGAGCTGGCGCTCCGGCAGTCCCAGCCGGTCGACGAGGCTGGTCCGACTGCTCGACCTGCTGGGTGTCGCGCCTGCCGCCGCCGATGCGCTGCGATATCAGCTGTTCCACCGCTCGGCGGCGGCCATCTACGAGGCGCGTCGCTACCGCGCACGCCGTGCGATGCTTCTGGTCCACTCCTTCAGCTCCGGAGAGGACGGTTGGCTGGACTTTGCCGCCTTCGTCGCTGCGGTCGGGCTGGATTCGGTTCCGGAACAGGGGCGCGTCCTGGGGCCGCGGCGCGTCGGCGAAATCGAGTTCTACGCCGGCTGGCTGACCGATCGCCTGCCGTCCGACGCGGGCTGATCCGACCGTCCCGCGCCAGCGGGTGCGGTCGCCCGGTGGAACGCAATCGGCTATGGTGCGTTGGCGAGCGGAATCACGAATCGGAGAAGGCCGATGCGCCGTACCATGATCGAAAAGACACTGATCGCCGGGTCGCTGGCGCTCGGGCTGGCATGGACCGGCGGAGCCGCGGCGCAGCAGGTCATCGTCGACCCGCAGCAGATCGCGCAGTGCCTGTGCCTGGAGCAGACCCTGGCCCAGCGCGGCAGCGAGATGAATGCGCGCCGCGCCGCCTACGACCAGCGCACCGCCGAGCTCGACCAGCTCGATCGCCGCATCGCCGGCGAGCGTGCGATGGTGAACTCGGCCGACCCGATCCAGGTCGCGCGCTTCCGCGACCTCGTCGACCAGCGCGACCGGATGGCGGCGGACCTCGACCGTGGTGTGATCGGGGACCTGCAGGTCGCGGTCGGGCGCTACAACGAGACGGTGGCGCAGCACCGCACCTATTGCGGCAACCGCTTCTATGAGCAGAACATCCTCGAACGCGTCCGGATGACGCTGGTCTGCCCGCGCGGCTGATCCGGCGGCGGCCGCTCCGACGGGCGGGGCGAACCCCGGTTCGCACCCGCCCCGTTTGCGAATCCCGTCCTCGCTACCGAACCACGATCTCCGTCCGGACCGGCTCCGACAGCGGCTTGCCGTCGCGCTGATAGGTGATCTCGGCGCGATAGGTGCCGGTCGGCCAGCCGCTTTGCGGCCGCTTGCGCCCGGCCGAGCGGAAGATGCGCGCCTGGTCCTTCTCGATCCGCTGCTGCGTCTGCAGGATCGGCTTGCCGTCCGGCGCCAGCAGCCGCAGCACCAGCACATCGTCGGTCACGACGTTGTAGATCTCGGTCCAGACGACGAGTGCTTCGGCGTCGGTCGGCGCCGTTCGGTGGTCGAGTTCGCCGGCGCGTGCCTTGCGGATGTCCGGCCGTCCCGGCGCGATGCCCGCGATGTGGATGGCGCCGGCCTTGTAGGGCAGCTGGGGAAGAACGTCCTGCTGCCAGAGCGGAGCCTTTCCCGGCTGGCATTCGGCCGCTTCCCCCTCGCCGACGAAGGGGTCGAGCACCTTGCCGTTGCGGCGCACGGTCATGTGGATGTGCGGGAACTCGGTCTTGCCCGACAGGCCGACGAGGCCGATGGTCTGCCCGGCCGCCACCCGCTCCCGCGGCTTGACCCGGACGCTGCCGCGCCGCAGGTGGCAATACTGCGTCTGCCAGCCGTCGCCGTGCTCGATGACGACGCCGTTGCCGCACTCGCGCTTGGCGATCGCGTCCGGCTTGGCGTCGCGGAAGCTGACGTCGTCCATCTCGTCGCGGATCGCGCGCACCACGCCGGCGGCCGCGGCCAGGACCGGGACGCCGTCGCGCATCGCGCGCAAATCGCGGATGGCGATGTCGGTGCCATTGTGCGTGTCGTAGGACATGACGCCGCAGCGATAGTCCTTGCGCCCCGGCCCCGGGTCGCGGTCGACATAGTTGACGACCCAGCAGTCGACGCCGGGGCGGCAGTCGATCGGCAGGCCGAGGCGGATGCCGTCTGCCGACGCGGGAACCGCGGTCAGGAGGGCGAGGGCCGCGACGACGGCACCCAGCAGCGGTTGCCCGGCGCCGGCCGGGTTTGCTCTAGTATCCCTCCACCGACGCCGAAGGCCGCCTGGCATGAACATCGCTCGCTTCCTCCATCGTTCCGCCGCCGTCTGGCCCGACCTGCCGGCGGTCGCATCGGGCGACCGGGTCGTCGCCGACTTCCGGACGCTGGGACTCCGGGTGGCGCGGCTGGCCGGCGGGCTCGGCGCGAGGCTGGGGCTGCAATCGGGCGATCGTGTGGCGCTGATCATGCGCAACGGCCCGCACTACGTCGAGGCGATGGAGGCGGCCTGGCATGGCGGCTTCGTCGCCGTGCCGATCAACGCCAAGCTGCACCCCAGGGAGTTCGCCTACATCCTGGACCATTCCGGCGCCAAGGCGGTGCTGGTCACCGACGACCTCGCGGAAGCGGTCGCCGCGGCGGTCGCCGAACTCGAGGTGCGGCCGCGGGTGATCCTCGTCGATTCGTCCGAGCATCGCGCCCTCTACGGCGAGCCGGTCGCGCTGGCGGCAGTCCAGCCGCGCGACACGGCCTGGCTCTTCTACACCAGCGGCACAACCGGCCGGCCGAAGGGGGCGATGCTGAGCCACCAGGTGCTGCAGGCGTTCATGCTTTCCTACTTCGCCGACGTCGACAGCCCCGGCCCCGGCGACAGCATCATCCACTGGTCGCCGATGTCGCACGGCTCGGGCATCAACATGCTGCCGAACATCGCCGCCGGGGCGGTCCAGGTGATCCCCGAGGGCGGCCACGGCGACGCGCCGACGGTGTTCGACCTGATCGCCCGCTGGCAGGGTGCCTCGCTGTTCGCCGCGCCGACCATGGTCTGGCGCCTCGTCGACCATGCCGAGCGGACGAGCGTGGACACCCGCAACCTGCGCACGATCATCTATGGCGGCGGGCCGATGTACCTCGCCGACTGCAAGCGGGCGCTGGCGGCCTTCGGCTACAAGCTGACCCAGATCTACGGCCAGGGCGAAAGCCCGATGACGATCACCGCCCTCTCGCGCGCCATGCATGCCGATGTCGGCCATCCGCGCTATGAGGCGCGGCTGGCGTCGGCCGGCGTCGCCCAGGCGGTCTGCGAGGTGCGCGTCTGCGACGAGGAGGATCGCGACCTGCCGGCGGGCGAGGTGGGGGAGATCCTGGTGCGCGGCGATGTCGTGATGACCGGCTACTGGCGCAACGCGGAGGCGACGGCGGCGACGCTGCGCGGCGGCTGGCTGCACACGGGCGACATGGGCGCCTTCGACGCGGACGGGTTCCTCACGCTCAAGGACCGGTCCAAGGACATGATCATCTCGGGCGGCAGCAACATCTATCCGCGCGAGGTCGAGGAGGTGCTGCTGCGCCATCCCGACGTGGCGGAGGTCTCGGTCGTCGGCCGCCCGCATGCGGAATGGGGCGAGGAGGTGGTCGCCTTCGTGGTCGGTCGGGGCGGGGCGACGGTCGCCGCGGCGGAACTCGACCGTCTCTGCCTCGACCACATTGCGCGTTTCAAGCGGCCGAAGGACTATCGCTTCGTCGACGCGCTGCCGAAGAACAACTATGGAAAGGTGCTCAAGACGGCCCTGCGCGAGACGCTGGCCGCTGCCGGTACCGATCAGGGGAGGTCGTGATCATGTTCGATGTCGAGCGTTTCGTGGAGGAATGCCGTGCCGCGGTTGCGGCCGATCCCACCCACAAGGCGGTGCGGGAGGTGATGCTGCGGGCGATGGCCGACCCGGGCGCGATCCTGCGCGGCGTCGGCGAGCCGGAGCGGGCCGCGGTCAACGTGATCCATCGTTCGCCGGAGCTGACCGTGCTCAACCTCGTCTGGGGACCGCACATGACGCTCCAGCCGCACAATCACCGCATGTGGGCGGTGATCGGCATCTATACGGGCCGCGAGGACAACATCTTCTGGCGCCGCACCAAGGACGGCGAGCGCGGCATCGAGGCGGCCGGCGCCGAGGCGCTGTCCGTCGGCGACGTGGCGCCGCTCGGACGCGACATCATCCATTCCGTGACCAATCCCATTCCGCGGCTGACCGGCGCACTGCATGTCTATGGCGGCGACTTCTTTGCGCCGGGGCGCAGCCAGTGGGACCCGGAATCGCTGGCCGAGGAACCCTACAGCTCCGAGGGGCTGAAGCGGCTGTTCGAGGAGTCCAACGCCGGGCTCGCGCGCGCGTGAGTGTCGGGGTTCAGGCGTCGAAATAGATGAAGTTCGCTGCCTGGAGTTGCCCCGGCAGGATTCCGACGATCGTCACCGTGTTGCCGTCGCCGAGATCGAGCAGCGTGTCCGCCCCGACCGTGGCCAGACGCCCCTGGATGGCGGAGAAGGGCGCGCCCTCGACCAGGATGGTGCCGTTGATGCCGCTCTCGATCGCGATCAGGTCTTCGCCGAGGGACAGGTCGAGAATGTGGTCGTCGCCCCCGCCGGACTGGAAGTAGAAAACGTCGAATCCTTCGCCGCCCTCCAGCGTGTCGTTGCCGTCCTCGCCATAGAGGGAGTCGCGGCCGAGATTGCCGATCAGGTGGTCGTTGCCGCCGAAGGCCGAGCCGTCGCCATAGTCGCCGAACAGCAGGTCCGCGTTCTGGCCGCCATAGACCGTGTCGCTGCCTGCGCCGCCCAGCACGGTGTCGTTGCCGATGTTGCCGTTGACGTGCCAGTCGTCGCCATTGCCGCCGAAGACGAGGTCTTCTCCCTGGCCGCCGCGGACGAAATCGCGGCCGTTGCCGCCCCAGACCGTATCGGCGCCGGTGTTGCCGTTGACGTCGTCGTCGCCGCGCCCGCCGTCGACGAGGTCGGAGCCGTCGAACCCGACCAGCCGGTCCGCTCCGTCGCTGCCATAGACCTCGTCGTCGCCCCGCAGCAGGCGGAAGACGAAGCCGAACGAATTGCCGGTGTCGCGAAAGCCGAGATACTCCTCCCAGGCGATGTCGACGCCGGAACTGGCATAGAGATCGCCCGTCGCCGGCCATTCCTCGCCCAGCGACGTGATCGTGCCGCCGACAACCTCGCCGCCGGAGACGGCGAATTCGCCGCCGAGATAGACCATCGTCCCGTCGGGTTCGCGGAGTACGGCACTCTCCGGCGTCGCCGCCTCGGCGGGCGTGGAGCCGGGAACGCCGGGAAAGAAGCCGGCTGCGAGCAGGTCCAGCGGTTGGCTGGCAACGACGACGGCCATGGTTCGCCCCCCCGAAAAGACGAATCTGCGACGCGCGAATCTACCACGTCACGGGAGTGGCGGGGATCGAACTTGGCCGATCGGGCGTTTGACGGAGCGGCCGGTCGAACTGTAAATTAGATGAGACTTATATATGGAGCCTGCCATGGCCGACACGCATGTCGAGACCGCGTCCGCCCAGGTTCGCGCGGCGGCCGCTGCCGGGGCGACGCCCGAGGTCCGGACCTTCTTCGACGAGGCGACGTTCACGGCGACTCACGTCGTTCACGACCCGAAGACCCGGCGGGCGGCCATCGTCGACAGCGTGCTCGACTTCGACGCGGCGGCCGGCCGGACCGACACGCGCTCGGCCGACGCGATCGTCCGCCATGTCGAGGAGGCCGGCCTGACGGTCGACTGGCTGCTCGAGACCCACGCCCATGCCGACCATCTGTCGGCGGCGCCGCATCTGCAGGACCGGCTGGGCGGCCGCCTGGCGATCGGCCGCTCGATCGTGACCGTGCAGGAGACGTTCGCGGGGATCTTCAACCTGGAGCCGGAGTTCGCCCGCGACGGCTCGCAGTTCGACGTCCTGTTCGACGACGGCTCGACCTTCGCGATCGGCGGCATCCCGGCGGTTGCGCTGCATGTCCCCGGCCATACGCCGGCCGACATGGCCTATGTCGTCGGCGACGCCGTCTTCACCGGGGATACCATCTTCATGCCGGACTACGGCACCGCCCGGGCGGACTTTCCCGGCGGCGATGCGCGGCGGCTGTTCGGCTCGATCCGGCGCCTGCTGTCGCTGCCGGGGGAGGCGCGGCTCTTCCTCTGCCACGACTACAAGGCGCCCGGTCGCGACCAATTCGTCTGGGAAACCACGGTCGCCGCCGAGCGGACGGACAATATCCACGTCCATGACGGGGTCGGCGAAGCGGAGTTCGTCCAGATGCGGACCGAGCGCGACCGCACGCTGTCGATGCCGAAGCTGATCCTGCCTTCGATCCAGGTGAACATCCGCGGCGGGCGGCTGCCGCCGCCCGAAGGCGACGGCCACCGCTACTTGAAGCTGCCGCTGAACCGTCTCTAGCTCAGAAGAAGAACTGCACCATGTCCTGGGCCAGTGCGCCCGGCGGCACCCGCTCGACGAAGACGCCGTTGTCGTCGCCGAGGTCGATGTAGGAGCCGCCGAAGCCGTCGGCTCGGATGTTCGGCTGCAGATCGGCGAACGTTTCGATGCCCGTGCCGTTGATGTCCATCTCGATGGCGATCCGGTCGCCTTCGCCCGGCTGGAAGTCAATGATTCGGTCGACGCCCTCGCCCGTGAAGAAGAAGAAGCGGTCGGCCCCGGTGCCGCCCACCAGCGTGTCGTTGCCGAAATCGCCATAGAGGTCGTCGTCGCCGCGGTCGCCGAACAGCAGGTCGTCGCCGCCATTGCCGCTGCCGTCGCCGTCGTCGCCGATCAGCGTGTCGTCGCCCTGGCCGCCATAGATCGTGTCGTTGCCGAGATTGCCGAAGACATAGTCGTCGCCGAGATTGCCGGTGACGAACGGATCGTCGCCGGGCCCGCCCAGCACCGTGTCGGCGCCCATGCCGCCGAACAGCCAGTCGTTGCCGCTGCCGCCGATGACCCGGTCGGCGCCGCCATTGCCGTAGGCGAGGTCGTTGCCGGGATTGCCGTTCAGCGTGTCGTCGCCGTCGAAGCCGGCGAGCGTGTCGGCGCCGGTGCTGCCGAACAGGGTGTCGGCGCCCTGCAGCAGATACTGGACATAGCCGAAGACGTCGCCTTCCGCGCGGAACCCGAGGAACGTCTCGACATCGACGTCGCCGCCGGTCAGGTCGAAGAGGCGCGTGCCGTCGGGCAGGCCGACGGAATAATCCTCGATGGTGCCGCCCGTCGGCTCCACGCGTTCGCCCCCTGCCGGGTACGTGAAGTCGCCGTCGATCGCGGTTCCGCCGCCTTCCGGCCGCATCGCCACCAGCGATGTCGCGGTCGCCGTCAGGATCAGCGAATTCTCGGGCAGCGGGATCAGCTTGTCGGAGAATACGTTCAGCGACTGGGTTGCGGCGATGAACGCCATCGTTCCTACCTCCTGTCCGAAAAGGCCCCCCGGCCCCGTCGTCGGCGTCCGCCTGCCGACCGTTCGTGTCCGGAAACCTAGACTGCCGCGCGATACGGCCGCAACCGGCGATCATGGGCGAGGGGCAGCGTCTGGACAGGACGGGGCGGGCGAACCAGTATGCGCCGCCATTTCGAGGGGGCGTTCCGATCCGATGAAGCTTCTGTCCTTCACTGCCGATGGCCGCGACAGCTACGGGGCCGTGGTCGGCGACGGCGTCGTCGATCTCGGGGCGCGGCTCGGCCTGCGTCGACCGACCTTGCGCGCCCTGATCGCGGCCGATGCCTACGGGGAGGCGGCGGCCCTGGTGGCGCAGGGCAAGGCCGATCATCGGCTGGCCGACATCCGCTTCCGACCGGTCGTCCCGGATCCCGGCAAGATCGTCTGCATCGGCCTCAACTATCGCGACCATGTCGCCGAGGGCGGCCGCGACGTGACCGAGAAGCCGGTCATCTTCGCGCGCTTCGCCGACAGCCAGATCGGCCACGGCGAGGCGATGGTCCGTCCGCGCGTCTCCGACCGGCTCGACTACGAAGGCGAGCTGGCGATCGTCATCGGCAAGCCCGGCCGCCATATCGCCGAGGCCGGCGCGCTGGCCCATGTCGCCGGCTATGCCTGCTACAACGACGGTTCGGTGCGCGACTGGCAGCGGCATACGCACCAGTTCACGCCGGGCAAGAACTTCGCCGCCACCGGCGCCTTCGGGCCCTGGATGGTGACGGCGGACGAGATCCCCGACCCGACGAAACTGCGCCTGACCACCCGCCTCAACGGCGGCGTCCGCCAGGACACGACGACGGACATGATGATCTTCTCGATCCCCGAGCAGATCGCCTACATTTCGACCTTCACGCCCCTGGCGCCGGGCGACGTCATCGTCACCGGCACGCCGGGCGGGGTCGGTTCGCGGCGCAATCCGCCCGAATACATGCGGGCGGGCGACGTGATCGAAGTGGAGATTTCCGGGGTCGGACTGCTGCGCAATCCGGTCGTCGACGAATGAGGCGGCCGCCGGCACGGGCGGCCTGACAGACAGGAGAGGTCAGGATGGCGGATCTGGTAGGGCCGACCACGGTCAATGGCGGCATCATCTTCGGCGCGTTCATCGACGACGACGTGCTCAACGGCTCGGACGCGGCGGACTCGATCCGCGGCGGGGCCGGCGACGACACGATCTTCGGGCGCGGCGGCAACGACCAGCTGTTCGGCGACAACCACGACGACTGGCTGAACGGCAACATCGGCGAGGACCTGCTGCGCGGCGACAACGGCGACGACACGCTGCTGGGCGGCCAGGGCCAGGACTATGTCTATGGCGAGTTCGGCAACGACTTCGCCAACGGCAACATCGGCAACGACAACGTCTTCGGCTCTGCCGGCAACGACACCCTGCATGGCGGGCAGGGCATGGATTTCCTGTTCGCGGGCTCCGACGACGACTTCCTGTCGGGCGACCGAGACAACGACACGCTGCAGGGCGGCGTCGGCGCCGACCGGTTCTTCTTCACTGCGGCCGGCGGCATCGACCGCATCGACGATTACGAGCCCGGCTTCGACCGCATCCTCGTCGATGTCGAGAACGGGGCGATCAACGGCTCGCCGGTCGGCTCGATCGAGGAGCTGATCCAGCGCATCGTCGACACCGACGATGGCGCCTTCGTCCCGCTCGGCACCAGCGGCGAGGGGGTGTACCTCGTGGGGGTGACCAAGGCAGAGTTGTCGGCAGCGGATTTCGAACTGGTGTAGCGGCGCCCCCGGGTGTCGCCCGGGGGGATATGATGGCCAATGGCACCAACGGCGGCGACCTGTTCGCCGGAACGGAGGGCAGCGACACCTACTTCGCGCTCGCCGGCGACGACGCGGTGGTCGGCGTCGGCGGCGACGATGTCCTCGATCTCGGTGCAGGAGCGGATTCCGGCGACGGCGGCGAGGGCGCGGACTTCATCGTCGGTGCCGCCGGCAACGACACCGTGGTCGGCGGAGCCGGCGCGGACTCGATCTTCGGCGGCACCAACCTCGACAATGCCGGCAGCGGCGACGACCGGCTTGCCGGCGACGACGGCGACGACCTGATCCTCGGCGGCGACGGGGACGACACCGTCCTCGGCGGCGATGGCGACGACGCCCTCAACGGCAATACCGGCATCGACTGGGTCGCGGGCGGACCCGGCCGCGATTTCGTCCGCGGCGGCCAGGGCGACGATCTCGTCTATGGCGACGATGGCGACGACTGGCATGTCAACGGCAACATCGGCAGCGACACCGTCTTCGGCGGCGTCGGTGACGACGGCGTCTTCGGCGGCCAGGGCGAGGATCTGGTCTATGGCGGCGACGGCGCCGATACGCTGAGCGGCGATCTCGGCAACGACATCCTCCTGGGCGAGGCGGGGGACGACCGGCTCGACGGCGGTGCGGGCGACGACTATGGGCTGGGCGGTGCGGGCGACGACGTCTTCCGCGGCGGCGCGGGCAACGACATCTTCGTCGAAGGACTGTTCGGCAGCGGCGACGACGGGCGGGACACGATCTTCGGCGACGAGGGCGACGATTTCGTCGTGGCCGGCGGCAACGCGGATCTCGCCTATGGCGGCGTCGGCAACGACGTGCTCACCGGTACCGACGGCAGTGACAGCCTGTTCGGCGAGGAGGGGGACGACCGCCTGTTCGAGTTGGACGATGGCAGCGACCGGCTGGATGGTGGCGCCGGTACGGACGTCGTGTTCGGCGGCAACGGCGACGACCGGATGATCGGTGGCGAGGGCGCGGACCAGTTCGTCGTCCTCCCGAACGGGATGACGACCATCGCCGACTTCGACGGCGAGGAGGATGCGTTCGCGCTGTTGGCCAGCGCGCCGTTGACGGAGGAGGTGGTTCTCCTCACTTTCGCGGAGATCGTCGCGGTGGCGACCGAAACCGTGCTCGGCGGGGTCGCCGGCACGCTGGTGCCTACCGGCGAGGGGGGCGTGTTCCTCGTCGGCGTGACGCCCGGGCAACTCGAATCCGACGACGTGCTGACGTCGCTGTAGACCGGGGCTGCGCGCCGACAGCGGGAGAAGGGTAGCGCTGCGCTGCCGCGGTGTTCGCTTGCATTGACAATGCGAGTGAGTCGCAATATCAACTTAGTCCCCTGCCTCGATATGTTTCCCGGCGACCGACGCAAGCCGGCCATGTGCCCTGCGTCCGCCCGAGGGGGGTCGATGACGAGCTATCGCTATCGCTTGGCGCTGCTGTCGGGGGCAGCGCCGTTGGTTCTCGCGTCCGCCGTGGCGGCGCAGACGGTCCCGTCCACCGGTCGCAGCCAGCCGGCGACCTACCTGTCGCCCGTCGTGGTGGAAGCCGGCCCGGTCGAGGATCCCTATGCGAAGCCGGCCGCCACCGGCCGGGTCGGCCGCGACGAGATCGAACAGTTCGGCGGCAACAACCTCGACGACGTGCTGCGTGCCCAGCCGGGCGTCTTCACCCGCGACAGCGTCCAGAACCCCGGCATCGCGGTGAACATGCGCGGCCTGGAAGGGTCGGGCCGCGTCAACATGATGGTCGACGGGGTGCGGCAGAACTTCCGCTTCACCGGCCACGAGGCGCAGGGCTTCGCCTATGTCGACCCCGCCTTCATCGTCGGCGTCGACATCAACCGCGGCGCCGTGTCGGGGGCGGGCGGCGCCGGCGCGCTGGCCGGATCGGTCAATTTCCGCACCGTCGGCGTCGACGACCTGATCGCTCCGGGCCGGAGCTGGGGCGCGCAGGCGGCGACGACCTACGGCACCAACGGCGCCGGTTGGGCGGAATCGGCGATGGGCGCCGTCCGACTGACCGACAAGGTCGCGGTCGCGGGCGGCATCAGCAAGCGCGACTCCCGCAGCTATCGCAACGGCGATGGCGACAAGGTCCCGAACACCGGCCAGGACATCATCTCCGGCATCATGAAGCTGGACCTGAAGGCCGGCGACAGCCACAGCCTGAAGCTGGGCGCGAACATCTACCGCAACGAGTTCTTCGCGAATTCCTATTTCCAGGACGTGGATTCGCGGCAGTTCACCGCGAACTACGCCTATGCGCCGGGCAGCGACCTGGTCGATCTCCGGGTCAACGCCTACTACAACTATGTCCGGATGAAGTACACGGGCGCGCTCTCGGCATCGAGCGCGCTCGGGCGCGTGATCGAGGATGGCGGCTTCGGCGGCGACGTCACCAACACCTCGCGCTTCGCGCTCGGTCCCGTGCGGGTCACGGCGAGCTACGGCGTCGAATACTTCAAGGACGATGTCGAGGTCCGCAACAGCGATGCCGTGCCCGACCGCGGCGTCAACCCGAGCGGCGAGAGTTCGATCGGCAGCGTCTTCTCCACCACCACCTTCTCCTACGGCATCGCCGATCTCGTCGTCGGCCTGCGCTACGACCATTTCACCGCGAACGGCACGGGCTCGGTGGTCGAGGGCAATCCGCTCGGCATGCCGGCCGGCCCCTACGAGGTCGACCGCTCGGAAGGGCGCTTCAATCCGAAGGTGACCCTGGCGATCAACGCCACGCCCTGGCTGCAGCCCTTCGTCACCTATGGCGAGGCGTTCCGCGCCCCGACCGTGTCGGAACTGCTGACCGGCGGCGACCATCCCTCGCAGCAGGGCGGGCCGCGCCAGTCCTTCTTCCCCAACCCGTTCCTCGAGCCGGAAGTGTCGAAGGGCTGGGAGATCGGCGCCAACATCCGCCGCAACGACGTGCTCTTCGCCGGCGACCGGCTGCGGTTCAAGGGCAACTACTACTACAACCGCATCGACAACTACGTGACGGCGAACCTGACGGGCGGCGTCCACTTCGCCAACAATCCCGGCACCTCGACGGTCCAGGGCGTCGAGCTGCAGGGCGCCTACGACGCCGGCGTCGCCTTCGCCAGCTTCGCCTACACTTTCACCGATTCGGAGCTGCCGTCCCAGGTCAACGGGTTCGGCGCCCAGAGCTACCTGCCCGACCACGTCGCCTCGCTGACGGCGGGCGCGCGGTTCCTCGACCGGGCGCTCACCGTCGGCGGCCGCATCAACGCGGTCAGCGAGAGCTATGTCGGCGAGGTCAACGTGGCGGCCGGCACCGACCCGCACGAGGACGGCTACGTCACCGCCGACCTCTTCGCGAACTACCAGATCACCGAGAATTTCGAGCTCAACGCCAATGTGACCAACCTCTTCGACCGCGCCTATTCGCCGGCGCTCAGCACCTCGCCCGGGGTCGGCGGCGCGACCGGCCGCGGGCGGACCTTCCTGGTCACCGCGAAGGCGCGCTTCTGATGCTGATCCCCCACCAAGAGCAGCCGCCGACCGGCGGCGGGAGGCCGAACATGGCGACGATGCGCAACGCGGGCCGGCGGCTACGGTCGGTCCTGACAGGCTTGGCCGGGCTGGCCGTCCTGGCCGGCTCGGCGCTGGCCCACATGCCCTATCTGCTGCCGGCCCAGTTCGATGTCGGCAAGCGGGGCCACATCTCGGTCGAGGCATCCTTCTCGGACCATGTCTTCATCCCCGACATCACCATGCGGGACGCCCCCTTCCACATGCTGGCGCCGGACGGCAGCCGCAGGGAGGTCGGCCCGGTCACCCACCTGCGCGACCTTGCGGTCTTCGAGGCCGACCTCGCGCAGGAAGGAACCTACCGGCTCACCTCCGGCCTGCGCCTCGGCCGCAAGGGCCGGATGTACCGGGCGGATGGTGGTTGGCGCATGGCCGGCGAGGGCCGCCCGGCGCCGCAGGGCGTCGAGCTGGTCGCGGTCCAGAGCGTGACCCTGGCGGAGGCCTATGTCACCCGCGGCCGGGCCACGGACGGCGTGCTCCGGCCGCATGGCGGCGGGCTGGAGATCGTACCCCTGTCCCATCCCGGCGGCCTTTCGAGCGGCGCCGACGCGGCCTTCCGCGTTCTCTTCGACGGCAAGCCGCTGCCCGGCGCGGCGGTGACGCTGCATCGCGGCGCCGCCGGCGGGGACGGGGGGAAGGGGACGCAGCAGGCCGAAACCGATGCCGACGGCCGCGTCACCCTGCGGCCGGACTTGGCCGGGACGTACCTCCTCCTCGTCCGCCACCGCACCCGGGCGCCGGCGGGGGCCGAGACGCCCTACCGCAGCTACACCTACACCCTGACGTTCGACGCGACATGATCCGCCTGACCGACCGGAGACGATCCATGCCCCGCCTTTCCCTGACCGCAGCCCTCGTCCTCATGCTCGGCGCGCCGGCCGCGGTCGCGGCCCCGCACGGCGGCTCGGCCTTCATCCACGACTACGACACCGACGGCGACGGCCAGGTGACGCGGGCGGAGTTCGATGCCGTCCGCGGGCAGCGCTATCGGGCGACGGACATCGACGCCGACGGCTCGGTCGACGAGACCGAGTATGTCGCCGAGTATGCCGGCCGCCTGGCGCTGCAACTCGCCCAGTCCGGCCGCGAACCGGACAAGAAGGAGGAGGAGCGCCTGCGGCAGCTCCGTCAGGCGCGGGTCCGCTTCGATGCGCTCGATCGCAACAAGGACGGCCGCATCGACCGGGCCGAGTACGACGCGTCCGGCGCCGCCGCCTTCGCGCGTCAGGACGACGACAAGGACGGCACGGTCACCCCGGCAGACGCGGCGGCGACGCGTGCCAAGCGCGAGCGGCGGCCGCAGCAGTAGCGGCGGCTACTCCGCCGGAGCCGGCAGCGGGGCGGGGCCGGCGGCATGCGCCGCCGCGGCCTCGCCCTCGCTTTCGCGCACGCGGAAGGCCAGGGCGTAGAGGGCCGGCAGGAAGAACAGCGTCAGCAGGGTGGCGACGATCAGCCCACCCATGATGGTGATCGCCATCGGTCCCCAGAAGACGCTCTGCGACAGCGGGATCATCGCCAGGATGGCGGCTAGCGCCGTCAGCACCACGGGCCGCGAGCGGCGCACGGTGGCGTCGATGATCGCGCGGTGGCGGCCATGACCGTCGCGCACGTCGTGCTCGATCTGGTCCACCAGGATGACCGAGTTGCGCATGATCATCCCGGACAGGGCGAGCAGGCCGAGCAGGGCGACGAAGCCGAAGGGCCGGCCGGTCGCCAGCAGCATCCCGGCCGCACCGATGATGCCGAGCGGGGCGGTGGAGAAGACCAGCGCCAGCCGGCCGAAGCTCTGGAGCTGGACCATCAGCAGCGTCAGCATCGCCAGCAGCGTCACCGGCAGGACGGCGGCGATCGAGGCGTTGGCCTTGCGGCTCTCCTCGGCCGATCCTCCGGTCTCGATCCGGTAGCCGGGCGGCAGGGTCGCCGCGATGGCATCCATCCGCGGCTGCAGCGCCCCGGTCACGTCCGGCGGCTGGACGCCGTCGACGACGTCGCCGCGCACCGTCATGACGATGTCGCGGTTGCGCCGCCACAGGATCGGCTCCTCGAAGCCGTACTCGATCCGTGCCACCTGGGATACCGGCACCGGCACGCCGCCCCGCGTCGCGACGGTCAGTTCGGGCAGGCGGTCGAGCGACAGGCGTTCCTCGGGCACCGCTCGGGCGACGACGTCGACGAGCTCGATGCCGCGGCGCTGCTGCGTGACGGTATAGCCGTCGAGCAGGGTCGCCAGGGTCTGGCCGATCTCCTGCGGCGTCAGCCCGAGGGCGCGGGCACGATCCTGGTCGACGGCGAGGCGCACGCTCTTGACCTGCTCGCCCCAGTTCGGGTGCGGGTCGATGACGCGGTGGTCCTGCTGCATGGCGGCGCGCACGCGGGTCGCGATCTCGCGCACCGTCTGCGCGTCCGGACCGGCGACGCGGAACTGCACCGGAAATCCGACCGGCGGGCCGAAGACGAAGCGGTCGACGCGGACGCGCGCCTGGGACAGCGCGCCGCCGGCGATGGCGCGGTCCAGGCGCGCCTTGATCCGCTCCCGCGCCGCGGTGTCGCGCGCCAGGATGACGATCTGGGAGAAGTTGGGGTTGGGCAGGGCGGGGTTGAGGCCGAGCCAGAAGCGCGGCGATCCCTGGCCGACATAGGTCGTGAAGGTCTCGATGTCGGGATCGCCCGTGAGCAGCTTCTCGGCGGCCTCGGCGGTGGCGAGGCTGGCCCCGATCGCGGTGCCTTCGGGCATGCGCATCTCGAGGAACAGCTCCGGCCGGGTCGAGGTCGGGAAGAACTGCTGCTGCACGAAGCCGAAGCCCCAGATCGAGGTTCCGAGCATGGCGACGGTCAGCGCCACGACGGTGATCCGCCAGCGCACGCAGGCGGCCACGGCCGCGCGCAGCCAGCGATAGATGCGGGTGTCGTAGATCGCGGCCGGGTCGCCGTGCTTCGCGCGCTTCGAGAAGTCCGGCAGCAGCTTGAAGCCGAGATAGGGGGTGAAGACGACGGCGACCAGCCAGGAGACGATGAGCGACAGGCCGACGACCCAGAAGATGCCGCCGGCATACTCGCCGGACGAGGACTTGGCGAACCCGACCGGCAGGAAGCCCGCGGCCGTGACCAGCGTGCCGGTGAGCATGGGGAAGGCCGTCGAGGTCCAGGCATAGCTGGCCGCGGCCGCCCGGTCCCAGCCCTGCTCCATCTTCACCACCATCATCTCGATGGCGATGATGGCGTCGTCGACCAGCAGGCCGAGCGCGATGATGAGTGCGCCCAGCGTGATGCGGTTCAGCGGCACGCCGGCCGCGTACATGACGAGGAACACGATCGCCAGCACCAGCGGCACCGACAGGGCGACGACGATGCCGGTGCGGAACCCGAGCGAGATCAGGCTGACGATCATCACGATCGCGAGCGCCTCGGCGAAGACCTTCACGAACTCGGCGACGGAGCCTTCCACGACCTTCGGCTGGTCGGCGATCTGGGCCAGATCGATGCCGACCGGCAGCTCGGCGCGGATCGCCGCCACGGTCTGCTCCAGGTCGCGTCCCAGCGCCAGGATGTCGGTGCCGTCGGCCATGGCGGCGCCGATGCCGATCGCCGGCCGGCCTTCCTGGCGAACGAGGAAGCGCGGCGGATCCTGGTAGCCGGCGGTCACGGTCGCGATGTCGCCCAGGCGGAAGACGCGGCCGCCCGAGGCGACCGGGACGGCCGCAATCGCCGCAGCACCGCCGAGCGCGCCGTCCACCCGCACGTTGACGCGGTCGGCGTCGGTGTCCACGGCACCGGCCGCCACCACCGCGTTCTGGCGGGCGACGCTGTCGAAGATCTCCTGTGGGGCGATGCCGAGGGTCGCCAGCCGCGCATGGCTGAACTCGATGTGGAGGCGTTCGGGCTGCGCCCCGATGATGTCGACCTTGGTGATGCCGGGCACCCGGAGGATCGTCTGCCGAATGTCCTCCGCCCGCTGCTTGAGGTCGGCCATGGAGAGGCCGTCGGCGGTCAGCATGTAGAGCGCCGAATAGACGTCGCCGTACTCGTCGTTGAACCAGGGGCCGCGGACGCCGGTCGGCAGGTCGCCGCGCATGTCGCCGACCTTCTTGCGTACCTGGTACCAGAGATCCTGGACCTCGCCCGGCGGCGTGGTGTCGCGCAGGACGAGCTGGACCACGGCCGAGCCGGGGCGGGTATAGGTCTCGACCCGGTCGAGGTGCGGCACCTCCTGCAGCTTCTTCTCGATGCGGTCGGCGACCTGGGTCCGCATCTCGTCGGCGGTGGCGCCCGGCCAGTCGGCCGAAATGATCATCACCTTGATGGTGAAGCTCGGATCCTCGGCGCGGCCCAGCTTGGTATAGGCGTAGATGCCGCCCGCGGCGACGACCAGCATCAGGTAGAGGACGATCGCGCGATGCGCGATCGCCCAGGCCGAGAGGTTGAAGCCGCGCATGGCGCCGGGTTCCGGGAAGGGGGATGGGGCGGGGATCAGCGGATGGGAAGGGGACGGACCTTGCGGCCGGCCTCCAGCTTCTGGACGCCGAGGGTGACGATCGTCTCGCCGTCCGCGATCCCGTCGGTCACGGCCGCGGTGCGGCTGCCGAAGGTCGCGACCGTGACCGGCCGTGCCTCCAGCGTCTCGGTCGCCGGGTCGACGACATAGACGTGCGGGCCCTCGCCGCGGTTGATGATGGCGGCAAGCGGCACCTGGGCGGCGGCGACCTGCTCCCGGCGGGTCAGGGTGACGGTTGCCGTCATGCCGAAGGCGGCCTCCTCGCCGGCCTCCTCGATACGGAAGCGCGCCGCATAGGTGCGCGTCGCGGTGTCCGCCTGCGGCGAGAGTTCGCGCAGCGTGGCGCGGTAGGGGCGGTTGTCCTGCGACCACAGCCGGACCGCGGCGGTGGCCTCCGGCGCATCGGCCAGCCAGGTCTCCGGCAGGGCAACGAGCGCCTCGCGCTCGTCCGACTGGGCGATGCGGGCAACGGCCTGACCGACGGCCACGACCTGCCCGGCCTCGGCCAGTACGGCGGTGACGACACCGTCTGCACTGGCCCGCAGCTCGCCATATTCGAGCTGGTTGCGGGCCAGTTCGAGCGTCCGGCGCGCCCGCTTCGCACGACCGTCGGCTTCGTCGCGCGCCGCCTTCTTGCGGTCGTAGTCGGCGGTCGCGGCGAAGCCGTTGCTGCGCAGCCCGGCATAGCGCCGCTCGTCCGACGCGGCCTGGGCCAGGTTCGAGGTGGCGGCGGCGAGTTCGGCCTCGGCACTCTCCACCTGCAGCTGGAGGTCGGTGGTGTCCAGACGGGCGACGAGATCGCCCTTGCGCACCCGGTCGCCGGCGTCGACCCGCCGCTCCACGATCTTGCCGGCGACCCGGAAGCCGAGGTCCGTCTCGTGCCGCGGCCGGACGACCCCGACGAAGGTGCGCGCCGTCTCGCTCGGCTGGAAGGTGATGCGTTCGACCTGCACGCGGGGGATGACGGGCTCGCGCGCGGCCGCCTCTTCGCGCTTGCAGGCGGCGATGCCGCCGGCGATGCCGACCAGGGACAGCAGGGCCAGGGCCCGGAGAGCGGTCTTGCGGTTCATGGGATGCTCCATCTCCGATCGATCGCCTAAGGATTGATCACTGACGAAATCCGTAATTCGTCACAATTGGGACAAATCAAAGTCTCAGCGCAGGGCCCGGCACAGGAAGCGCACCGTCGCCGTCGCCTGGGCCTCGAGATCGTCGTCGACATGCTGCTCGATCACCTGCGGGTGGCAGAAGCGCGTGAAGCAGCCGAGGATCACCTGGGCCGTCTCGCCCGGGTCGATCGCACCGACCTCCCCGGTCTCGACGCCGGAGCGCAGGATGGACTCGATGAGGCCGGCCAGCGTCTGCTTGTGCTGTTCGATCGACCCCCAGCTGTGCTCCATCGCCACCAGGACGATGTCGTGCAGGCGCCGCTCATGCAGGAAATTGGCTTTGTGGTAGCGCAGGATGCCGATCACGAACCGTTCCAGGCGATCGGCCACGGGCGCCGGGGCGCGGGCGATCTGCGACAGGTCGGCGTGGATGCGGGCGAGATGCTGCTGGCAGATCGCCTCGACCAGGGCGTTCTTCGACGCGAAGAAGCGATAGACGTTGGCGGGCGACATGCCGAGTTCGCCCGCGATGTCCGCGACGGCGGTCTTGGCGAAGCCGAGGCGCCGGAACAGCTCCTCGGACTTCTCGAGGATGCGGCTGCGGGTCTCGTCGGCGGTGCTGCCCGTGCGGGGCCGCGGGATCGGCGGCATCGGATGTTCCTGTTGACTGACGAAAATCATAATTCATCACTTGATGCGACGCAAGCGCCCATCTGCGTCGGTGGAGACGGCGCAGCACTCGACGTGCGGGGCGCGCCGCGGCACCCTGGCGGCGATGGCGACACGCGCGAACCAGTGGTCCGGCCGCATCGGCTTCCTGATGGCCTCGATCGGCTCGGCCGTCGGCCTCGGCTCGATCTGGAAGTTCCCCTACGAGGTGGGGGAGAACGGCGGCGGGGTGTTCCTGCTCTTCTATGCCGCCGGCCTGGCGATCGTGGTCGTGCCGCTGCTGCTGGCCGAGTTCGCCATCGGCCGCCGCGGGGGCGGCGACGCCCTCACCAGCATCTCGGTCGTCGCCCGCGGCGCCGGCCGGTCCGACCGCTGGCGCTGGGCGGCGGGTATTGCGATGGCCGGCGGGTTTCTCATCCTCACCTACTACGCGGTGATCGCCGGGATGACGCTCGACTACGCGGCGATGTCGGTGGTGGAAGGCTTCGCCAACGTCGACGCCGCGGCCGCGCGCGGCCGGTTCGCCGATCTGGCGGCCGATCCCTGGCGACTGGCCGGCGGGCAGGCGGCCTTCCTCGCCGCGACCGTGGCCATCGTCGCGCGCGGCGTCGGCGGCGGCATCGAGTGGGCCTGCACCTGGCTCATGCCGATCCTCTTCGCGATCCTGCTGCTCATCGCGGTCTATGGCTCGCTCGGGGGCGGCTTCGGACAGGCGGCATCGTTCCTCTTCGCGCCGCGTTTCGAAGGCTTCACGGCGCGGACGGCGATCGAGGCGCTCGGCCTCGGCTTCTTCTCGATCGGCGTCGGCCTCGGCGTGATGGTCACCTATGCCGCCTATACCGGCCGCGAGATCCGCCTCGGTTCGGCCGCCGCGGTCATCGTCCTCGGCGACAGCGCGATCTCGCTGCTCGCGGGCTTCGCCGTGTTTCCGCTGGTGTTCGCCCATGGCCTCGATCCGGCCGCCGGGGCCAGCCTCGTCTTCGTCACCCTGCCGATCGCGTTCGGCGGCGTCGCGGGCGGCGGCATCCTGGGCTTCCTGTTCTTCCTCCTGCTCGCGATTGCGGCACTGGCGTCGGCCATCTCGCTGCTGGAACTGCTGGTCGCGCCGCTGGTGCAGCGCCGGGGATGGGGACGGGGCAGGGCCGCGGGACTGGCCGGGCTGGCCGTCTTCGCGGGCGGGCTGCCGACCGTGCTGTCCTTCAACCGCTGGCAGGGCGTCCGGCCGCTCGGGTTCCTGCCCGCATGGTCGGACGCCGGCCTGTTCGAGACCATCGACCTCCTCGCCTCGAACCTGCTGCTGCCGGCGGCCGGCTTCGCCTTTGCGATCTTCGCCGGCTTCGCGATGACGCCGGACGTGATCGCCGGCGCGCTGGGGATCGCGCCGCGCCGCGCCCGTCAGCTGGCGCTGGTCCTGCGCTGGGTGGCGCCGGCGGCGATCCTGGTCCTGTTCGTCGCCGGGTTCGCCTGAGGGCAGGCCCGACGATTCCGGTTTGACCGCGCTCCGTCCTTCCCGCACCATCGCCGACGATACGAACGGGGCGCCCGCTGCCGGTCCTTCGGGATCTGGCGTCGCGGACAGCCCTGCCCAGGAATCCCGAGGGAGGGAACATCATGAACCGTTTCGTCGCCGCGGCCGCGCCGGCCGCGTTCGCCGCACTCATCGCCATGCCCGCCGCCGCTGCCGTCGACGGGCCGAAGGTCGCCTGGGATCTCTCGGTGTGGGGTCCGCCGCGGGCCTTCACGGCCGGCATCGAGGCCCTGTCCAAGTACGTCTCGGCCGAGACCGGCGGCAAGTTCACCATCAAGATCCATTATGGCGACGCGCTGTCGAAGGGGCCGGACAACCTCGACAACATCAAGCTCGGCGCCTTCGAAATGGCGCAGATCTGCACCGGCTATCATCCGGGCAAGAACCCGGCGATCACCGTGCTCGACCTGCCGGGCCTGCCGCTCGCCGATCCCGACGTGCATGCCCGCGTCCACGACATCGTCTACAAGCACCCGGTGATCGTGGCCGAGTTCAAGCGCTGGAACGCCGTCCTGCAGATGTCGGTGCTGCAGCCGCAGTCCGAGCTGATGGGTACGGGCGAGCCACCGGTGAAGGTGGAAATGTTCAAGGGCATGCGCGTGCGCGCGCTCGGCGGCACCGGCGATGCGCTGCGCAACCTGGGCGCGGTTCCGACCTCGGTGCCGGCGCCGGAGGTCTACAACTCGTTGGAGCGCGGCGTCTTCCGTGCCGCAGCCTTCCCCTACACCTATGCCTTCGCGGCCTACAAGATCGAGGAGATCGCGAAGTGGTACACGACCAACCTCGCGCCCGGCGCCAACAACTGTCCGACCATCGTCAATGAGCAGGCGCTGAACAAGCTCCCGCCGCAGTACCGCGCGCTGATGGAATCGGGCCGCCCGGTCGCCTACGAGGCGTTGAAGACGACGCAGAAGACGGCCGACGCGAAGAACCTCGCCGCCTGGGAGAAGCGCGGCCTGACCGCCATCAAGTACGACGACGCCGAGCTTGCCAAGTTCCGCGACGTCGGCGCGAAGCCGGTCTGGGGCGCCTGGGTCAAGGAAATGTCGGCCAGGAACATCCCTGCCCAGGAACTGCTCGACCTGGTGCTGGCGGAAGCCGAGAAGGCGAAGAAGGCGCTCGGCCGCTGAGGCCTGCGGCGGATCGGACGAGCCGGGCACGATGACCGCCGAAGGGCGGCCGCCCGGTCCGGCGGCGGGGGCGCTCGCCCTCGCCGACCGGGCCCTCTCCCGGGTCGAGCTTGCGACCGCCATCGTCGCCGGGCTCGTCATCTTCTTCGTGATGTGGGTCGGCGTCGCGGAGATCGTGCTGCGCCGCGGCTTCAATTCGCCGCTCTACGGCCAGCTCGACCTCGTCGAGCAGACGATGGCGCTCTATGCGCTGCTGCCGATCTCCTACTGCTGGCGGCTGGCGGGACATATCCGCGTCGACCTCCTGATCGACAATTTCCACGGCCGCGGGCGCTGGATCGTCGAGACGCTGACGACGCTGGCCGCGCTCGCGCTGATCACCGCGATCTGGCCCGGCGTCCTGCACTTCTTCGAGAACGCGCTGGAGATCGGCGATTCGACGATGAACACGCGCTGGCCGACATGGCCGTCGAAGTTCGTCCCGGTCGTCGCCCTTTCGATCCTCTGGCTGCGGCTCGTCCTCGAGCTGATCGGGTTCCTGCGCCTCGTCGCCTGCCCGGACGCGACGCCGATCGCCGTTCCGACCCATCCCGACCGGATCGAGGAGGCGGTCGCGAGTTCCGCCGACGTCGATCCGGCCGCGCGCCGATAGAGCCGGAAGACGGACATGGAACCGATCCACTACGGCATCATCGGCATGATCGCGCTGGCGGTCATGATCGCGCTGGGCGTGCGTATCTTCATCGCCGCCGGCATCGTCGGCTTCTGCGGCCTGTGGGCGTTGCGCGGCTTCGACCGCGCCGTCGGCATCGCCGGCCACATTCCCCATTCCGACACCACCAACTACGCCCTGTCGGTGCTGCCGCTCTTCATCCTGATCGGCCATCTCGCCCATCATGCGGGGATCGTCCGGGGGGCCTATCGCTGCGCGCGCGCCTGGCTCGGCTGGCTTCCGGGCGGACTCGGCGTGGCGACGATCTTCTCGGCCGCCGGCTTCGCCGCCGTGTCCGGCGCCAGCACCGCCACGGCGGCCGTGTTCGCCCGCATCGCGCTGCCGGAGCTGCTCAAGGCGAAGTATCACCCGAGCATCGCGGCGGCCCTTGTCGCGGCCGGCGGCACGCTGGCGTCGCTGATCCCGCCGTCCGCGATCATGGTCGTCTACGGGATCATCACCGAGACGTCGATCGGCGGCCTGCTGCTGGCGGGCTTCATCCCCGGCGCCATATCGGCGGCCGTCTATGCCTCGGCGATTCTCCTCCGGTTCGTCGTGAACCCCGCGCTGGGGGAGGCGCTGCCGGACGCCGGTTGGAAGGAGCGCATCGAGACCCTGCCCGAGGTGCTGCCGATCGTCTTCGTCGTCGGTGCCGTTCTCGGCGGCATGTACACGGGCTGGGCGACCCCGACCGAGGTGGGGGCGCTGGGCGCCTTCATCATCTTCGTGATGGCGCTGCTGCGCCGTACGCTGTCCGGCCATGGCCTCATCGTCTCGCTGGTGGAGACGGCCAAGCTCTCGGTGATGATCTTCTCGATCATCTGGGGCGTGCTGATCTTCGTCCGCTTCCTCGCCTTCGCCGGCGTCTCGTCCTCGTTCGCCGCCTGGATCCAGGCGCTCGGCGTCTCGCCCTATCTGGTGCTGTTCTGCGTCCTGGCGCTCTACATCGTCCTCGGCATGTTCATGGACGGGATCGGCATGCTGCTCCTGACCCTGCCGGTCATCGCCCCGGTCATGAACAGCCTCGGCTTCGATCCCATCTGGTTCGGGATCATCGTCGTGAAGATGGTCGAGATCGGGCTGCTGACGCCGCCGGTCGGCCTCAACTGCTATGTCGTCGCCGGGGTGCGGCCGGACATACCGCTGCAGCAGATCTTCCGCGGCGTCTGGCCGTTCGTGCTCGCCGACCTCGCCTGTGTCGGGCTCTTCATCGCATTTCCGGGTATCGTGACCTTCCTTCCGCGCCTCGTCATGGCCGGCTGAGCACATGGCGGGCTGAGCATCCTGGGGAGTTCCTGAGCGATGAGCGTCATCCTCGGCAGCGGCGAGCACCGCTACCGCGTCAATCCGGACTGGGCGAAGCTGCCCGACGGCTGGTCCTTCACCGACGTCGCGGGTGTCGCCGTCGATGCCCGCGACCAGGTCTATGTCTTCAATCGCGGCGAGCACCCGATGATCGTGTTCGACCGCGAGGGCAACTTCCTGCGATCCTGGGGCGAGGGGGTCTTCTCCCGCGCCCACGGCATCCATTTCGGGCCGGATGGGATGCTCTACTGCACCGACGACGGCGACCACACCGTCCGCAAATGCACGACCGACGGCAAGGTGCTGCTCGAGATCGGCATTCCCGGCAAGCCGACGCCCTTCATGAGCGGCAATCCGTTCAACCGCTGCACCCACACCGCGCTGTCCCCGCGCGGGGACATCTTCGTCGCCGACGGCTACGGCAATGCGCGGGTCCACAAGTACGACCCGTCGGGCCGGCTGCTGACCTCCTGGGGTTCGCCCGGCACCGATCCCGGCCAGTTCAATATCGTCCACAACATCGTCGCCGACGATGACGGCTGGGTCTATGTCGCCGACCGGGAGAACCACCGCGTCCAGGTCTTCGACGGCGAGGGTCGGTACGAGGCGCAGTGGAACAACCTGCACCGGCCCTGCGGCCTGTTCCTCTGCCCGGGTCCGGGCGGGCTCTGCGTCATCGGCGAGCTGGGGCCCGGCCTGCCGGTCAACCGCAGGGTGCCGAACCTCGGCCCCCGCATCAGCCTCGTCACGACCAAGGGCGAGCTGGTCGCGCGGCTCGGCGGCGAGGACGGGCCCGGCGATGCCGTAGGCCAGTTCAACGCCCCGCACGGGGTCGCCGTGGATTCCCGCGGCGACATCTATGTCGGCGAGGTCTCCTACACCAACTGGCGCAGCCACTTCCTGACCGACCCGGTGCCCGAGAAGATGCGGGTCCTGCAGAAGCTGGAGCGCGTCGCGTGACGGGCGGCGGCCGTTCCGGCCGCCGCGCCCCTCATCCTTGCAGGACCGAGAGTTCCAGCGGCTCGGCCATGCCGAGCCAGACGGCGCGGTCGCGATGGTCCTCGAGCGCCTCGCCCGTGTTGGGGTGGACGAAGACCGTGAGCGCGCCGCGGTTCAACGCCAGCCAGGGCACGATCTCGGCGAACCGGTCCGGCGCGAAGGCGACCTGGTAGCTCCAGCGCGGATGCGGCCCGACCGGGCGCTCGTGGAAGCGGCCCATCTCCATCCCTCCGGCGAAGCGCTCCTCGATGCGCGTGCGCAGAGCGCGGGCCGGCTCCGCCGAGCCGGCGTCGAAATAGACATGGGCGTGCCAGTCGTGGATGCGGTCGATGTCCATGGCTGTGCCTCGTCCTTCGGCTGGGCGGATCAGCGGCTGACGACCCGGCGGAGCGCGCCGGCCAGGGCGTCGGCCCGCAGCGGTTCGAAGCGGAATACCACCTCGTGGGTGCCGGCGGGAACCGCGACCGCGCGGAACAGGCGATCGGCCCGCAGCAACGGCACCGCACGCCCGTCCACCGTCGCGCGCCAGGCGGGGTCGTAGCGGTCGGCGAGCAGGAGGTATCCGTCGCGCGCCATCCCTACCGCGACCCGCACCTCCTCGCGCCGGCGCAGGGTGACCCGGGCCTCGCCTGCCGGTCCGGCGGTGCCCATCGCCTGGGCGAGGCCAGCGACCAGGAGGGTCGCCGTCGGGTCGTCGGGCAGCGGCCCGCCCGTGTCGGGCTCGGCCCGCCCGATCGCCAGCGCCCGCGGCAGGGCGTCGGTATTGGCGTAGATCCAGGCGCCGGGACGGGTCTCGACCAGTTCCAGGCTGCGCCGTGCCGCGGCCGGCAGCACGGCTTCGATCGGCCGCCCGGTGACGACGAGGCCGATGCCGAGCAGCCGCGCCAGCGGGCTGTCATAGCCGGTGAAGAGCGGCGTCAGCGGCCGTTCCGGCAGGTGGCTGTTTTGCTGCGCGCCGACCGCGCGGGCATAGTCGGCCGCAAGCAGCGGATCGTAGCCCAGCGTCTGCTCGATGCCGTAGACCATGGCGGCGTTCTGCCACGACCCGCCGTCGTCGGCGCCCGGCACCCGGTCGAGGTTGAAGATCTCGACGCGGGGCGGGGCGGGGCCGTCGCCGACACGCGCCCGGATGGCGGCCGCCAGGCGTTCGCCCTCGGGGCGATAGGCGGCGATGTCGTCGGCCGGAACGGCATTCAGGGTCCGCCCCGTGCCGTGCCAGGCAAGGTCGCCGGCGGTCAGTGCCGCCAGGAGCGGCAGCCCGTAGCGCAGCGGCGCGAGGCGGATCGCCAGGAGGACGGCCAGCGCGAACACGGGCACGGCGAGGGCGAGGGCCGCGGCCATGTCGCCCGGATGGCCGAGCCGCCAGCCGAGCCACAGGCCGGCCGCCACCGTCAGGGCCGAGATCGCGCCCCAGGCCAGGAGGCCGCTCCGCGGCGGCTGGCTGGCGATGCGGTCGGCGGCAAATCCCGTCAGCAGGGCGAACATGGCGTTGACGAGGAAGGCGGCGTCGTTCGGCCGCCGGTAGAGGTCGACCCCGGGGACGATCTCGTAGATCGCGCGGAACAGCGGCGTGTAGGGCCCGAGGACATAGGCCAGCGCGAAGACCAGGCCGAGTGCGGGAGTCAACGCGGAAGGGGGCAGGGCGCGCCAGCGGCCGGCCAGGGTGATCGTGAGCAGGGCCAGCGGCACGAGCCCGACATAGAGATGGCTCGTCGTGCGGTCGTTCCAGTCGTTGCCGAGGATCGATATGCCCATCCAGGGCAGGGTGCCGGACCCCCAGTAGCCGCCCGGCGTCAGGGCGCCGAAGGCGTCGGGCGCCAGCAGGGTCAGCAGCGAGGCCGGGTGGAGCGCGGCATAGGCCGCCGTCCGGAACGCGATCTCCGGCCGCGTGCTGTCGGCCAGCGCATCCAGCGTCAGCAGCATCGGCACGGCGAGGACGGCGCCACCGACGAGGAGGGCGGGCAGCAGCCCGGCGAAGCGATCGACGCCCGCGCGCCAGCCGTCCCGCCGCGCGGTGGCGCCCAGCCAGGCGGCGCAGCAGCCGATCAGGAAGAGGCAGTTGAGGAAGGCGACCTGGTCGCGACCGACCGCCATGATGCCGGCGGCCAGTCCGAAGGCCGTGGCGGCGGCGATGCGCCGGGACCGCGACCGGCCGGTGAAGGCGAGCCGCAGCGCGAGCAGCGCCCATGGCAGCCAGGCATAGCTGACGGTCATCAGCGAGTGCTGCAGCCGGGCCGCCGCCACCCCACCGCACATGAAGACGATCGCCGCGAGGACGGCGGCGGCCGGCCGCCAGCCGAGGCTGCGGCCGAGCGCCAGGATCCCGAGCCCGCCCGCGAGGAGGTGGAGCAACTGTACGGCGTCGACGAGGCGCATCGAGGGGGCCGCGACCAGTTCCGCCAGCAGGCGGAAGCCCGGCACGAAGAGCCACGACTGCGGGTCCGCGACGGCGGGGACGCCGGCGTAGAGGTGGGGGTTCCAGAAGCCGGCATCCCCGGCATGGCGCGCCGCCGCCAGGGCGCGCAGCACCGGGAAATAATAGTCCTTGGCGTCCCAGGGAATGACGTGCCCCTGCACCAGCCACGGCCAGGCGAAGAGGCCCCAGGCCGCGAGCGTGCCCAGTGCCGCCAGCGCCCAGCCTGCCCGGCGCGCCGGCACGCGATCACTTCCGGCGGCCCCGATGCGACGGGCCGCGGCATCCTCCCCCATTTCCCCCGCCCCTTCCGGCTTCGTCGGCGCGGCCGAACCCTAACCGCTCGCGCCATCCCCGCCAATCGCCGCGCCGGGGTTGCGGTCGGCGCGGCGAGGGAGGACGATCCGGCAATTCCCCCTCTTCGCGCGGAGTCGATGATGACGGCAGTACCCACCGAGACGATTGCGCTCGCCGGCCTGGACGGCGAGGTCGAGATCCTGATCGATCGCTGGGGAATTCCGCACATCTACGCCGAGAGCGAGGCCGGCGCCTTCTTCGCGCAGGGCTTCAACGCCGGCCGCGACCGGCTGTGGCAGATCGACATGTGGCGCAAGCGCGGGCTGGGGCTGACGGCGGGCGACCTCGGGCCCGACTTCGTCGCGCGCGACCGGGCCGCACGCCTGCTCGTCTATCGCGGCGACATGGCGGCCGAGTGGCGCTGCTACGGCAAGGACGCCGAGGCCTGGACGACGGCCTTCGTCGCCGGCGTCAATGCCTGGATCGACCTCGTCGAGAAGGAGCCCGAGCGGCTGCCCGTCGAGTTCCGCCTGCTCGGCACCCGGCCGCAGAAATGGACGCCTGAGGACGTGGTGCGCTGCCGCGCCCATGCCCGGGTCCGCAACCTCGATGCCGAGGTGCTGCGCAGCGGCATCGTCGCGGCCTTCGGGCTCGATGCCGACCGCTTCCACAAGAAGTTGCAGCCGGAATGGCGCGTCGCGGTGCCGGAGGGGCTGGAGCCGCACGCGATCCCGCCGGCGGTGATGAAGACCTACCTGCTGGCGACCGAACCTAACGTCTTTGCGACCGGGCAGCCGGCCGAGCCGCTCGACATCGGGTCGGCCGACAGCTTCGGCTCGAACAACTGGGCGGTCGCGCCGTCGCGCACGGCGACCGGCCGCGCCATCCTGGCGAGCGACCCGCACCGCGTCCACGAGCAGCCGTCGCTGCGCTACGTCGTGCATCTGGTCGCGCCGGGGCTGGACGTCATCGGGGCGGGCGAGCCGGCGATCCCGGGCGTCAGCTTCGGCCACAACGACCGGCTCGCATTCTCGCTCACGATCCATCCGAGCGACCAGGAGGATCTCCACGTCTACGAGATCGACCCGGCCGATCCGGACCGCTACCGCTACGGCGACGGCTGGGAGCGGATGCGGACGGTGCGCGAGGCGATCCCGGTCCGCGACGGCGATCCGGTGACGGTCGACCTCAAGTTCACCCGCCACGGGCCGGTTCTGCATGTCGACGCCGCGGCCGGCCGCGCCTATGCCGTGCGCACCGTCTGGACCGAGCCCGGCACCGCCGCCTACATGGCGAGCCTCAACTACATCAAGGCGCGCGACTGGCACGACTATACGGCGGCGCTGGAAGGGTGGGGGGCACCCTCGGCCAACCACGTCGTCGCCGACATCGACGGCAATATCGGCTGGGCGGCCGCCGCATTCGTGCCGCAGCGGCCGAACTGGGACGGGCTGATGCCGGTGCCGGGCGACGGCCGCTACGAGTGGAGCGGCATGACGCGCTCCTCGGGCCTGCCGCGCAGCTACAACCCGGCCGAGGGCTGGGTCGGCAGCGCCAACCAGATGAACCTGCCGCCCGACTATGACTATCGGACGCGCCGCACCGGCTTCGAATGGACCGACGGCGCGCGCTACGCCCGGCTGTCGGAGGTGCTGGCGAGCCGCGCCGGCTGGACGGTGGACGAGACCCTGGCGCTGCAGACCGATTTCGGCAGCGTGCCGGCGCGGCGCCTCTGCGCGCTGCTGGCGCCGCTGTCGCCACCCGCTGGCCCCGCGCGCGACGGGGCGACGCTGCTGGCGGGCTGGGACCATCGCCTCGATGCGGCCAGCGGCCCGGCGGCGCTGTTCGAGATCTGGTTCATGAAGCACATCGTGCCGACCGTGATGCGACGTTTGGCGCCGGCAGGCGTGGCGGCGATGGTGACCGTGCCCGACACCGCGCTGATCGTGGATCTCGTCGAGACCGCCGACCCGGCGTTCGGGGCCGATCCCACCGCGGCGCGCGACGCGCTGCTGGTCGAGACCCTGGCGGCGGCATGGGCCGAGGCGGCGGCGCTGATGGGCGAGGATCCGGCCGGCTGGTCCTGGGGCCGCATCCATCGCGGCTTCTTCCCGCACCCGCTGTCGCGTCTGGCGCCGGCGGAGCTGAAGGCGAAGCTCGACATTGGGCCGGCGCCGAAGGGCGGCTCGAATCTCACCATCAACAACAACGGCTATCGCACGACGGATTTCCAGGTCATGTCCGGCGTCACCTGGCGCATGGTCGTCGATGTCGGCAACTGGGATGCCTCCTGGACGATCAACAGCCCGGGCCAGTCCGGCGACCCGGCCAGCCCGCACTACCGCGATCTCTTTCCTCTCTGGGCGAAGGAGGAGTATGTGCCGATGGTCTACAGCCGCGGCGCGGTCGAGGCGGCGGCCGAACGCCGCATCCGGCTGGTGCCGGCCTGACGGGCTATGCGGATCGGCCCCGACGGGGCATCATGGCCAACCTGATCGACTGATAGAACGGGAGCGAGCGAGATGGCGGATGGCAGCCGGGCGGATGGCACGCGCGAGTTGATGGAACTGGCCGAGCGGGTGCTGCCGGCCGGCACTTTCGGCAACTTTGCCGGCGACGTCGTCATCCGGGAAGGCCGGGGCGGGCGCGTCTGGGACGTGACGGGCCGGGAATATGTCGATTTCCTGCTCGGCTCCGGCCCGATGTTCATCGGTCACTCCCATCCGGAGGTGGTCGAGGCGGTGCTGAAGCAGGTGCCGCTCGGCACCACCTTCTTCGCCAACAACGAGCCCGGCATCCGCCTGGCGGCCGAGATCGTCGACGCGCTGCCCTGCGCCGAGCAGGTGCGCTTCATGTCGAGCGGCACGGAGGCCGACCTCTATGCCATGCGGGTGGCGCGCGCCTTCCGCGGCCGCGACAAGATCCTGAAGTTCGAGGGCGGCTATCACGGCATGAGCGACTGGAGCCTGATGTCGCTGGCGCCGAAGAAGCCGGGCAACTTTCCGCGCGGCGTGCCGGATTCGGCCGGCATCCCGAAGAGCGTGCAGGACGAGGTCATCGTCGCGCCCTTCAACGACATCGACGCGGCGGCCGCGCTCATCCGGGCACACGCGGACGAACTGGGCGGCGTCATCGTCGAGCCGTTCCAGCGTCTGATTCCGCCCAAGCCGGGTTTCCTCGAGGGGCTACGGGCGATCACGGCCGAACTCGGCATCCCGCTGATCTTCGACGAGGTCGTGACCGGCTTCCGCTTCGCCTATGGCGGGGCCCAGTCCTTCTACGGCGTGACGCCCGACCTCTGCACGCTGGGCAAGATCATCGGCGGCGGCTTCGCACTGTCGGCGGTCGCCGGCCGGGCCGACATCATGGCCCATTTCGACAAGGCCAAGGTCGGCGACGACCGTTTCCTCGTCAATATCGGCACGCTGTCCGGCAATCCCGTCGCCTCGGTCGCAGGGCTGGCGACGCTGGCGGTGCTGAAGCGTCCCGGTGCCTACGAGAAGGCGTTCGCGACCGGCGAGCGCCTGATGGATGGCTTCACCGCCGCGATCCGCGAGGCGGGGCTGCCGGCCCAGCTGGTCGGCGTGCCGCCGCTCTTCGACGTCGTCTGGTGCGAGGGCGACATCAAGGACTACCGCTCGACGCTGGCAGCCGATGCGGCACTGCAGAAGCGGGTCAATGTCCGGCTGCGCGAGGCCGGCATCCTCAAGGGCGACAGCAAGTTCTACGTCTCGCTCGCCCACGACGAGGCCGACATTGCCCAGACGCTGGAGGCCTTCCGCGCGGCGGTGAAGGCCGAGGCGAAGGGCTGATCGGGCGCGCCGCGACGCCAGACGGTCGGAGCGGTCCGCCGCTCCGACCGCAAGACCATGTCCGGTCGATGAGGAATGGCCGAGTGTCGCTGCCGTCGAGGGACGCACGTTCGCTGGCGGGCAACTGATACTGGTATAGGCGGACGCCCCCGGGCGCCGGGCTATCCTATCTGGTCTCGACCTTGGCGAGGGCTGCCGGCCGTGCCGGACGCTTGGCGGCGATCTTCCGTGGCGCTGCTGCGGCAGGGGGCGCGCAGGCGTCGACCTTGCCCTTCGCCTTGCGGTCCATCGCTTCCTTGGCGAGGCGCAAGGCGCGCAGCCGGACCGTCTTCGCCATCTCGATGGCCGCTGCGCTCTGCTGCTCCGCGCGCAGGAGCGCTTCGCGCCGCGCCAACTGGTTCATTGCTTCCTGCTTGCGATCCCGGTTGTCTCGCTCAGGGTACCGATTGCGACGGATCGACACGCGATACTCCTCAATACCGAACCGACGTTCGATGACAATGTAATGTTGATCAAGAAATTCCGCTCAATAAGTATATATTAGAGACGCAATTCATGATAGATATGAATTGCAATTTTGTCAGTCTCTTTCAGAAAAGGTATCGAAAATGCAGATTCCTGTATGGGTTAAGCCCGGAGTTTACGGGGCATTTCTTGGGGCGGCCGGCGCCATGATCGTCGGTTTCTCTTTCGGCGGCTGGGTGACAGGCGGGACGGCACGTCAGCTCGCTTCGGTCGAGGCATCCGAATCCGTTACGTCCGCCCTGACGCCGATCTGCGTCGATCTCTCCGCCCGCGATCCGCAGTTGGCCGAGCGCCTGACGGCACTCAAGGCGGCATCCTCCTACCGGCGCGCAGAGATGGTTGCGGACAATGGCTGGGCCACGCCGCCCGGCAGCACCGGCCCGGACCGCCGCCTCGCCACCGCCTGTGCCGATCAGCTCGTGACCGGGTAGCCCCAGGGTCGCTCTCCAGATCTTCGACGGCCTCCGAGCCCGGTGCTCCGAGGCCGTCTTCCCGGGGGGGATGAGGCCGAACGACAATGAGCTACGCGGGTTCCGCCAACGCCGAGCGTGCCAGCCTGCGGGCGGCGATGTCGGTATTCCGCCAGCCCAGCCTCGGCACCAGCCTGTGGCAGGTCGCCAATACCTTCGTCCCGTTGCTGGCGATCTGCGCGTTCATGTACTGGAGCGTCGACGCGCTGCCCTACTGGGTGACCGCGCTTTGCGCCATCCCGGCGGCCGGGCTCGTGGTCCGGGTCTTCATCATCCAGCATGACTGCGGCCACGGCTCCTTCTTCCCGAGCCGGCGGGCCAACACGGCCCTGGGCCGCCTCTGCAGCATGGTGACCTGGACCCCGTACGAGGCGTGGCGGCGCCAGCACGCCGGCCATCACGCGGGGTGGAACGACCTCGACCGGCGCGACATCGGCGTCGACATCTATTCGACATGCCTCACGACGGACGAGTATCGCGCGCTGTCGCCCTGGCGGCGGCGCCTGTTTGCCCTGTCGCGCCATCCCGTCGTCGCCCAGCTGCTGCTGCCGCCGATGGTCTTCCTGGTGCTCTATCGCCTGCCGTTCGACATGCCGAAGAGCTGGCGGGCCGAGCGAAGGGCCGTCCAGGTCACCAACATCGGCCTTCTGGCGCTGGTGATCGGCCTTGGGTCGGCATTCGGATACCGCACCGTCGCCCTGGTGCATCTCCCCATCATGACGCTGGCCGCCATCATCGGTGTCTGGCTGTTTTCCGTGCAGCACCGCTTTCCCGGCGCGCGATGGGAGCGGCATGCGACCTGGAGCCCCGTCACCGCATCCCTCGAGGGCAGCTCGATGCTGCAACTGCCCAGGCCCCTGCAGTGGTTCACCGGCAACATCGGCTTCCATCACGTCCATCACCTCGATCCGGGGATCCCGAACTATCGGCTGGAGCAGTGCCACCGCTCGCACCCGGCCTGCAGCCGGGTGACGGTCCTTTCGCTGGGATCCAGCCTGCATGCCGGCAACCATGTGCTGTGGGACGAGGCGCGTGGCGAGATGGTGCGGCTGCCCAGGACGGGGCACCGGTCCGACATCCGCGTCGGAACGACCGGATCGTAGCGGGAAACCGATACCGAATCCGGTGGATGTGGAGCGACCCGTCATCGAAGCCGTTGCGTCCCTCGACTTCGCTCGGGATGAGGTACGCCTTTGTTCGGGTTAAAGAATTCCTCTCATGCCGAGCGAAGTCGAGGGACGCACGGTCGCTCGCCAGCGCCATCAGTCATGGCTCTTCGGAATTGGCAATACCCCCGGGGCGGCCTCGGCCCCTCGAGCGCCCCGGGTTCGTCCACCGCTCCGGGGCGCGGGAGCCAGCTAGGCCGTGACGAGCCGGGCGTAGAGCGCACGGAGCCAGGTGCGGTCCGCGTCCGGGATCGTGCCGCCCGCCATGTCGCGGGACATTTCCTCCAGCGTCTCGCGCGCATCGGCCGAAAGGTCGGGAAGGGCGAGCAGGGCGGCGATGCGGGCCGGATCGTCGAGGGGGCCTGCCGCCGCCGTGTCCGCGGCTTCGACCGCAGCGGCCGCCGGCGGCAGCAGGTCGTCCCAGCCGAGGCGGGCGGTGGCGAGGATGGCGCCGGCCGCGCGGGCGGCGGCCAGCACCGTCTCCTCGTCGTCGCTGCCCAGGCGGGCGAGCGCATCGAGGAGACGGGCGCGGTCGTAGGCGAATTCGGGACTGGTCATGGCCCGTCCCTATTATGGACGGGGGCCGCTGCGGTCAATGCACCGGGTGCGGTTCAGACCTGCTTGCGCTTCTCGACCAGGGTCAGGAAGCGGTCATATTCCTTCTCGTTGACCGTGTAGCTGTGGTCGTCGTCGGGAAAGGAGCCTTCCTTGACTTCCTGGACATACTGCTTGATGCCGCCGACGGCGACCTCGGTCAGGTTGGTGTAGCGCTTGGTGAATTTCGGCTTGAAGTCGGTGAAGACGCCGAGCAGGTCGTAGCACAGCAGGATCTGGCCGTCGGTGCCGACGCCCGCCCCGATTCCGATGGTCGGAATGGTGAGCTGCTGCGAGATGACGGCGGCGATCTTCGCCGGCACCGCCTCGAACTCGAGCATGAAGCAGCCGGCATCCTCGATCGCCAGCGCGTCCTCGAGGATCTTCATGGCCGCCTCGGCCGTGCGGCCCTGGATGCGGAAGCCGCCGAACATGGCGATGGTGTGCGGCGTCAGGCCGATGTGCGAGGCGGTCGGGATGCCCGCGTCGACCAGCGCCTTCAGGATGTGCGCCTGGCTCTTGCCGCCCTGGGGCTTGACGGCATCGCAGGCCGCCTCCTGCATGAAGCGGGTGGCGTTGACGAGCGCCCGGTCGACGCTGTTGTAGCTCTGGTAGGGCATGCAGCCGAGGACGAAGGTGGCGGGCGCGCCGCGCCGGACGGCCAGCGCATGCATCACCATCATGTCCATGGTCGCGGGGATGGTGCTGGGATGGCCGTGCGCCACCATCGCCAGCGAGTCGCCGACGACGGCGACGTCGACGCCCGCCATCTCGGCCCAGCGGGCCGAGGTGTAGTCGGGCACCGACATGTAGACCATCTTCTCGCCGGTCGCCTTGGAATCGCGGATCTCGGTGATCGTCCGCTTCTTGCGTTCCTCGGGCTTCGCCGCCTCGGCCATCGCGTTTCGCTCCCTATGCTTGGTTATCGTTCTAGAGGTCGGCCAGACGGATGTAGCCGCCGACCGCGGCGGCCAGCGCGAGGCCGCCCAGGGTGGCGCCGGTGCCGGTCCAGCCGACCTCGCCCGTCACCAGCATCCACAGGATGAATACGCCGATCGCGATGACGAAGCCGCCGACCAGCGAGGCGATGTTGCGCTTGAGGCCGGGCTCCGGGCCGGGATGGGTCGCCATCGCCTCAACCCCGGGCCATGGCGGCGCCGTCCGCCGGCTTGCGCTCGCGCGCGCTGGCCCGGACCTTCTTCAGGTCGCGGCGGACATGCTTGGTCGAATAGCCGTTGAAGACGTGTCCGACGACGCTGCGGTCGAGGTCGCTGGTGCGGAACAGGGCGTCGGCGATCGGGTAGGTCAGGTTGAAGTTGCGCTCCATCATGATCGCCGGGTTGTGGTGGGCGATGTGGTGGCGGCGCAGCGAATTGACGATCGGGATGTGGCGGACGATGCGGTCGTCCTTCACATGACAGCACCAGTGGAAGAGCTCGTAGTTGAGATAGAGCGCGGTGTTGGTGATCAGCAGCAGCCAGCCGGCATCGGGAAAGCCCGCCACGTTCAGCACCCAGGCCGGCACCACCGACATCGCCATGAAGGTGATGAGGGCATAGGGCGGGAAGAAGGTGATGCGGAAGTCGCGCGGCGAATCGATCGCCGGCTCCTGCTCGGTGAAGAACTGGTGATGCGCCAGCGTGTGCCGCTTGTAGATGCCCATGAAGCCCTTGATGGGCCGGTGCATGACATAGCGGTGCAGCCACCATTCGAAGATGTTGGCGATGGTGAAGGCGATCGGGACGATCAGCCACTCGTACCAGGCCGGGGAGCCGATCTGCTGCACGAAGTACCAGATGCCGGCAAGGCCGATGCCGTAGATCATCGCGACATGGGCGAGGCCGCTGTACCAGGGCGAGACGCGGCTGCGGAAGTCGGCCCGGAAGGCTGCCTGACGCGGGCTCATCATGAGGAAGCTCCTCCCTAGGATATCGTTCGTGCCACTAATATATCAGTGGTATGCGACCTTCGGGAAGGGGTGAAACGGACGGGGGGAGCGAGAGCATGCCGGTCTTCCAGGAACGCGATTTCGTCGTCGAGGAGAGCGATGCCGACGACCCCTGTGGCAGCCGGCGCTCGTTCTGGATCAGCGAGGCCGGCGGCCTGACCCAGTTCGGCGCCCTCATCGAAGAGCTGGCGCCGGGATCGCGCTCCGCGATCCGGCACTGGCACAGCGCCGAGGACGAGCTGGTCTACGTCCTGGAAGGGGAGGTGACGGTCGTCGAGGGCGACGTCGAGACGCGCATCGGGCCCGGCGCGGCCGCGACCTTCCGGGCCGGCGTCCCGGTCGGCCACTTCCTGGAGAACCGGACCGCATCGCCGACGCGGTGCCTCGTCGTCGGTACCCGGGCGCCGGTCGACATCATCACCTGCCCGGACCATGACCGCATCTGCCACCGCGATCGCGCACTGCCGGACGACATCTGGACGGACGGGGCGGGCAATCCCGCCTCGAACCCGTATCGGGATCTGGCAGACGCTCAGAGCGCCGCGTCGACCGTCGCCCGGGTGAAGGATTCGATGTAGTCCATCAGCCGATCGGATGCCTCGGCCGCCTTGACCTCGTCGCCGGCCGCGATCGCCTCGGCGACGGCGCCGTGCAGGCGGGCGGAGAGCGGCAGATCGGCCACCTGCTTGTAGTGGTGGTACCAGTAGCGACGCGAGAGGCCGTGCATCAGGGTCATGGCGCCGGCCGCGAACTCGTTGCGCGCGGCCTCGATGACGAGGCCGTTGAAGGCCTGGTCGAGGCGCATGAAGGCGATGTCGTCCTCGTCCTCGGCCGCCTTGGCCATGCCGGCGGCGATGGCGCGGAAGCGGGCGCGCTCGGCCTCGTTCGCCCGCTTGGCGGCGCGACGCGACAGCAGGCGCTCCAGCTCCCGCCGGGTCTCGATCAGGCGGAGCTGGGTCAGGGCGTTGATCTCGGAGACGACGATGCCGCGCCGCGGCAGGATGACGACCAGCCGCTCGCGCGCCAGGCGCTGCAGCGCCTCGCGGATGGGGGTGCGGCCGATGCCGAGGCGGCGGCTCAGCTCCGCCTCCGAAACCCCGGAGCCGGGCGCCAGCCGCAGCGTCACCATCATCTCTTCCAGCCGCCGGTAGGCGACCTCGGTCAGGCTCTGGCTCTCGGCCTCGGCGGGCCCGGCCTTGCGCCGGCGCGGTGTCCGGCTCGGGGTACGCGTCATCCGGGCGTGAGTAGCATCTTCGGCAGCCAGAGGACCACGCCCGGAAACGACAGGACGATCGCCAGCGTCACGGCCTGCAGGCCGATGAAGGGCAACACCCCGCGGTACATGTGCCCGGTCGTGAAGTCGGGCGGGCTGATCGCCCGGAAGTAGAAGATGGCCGGCGCCATCGGCGGCGACAGGTAGCTGGTCTGGATGACGATCAGGAGGGCGATGCAGAACCAGACCATGTTGATGCCGGCCATGGCGAGCAGCGGTCCGAAGATCGGAATGAGGATCAGGACGATCGAGATCCAGTCGAGGAAGAAGCCGGCGAAGAAGGCGATCACGAGGACGATCAGCAGCAGGCCCCAGGGGCCGAGCGCCAGGCTGTCGACCAGCTGCTGCGCGATGCCGATGCCGCCGGCGCCGACGAAGGCGCCCGTCATCATGCTGCCGCCGAGGATGATCGCCATGATCATCGTCGAGATCAGCAGCGTCTTCATCATGGCCTCGTGCAGCACGCGCAGCGTGAAACTGCGGTAGAAGATGGTCAGCACGACCGATCCGGCGGCGCCGAGCGCGGCCGCCTCGGTGGGGGCGGCCCAGCCCAGCATGATCGAGCCGAGCACGGCGAAGATCATGCAGAGCGGCGGGACCAGCGCCTTGGCGGTGATCCGCAGCTTGTCGGCGAGCGGCGGCTCGTCGGGCCCGGGCGGGATGCGCGGCCCCGCGGCGGGGTTGAACCAGCACAGCACCAGGATGTAGGCGACATAGGCGCCGGCCATGATGAGGCCGGGAAAGACCATGCCGACCATCAGGTCACCGACGGAGACGTTGGCGAGCGGGCCCATGACCACGACGACGACGGATGGCGGGATGATCGTGCCGAGCGAGCCGCCGGCGCAGATCGTGCCGACGATCAGCTCCTTGTTGTAGCCGTAGCGCACCATGACCGGGATGGCGAGCAGGCCAACCACCGTCTCGGTCGCCCCGACCACGCCGCTGGACGCGGCGAAGACGATGCACATGAGGACGGTGCCGATGGCGAGCCCACCGGGCAGGCGCCGGGTCCAGAGATGGATCGCCTCGAACAGCCGGTTGGCGATGCCGGACCGCTCCATCATCGTGCCCATGAAGACGAAGAGGGGCACCGCCGCGAGCACGAAGTTGGAGGCGACGTCCTCGATCTTCTCCGACACCTGGAAGACGAAGGCCCAGCCGAAGGTCCAGATGCCGAAGACGAAAGCGGTCGCCATCATCGCGAAGGCGACGGGAAACCCGGCGAAGAGGAGGACGAGCAGGAACGGGAAGAGCAGCAGCGCGGTATAGTCCATCAGCGCCGCTCCACCGGCCGGCCGAGAAGGGTGCCGGCAGCCCGGATCGTCTCCGCCGCGACCTGCAGGGTGAGGACGGCGAAGCTGACGAAGAACATCGCCCGGAAGGGCCAGATCGGCGGGTTCCAGGCCGACTGGCCGGTGCGCTCGCCGGAGCGGAATGCCTCGATCGCGCGGTCGTCCAGCTTTTCCGTCACCCAGATCAGGAACGGCAGCAGCAGCACGACATAGGCGAAGAGATCGACCAGGGCCCGTTTGCGCGGCGACAGCTGGAGATAGACGACGTCGATGCGGATATGGGCACCGCGAGACAGCGCATAGGCCATCCCCAGCATCCAGCCCGACCCGGTCAGCAGATAGGCCAGCTCGTAGGCCCAGATCGTCGGCGCGTTGAAGACGTAGCGGGCGACGACCTCGTAGCAGAGCGCGATGACCAGCGGTGCCAGAAGCCAGGCCGCGACCACGCCCACCACCGTGCTCAGGCGGTCGATCGCCCGGCAGACGGCATCCATTCCTCGTTCTCCCCCCTCGGTGGACCGGGCGGCGGTGGCCGCCGCCCGGGACCGTCTCAGCCTTCCTTCACCATGACGTTGCGCCAGCGGTTGGCGCCCTTCCACTCGGCTTCGAAGGCGAGCTGGCTGTCGAGCACCTTCTTGAACCAGGCGTTCTTCTCGGCCTGCTTCTTCGCCCATTCCAGCGCGACGCGCTTGGTCTCGTACTGGACCTCGGGGGCGAGCTCGATGATCTCGTTGCCGGCCTTGCGATAGATTTCGAGGGACTTCGCGTCCTCGGCGCCGATCCGGGTCCAGGTCTCGAAGGTGGTCAGCTTGGCGGCCGCCTCGACCAGCTTCTGGTCACGCTCGGGCAGCTTGGCCCAGGCGGCCTTGTTGATGCACAGCTCGAACGGGGCCGTCGGCTGGTGCACGCCCGGGATGATGAGGTACTTGGCGACCTTGTAGAAACCGGGGGAGAGGTTCTCCCACAGCGTGCCCCACTCGGTCGCGTCGATGACGCCGCGCTCCAGCGCCGGATAGATCTCGCCGCCGGCGGTCGTCACCGGGGCGGCACCCATCTCCTTCGACATGTCGAGCCACGCGCCGGCCGTGCGCAGCTTCAGGCCCTTGAGGTCGGCCAGCGTGCGCACCGGCTTGCGCGAATGCAGGAAGACCTCGGCCGTGCGGATGAAGAGCGGGATCGAGACGATGCCGGCCGTCTCGTCGCGGAACTGGCGCTGCATCTGCGCGCCGCCGCCCTCATAGAGCCAGTGCAGCATGCGCTCGGAATCGAAGCTGCCGGCATAGCCGCCGAGCAGCACAGTCGTCGTGTCGGCGCCCCAGTCGTAGCCCATCCAGGTGTGGCCCATCTCGGCGATACCGTTCTTCACGGTCTCCGAGACCTTGAGGGCATTGCCCAGCGCGCCGCCGGGGAACACCTGGACCTTGAGACGGCCGTCGGTGAGCTGCGCCACCCGCTCGGCGAACGCCTTGGCGCCGATGTCCATCAGGGGGCCGCCGGCCCATCCCGTGGCCATCTTCCAGGTCATCGTCTGGGCGGCCGCCGACTTCACCACGGCGGGTGCCGCGAGCACGCCCGCTCCGATCCCGGCCACGCCGAGGCCCTTCAGCGCCCTGCGGCGCGATACTTCGAGCTTGGTCATCCTTCCCTCCCGAATGTGCGGTCTTCTGCCGCCCGCGGTGCCGCCGGAGGGCGGACCGCTGATATATTCGTCGTATGCGATCGGTATTCTATACGCAGGCTTCCGGCCGGCGCAAAGGCGAACCGACCGGCTCAGAGCCGCCGCAGGGCCTCGTCGATGTCGGCCGAACTCAACTCCCACGCATTGTCCAGTTCGGCCACGACGGTGCGCATGAAGCTCTCGTGCAGCGCCAGCGCTCGCTGGTCGTCGCCGAAATGGTCGGCGAGGATGGCGAGCGCGAGCTGCTGCGGCCCGGCACCCTCGTAGGTCCACTCGAACCCTGCCGGCGACAGCCGGCGCAGGTCGAGCCGGGGGTCGAGCGGGCGACCGTCGACCGTCACCACCGCCCCCGCCAGGCTGCGGCTGCCTTCGTAGACCTTCATCGCGGGTTCCTCCCTGAAGCGGCTATGCTCGCGGCCCCTGCTTCCTGCCGAGGCCGTCGCCGATGATCGCCGTGATATTCGAGGTCGAGATGCTGGAGGGGCGCGCCGAGCGCTATTTCGAGCTGGCCGCCGCCCTGCGCCGCGAGGTCGAGGCGATCGACGGGTTCGTCTCGGTCGAGCGGTTCGAGAGCCTGTCGCGCCCGGGCCGCTACGTCTCGCTGTCCTTCTGGCGCGACCTGGCGGCCGTCGACCGCTGGCGGGCGCACGCGCAGCACCAGGCGGCCCAGACGGAGGGCAAGGACCGGATCATCGCCGACTTCCGCATCCGCGTGGCCGAGGTCGTGCGCGACTATACGCTGGCCGACTGCAAGGCCTGATCCCACCCACAGAGACGGAGCCGCCATGTCCTCGCTGCCCAAGGTGCGTGTCACCTTCGAGATCTATCCCGACTCGCTGGAGATGCTGGCCGAGGTCGCCCGCCGCTACGGCATGGCCGACCCGTCCAAGGCGCTGCGCTGCCTCCTCGACTATGCCGCGACCGACGGCGACTGGCCGGCCATGTTCGAGGAGGTGCGCTGCCGTCGCTGCGGCTGAACCCTATCCGGCATATCCCTATCCGGCATAGGCGCGGATGGGCTCCTCCGCGCCGCGCTCCTGCTGCTGCAGAGCGAAGATCGAGCTGTAGCCGCCCGACCAGTCGGGCGGCAGCAGGCAGGGCCGTGGGTCGTGGTGGGCCCAGCGCGCCTTGCCGCCGCGCACCGGGAAATGCTCCCAGCGCGACTGGATGGGATTGCCCGTGTAGGCCATCGCATCGGCCGAGGCGAGCGTCGCCAGCAGCAGCGGCCGGTCGGCCGGGGAATCGTTCACCGCGCTGCCGTGGATGGTGCGGCAATGGTGGATGGTCAGCGACCCGGCCGGCCCGCAGAGATAGACGGCGCGGTCGCGGTCGACCGTCGCGAGGTCGGCGTCACCCAGGCAGCCGGTCCACTGGCCCTTCTCGTTGTACTGGTCGAAGAGGGGCCCTTCGTGGCTGCCCGGAATGACGCCGAGCGCCCCGTTCGCCATGTCGCAGTCGTAGATGTAGGTGCCGATCGTCAGCAGCGAGTAGTTGGTGTGCGGCCAGAACTGGATGTCCTGGTGCCACTTCACCTCGGTGCCGCCCTCCGACGATTTGAAGTTGAGCTTGGAGTGGTGGAACTTGAGGTCGGGGCCGAGCAGGTCGGCCGCGATGTCGCCCAGCATGTCGCGCACATAGTCCCAGTAGACGGGATGGTGGTCGCACGGCGCCGACAGGCGGCGCAGGCGCGGCCGCAGCGCGGAATGCCCGTTCTCCAAGTCCCACACCGCGTCCGAGCGCGTCACCTTGCGGCTGCGGTCGACCATCTCCGCCGTGGTCCGCCGCAGCAGCTCGACCGTCTCCATCGGGATGATGCGTTCGAGCAGCAGGTAGCCGTCGCGGAAATAGGCCTCGCGCTGGGGCTGGGTCAGCTTGCGCGCGGGATGGGAGAGGATGTCTTCGGGCGTCATGGCAGGTCTCCCGAGGGGGCGGCGCCTCGCCGGGCGCCGCTCGTTGGCATATGCCTGATATATTAGGCGCCCTCGGAGGCCTGTGCAATCGCCGGCCCAAATGCCCTCGGCCGGATGCCCTCAGCCGCGCGCCAGTTCGTCGGCGGTGGCGTCGAGCGCCCGGCGCAGGCGGGCCATCATGTCGCCGATCTGCTCGGCGGTGATGACGAGCGGCGGCGAGAAGGCGATGCGGTTGCCGACGAAGCGCAGGATCAGGCCCTGGTCGCGGGCATGGCGGTCGATGCGGCCGGGGACGTCGAGCGCCTTGTCGTGGATCGCCCGGGTCTCCTTGTCGGCGACGATCTCGATGCCGCCGATCAGGCCGCAGCCGCGGGCGTCGCCGACGAGCGGGTGCCGGGGCAAGTCACTCAGTTCCTTCAGGAACACGGGCTCCAGGGCCCGGACATGGTCGACGATGCCCATTTCCTCGTAGATCTTCAGCGTCTCCAGCGCGACCGCCGCCGCCACCGGATGGCCGGCATAGGTATAGCCGTGGACGAAGGCGCCGAGCCGGTCGCTCTGGGTCAGCATCGCCTGATAGATGCGCTCGCTGATCAGCACCGCCGAGATCGGCTGCATCGCCGCCGACAGCGCCTTGGCGCAGGAGATGAGGTCGGGCTGGAGGCCGAAGGTCTGGCTGCCCCACCAGTTGCCGGTGCGCCCGAAGCCGCAGATGACCTCGTCCGCGACGAACAGCACGTCGTGCTTCTTCAGCACGGCCTGGATCTTCTCGAAATAGCCCTTCGGCGGCAGCACGGCACCGCCGGCACCCATCACCGGCTCGGCCCAGAAGCCGCCGACCGTCTCCGGTCCTTCGGCCTCGATCAGCCGGTCGAGCGCGTCGGCCATGCGGGTCGAAAACGCCTCCTCGCTCTCGCCGGGCAGCCCTTCGCGGTAATGGTGCGGGAACTCGGTGTGGAGGAAGCCCGGCAGCGGCAGGCCGAAGGCGGCATGGAACTCGGGCTTGCCGGTCAGGCTGACGCTGGCGATGCCGGAGCCGTGATAGGCCTGCCGACGGGCGATCAGCTTGCGCTTCTCCGGCTTCCCGACGGCGTTCCAGTAGTACCAGACGAGCTTGGCGGCGGTGTCGTTCGCTTCCGAGCCGGAGGATTGCAGCAGTACCTTCGACATCGGCACCGGCGCGATCGAGAGCAGCTTCTCGGCGAGGTCGATCGACGCCTCGTTCGAGGCGTGGCGATAGAGGTGGTAGTAGCCGAGATTGCGGATCGCCTCGTAGGCGACGCGGGCCAGCCGCTCGTTGCCGAAGCCGAGCGAGGCGCACCACAGGCCGGCGCCGCCGTCGAGGAAGGTGCGGCCGGAATCGTCGCTGACGAAGATGCCCTCGCCGCGCGACACGATGGTCGGGCCGACCTCGATGTGCTTGCGCAGGTTGGTGCCGGGATGGACCAGCGTGGCGATGTCGCGGGCGTGCGGGCTGTTGGCGGCGAAATGGGTCATGGTCTGGCTCCTCGGGACGGCCGTCGGGGTGGGGCATCCCCCGCCGTCCGAGTGAGCCTAGCTGCGGTTTCCGCCATTCGGAATCGGCGTTTGCGCGATCGGGGCCTTCCCGGTCGCGGATTCCGGGTCGGGGCCTCGATTGACGGTCCTTCGACGCCTCCCCTAATGTCGCCGGCAACAAGGGCCGCGCGGACGAAGCTCGTCCGGAAGCGGCCCGCAAGGATCACGCCCGGGAGGAGATGGAATGATGATCGCAAGAATGCAGGCCGGCGCCGTCGCTGCGGCGCTGCTGCTGGCCGCCGGCGGTGCCGCCGCCGCGGAGAAGGTGCCGGACACCATGGTCTGGAGCACCTATGACGTCGGCTCGACCGGCTATGTCGAGGCCTCGGCCGTGGCCGACGCCTTCGGCAAGAAGTTCGGCACGCGCATCCGGCTGCAGCCGTCCGGCACCTCGATCGGCCGACTGCTGCCGCTGAAGACCAAGCGCGTCGGCTATGCTTGGCTCGCCAACGAGGCCTATTTCGCGGCCGAGGGGCTCTACGACTTCGCCGCGCCCGACTGGGGCCCGCAGGACCTGCGCGTGATGCTCGGCCGGGTCAACGGCTTCAGCGTCGTGGCGACCAAGACGAGCGGCATCACCGACGTCGCCAGCCTCAAGGGGAAGCGGTTCGCCTATGTCGCCGCCAACGCGTCGGTGAACGTCAAGATCGACGGGCTGCTCGCCTTCGGCGACCTCTCCTGGAAGGATATGGTTCTGGTGCCGTTTCCGAGCTACGGCGCCAGTCTGAAGGCCCTGGTCGAGGGCAAGGCGGACGCCGCCGGCGCCGCGCCCAACGCCGCCACGCTCTACGAGCTGGCATCCTCGCCCAACGGCATCACCTGGGTGCCGCTGCCGGCCGACAACGCCAAGGGCTGGGCCGCGGTGCAGAAGGCCGTGCCGTTCCTCGAGCCCTACAACGACACGATCGGGGCCGGCATCTCCGCCGACAAGCCGGCGACCGTCATGGGCTACCGCTATCCGATGATCACGGTCTATGCGGAGGCGGACGCCGGGGAGGTCTATGCCGTCACCAAGGCGATGATCGAGACCTACGAACTCTACAAGGACGTCAACCCGATCATGCCGCGCTGGCACGTCTCGAAGTCCGGGACGCCGCCGATGGACGCCGCCTTCCACGACGGCGCCATCCGCGCCATCAAGGAGGCGGGCGCCTGGACGCCGCAGAGCCAGGCCTGGCAGGACCGGACCCTGAAGCGCCAGAAGGCACTGCAGGCGGCCTGGACCAAGGCCGTCGCCGACGCCAAGGCGAAGAACGTCCCGGCCGACGGCTTCGCCAAGTTCTGGGAAGAGCAACGCGCCCGGACGCTGGGCTCGCTCTGAGCCCGGCTCCCGTCGCTCCCGCATTCCGGATGCCCGTGCCCGCCATGGCACGGGCATCGCGCGTCCGGAGGCCCCGATCGCGATGACCGCTGCTGCCGACGGCACGATTCCGCCCGACCCGGAGGCCCGCTCCGGCCGGCTGCACGGGGCCGCCTTCGCCTGCGTCGCCGTCCTGACGGCGCTCGGCCTCGCGCTCTCGGTCAACCAGGTGTTCAATCTCGGCCTGTTCGGGCTGCGGCCGATCAGCACCGCCTACTACTACATGATGATCGGCCTCTTCCTGGCCGTCGCCTTTCTCGCCTTTCCGGCCCATCACCGCTTCGCCGGCCGGGCTCCCTTCTTCGACTACCTGCTGGGCGCGGCGGTGATCGCCGTCACCGCCTATCTGGCGACCGAGGCCCAGACGATCATCTCCAGCGGCTGGGACATCCTGGCGCCGGCGCTGCCGACATCCGCCGCGGGCCTGCTGTGCCTGCTGGTGCTGGAGGGCATCCGGCGGGCCGGCGGGCCGGTCCTGTTCACGGTGGCGATCGTCTTCTTCCTCTATCCGCTCTATGCCGGCGTCATGCCCGGCTTCCTGTGGGGCAACGACTTCTCGGTCGTCGAGACCGTGCGCGCCCATGCGCTGGGCATGGAGAGCGTCATCGGCGTGCCGATGCAGGTCACCGCCGACATTCTCGTCGGCTACCTCGTGTTCGGGGTCGTGCTCGCGGCGACGGGCGGCGGCGCCTTCTTCATGGACTTCGCCAGTGCCCTCATGGGCACCAGCCGCGGCGGGCCCGCCAAGGTCGCGGTCGTCGCCAGCGGCTTCTTCGGGATGCTCTCGGGCAGCCCGACCTCCAACGTCATCACCACCGGCACGCTGACGATCCCGACCATGAAGCGGTGCGGCTATCCGGCGGCCTATGCGGGCGCGGTGGAGGCCTGCGCCTCGACCGGCGGCGCGCTGATGCCGCCGGTCATGGGGACGGCCGCCTTCATCATGGCGAGCTTCCTCAACGTGCCCTATGGCGAGGTCGCGCTCGCGGCGTTCCTGCCGGCGCTGCTCTACTACATCGCCCTCATCCTGCAGACCGACTTCTATGCCGCCCGCAACGGGCTGGTCGGCCTCAAGCCGCACGAGGTGCCGAAGCTGGGTGCCACCCTGCGCGCCGGCTGGTTCTATCTCTTCTGCCTCGCGCTGCTGACCTGGCTCCTGATCGCCGTGCGCATCGAGGGCGAGGCGCCGTACTACGTCTCCGCGCTCCTGGTTGCGGCCGCGATCGTCGGCCGGCGGCTCGATCTGCGCCGGGCGATCGGCCTCCTGGTCGATTGCGGCCAGGCGGTCGGCCAGATCGTCGCCCTGCTTGCCGGCATCGGCATGATCGTCGGCGCGCTGTCCATCACCGGCGTCGGCAATTCCTTCTCGCGCGAGCTGGTGCTGCTGGCGGGCGGCAACGTCTATCTGCTGCTCTTCTTCGGGGCCATCACCAGCTTCGTCCTCGGCATGGGGATGACCGCCAGCGCCTGCTACATCTTCCTCGCCATCGTCCTGGCGCCGGCGCTGGTCCGGGCCGGGCTCGACCCGATGGCGAGCCACCTCTACATCCTCTACTGGGGCATCGTCAGCTTCATCACCCCGCCGGTCGCGCTGGCCGCGATCACGGCGGCATCCATCGCCAAGTCGAACGCGATGGAGACGGGCATGAAGGCGATCCGCATCGGTATCCTGCTGATGCTGCTGCCGGTGCTCTTCGTGCTAGAGCCGGCGCTGATCCTGAAGGGCGCCTGGTACGACAGCCTGCGCGCCTTCGCCACGGGCGTCGCGGCGGCGGTGCTGCTGGCCGGTGCGTTCGAGGGCTATCTGCCGCGCCTCGGACCGCTCGACCGCTCCGTCCGGCTGGTCATCGGGCTGGCCGGCTGCTGCCTGCTCGTTCCCGAGCTGATCACCGATATTGCCGGTGCGGTGCTGCTGCTGACCGGGATACTCCTGGCGCGTTTCCGTCCCCGATCGATGAGAGTCGCCGACCGATGAGCCTCGTCCGAACCGAACGTCCCGCCGCGGCCATCGCCCGCATCGTCCTCGACGACCCCGCCAAGCGGAACGCTCTGTCGGCCGGCCTGCGCCAGGAACTGGCCGCGGCCTTCGACGACGCCCTGGCGGACTCGGCCGTGCGTGCCATCGTCCTCACCGGGGCGAACGGCGCCTTCTGCGCAGGCGGCGACCTCTCCTCCATGGGCACGATGCCGGCAGACGTCGCGCGGGCGCGGATGAAGGCCAGCCACCGGATGATCCGGACCATCGCGGCGGCCGAGAAGCCGGTGGTAGCGGCCGTCGAAGGCCCGGCGATGGGCGGCGGCGCCGGCCTCGCCCTGCTCGCCGACGCGGTCGTGATGGGCGAGGGGGCGGTGATCGGCTTTCCCTATTTCAAGGTCGGGCTGGTGCCGGACTACGCCCTGTTCCACACGCTGCCGCGGCGCGTCGGCCCCGGCCATGCGCGCCGCCTCTTCAACACCGCGGCCGTGGTTCGCGCCCCCGAGGCGCTGGCGATCGGGCTCTGCGACCGGGTGGTCCCCGACGGCGAGGTGCAGGCCGCGGCGCTGGCCCAGGCCGAGCTGCTGGCCGACCTGCCGGCCACCGCCTTCGCCATGACCAAGCAGCAGCTCGGCCAGATGCCGGTCTCGCTGGAGGCGGCGTTGGAGATGGAGGCGCTGGCGCAGACGGTCGCGTTCGGCGGCGCCGAACATGCGGAGGGCCGCGCCGCCTTCTTCGAGAAGCGGCGCGCCGTGTTCCGCACGGACAGGGGAGCCGGCCGGTGAACGACGCCGCGATCCTGGGCCGGCCGCTGTTCGACACCCCGATCACGCGGCTCTTCGGCATTCGCCACCCGATCCTCTGCGGCGGCCTGATGTGGCTGGCCGACGCCCGCTACGTGGCCGCAGCCGTCAATGCCGGCGGCATGGGCTTCATCACCGCGCGCACCTTTCCCGACCTCGACGTCTTCCGCGACGAGCTGCGCCGCTGCGCCGAGCTGACCCAGGGCAAGCCCTTCGGCGTCAACCTCTTCATCTCCGGCCGGCCGGAGGAGAATGCGGTTCTCGATCGCTACATCGACGTCCTGGCGGAAGAGGGGGTCCGCTTCATCGAGACCGCCGGGAACACGCCGGAAGCCTATCTGCCGCGCCTGAAGCAGGCGGGGTGCAAGGTCATCCACAAGGTCTCGGCGGTCCGCCACGGCCTGCGCGCGGAGAAGGCGGGTGTCGATGCGCTGGCCATCGTCGGCCAGGAATGCGGCGGCCATCCGGGTCTGCAGTTTGTCGGCACCATGGTGCAGGGGGCGCTGGCGGCGCGGCAGTTCCGGGTGCCGTTCGCGCTGGGCGGCGGTATCGGCTGCGGCCAGCAGCTGGTCGCGGCCCTCGGCCTCGGGGCCGATGCCGTCGTGCTCGGTTCGCGTATGACGGTCGCGACCGAGATCTGGGCGCACGAGGACTACAAGCGCAAGGTCCTGGAGACGGGCGAGGGGGATTCCCGCCTCGTCATGGCGAGTTTCCGCAACACCTATCGCTGCCTCGACAACGCCGCGGCGCGGGCGGTTGCGGAACTGGAAGCCGCCGGCGAGCGCGACTTCGCGCGCTACCTGCCGCATGTCCGCGGCACCAACGCCAAGGCTGCCTATACGACGGGGGACTGGGAGCAGGGGATCCTGTCCATGGGACAGTCGGCGGCCTTCGCGGACGCGATCAAGCCGGTGGCGGAGATCTTCGCCGAGATCCTGTGGGATGCGACCGCCGCCCGGGACCGGTTCGACGGCCTGCGGCCGCAGGCCGCCGCCGCCGATACTGCGGCTATCGCCAGTTCTGCGGCGGCCGGCGGACGGTGATCGTCCGGGAACGCCCCGATATCAGGGTGTACACGACGCCGGCCACGATCAGGAACGCGATGGCGATCCCGACGAACCAGAGGATGCCGCTGAGCACCGTGACCACGAGCATGACGACGCCCGCGGCGACGATGGCGGCAACCAGCAGGGACAGGATCTGACGCATCTCCGGGTTCCGATCGTATCTGGAATATCCTGCATCCATCTGGGGATTTCGCGCGCGGACGCAAGTGTCGGCCCGTCAGGGCGACGACCAGTCGTCCCGATCACGGAATCGGTCGACGTTTGCAGTCATTGGCGCTACTTATTGGTTTGCCGGGCGGCCGACCTATCCCGGGGCCCGCGAGGGGGTGCATGGGGCTCTCGATCGAGACCATCGCCGTGGGCGGATTGATCGTGGTGTGCGGCGTGGTCGTCCTCATCGCGGTATGGCGCCGCTGACGCTGGTCAGGAGGGGCTTTCCAGTTCCTCCGCCAGCCGCCGGAGATCGCCTATCCGTGCTTCGAGCTGCATCGCTTCGGCCATCGCGTTGGAGCGGAGTGCGTCGTTCGTGCCCTCGCGCCCGTAATTGCGCTGCAGCTTCAACGCGGCCTCGTGGCTCTCGAGCGCGACGCGGACCCAGGCGCGATCGACGCCCTCCGGCGCCGTCTTGCGCAGCGCCTCGACCGCCTCCTCGCCGGCCGCTTCCCCGACCTTGTCCGGCCGCATGCCGAGCGACTGGACGCTGGCGGCCGTGGTCAACCGGTGCTGGGCCTTGGTCCGCTCGTTCAGCACCCGCTTGGCCGCTTCCCGGACCGGGGTCCGGGCCGACCGCTCCAGCACGAGGCGGCTGGCTTCGATCGCCACGCGATCCTGCCGGGCCGCCTCGCGGACATAGTGCTCGGTTGCCGGATCCGTCTTGGTGTCGGAAGTGGCGGGCGTCGCCTGCGCCAGCGCGGACACCGGGACGAGGAACGGGGCGGCGGCCGCGAAGGCCGCGGCGGCTGCCAGGGCGCGCACACGCACCATGTCGGGCTCTCCATCGGTTGCGGAGCGGGGATTCACTCCCTAAACAAGCCGGCCGCCGCGTCGGTTCCGTCCGGGCGCCTGGTCAGTTCTTGAGGCGCCAGCCGGTCCGGAAGATCCACCAGACGATGGCGACGCAGACGGCCAGGATGGTCAGGGTGACGCCGAGGCTGACCCCGATCGCGATGTCGGCGGTGCCGTGGAAGCTCCAGCGGAAGCCGCTGACCAGATAGACGACGGGATTGAACAGGCTGACCCACTGCCAGAAGGGCGGCAGCATCCCGATCGAATAGAAGGTGCCGCCGAGGAAGGTCAGCGGTGTCACCACCAGCATCGGCACGAATTGCAGCTTCTCGAAACCGTCGGCCCAGATGCCGATGACGAAGCCGAACAGGCTGAAGGTGACGGCGGTCAGGACCAGGAAGCCCGCCATCCAGAACGGATGCTCGATGCGCAGCGGCACGAACAGCGCTGCCGTCGCCAGGATGATGGCGCCGAGCACGATCGACTTGGTCGCGGCCGCCCCGACATAGGCCAGCGTCGCCTCGGCGAACGAGATCGGGGCCGACAGCAGCTCGTAGATCGTGCCGACGAACTTGGGGAAATAGATGCCGAAGGCGGCGTTCGAAATGCTGTGCGTCAGGAGCGACAGCATGACGAGGCCCGGCACGATGAAGGCGCCGTAGCTGACGCCGTCGACCTCGGGAATGCGCGAGCCGATCGCGGCGCCGAAGACCACGAAATAGAGCGCAGTGGAGATGACCGGCGAGACGATGCTCTGCAGCAGGGTGCGGCCGGTCCGGGCCATCTCGAAGCGATAGATGGCATAGATCGCACGGAAGTTCATCATGACCGTTCCTGCACCAGGCTGACGAAGATGTCCTCGAGCGAGCTCTGCTCGGTCTGGAGGTCGCGGAAGCGGATGCCGGCGGCCGCGAGGTCGGTCAGCAGCCGGGTGATGCCGGTGCGCTCGGCCCGGGTGTCGTAGGTGTAGACGAGCTCGGCGCCGCCGGCGGCGAGTTCGAGGCCGTAGGGCGCGAGCACGGGGGGGATGTCCACCAAGGGCTCGGTGAGGTGGAGGGAGAGCTGCTTGCGCCCCAGCTTGCGCATCAGCTCCGCCTTCTCCTCGACCAGCACGATCTCGCCGCGGCGGATGACGCCGATGCGGTCGGCCATGTCCTCGGCTTCCTCGATGTAGTGGGTGGTCAGGATGATGGTGACGCCGGAATCGCGCAGCCGCCGGATCAGCGCCCACATGTCCCGCCGCAGCTCGACGTCGACGCCGGCCGTCGGCTCGTCGAGGAAGAGGATGCGCGGCTCGTGCGCGAGCGCCTTGGCGATCATCACCCGGCGCTTCATGCCGCCCGACAGGGTCATGATCTTGCTGTCCTTCTTGTCCCACAGCGACAGGTCGCGGAGGACGCGCTCGACCAGCGCCGGGTCACGCGGCCGCCCGAACAGGCCGCGGCTGAAGGACACGGTCGCCCAGACCGATTCGAAGGCGTCGGTCGTCAGTTCCTGCGGCACCAGCCCGATGAGCTGGCGCGCCTGGCGCCATTGGCGGACGATGTCGTGGCCGTCGACGAGCACCTGTCCGCCGGTCGCGCGGACGATGCCGCAGACGATGCTGATGAGGGTCGTCTTGCCGGCGCCGTTGGGCCCGAGCAGGGCGAATATCTCGCCCGGCCGGATGTCGAGGTCGACGCCCTTCAGGGCCTGGAAGCCCGACGCGTAGGATTTTTCGAGACCGGAGATCGCGACGATCGGGCGGGGCGATGGTGATGGCATGGGCCGAACCTGGGGATGGGGCGGGTCGTCGCGATCCGGTGGATCGATTGACAGCCGGCCGGAAGCGGAATACCTAACTGTTAGGTTATCTAATGTCGAGACGGAAGGACGCCGCGATGAAGGTGGAGTTGACCGACCAGCACCGATGGCTGGAACAGCTGGCCGGCGAGTGGTCCGTGACGGGCGAATGCTCCATGGGACCGGACCAGCCGCCGATCACGACGGAGATGCGCGAGAGCGCCCGCACGATGCAGGGCGCCTGGCTCGTCGCCGAGGGCAGCGGCGATACCCCCGACGGCGGCAGCATGATGTCCCTGCTGCAGCTCGGCTACGACCCCGCCCGGGGCAAGTTCGTCGGCACCTTCACCGCCTCCATGATGACGCATCTCTGGCTCTATGAGGGGAGCCTGGACGCGTCCGGCAAGATCCTGACGCTCGACACCGTCGGCCCCGTCTTCGGCGGCCCCGAGTTCGGCGCGCCCGGCTCGCTGGCGAAGTACCAGGACATCATCGAGATCGAGGACGCCGACCACCGTGTCCTGCGCTCGCGCCTTCAGGCGCCCGACGGGCAGTGGCACCCGATGATGACGGCGCGGTACACGCGCAGGACGTGATCCGCGGCGCCGGCGCGCGACCGCTCGGCTACAGCCGCTCGATCGTCAGGCCGCCGTCGACGCGTACGACCGTGCCGGTGGCGAATCGGAAATCGCCGCCGGCGAGCGCCGCGACCGCGCGCCCGACCTCCTCGGGCTCGCCCCAGCGGCGGACCGGCAGGCTGCCTGCGGCGAAGGCGCGCTCGTAGCGCTCGCGCGCGACGGCCGTCATGTCGGTGCGGATGATGCCGGGCCGGACCTCGAAGACCGGTACGTCAAGCTCGGCGAGCCGGACCGCGAACAGCTTGGTCAGCATCGCCAGCCCCGCCTTGGCGATGCAGTATTCGCCGCGGTCGGGGCTCGCCATCTCGGCATTGACGGACGAGATGGTGACGATGGCGCGCCGCCGGCCCGGCCCCTCGGCCAGCCAGCGCCGGGCAATCGCCTGGGTGAGGAAGAAGGGCCCGCGCAGGTTGATCGCCAGGACCCGGTCGAAGCTCTCGGCCGTCACCTCGGTGAGGTCGCCGCGCCGCGCCACCGAGACGCCGGCATTGTTGACCAGAACGGCGACCGGCCCAAGTGCGGCAGCGGCCGCATCGAGCAGCGCCGCGTGACCGTCCGGATCGGCGATGTCGGCGCGCACGAAGGCGCAGCGGGCACCGAGCGCGGCGACGGCGCCGAGGGTTTCGGCGACGGCCTCGTCCTCGACCACGTCGTTGACGGCGACGTCGTGCCCGGCGGCGGCCAGCGCCAGCGCAATGCCGCGCCCGATGCCGCGCCTTGCGCCCGTCACCAGCGCCACCGGCCGTTCCTCGCTCATCGGGCTTCCTCGCCTTCCGCTTTGCGCGCATGTTGCCGCAGGCGCGAAGTTCAAGCAAAAATCGATTTGTCGTCGGCGTTAGAAAATTGCGCTCCCGCCCGCAAGCGACCCGGTGCCATAAGGGCGGCCCTTCGGGAGACCCGGCCAAATGCCCCTCCAGCACATTCTCGGCCTCGACCATGTCGTCGTCACGGTCCGCGATCTCGATGCCGCCGCCGAGGCGTGGCGGCGGCTCGGCTTCACGGTCTCGCCGCGGGGCACCCATTCGGCCCATCTGGGGTCGGCGAACTACACGATCATGTTCGGCGAGGACTATATCGAGCTCCTCGGCGTGCTGACCGCGACCGAGCATCTGCGGCCGACCATCGCTTTCCTCGAGGAGCGGGAGGGGCTCGAGCGGGCCGCCTTCACGACCGACGACGCCGCGGCCGGCGCAGCCGAGCTGCGGGCACGCGGCATCGACGCGGTCGGGCCGGTCCATTTCGGCCGTCCGGTCGAGCTGCCGGGCGGCGGCGCCGGGCAGGCGCGCTTCAACGTCTTCCGCTGGCCGCCGGGCGAGGCGCCGGGTGGCCTGCGTGTCTTCGCCTGCCAGCACCTGACGCGCGAGACGGTCTGGATTCCGGAGCTGCAGCAGCACCGCAACGGGGCGACGAAGCTGGTGCAGGTCGAGGTGCTGGCCGACGATCCGGCTGCGGCGGCCGATCACCTGTCGCGCCTCATCGACGCGCCCGTGGTGGCCGGGCCCGACGGCTTCCGGGTTCCGTCCGGCAACGGCCGGGCGGACTTCCTCTTCTCCGACGCCGCCGCCTTCGCCGACCGCTACCCGGCGGCCGCGCGTGTCGGCACGCCTGCCGCCGGGGCCGCGGCCCTGGTCGTCGCGGCGCCCGCCGCCGCCTCCGCGGACATTCCCGGCGCCATCGCGGATGGCGCCGGCGGCGTCTTCGTGCCGGCCGCCGCCGCGACCGGCGTCCTCCTGCATCTCGCGGCCTGAGCCGCACAGCCGATCTTGGCCCGGACGGTGCATCTCTCCGGGCCTGACGCATCCACCATCCGACCGGAGGCCATGCCGTGACCGACAGCCGACTGGAAATGAAGCGCCGCACGCTGCTGATGACGTCCGCCGCCATGGCCGCCAGCGTTCTCATGCCCGAGCGCGTCTTCGCGCAGGCAACGCCGCGGCGCGGCGGCGTCTTCGCGGTCCATTACGGGGCCGAGCAGCGCCAGCTCAATCCCAGCCTCCAGGCATCGACCGGCGTCTACATCATCGGCGGCAAGATCCAGGAGCCGCTGGTCGATCTCGACGCCAACGGCAACCCGGTCGGCGTGCTGGCCGAGCGCTGGGAGACGACGCCGGACGGCAAGACCATCACCTTCCATCTGCGCCGGGGCATCCGCTGGCACGACGGCAAGCCGTTCACGTCGGCGGACGTCCAGTTCTCGGCCATGGCGATGTGGAAGAAGATCCTCAACTACGGCACGACGCTGCAGCTCTTCCTCACCGCCGTCGACACGCCGGATGCGCATACGGCGGTCTTCCGCTACGAGCGGCCGATGCCGCTCAACCTGCTGCTACGCGCGCTGCCCGATCTCGGCTACGTCTCGGCCAAGCATCTCTACGAGTCCGGCAACATCCGCCAGAATCCGTACAATCTGGCGCCGGTCGGCACGGGGCCATTCAAGTTCGTCCAGTACGAGCGCGGCCAGCACGTCATCGCCGACCGCAACAACGAGTACTGGCGGGAGGGCATGCCCTATCTCGACCGGATCGTCTGGCGGGTCATCACCGACCGGTCGGCCGCCGCCGCCCAGCTCGAGGCGGGCCAGCTGCACTACAGCCCCTTCTCGGGCATCACGATCTCGGACATCGCGCGGCTGGGCAAGGATCCGCGCTTCATCGTCTCGACCAAGGGCAACGAGGGCAATGCCCGCACCAACACGCTGGAGTTCAACTTCCGCCGCAAGGAGCTGAGCGACATCCGGGTGCGCCGGGCGATCGCGCACGCGATCAACGTGCCCTTCTTCATCGACAATTTCCTCGGCGACTTCGCCAAGCTCGGCACCGGGCCGATCCCGTCGGTCTCCAAGGATTTCTATCCCGACGACAACGGCCCGCAATACCCCTACGACAAGGCCAAGGCGATGCGCCTCCTCGACGAGGCCGGCCTCAAGCCGGGGGCGGGCGGGGTGCGCCTGTCGGTGCGCCTGCTGCCGGCGCCATGGGGCGAGGACATCTCGCTCTGGTCGACCTTCGTGCAGCAGTCGCTGGGCGAGGTCGGGATCAAGGTCGACGTCGTGCGCAACGACGGCGCGGGCTTCCTGAAGCAGGTCTATGCCGAGCACGCCTTCGACCTCGCCACCGGCTGGCATCAGTACCGCAGCGATCCCGCCGTCTCGACCACCGTGTGGTACCGTTCCGGCCAGCCGCCGGGGGCGCCCTGGACCAACCAGTGGGGCTGGACCGACCCGACGATGGACAAGATCATCGACGACGCGGCGACGGAGGTCGATCCGGTGAAGCGCAAGGCGCTCTACGCCAAGTTCCAGCAGCGGGCGAACTCCGAGATCCCGATCTGGACGCCGATCGAGCAGATCTTCGTCACCACCATCTCGGTCAAGGCGCGCAACCACTCGAACACGCCGCGCTGGGGGTCCTCCACCTGGCACGACCTGTGGCTGGCGGAGTGATCCGCCCCCCCGGTTTCTAGGCCATGCGTATCCTGGCGCTCGCGGGGCGGCGGCTAGCCGCCTCGATCCCGACCCTGTTCCTGATCCTGGTCGGGATCTTCCTGCTGCTGCAGTTCGCACCGGGCGACACGGTCGACGCCATGCTGGCGCAGATGGGGGGCGGCGACGCGGTCACCGCCCAGCAGCTGCGCCAGTTCTATGGCCTCGACCTCTCGGTGCCGGCCCGGCTCGGCCAGTATCTCCTGCGGCTCGTGCAGCTCGACCTCGGCTTCTCGGCGATCTACGGCAAGCCGGTCGCGATCGTGATCGCCGAGCGCCTGCCGCCGACCCTGCTGCTGATGACGGCGGCGCTCTCCTTCGCCTTCTTCGCCGGGCTGGTGCTGGGCGTGCTCGCGGCCCGCCGCGTCAACCGCTGGCCGGACACCCTGATCTCGACGCTCGGGCTCGTCTTCTACGCCACGCCCTCCTTCTGGTTCGGGCTGATGGCGATCGTGGTCTTCTCGATCTACCTGCAATGGCTGCCGGCGGGCGGGTTCGAGGACATCACCTCGCTCCAGACCGGCATCTGGCGGACCCTCGACATCGCCCGCCACCTCGTCCTGCCGACGCTGACGCTCGGGCTGATCTTCCTCGCGATCTATCTGCGCATCATGCGTGCCTCGATGCTGGAGGTGCTCAACCTCGACTTCGTGCGCACGGCCCGCGCCAAGGGCCTGGACGAGACGCGGGTCGTCGTCCGCCATGTCCTGCGCAACGCGCTGCTGCCGATGGTGACGCTGATCGGGCTGCAGGCCGGCACCATGCTGGGCGGGTCGGTGGTGGTGGAGAGCGTCTTCTCCCTGCCCGGGCTCGGACGGCTCGCCTATGAATCCGTGGTCCAGCGCGATCTCAACACGCTGCTCGGCATCGTCTTCGTCTCGGCCATCCTCGTCATCGTCGTCAATTTCGTGGTCGACCTGCTCTATGCCCGGCTCGATCCGCGCATCTCGGCCGGGGGCTGACCGGCGATGCAGGCCGTGAGGGGCTACTTCCGCAGTCCACCGGCGGTGATCGGGCTGGTCCTGCTGCTGCTGGTGATCGCGATGGCGGCGACCGCCGACTGGCTGTTTCCGCGCGATCCCCTGTCGCTGGCCGGCCGGCCGCTCGTCTGGCCGTTCCAGAATTCGCGCTTCTGGCTCGGCACCGACAATTCGGGCCGCGACATCGCGGCCCAGATCTTCCACGGCGCGCGCATCTCGCTGCTGATCGGGCTGGTCGCGACGGCGATCGCCATTCTCATCGGCATCGTCGTCGGCGCGGTCGCGGGCTATTACGGCGGGACCGTCGACACGATCCTGATGCGGGTCGCCGAGGCCTTCCAGACCCTGCCCAACTTCCTGCTGCTGCTGGTCCTGGTCGTCGTCTTCGGCTCGACCCTGGCGACGGTGACGATCGCCATCGGCATCGTCTCCTGGCCGGCGCCGGCGCGGCTGACGCGGGCGGAGTTCCTGTCGCTGCGCAACCGCGAGTTCGTGCAGGCCGGGCGGACGCTCGGCATGCGCGATATCCGCCTCATCTTCGGCGAGATCCTGCCGAACGCGCTGCCGCCGGTCATCGTCTATGCCAGCGTCGTCATGGCGGTGGCGATCCTGCTCGAGAGCGCGCTCGCCTTCCTGCGCCTGTCCGATCCCAACGTCGCCTCCTGGGGCAACCTGATCGGCCTCGGCCGCGACGTGCTGCGGGTGCAGTGGTACGTCTCGGCCATCCCGGGCATCGCCATCCTGGTCACCGTGCTGGCGGTCTCGCTGGTCGGCCAGGGGCTCAACGACGCGCTCAACCCGCGGCTCAAGGGCCGATGACCGGGCCCGTCCTCACCCTCGATCGCCTCGGCGTCCGCCTGCCGCCGGGGGCGGACCGCAGCCACGCGCTGCAGGACGTCTCGCTCGCCATCCAGCCTGGCGAGATCCTCTGCGTCGTCGGCGAATCGGGGTCCGGCAAGTCGATGACCGCGAACGCGGTCATGCGGCTGCTGCCGGTCGGCGTCGCCATCGACGGCGGGCGCGTGCTCTTCGAGGGGCGCGACCTGGCGGTGCTGCCGGAGGCCGAGATGCGGGCTGTCCGCGGCGCCGGCGTCGCGATGATCTTCCAGGAACCGATGACGGCGCTCAATCCGCTGCGCACCATCGGCGACCAGATCGGCGAGATGTTCGGCATCCATGCCGACCTGCCGCGGCAGCAGGTGGCGACGCGGGTCCGCGCGCTCCTGGAGGAGGTGCGCATCCCCGACCCCGAGCGGGCGGCGCGCGCCTATCCGCACGAGCTGTCGGGCGGCCAGCGCCAGCGCGCGATGATCGCCATGGCGCTCGCCCTCGACCCGAGGGTGCTGATCGCCGACGAGCCGACGACCGCGCTCGACGTCACCACCCAGGCGCAGATCCTGGCCCTCATCCGCGACCTGCAGCGCCGCAAGGGCACGGGCGTCCTCTTCATCACCCATGATTTCGGCGTCGTCGCCGAGATCGCCGACCGCGTCGCGGTGATGCAGCACGGGCGTGTCGTGGAGGAGGGGCCGGCGGCCGAGATCCTGCAACGGCCACAGCACCCCTACACCCGGCAGCTCATCGCCGCCGTTCCGCCCTTGCGCGCGCCGCCGCCGCGGCCGCTGGCGGAAGATGCGGTGTTGACGATCCGCAACCTCTCCAAGACCTACCGCACCGGCGGCTTCCTCGGGCGCGGCGCCCGGGTGACCCATGCCGTGCGCGACGTCTCGCTGCGCCTGCCGCGCGGCGGCACGCTCGGCATCGTCGGCGAATCCGGCTCCGGCAAGTCGACGCTCGCGCGCTGCATCGTCCGCCTGATCGACCCCGACCAGGGCTCGGTCGAGCTCGGCGGCGCCGACCTCGCGCACCTGTCGCGGGCCGAGATGCGCCGGCAGACGCGGCACATCCAGATGGTCTTCCAGGACCCGTTCGGCTCGCTCAACCCGCGCCGGCGCGCCGGTGAACTGGTGGCGCAGGGGCCGATGGTCCATGGCGCCTCCCGGGCCGACGCCATGGCCCGTGCGCGCGCGCTGTTCCAGCTCGTCGGCCTCGACCCGGCGTCGGTCGACCGCTTCCCGCACGAGTTCTCGGGCGGCCAGCGCCAGCGCATCGGCCTTGCCCGCGCCCTGGCGCTGGAGCCCCAGGTGCTGGTCGCCGACGAGCCGGTCTCGGCGCTCGACGTTTCAGTCCAGGCCCAGGTGCTCGCGCTCCTGGCCGACCTGCGCGCCCGGCTCGGTATCTCGATGGTCTTCATCACCCACGACCTGCGCGTCGCCGCCCAGATCTGCGACCTCGTGGCGGTCATGAAGGATGGCGAGGTGGTGGAGGAGGGTCCGGTCGCCCGCGTCTTCGGCGACCCGCAGCACCCCTATACGCGCGCGCTGCTCGATTCGATCCCGGGCCGGGGCTTCGGCGCCGGCGCCTGACCCGTTCTCGCGGCCAGGGCGACGCCGAGCATCGCGGCCGCCGCGCCGGCCAGCACCGGACCGTCCAGCGCCTCGCCCAGCACCAGCCAGCCGGCGAGGGCGGCGGCGGGCGGCACCAGGGCACCCGACGACGCGGCACTGGTCGCCCCCAGATGGCGCACCGAGAGCGCGTAGATGCCCAGCCCGCCGAGACCCGCAACGACGCCCTGCATGACGAACTGCACGGCGATGTCCGCAAGCGGCGCCGTCGCGAGGCGTCCCTGGCCGGCGACCAGCCAGGCCGGCACGACTGCGAGGCCCGACCAACCGGCGACGACGGCCGCGGACGTCCACGGCGCCATCGCGCTGCGGCGGTAGGCGACGGTGTAGACGGCCCAGAGCATGGCGGCCGCCAGGAAGAGGAGGTCGCCGCGCCAGGCGCCGTCGTCGCGAACCGTCAGTGCCGGCAGACCGATGGCGAGGATGCCGGCGACCATCAGCCCCAGCCCGACCAATCGCCGGGGCGACGGCCGCTCGCCGAGGAGCGCCCAGGCGAGGAGCGCGACGAACAGCGGCATGGTCCCCGGCAGGAGCACCGCCATGTGGGCGGTCGGCGCGAACGCGGCGCCGGCCATCGCGGTGAGGCCAAAGGGCAGCCCGGCGCCGAGCACCATCAGTGCGACCGTGGAGCGCGGAACCTCTGCCGGCAGCAGTCCCGACCGCAGCCACAGCGGCGCCAGCGCGATCGCCGGCACCCCGTACCGGAAGAGGGCGAGGTCGATCGGCGCCAGCGTGGTGGTGACGCCATGGCGCGTCGCCACCTGCCATCCGACGCCGATGAGGACGGAGAGGCCCGCGGCGAGGATGCCGAGCGTAAGGGAATTCGGGGGGGCTTGCATGGTGCCGCAGCAGTGCCGCGCGGGCCGCGCATTGCCAAATGGTGCTTGCGCATGGGCACATGAAGCGGATTCATGTGGTGATGCGTCGCCTGCCACCCTTTCCCGCGCTCGTCGCCTTCGAGGCCGTGGCGCGGCTCGGCAGCTTCACCCGTGCCGCCGCCGAGCTGAACCTCACCCAGAGTGCGGTCAGCCACCGCATCCGTGCGCTCGAGGCCCATTTCGGCACGCGCCTCGTCGACCGGCTCAATCCCGGCCTCCGCCTCGCGCCGGCGGGGGAGGCGCTGCTGCCGGACGTTACTGCCGCGCTCGATCTGCTGGCCGGCGTCGGCGGTCGGGCTGCGGCCGGCTCCGGAGGCCGCCGCCTGCGCGTCGGCGCCGGCTCGGCGCTTGCCACCTGGTGGCTCGCCCGGCGCTTGCCGGATTTCGCCTTGGCGTTTCCGGAAATCGCCATCGACCTCGTACCCTACGCCGATGCCGAGCAGGCGCGGCGGCTGTCCGTCGACGTTGCGATCCGCTGGCTTCCGGCCGATGATGCCGTTGCGACCGCGACCCAGGCGCCGCTGGCGCAGGAGCAGGTCTTTCCGGTCTGCCGGCCTTCGCTGCTGCCGGGCGGCCGCCCTTTCGCCTCGCCCGGCGACCTGCGCACGCTGCCGCTGCTGCACAAGGGCCCGGGCGGCGAGGATGCCCCGCCCGGCCCGGAATGGTCGTGGTCGGCCTGGCTCGACCCGTCGCCCGCCCTGCCACGCCCTGCCTTCCGCTTCCGCGACATCGGCCAGGCCCTGGCCGCCGCTGCCGACGGCGCGGGCATCGCGCTCGGGCGCAGCCTGCTGGTGTGCGACGCCATTGCCGAGGGTCGCCTTGCCCGCGCGCTGCCGCCGCAGTTCGACCGGCCGAGCACGAAGACGCAGGTGGTGCGCTGGCCGGCGGCGCTGGCCGGGGATCGCCCGGTCAGGACGCTGGTCGACTGGCTGGAGACGCAGTCGCTGGCAGCGGTCGACTACCGCACCGCCAGCAGCGCCTCCGCCACTTCGGCAAAGCCGTGGCCGCCTTCGCTCGCCGTGACGTAGGCCGGCGGCTGGGTGAGCTGGTCGCGGAAGCGCAGGACGTTGGCGACGCCGATGGCGTTGGGGAAATGGGTGAACATGGTCTGGTCGTTGGGCGAATCCCCGACGAAGACGAAGGGCGCCGGGTCGGCGTCGACGTCGAGGCCCAGCACCTCGGCGACGCAGCGGCGGGCCATGCCGAGCTTGCTGAAATCGCCGAACCACATGTTGACGTGGATGGACGAGACCTTGGCCGTGGCGCCCTCGGCGGCGGCGATGGCGCCGATCCGGCGAACCTCGGAATCGGGCAGCGGGGCCACGTGCTCGCACCAGTCGATGGCGATGTCGGCAGCGCGGAACGGCTGGTCCGACGCGATGCCGGTGCCCGGCACCTCGGCCAGGATGCGGCGGGCGATCGGCCACAGGCGTTCATGGTCGGCCCTGCGCTGCGCCTCCCCGACCCACCAGCGGCGGACGAAGGGGCGGCCCTGCTCGTCGTGGCGGAACCAGAACGCCCCGTTCTCGCCGACGACGGCCGCCACCGGCCATTGCCGGGAAGGTCGCCAGCGCCTTTATCGGATGAACATCTCGTAGAGGGTCAGCACGATCTCGAAGACGATCAGGATGACGATGTACCATTCGACGCGCAGCGAGCGGCTCTGCTGATCGAGGTCGACCAGAGTCTCCAGCGTGCGCGAGACGAGATCGAGCTTGCGGTCGAGCGCCACCGACCGGTCGCGCAGCTCGTACTCGTCGGCGAGGCGGGAATGGACGCGCTCGAGGTCGGGATGGTCCCACAGCACGTCCGGCTTCTCGGTCACCTCGGCCCGGCCGACCATCTGGTGCAGCGTCATCAGGACATCGCCGACCTGGCGCAGCAGCGCCCGGCCGCGCGCCTTGCGCCGGCCGTGCCGCTGCAGCTCGCGGGCCAGCGGCTCGATGCCGTCGAAGACCCCGGCCAGCCGCCGCTCGTAATGGGCGAGCAGCACCGACTTCGCCAGCACGTCTGCCACGATCTGCAGCCGGGCCAGCGATAGGTCCGGCAGCAGCAGCGTGCCGTCGGGGAGGATCGGATCGGGCGTGCCGGGCTGCAGCCGGATGTGGACGCGCTCCTCCTCGGGCGTGGCGAAGGCGTCCGCGACGACGGGCGCCAGCTCGGCCAGGAAGCGGCTCTCGTCCGCCGGCGCGACGCCGAAGAACACGACGGCGCCATAGCGGAAGACGATCGCCTGGCCGCCACCTACGCCGAGCACGACGGGCGAGGCCGCGAGCGGCCGGTCCGGCTCCCGGCGGCGATGCTCGATCCGCTCGCCGAGCAGCAGTGCGCGGACCGGGAGGTCGGTCACGCGGCCTCGAACAGGCCCGCCGCGCCCATGCCGCCGCCGACGCACATGGTGACGACGAGCCAGCGCGCCTTGCGCCGCCGGGCCTCGATCAGCCCGGTGCCGACCATGCGCGCACCCGACATGCCGTAGGGGTGGCCGATCGAGATCGAGCCGCCATTGACGTTGAGCCGCTCCATCGGAATGCCGAGCCGGTCGCGGCAATAGATGACCTGGACGGCGAAGGCCTCGTTCAGTTCCCACAGGTCGATGTCCTCGACCTTGAGGCCGTGGCGCTGCAGCAGCTTGGGCACGGCGAAGACCGGGCCGATGCCCATCTCGTCGGGCTCGCAGCCGGCGACGACGAGGCCGCGGAAGTAGCCCAGCGGCTGCAGGCCGCGCTGCTCGGCCAACTTGGCGTCCATGACGACGGCGGCCGAGGCGCCATCCGAAAGCTGGCTGGCGTTGCCGGCGGTGATCCGCCCTTCCTCGCTGAAGACGGGCTTCAGGCCCGAGAGGCCGGCGAGGCTGGTGTCGGGCCGGTTGCCCTCGTCGCGCGACAGCGTCACCGGCTCGTCCCATTTGCGCTCGGTGCCCTTCTCGACCTTCTCCATCACGGTCGGGAGCGGCACGATCTCGGCGTCGATGCGGCCGGCCGCCTGGGCGGCGGCAGTGCGGCGCTGGCTCTCCAGCGCATACTCGTCCTGCTGCTCGCGGCCGATGCCGTAGCGCTGGCCGACGATCTCGGCCGTCTCGATCATCGACATGAAGAGTTCGGGCTTGTTCTGCATGACCCATTCGTCGCGCAGCCAGGCCTTGTTCATGTTGGGCTGCACGAGGCTGATCGATTCGACGCCGCCGCCGACCATCACCGGGGCCCCGTCGACGATGACGCGCTGGGCCGCGATCGCGATCGCCTGCAGCCCGGACGAGCAGAAGCGGTTGACCGTCATGCCGCTCGTCGTCACCGGCAGGCCGGCGCGGATGGCGGCGTTGCGCGCGATGTTGAAGCCGGTCGCCCCTTCCGGGAAGCCGCAGCCCATGACCACGTCCTCGACCTCGGCCGGGTCGACGCCGGCGCGCTCGACTGCATGGCGCACGACATGGCCCGAGAGTTCGGTGCCGTGGGTCTTGTTGAAGGCGCCGCGGAAGGCCTTGCCGATCGGCGTGCGGGCGGTGGAGACGATGACGGCTTCACGGGCCATGGGCGTTTCTCTCCCGGAGGATGTTCGATGGCGCGATCGGTAGGCGGGTCGGCGCCGCGAGGCAAGCGCCGTCAGCCGACCTTCAGGCTGGAGAAGCCCTGGCCGGCCTCGGCGAGGCGGACGATCAGCGGCGAGGGCGTCCAGAAGCGCCCCTGCTCGGATTCCAGTCGTAGCAGCTGCGCCAGCACGTCGGGCAGGCCGATCTGGTCGGCATGGAACATCGGCCCGCCCTTGTAGGAGGGGAAGCCGTAGCCATAGACCCAGATGACGTCGATGTCGCCCGGCCGCAGCGCCAGCCCCTCGTCGAGAATGCGCGCGCCCTCGTTGATGAGCGGCAGCAGGCAGCGCCGCACGATCTCGTCCGCGCCGATCGCCCGCCGCCGCATGCCGATGCGGGCCGAGTTCTCCACGATCATCGTCTCGACGGTGGGATCGGGATGGGGGGTGCGGTCGCCGGGCTCGTAGCGATACCAGCCCGCGGCCGTCTTCTGGCCGAAGCGGCCGGCCTCGCACAGCAGGTCCGGCAGGGCCGAGCGGCGCAGGTCGGCGGGCGGCGGCTTGGTCTTCTCGCGATGCTTGCGGATGCGCCATTCGACGTCGTTGCCGGCGAGGTCCATCATCGCGAACGGCCCCATGGCGAAGCCGAAATCGTAGAGCGCCTTGTCGACGTCCTGCGGCAGGCAGCCCTCCTCGAGCAGGAACAGCGCCTGCTGCATGTAGCCCGCCAGCATGCGGTTGCCGACGAAGCCGTCGCAGACGCCGACCAGCACCGCCACCTTCTTCAGCGGCCGGGCCAGCGCCATGGTCGAGGCGATCGTCGACTTGTCGGTCTTCGCGCCGCGCACGACCTCCAGCAGCCTCATGACGTTGGCGGGGCTGAAGAAATGGGTACCGATGACCTTCTCGGGCCGCCGCGTCGCGGCTGCGATCTCGTCGACGTCGAGCGTCGAGGTGTTGGTGGCGAGGATGGCGTCGGCCTTGGCGATATCGTCGAGGCGGCCGAAGAGGTCCTTCTTCACCGCCATGTCCTCGAAGACGGCCTCGATGACGATGTCCGCGTCGGCGACGGCGCCGAGGTCGAGCGTGCCCACGACGAGCCCCATCGCCTTGTCCATCGTCGCCTGCGGCATGCGGCCGGAGGCTACGGTGCGGGCATAGTTGGCGCGCATCGTGGCGAGGCCGCGGTCGAGCGCCTCCTGGCCCGTCTCGATCAGCGTCACCGGAATGCCGGCATTGGCGAAAGTCATGGCGATGCCGCCGCCCATCGTGCCGGCGCCGATGACGGCGGCCTTGGCGACCGGCCGCGTCGGCGTGTCCTTCGGGACGTCGGGGATCTTCGCGACCTCGCGCTCGGCAAAGAAGAAGTGGCGCAGCGCCTTCGATTGCGGCGAGGCGAGGCACTCCTCGAACAGCTCGCGCTCGCGCTTCAGCCCCTGGTCGACGGGCAGGGTGGCGGCCGCCTCGACGCAGTCGATGCAGCGCCAGGGTGCGACCTGCCCGCGGCCGGACCTGGCGATCGACCGGCGCATCTCGTCGAAGAAGCCGTCCGGCACCGCCAGCTTGTCGTTCATGTCGCGGACGAGGCGCAGCGGCCGGCCCTCGGCCACGACCTGCCGCGCGAAGGCTGTGCCCGCCGCGGCGAGGTCGCCCTCGACGAGGGCGTCGACGATGCCGAGGGCGAGGGCCTTGCGGGCCGGCACGAAATCGCCCGAGACGATCAGCTTCGCCGCCGGCTCGACGCCGATGAGGCGCGGCAGGCGCTGGGTGCCGCCGGCGCCGGGCAGGATGCCGAGCTTGACCTCCGGCAGGCCGTACTGCGACCCTTCGACGCCGACCCGCCAGTGGCAGGCGAGCGCGACCTCCAGCCCGCCGCCCAGCGCCGTGCCGTGGATCGCGGCTACCACCGGCTTGGGCGAGGCTTCGAGGGCGGCGATCAGGTCGAAAATGGTCCGGGCGCCGGGCGGGCGCGGCTTGCCGAACTCGCGGATGTCGGCGCCGGCGATGAAGGTCCGGCCCGCACCGAGCAGGACGAAGGCGTCGATGCCGGGATCGGCCGCACCCGCAGCCAGCGCTGCGATGATTCCGTCGGGCACGCCGACCGACAGCGCGTTGACGGGCGGATTGTCGACGGCGATGACGGCGACGCCGTCCTGGGTCTCGACGCGGACGAGGGAGGACATGGGGCGGCATCCTGCCTGGGCTGGGGCGCTTCGGGGCCGCAACCTTAGTGGCCCCGGTCGGGGGGAGGCAATGCGAGGCGCGCCGGATGGCGCGAATCGTGCGGCAATCCGGCAACCTGCTGCCGGCATGCGGCGTTCAGAGCGGAACGATCTCCGGCCACATTCGCGAAGGAGTACCAGACATGCGCATCCGGATCGGCTGCGAGATGACCTACGAACTGCCCGGTCCGACCCCGATGATCGCCCTGCTCAACGTCCACCACAGCCGGATGGCGGACCTCGAGCGACCCGACACGGTGACCGCCTCTCCGTCGGTGCCGCTGACGACCTATCGCGACGGCTACGACAACCGTTGTACCCGGCTGGTCGCCCCGGCCGGCCGGTTCGTGCTGGGCGTCGACAGCGTCGTCCGCGACGACGGGCTGCCCGATCTCGTGCTGCCCGACACCGGGCAGGCGGCGGTCGAGGATCTGCCGTCCGAGACGCTCGTCTTCCTGCTCGGCAGCCGCTACTGCGAGACCGACCTGCTGTCGGACGAGGCGTGGCGCCTGTTCGGCAACACCCCGCCCGGCTGGCCCCGCGTCCAGGCGATCTGCGATCTCGTCCATCGCCATATCGCCTTCGGCTACCCGAACTCGCGGCCGACGCGGACCGCGGCCGAGGCCTGGAGGGAGCGGGTCGGCGTCTGCCGCGATTTCGCCCATCTCGCGATCACCTTCTGCCGGGCCATGAACATCCCGACCCGCTACTGCACCGGCTACATCACCGACATCGGGCTGCCGCCGCCCTACGAGCCGATGGACTTCGCGGCCTGGATGGAGGTCTATCTCGGCGGTCGCTGGCACGTCTTCGACCCCCGGAACAACGCTCCGCGGGTGGGGCGGATCAAGATCGCCCATGGTCGCGACGCCGCGGACGTGCCGCTCAGCCATACCTTCGGCGCGAACGTCCTGACGGGCTTCCGCGTCTGGGCGGAGGAAGCCTAGCCGGCGCGCGTCTCTAGCAGGTTACCGCCGTCACCGGCTCTCCCTCCGAGAGCCGGTCGAACGGCGCCGGACGGCCGAACAGGTAGCCCTGGAAGAGGTGGCAGTTCGTCGCCCGCAGCAGCCGGAACTGCGCCTGCGTCTCCACGCCCTCGGCGCAGACCTGCAGCTCGAGCCGGCGGCCGAGTTCGACGATCGCCTCGACGATGACGCGCTCCTTCCGGCCGTCCGGTCCATCCAGCCGGGTGGTGAAGCTGCGGTCGATCTTGAGTTCGGCGACCTCGAGGTTGGCGAGATAGGAGAGAGAGGAATAGCCGGTGCCGAAATCGTCGATGGCGCAGCGGACGCCGCGGTCGCGAAGCGCGCGGACGATCGATCGGGCCTCTTCGAAATCGCGCAGCAGCAGCGATTCCGTAATCTCGATCTTGAGGCCGCGCGGGTCGAGCCCGGCGCGATCGAGCGTGCGCGTGACCGCCTCGACGAAACCGTCCTGGTAGAACTGGCGGGCGCTGACGTTGATGGCCAGCGAACGATGGTGGGTTTCCGGCCGGTCCTGCCAGGTCCGCAGGCGGTGGCACACCTGCTCCAGAACCCAGCTCCCGATCGGCACCACGAGCCCCGTTTCCTCGGCCAGCCCGATGAAGCGGTCGGGCGCGATCAGGCCGTCGCGCGGATGATGCCAGCGGATGAGGGCCTCGGCGCCGACCGGCGACCCGCTGCGGTCGACCTGATGCTGGAAGTGGAGTTCGAACTCGTTGCGCCCGATCGCCGCCCGAAGATCCGCCTCGAGAACCTTGCGCGCCTCCATCGCGTCCAGCATCGCGCCGTCGAAGCGGCGGATGGTGTTCCCGCCGGCCCGCTTGGCATTGTACATCGCGAAATCGGCCCGGCGGACGATCTCGTCCGCATCCAGCGGCGCCTCGCCGCCGAACACGCATACGCCGATGCTGGCGGAGCTCGACGGACCCGGCTCGCCCACTTCCTTGCCGCGCCGGCGCACGGCCTCGAGCAGCGTCCGGCCGAGCCGCTCGGCGGCGGCGGCGGCATCGGTGGCGCTCGATCCCATCTGCTCGACCGCGACCACGAACTCGTCGCCGCCGAGCCGCGCGAGGATGTCGTCCGGTCCGGTCGCCGCGTCGAGCTGGCGGGCGATCGCCTGCAGCAGTTCGTCGCCGGCACCATGGCCGCGCACGTCGTTCAGCAGCTTGAAATGGTCGAGGTCGACGAAGAAGAGGGCGCCGAACTGGCGCGTCGCATGCATCCGCCGCGCACAGCTCTCCAGCCGCTCGTAGAACAGCCGGCGGTTCGGCAGGTCGGTCAGGCTGTCATGGAAGGCGAGGCGCCGGACCTTCTCCTCGGCACGGCGCTGCTCCGTCACATCCATGATGAAGCCATCCCAGACCACGGTTCCGTCGGCGTCCGCCTTGGGCAGCGAGTTGCCCATCAGCCAGCGTTCGCGCCCGTCGGGTGCGTGGATGCGGAACCGGCACTGCCAGGGTTGCAGCATGCGCGCGGACTCCTCGATCGACTCGAGGAGACGGTCGAGATCCTCGGGATTCACGGTCGCGATGATGGCTGCGGCGTCGTCTGCGACCTGTTCGGGCCGGATGCCGAAGACGGTGCGGATGGCGTCGCTTGCGTAGGGCATGGAGTAGTGCCCGGAACGATCGCGGCGGAACTGGTAGACGACACCGGGAACCCGCGCTGCGATGGTCCGTAGCCGGTCGTCGAGCCGGCCCGCCTTCTCGGCTGCCGCGCGGGCGACGGCCGCGGTGTCGGCGAGGCGGCGGCGCAGCTGGGTCGACACCAGCGAGACCAGGAGAATGAGTGAGGTGACGAGCAGCGCACCGGTGCCGAGGAGCGCGCGGGTCGCGCCCTCGGCCGCGGCGGGCGCTCCTGGCAGGGGCAGATAGACCGTCGACAGCATCGCCGCATAGTGCATCGAGGAAATCGCGAGCCCCATCGCGATGGCGCTCAAGAGCGTGACCAGTGCGGGAGATTCGACGAAGCGGCCGAGGAAGGCGCGCGCCGAGATCGCCACTGCGCCCATGATCGTCGCCAGCCCGATCGAGGCGAAGAACAGGGTCGGCCGATAGTACATTTGCGCCGGCACGATCATCGCGCTCATGCCGATATAGTGCATGGCGCAGATGCCGAGGCCCATGACGATGCCGCCGGCCACGGCGGCCATCGGGCTGACACTGGCGCGGAGAATGAACGTCAGCGCCACGTAGGCCGCCAGCACGGCCGGGACGAGCGACAGCAGCGTGACGTCGAGCCGGTAGTCGACCGGCACCGGCAGCTGGAACGCCAGCATGCCGACGAAATGCATCGTCCAGACGCCGGCCCCCAGCGCGAACGCGGCCATCAGGTGCCAGAGGCGGCCGACGCCACTCGCTCCGGCCGATGCGATCAGATGGACGTGCTTGAGACCCACATAGGCCGCGAGGATCGAGATCGCGACCGACAGCAGAACCAGCGCCGGCGAATAGCTGCCGGTCAGAGCCCGCCCGGTATCGATGCCGGGCGTCAGGAACTCGATCGGGTGCATGGCCGCGAACTCGGTCGCCGCTACGGCAGGACAGGGGCCGGCCGCGGACTCTGCCGAACACGCCGCGGCCGCGTTGCGGATGCAATTCTTTGCGTGCTTTTCGAGCCCGCGCAAGCGCGCACGAGGGGAGCCTCCCGGGCCGTCATCTCCGACCGCTCCGTCAGACCAGGGGTGGGCTCACCCAGAGCACGTCGGTCGACCTCTCGCTGGCATTGGCATGCCGACGGGGTTGCGGTCGAGAGAAACCGTCGCTCGTCGACGGAACCCGTCGGCCGACTACAGGAAGACGAAGTCCTCGAGCTGGACCTGGGCCCGGGAGACACCGAGGAGGACGATGCCGTTGCCGTCGCCGAGGTCGACTTGGGCGCTGGCCTGGCCCGAATGGACCGTGTCCGTGATGCGGGCCAGCAGCGTCGCGAAATCGGTGATGGAGGTGCCGTTGATGCCGGCCGGCAGCTCGATCCACGACGCGCCGTCGGCGAAGCCCAGAATGACGTCGTGGCCATGATTCTGGCCGATGACGAAGACGTCGCCGTCCGCGTCCCCCTGCATGGTGTCGTCGCCGAGATCCCCGGATATCCGGTCGCGACCGTCGCCGCCGATCAGCAGGTCGTCGCCCGGCCCGCCGAAGATCGTGTCGTCGCCGCCGCCGCCATGCACCGTGTCGTTGCCGATGTTGCCGTTGACGTGCCAGTCGTCGCCGTCGTCGCCATAGACGAGATCGTCGCCCTGGCCGCCGCGGACGAAGTCGGCGCCGTCGCCACCCAGCACGGCATCTTCGCCGAGGTTGCCGTTGAGGTCGTCGTCGCCCTCGTCGCCGTTGATGGAATCATCATCGTCGCCGCCCAGGATGAGGTCGTCGCCGGCGTTGCCGCGCAGCGTGTCGGCGCCCGCCTCGCCCAGGATCAGGTCGTTCCCGTCGACGCCGCGCGCGCCGTCGTCGCCGGCGCCCAGCAGGATGGCGTCGTCGCCGCCCTGGCCATGGATCCAGTCGGTGTTCGCGGTGCCGACGATTGTATCGTCGGACTCGCTGCCGTAGGTCATGTTGCCGATCGTCCCCGGCCCTGGCAGGCCGTAGGCATACTGCAAGGCGCGGATGTCGAACGGGCCGAGCACGGCGGGCCAGCCGCCGCTGGCGCCGGGATAGTAGGACATGATCGTGTTGTCCCGGTTGTCCAGTTCCGGCGGCAGGTATGGCGGCGGCGGCGGGGCCCGCGTCCCGCTGTTGTAGTTGCCGGGATGGGCCAGCCCGACGGCATGGCCGATCTCGTGGATCAGTGTCCCGTAGACGCCGCCGCCCGGCAGGACCGGCTGAAAGACGATGTTCTCGCGCGCGTCGAGCCAAACGTCGCCGCCGCTCTCGGTGTCAGGCCATACGTCGTTGGCGCTCACCAAGCCCAGGCGCGGATAGTTGGCCCGCCCGATGGCGCCGCGGGTGAGGTCGTCGCTCAGGCCCAGCCGGATCAGGCCGCCCATGCCGGCATCGTCGACTTCGACGAAGCGAAGGCCGGAGACGGACTCGTAGTGCCGGAGGATGTCGCGCGTCGCTTCCTTGAGGCTGTCGGTGAATTCGGTGAAGAGCCCGGCGGCGGCATAGTCCGGCAGGCGGGTCATGAAGGAGTAGGTGACGGTCATCGGCGTGCCGACGATCTCGCCCGAGGCGACGTTCCACAGGCGCAGCGTGGGCCGGCGGATCAGGGTACCGACGATCGGGTCGCCGCTGGTCGTGTCCATCGGAGGGTTTCCTCGGCAAGAATCGGACCATGCCAGCGTCGCCGGCCTGTCGGTGCGGGGGGATCGGAGCCTATACGAGCGGCGGGCTCAGCACCCAGACCACCTCGGTCGAACCTTCGCTGGCATTGGCGTAGCGGTGCGGCACGGTCGAGGGGAAGCGGAAGCTGTCGCCCTGGTTCAGCAGGAACTCCTCCTCGCCGTGCCAGAGCCGCAGGGCGCCGGCGACAACGAGGCCCGCCTCCTCGCCGCGATGCCGGTGGGTCTCGCCCGAGGTGAAGCCCGGCTCCAGCGTCATCATCAGCAGTTGGATGTCGCCCGACAGGTCCGGCGTCAGCAGGTCCATGACCACGAGGTCGGCATTGGTGCCGACGGTCGGCAGCCGCAGCTGGCGGCGATCCTCGCGCCGCACGATCATGTTGAGCTCGGCCGCCGGGCGGCCGCCATCGGCATGGAAGAACCAGGCGACCGGCACCTCCAGCGCATCGGCCAGCTTGCGCAGAGAGCGGATCGAGGGCGAGGCTAGGCCGCGCTCGATCTGGCTGACCATGCCGATGGACAGGCCGGCCTGGGCGCCGACCTGGGCCAGCGACAGGCCCTTGGCCTTCCGCAGCGAGCGGAGCTGGGTGCCGAGCCAGACGTCCGCCACTTTGCCCTTGCCGCGCGCGGCGGCGGGTTCGCGGGCTTCCTCCTCGCTGGCGACCGGGCGGGGCGGGGCTTCGATCGGGACGGCGGCCGGGCGCTGGGCGCGGACGATGTTGCTGCGGGTCACTGCGTCCTCCCTGATGGGTGCCGGACGTCGCCGTTAAAATAACGCACTTCGTTTTTTAACATTATTGTCGTTCCGGCCCCGACCGTGCCAGGATGAAATTCCCGGAGTTGAGTTGCGGCAGGGTTGGGAATGGTCGACAGCATGCGGGGCGGCGTCCAGGTCGGCGTGGATATCGGCGGGACATTCACCGATGTCGTGTGCCGTTCCTCCGATGGAACGGTGAGATTCGTCAAGCTTCCGACCACCCGGAAGGACGAGAGTCAGGCCGTGCTGCAGTCGGTGGCGCTGATGGCGGCCGAATGGGGCATCGCGGCATCCGACATCGCGCGCTTCGCCCACGGCACGACCGTCGCGACCAACGCGGTGCTGGAGCGCAAGGGCGCGCGCATCGGCCTCATCACCACCGCCGGCTTCCGCGACGTGCTGGAGGTCGGGCGGCAGATGCGCCACCAGATGTACAGCGTCATCCTCGACGGCGAGACGCCGGTGTTCCTGGCACCCGGCGCACGGCGCAAGGAAGTGCGCGAGCGCGTCGCCGCCGACGGCTCGGTGCTGGAGCCGCTCGACGAGGCGGATGTCCGCCGCGCGGCGGACGAGCTGGCCGCCGACGGCGTCGAGGCCATCGCCATCTGCTTCCTCTTCTCCTTCCGCAATCCCGCCCACGAGGCGCGCGCGGCCGAGATCGTGCGCGAGGCCCATCCCGGGCTGAAGGTGGCGGTCTCGCACGAGGTCGATCCCGCCTTCCGCGAGTACGAGCGCACCGTCGTCACGGCCTTCGACGCCTATGTGAAACCGGTCATCGACCGCTATCTGGCGCGGCTGGAGACGGGGCTGGAGTCGGCCGGCGTGCCGGCGCCGCTGCAGGTCATGCAGTCGCGAGGCGGCCTGATGGTGTCGGAGGTGGCGCGCCAGCGGCCGGTGCGGCTGTTCCTGTCGGGTCCGGCGGCCGGCGTCATCGGCGCCCGCATGGCGGGCGCTGCGGCCGGCATCGAGGATCTCATCACCGTCGACATCGGCGGCACCAGCTGCGACATCGCCCTCATCGACAAGGGCCGCGCCCTGGTGCGGTCGGAGGGGGTGATCGACGGCTATCCCGTTCGCGTCGCCATGGTCGACGTCAACTCGATCGGCTCGGGCGGCGGCAGCATCGCCTGGATCGACCGCGGCGGCGGGTTGCGCGTCGGGCCGCACTCGGCGGGCTCGGAGCCGGGACCGGCCTGCTACGGCCGCGGCGGCGAACTGCCGACGGTGACCGACGCCTCGATCGTCCTCGGCTATCTCAATCCCGATTACTTCGCCGGCGGCGCCATGCAGCTGCGGCCGGACCTGGCCGAGAAGGCGATCCGCGACCATGTCGCCGGCCCGCTCGGCATGACGCTGGAGCAGGCGGCGCTCGGCATCCATCGCGTGCTCAACGCCCAGATGGCCGAGGGCATCCGCCTCGTCTCGATCCGGCAGGGCCTCGATCCGCGCCGCTTCGCGCTGATGCCGCTGGGCGGCGGCGGCGCCGTCCACGCGACCGCGCTCGCCCGCGACCTCGCGATCCGGCGGGTGCTGGTGCCGCGCCACCCGGGCATCCTGTCGGCGGCCGGCCTGCTGGCGGCGCCCGTCGAGCACGAGATGGCGGCCGCTTTCGGCCGGACGCTGTCGGAGAGCGCGCCGGCGGAGATCCGCAGCGTCCTCGACGGGCTCGACGACGGCTGCCGGGCGCTGATGGCGCGTGAGCGGCTGGATGGGGCGGCGGTGACGATCCGGTATGCCGCCGACGTCTGCTATGTCGGCCAGTCCTACACGCTGGAGGTTCCCCTGCGGATGGACGATCCGGCGCCGCTCGAGCGGCTCTACGACGATTTCCTCGTCGACCACGACCGCGTCTACGGCCATGCGACGCGCATTCCCGCGCGCATCGTGAACCTGCGGGCGGTCCACCAGGCCGGCGGCGGCGACTACGGCGAGGCCCCGCCCGCGCCGACCGCCGGTTCGCCCGAGAAGGGCACGCGCCGCCTACTCGTCGCCGAACTCTCCGGGCCGGTCGATGCCGTGGTCTATGATCGTGCGGCGATGCCGCCCGGTTTCACCTTTGCCGGCCCCGCGATCGTCGAGCAGGCCGACACCACGACGCTCGTCGAACCCGGCTGGCATGGCGCGATCGATGCCGGAGGGTCCATGATCCTCACCCGCCAGGACGCCTGATCGGAAGGGAACGCGGTGATGACCACTTCAAGCCAGCCCCATGCCCAGCTCGATCCGATCACGGTCGAGGTCGTCCGCCACAAGCTCGACGGCATCGCCAACGAGATGGAATCGACGCTGCTGCGCAGTTCGTTCTCGCCGATCGTCAAGGAGGGCATGGACGCCTCGGCCAGCCTCTTCACGATCGCGGGCGAGACCCTGTCCCAGGCCTGCGCCGTGCCGATCCACCTCGCGACCCTGATCCCGATCGTCGAGCGCCTGCTGATCGAGTTCCCGCTCTCCGAGATGAAGGAGGGCGACGTCTTCGTGATGAACGACCCCTATCTCGGCGGCACGCACCTGCCGGACATCGCGATCGTGGTGCCGGTCATGTATCGCGGCCGGCCGATCGCCCTCTCGGCGACGATGACGCACCATCAGGACGTGGGCGGCATGACGCCGGGCTCGATCCCGACCAACGCCACCGAGATCTACCAGGAGGGCATCCGCATCCCGCCGCTGAAGCTGCGGGACGGCGGCGTCATGAACGACACGCTGGTGAAGATGCTGCGGCTCAACGTCCGTATCCCGGACGTGCTGATGGGCGACCTCAACGCCCAGATCGCGGCCTGCACGATCGGCGCCCGCCGCATCGCCGCGCTCGCCGACGCCTATGGCGACAACCTGCTGGCGACGATCTTCCAGGAGCTGCTCGAGAAGTCCGAGGCGATGACGCGCGAGGCGCTGCGGGCGATCCCCGAGGGCACCTACCGCTATGTCGACCACATGGACAATGACGGCATCGAGCTCGATCGCCGCATCCGGGTCGAGGTCGCGGTGACGCTGAAGGACGGCGCGATCCACTGCGATTTCACCGGCACCAGCCGCCAGCTCAAGGGGCCGTTCAACGTCGTCCGCTCCGGCTCGCAGGCCGCCGCCTACTTCGCCGTCCGGGCGCTGACCGACCCCAGCATCCCGACCAACGCCGGCTGCTTCCGCCCGGTCACGCTGCACCTTCCGGAGGGGACGCTGGTCAACCCGCAGGAGCCCGCGCCCGTCGGCTCGCGGACGGCCACCATCAAGCGCATCGCCGGTTGCATCATCGGCGCCTTCCAGCAGGCCCTGCCGGACAAGGTGCCGGCCGATTCGGGCGGCGAACTGCTGACGCTGGCGTTCGGCGGCCGCAAGCCGGACGGGTCGGGCAACTTCGTCGTCGGCGAGCTGATCGCCGGCGGCAGCGGCGGGTCGGTGCGGACCGACGGCGTCGACGTCGTCGAGACGGACGCGTCGAACTGCATGAACCTGCCGGCCGAGGCGCTCGAGATGGAGGCGCCGGTGCGCGTGCGCCAGGTCGCGCTGCGGCGGGATTCGGGCGGCGCGGGACGACGCCGCGGCGGGCTCGGGCTGATCAAGGAGTTCGAGATGCTGGAGGTCGAGGCGACGCTGACCCATCGCGGCGAGCGTCACTTCTGCCCGGCTGCGGGCGCACAGGGCGGAATGGCCGGCGCGCCGGCGCGATCCGTCATCATCCGCGCCGATGGAACCGAGGAGGTGGTGCCGTCGAAGCTGGTGACGGTGCTGAAGCCGGGCGACCGCCTCCTGGTCGAGACGGCCGGCGGTGGCGGCTACGGCCACCCCGGCGAGCGGGAGCGCGATCGGGTCGCGGCCGACATCGCCGACGGCAAGGTCAGCGCGGAGGCGGCGGCCCGCCTCTACGGCACGGCCGCGGAGTAGCCATCGGGAACTGGGAAACCGAAGAACAGGAGCAGGGGAATGGGGAACTCAGCGTTGCGTGGTGCGGTCGTCGGCGCAGCCGCGATCGTGGCGGCCCTGGCCGGCGTCGCCGGCCTTCCGGCCGAAGTCTCGGCCCAGACGACCTGGAAGATGCATATCGTCTGGGTTCCGGCACGGCCCGAAGCCCAGGCCTACAAGCGGTTCGCCGACATGGTGAACGAGAAGGCGGCCGGCAAGCTCAAGATCGACCTGCACCAGGGCGGCACGCTCGGCGTCAAGGACGTCGACATGCTGCGCATCCTGCCGGCGGGCAACGTCATCCAGATCGCCGGCCTCTATCCCGGCTACATGACCCGCGACGTGCCGGAATACGCCTCGACGCTGCCGCCCGGCGTCGTCAAGGAGCCGGCCAAGCTGGTCGACGGCCTGCCGGCCCTGACGAAGATCTACGAGGAAACCTACAAGAAGTGGGGCATCGAACTGCTCGGGTACGTCATGCACCCGACGCGCGACACCCACATCCTCTGCAAGGAGCCGATCTCCTCGCTGGCGGAACTGAAGAACAAGAAGCTTCGGGTGTGGGAGAAGTTCCATGTCGACACCTTCTCCCAGCTCGGCGTCGCGGCCCAGATCATCGGCCAGAACGATCTCTACGTCGCGATGAAGACGGGCGTCGTCGACTGCGCGGTCTACCCGATCGGCTTCGCGACGACGGTGTCGCTGCAGGAGGTGGCGCCGAACGCCAGCTACCTCTTCCCCTATGTGCTGCATCCGCTGCACATCATCGTCTCCAAGAAGGCCTACGACGCGCTGCCGGCGGACGTCCGCAAGATCGTCGCCGACGCCGCGCAGCAGACCCAGCAGGCGACGATCAAGTCCTACCTCTCCGGCAACTACGACCGCGAGGCCGCCAAGGTCTTCGTCGAGAAGGGCGGCAAGGAACTGCCGGCCTTCCCCGATGCGGACCAGGCCGCCTTCACCAAGGCCGCCCGGGAAGTCTGGGAGAAGACGGCCAAGGGCCTCGGCGCCAAGGCGAGCGAGAACTACGACGCGGTGCTGAAGGCGGTCGGCGGCTGATCCTGCCGGGCGTACGATAGCAAGGTACTACGGACCCCGGCCCGGGAGGGCCGGGGTCCGGCATATGTGGCGGGGGAATGGGCATGGACGGCGTGTGGCGCGGGCTCGACCGGCTGTTCACCGGCCTGCTGTGGCTGGCGGTCATGGCGGGAATGGCGATGACGAGCTTCGTCGTGCTCGCCACGGTCATGCGCTACTTCGTCGGCAGTCCGTTCCGCTTCACCGAGGAGCTGGTCGGCCTGCTGTTCGTCGCGCTGGCCTTTCTCGGCCTACCCTGGGCGACCATGCACAACCGGCACCTCCGCATCACCCTCATCCTGGACCGGCTGCCGCCGGCGCTGCGGCGGGCGGCGGACCTTCTCGGCCAGGCGCTGGTGCTCGTATTCCTGGCCGTCTTCGCATGGCAGTCGTGGGAGTTCGCGGCCTTCTCGCTGATGCTGAATTCCCGCTCGGACATGGGCGGCATCCCGCTGTTCCCATGGATGGCTCTGCTGCCGTCGATGTGCGTGGCGGCCGCCGTCGCGATCGTCGCGCGGCGCCTGCATCGGCCGCCGGACGACGAAGACGCCGGACCGGGGGTCTGATCGACGATGTTCTGGCTCTATTTCGTCGGCGGCCTCGGCATCACGGCGCTGACCGGCCTGCCCATCGGCATCGGTCTCGGCCTGACCGGCCTCGCCATCCTGCATTTCGAGGCGGGCGGCGCGACGTCGCTGGCGGTGACGGCGGTCTGGAACGTCCTGACCGACTTCACGCTGAGTTCGGTGCCGCTCTTCATGTTCATGGGCGACCTGATGATGAAGAGCGGCCTCAGCCGCCGCCTCTATTCGGGCCTGGCCCCGCTCTTCCACCGCGTTCCGGGCCGGCTGCTGCATTCCAACATCGCGGTTTGCGCGATGTTCGGTGCCGTCGCCGGCACCAGCACCTCGACCGCCGCGGCGGTCGGCACGGTCGCCTATCCCGAGCTGGCGCGCCGCGGCTACGACAAGCCCGGCGTCGTGGCCTCGCTGGCGGCGGGCGGAACCCTGGGCCTGCTCATCCCGCCCAGCCTGTCTTTGCTGCTCTACGGTGCCACCCAGCAGGTCTCGATCGGCCGCCTCTTCCTCGCCGGCATCATCCCGGGCCTGATGATGGCCGGGCTGTTCATGCTGTGGATCTATATCAGCGCCAAGCGCAACCCGAACCTGACGCCGACCGACGGCGAGCGCCCGACCCTGCGCGAGCAGCTGCTCGGCTTGCTCGGCACCTGGCCGCTGGTGGTGCTGGTGTTCGCCTGCCTCGGGACCGTCTTCCTCGGCTGGGCGACGCCGACCGAGGCGGCCGGGCTCGGCGTCGCCGCCGCCATCTTCGTCGGCTTCCTCTTCGGCGAGCTGACGCTGCGCCGGACCTGGGATGCGTTCCTCAATTCGGCGATCGTCTTCGCCTCGATCGTCCTCGTCATCATCGGTTCGCTGATCCTGTCGCAGGCGGTCAGCATCCTGGGGCTGCCCGGCCAGGTCATGCAGGGCGTCGTCGATCTCGGGGTCTCGAAGTACTGGGTGCTGGTCCTGATCGTGCTGGTCTACCTCGTGCTCGGCTGCTTCTTCGACGGGGTGTCGCTGATGCTGCTGACGATCCCGCTGGCCTATCCGGTGATGACCGGCATGGGGTTCGATCCGATCTGGCTCGGCGTCATCATCACCATCCTGATCGAGGTCGGGATGCTGACGCCGCCGGTCGGCATGAACCTCTTCGTGCTGACGGCGATCACCAAGCACGAGGTGTCGCTGGGCAGCGCCGCCAGGGCCGCGATGCCCTACTGGTTTCTGCTGCTGGGCGGAGTGCTCATCCTCACCCTGTTTCCGGGGATCGCGCTGTGGCTGCCCGGGATGATGGGCTGACGAGGCGCGGCGCCAGGACGAACCAGGCGAAGGCGAGGAGCTGCAGCCCGAGCAGGCCGGCGAAGGCGACGCGATAGCCCTCGGCGGCATAGCCGCCGTCGGCGGTCTGCGGCCACAGGCCGATGACGGCGCCGATCGCATATTGCAGCAGGAAGGCGCCGGTTCCCGACAGCAGGTTCATGCCGGTGTTGGCACGGCCGGCGAAGGTCGGGCCGAAATGCTGGGACAGCGCGGCGTAGGTCAGGGTGATGACGTTGAAGGTCGCGCCGAACACCGCCCAGAGGGCGGCCGATCCGGCGATCCACTCCAGCACGATGCCGAGTTCGGCCAGCATGAAGAGGACGGCCGCACCCCCGGCGACCGCCAGCGTGCCGATGCCGTAGCGGCGCAGCGCCTCGGCGACCACACCGCCCAGGGCCGAGCCGATCGAAAGGGCCAGCGCCATGACCATCAGCTGCGTCGCGACGTCCGGCCGGTCGAAGCCGGCGACGTCGCGCAGCCAGGGCCCGGCCCACAGCGTCTGGATCGCCGAGCCGCTGGCGAAGCCCAGCAGCGTCATCGGCGCCACCCGCCAGAACAGACGGTCGCGATAGATCACGGTGAAGAGTTCGCGCAGCTGCCGGCCGATCGGCACCGGCGCGGCGGCCCGCGGCCGCTCCGGCACGACCAGCCACAGGGCGAGCGCCGCCAGCAGGGCCGCCCCGCCGCCGATCGCCATCAGGCCGCGCCAGCCGGCGACGCCGATCAGCAGCTCGGCCGGCGCGGTCGCCACCACCGCGCCGAGGCTGCCGAAGCCGAGGAAGAGGCCGTTGAGGAGGGGCAGCCGCGCGGGCGGGAACCAGTCGGCCATCTGCTTGTAGGCCGACATCAACCCGCCCGCGAAGCCGAGCCCGACCAGCGCGCGGCCGGCCGCGACGGTCGCCAGGTCCTGCCCGACGGCGATGATCGCCGCGCCGACGGCGGCGACCGCGACCAGCGTGCCCTGCACCCGCCGCGCGCCGAAGCGATCGAGCAGGGCGCCCAGCGGCAGCTGGAACAGCGCGAAGGTCAGGAAGTACATCGACGTCAGCAGGCCGAGGTCGGACGGGCCCAGGGCCAGCTCCGACACCAGGTCCGGCGCGATCAGCGCGTTGATCGAGCGGAAGAACAGCGACAGGAAATAGGCGGCCGCGAACGGCACGATGATGCGCACAGCGTCGGACATCGGGCAGGGCTCGGCACGATGGGCGGGATATCGAGCCTATGGGCGCGCCCGGTCCGGCGCAATGAAATCCGGACCCGATAATTTTAACGTCAGGTCGCCGTCACGCCGCCGTCGACCACCATTTCCGAGCCGGTCACGAAGCGCGACTCGTCCGACAGCAGATAGACGACCAGCGGGGCGATGTCCGCCGGCGTGGCGATGCGGCCGAGCGGCACCTGGCGGACGAGCCGCTGGCGCGCGCGCTCGGCATCCTCGGTGGCCGCGACCATCGCCTCGACCATGGGGGTCTCGACGAACGACGGATGCACGCTGTTGCAGCGGATGCCGTAGCCCATCCGCGCGCAGTGGAGGGCGACCGACTTGGTCAGCAGCCGCACGCCGCCCTTGCTCGCATTGTAGGCCGCGAGGTTGTGGCCGCCGATGATCCCTGAGACCGACGACATGTTGACGATCGATCCACCGGTCGTCTTCATCAGGGCGATGGCGTGCTTGCAGCCGAGGAAGACGCCGTCGAGGTTGACGCCCATGGTCAGCCGCCAGTCCTCGAGCGAGGTTTCCTCGATCGACTTCAGCATGGCGATGCCGGCGTTGTTCACCAGCCCGTCGAGACGTCCGAATCGTTCGCCGACCATGGCGATGCAACGGGCCCAGCCGTCCTCGTCGGTGACGTCGAGCGCGAAGGCCATGCCGCCGGTTTCCTCGGCCACGGCCTCGGCGGCGCCCGCATCGCGATCGGTCGCGACGATGATGGCGCCCTCGGCGGCCAGCATGGTGCAGAAGCCGCGGCCGAGGCCGCCGCCGGCCCCGGTGACGAGAACGACCTTGCCGGCGACGCGTCCCGCCATGCCTCAGGCCCCGGGCAGGCGATGCCGGCCGAAATCCTCCCGCAGCTTGCTCTTCAGCAGCTTGCCGGTGGCGGTGTGCGGCAACTCGTCGACGAAGACGATGTCGTCGGGCAGCCACCATTTGGCGACCCGCTGCTCCAGGAACTGCAGCATCTCGGCCTTGTCGACGCCGCCGGCCTTGCGCGGCTTGACGATCAGCAGCGGGCGCTCCTGCCACTTCGGATGATGGACGCCGATGACGGCCGCCTCGGCGACGCCGGGATGGCCGACGGCTGCATTCTCGAGGTCGATCGAGCTGATCCACTCGCCGCCCGACTTGATGATGTCCTTGGCGCGGTCGGTGATCTGGACGAAGCCGTCGGCGTCGATCGTGCAGATGTCGCCGGTGCGGAACCAGCCCTCGGAATCGAACGCGGCCTTGGTCGCGGCATCGTCCTCGAAATATCCCGCCGTGATCCAGGGGCCGCGGACGAGCAGTTCGCCCTGGGCCGTGCCGTCATGGGGCAGCCGGTTGCCCGCATCGTCGACGATCTTGAGTTCGACGCCGTAGACGACGCGGCCCTGCTTCAGCTTCAGCTTGTAGCGGTCCTCCTTGGGCAGCCGCAGCATCTTGCCCTTGAGCACGCCGGTCGTGCCGATCGGGCTCATCTCGGTCATTCCCCAGGCGTGGATGACGTCGACGCCGTAATCCTCCTCCAGCGCCACGATCATCGACAGGGGGGCAGCCGAGCCGCCGACGACGAGGCGCTGCAGCGTGGAGAAGCGGTTCCCCTGCTCGGCCATATAGGCGAGGAGCCCGAGCCAGACCGTCGGCACGCCGAGCGTGATGGTGACGCCCTCGCTCTCGAACAGCTCGTAAAGGCTGGCACCGTCCAGCTTGGGGCCGGGCAGCACCAGCTTGGCGCCCGCCATGGCCGTCGAATAGGCGCAGCCCCAGGCGTTGACGTGGAACATCGGCACGACCGGCAGCAGCGAGTCCCGGCTGCAGATGCCGAGCGCATCCGGCGAGCAGACGCAGTAGCAGTGCAGCACCGTCGAGCGGTGGGTGTAGAGCACGCCCTTGGGGTTGCCCGTCGTGCCCGAGGTGTAGCAGAGGGACGACGCGGTCTTCTCGTCGAACTGGGGCCAGTCGAACTCGGCCGGCTGGTCGGCGATCAGGCTCTCGTAGGAGCGGGCGTTGGGCAGCGTCGTCTCGGGCATGTGGGCGTCGTCGGTCAGGACGACATAGCCCTTCACCTTGGGGAATTCGGCCGCCAGCTTTTCCAGCATCGGCACGAAGGTCAGGTCGACGAAGACCCACTGATCGTCCGCATGGTTGACGATGTAGCGGATCTGCTCGGGGAAGAGGCGGGGGTTGATGGTGTGCAGCACCGCGCCAACGCCGGAGATGCCGTAGTAGAGTTCGAGGTGGCGGTGGGTGTTCCAGGCCAGGGTCGCCAGCCGGTCCCCCGGCTTGACGCCGAGGCCCTGCAGCGCGTTCGCCAGCTGCTGCACCCGGGCATAGGCGTCGGCCCAAGTGTAGCGGTGGATCGGGCCCTCGACGGTGCGGGTGACGATCTCGGTGTCGCCGTGATAGCGCGCAGCATGGCGGATCAGGTTCGAGATCAGCAGCGGCACGTCCATCATCAAGCCCTGCATGGGCGTCACTCCCCGTTTCCTCGTTCGCGGCCCGGTGCCGCTTTGCCGCGAAGGATAGGCAAGCGGCCGGGGCAGGGGAAGGGCGCGCCGGCAAAGAAAGGGCCCCCGCCGGCATCGGCGGAGGCCCGGGCAGACGCGCGCGCGTCCGGCAGGTCAGAAGGTCCGAGATACCGTCAGAAGCGCCCGCCCGCCGCAGATCTTGCGGCCGCCGGCACAGTCGGCGCGGTCGATGTCGGTGTCGGCATAGACCAGCGACAGGGTGAAGCCCTCGATCGTCGCGGTCAGGCCGGCCTGCCATTCCAGATAGTCCGGCGTGCCGTAGCGGTCGTTCTTCTCGATCCACTGGTGGCCGAGATGGCCGATGACGGCGAGCTCGAACGGGGCGCCCGGAATCGGCACCTTGGCGTCGCCGTAGATGTACCAGGCGTCACCGCTCTTGCCGAAGAATTCGGGCGAGTAGTTGAGGCCGCCCGACAGTGCGACGAAGCCGAGATCGTAGCCGAGCTTGCCGGCGAACTCGTAGAAGTCGTAGTTCAGGGCACTCGAGGCTCCGGGATAGAAGTAGCCGATCATGCCGGCCTGCCAGCTCAGGCCGGAGATCTCGCCCTTGACGCCGGCATAGAGGTCGATCTCGACCGTCGCCTCGTCGCCATCCTTGAAGTTGAGGTTGGACGCCCAGACGCCGGCATACATGCCGATGCTCTCGTTGAACATCAGGCTGTAGTCGAACGAACCCTGGATCGTGGGGTTCTCGTCCGTCTGCGAGACGCCGCGATAGAGATAGTCGCTGCCGAGCGTCACCGTCGCGGTGAACTCTCCCGGGATCAGCTTCTCGGGTTTTTCCTGGGCCTGCGCCGGCGCGGCCAGCAGGGCCGCGGCGAGCGGTAGAGCAAGACAGATGCGCGACGACATGAGTGCCCCCGGCTTCCTCAACATCGGCAACCGGCGACCCTCCCCAGCGGTGGGTGCGGGATTGCGTTTCAACCGCATGCGCAAGCCCTGTGCCATGCCGCCGGAGGGCGCGCGCTGCCGCTTTGTGACGGGAAAATGATGCATTCATTCCCAGCGCGGCATGTCACTGGCGCCTTTTTGGGCTGGGGCGCGGCGGTCGGCGCCCTTGTGTCCGGCGATACCCGGCTTAGAGTGTCGCCCGACCGATGACCGACGCCGACATCATCCCCACCCGGGAGGCCCATCGCTTCGACGAGGCGGCGCTGGAGCGCCACCTGCGCGGCGTGCTCGGCTTCTCCGGGCCGCTCGCCGTCCGCCAGCTGCGCGGCGGCCAGTCCAATCCGACCTTCCTGCTCGCGGCCGACGGGCGGGAGATGATCCTGCGCAAGCAGCCGCCGGGCCAGCTTCTGCCGTCCGCCCACGCCGTCGACCGCGAGTATCGCGTCATGACGGCGCTGGCCGCGACCGACGTGCCGGTGCCGCGGACCCTGCATTTCTGCGCCGACCGGGAGGTGATCGGCACGCCCTTCTACGTCATGGAGCGGCTGCAGGGCCGCATCTTCTGGAACCCGGCGCTGCCGGAGCTGCCGCCCGGGGAGCGGCGCGGCATCTGGCTCGGCATGGCCGATGCGCTGGCGCGCCTGCACAAGGCCGACTGGCAGACGATCGGGCTCGGCGACTTCGGCCGCCCGGGCAATTATTTCGGCCGCCAGATCGCGCGCTGGACGCGGCAGTGGCAGGAATCGAAGACCCACGAGAACCCGGCGATCGACCGGCTGGCCGAGTGGCTGCCGCCGCGGGTGCCGGCCGGCGACGAGGTGTCGATCTGCCACGGCGACTTCCGCATCGACAACCTGATGTTCCACCCGACCGAGCCGCGCGTCGTCGGCATCCTCGACTGGGAGCTGGCGACGCTCGGCCATCCGCTCGCCGACCTCGCCTACAACTGCATCCAGTACCACACCGACCCCAGCGTCTTCCGCGGCCTCGCCGGCCTCGACCTCGCCCGGCTGCAGGTGCCGCCGCAGGATGAGTACGTCGCCGCCTATGCGCGTTTTGCCGGGCGGCCGGTGACCCTGGAGCCGTTCCACCTCGCCTTCGCGCTGTTCCGCCTCGCCGTCATCCTGGAAGGCATCCTGGCCCGCGCCAAGGCCGGCAACGCCGCCTCGGCGGATGCCTTCGAGGTCGGCGGCCTCGGCGGCGTCATCGCCGACATCGGCTGGGACATCGCGCGCCGCGCCGATTGACCGCCGCACCAGAATCCCGAAAGCCCCCGAGGAAACCCCGATGGACTTCTCCTATTCCGAAAAGTCGCTCGACGTGCAGGCGCGGGTGCGCCGCTTCATGGACGAGCACATCGTGCCCCGCGCCCGGGAGTGGGAGGAGGCCGTCCATGCCGGGATCTTCCCGCCGCCCTTCATCGAGGAACTGAAGGCCAAGGCGCGCGCCGAGGGCCTGTGGAACATGTTCCTGCCGGGCCTGCGCGACGGCGAGCCGGGCACCCGCCTCAGCAACCTCGACTATGCCCCCGTCGCCGAGATCCTCGGCCACCTGATGTGGTCCTCGGAGATCTTCAACTGCAACGCGCCCGACACCGGCAACATGGAGCTGCTGCACATGTTCGCCAACGAGCGGCAGTACGAGGAGTGGCTGCGCCCCCTCATGGAAGGGAAGATCCGCTCCGCCTTCTGCATGACCGAGCCGGCGGTCGCCTCCTCGGACGCGACCAACATCCAGACCCGTATCGAGCGGGTCGGCGACCAGTACGTCATCAACGGCCGCAAGTGGTTCATCACCAACGCCGCCGATCCGCGCTGCAAGCTCGGCATCGTCATGGGCCTGACCGACCCCGAGGCCGAGGTGCATCGCCGGCAGAGCATGGTCATCGTGCCGATGGACGCGCCCGGCCTGACGATCGTGCGCAACCCGACGGTCATGAACCACGTCGCGCCCGAGGGCCATTGCGAGGTGCTGTTCGAGAACGTGAAGGTGCCGGTCGGGAACCTGCTCGGCGGTGAGGGTCAGGGCTTCGAGTTGGCCCAGGCGCGCCTCGGCCCCGGCCGCATCCACCACTGCATGCGCTCGATCGGCCAGTGCGAGGTCGCGCTCGACCTGATGATGCAGCGCGCCCAGGACCGCCGCACCTTCGGCCGCACGCTGGCCGAGCACGGCACGGTGCAGGAATGGATCGCGCTGTCGCGCTGCGAGATCGAGCAGGCGCGCCTGCTGGTGCTGCGCACGGCGTGGCTGATGGACAAGCACGGCAACAAGGCCGCCCGCAAGGACGTGTCGCTGATCAAGGTGGTGGTGCCGCGGATGCAGACCGCGATCGCCAACCGCGCGATCCAGGCCTTCGGCGCCAAGGGGCTGACGGGCGATACCCCGCTCGCGATGATCTGGAGCTGGGGCCGGGCGCTGCAGATCGTCGACGGGCCCGACGAGGTGCATCTGCGCACCATCTCTCGCCTCGAGATCAAGGAGCAGAAGGCGCGCCTCGGCAACCGCCGGCTCGACGAGCTGACCGGCTTCCCGGTCGACTGAACCGATAGAGGAGGGATCGATGTCGCTCGCCGGACGCACGCTCTTCATCACCGGCGCCAGCCGCGGCATCGGTCTCGCCATCGCGCTGCGGGCCGCGCGCGACGGGGCGGCGGTGGCCATCGCCGCCAAGACGGTCGATCCGCATCCCAAGCTCGAAGGGACGATCCACACGGCCGCCGCCGCGATCGAGGCGGCGGGTGGCCGGGCGCTGGCGGTGCCCTGCGACATCCGCGACGAGGACCAGGTGCGCGACGCCGTCGCGCGCACCATCGATGCCTTCGGCGGCATCGACGTGCTGGTCAACAACGCCTCGGCGATCAGCCTGACCGGCACGCTCGCCACGCCGATGAAGCGCTTCGACCTGATGCAGCAGGTCAATGCGCGGGGCACCTTCCTCTGCTCGCAGGCCTGCATCCCGGCCCTGAAGCGGTCGCCCAACCCGCATATTCTCACCCTGTCTCCGCCCCTGAACCTCGACCCGCGCTGGTTCCGGGACCATGCCGCCTACACGATGGCGAAGTACGGCATGAGCATGTGCGTACTCGGCATGGCCGAGGAGTTCCGGGCCGACGGCATCGCCGTCAACGCGCTCTGGCCGCGCACCGGCATCGCGACGGCCGCCATCCGCAACCTGCTGGGCGGCGAGGACGCGGTCGCCCGCTGCCGCACGCCCGACATCATGGCCGACGCCGCCCACTGGATCCTGACCCGGCCGTCGCGCGAGACGACCGGCAGCTTCTTCATCGACGATGATGTGATGCGGCAGGCCGGCGTCACCGACCTCGACCGCTATTCCGTCGTCCCCGGCACGCGGGACTTCATGCCGGACTTCTTCCTCGACTGATCGCCGTGGCGGGCGCCTTCGCCGACAGTCACCTTGGCCGGCTCCGGGCGCTGGTCGGTCCGCGGCTGCTGCTGGTCCCGGGCGCCCGCATCCTCGTCGAGGATCCGCAGTCCGGCCGCATCCTGCTGCAGCATCGCCGCGATTTCGACCTCTGGGGCCTGCCTGGCGGCAATGCGGAGGAGGGCGAGGGGCTGGAGGCGGTCGCCATGCGCGAAGCGCTGGAGGAGACCGGCCTTGCCGTCCGCGACCTCTGCCCGTTCGGCTTCGCCTGCGATCCGGAGCACGAGACGATCGCCTTCCCAAACGGTGACCGCTGCCAGTTCTTCGTGCTGATGTTCTGCACCCGCAGTTTCTCCGGCACGCCGCGGCCCGATGGCGAGGAGAGCCGCGCCGTCGCGTGGTTTGCGCCCGACGACCTGCCGCCGATGCTGCCCAACATGGCGCGCAGCGTCGCAGCGTGGCGGCGCTTCGCCGTGTCGGGCGAGTTCCAGATGGTGTGAGCGGCGGCGCTCTAGCCCCGGTTCTCCACGCGCTGCATCGACCAGGCGCCGGCCGCGGCTTCGCCCTCGACGTCGGAATAGTCGGCGACCTGCAGCCAGAGGCGCATGCCACGCAGGCGGGCGTCACGGGCGAGCCGCGGCGCGACGACCTGGAGCAGGCCGAGGCCGGCCATCGCCGGGGCAACGATGCGCGGCGCATGGCGCCATGCGGTGCGCGGCACGCCGAGGTCGGCCGCCTTCGCGGGGCCGAACAGGCGATAGGCCAGGCCCTGGAACAGCCGCTGCATCGCCCGGCCGCGCCAGCCGGGCTCCTCCAGCACGTCTGGCACCGCATCGAACAGCGCGCCCATCAGGCGCGCGGCCTCCGGCCCCGGCGGCGGCTCGCTGGCGAACAGTCGGTCCGTGAAGCGGACGGCTTCCTGTTCGGTCGCGAAGAGCAGCTCGGGATGGACCCCCATGAGGTGGGAGGAATAGCGCCAGAGCTGCATCACCGCCTCGGCATCCTCGGCCGGGATGCGGACGCCGATGCGGCGCAGCCCCTCCAGCCAATGGGCGGAAAGGAAGGCGCTCATGGCCGCCATGTAGGCCTGCGCCATCGGCGCGCCGTCGGCCTCGGCGTCCCAGGTGCCGCCACCCAGCATCGCGCGGCGCGTGCGGGCATGCAGCATCCGGATGCGCAGGGTCAGCCGGAAGCCCTCCGCCTCGCGCTGCAGGCCGAAGGGAAAGCAGGTCTCGAGCACGAACCGGGCGGTGCGGCGGCCGCGCATGACCGCGCCGCTGACCAGCGCGTCGGTCATCGCGAGCGGCCTGGCGCCGCGACCCAACCGGTAGAACAGGGGCACGGAGTAGCATCCGAGCACCGCCGCACCGAAGAGGTTGGCGCGCAGGACCGCCGCCGACGCCCGGTTCATCACCCGCCAGTCGACCCAGTAGGGGACATGGTCGACCGCGGCGAAGAAGGCGCGCAGGCTGTCGGGCGGATCGTCGACCGCGCCGATGCCGGCCCGAAGGGCTTGGTCGAACATCGCCTCGCCCCGGCGCCCCATCGCCTGGAGGTCGGCCGCGAGCGCATCGGCGAGCGGGTCGCCCATGGCGCGGAAGCGGGCGAGCGCGTCCTGGTGGTGCCCGGTGCCGGTGGTCATCGCGACCGGCGGGCCAGTTCGAAGGCGACCAGGCGGCGCCAGATCGCGTCCGGCAACAGCCGGTGGAGCAGGGGGTACGGCCCGGTCGCGGCGGGATAGCGCAGGCGGTCGGAGCGGTCGCCGGCGGCCTGCAGGATGACGGCCGCGACCCGCTCGGGCGGCGGCAGCGTGCCCTTCAGCGCCTCGGACATGCGCCGGAACCCGGCGAGTTCGCGGGCATAGGCCGGATGTTCGACCCAGTCCGCGCTGCCGCCGAGGAAGTTGGTGCGGATCGGGCCGGGCTCCACGATCCGGACGCGGATGCCGTGCGGCTTCAGTTCGAAACGCATCGATTCCGACAGCCCTTCAACGGCGAACTTGGTCGCATGGTAGGCGGCGGTGAAGGGGAAGGCCATGCGCCCGCCGATCGACGCGATGTTGACGATCGTGCCGGATCGTCGCGCCCGCATGCCGGGCAGGACCGCCTGCGTGACCGCGACCAGTCCCAGCAGGTTGGTGTCGACCTGCCGGCGCAGCCGCTCCATCGTCAGCCCCTCCAGCGGCCCGAGCAATGCGTAGCCCGCATTGTTGACGAGGACGTCGATCGCGCCGAATCGCGCCTCGACCGCAGCGACCGCGGAAGAGACCGAGGCTTCGTCGGTGACATCCATCGCGGCAACGAAGAGGTTCGACGGTGCCGGACCGAACGGCTGGCGTTCCGGCCGCCGCATCGTCGCGGCGACGTTCCAGCCGGCGCCGAGGAAGCGCCGGGCGGCTGCCTCGCCGATCCCGCTCGACGCACCCGTGATCAGCACCGTCTGCGCCATGGCGCGACCTCCTTCCGGCCCTAGGTCGCGTACCCGAGGGCCGCCAGCCCGGGCGCGCAGGCGGCCGTCAACGCGTCCCGATCGGCGGCCGGCAGGGTGTCGAACTTGCGCGCCCGCGGCGGTCGCGGGACGCCGGCGGCCTCGTGCAGCCAATGCGCGTCGGCCAGCGAGGGGTCGATGAAGCGGATCATCCGGTCGAGCGTTTCGCGCGGCGCCTGAAGGACGTCCTCGAACCGCAGCTGCAGCACGCGGTCGGGCGGCAGCTCGGCGAAGGTGCGCTGCCCATGGAGCACGAGGTCGCTCCAGAAGGCACCCAGCCGCGGCAAGGTCGCGAGCGCCGCCACCTCCCGCGCGTCGGGCAGCGGGAGCAGGGCACTCTCCATCCAGACGTCGAGCACCCGCCCGTGCTCCCGGTCGAAGGCGCGCTGCGGATCGACGCCGAACCGGCGATAGGCCGCGATCCCGCCGACCAGGACGCGGAAGTTGGGATGGTTCGCCATGGAGAGCGCGGTGTCGCGGCCATCGCGGAAGATATGGATGACGCGTGCCTCGGGAAAGAGGTGCAGGGCCTTGCGCGCGTACATCAGCGAGCCGCCCGATCGCTCGACCCAGACGCGGCGGCCGAATCGCCGTGCAAGGTCGGCGAAGAGGGCGCGATAATGCGCTCCGATATCCATGCGCGGCCGGGCCGGCAGGACGGCAGCCAGCGCATCGAACAGGGCCTCGTGCCGGTCGGTGAGATGCGGCAACGTCACCATGGCGAGCGGCGGCAGGTCGGCGGCCGAGAAGCGGGCGCCCGGCGCGCCGAGGGGGTAGAGGACCTCTTCCATCACGCCGACGTCCCGGATCGTCGCCCGCAGCGCCGGGCTCTGGTGCGCCAACATCCGCCAGAACTGTGCGCCGGTGGGATGCCGCCGCGCGAACGCCTCCTGTCCGAGGAGCACCAGGAACTCCGATAGGCTGAGAACGGCCGGATGGCGGTTCAGCAGGTCGGAGATCATGGTCGACCCGCAGCGTCCCGTGCTGAGCACGAGAACCGGGGGAATGGAGAAGGGGTTGTCGTTCGCGATGGCGGACATCGGCGTCGTCGGTCTCGGCGTCATGGGGCGGAACCTCGCCGCGAACATCCGCGACCGCGGCTCCAGGGCTAGATCGTGTAGCCGAGCGCGGCGAGGCCCGGCGCGCAGGCCTCCGTTACCGCCTGTTGTTCGTGCGCCGGCAGCTCGGCGAACTTCCGGCGTGTGGTGGCGCGCGGAACGGCGGCGGCCCGGTCCAGCCATGCGTCGTCCGCGAGCGTCGGGTCGATGAAGCGGATCAGCCGGTCCAGCGTCTCGCGGGGGCGCGCCTGGATGTCTTCGAACCGCAGGTTCAGCACCCGGTCCGCCGGCAGCGTCGCCAGGGTGGCCTGCCCCCCGACCACCAGGTGGCTCCAGAAGGCGCCGAAATCGGCCAGGGTGGGGCGCGCCGCGAGCTTGCGGGCGTCGAGAAGCGGGAAGATGAGCTGCTCCATCCAGACGTTCAGCCGCGAGCCGCGATCTCGTTCGAAATAGCGGCGCGCGTCGATGCCGAGCCGCCGATAGGCCGCAATCGCGCCGATCAGGACACGGAAGTTCGGATGCCCGGACATGGACAGGGCGACGTCCCGCCCGTCCCGGAAGACATGGACGACCCGGGCCTCGGGGAAGAGCCGCAGCAGCTTGCGCGCGAACATCAGCGACCCGCCCGACCGCTCGACCCACACCCGCCGCCCGGAGCGGCGTCCGAGATGATCGAACAGCGCGCGGTACTGCGCGGAAAGCTCCCGCTCGGGCATTGCCGGCACGATGGCCGCCAGTTCGTCGAACAGGGCTTCGTGGCGGTCGGTCAGGTGCGGCAGGGTCGTGAGGGCGATGGGCGGGGCGTCCGCGACGGTGAATCGCGCGCCGGGTTGCCCGAGCGGGTAGAGAACCTCCTCCATCACGCCGACGTCGCGCATCATGGCGCGCAGGGCCGGGCATTGCCGGCTGAGGAACTGCCACATCCGGGCGCCGGACAGGCGGCGGTGCGCGAACGCCTCCTGGCCGATGAGGGCGAAGAACTCCGACAGGCTGAGAACGGCCGGGTGCCGGTTCAGCAGTTCGGAGATCATGGTCGAGCCGCAGCGTCCCGTGCTGAGCACGAGGACCGGGGGAATGGAGAAGGGGCTGTCGTTCGCCATCGTGCCGCGCCCCGTTCCGTCGTACGTCCTACTCGGGCCGACAGCGATACATGCCCATCGCCTTCCAGGTCAGCACCGGGTCGTCGTCCTGGTTGGTCACGATCACCTGCGAGTGGACGATGCCGCGGTCGGGCTTGGATTGGGAGGCGCGCGCGGCGAGGATCTCCATGCGCGCATGCAGCGTGTCGCCGGGGCGCACCGGACGCACCCAGCGCAGCTCGTCGAGGCCCGGCGAGCCCATGCTGGCCGACTGCAGGACGATCGCCTCGCAGGCCAGCCGCATGGTCATGGCGGCGGTGTGCCAGCCGCTGGCGATCAGCCCGCCATAGATGCTCTCCTTCGCCCGCTCCTCGTCGACATGGAAATATTGCGGGTCGTACTGACGGGCGAAGTCGAGGATTTCCTCCTTCGAGACGGTGCGGCTGCCGAGGTCGTACACGTCGCCGACCTGGAAATCCTCGAAGTAGCGCATGCGGATCGGTCTCCCGGGATGGTTCCTGGCCCCTAGCACGGGCGGATCGGCCGGCGCTATGGTCCGCGGGCAACGGGGGAGGTGCAAGCGCGAATGCAGGCTCAGGCGGACATCGGCGTCGTCGGTCTCGGCGTCATGGGGCGGAACCTCGCCGCGAACATCCGCGACCGCGGCTTCACCGTCGTCGGCTTCGACGCCGACGCCGACCAGCGCGCGCGGGCGACTGGCGAGGGGCTGGCGGTCGCCGCGACCGCCGAGGCGATGGCGCGCGCGCTGCGGACGCCGCGGGCGGTGCTGCTGCTGGTCCCGGCCGGCGCGCCGGTCGACGCCGCGATCGCGGTGCTGCGGCCGCTGCTGGCGCCGGGCGACATCGTGGTCGACGGCGGCAACTCGCTCTATTCCGACACCATCCGCCGGTCGCGGGAGCTGGCGGCTGCCGGTCTCTCCCATGTCGGCCTCGGCGTCTCCGGCGGCGAGGAGGGGGCGCGGCACGGGCCGGCCCTCATGGCGGGCGGCGACAATGCCGCCTGGCGCCGGCTCGAGCCGCTGCTGACCGCCATCGCCGCGCGCTTCGCCGGCGCCCCCTGCTGCGGCCATGTCGGCGGCGACGGCGCCGGGCATTTCGTGAAGATGGCGCACAACGGCATCGAATACGGCCAGATGCAGCTCATCGCCGAGGCCGTGCTGCTGCTGCGCCACGGGCTCGGTCGCGATGCGCCGGCCGCCGCCGCGGCCGTCGCCGGCTGGAACGCCGGCGAGGATGCCTCCTATCTGCTCGAGATCACGGCCGACATCCTCGCCACGCCCGATCCCGAGGGCGGCGGCATGCTGCTCGACCGGGTCGCCGACCGCACCGGGCACAAGGGGACCGGCGTCTGGACCGTGGAGGCCGCGCTGGCCCTGGGGGTGCCGGTGCCGACGATCGCGGCCGCCGTCTGGGCCCGCGCCCTGTCGGCCGTGCGCGATGCCGGCCGTACGCGGGACGGGTGGACCGGCGGGACCGCCGACGCGGACCTGGCCGCGGGCGATATCTGCCAGGCGCTCGGCGCCGCCGCGCTCGTCGCCTATGGCGAAGGCCTCGACCTCATCGCGGCCGGCGCCGGTCGGCATGGTTGGCAGACCGACCGCGCCGCGGTGGCCGAACTGTGGCGGGCCGGATGCATCATCCGCTCGGCCGCGCTCGACCGCATCGCGGCCGTCCTGCGGGCCGAGCCGGGCGAGCATTCCTTCCTCGACCGCGGCTGGGTGCGCGGCCGCATCGACGCGGCGTTGCCCGCCTGGCAGCGGCTGCTGGCGGCCGGCGCCGCCCGGGCGCTGCCGCTGCCGGCCTTCGCGGCCGCCTTCCAGCATGCGGTCGGCCGCGCGGCGCCCGAGGTCGGTGCGCGCATCGTCGCCGCCCAGCGCGACCGCTTCGGCGCCCACGGCTTTGCCCGAACCGATCGCGCCGGCAGCTTCCATGCCACCTGGGAGGGCCGCTGATGGCGCCGCGCGTCATCGTGCTGATGGGGGTCTGCGGCGTCGGCAAGTCGACCGTCGGACGCCGGCTCGCCGCCGAGCTCGGCGGCGCCTTTGAAGAGGGCGACGCCTTCCACCCGCCGGCCAACGTCGAGAAGATGGCGAGCGGCCGGCCGCTCGACGATGCCGACCGGGCGCCGTGGCTGGCCGCCATGGCCGCCGGCATCGGCGAATGGCTCCGGCGCGACCGGCCGACGGTGCTCGCCTGCTCTGCGCTGAAAGCGGCCTATCGCGCGGTTCTCTCGGGCGGTCGCCCCGGCGTCGCCTTCGTCCATCTGACCGGCGACCCGGCGCTGATCGCGGGCCGCATGGCGGCGCGCCAGGACCACTACATGCCGCCGACCCTGCTGCCCAGCCAGCTCGCGATCCTGGAGCCGCCCGCGGATGCGGTCACGATCGCCATCGACCGCCCGCCCGACGAACTGGTCGCCGAAATCCGTGCCCGCCTCGCTCTCTAGCGTCGCGCGCACCGGATCGCCTAGTCTGGCCCGGCCAAGGGGGGCGGGGAGAGCATGACGCCAGAAATCCGGGAAATGCGTTCCGCAGTCGCCGCACGGTCGCCGTGAGCCGGATCGACGGCGAGCCGGCCGGGCCGGCGGCGCCGACATTGCGCCGTCACGCCGGGCCGTGGTCGCTGTGGGGCCTCGGCGTCAGCGTCGCCGTGACCGGGGAGTTCGCGGGCTGGAATTCCGGCCTGATCGAGGGCGGATTCGGCGGGATGCTCGTCGCCACCATCCTCATTTCCGTCATGTACCTCGCGATGAGCCTGTCGGCGGCGGAGCTGTCGGCGGCGCTGCCCTATGCAGGCGGGGCCTACGGCTTCGTGCGGGTGGCGCTCGGCCCCTGGCTCGGCTGCGCCGCCGGCATCGCCCAGATCGTCGCCTACACGGCCGCGGCGGCGGCCATTGCCGTCAGTTTCGGCGGGTTCGTCGCCTCGCTCGGCAGGCAGGCCGGCGTCGATCTGCCGGACTTCGTCTGGTGGGGCGCCCTCTACGTCCTCTTCGTGATCTTCAACGTGCTGGGCGTCGTCGCCCTGTTCCGCCTCGCGATCACCTTGGCCCTCCTGGCACTGGCGGCGCTCGTCGGCTTCTGGGTCGTCGCCGTTCCGGCCTTCGACCTCACCTATGCGCTGGACGTGGTGGCGGCGCCGGGAGGGTCGACCTGGCTGCCGAACGGGCTCGCCGGCATCGCCTGGGCCATCCCCTTCGCGGTCTGGTTCTATGTCGGGGTCGAGGCCGTGACCCTGGCCGGCGAGGAGACGGCCGACCCGGCCCGGGCCATCCCGCGCGGCTTCCTCTGGTCGATCGTCACCTTGATCGCGGTGGCGGTGCCGACGCTCGTCCTCAACAGCGGGGTGCCGCCCGGCGCTACCGCAGTTGGTCTTTCGACCGAACCGCTGTTGCTCGCCTTCTCGACGGTGCTCGCCGGCCAGTGCGGTGCCACGCTGATCGCCGCGCTCGGCATCGCCGGGCAGGCGGCGAGCTTTCACGCCATGATCTACGCCTATGGCCGGTCGATCTATGCCATGGGCCGGGCGGGCTACCTGCCGGCCCGGCTCGCCACCCTCCATGCCGAGCGACGCACTCCTTACGTCGCCCTGATCGCCGGCGGGGTCATCGGGTTCGTGGCGGCGTTGGCGGGCCGGCTGCTGCCGGAGGCGCTCGGGCTAGAGGCGATGCTGATCGCGATGGCAGGGTTCGCCGCCGTCTTCGTCTGCATCCTGTCGATGATCGCCTTTCTGCGGCTGCGCCGGGACTATCCGGACATGCCGCGTCCCTACCACAGCCCGGCCGGGGCCACCGGGGCGATGACCGCCCTGGTGATCGCCGTCGCAGCGCTGGGGTTCATGCTGGTCGACCGGCACCTCGTCACCGGCATCTACGGCGCCGCCGGGTTCATCCTGCTCGGTCTTCTCCATTTCGCGCTGCGCGGGCGGCACCGCCTCCGGCCCGCGCCGGAGGAGACGGCGGCCGCCGCGCTGACCGCATCGCCCGTGGCGGAAGCGGACGCAGGGAAGAGGCCGGCCCATGTCTGACCACATCCTCCCCAATTCGCTGGCCGAGCTGCTGGGGCTGGCCGCCGTGCTGCTCTTCCTGCTGACCAGCCTCGCGGCCATCCTGGCGGCACTGCTGGTCCGGCGCGACAACCTCTTCTATCTCGGCTTCCAGCTCATCGGGCTCTCCATCGCCCTGCTGGTGTCCCAGGGCTGGCTCTACGACCTGGCGTTCCGCGAGGTGCTGGCCAGTCCTGCGGCCTATCGCCAAGCGGTGTGGACGGCCCTGGTCCTGACGATCACCTATACCGCCGACATGGGCCTCAAGGTCTTCGTCTGGGAAGGGGTGCTGGCGCGCGACGGGCGCGAGGCGGTGCCGCGCCTCCTCGTCAACGTCGTGCGCTTCCTGATCTATCTGGTCGGCCTGCTCACGGTCCTGCAGTTCGTCTTCGACCAGTCGATCACGGCGCTCGCGACCCTGTCGGGTGCCTTCGCCATCGTCCTCGGCCTGTCCGCGCAGTCGACACTGGGGGAGATGTTCGCCGGCATCGCCATCGCCCTCTCGCGCCCGTTCCGCATCGGTGACTGGGTCCGGATCGGCAATCTCGACGAGGGGCGGGTGATCGACATGACCTGGCGGCTGGTGCGGCTGGAGATGCGCGACCGCACCGTCGTGCATCTCACGAACCGCCAGTGTGCCGAACTGCCGGTCAAGAACTTCAGCTTCCCCAATGACCGCGTCCGCATGGCCGAGGACATCTACTTCCCCCGCGGCTTCGACCAGGAGCGCATCAAGGCCGTGGTCCGCCGCGCCATCGCCAAGGTGCCGACCGTGCTGGCCGAGCCGGCGCCCAACGCCGTCTTCATGGCGGTTCGCGACGGCGTCGACCATTATTCGATGCGCTTCTACATCCGCCAGTACGAACTCCGCCGCCGGATTGTCGAGCAGGTCTGGCGCGCCGTGACGGCCGAACTCGCGCACGAGGGCATGGCGATCGCCCAGCCGCGGCAGATCGTCGACGAGTTTCGGCGGACCGCCCGCGACGAGGAGGCGGCGCTGCCCGGTGCCGGCTGATTTCGCCCGACGGTGGAACCCGCCGCCTCTGCCACGGTTGTCGCCGCGAGGCAGACCAAATGGAGCGGCAAGATGGCGAATTCGGCGAAGCGCGCCAAACGCACCGGCACCCCGCCCGGCGGGCGGACCGCGCCCGAACTGGGCGAGACTGCGGCCGAGCGGCCGGGCGCCCCGTCGATCACCACCAATCAGGGCGTCGTCATTGCCGACAACCGCAATTCGCTGACGGCTGGCGCCCGGGGGCCGACGCTCCTCGAGGATTTCATCCTCCGCGAGAAGATCACCCATTTCGACCATGAGCGCATTCCCGAGCGGATCGTCCACGCGCGGGGATCGGGCGCTCACGGATATTTCCGCCCGTACCGCTCCTGGGCCGCCCTCACCAAGGCGGATTTCCTGCAGGATCCCAAGCGCAAGACACCGGTCTTCGTGCGCTTCTCGACCGTGGCGGGTGGCGCCGGCTCCAACGACACGGTTCGCGACGTCCGTGGCTTCGCCGTGAAGTTCTACACGCGCGAGGGCAACTACGACCTCGTCGGCAACAACATCCCGGTCTTCTTCATCCAGGATGCCATGCGCTTTCCGGACCTCATTCACGCCGTCAAGCCGGAGCCGGACCGGGAATTTCCGCAGGGCGCATCGGCGCACGACACGTTCTGGGACTTCGCATCGCTCATGCCGGAGAGCCTGCACATGCTGATGTGGGCGATGTCCGATCGGGCGATCCCGCGCAGTTACCGCATGATGGAGGGCTTCGGCGTCCACACCTTCCGCTTCGTCGACGCGGCCGGCACGGCGCGTCTCGTCAAGTTCCACTGGCGGCCGAAGCTCGGCTCCTTCTCGCTGGTGTGGGACGAAGCGGTGAAGATCATGGGCGCCGATCCGGACTTCCACCGTCGCGACCTGTGGGAGGCGATCGACCGTGGCGACTTCCCCGCCTGGGAGTTCTCCGCCCAGGTCTTCGACGAGGAGACGGCTGCGAAGTTCGACTTCGACGTCCTCGACGCGACCAAGCTCGTGCCGGAGGAACTGGTGCCGCTGACGCCGCTCGGCGAACTCGTGCTGGATCGCAACCCGGACAATTTCTTCGCCGAGACCGAGCAGGTCGCCTTCCATCCGGGGCACCTCGTGCCCGGCATCGACCTGACCAATGACCCGCTGCTGCAGGGACGGCTCTTCTCCTACCTCGACACGCAGCTGTCGCGCCTCGGCAGTCCGAACTTCGCGCAGATTCCGGTCAACCAGCCGAAGTGCCCGTTCCACAACCTGCAGCGTGGCGGACACATGCGCATGTCGGTCGAGCGCGGACGGGTCGCCTACGAGCCGAACTCGCTGGATCGGACCGCCCCGGCGCAGGATCCGGACCGCGGCTACGTCCACCATCCCGAGCCGGTGGAAGGTCCGAAGCTGCGGCTGCGGCCGGAAAGCTTCGCCGACCACCATTCGCAAGCCCGGCTGTTCTGGACGAGCCAGACCGACATCGAGCGGACGCACATCGTCGCAGCCTTCCGCTTCGAGTTGTCCAAGGTCGATACGGTTGCCGTGCGTGAGCGCATGGTCGGCCATCTGTTCGACGTCGATGCCGAACTGGGCGGTCGGGTCGCCGCGGCGCTCGGCATGGCGGCCGTGCCCGGCCGTAGCCCCTCTGTCGCCTCGCCGCCGCCCTCGCCGCCGCTCAGCATCGTCGCCAAGGCGCCGGAGACGTTGGCGACGCGCAAGATCGGCTGCCTCGTTGCCGATGGCGTCTCCGGCACGGTGGTCGAGGCGCTGCGGCGTGCGGCGGCGCGCAAGGGCGCGACCATCGCCATCGTGTCGATGAAGCGCAGCGGGTTCCGGACGGAGGAGGGCGAGATCATCCCGGCCGATTTCTTCGTGCAGGGCGGGCCGTCGGTCCTGTTCGACGCGGTGGCCCTGCTGGGCGGCGCAGAGCCGCCGGCCGATTTCCTGCGCGATGCGGCGGCCCGCAACTTCGCGGCCGATGCCTTCGCCCATCTGAAGGCGATCGCCGTAGACGCCGGCGGAGTCGCCCTGCTCGCCCGGGCAGGGGTCGGCGAGGCCGACTTCGACGGCGCGGTGGTCACGTTGCCGCCACGACCGACCCCGGCGACCCTCACGCGGTTCCTGACAGCGGCGATGCGTCACCGCATGTGGGAGCGAGAGGCGCGCGTCAACGCGCCCGTGTGATCCCGGGTGCGCCCGGCCCCCGCGTCAGACGACGCGGTCGCCGGGCTCGCCGGTCGCGAACCAGGCGTCGAGATTGTCGAGGGCGCGGAAGCCCATGGCCTCGCGGGTTTCTGTCGTGGCGCTGCCGAGATGCGGCAGCAGCACCACGTTCTCGAGGTCGAGATAGCCGTCGTGGACGTGCGGCTCGCCGTCATAGACATCGAGCCCTGCGGCCGAAAGCTGGCCCGACTTCAGGGCGGCGACGACGGCCCGATCGTCGACGACCGGTCCGCGGGCGGTGTTCACCAGGATGGCGCCCTTGGGCAGCATTTCCAGGCGCCGCGCGTCGATGAGATGCCGGGTCTGCGGCGTCAGCGGGCAGTGAAGGGAGAGGAACTGCGCGTGCGGCAGCAGATCCTCCACGGTCGGATGGAAGATCGCGCCGTCCTCCTGCTCGGGCGGCAGGCGGTTGCGGTTGTAGTAGCGGACCTGCATGTCGAAGCCGCGCGCCCGCCGCGCGAGCGCCTGGCCGATCCGGCCCATGCCGACGATGCCGACGGTCTTGCCGCTCATATGCGTGCCGAGCAGTTGGGTCGGCGCCCAGCCGCCCCAGGCGCGGGCGCGCACCATGCGCTCGCCCTCGCCGGCACGCCGCGCTGCCGCCAGCATCAGCAGCAATGCGATGTCGGCCGTGGCGTCGGTCAGCACGTCCGGCGTGTTGGTGACGACGATGCCCCGGCGCTTCGCCGCGCCGAGGTCGATATGGTCGGTGCCGACCGAGAAGGTCGCGATGATGCGGACGCTGTCGGGCATGCCGTCGATGGCGTCGGCGCCGACCTTGTCGGCGGCACAGACCAGCACGCCGTCGCAGCCCTCGGCGGCATCGCCCATCGCGGCCGCGTCGAGCGCCTGGTCGTCGGGGCTGAGGCGTGCGTCATAGTCGCGCGCGGCGCGGCGCTCGACGGCCTGTGGCAGCTTGCGGGTGACGAGGATGCGCGGACGGTTCGCCGTGGCCGACATGCGACGGGCCTCTCTTCGTTGTCGTTGGGACGGGTCGTGCGGGTGCGCCGATACTATCTCGGTGGGGATGCCGATGTCATAGTCCCGGCGCATGTTTTCTCGATTCGTGTACTGGATTACGAGGTCGTCGATGTTGAGGAGTGCCGCCGGCGCGGTTGTCGCGCTCTTCCTGGGCCTGGCCGCAGCCGAGGCTGCCGGGGCCGGGACGATCGCGCCGCATCGCGCGCTCTACGACCTGTCGCTCGCCTCCTCGCGGGCCAGCGGCGGCGTCGTCGGCGTCCAGGGGCGGATGTCATTCGAATGGGGCGATGCCTGCGACGGCTGGACCGTCAACCAGCGCTATCGCATGCGCCTGTCCCAGGCGCAGGAGGACGAGGTCGAGATCGTATCCAGCCTCGCGAGCTGGGAGTCGAAGGACGGCACGCGCTATCGCTTCGTCATGAAGAAGCAGCGCGGCGACGAGCCGGAGGAGGAGCTGCGCGGCTCCGCCCGCCTCAACCCCCAGAGCAGGGCCGGGCGGGCGACGTTCACCCGGCCGGAGGATGCGGTGATCGAGTTGCCGCGCGGCACCATGTTTCCGTCCGCGCATACGATCGAGGTGATCCGCCGGGCCGAGGCGCGCGAGCAGTTCTTTACCCGCCGGGTCTTCGACGGGTCGGAGGTCGAAGGCCCGGTCGACGTCTCGGCCTTCGTCGGCTCGGCGCGGCCGGCGGCCGCCGGCCGTGCGACCGATCGCGGCCTGACCGACAGCCGCGGCTGGCGCGTGCGGCTCGCCTTTTTCGCCGCTTCCGGCCGCAAGCCGCTGCCCGACTACGAGATCAGCCTGATGCTGCACGACAACGGCGTCTCGTCGGACATGCTGATCGACTATGGCGACTTCACCGTGCGCGCCCGCCTGAAGGAGGTCGAGCCACTGCGCGGTGGCGGCTGCTGAGGCGGCCTTGCTCCACCTTCTGGCCCGGGAGACGCGGGCCGCCCGTCTGGCGGACCGCCTTGCCGCCGGGCGCGACGATGTCCACCAGCGAATCACCGCCCATGACTACGGTCGGGCCATCGAACTGCCCGACGCGGCGCTTGCGCCCGGCGCGTGGGTCTTTCTCGATCTTGACCGGCTCGACGACGATTCCGCATTCGCCGTGATGCAGCTGCGGGCGAGGCTCGCCCGCCGCCCCGGCGTCGCCTGCTGGAACCATCCGACGCGGACCCTGCATCGCTTCGAGCTGCTGCGGCTGCTCCACGAGGCCGGCGCCGTGCGCGGCGACGTCTATCGGCTGGAAGATCGCCGGCCCCCGCGACGCTGGCCGGTCTTCCTGCATGACGAGTTCCAGTCGCTGACCGCGCTGCCCGAACTGCTCGACGGGCCCCAGGCCCTGGTCCGGGCGGTGCAGCGGCTCGGGCGCGAAGGCCGCTATCGGCCGGGCATCCTGATCCGCGAGGCGCCGGGATTGGAGCATGCGCCCGGCGAGCCGGTCTGCGTCCGCGTGGTGCGCGGCCGGCCCTTCGTCGATCCGGCCGGGCGCGCGCGGCTGACGCGGGCCGGGGCGGCGGTGCCGGCCGGGCTGCTGCGCCTGCTGACGGACGCGCGGATCGCGGTCGGCAGCCTGCTGCTCCTGCCGACACCCGGTGTCGCCACGATCCTCGACGCGGGAACCGATCCGCTCCTCTTCGTGCTCGGCCCGGAGCCGGGCCCGGCGCTCGACGCGCTCCTCGCCCTCGACGCCGGCTAGAATCCGGCGACCAGGGCGAGGGCGATGCCGCCCGCCAGTGCCGCGGCCCGCAGCGGCAGCGGCCGATCGCCGCGGATGACCGCATAGCTGAGCAGCCACAGGCCGGCGCCGACCTTGACGGTGGCCGCGAGCGCGGTCAGCGGTGCCATGCCCAGTTCCAGCAGCGCGGGGTGCTGCACGAACGCCAGTGGCACGACGAAGAGGCCGAGGCCGAGCCGCATCGCCCACCAGGCGACCGGCAGCCAGGGCGTCTGCGCGATGCCGGCGGCGATGAACACCGTGCCGCAGACGGGCGGCGTGATCGTGCACAGCAGCGCGTACCAGAAGACGAACATGTGCGCCTGCAGAGGCGGCAGGCCGAGCTTGCCGAGCGCCGGCCCGGCGACGGCGACGCAGATGACATAGGCGGCGGTGGTCGGCAGCTCCATGCCCAGGACCAGACAGGCGCAGGCCGTCAGCAGCAGCGCCAGCCACAGCCGCTCGCCCGAGAGGTCGAGGATGGCCGAGGTGATCTTGACGCCGAGCCCGGTCATGTTGAACACGCCGACGATCAGCCCGGCGCAGATGATGACGGCGGCGATGTGGGCGATCTGGCGCGCCCCGTCCTCGGCGGCGTTGGCGATCCGGGCGATCCAGCGCCGGAAGTCGACGCGGCCGGCGGCATCGCCCAGGAGCAGCAGCAGCGCCGCGCCGGCGGCCAGCGCCGCACCGAACTGCGCCGTATAGGCGGTGAAGCCGAGGACCGCGATGACGATCGCCAGCGGCACCAGGAAGAAGGGGATCGTGCGGGCGACGGTGCCCCAGCTCGGCAGCGCCGAGGCGGGCAGGCCGAGCAGGCCGAGGCGCACGGCGAACTGGTCGATGCCGATCCAGGCGGCGGCGAAGAACAGCAGCGCCGGCAGGCTGGCCGCGACCATCAGCTCGGAATAGGGGGTGCGGATGAGCTCCGCCATCAGGAACACGCCGGCACCCATGACCGGTGGCATGATCTGCCCGCCGGTCGAGGCGACGGCCTCCACGGCCGCGGCGAAGGGGCGGGGATAGCCGGCACGGATCATCGCCGGGATGGTCATGGTTCCGGTCGTGACGACGTTGGCCGAAGCCGAGCCGGAGATGGTGCCATAGAGGGCGGAGGCCACGACCTCGACCTTGGCGGAGCCGGCGCGGAACCGGCCGGCGACGCGGGTCGCGAAGCTCATGAAGCCGGCACCGGCATCGCCGGCGGCGACCAGGGAGCCGAGGATGAGGAACGGCGCCACCAGATCGACCGAGACGCCGGTGAGCTGGCCCCAGAGCCCGCCCTCGGCGACCACGAGCGTGCCGAGGAACGTGTCGACCGGCAGCCCCGGATGGCCGAAGACGCCGGGCAGATGCTGGCCGAAGAGGCCATAGAGCAGGCAGAGCGCCGCCACCGTCGGCATCACCGCCTTGACCGAGCGCCGCGCCATTTCCAGCACGACGAGGATCAGCACGACGGCCAGCCCGTGCTGGAACCAGCCGACCACCACCCCGTACTGGTCGACCAGCCGCTCCCGCTCCCAGGCGATCCACAGGCAGCCCGCGACGCCGACCGCGCAGAGCACGGCACCCGTGACGCGTGCCGCCCGCCCGCCCGGCGCGAAGAGGAACACGAAGGGCAGGGCGAGCGCGAGATGCAGCGGCCGGGTCACCAGCGTCGGCAGCAGGCCCGACACCACGAGCCAGAGGTGAAATCCGACCGACGCGAAGGCGCAGGCGAGGACGACGGCGCGCACGGCGCCGCCGCGGGCAGGTTCCATGGTGGCGGGGTTGCGGCCGCCGGGGGCTACTGCGCCGCCGGAAGGGCGATGCCGGCCTCGCGATAGTAGCGCGCGGCGCCCGGATGGATGGCGACCCCGAGCAAGGCGATCTGGTCTGGCGACACGCCGTCCCACCAGGGGTTCTGCTTGGCCATCTCGGCCTTGCGCCCCCAGAAGGCCTTGACCACGCCGTAGGCGGTGTCCTCGTCCATCTTCAGCGTGCCGTAGGCGCCGACCGGCAGGGCGATCGTCCGCGTCGGCGTGTCCACGCCCTTGTAGATGCCGGCCGGGATCGTCACGGCGGCGGCGCTGGCATCCTGCTTCTGGATCTGCGCGATCTGCGCCTCCTCGAGGCCGAGCAGGCGGATGGGCGTCGCGACCGCCAGCTCCTGCAGGTTCGGCGCCGGGTAGGAGCCGCCGGTGGCGAAGCCGTCGATCTGGCGGTTGCGCATGGCGTTGACGGCGGCGTTCAGCTCGACGTCGACGAGATTCACCTTGTCCGCGATGCCGAGCAGGCGGAACACCGCATCGCTCTGGCGCTGGGTGAAGGTGCCGCGCCCGCCGGCGACGAACCGCTTGCCCGCCAGGTCGGACAGGGACTGGATGCCGGCGTCGCTGCGGACGACCCAGTGCATGGTGATGGCGGGCAGGGTGAACAGTCCGCGGATGCCGTCATAGCCGGTCTCGCCCTCGAAGGGCTTGCGACCGGCCCGCGCCGCGGCGATCAGACCCGGAGGGGAAGTGAAGAGATAGGCGCCGGGCCGGCGCGCGGACTCCTTCACGTTCTGCACGGAGCCCTGGCTCTCCTCGACCGTGGGCTGCACCGCCCCCTTCGTCCCGGTCCGGATGGTCTCGGCCAGCTGCACCGTCATGACGTAGTAGGCTGAGCCGCTGGCCGCCGCCTTCAGCGTCAGTCGCGTCTCCGCCGCCGCCCCCTGGGCCAGCAGCATCAGCCCGCCGGCCACGAGGGCTGAAGTCACGCCCGAAGTCAGTGCGCGCATCGTTTCCATCCCGTTCATCAGGTTCTGCCCGGCGCGGAACATGCCAGCGCGAACCGCCGTCCACAAGGCTGTCACCCCGGAACGGCCCGTAAAGCCTTGCTCCGGGAACGAGGCATCGCTAACGTCCGCGGCGGGGAGCGACGGGCCCGGCGACGCCGGGAGCCGTTCTTGAGGATTTCGCGGTCTCCGGGCGGGCCTGCTGGGGAGCAGGGCCAGCCCAGTCACAGGGGGCCGCGACATCGCAGACATGGGATCCATCCCGACCCGGCGGAGCCGGACCCGGAACTTGTCGGGTCGGCTCCAGGCCGCGTGGGATCCGGATCGATACGGCCGGAGATGGGGATGACCGGACGGACACGACAACGGGCGGCGGCGGCCGGGCTCTGCGCGGGCCTGCTGCTGGGCATGGCGGCGCCCGCCGCGGCGCAGGAGCCGACGGCGAAGACGCCGCCGGCGGCTGCGGCGCAAGGGGCCGATCGCGACACGCTGCTGCGCCTCCTGGCGGAGGAGATGACGTCGCGGCTCGTGACCGCGCTGTCGATCCAGGCACGCTCGCACGCGGCGGAAGTCGCAACGCTCGAATACCGCCTGCGGCAGGCCGAGGAACGGCTGGCGAAGGGCGAGGCGGAGCAGGCCAGCCGGGATGCGGCGCGCCAGCGCGAACTCGCCGGCATGCGCGACCTGCTCGCCCGGGCCGAGGCGGCCCTCGGCGGGGTGGGGGCGTCGCAGTCGGCCATGCAGCGGGCGCTGCAGACGCGCGAGGAGGATGTGTCGCGGCTCAAGGCGGCGCTCACGGCCGCCCTGGCCGGCCTGTCCGAGGCCCGCCGGGAGGTGCGTGAGGCGCGCTACGCCGCCGGCGAGGCGAACCAGGCGGAGATTGCCGCGCTGCGCGGCCGCGTCGATACCACGACGGCATCGCTGGACGGATTGCGCCGCGAGCTGCGATCGGTGGCGGCCGAGCGCGACCGCCTCGCGGGGGAGAGCGAGGAGCTGCGCGTCGAGCAGGCCCGCGTCCAGCTCGACCGGGACATCGCCGTCGGCGAGCGCGACGCGCTTTCCGACCGGCTGGAGCAGGTGGCCAACCGGGTCGCCGGCATGGCCGGCGCGCAGCCCGGCGGCCTGGAGGCCCAGGCACTGCAGCGGCTCGGGCAGATCGAGCAGTTCCTGAGTTCGACGGGCGTCGACGTCAGCCGGTTGTCGCAGCCGATCCCGGCCAAGGGCGCGGTGGTGCCGCCGCCGCTGCCGGTGTCGCGGCAGGCCGGGCGCGGCGGTCCCTTCATCCCCTACGGCAATGTGCAGGTCACGCCGGTCGTGGCCAAGCCCGACCCGCAGCTCGAGCGCCATCTCGACCGGCTGGAGCGCATCGAGCGTATCCTCCGGGTCGTCCCGATCGGTGCGCCGCTCGCGCCCTATTCCTTCGAGAGCGGCTTCGGCCAGCGCTCGGATCCGTTCCGCAAGAAGGCCGCGATGCACGAAGGCGTCGATCTCGCGGCGCCGTCGCGGACCCCGTTGCGCGCGACCGCGCCGGGCACGGTGGTGTTCGCCGGCCGCAAGGGCGCCTACGGCAAGACGGTCGATGTGCGCCACCATGGCGGCATCGTGACCCGCTATGCGCACATGGCCGACATCCAGGCGAGCGTCGGCGACACGGTCGCCCGCGGTGACGTCGTCGGGCTGCTGGGATCGACGGGCCGCAGTACCGGCCCGCACGTCCATTACGAGGTCATCATCGACGGCCGGCCGGTCGACCCGGCCCGCCTGATCGGCCGCAAGTGAGGCGGCCGGCGGCTCAGCCGCCGGCCAGCACCTCGCGATAGAGGGCGGGGTCGACGTTCCCGCCCGAGCAGACGACGGCGATGGTGCGGCCGGCGATCGCAATCCGGCCGGCCAGCACCGCGGCCAGCGCGACGGCGCCGCCCGGCTCGACCACGACCTTGAAGTGCCGGAACGCGAAGCGCATCGCCTCGGCGACCTCCGCATCGGTGACGACGAAGCCCCCGGCGAGGCGCCGGGCGTTGATGGTGAAGGTGATGCGGCCCGGCATCGGCGCCAGCAGGGCGTCGCAGAAGGAGCGCGCGGCGGGGTCGTTCTCGACCCAATCGGCCGCCGCGAGCGAACGGGTGGTATCGTCGAAGCCGGCCGGCTCGCAGCAATATACCGGCGTGCCGGGACTGCGCGCCGCGATCGCCGTCGAGACGCCGGCGACGAGCCCGCCGCCGCCCGCCGGCACCAGCACCGCATCCAGTGCAACCCCCTTGGCGGCGGCCTGCATCGCGATCTCCAGCCCGCAGGTGCCCTGGCCGGCGATCACGTTCGGCTCGTCATAGGGGCGGATGATGGTGGCGCCGCGCTCCTGGGCCAGCCGCTCGCCGATCTCCTCCCGGCTCTCGGTATAGCGGTCGTAGAAGACCACCTCGGCGCCGTAGCCCCGGGTGTTGTCGACCTTGATCGCCGGCGCGTCGGCCGGCATGACGATGAGCGCCGGGATGCCGGCCGCCTGGGCCGCCGCGGCGAGGCCCTGGGCATGGTTGCCGGACGAATAGGTGACGACCCCGCGCGCCCGCACGTCGGCAGGCAGGGCGGCGACGCTGTTGTAGGCGCCGCGGAACTTGAACGATCCGGTGCGCTGCAGCATCTCCGCCTTCAGCAGCAGCCGCCCGCCCAGGATCGCGTTGGCGGCCGGCACCTCCAGCAGCGGCGTCAGGACGGCCTCGCCGCGGATGCGCTCGGCCGCCTGCTCGACGGCCGAGATGTCCGGCGCCCCCTCGGCGAGCGGCGGCAGGCGCTCGGGCGGGATGATGGGCGCGGTCGCGAGCGCGGCATGGACGGTCATCGATGGCTCCGGTCGGAAGGATCGGCGGCGCTCAGAGCGCCAGCAGGGTCGGCAGCTGGTCGAGGCTGGTGACGGTGCCGGCCGGGCGGCCGGGCAGGCCTTCGGGCGGCTGGCCGGTGCGGTCGATATGGATCGCATGGAAGCCGAAGCAGGCGGCGCCCGATACGTCCCACGCATTGGCGGAGACGAAGCAGACTTCCGCGGGCTTGCAGGCGAAGCGCTCGCAGGCGAGGCCGTAGACCGAGGGATGGGGCTTGTAGGCGCCGACGGGATCGACCGAGAGGACGGCGTCGAGCAGGCGGCCGAGGCGGGCGGCCGAGACGGCGGCCGCGAGCATCGAGGGGCTGCCGTTGGAGAGGATCGCCGTCGGCCGCCCGGCTTCCTTGAGCCGGGCGAGGAGCGGCCGGGCGTCGGAATAGGCGTCGAGCTCGAGATAGCTCGCCATCAGCCGGGCGCGCAGGCCTGGGTCGGCGATGGCAAGGGCCGCCAGCGCATGGTCGAGGGCGGCACCCGTGACGTGCCAGAAATCCTCGTAGCGGCCCATCAGGGTGCGCAGCCACGTGTATTCGAGCTGCTTGCGCCGCCAGAGTTCGGTCAGCGGCTGGGTCCGCTCGCCCAGGATATCCTTCCATCGCCGTGCGGCGGCGGCGACGTCGAACAGCGTGCCGTAGGCGTCGAAGACGCAGACCCGGGTCTGCGCGAGCGTCTCTGCGCTCATCGCCGGAGGTCCGCCGAGAGCGCGACTGGCGTGCCGGCCCCGGCCAGCCGCCAGCGATAGACCTGCAGATTCTCCATCACCCGCTGCACATAGTTGCGCGTTTCGCCGAAGGGGATCATCTCGACCCAGTCGACCGGGTCGGTCTGGCCGGTCCGGGGGTCGCCATAATCCTGCACCCACTGGCGCGAGCGCCCGGGCCCGGCATTGTAGGCGGCGACGGCCAGGATGTAGGAGCCCTCGAAGTTGCCCACCTGATCGGCGAGGTAGCGGCTGCCGAGCGCCACGTTGTAGCCGGGGTCGGCCGTCAGCCGCTGCGCCGAATAGGCTTCGCCGACCTGTCGGGCCAGCTGGCGGGCGGTCGCCGGCATCAGCTGCATCAGGCCGCGGGCGCCGGCGCTGCTGACGGCGGCGGGATCGAACATGCTCTCCTGGCGGATCACGGCATTGACCAGGGCCGGCTCGATATCAGCGGTGGCGGGCGTCATCTGGACCGGGAACGCCGCACCCGGGAGGTGGTAGCCGTCATAGCCGGCGCGCTTGCCGGCGAGGACGGCGAGGTTCGGGTGTCCCGCCCGCTGGGCCAGGGTCGCGACCAGGGCATGCTCGACCGGCGTCTTGGCATCCAGCAGCAGGCGAAGGACGAACTGCCGCGCCGCCTGGGTCTCGCCGATCGCGACCAGCATCTCCGTCGCGATCGCCAGCTCGCGCGCGGCGAAGGCGGCGGCATCCGCGGGGGACGGCTCCACGGCCGGGACGACGACCCAGTCCGGCGCGGTGGCGAGGCCGATGCGCTCGGCCGCCAGCTGCCCGTAATAGGTGGTGAGGTGGCGCGCCGCCCGCTGGTACTGCGCCATCGCCTGCGCGCGGTCGCCCGTTGCCTCGGCCGCCCGGCCCATCCAATAGGCGCCGCGGGCCGAGCTGATCGGCATGCTGACGGCCTTGTCCAGGCGGGTGAAGTGCTCCAGCGCCCGCGCCGGCTCGTTGCGGAAACGCAGCGCGATCCAGCCCGCCAGGAACTCCGCCTCGGCCAGCGGCGAGCCCTCGGTATAGCCATGCGTCGCGGCGATGCGATAGGCGGCCGCACTGTCACCCAGGCGCAGGGTGCGCCGGGCGAGGACGTTGCGCTCGACCCACCATGCGGCGGGGCGCACCTGCTCGGGCGGGCCGCTGGTCAGCAGCCGCGCGGCCGTCGCGTCGTCCTCGGCCCGCCGATAGTGGCGGACGAGATCGAAATAGAGGCCGGGATCGGCCCGTTCGGCGTCGGTCAGCGCGGCCAGGCCGTCGGTTCCGCGCCCGGCCCGCAGCCGCAGGCGCATCTCGGCGATCCGCTGGCGCGAGGCGTCGACCAGCGGCAGCATCCGCTGCGCGCCGAGCGTCTCGTTGGCCCAGATCAGCCGGTCCAGCCGCTCGGCATGGTCGGCCGGTCGCAGCGCGGCCGAGAAGCGGGCGAGGAAATCCTGTTCCTCGTCGGCGCGCAGGCTGCCTTCGATCCAGGCCTTGCGCAGGACGGCGTTGCCGTCGTCGATGCGGCCGAGGCGGATCAGCGCCGCGGCGTAGGCGACGCGGCCGGCATGGCTCTCGGGCGGCCGCCGGTCGAACCACGCGACGACGGTGGTGTCCGGCGCCGCCGGGTCCAACCGCTCCTCGATCAGCCGCTGCAGGCGGGTGGCACTGGGCCAGCCCGGGTTCGCCTCGAGGAAGGCCGCGATCTCCGCCGGGCTCGCCAGCAGGTCGTCGCGGGTCCATTCCAGCCAGCGCACCAGCTTGGCCGCGACCGGATGGCCGCTCGCCTCGGCGAGGCGCCGGGCATCGCCCCAGGTGCCGGTGCGGATCGCCTGTCCGGCCTCCTGCCAGACGGCGGCGACATCGGTCGGCAGCCCGCCCTGGGCGCGCGCCGGCAATGGCGCGGACGCGAGCAGAAGCGCCGCAACGGCGGCGACGGGAAGGGTGGCGAGGGCGCGGCGGATCATGTCTGGTCGGTCCCCGATGGGCATTGTAGGGGCGCGGGCCTCGCGGCGCCAGCCTCGCGCCCCACCAGTTCGTATGGTTAGTGGGCCGATTCAACAGACGGAAGGGAACCTTCCGTCTGCATCGGACCACTATCCGCGGAGGTGGCCGATCGCCTCGCCGAGGCCGTCGAGCAGCGCGTCGACGTCGCTGTCGTCGTTGTAGGGGGCGAGACTGGCGCGGACGGTGCCGATGAGGCCGAACCGTTCCATCAGCGGTTGGGCGCAATGGTGGCCGCCGCGCAGCGCGACGCCGTGGGTGGCGTCGACGAACTGGCAGACGTCGTGCGGGTGCAGCCCCTCCAGCGCGAATGAGACGACGCCGAGCCGCTGCTGCAGCCCGGACGGGCCGAGCAGCCGGCAGCCGGGCAGGGCGGCCAGCCCGTCGAGGATGCGGCCGGTCAGGCGCATCTCGTGGGCGAGGATGGCCCCCCAGTCCTGCTCCGCCAGCCAGTCCAGCGCGACGCCGAGCCCGACCGCCTGGGCGATCGGCGGCGTGCCGGCCTCGAACTTGGCGGGAATGGGCGCCCAGCTCGATCCGGCGAAGCCGACATGACTGATCATCTCGCCGCCGCCGAGGAATGGCGGCATCGCCTCCAGCAGCTCGGCGCGGCCCCAGAGGACGCCGACGCCGTTCGGCCCGAAGGTCTTGTGGCCGGAGAAGGCGTAGAAATCGACGTCCAGGGCCGCCACGTCGAAGGGTCCGTGCGGCGCCCGCTGCGCGCCGTCGACCAGCACGCGGGCGCCGCTCGCGCGGGCGGCGGCGGCGATCCGTGCGAGGTCGGTGACGGCACCGGTGACGTTCGAGCAGTGGGCGACGGCGACGAGCCGGGTGCGCGGCCCGATCCGCTCCTCGATCCCGTCGAGGTCGAGCCGGCCGTCCGGCGTCACCGGGATCACCCCCAGCCGCACCCCGCGCCGCATCTGGAGCAGCTGCCACGGCACGATGTTGCTGTGATGCTCCAGCTCCGAGACCAGCACCTCGTCGCCCTCGGCCAGCCCGTCGCCGAACGCGCGGGCGACGAGGTTGATGGCGCCGGTGGTGCCGCTGGTGAAGATCACCTCGCGCGGGGAGGGGGCGTTGATGTAGTGCGCGACGGCGTGGCGGGCGGTCTCGTAGGCCTCCGTCGCCGCCTCGGCGAGGCGGTGGACGCCGCGCTTCACGTTGGCACGCGCGGTCGAATCGTGCCGGGCGACGGCGTCGATGACGCGCTGCGGCACCTGGGCCGAGGCGCCGCTGTCGAGATAATGCAGAGCCGGCCCGTCGAAGGGCGCGCGGAAGATCGGGAACTCGGCCCGGAAGGCTGCGGGGTCGAAGCTCATGCGGCGGCGGTCCGTCCGGTGGCGAGGCGGGCCAGCGCCTCCGGCGTGTCGACATCGAGGAGGATGCCCTCGCAGCCGGTCTCGACCTCGACCAGCTGGTCGGCGTGGGCGGCGAGCAGGCTGCGGGCGCCGACATCGCCTTCGATCGCCCCCATCTCGGCGAAGAAGCGGCGCGACCACAGGATCGGGTTGCCGCGGCGCCCGCCCGCGGTCGGCACGCAGATGGCGCGGCCCTCGACCGGGTTCCAGGCGGCGATCAGCCGGTCGAGGACGGCCGGGGTGACCCGCGGCATGTCGCCGAGGCAGACGACGACGCCGTCGATGTCGCGCGGCAGGGCGGCGATGCCGGCGGCGAGCGAGGCGGCGAGGCCCCGGGCATGGTCGGGATTGTGCGCATAGCCGACGTCGCGGCCGGCGAGCGCGCCCATGACCGCGCCGGGGTCGTGGCCGGTGACGACGACGATCGGCCGCGCTTTCGAGGCCAGCGCGGTGTCGACCGCATGGGTCACCATCGGCCGTCCGTCGACCTCGGCCAGCATCTTGTTGGCGGCGCCCATGCGGGTCGAGCGGCCGGCCGCCAGCACCAGGGCGGCGATGCGCGGCGCCCGCGGCGCGGCGGGGGTGCCGTCCTCGGCGCGCGGCTGCGGCCGGGTCGGGATCTCCGCCAGCAGCCCGCCGGCGCCCATCGCCATGACCGCGCGGCGGTCGACCGGGATACCGGCGGCGATGCGCTGCAGCACCCAGTCGAAGCCGTTCAGCTTGGGCGAGCGCGCACAGCCGGGCAGGCCGAGGACCGGCACGCCGTCGACCCGGGCCAGCAGCAGCAGGTTGCCGGGATCGACCGGCATGCCGAAATGCTCGACGGTGCCGCCCGCCGCTTCGATCCCGGCCGGCAGGACGTCGCGCCGGTCGACGATCGCCGAGGCGCCGGCGACCAGGATGAGGTCCGCGCCCGCCGCCTTCGCTCGCGACACCGCCTCGGCGACGGCCTCCTCCTCGTGCGGCGTCCGCCATTCCGCAGCCAGCCGGCTGCCGGCGGCCGACAGGCGCTGGCGGGTCACCCCGACGGTCTTGTCGAGGACACTTTCCTTGGTCCCCGGCAGGCGCGTCTGCACCAGGATCGCGGTCATCGGCCGATAGGGGGCGACCCGGACCAGCCTGTCGCCCACCGCGTCCAGCACGGCCGCCAGTGCCGGGCCGGGCGCCGCAAAGGGAATGATCTTGATGGTCGCCACCATCTGCCCGGCCTCGACCGGCGTGAAGGGCGGCAGGGTGGCGACGGTGATGGCCTCGTCGATGAGGTTGGCCGCGTCGAGCCGGGCGACATCGACCTCCGCCACGCCCGGCTCCTCGGCGAAGAGGTTGACGCGGCCCGTGAAGGGGGCGCTGGCGGACAGGCCGGGGCCGGCGACGCGCTCGGCGATGCGGCGGGCGGCCTCGTCCTCGGGCACGTCGTCGGGGTCGAGGCGGGCCGCGATGACCTCGGCGATGCCGGCTGCGGCGAGGTCGGCGAGGTCCGCCTGGACCAGCACGCGCCCCTTCTTCAGGGTGCGCGCGCCCGCCTTGCGGCTGTGCGCCAGGATGGCGCCTGCCGCCTCGGCCACCGGCACCGGTCCGAACCGCATCGCCCGTGCCCCCGCCTCAGGCCGCCGCCGGCCCGGCGTGCAGGGTCTGGGTGATCTTGCCCAGGATCGCGATGGCGATCTCGGCCGGCGAGACGGCACCGATGTCGAGCCCGACGGGCGCGTCGATGCGCCCGATCGCGTTGTCGCCGAAACCCAGCTCCTTCAGGCGCGCGACGCGGGCCGCATGGGTCTTCCGGCTGCCGAGCGCGCCGATGTAGAAGGCGGGCGAGCGCAGGGCCACCGCCAGCGCGGGGTCGTCCAGCTTCGGGTCGTGGGTCAGCGTCACGACGGCGGTGCGCACGTCGGGCTTCACCCGCTCCATCGCCTCGTCCGGCCAGTCGGTGTCGAGCGTCACCTGCGGGAAGCGGGCGTCGGTCGCAAAGCCGTGGCGCGGGTCGATGACGACGACCTGGTAGCCGGCGATCGCCGCCATCGGCACCAGCGGCTGGGCGATGTGCACCGCACCGACGACGACGAGGCGCCGCGGCGGGTTGTAGACATTGACGAAGACCGCGCCCTGGCCCGTTTCGATGGTCCGGCCGCGGTCGTCGCGCAGCGCCTGGCGGACGGCGTCGAGCGCACCCGCATCCAGATGCAGGTCGCCCTCGGCGGTCTCGTACCCGACCAGCGCCTGCGCGCCGGACGCGAGATGGGTCGCCAGCGCGATAGGCGTCTTGGCCGCGCGGAGCCCGCGCAGTGCCTCCAGCGTCGCGTGCTTCATTCGACGCGCTCGACGAAGACCTGGACCTTGCCGCCGCAGGCCAGACCGACGTCCCAGGCCTGTTCGTTGGTGATGCCGAAATCGAGCAGGCGTGGCTTGCCGTCCTCAATGCAGTCGAGCGCCTCGCGCACCACCGCGCCCTCGATGCAGCCGCCCGAGACGGAGCCGACGAAGCCGCCCGCCTCGTCGACCGCGAGCTGGCTGCCGACCGGCCGGGGCGAGGAACCCCAGGTCACGACGACGGTGGCGAGGGCAACCCCGCGCCCGTCCGCTCGCCAGTCATGCACCTGGTCCAGGATGTCCGGTTCGTTCATGCGCGGGCTGCCTCCTTCCAGCGGCTGAGTTCGGCGGCGTTCACCGGCGCCGGGCGCCCGAGGGCCGCCGCCAGCGCGCCGAGGCTCTCCAGATTGTGGATCGGGCGGAACTCGTCGACATGCGGCATCATCGCCCGCATCCCCTGAGACTTGGGCTGGAAGGCGTCGTAGCGCAACAGCGGATTGAGCCAGATGAGGCGCCGGCAGGACTTGTGCAGCCGCTCCATCTCGATCGCGAGCCCGTCGGCCGCGTCGCGGTCGAGCCCGTCGGTGATCAGCAGCACGACGGCGCCCTGGCCCAGCACCCGCCGCGACCAGTCGCGGTTGAAGAGGTGCAGCGCCTTGCCGATGCGGGTGCCGCCCGACCAGTCGTCGACCATCTCGGCGATGCGGCCGAGCGCGAGGTCGATGTCGCGGTGGCGCAGGTAGCGGGTCACGTTGCTGAGGCGGGTGCCGAAGAGGAAGGTGTGGACGCGGTCGCGGTCGTTGGTCAGCGCGTGCAGGAAATGCAGCAGCATCCGCGAATAGCGCGCCATCGAGCCCGAGATGTCGCACAGCACGACCAGCGGCGGGTGCCGCCGCCGCCGCTCCTTGCGGCGCAGCGGGATGCTGCCGCCGCCGGAGCGCATGGCGGCGCGCAGGGTGGCGCGCAGGTCGGCGCGGGCGCCGCGCGGGTCGGGCCGGAAGCGGCGGATCGGCACGTCCATGATCGGCATGCGCATGCGCCCGATGATCGCCTTGGCCTGCGCCACCTCCTCGGCCGACATCGCCTCGAAATCCATGGTCTGGATCAGCTCGCGGTCGGACCAGGTGAGGGTGGCGTCGATCTCCAGCTCTTCTTCCTGGCGCTCGCGGGTGCGGTTCGGCCCGTCCTTGCCGTGCAGCGCCTCGGCGACCCGGCGAGAGAGGGGATCCTGCTCCTCGTCCTCCTTGCGGCCGACATTGGGCAGCAGCAGGCCCATCATCTTCTCGAGCAGCTCGGGGTTGCGCCAGAAGACGTGGAAGGCCTGGTCGAACAGCTCGCGATGTTCCTGCCGGTTCACGAAGACCGAGTGGAGCGTCCAGTAGAAGTCGCGCCGGTTGGTGATGCCGACCGCCGCGACCGCGCGGACGGCGTCGATGACCTTGCCGGGGCCGATCGGCAGGCCCGCCGCCCGCAGCGCGCGCGCGAAATGCATGAGGTTCGGGACGAGGCTGCCGCCGAAGTCCTCGCGCTGCGGCGGCCGGCGGGGAGCGTCCATCGTGGTCAGGCCGTGCCCGTCGCCGCCATCTCGGCCTTGACCTGGTTGAGGATGCGGTTGGCCTCGCTGCCCTGCACGCGGGCGATGTCGTCCTGGTACTTCAGCAGGGTGCCCAGCGTGTCGTTGACCGTGTCGCGGTCGAGTTCGAAGGAATCGAGCTGCATCAGCGCGTGCGTCCAGTCGATCGTCTCGGCGACGCCGGGCAGCTTGAAGAGATCCATCTTGCGCAGCTCCTGGACGAAGCCGACGACCTGCTTCGACAGCGCCTCGCCGGCGCCGGGGCAGCGCACCTTCAGGATCTCCAGTTCGCGCCGCGCATTGGGATAGTCGACCCAGTAGTAGAAGCAGCGCCGCTTCAGCGCGTCGTGGATCTCGCGCGTGCGGTTGGAGGTGACGATGACGATCGGCGGCGCGGCCGCCTTGATCGTGCCGATCTCCGGGATCGTCACCTGGTAGTCCGAGAGGACTTCGAGGAGATAGGCCTCGAACGGCTCGTCGGTGCGGTCCAGCTCGTCGATCAGCAGCACCGGCGGCCCGGCCGTGTCCGGCTCCAGCGCCTGCAGCAGCGGGCGGCGGATGAGGAACCGGTCGGAGAAGATCTCGTCCTCCATCGTCTCGCGCGCCGACCCGGCCGCCTCGCCGAGGCGGATCTCGATCATCTGCCGGGCATAGTTCCACTCGTAGACCGCGGACGCGACGTCCAGGCCCTCGTAGCATTGCAGGCGGATCAGCTTGCGGCCCAGCGTCTGGGCCAGCACCTTGGCGATCTCGGTCTTGCCGACCCCGGCCTCGCCCTCGAGGAAGAGCGGGCGGCCGAGCGACAGCGCGAGATAGACGGCGGTCGCGAGGCTGCGGTCGGCGACGTAGTTGGCCTGGCCGAGAAGCGCGAGCGTCTCGTCCACGGAAGCGGGAAGCGGCATCGGGAGCACGACCTTTCGAGCACGACCACATGGCAGCGGACTTCCGCCCGCCACCGGCCGGTAGGATCATCCAGGAAAGCTAGTGGCTGGGGCAGGCGGTTGCAACGCGGTCGGGCGCCGCGGGCAGGCGGGTCCGGACGATGGAGGGCGTCGATGTGGATCATGGTGGCGGGTCCCTACCGGTCCGGCGCAGCCGACGAGGCGGCGCGGGCGGAGAACCTGCGCATCCTGAACGAAGCGGCGGTGGCGCTCCTGCGGGCGGGGCATGTGCCGGTGATCGGGGTCAACATGGCCCTGCCGATGATCGCGGCGGCCGGCGCCGACGATCGAGCCTATCGCGAGATCATGATGCCCCTGTCCCTGGCGCTCGCAGAGCGTTGCGACGCCTGCCTGCGGATCGGTGGCCCTTCGCGCGGGGCGGACGACGAGGTCGAGCGTTTCCGGGCTGCGGGGCGGCCGGTCTATCGCGCGCTGGCGGAGGTGCCGGGCGTAGGCGCCTGACACCAGCTCGGGCGCGCACCATGACTCATGGCGTCGGCCAGTGGCCGTGCGTCCCTCGACTTCGCTCGGGATGAGCAACATTTCTTAGTCAGAACAAAGACATCCCTCATCCCGATGGGGCGTCGTCGGCCGGTGCATGGTCGCCGCAGCCGGCGGCCAGCAGGGCGAGGGCGATGCCGCCATGGGCCATGCGCCGGTCCATCAGTCCCTCCGCTCCAGATCGGCGATCAAGAATTTCATCTCGGCGATCTCGCGCTCCTGCGCCGCGACGATCTCGTCGGCCAGCTTGCGCACGCGGGGGTCGGAGATCTGCGCCCGCGAGGCGGTCATGATCGCGATCGAATGGTGGGGGATCATCGCCTTCATGAAGGAGACGTCGTCCACGGTCGCCTGGCTCCGCACCAGCCACAGGGAGAGGGCGAAGACCACGGCGGAGCCCGCGAATATCCCGAGATTGACCGCGCGGCTGCGGTACATGCCCAGCATCCAGGCGAGCATGACGATCGCCATGGCGGCGCCCATGACCAGCGCCATCCAGGCCCGCGTCTGGCTCCAGAAGACATGCTCCCAGGCATAGGTGTTGAGGTACATCAGCCCGTACATCACGACCGTCGAGGTCGCGATCATCGCGGCGAAGCGCCAGTATTTCACGTTCGGACCCTCCGCTGCCGTGGGCTGGTGCGGCAACCGCATCGTCGCGGGATTCCGGGCGTCGGCCTTGCGTCGGCGCCCCATGGCAGAGGAAACCGGCGACAACCGTCATTGTTCCGCCGATGGCCGACGCGGCGGGGCTACGGCTCGCCGTATTCCCGGATCGCCTGCTGCGTCGCGGGCGGGACGCGGTGGCTGTCGAGGCGCGAGCGGATCCAGCGGTCGATGTGCTGGCCGAGATCGCCCAGAACCTCGAACGGGCCGCCGTCGGCGGTGATCCGCGCCGCGGTGCGGCCGCCCGGCGGGCGCTCGACGGAGAAGCGGAGGTCGCGCGGGCCGGCGGCGACGTTGCCGGCGGCCTCGCCGGCGGTGTCGCTGCGGAAGGCGGGTGCCGGCGGCCGTGCAGCGGCAAGGCGGCCGTCCCGGATCGCGACGCCACCCGGCCCGATCTCGACCGGCAGGCGCCCGGAATAGCGGCCGCCGGGGCCGCCGGTGATCTGTCCCAGGTCCAGGCCGGCCGCCTCCAACTGCAGCATGGCGCCGTCGAAGGCGGGCGAAAGGGTCGCCTCGGTCATGGTGACGAGGCCGCCGGCCATCGCGAAGCGGGCGTCGGTCAGGGTCGGCCGCCCGCCGTCGAGCCGGAAGGAGAGGGTGCCGTCGGTCAGCGGCAGGCCGACATCGACGAGGCCGACCGACAGCGTCTGGACCCCGGCCGTCGAGGGCGGCTGCAGGCGATCGAGCTCCAGCACGCCGTTGACCCGCTCGACCCGGCCGAAGGGAAACGTCGCCGCATAGTCGTGGAGGAGGATGCGGCAGCGGCCGTCGATGCCGTCCGCCGACCAGGCGAACTCGCCTCGGGCGGCGGCGCGGCCGGCGGGCCGGGTCGCGACGCGGGCGAGCGCCGGCGACAGGGCGGCGAGGGCGCCCGGGCGGGCGAGGTCGACGGGGCGCAGGCGATAGCGCAGCCGGCCCGCGCCCGGTCCGGCGGCTTCGCCCTCGATCTCGACCCGCGGCTGGTCGGTCTCGCCGCCGAGCGTGCCGGCGAAGCGGATTTCGGCGGCGGCGGCGCTGCCGGCGATGCGCGCCGGCAGGGGGCCGAACCAGGGCGGGTCGGCCGTCGACACCACGCGCTCGGCCGCCAGTTCGAACTCGGGCGCGCCTTCCTCCCAGTGGATCTCCAGGCGCACCCCCTCCGCCCGGATGCCGCGGACGGTGGCGGCGAGGGCAGGGACCAGCGCCGTGGCGCGGCCCCGGGGCCCGTCCGTGCCGAGGACGCCGTCGATCGCGACGGTGCCGCCCTCCAGGCGCAGCGGCCCGGCCGGCGACGGCAGGCTGGCCGGTCGCAGGGCGAGGCGCACCGCATGGGCGAGGCGAAACCCGTCGCCGTCCGCGATCAGCCGCGCCACCGGCGTCTCGTCCGGCTCGATGCGGGCGTCGAGCGTGAGCGGCTGGGCCCCGCGCACCGGCCGGTCGAGGAAACCGATGCTGCCGGCGCGCGACAGGCGGAAGGCCAGCCCCTCCGCGTCGCGGCGGGCGTCGGCCGCACCCTCGATGGTGAAGCGGCGGCCCTCCAGGTCGATGCCGGCGAGCGATGCGGTGACCTTGCCGCCGTCCGATTCCAGGCGCAGCCGCGCGCGCTCCAGCCCGGCGCCGCCCGGCGACCGCCCGGACGCCTGGAGGTCGAGGTCGAAGCGCGGCATCGGCCCGGCGCTGCGCCCCACCCCGATCTCGCCCGCGAGTCCCTCGAGCGTCAGGCCCGGCAGCCGCAGCACCGCCTCGCGCAGCGCCAGCCGGGCGGCCGTCCGGCCCTCCGGGTCGGGCGCCAGCCGGACCTCGCCGCCGAAGGCGCCGGCGACGCTGGTCGCGACCACCGAGACCGCGCCCTGGAGGGCGCCGGACGGCGTCTGGACCAGGGCGCCGCGCAGCGTCGCGGACCACTCGCCGCCCGGGGCGGCGATGCGGGCGCCGGCCTCCTCGAATTCGATGTGGCGGATCCTGAGGCCGCTCGCCGTGCGCAGCGCCGCCTCCGCATCGGCCAGGGCGCGTGCGGTCTCGCGCGCGCCGCCGCGGAGGGCGACGCCCTCCATCAGCACGGCGTAGATGTCGCCCGACAGCGCGGCGAGCGGCGTGTAGCGCACGGTGACGCGGTCGGCGGCGAGGGTGGCGAGGCGCAGCCCCTCGATCCGCGTCTCGAACGGGCCGACATGGCGGACCGTCAGGGTCGCATCGGGAAAGCCCAGCGCCGCCAGCCGGTGGGCGACCGCCCGCTCGACGATCCAGGGCGCGGCCAGCCAGCCGCCGACGATGGCCGCCGCGACGAGCGCGGCCGCGATCCAGCGGCGCCGGCGCCGCGTCAGGCCGTTCGGCCGGTCGCCGCCGGGCGACACTTGATCCGGCCGGCGCTTCCGGCCGACACTGTCGGCGTCTCCGTCATCCTGGTCCGCCGGCGCCCGGATGTCATTGCGATCGCCCGCTCCGTTCCGCCCGGATCGTCCCCCGATCCGGATCGCTGATCCACCGGAGCCTATTGCAAGAGGGGGACCATCGCCAGCCGCCCGCCAGGAGATCGTCCGCCCGTGACCGCTTCCGCCCGCCGCATGACGTTCGACGAGTTCCGCGCCCGCATCGAGCGGGACGGCATCCCCTGCGCGCCGGACCGGCTGGAGGCGCTCCACGACGCCTACGAGGGCATGATGGCGCAGACCGACCGGGTGCGCCGCGCGGTCGCCTATGCCGACGAGCCCGCCACCATCTTCCCGCCGGAGGGCCGGCGATGACCGCGCCGCTGCATTTCCTCACCATCGACGCGGCGTCGCGGCAGATCGCCGACGGCACGCTGTCGCCGGTGGCGCTGGTCCAGGCGGTGGCCGACCGCATCGCCGCCGTCGACGCCCGGCTCGACAGCTACGTCCTGCCGACGATCGAGATGGCGCTGGCCGAGGCGCGGCGCGCGGAGGCCGAGATCGCGGCCGGCCGGCGCCTGGGTCCGCTGCACGGCGTCCCGGTCGGCATCAAGGACATCGTCCAGACGGCGGGCGTGCGCACCACCTGCCACTCGCACATCCTCGCCGACTCCGTGCCGGACCAGGATGCGGTCGTCGTCGCCCGCCTCAAGGAAGCGGGCGCCATCCTCATGGGCAAGCTCGCGACCCACGAGTTCGCCTTCGGCGGACCGGACTGGACGCTGCCCTTTCCGCCGGCGCGCAACCCCTGGAACCGCGACCATTTCACCGCCGGCTCGTCCTCGGGATCGGGGGCGGCGGTTGCGGCCGGGCTGTGCCTGGGGGCGCTCGGCAGCGACACCGCGGGCTCGATCCGCATGCCGGCCGCCTTCTGCGGCATCGCCGGCATCAAGCCGACCTATGGCCGCGTCTCGCGTCGCGGCGTCTATCCCCTGGCCTTCAGCCTCGACCATGTCGGGCCGATGTGCTGGACCGCGCGCGACTGCGCCCTGATGTTGCAGGCGATCGCCGGCCACGACCCGGAGGATCCGGCTTCGGCCGACGTGGCGGTGCCGGACTATGCCGCCGCGCTGACGGGCGACATCGCGGGCCTGCGCGTCGGCGTCGTCCGCCATTTCTACGAGGTCGACGACCGCGCCGACGAGGAGGTGCTGGCGGCGATGGAGGCGGCCCTCGGCGTGCTCCGCGGCCTCGGCGCCGAGGTCGTGGACGTGACCCTGTCGCCGGGGCAGGACTACAGCGCCTGCGGCAACATCCTGATGCTGGCCGAGGGTTTCGCCGTGCACGAGGCCGACCTGCGCTCCCGGCCGGAGAAGTTCGGCTGGATCCTGCGCGAGCGCCTCGTGCTCGGCGGCATGCTCTCGGCCGCCGACTATATCCAGGCCGGCCGGCTGCGGCGCAGGCTGGCGGCCGAGATGGAGGCGGCGCTGGAGCGCGTCGACGTGCTGGTGACGCCCGGCGCCTGGTCGGCCGCGCCCCGGATCGACGAAGTTCCGGCGTTCCAGTTCTTCCGCCGGCCGTCGCTGATGTCGCCCGGCAACGTCTCGGGCCTGCCGGCCCTGTGCGTGTGCAACGGCTTCTCCCAGTCCGGCCTGCCGCTGGCGCTGCAGGTGATGGGCCGCCGCTTCGACGAGGCGACGGTGCTGCGGGTCGGCGACGCCTTCGAGCAGGCGACGCCCTGGCGCGACCGGCGGCCGGAGCCGTGAGCGCCGAGGTCCGGGTCCGGCGCGGGGGCGCCTGGACCAGCTTTCCCTGCGGCCCCGAGGAATCGCTGATCGATGCCGGCCGGGCGGCGCGCATCTACCTGCCGGCCAGCTGCTGCAGCGGCACCTGCGGCACGTGCCTCGTCCGCCTCGCGGCGGGCGGGGTCAACGTGACCGACCAGTGCTGGGCCCTCAGCGACGCCGATCGCGCGGACGGCTATATCCTCGCCTGCCAGTCGGCGCCGGCGACACCGGTGGTCGAACTCGACTACGACGATTGAGGTGCGACGCTCGCCCGGGCCGCGTCGCACTCTGCGCAACCGGCCTCGGGCGGATGGAGGAAGACCAGCGGGTCTGCGGCGAGGCGGGCACGGGCCAGGCGGACGATGTCGCGCGACCGGGCGAGCCGGGCATGGGCATGCCCGACCGGACCCTCCTGTTGCAGTCCTTCGGCGCGCAGCCATCCGTCGGCCAGCGCGAAGCCGGCGCAGCAATGGTCGTTCTCGCCATATTCGATCCGGACGGGCCGGCCGTCGCGGACGATCGTGACGTGGTGCGGCACGCGGTAGGGCACGCCCGCCAGCAACTCGGCGAGGTGCAGGGTGGTGTCGGCATCGTGCCCGACGCCGAGCAGCAGCACCTGGCCGTCATGGCCGTGGACGCGGTCGACCGGGCTGCCCGGCGCGTGCGGCGGCAGGGGCAGGGGGCCGTCCACGATCGCCTGCGCTTGCGGGCCGAGGGCGGCGAAGGCGAAGGGGTGGGAACTGCGCGCGACGCCGGGCCGTCGGCGAAAGCACTCCGCCACCACGCCGAGATCGGGCGAGGCGGGCGTCGAGGCCGGATCGAACGGGGTTGCGTCGTCGCCCGTCCAGGAGGGCATGACGAGGGTGCCGGCCGGGCCAACCGCGGTGAGCAGCGCATCGATCAGCCCCTCGGGCCCGCCCGCGACGGGACGGACCGCTCGGAAGCTCGCATGCACGAGCAGCACGCCGCCCGGGACGACGCCCAGCCCCCAGAGTTGCTCGGAGAGCGCCATGCAGGAAGTCGGGATTAGATCACTTCGAGGTCGCTGATCACGAAGTTGGCGACTGACAGCGACGCGAGCGGCGTACCCAACAGGGTGATCGTATTGGCCAGGCCGATGTTGATGTAGACATTGCCGTCCGCCGCGATGGCCTGGGCCAGCAGCTCGGCCGCCGTGTCGAGTGCGGTGCCGTTCACGCCCGACTGCACCACGATCAGTTCCTGGGTCGGGTCGAAGTCGGTCACGGTGTCGAGGCCGCTGGCGTTTCCGAAATAGAACCGGTCGCTGCCCTCGCCGCCGACGAGCGTGTCGGCCTGCTCGCCGCCGAACAGATGGTCGCCGCCGGCGCCGCCCTCGAGGCGATCGGAGCCCGCGCCGCCCGCCAGGCTGTCGTCGCCGCCATCGCCGGCCAGCGTGTCCGCACCGGTGCCGCCGGAGGCGAAGTCGTTTCCCTCGCCGCCGGAAACCCAGTCCGCATCGGCCCCGCCATCGATGAGGTCGTCGCCATCGCCGCCGGTGATCGAGTCGGCACCCTCGTCGCCGAGGATCGTATCGGCCCCGGCCCGGCCCTGGATGGTGTCGGCGCCGGCCCCGCCGGAAACGAGATCGGCCCCCGACGTGTCCTGGCCGAAATCCAATCCGGTGCCGTCCACGAAAAAGTCGTCGCCGTCGCCGCCCAGGAGCGTGTTGTTGCCTCCACTGCCGACGATGAAGTCGTTGTCGGCACCGCCGTCGATGGCGTCGTCGCCGTCTCCGCCAGTCAGTGTGTCGATGCCGGCGCCGCCATCCAGGGAGTCGGCGCCCTCGTTGCCGACGATGAGATCGGCGCCGCCCTCGCCGAGCAGGCGATCGTCGCCGTCCCCGCCCCCGAGCCCGTCATCCCCGTCGCCGCCGCGAAGCGTGTCGGCACCGCCTTCGCCCACCAGCACATCGTCTCCGGCGTCTCCGAGTGCGAGGTCGTCGCCCGCGCCGGCCTGTGCGAAGTCCGCGCCGTCCCCGCCTTCGAGGCGGTCGGCGCCCGCTCCGGACCAGAGGAGGTCGTTTCCTTCGCCTCCGGAGAGGGTTGCGGGATCGCCGCCCGGGCGCGGGACCGCAAAGATGTCGACCAGGGCGCCGAGATCGAAATCGTCGTCCGTGCCGGACAGCAGCAGATCATTGCCGGAGCCGCCATAGAGCAGGTTGCTGCCGAACCCGGCAATGACGGTATCGTCGCCCTCGTTGCCCTCGATCGTGTCCGCACCCTCGGCGCCGAAGAGCGTGTCGTCGCCGAGATTGCCGTCGATCCAGTCGGCCCCGACCTCGCCGAATACGCTGTCGTTGCCCTGGCCGCCGAACAGCGTGTCGTCGCCCTGGCCGCCATAGACCATGTCGTCGCCGATGTTGCCGTTGACGTGCCAGTCGCTGCCGTCGCCGCCGAAGACGGTGTCGTCGCCCTGGCCGCCGCGGGCGAAGTCGGCGCCGGCGCCGCCGTCCACCAGATCGCTGCCGGTGTTGCCGTTGATGGCGTCGTCGCCCGCCTCGCCATAGACGAAGTCGTTGCCGTCGCCGCCGAGGATGAGGTCGTCTCCGGCGCCGCCCCAGATCGAATCGTCGCCGCTGTCGGCATTGTCGAGGTTGGTGCCGCCGAACAGCAGGTCGGCCCCTTCCTCGCCGAGGATGCGATCGTTGCCGCCGCCGCCGGCCACGAAATCGTCGCCGCCGCCGCCATAGGCGAGGTCGCCGCCGGTGTCGAGGTCGACCATGTCGTTGCCGGCCAGCGCGAAGACCGTGTCGTCGCCCGCGAGCGCGAAGTAGGTGTCGTCCCCCGCGGTGCCGGTGAAGATGTCGCCGCCGTTGGTGCCGTTCGCCATTGCGCCCTCCGCTCGGTGCCGGTGGTGCCGACACAAGGCCAGGGCATCGGCGGCATCCGGCGAAGCGCCTCGGGGGTCGCGGCGTCCGGGACCGACGGGGAGTTCGAACCTGGGTCCGCTCCGTCCCTATCGCAGGGGAGCCTAGAGACGGCCGGTGCGCATCGCAACCGCGCCTCTCTGCACTGTCCGGTGGTCGGCCGTGGCCCGACACTGCGGTCGATCCGTCACCGCGAACCGGCGCCGGACCGCCCCGCACGCTCCCGACGGCGGGTGCTGCGCTTCGCGCGTCAGACCACCGGATCGCTGACGGCGAAGAAGTTGGCGACGGTGAGCGACGACGCCTGGACGTCGAGGAGGGTGACGGCGTTGGCGCCGCCCAGATTGATCACCGTATGGCTGCCGGACTGCACGGCGAGCGCCAGGATCTCGGCCGGCGTGTCGAGGGCGGTGCCGTTCAGGAACTGCTGCACCACGATCGCGTCCTGTGCCGGGTCGAAGTCGGTGATCGTGTCGAGCCCGCCATCGTTGCCGATCGCGAAGCGGTCGATGCCGGCGCCGCCCGTCATCGTGTCGGCGCCCTTGCCGGGGAAGAGAAAATCGTCGCCGTCCCCGCCGTGCATCGTATCCGCGCCGTCGATCCCGATCAGGAAGTCGTCGCCCTCCTCGCCCCAGAGCGTGTCGGCGCCTTCGCCGCCGCCGATCGAGTCGGCTCCCTCTTCGCCGGTGAGCAGGTTGCTGCCCGCGAACCCGTCGATCAGGTCGTTGCCGTCTCCGCCGGCGATGGAGTCGCTGCCGTTTCCTCCGGTCAGGGAATCATCGCCGTCGAGCCCGAACAGAAAGTCGTCGCCGTCGTTCCCAAATACCGTGTCGTTCCCGTCGTTGCCCGTGACGGTGTCGCCGCCGTCGCCGCCCGTCAGAAGGTCGTTGCCGCTTCCGCCGACGATCACGTCGATGTCGGCGCCGCCGTCGATCGTATCGGCGCCGACCCCGCCGCTGAGCTGGTCGATTCCGGCGCCGCCGATGATAGAATCGTCGCCGCCGCCGCCATGGATGACATCGCCTCCGGCGCCTCCGTCAAGCTGGTCGTGGCCGCCCCAGGCGATGATCACATCCGCTCCATCTCCGCCGGAGACAGTGTTCGGGGAGCCGCCATCGGATCGCGGATCCTCCAGGGCAGCCAAGGCGGACTCGATCACCTGCGAGACCGGGATCTCATCGGGCGCGCCCACGATCAGGACGTCGGAGCCGGCGCCGCCCATGACGAGGTTGGCACCGGATCCTGCGTGAATCAGATCGTCGCCGTCGTTGCCGGTGAGGGTGTCGGAGCCGGCGCTGCCGGCCAAGGTATCGTCGCCGAGATTGCCGTCGATCCAGTCGGCTCCGACCTCGCCGAAGACGCTGTCGTTGCCCTGGCCGCCGAACAGCGTGTCGTCGCCCTGGCCGCCATAGACCATGTCGTCGCCGATGTTGCCGTTGACGTGCCAGTCGCTGCCGTCGCCGCCGAAGACGGTGTCGTCGCCCTGGCCGCCGCGGGCGAAGTCGGCGCCGGCGCCGCCGTCCACCAGGTCGACACCGGTGTTGCCGTTGATCGCGTCGTCGCCGGTCTCGCCATAGACGAAGTCGTTGCCGTCGCCGCCGAGGATGAGGTCGTCTCCGGCACCGCCAGAGATGGTGTCGTCGCCGCTGTCTTCGTTGCTGAGGTTGGTGCCGCCGAACAGCAGGTCGGCCCCTTCCTCGCCGAAGATGCGGTCGTTGCCGCCGCCGCCGGCCACGAAATCGTCGCCACCGCCGCCATAGGCGAGATCGGCGCCGGTATCGAGGTCGATCATGTCGTTGCCGGCCAGCGCGAAGACCGTGTCGTCGCCGGCCAGGGCGAAGTAGGTGTCGTCGCCGGCGGTGCCGGTGAAGATGTCGTCGCCGTTGGTGCCGTTCGCCATCGCGCCCTCCGTTCGGTGCGGGGTGGTGCCGACACGAAAGCCAGGGCATCGGCGGCAGCCGGCGGATCGCCGCGGCGTGCGCGGCGTCCGGGACCGACAGGGAGTGCGAGCGAACCGCAGTCCGCTCCGTCAACCTCCGCGAGGAAGCCTAGAGACGGCCGGCGCGCACCGCAACCGCGCCGGCCGCCTTTGCGGGTCAGCCGATTCCGAGGCTGCGGTCGAGCGTCACCTCGACCAGCGCCGGTCCGCCGGTGGCGATGGCGGCGGAGATGAGGTCGGTTGCGTCGGCGACGGTGCCGGCATGGTGCGCCGGGACGCCCATGGCGCGGGCCAGCGACTGGAATTGGATGGCCGGATCCTCCAGGTCCATGCCGACGAAGGTGCCGGTCTGGGCTGCGTGGCCGCGCAGCGCGCTCACCCGCTGCTTCAGGATGCGGTAGGAGGAATTGTTGAGGATGACGAAGACGATGCCGAGCCGGTAGCGCGCGGCCGTCCACAGCGCCTGGCAGGAATACATGGCGCTGCCGTCGCCGACGATGGCGACGACCGGCCGGTCGGGCAGGGCGATCTTGGCACCGACCGCGGCCGGCAGGCCCCAGCCGATGCCGCCGCCGCGCAGCCCGAAGAAGCTCTGCGGGTCGTCGCTGCGGATGAGGTTGCGGATGCCGCCGGCCGAGGACAGCGCCTCCTCGATCACCACCGCGTCGCGCGGCAGGGTGCGCCCGATCGCCTCGAGCAGCGCCAAGGCCTGCACCGGCGACTTGCCGGCGTCGGCCCGGGCCTTGGCCGACAATGCCTCGCGCTCCCTGGCGATCCGGCCGCGCATCTCGTTCCCCCGCCGCTCCATGGCGGTCCGCCGGCCGTCATCGAGGCGGCGGCGCACGGCCTCCACGATCTCGGGCAGCGTCGCCTTGGGGTCGCCCAGCATGGCGACGTCGGCCGGGTAGTTCTTGCCGAGCTCCCACGGGTCGAGGTCGAGATGGACGGTCTTCAGCCCGTCGGGCACCGGCTCGACGTCGGACGGCAGGGAGAGGGTGAAGAGGTCGCCGCCGACCGAGAACATCGTGTCGAACTGGCCGAGGAGCTGGCGCAGCCCGGGCGAGAGGCGCCCCATGGCGCCGCGATAGAGCGGGTGGGAGGTCGGGAAGGAGGCGGTGTTAGACACGCCCTCGAGATAGACGGGTGCGCCGAGCAGGTCGGCCAGCGCCGCCAGCTCGTCATGCGCCCGGCTCTGGGCGACGGCGTCGCCCGCCACCAGCACCGGCCGCTCGGCCCGGACCAGCAGGTCGGCTGCCGCCTCGATCGCGTCGCGGTCGGCGCGGATGCGCGGCGCGACCCGGGTCGCGGCCATCAGGTCGATCTCGGCCTCGTCGTTGAGGATGTCGCCCGGCAGCGACAGGAAGACCGGCCCCGTCGGCGGTGCCATGGCCGTCTTGGCGGCGCGGTGGACGATGCGCGGCAGGTCGGCCAGCCGGTGCACCTCGGTCGCCCATTTGACCAGCGGGCGGGCCATGGTCGGCAGGTCGGCCCAGAGGATGGGCTCGGTGACGTTGAAGCTCTGCTCGTGCTGGCCGGCGGTGACGAGGATGGGCGAGGCAGCCTTCTGCGCGTCGTAGAGCATCCCCATCGCATTGCCGAGCCCGGGCGCGACGTGGAGGTTGACGACGGCCAGCTTGCCCGAGGCCTGGGCGTAGCCGTCGGCCATGCCCATCACCACCCCTTCGTGCAGGCCGAGGACGTAGCGGATGTCGGTGTCCACCGCGAGCGCGTCCATCAGGGGCAGCTCGGTGGTGCCGGGGTTTCCGAAGAGGACGTCGACGCCCTCCTGCTTCAGAAGCTCCAGGAAGGCGCGCTTGCCGGTCATGCTGGGCATGAGGGGGTGTCTCCTCTCGTGTCGGTTCGTTGGGAATCCCGTTGAATGCGAGGTGAAGCATAGCCCGAAGCAGGCTATATCTGTCGCGCCCGACCGGCGCCCGCGCGAGGAGCGCCTGGCCCCACCAGCCGCCGGTTGGCCTGTCCGGAGTTATCCCCATGACCGATGCCGCCCTCGGGGCGCCGGTGCCGAGAACGCGCGCCTTCGCCATCGCCGCGGTGGCGCTGGCGGCCGTCGCCTTCAGCCTCAACGGCTTCTTCGTCCGCAATCTCGAGGCGGCCGGCACCTGGCAGATCGTCTTCTGGCGGGCGAGCGGCCTCGCGCTCGCCGTCTCGGCGATGTTCCTGTGGCAGCACCGGCAGCGGGCGGTGCGGGTCTTCCGCGCCGGGCTGCCGATCGCCCTCGTCGCCGCCCCGACCCAGGGTGTCGGCGTCATCCTCTTCATCTATTCGCTGACCCACACCACGGTCGCCAACTCCATGATGATGCTGAGCGCGACGCCGCTGTTCGCGGCGCTGCTCGGCTGGGCCTTCCTCGGCGAGCGGGTCGGCTGGGCGACGGCGGCCGCGATCGCCGCCACCATGGCCGGCATTGGCCTGATGACGATCGACGGGCTGGCCGGCGGCTCGCTCTGGGGCAACCTTGCCGCGCTCGGCAACGCCGCCACCTTCGCGATCTTCATCACCTACCTGCGGCGCGGCCGCGGCGGCGACATGCGGCCGACGGTGATCCTGGGGGCGCTGAGCGGCCTGGTGCTGGCGGCCGTGATCGGCGACGGCGTGCTGGCGGCGCCGCTGCACGACATCCTGCTGTGCCTCGCCTGGGGCGCCTTCGCCCAGACCTTGGGCATGACGCTGATGCTGATCGGCTCACGCGGCTTGCCGGCGGCCGAGATTTCGCTGGTCGCGATGGTCGAGTTCGTGCTGGCGCCGACCTGGGCCTGGACGGTGACGGGCGAACTGCCGACGCCGCTGTCGGCGACGGGCGGCGGCATTATCTTCGCGGCGATGCTGGGCTGGTCGTTCCGCCGCGCCCTGCTCGACCGGCCGGTGCCCCTGCGCCCGACGGGGAGCTGATCTGCGCAGGAGGGTCCCCTCGCGGCCGCTGTCCTGTCACCGAACGCTGCCGGCGCCGGTGCGTCCTTCGACTGCTCCGCTTTGCGTCGCGCTCAGGACGAGGTCTTCCCTCAACCTCCAGACGGTCCTTGTCCTGAGCGTGAGCGTAGCGAGCGGTCGAAGGATGCACGGACCCTGCTGCTCCGCCGCCTTCGATCCGGCCTCAGAAGCGGTTCGCGCGATAGGGGCGCATGTCGATCGCGGGCGTGCGGCCCGCCACGAGGTCGGCGAGCACGCGGCCGGTCGTCGGCGCCCCCGTCAGCCCGGTATGGCCGTGGCCGAAGGCGAAGAAGACGCCCGGCACGCCCGGCGCGCGGTCGATGACCGGCAGGCTGTCGGGGAAGGAAGGACGGTGGCCCATCCAGGTCTGGGCCCCCTCGGTGTTCAGGGTCGGCAGGGCCTCGCGCGCCTGCCGCAGCAGGATCTGCGCCCGCCGCTCGTCCGGCGGGGCGTCGAGGCCGGCGATCTCGACGGTGCCGGCGAGGCGCAGGCCATGCTCCATCGGGCTGATCGAGAAGCTGCCGCTGCGGTGGCTGATCGAGCGGTTCGGCACCGGCCCCGGATTGGGCAGCATCACATGGTAGCCGCGCTCGCTCTCCAGCGGCAGGCGCACCCCGAACCGCTTGGTCAGACGCACCGACCAGGCGCCGGCCGCCACCACCACGATGTCGGCGTCGATCGGCCCGACGTCGGTCATGACGCGACGGACGCCGTCGGCACCCATCTCGATGTCGGTCACCGATCCCTGGAGGACGCGACCACCGGCCCCGCGCAGGTTGTGCGCCAGCATGGTGCACAGGCGGTGCGGGTTGGCCGTGCTGCCATTGTCCGGCAGGTAGAGGCCGCGGCGGAAACCCGGTGCCAGGGTCGGCTCCATCTGGCGGATCTCGTCGGGCCCGATCTCCTCGCAGCGCACGCCCTGCTCGCGGCGCAGCCGGTCGGCGATGCGGTCGGTCTCGCTCGGCGTGTCGGTCTTCCACAGGTAGAGCTGGCCGCGCAGGCGGATGAGGTCGCTGAAGCCGTCCGGCCCCAGCAGCGCGCGATAGTTGGCGAAGGCGGGGCCGTGCAGCGCGCGCAGCGCCTTGGCCAGTTCCTCGACCCGGTCGAGGCGGCCGGCGCGGATCCAGCGGATGAGCCAGGGCAGGGCCTGCGGCAAATAGCTCCAGCGCACCGCCAGTGGGCCGAGCGGGTCGGACAGCCATTTCGGCACCTTGCGCAGCATTCCCGGCATGGCGATGGGGGTGAAGGTGTCCGGGCTCACCATGCCGGCATTGCCGAAAGACGTGCCTTCTCCGGGGCCTAGCCGGTCCACGACGGTGACGTCATGGCCGTCGCGGCGGAGGAAGGTGGCGCAGGACAGGCCGACGATCCCGGCGCCGACGACGACGACGCGGCGGGGGGTGGCGGCCGGTTGAGCCGCGAAGGAGGATGTGGTCATGTGCGCTGCATCATTCCCCGAACGCGGGGCGGCCCGCCACATCAATCTCGGCGCGGCTGAGCGATGGATCGAAGAGGAAGCCGATGGGCGGAACGATCACGGTGCGCAAGACGGCGGGAGCGCTGGGCGCGGAGATTTTCGGCGTCGATCTGGCGGGCGGGCTCGACCAGGGCACGGCGCGTGCGGTGCGCCAGGCGCTGCTCGACCATCTGGTCATCTTCTTTCGCGACCAGGACCTGACGGCGGACCAGTTCCTCGCCTTCGCCCGCGCCTTCGGCACGCCCGTGGAGTACCCCTTCGTCAAGGGGCTGCCCGGCTATCCGGAGATCATCGAGGTGCTGAAGCGCGAGCAGGAGACGGTCAATTTCGGGGGCATCTGGCACTCCGACACGACCTATCTGGAGGAGCCGCCGATGGGCTCGATCCTGCTCGCCCGCGAGGTGCCGCCCTATGGCGGCGACACGCTGTTCGCCAACATGTACATGGCCTACGAGACCCTGTCGCCGGGCATGCGGCGGATGCTGGACGGGCTGGTCGGCGTCTCGACCTCGGCCAAGGCCGACGTCTCGAAGACCCGCGAGGACCGGCTGAAGGACAACGCCGCGCCGGACGCGCGCCAGTCCTACGAGGCCGAGCATCCGGTCGTCCGCACCCATCCCGAAACGGGGCGCAAGGCGCTCTTCGTCAATATCGCCCATACCGCCCGCTTCAAGGACATGACCGAGGCCGAGAGCCAGCCGATCCTGGACTATCTCTGCCAGCACCTGACGCGGCCGGAATTCACCTGTCGATTCTCGTGGCGGCCGGGCTCGATCGCCTTCTGGGACAACCGGGCGGCCCAGCACAATCCGGTCAACGACTATCACGGCCACCGTCGCCGGATGCACCGCATCACGCTCGCGGGCGACCGCCCGCGCTGAGCCGCCGGGTCAGGCGCGCTCGATGGTGGCGATGCCCTCGTTCTCCAGCTCGGCGAAGACTTCCGGCAGGGTGGGGTTGCGCAGGAAGATCGCGGGGTCGACCTCGATCGCGAACTCGGTCTCCAGCGCCGCGGCCATGACCACGCCGTCGACCGAATCGAGACCGTAATCCTCGAACGGCGTTTCGGAGCCGACCATCTCTTCGGGCACACCCATCTGCTCGACGAGATAGGCGGCGAGCCAGGATTCGATGTCGGCGCCGCGCAGGACGGGCGGTGCGGTATCGGTCATTCGGAAGCTCCGGAGCGGATCAGTCGGTCGCGATCGGCAGGCGGGACAGGCGGCGGAAGGTGTCGAGGGGAACCCAGTCGTCGGTGGCCTCGACCCGCCGCGCCTGCGGCACGCGGGCGAAGAAGGCCGGAAGCGCGACCCGCGCCTCCAGCCGGGCGAGTGCGCCGCCGAGACAGCCATGGGCGCCCTCGCCGAAGGCGAGATTGCCCGGGCCGGCCCGACCCGGCTGGAACCGGTCCGGCTCGGCATAGGCCTCGGGGTCGCGATTGCCGGCGGTGATGTAGGGGATGATGCCGCTGCCGGCGGGGATCGGCCGGCCGCCGACCGTGATTTCGGCGGTGGTCCGCCGCGCCGCCAGGATGACCGGGCTGTCGAGGCGCAGAAGTTCCTCCACGACCGGCTGCAACGGCCCGGGGCCGGCCGCGGCCGCACGGATCCCGGGCATGTCGAGGGAGTGGCGGATCGCGCTGGCGAGGAAGGCCGAGGTGGTTTCGGCTCCGACCAGCACGAGGAACAGGATCCGCGAATGCAGCCAGCGGTCGTCGACCCCGTCCTCGTCGCGGGCGAGCTGCATCAGCCGGGTCATTCCGTCCTGGCGCGGGGCGCGGCGGCGCTCCGCGACGAGGCGCGCGATCTCCTCGAAGGCGATCGACAGCCAGCGTTCGAACTCGTCCATCTCGCGCACGCCGACGACGAAGTTGAAGAGTCGCAGCACCGAGCGCGAGATCGCATAGAGATGGTCGCCGACCGCGTCCGGCACCCCCATGATGCGGCACATGACGCGGAAGGGCAGGGGGTCGGTGAAGCGGGCGACGACATCGTACTGCCGTTCGTCCGCGAGCGGCGCCAGCATCTCCTCGGCGACGCCGGCGATCATCGGCGCGTATTCTGACAGCGGCCGCGCGTTCAGGGTCGCCGCCAGCAGGCGGCGGGCCTGACGGTGGCCGGGGGTGGCGTCGAGGAAGAGGATGGCGTCGATGAAGGCCTGCAGCGCGGGCCAGCTGCGCCCGATCCGGGCGGCGACCGCCTCGCTGAAGGCGAGGACCGAGGCGGGGTCCAGTCCCGGACTGCGCAGGACCGTCGCGATGTCGTGGTGGCGGGTCAGGATCCAGGACTGCGCCGTCTCGCTCCAGTGCACCGGCTCCTGCTCGCGGTAGCGCTGGAAGAGCGGGTAGGGGTCGCTCAGCAGGCGCGGGTCGTGCGGGTCGAAGGGGGGCAGCGGGGCGACGCTCATGGCGTTGCTTTCCCCGCCGCGGGGTTCACCGTCAAGTCCGACGCGCGGCACAGGACCGTCGCCGCGGCACCGGGCCACGAGCCGTCCGCGAAGCCTGCGCGGCATCGGTGCCGGCGGACCTTGCCGCTCGTCGTCCGCGGCAGGCCGCCCTCGCGCACGACCAGCACCTCGCTCGGCCGCAGCCCATGGGCGGCGGCGATGCGGTCGGCGATGCGCCGCAGCAGGGCCGGCAGGTCGGCGCTCCGGGCCTCCCCGCGTGCAAGCTCGATGGCGATGCCCATCTCTGGCCGGCCGGCACCGCCGATGGCAAAGGCGGCGGCCCCCAGGATCGGCGTCGGTGCCGCGGCCTCCGAGGCCGTCCGCTCGATGTCCTCGGGATGGTGGTTGACGCCGCGGATGACGATGACGTCGTCCCGCCGGCTGACCGGCACCAGCATGCCGTCATGCAGGAAGCCGAGGTCGCCGGTGGCGACGAACTGGCCGTCGGCGCCCGGCAGCGGCGTGCCGAGCGGATGGGGCGGGCCGTCGGGATTCCACAGGCCAGAAGTCAGGCTGGGCCCGCCGACCCGGACGTCGCCGATGCGACCCTCGGGCAGCGCCTCGCCGGTCTCCGGGTCGACGATGCGCAGCTCGGCGCCGGCCCAGGTCCGGCCGCATGCGACGAGGCGGACACCGTCCGCCGCGGGACGGACGCGGCCGCGGCCCAACTCGGCCCGGTCGACGGTGACGGTGCGCATGCCGCTGCCGCCGCGGTCGCCGGTGACGAAGAGGGTCGCCTCGGCCAGCCCGTAGCAGGGATAGGGCGTGCCGGCAGACAGGCCGTGCGGCGCATAGGCCGCGACGAAGGCTTCGATGATCGCGGGATCGACGGCCTCCGCGCCGCAGCAGGCGACCCGCCAGGAGGAGAGGTCGAGTCCCTCCCGCTCCTCCGGCGGCACGCGCGAGACGCAGGCCTCGTACATGAAGGTCGGGCCGGTCGCGACCGAGCCGCGATAGCGGCTGATCGCCTGCAGCCAGCGCACCGGCTTCTGGACCACCCGGAGCGTCGGCAGCAGCACCGTCAGATTGGCGTCCGAGAGCGGCTGCAGGATGCCGCCCACCAGTCCCATGTCGTGGTGCGGCGGCAGCCAGCTCACCGACACCCAGCTCGGATCATGGCCGATCGACGCCTGCATCATACGCTGGTTGGCGGCCAGCGCGCCGTGGCTGATGGCGAAGCCGCGCGGCGCCGCCGTCGAGCCCGAGCTGTACTGGACGAAGGCGATACGGCCCGGGTCGGAGGGCGGCGGTTCCCATCCGTCGCCGGCGCCGTCGGCGATACCGGCCAACTCGATGAGGGCGATGGTGCCGGCCGAGTCCTCCGGCAGCGGGCTGCGCGGGCCGGCACGATCGACCAGCAGGGCGGCCGGCCGGGCCGCCGCGATCACCGCGGCGAGCCGCTCGCGCGTGCGTGCGCTGGCGACCGCCGGGACCGGAACGGCGACGGCTCCGGCGAGAAGACAGCCGAGGAACGCCGTCACGAAGGCCGCCCCGTTCTCGATCGCGATCAGGACGGCGCGGTCCCGGCAACCGGAGGCGGCCAGCACGGCGCCGACCGCCCGGCCGCGCCGCCAGAGGCCGGCGAAGTCGAGCCGTCCCGTCTCCCGCTCGCCGTCGCCGAGCTCGACGACGGCGGGGCGCTCAGGCTGATGGGCGGCCCGCCGGCGAAGCCGGTCGACCAGCAGCGCGGGCGAAGGATCGATCGTCGTCAATGGCTTGCGGGACAGTCGCCTTTCTGCGCCCGGAACCTACACTGGCCGCTGCGCGATGGGAACGGTTCCGTCGCCGCAGGTCGGTCAGTGTCTGCTCAGAAGTCGAAGAGATCGTCCAGGATCGACTTCCGCTTGCCGCCCCGGCGACGATGATCGTCGTCGTCATCGTCGTACCGGCGGCCGTCGCGGGCGCGGTCGTCGTAGCGGCGCTCCTCGAACCGCCGATCCTCCTCGCGCCGCGGCCGGCGATAGTCCTCTTCGCGCGCCGGCTGCTCCCAGGGACGGCCGGTGCCGGATCGGTCGACCGGCGCTGCCGGGGGTGGCGGTTCCGCCGCGCCGACGGGTTCGGCCGACCGCGCGATGATCTTGTCCAACTCCCCGCGATCGAGCCAGACGCCGCGGCACTTCGGGCAATAGTCGATCTCGATCCCCGAACGCTCGGTCATCATCAGCTCGGTCTCGTCGAGCGGGCACTTCATCGCGATCCTCCGGTCAGATTGGCAACGCGGTCGAAATGGGGTTTCGCGATCCCGTTGGCAACCGATGGCCGCCCTATCGGGTGCCGCCTGCGGCGTCGAAGCGGCGGAGATAGGCGACGAGGTCGGCGAGATCGCGGTCGTTGCGCAATCCGGCATAGATCATCCGCGTGCCGGGCATGAAGGCGCGCGGGTCGCGCAGGTAGGCCGCCAGAGTCTGGTCGTCCCAGACGACGTCGGAACGGCGGCTGGCGGGCGAATAGGGGAAGCCAGCGACTGTACCAGCCTTGCGGCCGACGATGCCGTTGAGGACCGGTCCGACGCGGTTCTTCGCGGCCGGCCCGACCATGTGGCAGACGGCGCAGGCGCGCTTGAAGACCTGCTCGCCGCGGCCGGCATCCTGGGCGACGGAGGGGGATGCCGCGACGGCGGCGGCGATGAATGTGGAAGCAGCGAGGCGGCGCAGGGACGGCATGTCGGCTCCGGTGACAGGGACGGAATCGGCAGGGCGCATGGGAGCCGAATCTGGCGGCAGGGGCGCCGGCACGTCCATCCTGTATTCGGACGGGGCTGCGAGAGCGACGTCGTCGCAGGCTGCGACCGTGCAACGCGGCGCATGTCCGGCCGTAGGGCTAGACCGGCCGCCGCTCCGTCGCCAGCCGGACGGCGAGGCCGGCCAGGACCGTCGCCATCAACCAGCGCTGGACGACAAGCCAGGTCGGCCGCGTGCGGAACCAGGCCGCGACGGTGCCGGCGGCGAAGACGATCGCGAGGTTGACCGAGAAGCTGACGGCAATCTGCGCCCCGCCGAGCAGCACCGCCTGGGCCAGGACATGGCCGCGCTCGGGCTCGATGAACTGCGGCAGCAGCGAGAGGTAGAGGACCGCGATCTTGGGATTGAGCAGGTTGGTGAGGAAGCCCATCCAGAACAGCCGCGCCGGCCGGTCGTGCGGCAGGTCGGCGCGTGGCTGCAGCGGCGAGCGCGCACCCGGCCGCACTGAATTCCAGGCGAGCCACAGGAGGTAGGCCGCACCCGCCCACTGGATCGCCTCGTAGGCAAGCGGCACCGCCAGCAGCAGCGCGGTCAGGCCGAAGGCGGCGCACAGCATGTAGAAGACGAAGCCGGCGACGACGCCGAGCAGCGACAGGAAGCCCGCCCAGCGTCCCTGGGTGATGGACCGGCCGATCAGGTAGATCATGTTGGGCCCCGGCGTCAGCACCATGCCGAGCGCCACCGCCGCGAAGGCCGCCAGACTGCCGAGCGAGATCAAGGGGAGGCCTCCTGCCGGTTGCCGTCGCGAGGACGATGCGCAGCGCGATCTGCGGCGGACAACCGGAACATTGTCGCCGGGACAATTCGGATCGGGCGGATGCCGACCTGCCAGTGGATCCGGTAGGCCGGGCGCGGCCGCTCAGCCGCTGCTGCGGGCCGTCTCGACCGCGATGCGCACGGCGCGGGCGGTCTGCGGGTCGACATCGTGGCGCCGGTGGGCGATCGCCAGCCGGACGAAGGGGCGGACGTCGGTGATCGCAAGGCAGCGGGTGCCGGGCGGGGCGAAGAGGCGCACCGATTCCGGCAGCAGCGCCAGGCCGTAGCCGGCGGCCACCAGCATCATCACCGACGGGGTGTCGTCCGCCTCGGGGCCGTGCTCGAGGACGATCCGGTCGCGCCGCAGCCGCTCCTCCATGCGCTGCTGGAAGCTGGTGCCGAGCACGGCCCCGTGGCGGACCCAGCATTGGCCGGCGAGGTCGGCGAGGCGCAGCGCGTCCCGCCGCGCCAGCGGATGGGCCGCGGGCAGGGCGCAGACCATCCCCTCCTGCCGGACGGTCGTGAGCGAGAGGCTGCCGGCGGTGGCGGGCGGCCGCAGGAAGGCGATCTCGATGCGGTCGGTGCGCAGCATCTCCAGCTGCTGGGCCGAGGTCGCGCGGACCAGCCGGACGGGGCGGCGCAGCGTCGTCCGCCAGCGTTCGAGCACCACCGGCAGCAGCGCCTGGGCGGCCGACAGGAAGCCGACGCGCAGGGGCGCGGTGTTCCCCGGATCGTCGCGCGCCGCCGCGCGCATGGCGCCCTCGAGCAGGCGCAGAGCGGGCCCGGCCTGATCGCGCAGGCGGGCTCCGCCGACGGTCAGCGCGACCGAGCGCGACGTGCGGTCGAAGAGGGCGGCGCCGACGAGGGCCTCGAGGCGGCGGATGCGGCGGCTCAGCACCGGCTGGGCGACGCCGAGGCGTTCGGCGGCGCGCCCGAAATGCAGTTCCTCCGCCAGCACCAGGAATCCGCGCAGGTCGGCCGGCAGCCAGTTCTCGGCCAATTGATACCCTTTCCGGCATCGATCCGATGGAATCCGTATTGGACATCGGGGCGGACGCGCAAGCAGCCTCTTCGCCTGGGGTTGCAGGCGAGGTGCGGATGTCGGACGTGGCGATTGCGGAAGCGGCGGCGGACGAGGTGCAGCGGCGCACCGACGCACTCCATGACGCGGCGGTGGTCTGCGACCTGACGCTGCCCTGGGGACCGGGCTATGCCAACCAGGACACGGTGCTGGCGCGCTTCCGGCAGAGCGGGATCGACTTCGTCTCGCTGACGATCGGCCTCGACCGCATGTCGCTCGAACAGACGATCCGCCACATCGCCGCCGAGCGGGCGCGCTTCGCCGCGCTGGAGCCGGAAGGCTATGTCCTGGCCGAGAGCGTGGAGGACATCCTGAAGGCCAAGCACGCCGGCAAGCTCGCGGTCGGCTTCCACTTCCAGGGCTCGAACCCGCTGGCCGGTGACCCGAAGATGGTCGGGCTCTACTACCGCCTCGGCGTCCGCCACATGCTCTTCGCCTACAACCAGCGCAACATGGCGGCCGACGGCTGCCACGAGGACAGCGACTGCGGGCTGAGCCGCTATGGCCGGGCCCTGGTGCGCGAGATGAACCGGGTCGGCATGATCGTCGACTGCACCCATACCGGGCATCGCTCGACCATGGACATCGTCGAACTGTCCGCCGATCCGGTCATGTTCTCGCACTCCAATGCCTGGAGCCTCGTCCCGCACGACCGCAACATCAAGGACGATCAGATCGACGCCTGCGCGGCCCGGGGCGGCCTCATCGGCATCAACGGGGTCGGCCATTTCCTCGCTGAGGACATGGTGGCGACGCCCGAGGCGATGTTCCGCCATGTCGACTACATGGTTTCGCGCATCGGCTGGCAGCATGTCTCGATCGGCATCGACCATGTCTATTACGGCGAGCAGATGGCGGCCCGCCGGGCGGCCAACCCGGACACGTTTCCCAAGGGCTATCCGGCCGGCGGCCGGCTCGCGTCCTACTTGGCGCCGGAGGATCTGCGCGCCGTCACCGGCCTGATGGTCCGGCACGGCTATCCCGACGCGGCCGTCCGCGGAATTCTCGGAGAGAACTTCCTGGCGCTTGCCCGGCGCGTCTGGAAGCCCGTAGCCACCGCATGATCGGGGGGAGAGGAGCCATGTCCATGCTTTCGCGCAAGTTCGGTCCTGCGGCGGCCGGTACGCTTCTGGCGCTGGCGCTGCTCGTCGCCCCGGGCGTCACTTCGGGGGCTTCGGCCCAGGAACTGAAGATCGGTGCACGCGCCGATCCGACGGTCGATCCGCACTACCTCTACCTCTCGACCAACATGGCCTATTCCCGGCACATCTTCGACGCCCTGGTCGACAAGGACGCGGAATCGCGCCGGCGGCCCGGCCTCGCCGTGTCGTGGAAGGCCGTGGCGCCGACGATCTGGGAGTTCCGCCTGCGCGAAGGCGTCAAGTTCCATGACGGGCAGGACTTCACCGCCCAGGACGTCGCCTTCTCGATCGACCGCGTGCGGACGCTGCCCAACAACCCCAATCCCTACACCAACAACGTCCGGCCGATCGTGCGGACGGAGATCGTCGACCCTCTCACGGTGCGCTTCCACACCGAGGCGCCGGCGCCGCAGCTGCCGGGCCTGCTCGGCAACGTCTTCATCGTCTCGCACAAGGCGGCCGCAGGCGCGGCGCCGGGTGATTTCCGCACCGCCAAGGCCGCGATCGGAACCGGGCCCTACCGCTTCGACGGCTACAAGCCTGCCGAGGCGCTTCGCCTCGTCCGCAACGACGCCTATTGGGGCACCCGGCCGGTCTGGGAGGTGCTGACCTTCCGCGTCATTCCCAACGACACCGCGCGGGCGGCGGCGCTGCTGGCGGGGGACGTCGACGCGATCGACTTCGTTCCCTCGACGGAGGTGGCCTCGCTGGAGCGCAATCCGCGCGTCGCGGTGTTCAAGCGGACGTCGGACCGCACGATGTATTTCGGGCTCGATGTCGGCCGCCAGCAATCGCCGTTCGCCCGCGATCTCGAGGGCAAGGTGCTCGACCCCAACCCGCTGCGCGACGTCCGGGTGCGCCGCGCGATCGCGATGGCGCTCGACCGCAAGGCGATCGTCGGGCGCATCATGGAGGGGCTGGCGACGGCGGCCGAGCAGCCGGCAGCCAGCCACATCACCGGCTATGACCCGGCCCTGCCGCCGCTGCCCTTCGATCCCGAAGGGGCGAAGGCCCTGCTGCGCGAGGCCGGGTTCCCGGACGGGTTCCAGCTCACCGTCCATTGCCCGCGCGACCGCTGGGTCAACGACGCCAAGCTGTGCCAGGCGGCCGGCCAGATGCTGGCGCGGATCGGTCTCAAGATGCAGGTCGAGACGTTGCCCGCCAACGTCTTCTTCTCGCGCAACTCGCTGACGCGGAACGAGTTCAGCATGTGGCTCGGCGGCTGGGCGCACAGCTCGACGGGCGATACGTCGGCCTTCTTCACCGGCCATATCCATACGACCGACCGCAGCCGCGGGCTCGGCTCGATCAACCGCGCGCAGTTCTCCGATCCGGCGGTGGACGCCCTCATCATGAAGGCGGTGACCGAGCTCGACGACGAGCGGCGCGAGGCGCTGCTGCGCGAGACGATGGGGGCGGTGATGACCGCGCTGCCCTATATCCCGCTGCACACCCAGATGACGATCGTCGCCGCCCGCAAGGGCCTCTTCCTGGAGGCCCGCGCGGACGAGCAGACGTCGGTCCTGACGGCCCGGCCGCAACCGTAATGCGGCCGCTTGCCGGCTACCGGTTGCCGCCGAGGAAGTCCATCGCCGCCTGGACGCCACCCTTCGTGTAGGGGACGCCGGCGGCGGCAAGGCCCATCTCGACGCCGGCCAGCGTGCCGATCAGCATCAGGTCGTTGAAGTCGCCGAGATGGCCGATGCGGAAGACCCGGCCCTTGAGGCGGCCGAGGCCGTTGCCGAGCGACAGGTTGGAGCGTTCGAGGATCGTCGCGCGGAGCTGGTCGGCATCATGGCCGGCCGGCACCATGACGGCGGTCAGCGAGGGCGAGTATTCGGCCGGGTTGCGGCACAGCACTTCGAGGCCCCAGCTGCGGACCGCGCGGCGTGCCGCTTCGGCGTGGCGCTGGTGGCGGGCGAACACCGCCGGCAGCCCTTCCTCCTCGACCAGCAGGATCAGCGCCTCGTTGAGGCCGTAGAGCAGGTTGGTCGCGGGCGTATAGGGGAAATAGCCGGTCGGATTGACGCCCAGCATCGCCTCCCAGTCCCAGTAGGCGCGCGGCAGCCTGGCGGTCTTCGCGGCCGCCCGCGCCTTCTCGCTGACCGCGTTGAAGCCGAGGCCGGGCGGCAGCATCAGGCCCTTCTGCGAGCCCGTCACGGTGACGTCGACGCCCCACTCGTCGTGCCGGTACTCGATCGAGGCGAGCGAGGAGACGGTGTCGACGAAGAGCAGCGCCGGGTGGTTCGCGGCGTCGATGGCGCGGCGGACGGCGGCGATGTCGCTGGTGACGCCGGTCGAGGTCTCGTTGTGGACGACCGCGACGGCCTTGATCGAATGGGTCGAATCCTCGGCCAGCCGTGCCTCGATGGCGGCGGCGTCGACGCCGGACCGCCAGTCGCCCGGAACGAACTCGGTGACGATGCCGAGCTTGCGCGCCATCTCCTGCCACAGGGTGGCGAAATGGCCGGTCTCGAACATCAGCACGCGGTCGCCGGGGGAGAGGGTGTTGACCAGCGCCGCCTCCCACGCGCCGGTGCCCGAGCCGGGGAAGATGATGACCGGGCCCTCGGTGCCGAACACCGGCTTGATCCGCTCCAGCACCTCATGGCCGAGGCGCCCGAAATCCGGCCCGCGATGGTCGATCGTCGGCCGGTCGATGGCGCGCAGCACCCGGTCCGGCACGTTGGTCGGCCCCGGGATCTGGAGGAAGTGGCGGCCCGGCTGGTGCTTCGGCATCGGTCTCATCCCCATTGAGTTCGATTGCATTATGTATACAATCGAAGGCGACGCAAGGGAGGATGACGCCATGGCACGCGTGGGCGATGCGAGGCTGGCCGAGCGGCTGCGGCGGGAAACACGCGGCGAGGTGCTGTTCGATGCCGCCAGCCGCGGCCGCTATTCGACCGACGCCTCGATCTACCAGATCGAGCCCCTGGGCGTGCTCGTCGCTCGCGAGCCGGACGACATCGCGGCCGCGATCCAGATCGCCCGCGAGGAGGGCGTGCCCGTGCTGCCGCGCGGCGCCGGCACCTCGCAATGCGGGCAGACGGTCGGCGAGGCGCTGGTCGTCGACGTCTCCAAGCACCTCAACCGGCTGGTCGAGGTCGATGTCGAGGCGCGGCGCGCGACGGTGCAGCCCGGCATCGTGCTCGACCATCTCAACAAGCTGCTGCGGCCCAAGAAGCTGTTCTTCCCGGTCGACGTCTCGCCGTCGAACCGCGCCACCATCGGCGGCATGACCGGCAACAATTCCTGCGGCTCGCGCTCCATCCGCTACGGCAACATGGTCCACAACGTCCATGCCGTGGACGCCATCCTGGCCGACGGCTCGGCGCACCGCTTCGGGCCGACGCCGGGCAATCTCGCCGATGCCGCCGGCGACCGCCGCCTCGTCGACCTCGTCCAGCGCATGCGCGCGCTGCACGGGCGGGAAGCGGACGAGATCGACCGCCGCATCCCCAAGCTGCTGCGCAAGGTCGGCGGCTACAACATCGACATGATCGACCCGGCCGGCCACAACATGGCGCACCTGCTGGTCGGCTCGGAGGGCACGCTGGGATTCTTCACCCAGGTCCATCTCGACCTGCAGGCGATCCCCGCGCACCGCACCCTCGGCATCTGCCACTTCCCGACCTTCTATTCGGCGATGGACGCGACCCGGCACATCGTCAAGCTGGGGCCGGGCGCGGTCGAACTGGTCGACCGCACGCTGATCGACCTGTCGCGCGAGATCGCGATGTTCCGACCGACCGTCGACCGCTTCGTGAAGGGGGAACCCCAGGCCATCCTGCTGGTCGAGTTCGCCGGCGACGACCGCGAGGACTGCGTCCGGCGCCTGGCGCAGCTCGTCGAGCTGATGGGCGATCTCGGCTTCCCGGACGGCGTCGTCGAGGCGGTCGATCCCGCCTTCCAGTCGGCGGTGTGGGAGGTGCGCAAGGCCGGCCTCAACATCATGATGTCGATGAAGGGGGAGGGGAAGCCGGTCTCCTTCATCGAGGACTGCGCGGTGCCGCTGGAGGATCTGGCCGAATACACCCGCCGTCTCGACGAGGTGTTCGCGAAACACGGAACGTCCGGCACTTGGTACGCCCACGCCTCGGTCGGCACGCTACATGTCCGCCCCATCCTCAACCTCAAGGAGGAGGCGGGGGCGAAGAAGATGCGCGCCATCGCCGAGGAGGCGTTCGCCATGGTGCGCGAGTACAAGGGCTCGCATTCGGGCGAGCATGGCGACGGCCTCGTCCGCTCCGAGTTCCATCGGCCGATGTTCGGCGACCGCATCGTCCGCGCCTTCGAGGAGGTCAAGGACGCCTTCGATCCGGGCGGCCTCTTCAACCCCGGCAAGATCGTCAACCCGCCGAAGATGGACGACCGCAGCCTCTTCCGCTGGAAGCCGGGCTACAAGGCGCTGCCGGTCGACACGGCGCTCGACTGGTCGGAGTGGGGCGGTTTCCTCGCCGCCGTCGAGATGTGCAACAACAACGGCGAGTGCCGGAAGTCCGACCCCGGCGTCATGTGCCCGTCCTACCGCGCGACCAAGGACGAGCAGCACGTCACCCGCGGCCGCGCCAACACGCTGCGCCTCGCCGTCACCGGCCAGCTCGGCAACGATCGTTTCGCCGACCCGGCGGTGAAGGCGGCGCTCGACCTCTGCCTGTCCTGCAAGGGCTGCAAGCGCGAGTGTCCGACCGGCGTCGACATGGCGCGCATGAAGATCGAGTTCCAGCACCAGTGGAACAAGACGAACGGCGTGCCGCTGCGCGAGCGCCTCGTCGCCCACCTGCCGCGCTATGCCCGGGTCGCGGCGACCCTGGCGCCGGTCCTCAACCTGCGCAACCGCATCCCGGCGCTGGCGCGCCTCGGCGAGCGGGTGCTGGGCCTTGCCGCCGACCGGCCGCTGCCGGAATGGCGGCGCGACCGCTTCGATGCCGCAGGCACCGACGGCCGGGCGGAGGGCGAGGGGCCGGAGGTCGCGCTCTTCGTCGATAGCTTCACCGCGGCCTTCGAGCCGGAGAATGCCCGCGCCGCCAAGCGGGTTCTGGTCGCCGCCGGCTATCGCGTCGCGTGCATCGCGGCCGAGGATGGCGGGCGGGCGCTCTGCTGCGGGCGCACCTACCTCGCCGCCGGCATGGTCGAGGAGGCGCGGGCCGAGGCGCGGCGGGCGCTGACGCCGCTGGCCACCGCCGCCCGCCGCGGCGTGCCGATCGTCGGGCTGGAGCCGTCCTGCCTCTTCTCCTTCCGCGACGAGCACCAGGTGCTGGGCCTGGGCGAGGATGCCCGCGCCGTCGCCGGCAAGGCGGTGATGTTCGAGGAGTTCGTGGCGGCCGAGCGTGCCGCCGGCCGCTTCACGCCCAAGCTGAAGCCGGCCGCCGCGGCCGCGGTGCTGCACGGCCACTGCCACCAGCGCGCCTTCGGGACGGTCGGCGCGGTCGAGGCGATGCTGAAGCTGGTGCCGGGTCTGTCGCTCTCGACCATCGATGCCGGCTGCTGCGGCATGGCGGGCGCCTTCGGCTATCAGGCCGAGCACGCCGCCATCTCCCGCCAGGTGGCCGAGGCGGGGCCGCTGCCGCGGGTGCGCGAGGCGCCGGCGGATGCCGTGCTGGTCGCGGCCGGCACGAGCTGCCGCCACCAGTTCGCCGATCTGGCCTCCAGGACAGCGGTCCACCCCGTGCGCCTGCTCGCCGATCATCTGGCGTGAAACGGGGATGAACGACCTCGCCGTCGCCGGCCCGATCCCGCGCCGCGCCCTGCACCTCGATGCGGCGGACCGGCTGCGCCGGGCGATCGTCGCCGGCCGGCTGCCGCCCGGCGAGCGGCTGAAGGAGATGGAGCTCTGCGCCGAGTTCGGCATCTCGCGCACGCCGCTGCGCGAGGCGCTCCGGGTGCTGGCGGCCGAGGGGCTGGTCGAAATCGTGCCCAATCGCGGCGCCACCGTCGTCGACCTGTCGGGGGAGGCGGCCGAGCACGCCTTCCAGGTGATCGCCGCCCTTGAAGCGGAAGCGGCCGCGCTCGCCGCCGATCGCGCGACCGAGGCCGAGCGGACGGAGATCGGTCGCCTGACGCGCGCACTCGCCGCCCATCGCCGCGCCGGCGACCTGGACGGATACTTCCACGTCAACGAGGCGATCCACGCCCTGGTCCTCGCCGCCGCCCGCAACCCACTGCTCGTCGACCTGCACCAGCGCGTCAACACCCGCCTGCGCCCCGCCCGCTTCCAGGCGAACCTCACGCCCGAGCGTTGGGCCGCCGCGGAGGCCGAGCACACCGCGCTGGCCGACGCCATCCTCACCCGCGATCCCGACCGCGCCGCCGCCCTGGCGCGCCGGCATCTCGACCATCGATTCTATCTGGCGCGACGCAGCTAATATCGCGCTTGGTCATGTTGCCGTGGGGCGTCGGCAAAGAGCCCAAAAGCGATCTCGCGATCCAAACCCAGCAGGGCTAGCTGGGGTTCGGGCACCTTGCGAGCCGCTGTGCGCGATCGCCGAGAAGTCCAATCTGGCTTTAAGAATGCAATTTCGCCGGCATTCAGGTAAATTCCCTACACGATCGCGCGTTAGGGCGCGCCACATGAGGGACATTCGATAGCATGCTGCTGCGCTTCACAACGCGAAATCACCTGTCGCTCCGAGAGACGCAGACGCTTTCAATGGTCGCGTCTAGCCTCTCGGGGCCTACAGAGGGATTGCGGCAGGTACCGAGTACGAATTTCCAAGTCGTGCCCACTGCCGTGATCTACGGCGCCAACGCGTCCGGCAAGAGCAACCTTGTGCATGCAATTCAATTTATGCGGGGCTCCGTGCTCAATTCGCAGACGCGGAGCAATCCGTCTGAGAAAGTGCTCGATGCGCCGTTCATGCTAGACCCGGCAGCTCTCACGGAGAGCTCGTTCTATGAGGTCGAGTTCATCGTTCACGACGATCGCTACATATACGGATTTGAAGTCTATCGTGGGCGTTTCTCCGCTGAGTGGCTCTATCGATACAATCGTGCGCGGCGTATCATGATGTACGAGCGTACAAATGATGCGTTTCGATTTGGACGTGCATTCCTGGCGGGAAGTCGGGAAATTCGTTTGATATCAAAGCTGGTTCGGCCGAATTCGTTGTTTATTTCGGCTGCTGTGCAGAATAATGTTGCTTCTTTGCAGAAAGTTTATGATTTCTTTCAACGCGGGATTCATGATGGCAGGCTAGACTCAGATGATATAGCGGTAATATTTCTCACAAAAAACAGCACAATTGAAAGAAAAGTAATTAACTTTCTTTCTGGTCTTGGTACTGGCGTTGTTGGTTATCGCAGAAGAGATATACAGCTAAAAGAGGATCAGAAGTCATTTGTAAAGAGACTGGTTGATCTTATCGGAGAGAATCTCCCGGAACATATTTCTGAGCGACTTTCTAGTATGCAGATCGACAATAGAACAGAAGTAGAACTGGCGCATATTTCTGCAGATGGAAGCGATGTGTTCTTCCCGTTGAATCTTGAAAGTACCGGAACACGAAGGCTACTAAATTTGATGAGCGTTGTGTTTCAAGTTCTCGATGACGGTGGAGTTCTAATCGTCGACGAAGTCGATTCAAGTCTTCATACGCAGGCATGCGAAGCAATTTTCGCGCTATTTGCAAGCAAGAGGCACAATAAGGGGGGAGGGCAGCTAATCTGCACTACGCATGATACAAATCTTCTGCGTTCAAGTCTCCTTCGCCGGGATCAAGTTTGGTTTATGGAAAAAGATTCCGTGGGAGCGACAACATTGTTTCCGCTTAGTGACATAAAGATCCGATCTACTGACAATATTCGTAAGGCCTATGTCGAAGGCAGGCTGGGAGCCGTACCACTATCGAGTCCAGTTAGCGATTTTGTAGAGAGCCTTTAGTCGTGTCGCGCCGATTTGAACGCGTAAACCGAAGATCTGCGGTGAGAGACGCGAGAGTTTTGTTTACTCTAGTTCTAGAGGGACGAAATACAGAGCCGGAATATTTCCGCGTCGTTCATCAGCGTTATGGTGCATCGCTGATTAGGTTAGATATGGTTCCTGGGGCAGGAGATCCTAGCGCCATTGCGGGTCGAGCAGTGGAATTGTTAAAGGTAGCCAAAAGGGAGTCGGGGAAGAACGCATACGAGAAGCACGATCAAGTATGGGCGGTCTTCGATCGAGATGAGCATCCGCACTTCGATGCTGCAATAGCCCGCTGCCAGTCTGTTGGGGTGCGTGTCGCTCGTTCGAATCCGTGCTTCGAGCTGTGGTCAATTTTGCATCATCGGGATCATGATGCGCCTGATGATCGCTATGAGGTCCAGCGACAATTAAGTGCACTCTGCCCGGAGTATGATCCCAGGCGAGGTAAGAACGTAGATTGCAGTGTGCTCATTAGAGGATTAGCAGAGGCCGAGCAGCGCGCGTTGTCGCAGTTGCAGCGACGCGAGAACGAGCGCAATCCATTCGGGCGGCCATCAACAACTGTTGGAGAACTCACGCGTGCTATGCGCGAGGCGAGCGAGCGCGCCGCAATATCTATCCCGCACAAACCACTTAATTGCAGGTGAATAGCCTTCTTTATTATCAGAGTATCTTCGAGGAAGATGGGGAGAACCACAATACGATCCGGTCAACCGAATTTTAGCGTCTCTATATCAATATTATATTGTTCCTAGTGCACCACTTTCAGATGCGACTATACCAAACTAGTTTTATGTAGCGTCCAGGGTTTTGGCCTACGATTTTGGAGTTCACACGACGCGCCTGCCGACCTTTCAAAGCGGATCGATCGCATACGTCGACTCCCGCTCCGCCAGGCCGAGCGGAGGCAGAGTTCGCCCGGCGACCTCGGTGTCGTCTTCCAGGTTGTCGATCAGGGCGTTGACCGCCAGGCGGCCCAGCTCCTCGAACGGATATTGCATGGCGGTGATGGCGGGGGCGCTCATCGCCGCTAGGGGGCCGTCGAGCAGGGCGACGACCGAGAGGTCGTCCGGCACGGCGAGGCCGAGGCGGCGGGCGCGCGCGATCGTGCCCGAGGCGACGACGGCGTTGGCGGCGCAGACCGCCGTCGGCGGCCCCCCCGGCGCGGAGAGCATCGCCGCCAGTGCATCGCCCGCCTCTTCCCAACCATAGTTGCACTCGGCCACGAGGTCGGGGTCGAACGGCAGGCCGGCGGCCGCGAGGCCGCGGCGGAAGCCCTCCAGCCGCTTCCGGCCGGTGTACTGGCCGAGCGGACCGGAGATCAGCGCGAGCCGGCGATGGCCGAGGCCGGCGAGGTGGGCGACGGCGCGGACCGTGCCGTCGACATAATCGACGATGATCGACGCGGTCTCGCCCGGGCTCTCGCGGTTGACGAGGACGTAGCTGATGGCCCGGCGCCGCAACTCCGCCACGAGGGCGGGGTCGCTGGTCGTCGTCACCAGCACGCCGTCGACGCGGCTGCCGGCGACGAGGCGGCGATAGAGCTCGCCGTCGGGCTGATCCTTGTCCGCGAGCGAGATGAAGAGGGAATAGCCCCGCGCGACCGCCGCCTTCTGGGCGCTGCGGATGATCGTGCCGAAGGCGGGGTTGTCGATCTCCGGCACGACGATGCCGAGGGTGTGCGTCCGCCGCAGGCGGAGCGCGCGGGCCCGGCTGTCCGGCTGGTAGCCGAGCTCGGCCGCGATGGCGAGGATGCGCTGGCGCGTCTCGGCACGCACCGAGAGCGTCGCCTCGCCGCTCATCACCCGTGAGACGGTCGACTTCGCGACGCCGGCGATGACGGCGACGTCGTCCAGCCGCGCCGCCCGGCCGGAGCGCGCGGGCGCGTCGCTCGAATCGTTCATCCTGCCTCCCGCGCGATCATGGCCAACGCAATGCACCTTCATGCAGCGCTTGACAAGCGCCCCGAGGGCTTCCTAGCCTGGACGAAGGAAATCGTTTTCCTTTCTGAGTGTATCGTTTGCCTAGCGAGGGGCCATGAGCGCACCGTCCCATCTCGTTCCCGGGGTCCTGCTGCGGCAGGATCCGGTCGGTGCCGCGGCGCCGGTCGTTTTCGACGTGCCGCGCAGCGGCACCTGGTACCCGTGCGACTTCCGGCCGTCGGCACCGTTCCCCGAGGTCCATCGCTCGGTCTCGATGTATCTGGGCGACCTCTACGGCGTCGTGCCGCAGCACGGCGCGACCCTGCTGCAGGCGCTCTTCCCGAACGCCTACATCGACGCCAACCGGCACGAGACGGACGTCGACCCCGAGCTGCTGGCCGATGCCTGGCAGGGTCCGGGCACGCTGGCGCCGACGGTCAAGTCGAAGCTCGGCATCGGCCTGATCCACAGCCTCGCCGGCGATTCCCCGCTCTATGACCGCAAGCTCGCCGCGGCCGACGTGCGCAACCGAATCGAGGGCTATTTCCTGCCCTACCATGACGAGCTGGCGCGCATCGTGGCCGAGCGGCATGCGGCAGCGGGCGTCAGCTATCACATCTCCTGCCACAGCATGGCGTCGATCGGCGGACGCTCCACGCTCGATGCCGGCTCGCCGCGCTCGGACATCGACATCGGCGATCTCAAGGGCGAGAGCTGCAAGCCCGAGCTGACGCAGCTGGTGATGGAGGTGTTCCGCGCCGCCGGCCTCAACGTCACCGCCAACTTCCACTATGCCGGCGCGGAGTGCATCCGCCGCCACGGCGCCCCGGCCGCGGGCCGCCACAGCCTGCAGATCGAGATCAACCGCAAGCTCTACATGGACGAGCGGAACTTCACGAAGAACGCCGGCTTCGCCGAGCTGCAGCAGGTGATCGGCAAGGTCGCCGCCGCGCTGCGCGACGATCTCGCCCGCTGACCCGAACATTGGAGGCAAGCATGATGATCCGCCGGCTCGGCCTGGCCCTCTCCGTCTCGTTCGTCGCCATCGCCGCGGCAGCCCCGGCCTTCGCGCAGGCCAAGGACACGCTCGTCGCGACGCTCAACAGCAACGTCAACAGCCTCTATCCCGGCCGCGGCGTGACGGCCGAGGAATACAATGTCGGCATGCTCCTGTTTAACGGCCTCGTGCGCATCACCGAGGAGCTGAAGCTGGAGCCGGAGCTGGCGACCGAATGGTCGGCCAACGCCGACGCCACGGAGTGGACGTTCAAGCTGCGCGACGGCGTCAAGTTCCACAACGGCAAGGCCTTCACGGCCGAGGACGTCGTCCACACCTTCGCCCTGATCGGCGACCCGCAGCTCGCCTCGCGCGCCCGCTCGACGGCCGAGATGGTGAAGGCGATCGAGACGCCGGACCCGCTGACGGTCAAGTTCGTGCTGCACCAGCCCTACGGCTCCTGGCCGGAGATGCTGATCGAGCGGCACCTCAAGATCGTGCCGAAGGGCGTCACGATGGAGGAGATGCTGGCCAAGCCGGTCGGCACCGGCCCCTTCGTCTTCGAATCCTACACGCCCGGCGACAAGCTGACGGCGACGCGCAACCCCAACTACTGGGAGGCGGGCCTGCCCAAGCTCGCCCGCGTGACGCTGCGGATCATGCCCGAGGACGCCTCGAAGATCGCCGCGCTCAATGCCGGCGACATCGACATCCTGTGGAACGTGCCGCTGGAAGCGATCAAGGAGCTGGCGGAATCCAAGACCATCAAGGTCGACGCCGTCCCGACCTCGACCTGGGACGGGATCGTCATGAAGAACGACCTCAAGCCCTTCACGGACGTCCGCGTCCGCCGCGCCGTGCTGAAGGCGCTCGACAAGGAGCAGCTCGTCCAGTTCGCGCTGTTCGGGCAGGGCGCGCCGACCCATACCCCGATCCCGCCGAACCATGCGTTCTTCGACCGATCGCTGCCGGTGAAGCCGGACCTCGCCGGGGCGCGCAAGCTGCTGGCCGAGGCCGGCTATGCCAAGGGCTTCAAGATCACCCTCAACGTTCCCGTCGGCCGGCCGACGCGCGAGCGTGCGGCGGTGGCGATCCAGCAGATGCTGCGCCCGGTCGGCATCGATGTGCAGCTGGAGCGCGTGCCCTACAGCCGCTGGGGTGCGACCGTGGCCGGCAAGGCGCCGTTCTACATGGACGGCTATCTGTCCCGCCCGACGGTCGATACCGCCACGTATCCCTGGTACCACAGCGCCGGCTCGTGGAACCCGCGCATGTGGAACTTCAAGAGCGAGCGGGTCGACGAAGTGCTCGACAAGGCGCGGCTCGCCACCGGCAATACGGAGCGCAAGGCCCTCTACCAGCAGTTCCAGCGCTACGCCCTGGAGGATGCGCCGGGCGCGGTCCTCTACGTCGTCAACTTCGCGACGGCCTACCGCCCGGCGCTGAAGGGCTATCGCACCCATCCCTATTCGTGGATGGACCTGCGCCGGGCTTACTTCGAGTAGGCAGGCCCGGAGGGACGGGACCGAGGCGGCGATGATCGGCTACGTCATCAAGCGGCTGCTCTCCATCGTACTGACGATGGCGATCATGTCGGTGCTGATCTTCTGGATCACCCAGGTCATGCCGGGCAACGTCGCCTACATGATCCTGGGCGACTTCGCCGCCCCGGCCGACATCGCGACGCTGGAGGCCAAGCTCGGCCTCAACGACCCGGCGCACGTCCAGTACTGGCGCTGGGCCTCGGGCCTCCTCCGGGGCGACCTCGGCATGTCGCTGGTGATGGAGCGGCCGATCGGCCCGATCCTCGCCGACACGGTCTCGAAGTCGGCGATCCTGGCCGGCATCTCGATCGGCCTCGTCGCGCTGGTCGGCATCGCGGTCGGCGTCTATGCCGGGGTGCGCCACGGCAAGCCCGCGGACCACGTCGTCTCGGTCGCGACCTACCTCAACATCGCCGTGCCGGAGTTCCTCTTCGCGATCGTCGTCGTCATGCTGTTCGCGGGCTACCTCAACTGGTTCCCCGCGACCGGCTACAGCGACCTCTCGAACGGCTTCGGTGCCTGGGCGCGGCACATCGTGCTGCCGGTGGCGACGCTGGTGCTGGGGCTGATGGCGCATATCTCGCGCCTCACCCGCTCCAGCATGATCGACACCATGCAGAGCCAGTATGTCCGCGCGGCCCGCGCACGCGGCCTTTCGGAATGGCTGGTGATCCGCCGCCACGCCCTGCCCAACGCGCTGCTGCCGACCATCACCGTGCTGGCGATCGATGTCGGCATCATGATGGGCGGCATCGTCGTGGTGGAGACGATCTTCTCCTATCCCGGGCTCGGCCGGCTGCTGATGTTCGCCATCCAGAACATGGACGTGCCGCTGCTGCAGGCCTGCATGATCGTCATCACCTTCGTCTACGCGGCGGCCAACCTGACGGCCGACCTGCTCTACGCATTCCTCAACCCGAGGGTCCGCTATGGCCGCAGTGCCGGCGATTGACGCCGCACCCCGCCGGCGGCGCCTGCCGACGAGTCTGATCGTCGGCACGGGGCTGCTCGGCGCCATCCTCCTGCTGGCGGTGCTGGGGCCGCTGCTCTCGCCCTACGACCTCGACGCCATGCGGATCGACCTTCGCCTCGCCCCGCCGAGCGCGGCGCACTGGCTCGGCACGGACGAGTTCGGCCGCGACGTCGCCAGCCGCGTCCTCAACGGCGCGCAGAGCTCGCTGCTGATGGGCTTCGGGGCGACGGCAGTCAGCCTCGCCATCGGCGTGCCGCTCGGCCTCGTCGCCGGCTACTACCGCGGCTGGACCGACGAGGTCATCATGCGCGCCGTCGACGTGATGATCTCGCTGCCGCCGATCATCCTCGGCCTCCTCATCCTCTCGGTGACGACGCCGAGCCTGTGGAAGACGGTGCTCGCGGTCGGCTTCGTCTATGTCCCGATCATGACGCGGCTCACCCGCAGCGTGACGCTGGAGGTCGCGACGGAAGAGTACATCCAGGCAGCGCGCGCCCGGGTCGAGAGCGGCTGGTACATCCTCTTCCGCGAGATCCTGCCGAACGCCTGGCCGCCGATCATCGTCGAATCGGCCCTGCGCGTGACCTTCGCCATGCTGCTCGCCGCGGCCCTCAGCTTCCTCGGCCTCGGCGTGCAGCCGCCCGCCTCCGACTGGGGGCTGATGATCGCGGAGGCGCGGCCCTTCGTCACCCAGGCGCCCTGGATCGTCGGCGGCGCCGGCACGGCCCTCTGCGTCACCGTGATCGCGATCAACCTGTTCGGCGACGGCCTGCGCGAGGCGCTCGACCCGCGCCTCTCGAGGAGGCGGTGATGGCCGATCTCGCGCTCAACGTCCGCGGCCTCTCCGTCAGTTACGGCAGCGACGGCGACCGCGTCCGCGTGCTGCACGACGTGGACATGCAAGTCGCCCGCGGCCGGGCGCTCGGCATCGTCGGCGAATCCGGTTCGGGCAAGAGCACGGCCGCACTCGCCGTCCTCGGCCTGCTCGACAAGGGGGCCGCCATCGACGCCGGCCAGGTACTGGTCGACGGTCGCGACCTCTACGCCGCGACCGCCGAGGAGCGGCGGCGCCTGCGCGGCGGCAAGGTGTCGATCGTCTTCCAGGACCCTTTCACGACGCTGAACCCCGCCATCCGGGTCGGCAGGCAGATCGCCGAACCGCTGATGATGCATCGCGGCATGAACGCGGCGCAGGCGGAAGCGGAGACCCTGCGCCTGCTGACCGAGGTCGGCATCGCCGACCCGGCGCGCATGGCGGCGAGCTATCCGCATCAGCTCTCGGGCGGGATGAAGCAGCGGGCGCTGATCGCCAGCGCGCTGGGCTGCGATCCCGACCTCCTGATCCTCGACGAGCCGACGACGGCGCTCGACGTGACGATCGAAGCGCAGATCCTCGACCTGCTGGAGGAGCTGCGGCGCACCCGGGCGCTGTCGATCCTCTTCATCAGCCACAATCTCGGCGTCGTCTCGCGCATCTGCGACGATATCTGCGTGCTCTATGCCGGGCGGGTGGTCGAGCAGGGGCCGACCCGAACCGTGCTGTCGCAGCCGCGCCATCCCTACACCAAGGGCCTGCTCGCCTCGCTGCCCAGCCTGTCGGTCGAGCGGCGGCGCCTCGAAGCCATCCCCGGTCGTCTGCCGGACCAGCGCCAGCCCCAGCCCGGCTGCATCTTCGCCGCGCGCTGCCATTTCGCCCAGGCGCGCTGCACGGCCGAGCCGCAGGCGCTGGCCGATGCCGGCAACGGCACCCGCAATCGCTGCTGGCGTTCGGAGGAGCTGCAGGACACCCCCTGGCGGGTCGAGGCCGGGGCCAGCGTCGAGCGGCGGCCCCCGGCCGTCGACGCGCCGACCGTGGTCGATGCCCGCGGCGTCGCCCGCCATTTCCGCAGCGGCTCCTTCATCGACGCCCTGTCGCTGCGCTGGCAGGGCTGGCGCCCTGCCGTCGCCTACCGGCCGCATGGCGTGCGCGCGGTCGACGACGTCAACCTGACGATCCGTGCGGGCGAGATCGTCGGGCTGGTGGGGGAGAGCGGATCGGGCAAGACGACGCTTGGCCGTTGCCTGATCGACCTCGTATCGCCGACCGCGGGCGACATCCGCATCGACGGGCAGTCGCTGCTGGCGGCCTCGCGCGGGGCGAAGCGGGCGCTGCTGCGCAACGCCCAGATCATCTTCCAGAACCCCGATTCCTCGCTCAACCCGCGGATGACCGTGGCCCAGATCGTCGGCCGCCCGCTCGATCAGATCGGGGCGTCCGGCACAGACCGCGACCGGCGCGTGCGCGAGCTGCTCGACCTCGTGCGGCTCGGCGCCGGCTACGCCGACCGCTACCCGCACCAGATGAGCGGCGGTGAGAAGCAGCGGGTCGGCATCGCCCGCGCCCTCGCGACCCGGCCCAAGTTCATCGTCTGCGACGAGGCGGTGTCCGCCCTCGACGTCTCGGTGCAGGCCTCGGTCCTCAACCTGCTGCTCGACCTGCGCGACGCGTTCGGGCTCGCCTACCTCTTCATCACCCACGACCTTTCGGTCGTCTCCTATGTCGCCGACCGGATCTGCGTGATGCGTCACGGAAAGCTGGTGGAGGAGGGGGCGACGGCGTCCATCCTGGGGGCGCCGCAGCACCCCTACACCACGGCGCTGCTGGCCGCGGTGCCGCGCGTGCGGCTGGCCGAGGCGCCGGTGCGGCCGACTGCGTAGGCTGACGGCCGCCGCCGTCGGGGAGGGCGCGCCCTATCGGGCGGGCGTCTCCTGGTAGTGGACGCTGACCCAGCGGCCGCCGCGGCGGGCAAAGGTGCTGCTGGCGGTGACGGTGAGGGTCGTGGGCGCGGCGCCGGCCGGCCCGCTGCTGTAGGACACGGTGTAGACGATCGCCGCGACGTCGGGCGCGAAGCGCAGCAATTGCGGGTTCGGGCCGATGGTGAAGGCGCGCAGGCCGAAGCCCGGCACGGCCTTCAGGAACTCGGCCTTGGTGAAGCGGCTGCCGTCGCCGAAGATCAGGAGTGCGTCCTCGGCCAGGAACGCCTGCATGCCGGCGACGTCGCGGTCGAGGACGTGCTGCCAGCTGCCGGTCTCGAGCGCCATCAGATGGGTCAGCAGCCCGGCATCGCCGCCCGGTTCGGCGGCAGGCATGGCTGAGCAGGCGCCGAGGCCGACTGCGGCCATGGCTGAAGCCGATAGGAGAAGCGAGCGCCTGGCGATCATCGGGATGTCCTTCCGCAGGTCCGCCCGCCACCGGCAGCGGCGGACGGGCGGCGATTTCTATGGCAATTGCTGTTTCGATGGAACGGAGAAGGTGCGATTCCGGGCCGGCAGGCGCCCCCGGCCGGCCGGTCGACTATCCGCCGAACCGGATGGCCGCAACGCAGGTGCCGGCGGGCGACCCGGTGCCGATCGTCGTGCTCTGCGCGTTCAGGCTGCAGGAGAGATTGTGGCTGCTGTACTCCCGGATGGAGCAGGCGAGAGAACTCAGCGTCGGCAGGCCCGGCATGGCATAGCCGACCTCGACCCGGAGCTCGGCCCGGCAGGCGCGCTGGCCGGGCAGCGTGATGGTCAGGATATGGGTCTGAGCCGTGGCGCCCGTCACCGGCAGCCAATAATCCGACAGTTCGGTCGTCTGTCCGGCCGCGATGGAAACGGAGGGTTTCGTTTCGCCGGTGTCCTTGGACCAGGCGACCCAGGCGCCGGCGGTGGCGTTGTTGGTGACCTCGACCTTGACCTCGATCGTCTGCGCGAATGCCGAAACCGGCACCGTCGATACGAGGAGCGCTGCGAGCAAGCTGGTCCTTCTTGACATCGGTCCCCCCAGCGGACAGCCGCGACCGGGCGCGCGGTCCGATAGCCTACCGCGTTGGCGCACAACCACAAGCACAACCAGAAGGCACTTCGTCGCATGATGGCGGGTCGCGGCGGCCACGCTGGAATCCGCCGGCGGCGGCAGGCGAGGTCCGAAGCCGGTGCTTGCCTCGCCTGCCGCAGCACCCCACCTTGGGCAGGTCGAGGCCTGGGAGACGAACGGTATGACGACGGAGAACGAGTGGAAGGTGCCGGAGCCGCTGCAGCCGCGGCCGGAGGATCACGAGTATGATCTGGACCGGGCGCTTTCCGCCGTCGTCGGCCTGAAGTCGATCGTTCCGAGCGATGCCTTCACGGCCGACACGCTCGGCACCGAGCGCGCGGGCAGCGGCGTCCTCGTCCGCGCCGACGGGCTGGTGCTGACGGTGGGGTATCTCGTGGCCGAGGCGGAGACGGTCTACCTCACGCTCGCCGACGGCCGCGCGGTCCCCGGCCATGTCGTCGCCTACGACCACGAGACGGGGTTCGGGCTGGTGCAGGCGCTGGCCCGCGTCGACCTGCCGCCGCTGCCGCTCGGCCGGTCCTCGGCGGCCGAGATCGGCGAGCGCGTCGTCCTTGGCGGTCCCGGGGGGCGCATCCATTCGGTCGCCGCACGCATCGTCGCCAAGCAGGAGTTCGCCGGGTACTGGGAGTATGTCCTGGACGAGGCCATCTTCACCGCGCCCGCCCATCCCAACTGGGGCGGCGCGCCCCTCATCAACGCCGTCGGGGAGCTGATCGGCATCGGCTCGCTGCAGCTCCAGCAGGGCCGCGGAAGCTTCCTCAACATGGTCATCCCGGTCGACGTCCTGAAGCCGGTGTTCGACGACCTGATGCTGCTCGGCCGCGCCAACCGGCCGGCGCGGCCGTGGCTCGGCCTCTATGCCGCCGAGGTCGAGGAGAAGGTGGTGACGGTGGGCCTGTCGGAGGCGGGTCCGGCAGCCAAGGCCGGGGTCCAGACGGGCGACATCCTGCTGGCCGTCGCGGGCGTCGAGCCCGGCGACCTCGCCGGCTTCTACCGCCGGGTCTGGGAGCAGGGGCCCGCCGGCGCGACCATCCCGCTGACCATCGTCCGCGACGGGCGGACGCTGGAGATCGCCATCGTCTCGGCCGACCGGTCGAGCTTCCTCAAGAAGCCGAGCGTGCATTGACGCTCCCCCTGCGCGGCGTCGTCGCCGTCGTCGGCGGCGGGCCGGCGGGGCTGATGGCGGCGGAGGGCGCGGCGCTCGCCGGGGCGCGCGTCACCGTCTGGGATGCCATGCCGTCGGTCGGGCGCAAGCTGCTGATGGCCGGCCGCGGCGGCCTCAACCTCACCCATTCCGAGCCCCTGGAAGCCTTTCGCACCCGCTACGGCGCGGCGGCGGGCGTCATCGGTCCGGCGCTCGACGCCTTTCCGCCGGCCGCGCTGCGCGCCTGGGCGGACGAGCTCGACCAGGCTACCTTCGTCGGCTCGAGCGGCCGGGTCTTCCCGCAGGCGATGAAGGCCTCACCGCTGCTGCGGGCATGGCTGCGGCGGCTCGGCGGCCAGGGCGTGCGGTTCGCGCTGCGGCGGCGCTGGCAGGGCTGGGACGCGAGCGGGCGGCTCGTCTTCGCCGAGCCCGACGGCTCGGTCGAGCGGGTGACGGCGGCGGCGACCGTGCTGGCGCTGGGCGGCGCCAGCTGGCCGCGCCTCGGCAGCGACGGCGGCTGGGCCTCGGTCCTGGCGGAACGCGGCGTGCCGCTGGCACCGTTTGCGCCCGCCAACTGCGGGTTCGAGGTCACCTGGAGCGACGGCTTCCGCGAGCGCCATGCCGGCAGCCCGCTGAAGCCGGTCGCCTTCGCGCACGGGGGCCGGACCGTCCGCGGCGAGGCCATGATCAGCGCCTACGGCATCGAGGGCGGGGCCATCTATGCGCTCTCCGCCGGGCTGCGCGAGGCGGTGGCGCGAGACGGATCGGCCGAGCTGGTGGCCGACCTGCGGCCGGAGATGGCGGTCGAGGAGCTGGCGAGACGCCTGGCCGGCGTCGCCGGGGCGCCGTCCACCGCGACCCGGCTGCGCAAGGGCGCGGGCCTGTCGCCGGCGGCGGCGGCGCTGCTGCGCGAGGGCGATCCCGAGTTGCCGCGCGACCCCGCGGCGCTGGCCCGGCGGATCAAGGCGCACCCGGTCCGCATCGGCCCGCCGCAGCCGATCGCGCGCGCCATCTCGACGGCGGGCGGCATCGCGCTCGACGCGCTCGACGACCAGTTCATGCTGTGCGACCTCCCCGGCGTCTTCGCCGCGGGCGAGATGCTGGACTGGGAGGCGCCGACCGGCGGCTACCTGCTGCAGGCGGCATTCGCGACGGGCCTCGCCGCCGGCCGGGGGGCGGCACGCTTCATCGCGGAATGACCGCGGCCGCGGCCGGCGCCGGGCGCTTGCCCTGATCCGTTGCTTCGCCCATCGTCGGATGACCATGACGAGGGGTGGAAACGCGTGACGACCAACGTGAAGCGGCTGGCCTATTTCGAGAAGTGGGTGGACCCGGTGGCCGAGGAGATCCTGGGCGGGCGGGACGATATCGAGCTGGTCCGCCGGCGCTATGCCGACCCCGAGGGGGACAATCACGCCGTGATGGCGCGGGTCCACGGCTATCAGATCGCACCGCGGACGGAGCTGCGCGAGCCCTGGCTGGGTGATGCCGAGCTGCTGCGACGCTGCCCCGAACTGCTCGCGATCAGCTCGACCGGTGCCGGCTTCGACATGGTCGACGTCGCGGCCTGCACGGCGCACGGTGTCATCGTCTGCAACCAGTCGGGCTCGAACCGCGAGGCGGTGGCCGAGCATGCGCTGGGCCTGATGCTGTCGCTCGCCAAGAACATCGGCATCACCGACCGGGCGCTGCGGCGCGAGCGCGACCTCGACCGTTTCCTCTATACCGGCCGCGAGCTGCGCGGGCGGACCGTCGGCATCGTCGGCATCGGCCAGATCGGCACCCGCACCGCAGAGCTGTGCCGCGGCCTCTTCGGCATGACCGTGCTGGCGGCCGATCCCTACGTCTCGGCCGAGGACGTCGCCGCGCGCGGCGCGGAGAAGGTATCGCTGCAGGAACTGCTGGCGCGCGCCGACTTCGTCTCGGTCCATTGCCCGCGCAACGACGAGACGTTCGGCATGTTCGGGGCGGCCGAGTTCGCGGCGATGCGCCCCACCGCCTATTTCGTCAACACCGCCCGCGGCGGCATCCATGACGAGGCGGCGCTGGAGGCGGCGCTCGTCGCGGGGCGAATCGCGGGCGCCGGCGTCGACGTCTTCCTGAAGGAGCCGCCCGATCCCGCCCACCCCCTGCTGCGGCTGCCCAACGTCATCGCGACGCCGCACATCGCCGGCATCACGGAGGAGGCGCTGGCGACGATGGCGGAGGCGGCGGCCTACCAGTGGATCGCGATCTTCGAAGGCAAGGTTCCGCCCCGGCTCGTCAATCCGGAGGCCTGGCCGCACTATTCGGCCCGCTTCGAGCGCATCATCGGCTTCCCGCCGGACGCGCTGCCGGTACGCTGAGGGGCGGCGGCGCGGCGAGGGCTCGCCGAACCGTCACGCGCGCGGCCTACGAGGGGGGCGATGCGACGCCATCTCGCGGTCCTGCTGCTCCTCGCGCTGACCCAGGTCGCCGGCTGGGGCTCGGTCGGCGTGCTGCCGGTGATCGCCGCGCCGGTCGCGGCGGAGTTCGGCACCGCCCTGTCGTCCGTCTTCCTCGGCACCTCGGGCATGTATGTCGCGATGGGGCTGGCGGCGCCGTGGGCCGGCCGTGCCATTCGCCGCTTCGGCGCGCGCGCGATCATGGCGGCGGGCGCGGGGCTGGTCGGCGTCGGCCTGAGCCTGGTTGCGCTGGCGCCGGGCCTGCCCGCTTTCTGGGCGGCGTGGGGCCTGACCGGGCTGGCGGGCGCCATGTTCCTGACGACCGCGGCCTATGCCTACCTCGCGGAGTATGCCGGCGCCGGCGCCCGCGGCCTGATCGGCACGCTGATGCTGGCGACCGGGCTGGCTGGCAGCGTCTTCCTGCCCGTGACGGCCTTGCTCGACCACCTCGTCGGCTGGCGCGGACTGCTGCTGGTCTATGCCGGGATGATGGCGCTGATCGTCGGTCCGCTGGTCCGGCTCGGCCTGCCGGCGACGGCGGCGGGCGAGACCGAGGGGACGCGGCCCGGGCGCGGACGCGCGGGGCCGGTCTTCGCGCTCATGATCGCGGCCATCGCACTCAACAGCTTCGTCACCTTCGGCATCGAGGCGGTCGGCATCCAGCTGCTCCAGACGATGGGAATGGACCTGGCGGGGGCGGTTGCCGTCGCCGCCCTCCTGGGCGTGTTCAAGGTCGGCGGGCGGGTGATCGACCTCGTCGGCGGGCGGCGGTGGGACGGGCTATCCACCGGCGTGGTCGCCGGCGCGATGATCCCGCTGGGGTTGGCGGCGATGTGGCTGGGCGGCCCCGGCCCGCTGTCGGTCGGCGGCTTTCTGCTGCTGTTCGGGGTGGGCAGCGGCGCTTTCGCGGTCGCCCGCGCGACGATGCCCCTCGTCTTCTTCGCCAGGGCCGACTACGCCGCCGCGATCGCTGCCATCGCCGTGCCGATGAACCTGATCAACGCGCTCGCGGCGCCCGCCATCGCGGCGCTGATGGCCGGCATCGGCGCGCCGACGACCTTCGCCGTGCTCGGCGGGCTGAGCGTGACGGCCTTCGCGATCCTGCTGCGGTTGAACGCCATGCGGGCGGGGCCACGGGCCAACGAATGATACCCGCCGGCGGATGCTATCGCGACTATGCGAATCCCTTGCGCTTCAGCCGGACGATCGCCGCGTCCAGGGCGGAGAGGAACTGCGAGCGGTCGCGGGGCGAGAAGGGGCGGGGACCGCGCGTCGTCTCGCCCATCGCGCGCAGATCCTCCATGAGGTTGCGGGTGGCGAGCGCCATGCCGACCGAGGCTTCGGTGAAGGGGCGGCCGCTGGGGCCGATCGCCTCGGCGCCGGCGCGCACGGCGCGGGCCGCCAGCGGCACGTCGGCGGTGACGACGATCGTGCCGGGCCGTGCCCGTTCGGCGATGCGATCGTCGGCGGCGTCGAACCCTTCGCCGGCGATCACCCGCTCGATCATCGGGTCGATCGGGATGTTGAGGAAGCCGCCCGACACCATCACCACCTTGACCCGGTGGCGCGCCGCGACCCGGTAGATCTCGGCCTTCACGGGGCAGGCATCGGCATCGACCAGGATCTCGATCGCCTCGCTCAAGCGTCCCTCCGCCGCACATGCAAGAAGGGGCTGCCCCTCGCAGGGCAGCCCCCCATTGTCGAACCGCGTTCCACCGTCACCCGCGCCCGTTCGGGCGGCAGGATCCGGCAGAGCGACGTCAGAATACCCCGAATACCCCGATCGAGGCAGGGATCAGGCTCACGGCACCCGACGTCCGCGGGTAGGGACAATGAGACACTGGACCACCTCCTTTCGGTTGTTGACGACGATTCGCAGTGTAGGCACTGAGTGGCCGATTGTAACGCCGAAAAGCGACGGAGACGGACGATGCGGGCAGCCTGCTACGAGGCGAACGGCGCGGCGCGGGACGTGCTGCGAGTGCTGGAAGTCGACCGGCCGGAACCGGGGCCGGGCGAGGTCCGGGTGCGGCTGGCGACCTCCGGCGTCAACCCTTCGGACGTCAAGAGCCGGGCCGGCGCCAATCGCCGGCTGGCCTATCCACGGGTCATTCCGCACAGCGACGGGGCCGGCACGATCGATTCCGTTGGCGCAGGCGTCGACCCGGCCCGTGTTGGCGAACGGGTGTGGGTTTGGAACGGCCAGTGGCGCCGCCCGTTCGGCACGGCCGCGGAGTTCATCGCCCTGCCGGCGATCCAGGCGGTTCCGCTGCCCCCCGGCACATCCTTCGAGGCCGGTGCCTGCCTCGGCATCCCGGCCCTGACCGCCTGGCATGCCGTGATGCTCGACGGGCCGGTCGAGGGCCGGACGATCCTCGTTTCCGGCGGCGCGGGCGCCGTGTCGCACTATGCCATCCAGTTCGCGCGGGCGGCGGGAGCGACGGTCCTGACGACGGTCAGCGGGCCGGAGAAGGCGGTCCACGCGGAGGCGGCCGGGGCGCAGCACGTCATCAACTACCGCACCGAGAATGTCGGCGACCGGGTGAAGGCCGTGACCGGCGGGGCCGGCTGCGACCGGGTGATCGAACTCGACATCACGGCCAATGCGCGGTTGCTGCCGGACGTGCTGGCGCCGCGCGGCACCGTCGTCGTCTACGGGATCGGCGGGCCCGAGGCGGCGCTGCCGGCGCCCTTCTGCCTCTTTGCCAGCGCCACGGTGAAGTTCTTCCTCGTCTACGAGTTGACGGTGGCCGAGCGGGCTACGGCCGTCGCCGGCGTCAACGGCATGCTGGCCGCCGGGCGACTGCAGAACGCCGTCGGGCTCAGCCTGCCGCTCGACCGGGTCGCCGAGGCGCACGAGGCGGTCGAGCAGGGGCGGGTCATCGGGAACGTCGTTCTGACCGTGTAACCGGAACCGCGGCCGGTCCCGGGGCATTGGCGAGAGGAGCAGCACCAGCTGGAGACGACGCCGATGGCCCCGAACCCCGATCCGCCGAACCCGCCCCAGCCCGGCACACCGGAGAAGCCGCCGGCGCCCCCGCCGGAGCCGACGGCCCCGCCGCAGGAGGTGCCCGGGGAGACCCCGCACATCCCGCCATTGCCTGAGCCGCGGGCGTAGAGGCGGCGGGACGGCGGGACGTTTGATCCCGCCGTCCCCGAGGCTCATCTTCGGGGTCTAGCTCGACGCGTGCTCCGGCTTGCCCTTCCGCTTCGTGCTGGCCATGCGCTCCAGCTCCTTCTCGGACATGGAATCGGCCATCGACTTGGATGCGCCCTGGAGCTCGCTCTTCGGCGTGTCGCCGCGCTTGGCCGAGAGGGCGGCGCCGGCCGCCTTCTGCTGGGCCTTCGACTTGGCAGGCATCGGTCTCTTCCTCCTCTAATGGCGGACGCCGTCGCTGCGGTCGGTGACGCCCGAGAGCGCCTTCTGCCCGGCCGGAGCGCTGCCCTGGGCGAGGTCGCCCAGCGATACGATCCCGACGAGCCGCTTCTCCCGGTTGACGACCGGCATCCGCCGGACCTGGAGTTCGGCCATCTGGCTGGCCACCTCCTCGACGCTGTCGTCCTCGAAGCAGTAGAAGATCTCGGGGCTCATCACGTCGGCCACCGGGGTCGACGGGTCGAGCCCGTCTGCGAGCACGCGCAGTGCGAGGTCGCGGTCGGTGACCATGCCGACCAGCCGGTCGTTCTCGCCGACCGGAATGCTGCCGGTGTCGGCGGCGCGCATGGCGGCGGCCGCTTCCCGGGCGCTGTCGCCGGGGGCGCAGAGATGGACCTCGGTCGTCATGCAGTCGCGGACGTTCATGACGGTCTCCTTCGGTGATGCAGTGCTTCGGACCGCCCCTGGGCGGGCGCCCGATACAAGCCCAACGGATGCCCATGGCGGAGGTTCGCCCGCTCAAGATGAAATCGCCGCCAGAAAGCGACGGCCGGTCAGACGGCCGGGATCGGACGGAGCGTGCGCCGGCGCCGCAGGCGGTCTAGGACGAGATACATGACCGGCGTCGTATAGAGCGTCAGGATCTGCGAGACGACGAGCCCGCCGACGATGGTGACCCCGAGCGGCCGGCGCAGCTCGGCCCCGATGCCGGTGGCAATGGCGAGCGGCACCGCGCCGAAGAGGGCGGCCATCGTCGTCATCAGAATCGGCCGGAAGCGCTCCAGGCACGCCTCGCGGATCGCCTCGGCGGGGGCGAGGCCGCGCGTCCGCTCGGCTTCCAGCGCGAAGTCGACCATCATGATGCCGTTCTTCTTCACGATGCCGACCAGCAGGATGATGCCGATGAGGGCGATGATCGAAAGGTCCATCATCGCCAGCTTGAGCGACAGCAGCGCGCCGAGGCCGGCCGACGGCAGGGTCGAGAGGATGGTGATGGGGTGCAGGAGATCCTCATAGAGGATGCCGAGCACCAGGTAGATCACGAGGATCGCCCCCAGGATCAGTACGAGCTGGCTCTGCGCCGACTGCGCGAAGGCGCCGGCATCGCCGTCGAAGCCGGCGCGGATCACGTCCGGCAGGTGCATTTCGGCGACGGCGCGGTCGACGGCCGCCAGCGTCTCCTCGATGTTCGCGTCCGGCCCGAGGTTGAAGCTGATCGTCGTCGAAGGGAACTGGCCGCGATGGGCGACCGACAGGGGGGCGGTGCCCGTGGTCCGGCGGGTGACCGCGGTCAACGGCACCTGGGCGCCGTCGCTGCCGGTCGCGTGGATCAGCGCGAGCGACGTCGGATCAGTCGCGAAGCGCGGTTCGACCTCGAAGATCACGCGGTACTGGTTGCGCTGGGTGTAGATCGTCGCGATCTGCCGCTGGGCGAAGGCGCTGTTGAGCGCCGCGCCGACATCGTCGATGCCGACGCCGAGGCGCGCCGCCGCCTCGCGGTCGATCGAGACGTTGACCTGGAGCCCGCTCTGTTCGCGGTCGCCGCTGACGTCGACGACGCCGGGCACCGTGCGCAGCCGCTCCAGCACGCGCGGGCTCCACGCCTTCAGCGCGGCGAGATCCTCCGTCCACAGGGTGTACTGGTAGGAGGCGTTGGCGCTGCGGCCGCCGACCCGCAGGTCCTGCTGCGGCACCATGAAGACCTGGAGGCCGGGGATCGCCGACAGCTTCGGGCGCAGCCGGTTGACCACCTGGACGGAGCTGACCCCGCGTTCCTCCAGCGGCTTCAGGCTGATGAACATGCGCCCCGAGTTGCTCTGCGAGCCGCCGCCCACGAAGGAGCCGAAGCCGGCGATCGCGGGGTCGGCGGCGATGAGTTCGGCTGCCTGCTGCTGCAGCCGCAGCATCGCCTGGAACGAGACGTCGGGCGACGCCCGGGTGCCCGCGAAGATCAGCCCGGTGTCGTCCTGGGGGAAGAAACCCTTGGGCAGCTGGACATAGAGCCAGCCCGTGCCGGCGATCGTCGCCAGGAAGACGAGCATCATGAGGACCCGGTGCCGGAGCGCCCAGCCGAGCGTGCGGGCATAGCCCCCCAGCAGCCCGTCCAGCACCGGCTCGACCCGGCGGTCGAGCCAGGTCTCGCCCCGTTGCGGCACCCGGCGCAGGAACTGGCCGCAGATCATCGGCGTCACGGTCAGCGAGACCAGCATGGAGACGGCGATGGCGAAGGTCATCGTCATCGCGAACTCCTTGAAGAGCCGCCCGACGATGCCCGGCATGAAGATCAGCGGCACGAAGGCCGCGACCAGCGAGACGCTGATCGAGACGACCGTGAAGCCGATCTGGCGCGCGCCGACGATCGCCGCGCGCATCGGCGCCATGCCGTTCTCGAGATTGCGATAGACGTTCTCGATCATGACGATGGCGTCGTCGACGACGAAGCCGACCGCGATGACGAGCGCCATCAGGGTGAGGTTGTTGACGGTGTAGCCTGCCACCCACATCAGCCCGAAGGTGCCGGCCAGCGACAAGGGCACGGTCACCGCGGCGGCCACCGTCGGTGTCATCCGGCGGAGGAAGAGCAGCACCACCAGCGTCACGAGGCCGATCGACAGGGCCAGCGTGAACTGCATCTCGGCGACGCTGGCGCGGATCGTCGTCGTCCGGTCGGACAATACGGCGAGACGGACTCCGGCCGGCAGCAGCCGCTCCAGCTCGGGCAGGGTCGCCTTGATGCCGTCGACCGTGCGGATGACGTTGGCGTCGGCCTGCCGGTTGATGACGACGAGAATGCCGCGCTGCGCCCCGACCCAGCCGGCCGAGCGGCTGTTCCGCACACCGTCCTCGACGATCGCGACGTCCTTCAGCCGCACGACCGTCGAGCCCTCGGTGCGCACGACGATGTCCTGGAACTCGTCGGCGGTGCGGAGCTGGCCGTTGGTGCGGATGATGGTCGCCTGGCGCGTCCCGTCGAGGCGGCCGACGGGGTTGGCGACGGCGGCCTGGGTGATGGTCTGGCGGACGGCGTCGATGCCGAGGCCCATGGCGGCGAGGCGGTTCGGATCGACGCGGACGCGGACGGCCGGCTGCTCGGCGCCGTTGACCGAAACTTCGGCGACGCCTTCCACCTGCGACAGGCGCTGGACCAGGATGTTGTCGGCGAGGTCGTAGAGGGCGGACGGCGGCAGCGTGTCGGCCGTCATCGAGAGGATCAGGATGGGTGCCGCCGCCGGATTGGCCTTGCGGAAGCTGGGGCGGCTGGGCAGGTCGCTCGGCAGGTCCGCGGACGCCGCGTTGATCGCCGCCTGGATGTCGCGCGCCGCGGCGTCGATATCCCGGCCGAGATCGAACTGCACGACGATGCTGGTCGAGCCGACCCCGGACGAGGAGGTGATCTCGCTGACGCCCGAGATGGCGCCGAGCCGCCGTTCCAGGGGCGCGGCGACGGTCGCGGCCATGATCTCGGGGTCGGCTCCGGGCCGGCTCGCCGATACCCGGATCGTCGGATAGTCGACGGTCGGCAGGCTCGCCACCGGCAGCGCCATGAATGCCACCGCGCCGATCAGGAAGAGCCCGATGGCCAGCAGGATGGTGGCGACGGGGCGCTCGATGAACGGGGTCGACATCATCGGCCGCTCACTCGGCCGGTGCCGCCGCCGGCGTCGGCTCCAGACCGCTGCGGCCGCGCAGCCGCTCCATCAGGAGATAGATGACCGGCGTGGTGTAGAGCGTCAGGAGTTGGCTCAGAACGAGGCCGCCGCAGATGCTGACGCCGAGGGGAATGCGCAGTTCCGCCCCCGGGCCGCTGGCGAGCGCCAGCGGCAGGGCGCCGAAGAGCGCGGCCAGCGTCGTCATGATGATCGGCCGGAAGCGCAGCACGCTCGCCAGCACGATCGCCTCGTAGGGCGTCTTGCCCTGGTGGCGCTCGGCCTCCAGCGCGAAGTCGATCATGAGGATCGCGTTCTTCTTGACGATGCCCATCAGGAGGATGATCCCGATGAGCGCGACGAAGGAGAGGTCGAGGTCGAAGAGCATCAGCGCCAGCAGCGCCCCGACCCCGGCCGACGGCAGGGTCGTCAGGATGGTCGCGGGGTGGATGAAGCTCTCGTAGAGCACGCCGAGCACGATGTAGATGGCAACGATGGCCGCCAGGATCAGCCAGGGCTGGCCGGCCAGCGACTTCTCGAATTCCGCGGCATCGCCGGAATAGCTGCCGGTGATCGTGGCCGGAATCGCCAATTCGCGCTGGGCCGCCGCGACCAGCAGCACGGCGTCGCCCAGGCTGGCGCCGGGTGCCAGGTTGAAGCTGACGGTGACGGCGGGAAACTGCTCCTCGTGGCTGATCGACAGCGGCGCGGAGGTCCGCTCGATGCGCGCCACCGAGGCCAGCGGCACCTGCACGCCGTCGCGGCCGGGGACGTAGAGGCGGGTGAGGGCCGAAGGGTCGAGGCGGTACTGCGGTTCGACCTCGAGCACGACCCGGTACTGGTTGGCCTGGCCGTAGATGGTGGAGATCTGGCGCTGCCCGAAGGCGTCGTGGAGGGCATCCTCGACCGCCTGCATCGATACCCCGAGGCGCCCGGCCTGCTCGCGGTCGACGCGCACCATGACGCCGAGGCCGCCGTCGCGCAGGTCGCTCGCGACATCCTCCAGGATCGGGGATCGGCGCATCTCGCCGACCAGCCGCTGCGACCACAGGGCCAGTTCGTCTGCGTCCGTCCCGACCAGCGTGTACTGGTACTGGGATTGCGCGGCGCGGGTGTCGATCTGGATGTCCTGGATCGAGCGGAAATAGACATCGACGCCGGCGATCGGCGCGACCCGCTCCTTGAGGCGGGCGATCACCGACTGGGCATCGGCGCGTCCGGACTCGTGGGGCTTCAGGGTGATCGTCAGGTGGCCGGTGTTGGGGGCGAGGTTGATGGTTCCCGCACCGATGACCGAGACGACGTTGGCGACCGCCGGGTCGCCCTGCACGGCCTCGGACACCTGCTGCTGGATGCGGCGCAGCTCGGCGAAGGAGACGTCCTGGCCCGCCTCGGTGACGGCCGTGATCGAGCCGGTGTCCTGGGCCGGCAGGAAGCCCTTCGGGATGACGACGTAGAGGGCGATCGTGGCGGCCAGCGTGCCGGCGGTGACCAGCAGCGTCAGGGCGCGGTACCGCAGCACGACGATGAGCGAGCGCCGGTAGCCCTCGATCAGGCGGTCGACGGCGCGATCGGCGGCGGCCGCGAACCGGTTCGGCCCGCGGCCGTGTTCCGACTTCAGCAGCCGGCTGCACAACATCGGCGTCATCGTCAGCGAGACGACCGCCGACAGGACGACGGCCAGCGTCAGCGTCAGGGCGAACTCGCGGAACATGCGGCCGACGAGGCCGGTCATGAACAGCAGCGGGATGAAGACCGCGACCAGCGATGCCGTCAGCGAGACGATGGTGAAGCCGATCTCCTTGGCGCCGCGATAGGCCGCCCGCATCGGGCTGTCGCCCTTCTCCATGTAGCGGACGATGTTCTCGATGATGACGATGGCGTCGTCGACGACGAAGCCGGTGCCGATCGTCAGCGCCATCAGCGACAGGTTGTCGAGGCTGAAGCCGCACAGCCACATGGCGCCGAAGGTGGCGATCAGCGACAGCGGCAGGACGATGCCGGCGATCAGCGTCGCCCGCAGCGTCCGCAGGAAGAGGAGGACGACGAGGACGACGAGGCCGACGCAGAGCACGAGGGTGAACTGCACCTCGTGGATCGAGGCGCGGATCGTCTCCGTCCGGTCGGCGACGATGGCGAGTTCGACGCCGGCCGGCGTCATGGTCCGCAGCTTGGCGAGTTCCTGGCGCAGATGCTCGACCGTATCGACGACGTTGGCCCCCGGCTGGCGGCGGATGTCGATGACGACGGCGGGGCGGCCCTGGTACCAGGCGGCGACCTTCTCGTTCTCGAACCCGTCGACCAGCGTGGCGACGTCGCCGACGCGCACCGGCGCGCCGTTGCGATAGGCGACGACGACCTCGCGATAGGCGGCCGCGCTCTCGATCTGGTCGTTGGCGGCGATGGTGTAGGCCTGCTGGGCGCCGTCGAGCTGTCCCTTCGGCCCCGACTGGTTGGCCCCGACGATGGCGGTGCGCAGGTCGGCGAGGCTGATGCCGTAGGCCGAGAGGCGGGCGAGGTCGGCCTGGACCCGGACCGCCGGGCGCACGTTGCCCTGCACGGTGACGGAGCCGACCCCGGTCACCTCGGCCAGGCGCTGGGCCATCAGGGTGTCGGCAAGATCGCTCAACGTGCGCAGGGGCTGCGTCTCGGAGGTCAGCGCGACGGTGACGATCGGCGCGTCGGCCGGGTTCACCTTGCTGTAGGTCGGCGGGTAGGGCAGCGTCCGCGGCAGCGTCGAGCCGGCGGCGTTGATGGCCGACTGCACGTCCTGCGCGGCGCCGTCGATGTCGCGCCCGAGATCGAACTGCAGCGTGATCTGGCTGACCCCGAAGCCGCTGACCGACGTCATCGCCTGCAGCGACGGGATCTGGCCCAGTTGCCGTTCCAGCGGCGCGGTGACGAGCCGCGCCATCGTCTCCGGGCTGGCGCCCGGCAGGCGCGTTGAGACCTGGACCGAGGGGAAGTCGACCTGCGGCAGGGCCGACACCGGCAGCTGCCAATAGCCGAGCAGCCCCGCCAGCAGCACCGCGATGCCGAGCAGGGAGGTCGCGATCGGGCGGCCGATGAAGGGGCCGGAGATGTTCATTGCGCCGGCCGCGCGGCCGGGGGCGGGCCGCCCTCGCGCCGCTCGCCCGCCGGCCGTTCACCGGCGCCCCGGGGGCCGCGCCCTTCGCGGGGGCCGGAACCGGGGCCGCGGCGGCGCTCGCCCGCGACGGGGACGATGGCGGGCGTGCTGCCCGGCGCCGAGACCTGGACCCGGCTGCCGGCGGTCAGCCGGGTGAAGCCGGAGGTCACGACCCGCTCGCCGCCCGCTAGGCCCTCGCCGATGACGGCCTGGGTCTCGTCCTGCTGCACCACCGTCACCGGCCGCAGCGCGATCGTGTCGTCCGCCTCGACACGATAGACGATGGTGCCGCTGGGGCCGCGCTGGACGGCCGACGACGGCACGACCACCGCCGACCGGCGGATGCCGACCTGTAGGCGGATATTGACGAACTGGCCGGGCCAGAGCTGGCGGTCGGCATTGGGAAATACGGCCTTCATCTTGACCGTGCCGGTGGTGGAATCGACCTGATTGTCGACGACCTCGAGCTGGCCGCGGGCGAGTTCGGTCCGATTGTCGGAATCGATCACCTCGACCGGGACCGGGCCGGCCGCGACCGCGGCGTTCACCTGGCGCAGGAACTGCTGCGGCAGGGTGAAGATACCGGCGATCGGCTGGACCTGGGTGATGACGACGATGCCGCCGGTCGTCGACGATCCGACGATGTTGCCCTCGTCGACGAGGCGCAGGCCGGTGCGACCGTCGATCGGCGCGGTGATCGTGGCATGGTCGAGCTGCGTCTTGGCGGTGTCGATCGCCGCCTGGTCGGACCGCACCAGCGCTTCCAGCTGCTGGACGAGCGCGCGCTGGGTGTCGGCCTGCTGCTTGGTCGCATAGTCGGTGCGCGCCAGCCGGACATAGCGATCGAGGTCCACCCGCGCATTGGCGAGGTTGGCCTGGTCCTGCGCCTTCTTCGCCGTCGCCTGATCGAAGGCGGCCTTGTAGGTGGCGGGATCGATCTGGGCCAGCAGGTCGCCCTTCCGCACGTCCTGGCCTTCGCGGAACCCGATCCAGATGAGCTGGCCCTCGACCTGCGGCCGGACGGTGACGGTGTTGAGCGCCTGGATGGTGCCGACGGCGTCGAGCCGGATCGGGACGTCGGCCACGCTGGCGGCCACCGCCAGCACCGGGATCGCCTGGCCGCCGCCCTGGAAGGCGCTGCGGCCCATGCGCTGCGAGGTGGCGGGCGGCTGCTGCCCCATCAGCACCCAGCCGATGCCGCCGGCGATCGCCGCGACGACGATGAGCCCGACGAGCCAGCGCAGGAGCCGCCTCACGGCCGGGCCTCCGCCGGCAGCCGCACGCCCGCCGGATCGAACCCGCCGCCGAGCGCCTGATAGAGGGCGACCGCCGCCTGCAGGCGGGCAAGGCGGATCTGGGCCAGCGCATCCTGCGCCTGGAACAGGGTCTGCTGGGTGTTCAGCAGGGTCAGAAGGTCGATGGTCCCCTCCCTGAGGCGGGCTTCGGAGATTTCGTAGGCGCGGCGTGCGTTGGCGACCACCGCCTGCTGCAGCCGTTCCTGCTGTTCGGTCTGGACGATGGCGGCCAGCGCGTCCTCGACGTCGCGGAAGGCCGACAGCACCGACTGCTGGTAGTTGGCCAGCAGCTCGCCGTGGCGGGCGCGCTGCTGCGCCAGCTGGGCCTGGAGCCGGCCGGCGTCGAAGACCGGCTGCGTCAGGCCGGCGGCGATCGACCAGAAGACGGCGCCGGGCTCGAAGAGGCTGCGCAGCGCCGCGCTCTGGACGCCGCCGTCGGCGGTGAGCTGCAGGCGCGGGAAGAGGGCGGCACGGGCGACGACGACATCGGCCTCGGCCGCGTCCAGCCGCGCCTCGGCATTGCGGATGTCGGGCCGGCGCGTCAGGAGGTCCGACGGCAGGCCCGGCTCGACTGCCGGGATCTCGACGGCGGACAGGCTGCCGCCGTCGATGGTGGTGGCTTCGGGCACCCGGCCGGTGAGGACGGCGAGGGCATTGGTGTTCTGGCGGATCTGCAGGCGCAGCGGCGGCACCGAAGCGCGCTGCTGGAGCACGAGATTCTCCTGCTGGGCGACTTCCAGGGCGGTCGCGGTGCCGACGGCGGTGCGGGCGCGGATGGCGTCGAGGCTGCGCTGGGCGATCGAGAGGTTGCCCTCGGCCAGCCGGAGGCGGTCCTGCGCGGCGAGGATGGCGAAATAGGTGTTGGCGATGCTGGCCGCGATGCCGAGCGCGACCGTCTCGCGGTCGAACCGGCTGGCCGCCGCCGCCCATGCCGCCGAGCGTGTGGAGGCCGCGTTCTTGCCCCAGAAGTCGACCTCGTAGCTGGCCGAGAGGGTGAGGCCGAAGCGGTTCGAATAGCGCGCGCTGCCGCCCTCGCCGGCGGCCGACTGGCTGCGGGCGCCGCTGCCGCCGATATCGAGGCTGGGCAGCAGGTTGGCGCCGGCCACCCGCACCAGCGCGTCGGCCTGCTCGATGCGGGCGACCGCGGCGGCGATCTCCAGATTGTCGGCGCGGGCCGCACTCTGCAACGCGTTCAGTTCCAGCGACCCGAAGGTCCGCCACCAGTCCGGCACCGCCGGCAGGGCCTCGGGCGCCGGCGGACGGCCGCCGACCCAGCCGGTCTGCACCGGCGCGGTGGTGGCGGGTACGTTCGCCTGGATAGTTCATTGTTTTTTTTAGTTCGTCGTCACCCACCGAGATTGAGAAAGGGTGGATCTCCGGCAGCTTCAGATGTTTATAGGGGACAGGGGGGAGGGGGGCGCAACCGGAATCCTTGCTGGCTGGGTGGTCGACGGTCGAAGCCTTGCACGTCGACTGCCCGTCGATCCTGCGCCGATCGCGACCGCATTTTTTCGGACCCTCCCCGACGGGCGGCGCTGTAACCGTCGGCGCCGGGTTCGGTTCCGGTTGATATCAATTCGCGGTTCCGCGGACCAGCGGGACGCATCGGCGGACGGTTGACACCGCACCGCCGGGCCGAGCAAGAACAGGCGATGTTCGTCCCCGCACTCGCGGCCATTGCCGCGGGTATCCTGTGCCTTGGTGCTGTCGGCTCCGCCGCCGCGGAATCGCGCATCCTGCGCCTGTCGACCTGGGTTCCGCCCGGGCACGAACTCAACCGGTCGGTCTTTCCGGCCTGGGCGCGCTCGGTCGAGCGGGTGACGGAGGGGCGGGTGCGCGTGCGGATCGAGCACAATCTCGGCGCCCCCAACCAGCAGTTCGACCTGGTGCGCGCGGGCCGGGCCGATGTCGGATACGTCTTCCACGGCTACCACCCGGACCGGTTCCTCTTGCCGCAGCTGGCCGAGCTGCCGGGTACCGGGGCGGATCAGGTGGCATCCTCCGTCGCCTACTGGCGCGTGCACCAGGCGATCCTGGCCAGGGCCGACGAGCATCGCGGCGTGGCCGTGATCGGCGTCATGCTCCACGGCCCCGGCGTGCTGCATACCAAGCAGCCGATCACCCAGCTGGCCGAACTGCAGGGCATGCGCGTCCGGGTGCCGGGCGGAGTCTCGGCCGCCATCGCTGCCGCGCTCGGCGTCCGCGGGGTCTCGCTCGGGCCGTCGGAGGCCTACGCGGCGTTGGTCGACGGCCGGGCCGACGGTGCCTTCCTGCCGCTGGAGAGCAAGGAGAGCTTCCGCATCCTCGAGGTGGCGCGCTATTCCCTGGAGATGCCGGTGGGCTTCTACGACGGCAGCTTCGCGATCGTGATGAACCCGGCGGCGCTCGATAGCCTCGGGGAGGACAAGGCCGCGCTGCTGTCGGTTTCGGGCGAGCGCCTCTCCGCGCTTGCCGGGCGCGGCTGGCGTACGGCCGAGGCCCGCGCCCGTCAGGCGATCGAGGCGGCCGGCAACATCGTGATCATGGCGGATGCAGGCATGCAGTTGGAGTTCGAGGGCATCTTCGGCCCGATCGAGACGGATTGGATACTCAAGGCGCGGCGCGAGCGCGGCATCCATGCGCGCGCGGCCCTGGCCGAGTACCGCGCGATTGCGCGGACCTACAGCGAATAGGCGGGAGAGTCTGGATGATCCGCTCGGAACTGATGGCGAATCTCGGCCGGGTGCTGGCCGACGCGACGATCCCGGAACTGCCGAACCACTATCGCGGCAAGGTGCGCGACAATTACGACCTGCCGGACGGGCGGCGGATCCTGGTCGCGACCGACCGCCTCAGCGCCTTCGACCGCATCCTGGCGGTGATCCCCTTCAAGGGCGAGGTGCTGACCCAGACCGCGCGCCACTGGTTCGAGGCGACGGCGGACATCTGCCCCAACCACGTCCTCGAATATCCCGATCCCAACGTCGTCGTCGGCCGCCGTCTCGACATCCTGCCGGTCGAGGTCGTGGTCCGCGACTATCTGGCGGGCACCACCGGCACCTCGATCCTGACGCTCTACAAGGCGGGCCAGCGCAGCATGTACGGCATCACCCTGCCGGACGGCATGCGCGACAACCAGCGCCTGCCGGCGCCGGTGATCACGCCCACCAGCAAGGCTTTCGACGGCGGCCATGACGAGCCGCTGACGCCGGACGAGATCGTCGGGCGCGGGTTGCTGTCGGCCGCGCAGTGGGACCAGCTCACCCACTACGCGCTGGCCCTCTTCGCCCGCGGCCAGCAGATGGCGGCCGAGCGCGGGCTGATCCTGGTCGACACCAAGTACGAGTTCGGCACCGACCCGGACGGGCGCATCGTCCTCGCCGACGAGATCCATACCCCGGACAGCAGCCGCTACTGGATGGCGGGCAGCTATCCGGCGCGCTTCGCGTCGGGCGAGCGGCCGGAGAGCTTCGACAAGGACTTCGTGCGGGCCTGGGTCGCGGCGCGCTGCGACCCTTACCACGATCCGATCCCGGAGATCCCGGCGGACCTGATCGCCGGCACGGCGGAGGTCTATATCCGCGCCTACGAGATGATCACCGGGCGGACCTTCGCCATTCCGGCGCCGGGGGAGCCGCCGGTCCTCGACCGCATCCGCGGGAACCTCGCACGGTTCTTCTGAACCGCCGGCGCGCAGCGCGGCCGGCGGCGGCCGTCGTTGCGTCCTTCGACTGCTCGCTGCCGCTCGCGCTCAGGACAAGAATCCACCTGAGATCATTGAAGAAATGTACTCGTCCTGAGCGCGACGCGCAGCGGAGCGGTCGAAGGACGCACCGGCCCGAGCACCCCCTCGGCCCGAGCGCCAGCCCCGCCGCACGCGGCGACGGGGCTGGTCCTCGCGGGGTCAGGCGGCCTCGTAACCGATGACGGCCTTGGTCTCGAGGAATTCCTCGAGGCCGAACTCCGCATATTCGCGGCCGTTGCCCGACTGCTTGTAGCCGCCGAACGGCGCGCCGAGGTCGCCCATCGGGTAGTTGATGTGGACGTTGCCGGCCCGCATCTTGGCCGCGACGGCGCGCGCCCGGGCGAGGTCGGCCGACTGGACGTAGGCGGCGAGGCCATAGACCGTGTCGTTGGCCAGCCGCACCACCTCGTCCTCGCTCTCGTACTTGTGGATCGCGAGCACCGGGCCGAAGATCTCCTCGCGCGAGATCGTCATGTCCGGGGTGACGTTGCCGAAGATCGTCGGCCGGACATAGTAGCCGCGGTTGAGGCCCTCGGGCCGCCCGGGGCCGCCGGCGGCCAGCGTCGCGCCCTCGTCGATGCCGGCCTGGATGAGGCGCTGGATCTTCTCGAACTGCGCCTGGCTGACGACCGGGCCGAGCTGGGTGCCCGCGGCCTGCGGGTGGCCGACCTTGTGCGACTCCGCAACCTTCTTGGCGATCCCGAGCACCTCGTCGTGCCGGTCGGCCGGCACGAACATGCGCGTCGGCGCATTGCAGGACTGGCCGCTGTTGCGGAAGCAGTTGACCACGCCCTTGGTCACGGCCTTCTCGAAGTCGACGTCGGGCAGCAGGATGTTGGCCGACTTGCCGCCCAGCTCCTGCGCGACGCGCTTGACGGTGTCGGCGGCCGCCTTGGCGACCAGGATGCCGGCGCGGGTCGAGCCGGTGAACGACACCATGTCGACGTCGGGGTGGGCGGCGATCGCCTGGCCGACCGTCGGGCCGTCGCCGTTGACGAGGTTGAAGACGCCCTTCGGCACGCCGGCCGCGTGCATCACCTCGGCGAAGATGATGCCGTTGATCGGCGCGATCTCGGACGGCTTCAGGACCATGGTGCAGCCGGCGGCGATGGCGGGCGCGACCTTGCAGGCGATCTGGTTGAGCGGCCAGTTCCAGGGCGTGATCATGCCGCAGACGCCGATCGGCTCCTTGGCGAGCAGGGTCGAGCCGCGCAGTTCGGTGAACTCGTAGGCTTCCAGCGTGTCGGCCATCTTCTGGATGTGGCGCCAGCCGATCGCGGCCTGCGCGTTGGTCGCGAGGTCGATGGGCGCGCCCATCTCCTGCGAGACGGCGGCGGCGATATCGTCGAGACGGGTCTTGTAGACCTCGACGATGCGGCGCAGGAGGGCGACGCGCTCCGCCTTGCTGGTCTGCGAGAAGGCAGGGAAGGCGGCCTTGGCCGCGGCAACCGCCCGGTCGACGTCGGCGGCGGAGCCGACCGCGAGCTTCGTGAAGGATTCCTCGCTCGACGGGTCGATGACGTCGATCGTCGCCGGAACGATCGGATCGACCCACTGGCCGTCGATGTAGAACTGCAGCGCGTGCGACATGGCTTTACATCCTGGGTGGGGGAGGGGTTTGCAGGGGTGCGCTATATATCATGTGATATGACGGGTACGTCCAGTCGGGGGAGCCGGGATCCGGAACGAATGGACCGGCGTCGCGTTCGGGTCGTGCCATGAAGCTTTTCGAGTGCCAGAACTGCGGCCAGCCGCTCTATTTCGAGAACGACCGCTGCATGAGCTGCGGCCTGCAGCTCGGATATCTGCCGGAGGAAGGGCAGATGTCGGCGTTGGAACCGGAGGGGAACGCCTGGCGGCCGCTCGCGGAGCCGGACCGGCTGTACCGCTACTGCACCAACGCCGTCCACGGCACCTGCAACTGGCTCCTCCCGAGCGACCAGGAGGAGGCGTTGTGCCGTGCCTGCCGGCACAACCGCACCATTCCCGACCTCGCGACGGCCGAGAACCTCGATCGCTGGCAGAGGTTGGAACGGGCCAAGCACCGGCTCTTCTATACGTTGCTCGCCCTCGGCCTGCCCCTGGCGAACCGGACCGACGATCCGGAGAACGGGCTGGCCTTCGACTTCCTGGCCGACCCGCCGCAGCCGCAGGCCGCGCGCGTGCTGACGGGGCACGACAACGGGCTCGTCACCATCAACCTCGCGGAGGCCGACGACGCCGAGCGCGAGCGCATCCGCGCCGCCATGGGCGAGCCCTACCGCACGCTCCTCGGCCATTTCCGCCACGAGGTCGGCCACTGGTTCTGGGACCGGCTGGTCGCCGGCTGGGGCTGGCTCGACGAGTGCCGGGCCCTGTTCGGCGACGAGCGCGCCGACTATGGCGAGGCGCTCGCCCGCCATTATGCCGAGGGGCCGCCGCCGGACTGGCAGGAGCGCTTCGTCAGCGCCTATGCCAGCGCCCACCCGTGGGAGGATTTCGCCGAGACCTGGTCCCACTACCTGCACATCGTCGATACGCTGGAGACGGCCCGCGCCTTCGGCCTGCGCATCCAGCCCCGCATCGGCCGCGGCCGGGAGCTGGCGGCCCGCATCGACTTCGATCCCAACGCCTCGGTCGGCGCGGAGCGGCTGATCGATGCCTGGCTGCCGCTGACCTTCGCGGTCAACAGCCTGAACCGCAGCATGGGGCAGCCGGACTTCTACCCCTTCGTCCTGCCGCCGCCGGTGATCGAGAAGCTGGATTTCATCGACCGGCTGGTCCACCAGCCGCCGGCGTGACGGACAGCGGCAAAGAGAAGATGATCTCCGCCCTCTCTCGCCGAATCTCCGTCCAACCGGCCTTGCGATAGAAGCCTTCGGCGCGCGTGCCGGCGCCGGTCGTCAGCGTGGCGGTGCGGTGGCCGTGGGCGCGCAGCGTGCCCAGGGCGGCGTCGAGCAGGGCGCGGCCGATGCCGCGGCCGTCCTGGCCGGGCTCGACGAAGAGGGCCCAGATCGAGCCGTCGCGCGGGTCGGCGGCCGAGAAGCCGCGGACGGCGCCGTCCTCGTCCCAGACCCAGATGTCGGAATGATCGACGAACCAGGCGCAGTCGGCGGCCGTCACCCGGGTCGGGTCGATCAGCGGGTTCTCCGTCACCGCCAGTCGGATCGCGAACAGGCGCGGGATCTCGGCGTGCCCCGCGCGGCGGATCGTCGCATGCGTCATCGGCCGCCGAAGCGGGCGTGGAAACCCTCGCGCATGCGCTGCAGCAGCACGAACAGCGACGGGATGAGGAAGATGCCGAGAACGGACGCGGCCAGCATCCCGCCGAAGACGGCGGTGCCCACCGCCCGCCGGCTGGCGGCGCCGGCGCCGGTCGCCAGCACCAGCGGCACGAGGCTGAGGATGAAGGCGAAGCTGGTCATCATGACGGCGCGGAAGCGCAGGCGCGCGCCCGCGACCGCGGCGTCCAGCAGCGGCATCCCGCGCTCGCGCTCCTCCTTGGCGAACTCGACGATCAGGATCGCGTTCTTCGCGGCGAGTGCGATCAGCACGACGATGCCGATCTGCGCATAGACGTCGTTGGCGCGGCCCGCGAGGACGATCGCCACCATGGCGCCGGCGAGCCCGACGATGACCGAGAGCAGCACGCCGATCGGGATCGTCCAGCTCTCGTAGAGGGCGACCAGGAAGAGATAGGCGAAGAGGACGGCCAGCCCGAGGATCAGCGCCGTCTGCCCCCCGGCCTGCTTCTCCTGCAGGGAGGAGCCGGTCCAGGCATAGGAATAGCCCTGCGGCAGCGTCCCGGCCGACAGGCGTTCCATGGCGGCGATGGCCGCGCCCGAGCTGTAGCCGGGCGCGGCGCTGCCCGAGACCGAGGCGCTGCGCGCATTGTCGTAGCGCACCAGGAACTGTGGCCCCAGCGTCACCCGTGCGTCGGCGATCGACGACAGTGCCACCATCTCGCCCGTCGTCCGGCTGCGGACATGGATGCGGTAGATGTCGGGCACCTGGTCGCGGTCGGCGGCCTCGCCCTGCACCGTGACGGTCCAGGTGCGGCCGAAGAGGTTGAAGTCGTTGACGTAGAGCCCACCCAGCGTCGCCTGCAGCGCCTGGAAGATGTCGGCCATGTCGAGGCCGAGCTGCTGGGCCTTCTCGCGGTCGATGTCGAGAAAGATCTGCGGCGTCGCGGCGCCGAAGCCGCTGAAGACCCGCGTCAATTCGGGCTGCTGGTTGGCCTGGAAGAGGAGGCCGCGGGTGACGGCCGCCAGATCCTCGGCCGTGCCGCCGGTCATGTCCTGCAGCTGGTACTCGAAGCCGCCCGCGGTGCCGAGGCCGATGATGGGCGGCAGGTTGAAGGCGATGACGTTGGCACCGGGAATGGCGGCGCCGGCCCGCTGCACCCGGCCGATGATCGCCTGCACCGTGAGGTCGGGCCGGGTGCGCTCGGCGAAGGGCTCGAGGGTGACGACGAAGAAGCCGGCGTTCGGCTGGGCAAGCGAGTTCATGAAGCTGTAGCCGACCACGGAGGTCACCAGGCTGACGCCGGCGGTCTGCCGCAGCACGCCCTCGATCTCCTCCACCACGGCCAGCGTGCGATTGGTGGAGGCGCCCTCGGGCAACTGCGCCTCGATGAAGAAGAGGCCCTGGTCCTCCTCCGGCAGGAAGCCCGTCGGCGCCTTGTTGAAGAGCCAGCCGGCCAGGATGGTGCAGGCCGCCAGCGCCACGAGGGCCAGCGCGGCCCGCCGGACCAGCCAGGCGACCGAGCGGGCATAGCCGTCCCGCGCGCGGTCGATCCCGGCGAGGAGCGCGCGGATCGGCCCCGGCCGGTGGTGGGCGGGCTTGAGGATGAGGGCGCAGAGTGCCGGCGACAGCGTCAGCGCGTTGACCGCCGAGATCACCATGGCGACCGACACGGTCACCGCGAACTGCTGGTAGAGCTTGCCGACGATGCCGGGGATGAAGCCCACCGGCACGAAGACCGAGAGCAGGACGAGGGTGATCGCGATGATCGGACCAGTGATCTGGCCCATCGCCTTCTTCGCCGCCTCGCGCGGCGGCAGGCCGTCCTCCTCCATCACGCGCTCGACGTTCTCGACGACGACGATCGCGTCGTCGACGACGATGCCGATCGCGAGCACCAGGGCGAAGAGCGAGACGGTGTTGGCGGTATAGCCGAGCGCCAGGAGGGCGGCGAAAGTGCCGATCAGGGCCACGGGCACGGCCAGCATCGGGATCAGCGTCGCCCGCAACTGGCCGAGGAAGACGAAGACCACCAGCACGACGAGGATGAAGGCCTCGATCAGCGTCGTGATCACCTCGCCGATGGTGTCCTGGACGAAGACCGTGGTGTCGTAGACGACCGAATAGGCGAGGTCGTCGGGAAAGCGCTGGGAGAGGTCGGCGAGCGCCGTCTGCACCCCCTCGGCGACGGCGATGGCGTTGGCCCCCGGGGCCTGGAAGATGCCGATGACCGCCGCGGGCTTGCCGTTCAGCCGGCCGAAGGAATCCGACGAGCGGGCGCCGAGTTCCACCCGGCCGATGTCCCGGATGCGGAGCAGGGCGCCGCCGGGGTCGGCGCGCACGATGACGTTCTCGAACGCCGCGACGTCGGTCAGTCGGCCTCTCGTCTGCACCGTCAGCTGGAACTGCGTGTCGGCGGTGTAGGGGGCCGCGCCGATGCGGCCGGCGGCGGCCTGGACGTTCTGGCTCGCCAGCGCCGAGACCACGTCCTGGACGGTGACACCCAAGACCGCCATGCGCTCGACGTTCAGCCAGATCCGCATGGAATAGTCGAGCGGACCGAACATCATCGCCTGCCCGACCCCCGGAACCCGCGCCAGCGTGTCGAGCACGTTGATGGTCGCGTAGTTCGAGAGGAAGAGCGCGTCGTGCGTGCCCTTGGGGGAATGGAGGTCCACCACCTGCAGCAGGGCGGAGGATTGTTTCGATACGTTGATTCCCGCCCGCGTCACCTCGTCCGGCAGCCGCGCCTCGGCCAGCTGGACGCGGTTCAGGACGTTGACGGCGTTGACGTCGGGATCGGAGCCGACCTCGAAGGCGATCGAGAGGCTGTAGCTGCCGTCGTTGCCGCTCGTCGACTTCATGTAGAGCATGCCGTCGACGCCGTTGACCTGCGATTCGATCGGCTGTGCCACCGTCGCCTCGACGACGTCGGCCGAAGCGCCGGGATAGCTGGCGGTGACCGTGACCTGCGGCGGCACGATGTCGGGGAACTGGGCCACCGGGATCGCCTGCATGGCGATAAGCCCCGCCAGCGTGATGACGATCGAGATGACGGCGGCGAGGCGGGGCCGGTCGATGAAGACGGCGGAGAGCATGGCGGCGGGCCGGGCTCAGCCGCGCGGAGCCGGTGGCGCCGTCGTCGGCGCCACCACCTGCCCCGGCCGCACGCGCTGCACGCCCTGCACGATCACCCGGTCGCCGGGGGCGATCCCGGACGCGATCGCGACCCAGCCGGCGTCCACCGTGCCGGTGGCGACGCGCCGGACCTCGACCTTCTCGCCTGCTCCGACGACGAGCACGAAGGCGCCGCTCTGGTCGCGCTGGATGGCGGCCTGGGGGATCATGACCGCCTCCTCGGGCGTTGCCGTCTCGGCGGCGACCCGCACCGCCTGGCCGTCGACCAGCATGCGGTCCGGGTTGGGGAAGCGCGCGCGGACCGCGACGCTGTCGGTGCGCTGGTCGACCTGCACGTCGACGAAGTCGATGGTGCCGGGATGGCCGTAGGGCTTGCCGTCGGCGAGGATGGCGCGGACGACGAACTTCTCCTCCGCCAGTCCCGAACGCTGGGCCTCGACCATCATGCGCTGCGGCACGCTGAAGGTGATGGTCATGGGATCCTCGCGGACGATGGTCGCGAGCGATCCCGAATCGGGGCCGAGGAAGGCGCCGACCGTGAAGTTCGACCGCCCGATCCGCCCGTCGAGCGGCGCCTTGATGTCGGTGTAGCCGAGATTGATCTCGGCATCGCGCAGCCCGGCCTGGGCCTCCAGCACCCGCGCGCGGGCCTGTGCGTCGTCGGCCGCCCGCTGGTCGACGGTCGCCTGCGGGATGTTCTGCGTGCGCGCCAGGTCACGGGCTCGGGCGAGCTGGACGGCGGCGTTCTGGGCACCCGCCTGGGCAACGGCGACGGCCGCGCGCTGCTGTGCCACGGCGGCCTCGAACGGCGCCTTCTCGATCACGAACAGCAGGTCGCCCTCGCGAACCTGGGCGCCTTCGGTGAACACCCGCCGCTGCAGGAACCCCTGGACGCGGGCGCGGAGCTCGACCTTGTCGAGCGCCTGGACGCGTCCGACGAACGGAAAGGAACGGGTGAGGGGGCGCTTCTCGGCTTCGCTGACGACGACCGCGGTCGGCGGGGCGCCCGCCGGCGCCTGGGCCGCGGCCGGCGGTCCGAAGCCGCACCAGAGGGCGAGCAGGGCGAGCGCGCCGGCATGGCGAAGGCGCCAGGACGGAGAAGGGTCGCGCGGTCGGGCGGTCGTCGTCATCGGCCGGCACTCCTCGGATGCTTCCCGGTCGGTTCGGCCCCATCTTCGGCCTTCGGCGTTCCGCCGTCACCCTTCGATTGCATCGGTCGCCGCGGCGACGCCATCGTGGTCGGGCGACACGGCGGAAGGGGCAGGGCGATGACCAATGAGACCGGGGCGAGGGCGGGATCCGGCGGCGCGTTCGCCGCCGCGTTCCTCGGTGCCGCCGTCGGCGCCGTCGCCGGGGCGCTGGCGATGGCCGCGATCGAGCGTGCGGACCCGCCCGCCCCTGCGCACCCGCCGCCGCGGCCGGATGCCTGCCGCGATGCGGGCGAGCGGCTCGCCGAAGTCGCGACCCTGTTGGAGGATGCCGCCGCACCGAGCCTCGCCCGCGGCGATGCGGGGCGCCTGCTGGCGGCGGCGGCAGGAACGCTGTCGGCGGTCGAGGCCCGGCTCCACCGCCACGGCGCCTGCCGGGCGGACGAAATCGCGCGGCTGCGCTCCGAGGTGGCGGCGCGGCGGGCGAAGATGCAGGCGGCCGCCCTGGCGACGGTCCTGGCCGGGCTCGATGCGCATGAGACCGTGGTCCCCGGCCAGCCGGCGCACGAAGCCATGGCCGGGCTCGCTCGGGCGCGAGGCGAACTCGCCCGCGCGCAGGCCGAGGCGGACGAGGCGAGCGAGGCCGAATTGCGCCCGCTCCAGCGACGGCTCGAACGGGCCTATGGCGAATGGAGCCGCGAGCAGCAGCGGCGCTACGACCTCTGGGCGCTGGGCGAGGCACGGGCGCTCGACCGCTGGGCGCGCGACAATCTGAGCGACATACCGCTGCGTGGCGCCGGCCGCGACGTCATTGCCGCCGAACTCGTCCGCCGCCTGGGGCCGATCGACGTGCGGCTGACCGGACCGGCGGTGCAGGCCGTCCATGCCGAGCTGTTCCAGCGCCTGTGGCGCGAGCTGGGCGAGGATGCGCGGATCGCGACGGTCGCCGACATCGTCGCCGCGATCAAGCGCAGCCCCGGGGAGTTCTGAATGGCGGTGGGGCGCACGTTCGGCATCGCGATCCTCCTGCTCGCCGGGATGGCCGGCCCGGCCGCGGCCGGCGATCCGTTCGAGGCGGCGGTCCGCGCGCTCCATGGTCCGCCTTCCGGGACACGTTCCGATCCCGACCGCGCCTTCGCGGAAGCCGGACCCGACGCGTCCGGCTGGCACGTCCGCCGGCAGATGCACGGCATCGAGCAGATGTTCCTGGTCAACACGCTGCAGGTGGCGCGGAGCCGGCTGCCGCTGCCTTCGGGCTTCGGGCTGGCGGTGACGGCCTACGACGTTCTCGGCGGACGCATCACGCCGCGCCAGGCGCTGGCCGGGCAGGTCGAGGGCGAGGCCCAGGGCCTGGTCTTCGCCGGCGTCCAGTCGGCGATGCTGTGGCTGGCGGCCAAGGCCGTGACCGCGGGCGGCGCCGCATCGGTGGCAGGGGCCGGCGTCTCCGCCGCCACGGTCCCGGCGACGGCGCCCGCGGCCGGTGCCGCGGTCGCCCCGCTCTCGGCCGGCAAGGTGGCGGCGATGATGCCGGGTCCGCTGGCCGACTTCGTCCTGTTCGGCGCCGCCGGCATCGCCACCTTCGCCGCCGCGGGCGCCTCGGCGGCGCTCGGCTGGGGCTGGCAGCACTATCAGGAGGCGGCGCTGCGAGCGGCCGAAGCCGAGGGCCTCCTGCAGGGGGCCGAGCGCGTCCTCGGCCAGGCGCCGTTACCTCCCGGATAATCGACCCCATGCCCTGGCAGGACGATCCTCCCGGCCAGCCGCGGCAGCCGCCGCGCGCGTTCCGGGAAAGGATCGCCCCATGTCCCAGCTCACCATCGACGCGTCCACCACCCGTCCGGGATTGTTCCTGCGGCGCGCGCTCCAGGCGGATGCCGCCGTCAGCGCCGCGAGCGGTCTGCTGATGGCCCTCGCCGCCGGGCCGCTCTCCGGCCTGCTCGGGCTGCCGGCGGCACTGCTGCTGCCGGCCGGGATCGTCCTGCTGCCCTATGCCGCGCTGCTGCTCTGGCTGGCCGGGCGCCCCGTGCCGTCGGCCGGCGGGGTCTGGCTGGTCATCGCCGCCAACGTCCTGTGGGCGATCGACTGCGTCCTCGTGCTGGTTGCCGGCTGGTTCCAGCCGACCGGGCTCGGCGTCGCCTTCGTCGCCGTGCAGGCGGTGACGGTGCTGCTGTTCGCCGAGCTGCAGTATATCGGCCTGCGCCGGATCGGCCGGTGATGCGCGCCTGCGAAGGGGTCGGCCGCGGCCGACCCCTTCGCTTACGCCCCGAACGGGTGAACCTCGCGCCAGTGCCGGGCGATCTCGATGCGGCGGGTGACCCAGACCCCCTCCAGCCCCATCACATGGTCGAGCAGCCGCTCCAGGCCGACGGCGCGGGCCGGATGGCCGATCAGCCGCATATGCAGCCCGACCGACATCATCTTCGGCGTCTTCGCCCCCTCCCGCCACAGCATGTCGACCGCGTCGCGCACGAACGAGAACCACTGGTCGGACGTGCCCATCCAGCCGGCATACTTGCCGTCGTTGTTGGTGAGGGAGTAGGGCACGACGAGGTGCGGCTTGCCGTCGACCGTCTGCCAGAAGGGCAGCTCGTCGGCATAGCTGTCGGAATCGTAGAGGAAGCCGCCCTCCTCGGCGACGAGCCGGCGGGTGTTCACGCTGGGTCCGTAGCGGCAGTACCAGCCGTAGGGGCGGTCGCCGACCGTCTGCCGCAGGGACTGGACGGCCAGGCGGATATGCTCGCGCTCCTCCTCCTCGCTCAGCTCGAAATGCTTGATCCAGCGCCAACCATGGCAACAGACGTCGTGGCCGGCCGCGCGGATGGCGGCGGCGGCGTCGGGGTTGCGTTCCAGGGCCAGGGCGCAGCCGAACACCGTCATCGGCAGCCCGCGTTCCTCGAAGAGCCGCATCAGGCGCCAGAAGCCGACCCGGCTGCCATACTCGAACATGCTCTCGCCGGCGAGGTCGCGGCCCTTGACGCCCTGGTTCAGCCCATGCGCCTCGGTCAGGCCCAGCTCGGTATGGCCTTCGCCGTCCTGCACCGATGGCTCGGATCCTTCCTCGTAGTTCATGACGAAGTTGATCGCGAGCCGGGCGCCGTTCGGCCATTGCGGGTCGGGCGGGGTGCGGCCGTAGCCGACAAAGTCGCGGGTGGGCTGCCAGGACATCGGCGTCTCCGGGGCGGCGGCGGGGGCGGTCAGGTGGGAACGTGGACGGTGAAGGGCGCGACGGGCACGAACTCCTCGTCGCCCGTGGTGCCGTCGCGCCACATGAAGGTGGCGAACTTGCCCGGACGATCGAGACAGGTCAGGCCGTGGTGCCAGACGTTGGGCTTGTAGGTCACGCCTTCGCCCTGGCCGGCGACGAATGCGACGGCCCGGGCGACGTCCGGGCCGCCATCGGCGGCGTGCGGGCAAACGATGACGATCCAGCGCGAGGCGTCGATGGCGACGAAGCTCTGGGAGGAGAACTCGTGCCGCTCCAGCAGCTTGGCCTCCAGCGGCAGCGACTCCGCCGGTGCCCGCAGCGAGAGCGACAGGCTCGGCCAGGCGCCGGGTCGGAGGTTGCCCAGCCCCTCCTCGAAATAGCTGCGGCCAGGCGCATCGGGCGCGGCCAGCACGTCGCCATAGGGGGCGAACGCCTCCGCGGTCAGTCTCTGTGCGGTCAGTTCCATCGGGAATCCTCTAGCTCGACATGCGCCGGGTCAGGCCGGTCAGGCGCTCCATCAGCAGCATCAGGGCCAGCACGGCCGCGATCAAGACGCCGGACACGGCGGCGACGCGGACGTCGAGCGTGCTCTCCATCATCCCCCACATGCGGATCGGCAGCATGTCGCTGCGCGGCCCCGCGAGGAACAGCGACACCGGCACGTTGTCGAGCGAGGCGATGAAGGCGAGGAAGGCGCCGGCCGCGATGCCGGGCGCGATGGTCGGCAGGGTGACGCGGCGGAAGGTGTAGAACCAGCCGGCGCCGAGGCTGGCCGAGCTTTCCAGGAGCGCCGGGTCGAGCTGCGACAGGCTGGCCGAGGTCGTGCGCAGGACGAACGGCACGACCACGATGACGTGCCCGAGGACGATGAGATCGAGCGACGGCCGGAGTCCGATCAGCGTGAAGTACATGAGCGCGGCCAGCCCGAAGGCGATGCCCGGCAGGATCAGCGGCGACATGAAGAGGGTGTCGAGTGCGCGCGCCCAGCCGGTGCCGCGCCGGGCGATCCCGACCGCTGCCAGCGTTCCCAGCACGGCCGCGATCGCCGTCGCGACGGCGGCGACGTAGAGGCTGTTGCCGGCGGCGCGGTGGATCTGGCCCGATCGGGCCCGGTCGAACAGGAGCTGGTACCACTCGGTCGAGAAGCCCGTCGGCGGAAAGCGCAGCGAGCGGCCCTCGGTAAACGAGGTCAGCAGCACGATCACGACCGGCCCGGTCAGGATCAGGATGGCCAGCGCGGCCAGCCCGCCGATCACCAGCGCATAGGAGAGATCGGCGGCGGTGCGGCGTCTAGCCATGGGCGGGCACTCCGACCGGGGCTCCACCGATCCGCCGGCCGAACGCGGAGATCGCGACGACGCAGGCCGATACCGAGACCAGCAGCGTCAGCGCCGCGACGGCCGCCAGCGGCCAGTTGTAGACGACCAGCGACTGCTGCCAGATGACGAGCGGCAGGTAGACCAGCCGGTTGCCGCCGATCACCGACTGCGAGATGAAGGCGGTGGTGCTGGAGGCGAAGACGAGCAGGCAGCCGGACACGAGGCCGGGGGCGGAGAGGGGCAGCGTCACCCGGAAGAGGGTGCGCCAGCGCGAGGCGCCGAGCGCCTCCGAGGCGTCGCGCAGCGCCGGGTCGAGGCGCATCATGACGCCGAGCAGCGGCAGCAGCATCAGCGGCATCTCGATCTGGGTCAGGGCCAGCACGAGCCCCGCCTCGGTCTGGAGCAGCCGCACCGGCGCGGGCGACAGGCCGAGCGCCACGATGGCGCGGTTGAGGACGCCCTCCTGGCCCAGGATGACGATCCAGGCGAAGGTCCGCACGACGACCGAAGTCAGTAGCGGCAGCACGATGACGAAGAGCAGGATGCGCTGCCAGCGCGGGCTCGCTTCGATGAAGACGAGCGCCAGCGGGAAGCCAACCAGCGCGGTCGCCGCCACCGTCATCAGGCCGAGGCCGAGCGTGTCGCCGACGACGCTCCAATAGAAGGGGTCGCCGAGGAACTTCGCCCATTGTGCGAAGCCTGCCCGCGTCAGCGCGTCGTCGTCGAACACGCTGACGGCGGCAAGCAGGCCGAGCGGCGCCAGGAAGAAGGCGGCGAAGGCGAGCGTCAGCGGCAGCGCGAGCTGCCACTCGGCCGGCCGGAGCCGGCCGAGCCAGCCGTTCGCCGCAACGGCGTCGGTCATCCCCTACTTCGCGACTTCCTTGTTGAAGCGCTCGATCCAGGAGGCGCGCAAGGGATTGATCTTCGACCAGTCGTGCCGCACGAAGCCGGCCATCTCGTCCAGCGACTTCATCGGCAGCGCGGGGCCGAGGGTCACCTCCTTGTTGACCGGCACGAAGTTCCAGGGCGGCTTGATCAGCGCCGCCTGCACGTCCCGGCTGATGACCGTGTCGATGTACTTGTAGGCGTTCTCGGGTTCGGCCGCGCCCTTGGCGACATGCATGGTGGTGAAGAAGGCGACCGCGCCCGACGCCGGCTTCACGAACTCGATGTCGACGCCGCGGCCCTTCAGCGTCGAGACGGTCTGCGTGTTGGTGTAGAGGACGTCGCACTGGCCCTGCTGGAAGAGGCCCGCCATCGCCTGCGGCGCGCCGATCGTCGCCACCTTGGACAGCACCTTGCGCATCTCGGTGAAGAACGGGTCGACGTTGGTCTCCGAGCCGCCGAAGCGCTTGGCGATCTCGATGATCGAGACGGTGCCGAACGTGGTCTGGAACCCGGTCAGGCCGAGGCGGGACACCCAGGGATCCTTCAGCAGATCCTCCCAGCTCGTGGGCGCCGGCAGCTTCTTGGGATTGTAGGCGATACCGACGACCTGGGCGGCGATCGTCACGCCCCATTCGTCGGCGAGCCCGCCCGGGATGGCCGACAGGTTCTTCAGCTTCTTCGGGTCGAACTTCTCGAAGACGCCGACATCGATGCCGCTGACGCGCGGTCCGGGATCGAGCACGAAGACGTCGAAGGTCGGCTGCCCGCGCGCGGCCCGCGCCTTGGCGATCTGGTCGACGGCATAGAGCGGCTGCATCTCGAGCGTGACGCCGTCCGACTTGGCCAGCGCCGGGGCGACGATGCCGCGGAATGCCTCCTCCCACGAGCCGGGATAGATGGCGGCCGTGACCGAGCCCTTGGCAAAGGCCGGCCGGCCGGCGAGACCGGCCGCACCGAGGGCGGCGGTGCCGGCGAGGAAGCCGCGACGGTTGATTCGCAAGCTCATGATGCGCTCCTGTCGTCTTGGTCGGGAAAGATGGAGGGGTTCGCGGCCGGGGCGAGCGCGCAGAAGAGGCCGGCACCCGGCGCGGGTGCCGGTCCGGTCCGCCGCGTCACCAGCTTGAGGCCGGTTCCGTCGGCGCCTTCGAGGTCGTGGACGATGTCGGGCCCGAGCGGCACCGACAGTCGCACTACGACCGGCCAGCGGTCGGGGCCGGGCGCGTCGTGGAGGGCGAGTTGCTCCGGGCGCACCACCAGGAGGACGCTGTCGCCGCCATGGACGCCGGGCGCGGTCGGCCGGATCACCGTCGCGCCGCCGCCGAGTTCGATCGCCATCTCGGGGCCCTCGATCGCCGCGACCCGGCCGGGTATCCGGTTCGACGTGCCGACGAAACCGCTGACGAACAGGCTCGCCGGGCGGTCGTAGACGGCGACCGGCGTGTCGCATTGCTCGACCCGGCCGCGGCTCATCACGGCGATCCGGTCGGCGACGCTCATCGCCTCGTCCTGGTCGTGGGTGACGAGAACCGCAGTCAGCCCGAACTGCCGCTGCAGGCGCTTCAGCTCGATCTGCATGTCGAGGCGCAGGCCCTTGTCGAGGGCGCTGAACGGTTCGTCGAGCAGCAGCACCGACGGGCCGACGGCGAGCGCCCGCGCCAGCGCCACCCGCTGCTGCTGGCCGCCCGACAGCTGGCGCGGCAGGCGGTCCGCGAACCCGCCCAGTTGCACCACCTCCAGCATCCGCGCGACGCGCGGGGCGATGTCGGCGCGCCGCCAGCTGCGGGCCTTCAGGCCATAGGCGACGTTCTCCGCCACCGTCATGTGCGGGAAGAGGGCGTAGGACTGGAAGACGATCCCGACGTTGCGCCGGTTCGGCGGCAGGTCGTCGATGATCGCGCCGTCGATCCGCACATGGCCGGCCGACTGGCGCACGAAGCCGCCGACGATGCGCAGCAGGGTGGTCTTGCCGCAGCCCGAGGGTCCGAGCAGCGCCAGGACCTCGCCCGCCGCGATCGACAGCGTCACCCGGTCGACGGCGGTCAGCGCGCCGTAGCGATGGAGCACGCCCTCGATGTCGACCGGCTTGCCGCCCTGGGCCCCGGCCTCGGGGGAAATGTCTCGCGCGGCGCTCGGCACGTCGGTTCGGCTCCCGGCTGGATCGCCACCCTTTCAAGCAAGAGGCGGGCCAGCCGGGAGCCGGTGGTCAGGCGACGGGGTCCAGACGGCCGGGTCCAGTCAGGCGCGAGAGCACCCCGGTGTGGATGTCGAAGCTGAAGCCGTGGAGGCCGATGCGGCCCTCCGCCGCCGGCTGCCCGATCCACGGGAAGGTCCGCAGATTGTCGAGCGAGAGCCCGATGACCCCCGCCTCGTAGGCGGCGATCCGTTCCTCGACCGATCCGGTCTGCGGCACGAGTTCGCGAACCCCCCAGGCGATCTGAATCCAGGGCTCGACGAAGTCGCGCGCCTCCTCCGGCGAACCCTCGACCATGGCGCGCACGCCGCCGCACTGGGCGTGGCCGAGCACCACGATCTGCCGCACCTTGAGCACGCGCACGCCGAACTCCAGCGCGGCGCTCGTCCCGTGATACTGGCTGTCGGGACTGTAGGGCGGCACCAGGGCCGCCACGTTGCGCACCACGAACAATTCGCCCGGGACCGCGCCGAAGACGGTCTGCGGGTCGACGCGGCTGTCGGAGCAGGCGACGACCAGGGTCTCCGGCCGCTGCCCCCGCTTGGCCAGCCGTTCGTAGCGGTCGCGCTCGGCCGGCCAGATGTCGCTCCGGAACCGGCGATAGCCTTCGAGAAGTGTTTCCATATGCTGCCCTGGAAGAGAGTGTCCGTCGATCGCGTGCGGCTGGTCAGGATAGCCCGCGCCCGCCGTCCGCGGCGAGGCGCGGGGGAAGCGCCGCGCCGCCGCGCGTGCGCCAGATGGAATAGCCGATTCCGGCGGCGAGGATCGCCACCGTGATGCCGAGCGACCATTCCGGCGGTACCTTGGCCCAGCCGAACAGGTCGGCCACGAACACCTTGCCGCCGATGAAGATGAGCAGCACGGCCAGCGCCTGCTTCAGGTAGGCGAAGCGGTGCAGGATCGCGGCGAGCGCGAAATAGAGCGCGCGCAGGCCGAGGATGGCGAAGATGTTCGAGGTATAGACGAGATAGGCGTCGGTGGTGATGGCGAAGATCGCCGGAACCGAATCGACGGCGAAGATGACGTCGGCGATCTCGATCAGCACCAGCGCGAGGAACATCGGCGTCGCGGCCCGCCGCAACCTGCCGGTCGCCGGATCGGGCACCCGAACGAAGAAGCGGTCGCCATGCAGTTTGTCCGTGACCCGGAAGAGGCGGCGGGCGAGGCGCAGCACCGGATTGCGCGACAGGTCGGGATCATGATCGCCCGCCCACAGCATCTTGATGCCGGTGAACACCAGGAACGCCGCGAAGATGTACAGCACCCAGCCATAGTTCGTGACCAGCGCCGCGCCGGCCCCGATCATGACGGCGCGCAGCACGATCACCCCGAGAATGCCCCAGAACAGCACCCGGTGCTGCAGCTCCCGCGGGATGGCGAGGTAGCCGAAGATCATGGCGATGACGAAGACGTTGTCCATCGCCAGGCTCTTCTCGACGACGAACCCGGTCAGGTACTCGACGCCCGCCTGCCGGCCGAGCTCGAGCCAGACGAACCCGCCGAAGGCGAGGCCGAGCGTGAGGTAGAAGGCCGACAGGGCAAGGCTGCGGCGCACGCCGATCTCGCGGCTGCCGCGGTTCAGGACGCCCAGGTCGAAGGCGAGAAGCACGGCCACGAGACCGAGGAAGACCAGCCACATCCAGACGGGTTGGCCGAGAAACGGCATGCTTGCGAATTGATCCATCGCTCCCTCTCATACGCTCGGAGGGGCGGCTCGCGCGGCAGCGGCAGAGGACGACCAGACCGGACCCGGCATCGAGCGCACCCGATGCGGTCCGACATCACGACCCGACAGGAGGTCGCCAGAGGGGCCCGGCCCGCGACGCCGACATAGGGTGCGCACCGTCGTCCGACAAGGGGGTTGCGTGCCGTCGGCGGCGGTGGATTGATCCTGGTCCTTGGCAGCCTCCGGAGCATCCCGATGCCCATCGAACAGTGGCTGGCGTTCGTCGCCGCCTCCGCCGTGCTGGTGGCGATCCCCGGCCCGACCGTCCTGCTCGTCGTGTCCTATGCGCTGGGCCACGGCCGCCGCTCGGCCGTGGCCACCGTCGCCGGGGTCGCGCTGGGCGACACCACGGCCGTGGTGGCCTCGCTGCTCGGCCTGGGCGCGCTGCTGGCCGCCTCGGCCACCCTCTTCACCGCCCTCAAATGGATCGGCGCGGCGTATCTGATCTATCTCGGCATCCGGCTTTGGCGGGCACCCGTCTCCGCCGACGGGCTGCCGCCGGCAGCGCCGGCGCGACCCGGCCGCATATTCCTCCACGCCTACGGCGTGACCGCGCTCAACCCCAAGGGGATCGTCTTCTTCGTCGCCTTCCTGCCGCAGTTCGTCGACCGCAGCGGCGACCTCGTGCAGCAGCTCGTCCTGCTGGCAGCGACCTTCGTCGTAATCGCCACCATCAACGCCACCGGCTATGCGCTGCTGGCCGCGACGGCCCGGCGCGCGGTCCGTCGGCCGGCGGTGCAGCGCGCGGTCAACCGCACGGGCGGGGCGTTCCTGGTCGGCGCCGGTCTCCTCACGCTGCTGTGGCGACGGCAGCCGGCATAGCCGGCGGCTCAGCCCGCCGGTCGATCGTCGCCGGCCTCCGTCTTCGTCGCCGGCTGCTCGGCGTCCAGATCGCGGTGATGGGTGGCCTTCACGAGCAGGATCAGGGTGACCGGCGTCGTGACGGTCAGGAAGACGCCGACCAGGATTTCGTGCAGCACCGGCCGCGACTGCAGGACCGAGAAGAAGACCATCGAGCCGATGAGGATGGAGCCGGCCCCCAGGGTGGCGCCGAGCGTCGGCGCGTGGACACGCTGGTAGAAGTCCTCGAGGCGCAGCAGCCCGATCGACCCGACGAGCGCCAGTCCGGCGCCGAGGAGGACCAGCAGCGCCGTCAGCAGCGCCGCCCATGCGGGCAGGTCGGCGGCGCCCGTCACTCGATCACCTCGCCGCGCATGAGGAACTTCGACAGCGCGACGGTGGCGACGAAGCCCAGCAGGGCGATGGCGAGCGCCATCTCGAAATAGAGGGTGCTGCCGGTGCGGATGCCGAAGGTCAGCAACAGCAGCATGGCGTTGACGTAGAGGGTGTCGAGCCCGAGGATCCGGTCCTGCGCGCGCGGCCCGCGGACCAGCCGGATCGCCGCGCAGGCCATCGCTGCGGCCAGCATCATCTGGGCCAGGACGAGCGACCACGCCAGGATCGTTGCGCTCATTCGAATATCTCCATGAGGCGTCGTTCGTACCGCCCCTTGATGATCGCGATCCAGGCGGTCTCGTCGATGAGGTCGAGGATGTGGAGCGTCAGAAGGCCGCTCTCGGGATCGAACCGCACCCACAGGGTTCCGGGCGTCGCCGTGAGGATGGTGGCGAGCGTCGCCAGCCCGTAGGGCGCGCGCATGTCCAGCGGGACGACCAGGAAGCCCGAAATCTCCTCGCGACGTCGCGGACCGAGGATGATCCGACCGACCGCGATGTTGGAGCGGACGATGTCCACCAGCACGAGCGCCGCGAGCTCGGCGATCGCCCGGGGGCGTCGCAGGCGCAGCCCGGGCGGCTCCAGCGCCGTCAGGGCCAGCGCCCCGCCGACGGCAAGGATCGTCGCGAGGATCACATGGCCCGGCGACAGGCTCTCGTTGAGCAGCAGCCAAGCGCCGAAGAGGGCGAACGACAGCAGGGGGAAGGGGAACCAGCGCGTCATCGGCTGCCCTCCGCCGGATCGGGCCGGGTGCGCGGCGCCTTCATCACGCTTCCCACATACTGGTCGGGCGCATGGATGGCGCGAGCGGTCGCCTGCATGTAGGCGAGGACCGGCCCCGCCTGGACCGTCAGGGCGACGCAGAGCAGCAGCAGGCCCGCGATCGGGGCCATCTCGATGACGCGGACCCGCGGCACCGCACGTTCTTCCGGCCCCCACAGCGAGCGGATGCCGGCGCGCGCCATGGCGATGACCGTCGCAAGGCCGGACAGGATCAGGAGGGCGACGAACGTCCAGGTCGTCGCGGTGATGCCGGCCGCGGTGCCGGCGTCGGCCCGTCCGATGAGCCCGGACAGGAGCGCGAACTTGGCGATGAAGCCGGACAATGGCGGCAGCCCCGCCAGCAGCACGGCGCACGCCATGAAGCTGATGCCGAGCATCGCCATGATGCCCGGGACCGGGATGCCGACCTCTTCGTCCTCCTCGCCCTCGACGGCGTCCGGCCCGCCGAAAGCCTCGCGGGTGAGGGCGAGCATGTCGGCTCCGAATTCCCGGCCGCGCTCCACCAGGTCGATCAGCATGAAGAACGTGCTGACAGCCACGGTCGAGCTGACGAGGTAGAAGAGGGCGGCCGCGGTCACGTCCGTTCGGCCGGTCCCGATTGCCGCGAGCAGCGTGCCCGAGGATACCAGGATCGAGAAGCAGGCGATCCGGGCCGTGTCCTGGGCCGCCAGGATCCCCGCCATGCCGAAGGCGATGGTGGCCATGCCGCCGTACAGGAGCAGGGTGGTCGCGAAGAGGCTGGACCCTTCGACACCGTCGCCGGCCGACACCAGCAGAGACAGCCGGAGCAGGACGTAGACGCCGACCTTGGTCATGATCGCGATGGCGGCCGCGACCGGCGGCACGGCGGCGACGTAGGTCGTCGGCAGCCAGAAGCCGAGCGGCCACATCCCCGCCTTGATCAGGAATGCGATGCCGAGGATGGCCGCCCCGGCATGGAGCAGGCCGCGGTCCTCGGCGGCGATCTCGGCCGTGCGGACGGCGAGGTCGGCCATGTTGAGCGTGCCGGTGACGCCGTAGATCAGGCTGACGCCGACCAGGAAGAGCGAGGCGGCGATCAGGTTGACGGCGATGTACTGCAGCCCGGCCTTGACCCGGGCGATCCCCGATCCGTGCAGGACCAGCCCGTAGGACGCCGCCAGCATCACCTCGAAGAAGACGAACAGGTTGAACAGGTCGCCGGTCAGGAAGGCGCCGTTGACGCCCATCAGCAGGAACTGGAACAGCGGATGGAAATGGACGCCGGCGCGATGCCAGCGCGCGAGCGAGAACAGGACCGCCGCCATTCCGAGGACGCTGGTGAGCGCCAGCATCATCGCCGAGAGCCGGTCGAGCACCACGACGATCCCGAAGGGCGCCGGCCAGTCGCCGAGGAGGTAGACCTGCGGCGGGATTCCCTCGGCGGCGGTCGCCAGCAGGGCGACCGTCGTCAGCATCAGGGCGAAGGTGGCCGCGAGGTTGATCGCGGCTTTCAAGGCCCGGCGCCGCTCGTCATACAGCAGCATCGCCGATCCGGCGAGCAGCGGCAGCAGGATCGGCACCAGCACCAGGTGGTTCGACCAGGCGCTCATGTCTGGTCGCGCTCCCGGCCGTCGACATGGTCGGTGCCCGTCAGTCCGCGGGCGGCGAGCAGCACCACCAGGAAGAGCGCGGTCGTCGCAAACGCGATGACGATCGCGGTGAGGACCAGGGCCTGGGGCAGCGGGTCGTCATGGAGCGCGATGTTGCCGACGGTACCGGGCTCGATGATCGGCGGCACGCCCGTCCTCAGGCGCCCCATGCCGAATATGAACAGGTTCACGGCATAGGAGATGAGCGACAGGCCGATGATGACCTGGAAGGTGCGCGGCCGGAGCAGCAGCCAGACGCCCGATCCGGCCAGCACGCCGATGCCGATGGCGACGACCAGTTCCATCAGGCGTGGTCCGGTGCCGGCTCGGGCTTGGTCGGCCGGTGCGTGCGGATCGACTGGTGGGCCAGCGCGATCAGGATCAGTACCGTCGCTCCGACGACCAGGACGAAGACGCCGAGGTCGAACAGGATGGCACTGGCGAGCGGCACCTTGCCGACCACCGGCAGGGTCGGATGGCTGGCATGGGAGGTCAGGAACGGATACCCGAACGCCCAGGCGCCGAGGCCGGTGAGGGCCGCGAGCAGCAGCCCGACCCCGATCCAGCGCACGGGCAGGATGATCAGGCGGGCTTCGACCCACCGGGTTCCGCCGGCCATGTATTGCAGGATGAACGCGACCGACATGGTGAGGCCGGCGACGAAGCCGCCGCCCGGCAGGTCGTGCCCGCGCAGGAAGAGATAGACCGCCACCATCCCGATGACGGGGAACAGCAGGCGCATGACCAGGGCGGGCACGAGCAGCGAGTCGGCGAGCGCGTCCGCCGGCTGCCGCGGGCCCGCGGCGGCGGCGCGGGCATTCTGGCGAACCTGCTGCTCGGGGCTGACGATACTGTCGGGGGCGGGGCGGAAGCGGCGCAGCAGCGCATAGACCGTCAGCGCAACCACGCCGAGCACGGCGATCTCGCCCAGCGTGTCGAAGCCGCGGAAATCGACCAGGATGACGTTGACGACGTTGGTGCCGCCGCCTTCGGTATAGGCGCGCTCCACGAAGAAGCTCGCCCGGCTGTCCGGCGCCGGCCGCGTCATCACGGCATAGGCGATCGCCGCGACGCCGATCCCGACGACCGTCGCGATCGCAAGGTCGGCGGCGCGCCGTAGCAGAACCCTCGGGGTCCGATGCCGGTCCGCCTCCACCATCTCCTCGCGCTTGGGCAGCCAGCGCAGGCCGAGCAGCAGCAGGACGGTCGTGACGATCTCGACCAGGAGCTGCGTCAGGGCCAGGTCGGGCGCGGACAGCCACGCGAAGGTCACACAGACGACGAGGCCGGCCCCGCCGGTGAGGATCAGCGCGGCGAAGCGGTGGTACTTGGCCTGATAGGCGGCGGCGATGGCGCAGGCCGCCCCGACCACCCAGACGAGGGTCAGCGCAGGGTCGAGCGCCGACGGCGCGAGCGGGCCGGCCGCCATGCCCAACTGCAGCAGCGGCCACAGGGCGGCGGCGCAGGCCACCCCCAGGATGAGACGAAGCTGCGGCTGGAGACGGCGGGTGCCCGCCGTCTCCAGGCCGATCCGGCCGGCGCGCAGGGTCAGCGCGATCATGATCCGGTCGAATATGCGCTGGCTGTCGAGGCGGCGGAGCAGGGGCGAGCCCTCGATTCCGCTCGAGAGGTAGCGCTGCAGTGCCAGGTAGAGCAGCGCGCCCCCTGCCATGGCGACGACGCTCATGAGCAGCGGGACATTGAACCCGTGCCAGACCGCCAAGCTGTATGTCGGAATGTGCGCGCCGAGGACGCCGCGCGCGGCGCTGTCGAGGAAGGGACCGGCGGTCACGGCCGGGAACATGCCGACCAGGACGCATGCCGACACCAGGAGGGCCACCGGGGCGGCCATCCAGGACGGAAGCGGGGGCGGCTGCCGGGGCAGATCGGCCGGGGGCGGGCCGAAGAACGCGCCATGGATGAAGCGCAGCGAATAGGTGACGCTGAACATGGCAGCGAGCGCGGCCAGATAGGGAAGCACCCGGTCGAAGGCCGAACTCGAATGATGGGCGACGGCCTCGGCGAAGAACATCTCCTTGGACAGGAAGCCGTTCAGGAGCGGAACGCCCGCCATGGAGGCCGCCGCCAGAATCGCCAGGCCGGCGGTGACCGGCATCAGGCGAAGCAGTCCGCTCAGCCGCCGGATGTCCCGGGTGCCCGTCTCATGGTCGATGATGCCGGCGGCCATGAAGAGCGAGGCCTTGAAGGTGGCGTGGTTCATCATGTGGAAGATCGCGGCGACGATCCCCGTCGGGCTGTCGAGCCCGATCAGCAGCGTGATCAGCCCGAGATGGCTGATCGTGGAGTAGGCGAGCAGGCCCTTGAGATCCTGCTGGAACATGGCGAGGTAGGCGCCCAGCACGAAGGTGCAGAGGCCGGCCGTCCCGACGATCCAGAACCAGGCTTCGGTGTAGCCGAGCGCCGGCCAGAGCCGGACCATGAGGAACACACCCGCCTTCACCATGGTCGCGGAGTGCAGGTAGGCCGACACGGGCGTCGGGGCCGCCATCGCCTGCGGCAGCCAGAAGTGAAACGGAAACTGCGCGCTCTTGGTCAGCGCACCGAGGAGGATGAGCACGAGGGCTGGCACATACAGCGCGTGCGAGCGGATGGCGGCGCCCGATTCCAGAACCCGGTCGAGGTCGTAGCTGCCGACGATATGTCCGACGATCACGACGCCGACGAAGAGGCACAGCCCGCCGCTCGCCGTCACCGTCAGGGCCATGCGCGCGCCGTCGCGCGCCTTGGCAGTGTGATGCCAGTAGCCGATCAGCAGGAACGAGGACAGGCTCGTGAGTTCCCAGAAGAATACGAGCTGGATGAGGTTGCCGGACAGGACGATGCCCAGCATCGCGCCCATGAAGCCGAGCAGGAACGCGAAGAAGCGGGCCACCGGGTCGTCCGGCGACATGTAGTAGCGCGCATACAGCACCACCAGCAGGCCGATGCCCGTCACCAGGACGGTGAACAGCCAGGCGAACCCGTCCATGCGCAGCGTGAAGTCCAGCCCGAGCGTCGGCAGCCACTCGACCGCGACCCGGATCGCCTTCCCGTCGGCGACCGCCGGATAGAGGGCGAGCGCGATCGCCAGCCCAGCCAGCGCGATCGCTCCCGCGAGCCATGCCTCCAGATTGTGGCGGTTGGAGGGGAGGAACCCGACGACCAGGCTGCCGGCGAATGGCAAGGCGAGTACGAGCGCCAGGAGCGATTCGTCCGACATCATCCAGGTAGTCGCCTCTTCCGCCGCCCAGGAAGTCGCCCCGAGCCGTTGACCATATTCGCCCATTATGGTTGATTTTGCGCGACCTCGGCAACGGTTCCGACGATGAATCTCCTCCCCGAACAATGCCGTGGCGCGCGCGGGCTGCTCGACTGGACGCAGGCGCGACTGGCCAGTCTGGCCGGCGTGTCGCGCAGCACCGTCCGCGATTTCGAGGCCGGCCGGCACGTCCTGCATCGGTCGACGGAAGCGTTGCTGATCAAGACGTTCGAGGAGGCGGGCGTGCGCCTCGCCTGCCGCCGGCGGGAACTCGGAATCTGGCTGTGCCGACGAGACCGGGATGACCCGCGCCAACCCGACGGTTGAAGTCGCCGGCGTCCGGGGACGACGCATTACATCGGTATAAATCGATAAATCATTCCGACAATTAGCGAGATTGCCGAGCAGACCCGAGTCTGCCTAGAGTGGAGTCGATGACGAGCGGCAGACATAAGCCGCCACATCGAAAGGGAGGACTCATGTCGATATTCCGGATGGGCGCCGTCGGCGCCTGTGCGGCGGCCGTGCTTTTTGCGGCCGCCTCGATCGCACCCGCAGCCGCGCAGGACAAGCGCGTGCGGGTGCAGATGCAATCGAACTTCGCGTCGTCGCTGGCCATCCTGGGGCCGCAGGCCAAGCGCACCGTCGACCAGATCAAGCTGGTGTCGGGCGGCTCCGTCGACATCCGCTTCTTCGAGCCGGGGGCGCTGGTCCCGCCGGGCCAGTCCTTCGATGCGGTGTCCTCGGGCTCGCTCGACGCGGCCTGGGCCTCGCCCGGCTTCTGGACCGGCAAGGACATCGCCTTCGCCCTCTACGGCTCGGTGCCGTTCGGCCCGGACGCCGGCGAGTTCATCGCCTGGATGAAGATCGGCGGCGGCGAGAAGCTGATGCGTGCGCTCTACGCCAAGTACAACATCCACTCGATGATCTGCACGATCATCTCGCCCGAGGCGTCGGGCTGGTTCCGCCAGGAGATCAAGAGCGTCGAAGACCTCAAGGGCCTGAAGATGCGCTTCTACGGCCTGGGTGCGATCGTCATGCAGAAGCTGGGCGTGGCAACGCAGCTGCTGCAGGCGGGTGAAATCTTCCAGGCGCTGCAGCTCGGCACCATCGACGCGACCGAATTCTCGATGCCGGCGATGGATCTCTCCCTCGGCTTCCACCAGGTGGCCAAGCACTACTACTTCCCCGGCTGGCATCAGCAATCGACCTTCAGCGACATGTTCTGGAACAAGGCCAAGTGGGATTCGCTGTCGGCGACCCAGAAGGCCCAGGTCGAGACGGTCTGCGAGGGCAACATCACCTACGGGCTGGCGCTCTCCGAGGCGAGCCAGGCCAAGGCGATGCGCGAGATCCAGTCGAAGGGCGTCACCATCCACCGCTGGAGCGACGAGATCCTCGCGACCTACCGCAAGACCTGGGACGTGGTGGCCGACGAGCAGGCGGCCAAGAGCCCCGAATTCAAGAAGGGCTGGGAGTCCCTGAAGGCCTTCCGCGCCGAATACCAGATCTGGCGCGAGAACGGCTACCTGCGCTGAGCGATCGCCGGAGCGGTCCGGCGGACGGCCCTGCCGTCCGCCGACCGTGCCGCGCGCCTGCGATCCGGGCCTGAGGGGAGAGGGATGGGGCTGCTGCTGTCGGTGAGCGGGGCGATCGATCGCCTGCTCGAACACATCGCCCGGGCCGCCGGGTGGCTGTTCCTGGCGCTCGTCGCGCTGATCTGCTGGGACATCGTCACGCGCAAGTTCGGCTTCCAGCTGCCGGGGTTCGGCTCGACCCCGATCCAGGAGATGGAGTGGCATCTCCACGGCGTGCTGTTCCTGGCCTGGCTCGGCTACGCCTACATCCGCAACGTCCATATCCGGATCGACGTCTTCACCGCGGCCATGCCGGCGCGGCGGCAGGCGTGGCTCGAGGTGGTCGGCATCGTCATCTTCGCGGCCCCCTACCTCGCTATCGCGACCTGGCATTCCTACGGTTTCGCGCTGACCTCGTTTCTCCAGAACGAGAGTTCGGACGCGCCGAACGGGCTGCCCTGGCGCTGGATCGTCAAGGCGTGCCTCGTCGCCGGCTTCGTGCTCATCGACCTCGCGGTGATTTCCGTGCTGTTCCGCAAGCTGGCGTTCCTCTTCGGCCCACCGGACGTGGCCCGTCGCGCCGCGCCCGCGCCGGCGGGGCGCTGAGCGGTGGAGGACATCTGGTACTGGATCGGCGACCATCTGGCCCTGCTGATGTTCGCCGCCCTCACCGTCGTCATGTTCATCGGCTTTCCCGTCGCCTTCGTGCTCGGCGGCGTCGGGCTGATGTTCGGTTTCGTCGGGATCCTCTTCGAGGTCTTCCAGCCCGTCCAGTTCTTCAACATCGTGCCGCGCATCTGGGGGCAGGCGGTCCAGAACCAGGTTCTGATCGCGGTCCCGATGTTCGTCTTCATGGGCACGGTGCTGGAACGCTCGGGCGTGGCGGACGAGCTGCTGCGGGCATTGCAGGTGCTGACCCGGCGCATCCCGGGCGGACTCGCCATGTCGGTGACGATCATGGGCACCATCATGGCGGCGACCACCGGCATCGTCGGCGCATCCGTCATCATGCTGACGCTGATCGCGCTGCCGACCATGCTCGAGCGCGGCTATTCCAAGGAGCTTTCGGTCGGCACCATCGCGTCGGCCGGCACGCTCGGCATCCTCATTCCGCCGTCGATCATGCTCGTCATCATCGGCGACCTGATGACGATCTCGGTCGGGACGCTGTTCACGGCCGCGATCATGCCGGGCGTCCTGATGTCGCTGGTCTATCTCGGCTACATCCTGATCTACTCGACCCTCAACCCGCGGGCCGCGCCGCCGCTCGCCGCCGACGCCGGCCCGCGGAACACGGGCGAGATGCTGCGGCTGGTGTTCCGTTCGTTCCTGCCGCCGGCCTTCCTCATCCTGGTCGTCCTCGGCTCGATCTTCGGCGGCTTCGCCACCCCGACCGAGGCCGGCGGCGCCGGCTGCGCCGGCGCGCTGGTGCTGGCGGCGTGGAACGGCCGCCTGAACCGGGCCATGATCCGCGAGGTGATCGAGAGCGCCGGCCTGACCAACGCCCTCGTCTTCTTCATCATCTTCGGGGCGACGCTCTTCTCCTACGTCTTCCGCGCGCTCGGCGGCGACGATCTCGTCGCCGAACTGCTGCGCACGCTCGGCATCGACAGCGGCTGGGAGATCCTGGTCTTCGTGATGGCGCTGGTCTTCGTGATGGGCTTCTTCTTCGACTGGCTGGAGATCTGCCTCATCGTGCTGCCGATCTTCGCGCCGATCCTGAAGGCGATCGACTTCACGCCGCACCTGGCCGAGAACCGGGACTTCCTGCTGTGGTTCGTCATCCTGGTCTCGGTCAATCTCCAGTCGGCGTTCCTGACCCCGCCGTTCGGGTTCGCGCTCTTCTACATGAAGGGGACGGTGCCGCCCTCGATCACGATGGGGCACATCTATCGGGGCATCATTCCGTTCGTCGCGCTGCAGATGGGCGCGCTCGCGCTGTGCGTCATCTTCCCCGAGATCGTGCTCTGGATGCCCCGGCACTTCGGTTTCCTCGACTGACCGCAGGGGCGTCGGCGACCAGGGGGAGGACAGCGCGCGCCGAGGCTGCATAATGGGGTTCCCATCCACCGCGCACGGGTCGGAACCGCAAGGAATGCTGCATCACACGCCGCTCATCGCCACCATCGTCGCCGGCCTCGGCCTCGCCTTCGTCCTGGGCACCATCGCCAACCGCATCCGGATATCGCCGCTGGTCGGCTATCTGCTCGCGGGCATCGCTGTCGGGCCCTTCACGCCGGGCTTCGTAGCCGACCAGGGGCTGGCCAACGAACTGGCGGAGATCGGCGTCATCCTGCTGATGTTCGGCGTCGGCCTGCATTTTTCCCTGGCCGAACTCCTGTCGGTGCGCGCCATCGCCATTCCGGGAGCGGTCGCGCAGATCGCCGTGGCGACGCTGCTCGGGATGGGTCTCGGCTGGACGATGGGCTGGCCATGGGGCGCGGGGTTGGTGTTCGGCCTCGCGCTGTCGGTGGCCAGTACCGTGGTGCTGCTGCGCGCGCTCCAGGAGCGGCGGATGGTCGACACCGAGCGGGGGCGCATCGCGGTCGGCTGGCTGATCGTCGAGGATCTCGCCATGGTCCTCGCGCTGGTCCTGTTGCCGGCCCTGGCCGGCCTCCTCGGCGGCGGCTTCGATCCGGCCGCGCGTCCGGGGGATCCGCTCGCGGCGCGGGACGTGCTGACCACCGTCGGTCTGACGCTGGCGAAGGTGACCGCCTTCGTCGTGCTGATGCTGGTCGTCGGGCGGCGGATCATTCCGTGGATCCTGCACTATGTCGCCCATACCGGTTCGCGCGAACTCTTCCGTCTCGCGGTGCTGGCCGTGGCGCTCGGCGTCGCCTACGGCGCGGCCGTCCTCTTCGGCGTCTCCTTCGCGCTCGGCGCCTTCTTCGCCGGCATGATCCTCAGCGAATCGCCGCTCTCGCAGCGCGCGGCCGAGGAGACGCTGCCCCTGCGCGATGCCTTCGCCGTCCTGTTCTTCGTCTCGGTCGGCATGCTGTTCGATCCGTCCAGCCTGCTCCGGGATCCGCTGCCGCTGCTCGGCACCGTGCTGATCATCGTCGCCGGCAAGTCGGTGGCAGCCTTCCTCATCGTGCGGGCCTTCGGATACAGCTCCGGCACCGGCTTCACGATCTCGGCCAGCCTGGCGCAGATCGGCGAGTTCTCGTTCATCCTGGCCGGCCTCGGCGTCAGCCTGCAGATCCTGCCGGAGGACGGCCGCAGCCTCATCCTGGCCGGCGCGATCCTGTCGATCCTGGTCAACCCGTTCCTCTTCGCCGGCCTGGATGCGATGCGCGCGAGGGCCGAGCGGGCGCGCGCCGCGGCCGAGGCGGACTCCGCCGCGCGCGCGGCGCCGCCGGCGGAGGATCCGGAGGAGGCGGGGCCGGCACGCACGGAGCTGTCCGGCCATGCGGTCGTCGTTGGCTACGGCCGGGTCGGCAGCATCGTGGGCACCGGGCTGGCCGAGGCCGGCACCCCGACGCTGGTGATCGAGGAGCGGCAGACGCTGATCGACCAGCTCCATGCCGAGGGGCGCGAGGTGCTGGCCGGCAATGCCGCCGACGCCAGGATCCTGGAGGCGGCCGCGCTCGACCGGGCGCGCATCCTCTTCGTTGCCATCCCCGAAGCCTTCGAGGCCGGCCAGATCGTCCACGGCGCCCGGTCTGCCAATCCCGGCCTGGCGATCATCGCCCGCGCCCATTCCGATGCCGAGGTCGAGCACCTGCGAAGCCACGGTGCCGACCACATCGTCATGGGCGAGCGGGAGATCGCGCGCGCCATGCTCGAGTTGGCCCGGTCGCCGGCCATGGCTGCAGCGGTGGCACCGGCGCCGGCCGACGATCCGGCGCCCGATCCGGAGCCGCCGCGCACGCCATGACCGCTCCACCGTTTCCCCACTCTCCCGTTTCCCTGGCCGACCGGCATGACAGGTCGAGGTTCGAATGCGTCCGCCGCTCGCCCACCGTCTGAACCGCCTGCTCGATCCGCTCGGCCGTGCCTCGCGCGCCGCGGGCTGGATCAACCGGGGCCTCGCCGTCTGCATCGTCGTCAGCTCGGTGTTCGCGATCCTCGACACCGAGCCGGCGGTGAGCCAGGCGGCGCCCGGCCTGTTCCTCTGGGTCGAGCGCATCTTCGGCGCGATCTTCGTCGTCGAGTATGCGGCCCGCCTGATCGCCGCCGGTGCCGACCCGCGCTATGCCGGCATCGCCGGCCGACTGCGCTATGCCGTCACCCCGATGGCGCTGGTCGACCTGGTGGCGATCCTGCCGCTGCTGCTCGGCGAACTGGTCGGCAACACCCAGCTCGTGCGCCTGCTGCGGCTCTTCCGGCTGCTGCGCTTCTCGCGGCTGGGTGCCTTCTCCCGTGCGGCGACGATCCTGCTGATGACGCTGCGGGCGCGCCTGCCGGAGCTTCTGCTCAGCCTGCTCGTCGCCTTCGTCGTGCTCATCTTCTCGGCGACGCTGATGTTCCTCATCGAGAGCGAGGCGCAGCCGGTCGCCTTCGGCAGCATCCCGCGCGCCATGTGGTGGTCGATCGCCACGCTGACGACCGTCGGCTACGGCGACGTCTATCCGGTGACCGCGCTGGGCCGCGTGCTGGCCGGCGTCACGGCGCTGGCCGCGATCGGCCTGATCGCCGCCCCGACCGGCATTCTCGCGACGGCGTTCGCCGAGGCGCTGCGACGCTATCACGAGGAGCGGACGGCGACGCTCGACGAGCCGGAGGCGCGATCGTGACGGCGACCCTCGGCGGCTTCCTCGACGCGCTGGCGGAGCGCCACGGCCGCCGCACCGCCTGGTGGTACGGCGGTCGCAGCGGCACCTTCGCCGACCTCGCCGAGGAGAGCCGGCGGGTGGCGGGCGGGCTGGCGCGGCTCGGGGTCGGGGCGGGGACCGGCTGCTGCTCTGGCTGCCGAACGGCCCCGCCTGGCTGGCGACGTTCTTCGGCGCGGCACGGCTGGGGGCGATCGTCTTCTGCGCCAATACGCGCTTCCGCCATCGCGAGATGGCCGACCTGATCGGCCGCGGCGGCGTGCGCACGATCGTGCTGTGGCCGGGCTTCAAGGGGCTGGGCTTCCTGGATACCCTCGCAGCCGCCGATCCGGCCGCCTTCGCAGCGGTCCGCGAGGTCGTGCTCTATGACGAGGGCGAGGCGCGGCCGCCGCTGCCGCCCGTCCTGGCGGATCGGCGGATCGTCGGCTATTCGGAACTGGCGGCGGCCGCGCCGCATTGCGGCGCCGTCCGGGATGCCGGGCTTGGCGCGGCCGTCTTCACGACCTCGGGTACGACGAAGGCACCCAAGTTCGTTCTGCATCCGCACCGGTCGCTCACCGTCCATGCCGCCCATTCGGCCGCCGCGATGGGCTATTGCGTCGGGGAGGCCGCCACGCTCCAGGCATTGCCCTTCTGCGGCGTCTTCGGCTTCTGCCAGGCAATGGCGAGCTTGGCGGCCGCAGCGCCGATGGCGCTCGAGCCCTTCTTCGATCCCGAGAGCGCGCTCGACGCCATCGCCCGCCATCGCCTGACGGCGACCAACGCGACCGACGACATGCTGGAGCGGCTGCTCGCCGCCGACCCGGCGGGGCGCCGCCTCGCCGGCTTGCGGCGCTGCGGCTTCGCGGCCTTCAAGGCGCCGGAGCGCCGCGATCTCGTCGATGCGTACGACCGCTTCGGCGTGCGCCTCCACGGACTCTACGGGATGAGCGAGGTGCAGGCGCTCTATGCCATGCGCGGCGCCGACGACCCGCCGGAGCAGCGGGTGCTGGGCGGCGGCCGGCCGGTCGCCGCCGAAGCACAGGTCCGCATCGTGGCGGCCGACGGGGCGGGGGCGGGCGAACGCATCCTGCCGGACGGCGAGGCCGGGCTGATCGAAGCCTCCGGCCCGAGCCGGATGATGGCCTATCTCGACGATCCCGCCGCGACGGACGCGGCGCTGACTCCCGACGGCTTTCTCCGCACCGGCGACATCGGCTATCGCGACGCGGATGGCAGCTTCGTCTACCTGACGCGCGCCGGCGACGTGATGCGGCTCGGCGGGTTCCTCGTCTCGCCGCGCGAGATCGAGGCGTTCCTGGAGGACCAGCCCGGCATCGAGCGCGCCCAGGTGGTCGAGGCGGCGACCGCCGACGGCCCGCGCGCCGTCGGCTTCGTCACGCTGCGCCCGGGGGCCGAACTCGACGAACCCGCCCTGCTGGGTCGCGGGCGGGCCGCGCTCGCCCGCTACAAGGTGCCGGTGCGGGTCTTCGCCGTCGACGCCTTCCCGACCACCGAGAGCGCCAACGGCATGAAGATCCAGCGCGCCGTGCTGCGGGCGGAGGCGGCGCGCCGCGTCGCCGCCGGCTGACGCCGGCCTACCGCCAAGCGGCGACCATCAGCATCATCGGCCGGTCGAGTTCCTCCTCGAGGGCCGCCTCGGCCGTGATCTGGGCCGCCGTCGGGGCGAACTCGGCGACCCGGCGAATGACGAAGCCGGCACCGATCAGGCCGTTCAGCGTGGTCGCGAGCGTCCGGTGATGCTTGAGCACGTCCGGTGCCAGCCAGTCGCTGCGGCGTTCCCCCTCTACGGCATAGCGCCGGACCGGCCAGATGCGCCGGCCATCCCCGTCGGCCTGCCAGCGCGCGCCGGGCGCCGCCATGAAGATCGGGTGCTCGATGCTGAAGACGAAGGCCGATCCCGGCGTCAGCGCACGATGGACGACGCCCGCCAGACGGGCGAAGTCGGCGACGTAGTGGAGGGCCAGCGAACTGTAGGCCAGGTCGAAGCCGCCCGGCGGGAGGTCGAGCAACTCCAGGTCGGCGATGGCGTACCGGACGGCCGGGTCGGACGTGTCCCGCCGGGCGCGGGCGATCATGTTCTCCGAGAGGTCGATGCCGAGGACCGATGCGGCGCCCTCGGCACGCGCCCAGCGCGCGAACCAGCCGAAACCGCAACCGAGGTCCAGCACGCGCCGGCCCGCGAGGTCGGGCAGCATCGCGCGCAGGGTGGGCCATTCCGGTGCGCCGTCATGGCCGAGCACCTGGCGCGGCAGCCGGCTGTAGCCGGCGAAGAAATCGGGGTCGTCGTAGATGTTCTGCGCCATCGTTCGTCTCCGCAATGGTGGGGGACGGACGAGGCGGTTCGAACACAAGCGGCCTCGTCCGAAAATCGGCGAGGCTCGGCCCTGCGACGCGGTTGGCTAACGCGATCGGCTCGCCGGCATCCCGCCCGTGGGAATGCCGGCCGCCCGGGCTACGATGTGGGTATCCTGCTTGACCATCGCCGGAGATTGCGGCAGGAGCGGCCGGCGGTCAACCGACCGGCGCCTACCGCGCGCGACCTGCGACCGGCCCCTGCGGGGTGGCGCAGATGCAGGCGGTCCCGGCCTGCGCCGGTGCCGACATGCGGCAGGAGCCGACCGGCGTGACGCAGAGCGCCGCCGTGCCGGTCGGCCCCGAGTTGCAGCCGCAGACGCGCCGCGCCTCCCAGACCGGCAACCCGCGCTGCTGGTAGGACTGGATGCATTGCGGCGCGCAGGCCGTCTGCGCGGCGGCCGGCGCCGCCAGCGTGCCGAGCAGCAGGACCGCGAGAAGCGCGCGCATCGCTCAGCAGGCCGGATCGAAGGACGGCATGACGTCGCGGTCGCCGCTGCGCAGGGTGTAGCTGACCACGTTCGGCCGGACGCACAGTTCCAGTTCGGCCGGCGGGAAGCCCAGCCGCTCCTTGAGCGCCACGTCGTAGAGGGCGCGCGTCATGTAGTGGTACTTGATGCGCCGGATCTCCTCGGCGTCGTCGGTGCGGATCACGACGAAGCGGTAGCGCCGCGGATTGTGGTTGTCCTCGGGGTGGATGTAGATGCGATAGCGGGGATCGTCGAAGAAGTGCATCAGCACGTCGTCGGCCGAGGCATAGATGTAGCCCTCGAAGATCTTGCGGTTCCAGGTTTCCTCGATGCGCGCCTGCACGAACTCGCGGCTGCGCATCCGCTGGTCGGGAAAGACCACGAAGATCTGGACGTAGAAGAACCAGAGGATGGCCACCGCCACCAGGACGATCGAAAAGATCGAGTTCATGCGCCAGTAGCGCCGGGAGGTCTCGACCACGGCCGTACGCTGGCCCGGGTCGTCGATCTTCGCTTCCAGGCTGGCCAGCAGCCAGCGCTGGCCGAAGACCGGGATGACCAGGGCGAAGAGAATGGCGAAGAAGGCCGGCGCGCATTGCTGCGCCAGCAGGACCAGACGCTCGAACTGCTCCGTCTTGTCGAGGAACGCGCTGAGGTCGGACATCGGCGGAGCCTCCCGGAGAGGTACCAGCGTCCCGCGGATCATAAGCGTCGGGCATGGGTACCCACCGGCGAGACTGATCCAAATCAGCTCGGTACATCTGGAGCGATCGCACTTGCGTTCCGGTAGAGGGCGCCCGCACGAGGCGCTGCCTCGCCGGCTCGGAGTCTGCTAGAGATTCCGGCGATGTCCCAGCCCGAATCCGCCCCTCCCGCCGCCGCCGACGTGGTCATCGTCGGGGGCGGCATCGTCGGCTCCGCCACCGCCTATTTCCTGACCTGCGACCCCGCCATGGCGGGGCGGGTCGTCGTGGTCGAGCGCGATCCGACCTATTCCCGCGCCTCGACCCCGCGGTCCGCGGGCTCGATCCGCCAGCAGTTCTCGACGCCCGAGAACATCCGCATGTCGCAGTTCGGCATGGCGTTCCTGCGCGACCTCGACCGCCATCTCGGTGTCGATGGCGACCCGGTCGATGTCGGCTTCCGCGAGAACGGGTATCTGTTCCTGGCGACCGCGGGCGGCGTCGGCGTGCTGGAAGCGAACCATGCGGTGCAGACGGCGTGCAATGCGGCCGTCGAGCTGCTGGATCCCGCGGGACTGGCCGCACGCTTTCCCTGGCTCTCGACCGAGGGCATCGCCGCCGGCTCGTTCGGGACGGCGAACGAGGGCTGGTTCGACCCGCACACGCTGCTGATGGCGTTCCGCCGCAAGGCGCGGGCACAGGGCGCGGTCTATGTCGCGGACGAGGTGGTCGCCGTCGAGCGGCATGGCGGCCGCGTCACGGGCGTCGGCCTCGCCTCGGGCGGCCGCATCGCCTGCGGCACCATGGTCTGCGCCGCCGGGCCGAACGCCGGCCGGGTGGCGGCGTTGGCCGGCGCCGACCTGCCCGTCGCCCATCGCAAGCGCTTCGTCTACGTCTTCGACTGCAAGGATCGCTTTCCGGCGATGCCGCTGGTCATCTGCCCGGACGGCGTCTGGGTGCGGCCGGAAGGGGCCGGCTATGTCTGCGGCACGTCGCCGCCGGAGGATGCGGATCCCGACTGCGAGGATCTCGAGCTCGACTACGCCATGTTCGAGGAGGTGGTGTGGCCCACCATCGCCGAGCGCATCCCCGCCTTCGAGGCGATCAAGCTGACCAACGCCTGGGCCGGTCATTACGACTTCAACACGGTCGACCACAACGGGATCATCGGCCCGCATCCGGAGGTGGCCAACCTGATCTTCGCCAACGGCTTTTCCGGCCACGGGCTGCAGCAGGCGCCGGCAACCGGGCGGGCGGTGTCGGAGCTCATCCTGCAAGGGCGATTCACCACCCTCGATCTCTCGCGCTTCGCCTATACGCGCTTTGCCGAGGGCCGGCTGGTGCGCGAGCTGAACGTGGTCTGAGCGCGGCGCATCAGCGCAGCGGGAAGACCATCGGCAGCAGCGCGACGGAGATGGCCAGCACGATGAAATCGAGGGGCAGGCCCATCTTCCAGTAGTCGGAGAAGCGGTAGCCGCCGGGCGCCAGGATGAGCGTGTTGTTCTGGTGGCCGAACGGGGTGAGGAAGTCGCAGCTGGCGCCGATCGCCACGGCCATCAGGAAGGCGTCCGGCTGCAGCCCGGACTGCTGGGCGATGCCGATCGCGATCGGTGCCATGACGATGACGGTGGCGGCGTTGTTGAGGGCCGGCGTCAGCACCATCGTCGCCACCAGGACGAGGGCCAGCATGCCGCGTTCGGGCAGCTGGCCGCCGGTGTCCGCCACCCAGGTCGAGGCGATCTCGGCCAGCCCGGTCGTCTCGAGGATGCCGCCGACCGGGATCATCGCCCCGAGCAGGACGACGACCGGCCATTCGACGGCGTCGTAGAGTTCGCGCAGCGGCATCACCCCGAACGCGAGGACCGCCAGCACGGCGAGCGTGAAGGCGATCGCCGCGGGCAGCAGGTCGGCCGCCACGAGGCCGATGGCGGCGGCCATGATCGCGACCGTCGTGTAGAGCCGGAAGGGTTGCAGGGCGATGCGGCGGTCGGCGAGCGGCAGGCATCCCATCTGGCGGACGGAGTCGCCCATCTGCTCGCCGTCGCCCTCCAGCAGCAGCACGTCGCCGGCCGCCAGCGCGGTATTGCGGACCCGGCCCGTGAGAGGGCGTCCCTGGCGCGAGACGGCCAGCAGGTTGACGCCGAAGCGGGCGCGCAGGCGCAGGCCGCGGGCGGTGGCGCCCTGGATCCAGGCCGTGGGACCGACGATGACCTCCATCGTCTCCAGTGCGCGGGGCGCCGCCGGCTTCTCGTCCTCGCCCTCGGTCGTGTGAGCGGACACGAGTTCGAGGTCGCCGCTGCCGACGAGATCGCGCAGCAGCTCGGCATCGGCCTGGACGAGGAGGTCGTCGCCGGCCTCGAGCGAGGTGCCGGGGAAGCGCCCGCGCAGGCGCAGGCCGCGGCGGCCGATCTGGATCACATAGAGCCGGCCCTCGAACTTGTCCTCCAGCTCCGTCACGCGGGACCCGGCGAAGTCAGAATCCTCGCCGATCCGCACCTCGGTCACATAATGGCCGACGTCGAACTGCTCCATGGCCGAGGCCGCGCCCTTGCGGTCGGCCGGCAGCAGGAAACGCGACACCAGGACCATGAAGGCGATGCCGGCCAGGGTCACCGCGGCGCCGACCGGCGCGAAGGCGAAGAAGTCGAAGGCGGGCTGGTCGTAGCGCTCGCGGAAGCCGGCGACGAGCAGGTTGGGCGGCGTGCCGATCAGCGTGCACATGCCGCCCAGCATGCAGGCGAAGGAGAGCGGCATCAGCACCAGCGCCGGCGAGCTTTCGAACCGGCGTGCCCCGGCGATCGCGATCGGCATCAGGATGGCGAGCGCGCCGATGTTGTTCATGAAGGCGGAGAGCACGGCACCCAGCAGGCAGAGCAGCGCGGTCTGCTGGAAGGGCGTGGCGACCAGCCGGTTGATCCGGTCGCCGACGACGGCGACGACGCCCGATCGCGCGAGCGCGTGGCTGAGGACAAGGACGGCCGCGACGGTGATGACGGCGGCGTTGCCGAAGCCGGCGAAGGCGGCGTCCGCGTCGACCAGTCCGGTCAGTACCGAAGCGGCCAGCGCGCCCAGCGCGACCACGTCGTAGCGCACCCGGTCCCAGATGAAGGCGGCGAGCGTCAGCACGAAGATGGCGATGGCGAGGAGTTGCGGCGTCGTCACGGTCTGCGGCCCCCATGCTGCCGCCGGCCCTGAACGAGGCGCAGGGATGCAGGGTTCCGAGGCGGTTGCGGGATTAGCAGCCAGCGATATATCGTTAGGAATATATCGAATCGGAGGTGAGGATGGTCGCTCGAAGGCTTCTTCTGATCGTTGCCGCGGCGGTCGTGATCGCGTCCGGCCCGGCCCGCGCGCAGGATGTCGTCGTCTTCGCCGCCGCCAGCATGAAGAACGCGCTCGACGATGCCGTCGCGGCGTGGCGCGGGCGGGGAAGGGCGGCCGTGAAGGTTTCCTATGCCGCCAGCCCGGCGCTGGCCCGGCAGATCGAGCAGGGCGCGCCGGCGTCCGTCTTCCTGTCGGCCGACCGCGACTGGATGGACCATGTCGCCAAGGCGGGGCTGATCCGGGCCGGCAGCCGCAGCGACCTGCTGGCGAACGCGATCGTGCTGGTCGCACCGCGCGATTCGAAGGCGCGAGGGCCTGTCGGTCGGGGCATGGACCTCGCCGCGATGCTGGGTGCGGACGGCCGCCTCGCCGTCGGCCAGGTCGCGTCGGTACCGGCCGGCAAGTACGCCAAGGCGGCGCTGGAAAATCTCGGCCTCTGGCCTCAGGTGCAAAACCGGCTCGCCCAGACCGAGAACGTGCGCGCGGCCCTCCTGCTGGTCTCGCGCGGGGAGACGCCGCTCGGCATCGTCTACGCGACGGACGCGGCGGCCGACACCTCGCGCGTCCGGGTCGTGGGTGCGTTTCCCGCCGACAGCCATCCGCCGATCATCTACCCGATCGCGCTGACGCGCGACGCCGTTCCGGCCGCCGAGGGCTTTCTCGCATGGCTGCGCTCGGCCGAGGCCGCGCCCCATTTCGAGCGTCAGGGCTTCACGCGCCTGCCCTGAGCGCCGGCCGCCTAGTCCACCTTGATCGGCGGGATGCCGGCTCCGGTCTTCTCGGCCGGCCCGGCGGCGCGGCAGTTCTGGTAGGGGCCGCCCGGCAGGTTCTCCACCATGGCGTCCTCGCCGGACAGCGTCAGCGTGACGGCTCCGTTGGTGAACTGCCCTTCGCCGGCCGCGGCTTGCCTGGGCTGTTCCTTGCCGTCCTCGCCGGCGTCGGGTCGCGACAGGATCAGGCGATTGCGCCCGCTGTCGATGACGACGGTGGGATCCTTCGGGCGCACGGTCACCGCGAAGGCGCGCCCGAGGGCGCATTGGTAGACCGTCGTTTCCGACGGCACCGGGCCGCTCGATCCGCAGGCGGCGAGCGGAAGGGCGAGCATGACGATGGGGACAGCGCGGCGCATCCCTTCCGATAGCCCGAACCGCGTCCCGAATTCCAGTCCCCGCGCGCGGCGCAGCGTCAGTGCAGTGCGCCGGCGGCGTAGAGTGCGGCCACCACGGCGACCGTGACCGCGAGGCCCCGGGCGACGGCGTCGATGAGATCGTGCATCAGCATGGCCCCGACTGTGGCGCCCGCCGGTTACGGTTCGACGGTCGGTTCGGTGACGATCACGGAACGGTCATGCCGGCCTCACCGTGGAGTGAGCGGGCGTGATTCGCCGCGTCGGGCGGCGGCGCCTACCTTCTGGTCATCGAACGGGGCGGCGGGGATGGACCGATCGCCCAAGGAAATTCCAGGAGGTTCCCATGATCCGCATCATCGCTTCGGCCGCAATCGCCGGTCTCGTTTCCTTCGCCGCCTCTGCCTCACCCCTGTCGCTGGACGGCGGCAAGTTCGGCGCCAACCAGGACCAGGGCAAGTACGGCGCGCTGGTCGACGAGGGCAAGTTCGGCGCCAACCAGGAGGACGGCAAGTACGGCCGCAACCAGGACGAGGGCAAGTATGGCCGCAACCTCGAGGACGGCAAGTTCGGCGCCAACCTCGACGAAGGCAAGTACGGCCAGTCGGTCGACGGCGACCAGAAGCTCGGCCGCTAGCGCGGCTCGCGAGCCGCACACACGCAACGGGTTCTGACAAAGGGGCCGTGGGGGCAACTCCGCGGCCCCTTCGCGCGTCTTGGGCCTTCCCGCGCCGCGCTCGGGGGCGCAAGATCGCGGCTTCCCGCCGCGACCCGACCCCGGAGCTTTCCATGCCCCGCGCGCCCAGCGCCCTCTTCGACCGCATTCCGCCGTTGCTGCCCGCGGGCGCCGGCGACCTGCCGCAGCCCTTCGTCTACGACCAGTCGCCCCGCGCCCTGCGCGAGAAGGTCGTGGCCTACACGGCCAAGCGCTACGTCGACATGATGTATGTGAGCGGCCTCGACCGGGCCACCGCCGACCGGCATTTCCGACCGCGCGCGTCCGGCCGGTCGGGCGGCCTCGGCGACGAACCGGTCGTCGCGGCCGAGCAGGCTGCGGTCCAGGCGGCCTTCGGCATGGGCCGCATCGCGGTCGTCACCGACGATGCCGACTGCCGCGCGACCGTCACCTGGGACGACCCGGCCTTCGGCGGTCCCGTCGTCGGCCATGCGATCGCCCGGCCGGGCTATGGCGGCATCGTCCTCGGCCGCCATGTCGAGCCCGCCTTCGAGGCCGGTCCGGTCCGGCGAGCCCCTGTCGACCGCAACCGCCCCTGGCCATTGGGCGACGGCGGCGCGGCGCCCGGCCGCAACCGCGGACCGGCAGCCCTGGAGGCCGCGATCGACCGGCTGTTCGCAAGCTCCACCGGCGCCTATGGCCTCTTGGTCGCGACTCCGGACGGCATCGTCGCGGAACGCTACTCGGCGCATGGCGCGCCCGACCGACCGACGCCCAGCTTCTCCATGACCAAGGCGGTCACCGGCACCATCATCGGCCGCATGGTCCACGAGGGCTGGCTGAACTCGGTCTACGACCCGGCACCGGCGCCGCTGTGGCGGGATCCGCGGACCATCCACCACCTCATCACCATCGACGACCTGATGCGGATGCGCTCCGGCCTCGCCTTCCCGGCGGTCGACGGCGACGGGCGCAGCTCGGTCATCTTCGAGAACAGCTTCGTCTACTATGACGGCGAGGATGCCTTCGACACGGCGCAGCGCGCTATCGTCGCGACGCGTCCGGGGGCGGTCTATCGCTACATCAACACCGGCCTCAACGTCCTGGGCGCCGTCATCCGCGACCGGATCGAGCGGCGGGGCCTGCCGTACCACGAGACCGTCTATGGCCTGCTCGCCGACCGTATCGGCATGGCGAGCTATCAGCACTCGGCCGACCGCATGGGGAACTTCGTCGGCTCGGGCTCGGGCTTCGCGACGCTGCGCGACTATGCCCGGTTCGGCATGCTCTACATCCAGGACGGCATGTGGGACGGCGAGCGCATCCTGCCGGAGGGCTGGGCCGACTACGCCCTGACCTCGACCCATTTCGGCAACCACTATGCCGGCTGCTTCCGCACCAACCTCGACCGCCAGTTCCCGAGCCTGCCCGTCGACACGGTCTGGGCGTCGGGCGCCTCGGAGCAGAAGGTCATGATGCTGCGTCCGCAGCGCATGGTGATCGCCGTCGCCAACGAAACCGATCATGCCTTCGACCTGAAGGCGCTGGATGCGGTTGCGGTGGCCGCGATCGCCGCCGTCGAGGGCGGGTCGGCCCGGGCCGTGGCGGCGCAGTAGACCCGGCCGGGAGGAACGGTTGGAAGAAGGGGGGCGCGCTCAGCCGAGCGCGCCCATCCACCAGAGCATTGCGACCAGCGCTGCCAGCAGCGCCAGACCCTTTGCGACCATCTCGAACCGTTCGCGCAGCATGCCACCATAGTGCGCGCGCCGCGCCCGTGCGCAATCGAGAAATGCTGAGGGGTGACCCCGGCTCCGACTGATCCGTCGGTTGCGACCGGACCCGACGCCCGAACGACGATTCCTCCACCGCCGCCGGAGCGGCCCCGCGCTCATACCAAGTCCGAAAAGCGATGACTCATGGCGCCGGCCAGCGACCGTGCGTCCCTCGACTTCGCTCGGGATGAGCCACCTTTTCGATATGATCAAGAAATTATCCTCATCCCGAGCGAAGTCGAGGGACGCAACGGCATCAATGACGGGTCGTTCCCCATCCACCGGATTTGGTATCAGATCACCAGGCTTCGCGCATCGACGGCGCCGGGGGATGTCGCCGCGTGAACGAGGGCCAGCCCCGCCGCGACGCGGTCGTCGCCGCTCTCGTGGCTGAGGCACAGCCGGATGGCGTCCGGTTCCCGCCGCGATACGGCAAAGGTTGCGGCGGGCTGGACGAGGACGCCGGCCAGACGCAGCGCATGGCAGATCTCGGTGTCGGACACATGGGCGGGCAGGCCGAGCCAGAGATGCGAGCCCTCCGGACGGGAGCGGATCGGCCGATCCGCCAGGATCCTGTGGGCCATCGCCTGGCGATCGGCGGCGTGCCGCCGTTGCGCGGCATTGAGATGGACGGCCGTGCCATCCTCGATCCAGCGGCTGGCAATTTCGGCCATCAGCGGCGGCGGCATCCATGAGGAAAGGGCGACTGCGGCGTGCACGGCCGGAACGAGCTGCGCCGGCGCGCGGACATAGCCGACGCGGAGGCCGGGCGCGACGGACTTCGAGACGCTCGTCACCAGAACCGTCCGTTCCGGCGCGAATGCGGCCAGCGGGGTTGGACGGCTGTGAGGCAGCAGTCCGAACACGTCGTCCTCCACGATCGTGAGGTCGTGGCTGCGGGCCACGGCAGCGATTCGCCGGCGCCGGTCCTCGCTCATGGTGGCGGCGGTCGGCGTCTGCAGGGTCGGCGTGCAGTAGAGCAGGCGGGCCGGTCCGGACCGGCAGGCCGCCTCCAGCATGTCCGGCAGCAGCCCCTCTTCGTCCATGGCGACCGGGCGAAGCCGGACGCCGAGATGCCGCGCCATCGCCTTGACCGGCGGATAGACCAGCTCCTCGACGAGCAGGGTGTCGCCGCAGCGCAGCAGGGCGAGGAACGCGGCGAAGACCCCCTGCTGGGCCCCGTTGGCGAGCACCACCGTCTCCGGTGTGGTCGGCAGGCCGTGCGCCGCGATCCAGGTCGCGCCCGCATTCCGGTGGCGGCGCAGGACGCTGGCATCCTGGTGGTCGAGATAGGACGCCATGTCGCCCGAGCGGGCGATCGCCTGCAGCGTCTCGGCGAGCAGTCCGGCCGCCGCACCCGGAAAGGGGAGGTTCTGCGAGAAGTCGATCGGTCCCCGGTCCGCGGGGCGGAGCAGGCCGCCGCTCCGGTCGCCGGCCTGACCGCCTGGCGACCGCACGAACGTGCCCCGTCCCACCGCGCCCTCGACATAGCCGCGTCTTGCCGCTTCCGCGTAGGCGCGCATCACCGTGCTGGCGGAGAGGCCGAGGCGATATGCGAGGTCGCGTTGGGGCGGCAGCCGGTCGCCCGGCTTGAGCACGCCCGACCGGATGTCGTCGCCGATCGCCCGCGCCAGCGCCTCCGCGCGCGTTCCCGGGGCGGCGGCGAGAGCCGGTGTCCATATTGCCATGATGGCAATGTTCCCATTGCATCGATATCCGCGCAATAGCGACGATGCAATTCCGGTGGCATCCGGCGGCCCTGCACCCGCCCGAACGTCGCCAACGCCGAGGGACATCGGATCATGGACAGCATTCCCGGCCGCCCGCGACGGGCCGGTGCGACGTTCGCCTTCGCCTGCCTGTTTCTTCTGGGCGCGATGCCGGTCATCTCGAACGGCCGGCCGGCCGGCACCGGCGCGCTGTCCTTCGCTCTGTGGCTATCGATCTGGCAGCTGCTGTTCTCGCTGCCGGCGCTGGTGCGGGAATGGCGGAACGGCGAGCGGGGCCTGTTCGATCCGCGCTTTCCGCAGGCGGGACGCGACCGCACCCTGGCGATCACGGTGTTCACGGGGACGCTCTTCGGGCTGTCCACCTGGGCCTATGTCCTGGCGTTCGAGAAGGTCGGCGCCACCAATGCCGCGCTGGCGCTCCAGGCCTATCCGTTGTGTGCGGCGGCGCTGGAGGCCCTGTTTCTGGGGCGTCGCAAGAGCCCCCGCGAGTTGGCCTATATCGCGATGATCCTGGCGGCACTCTACTACCTCGCGACCGACGGCAGCGGTCTGCCGGCGGGCCTCTCCGCATGGTTCGCCGTCGCGCTCGCGGTTCCCGTACTGTGGAGCATCGCCCACGTGATCCTGCGAGAGGCGCTGATCCGGACCCCGATCACGCCCAATCAGGTCACGACATCCCGTCTCGTCGTCTCGACCGCCGTGCTCGCCGCGCTCGCCGGCGCGATCGAGGGACCGGCCGCCGCCGTCGGGCTCATGTCGTCGCCGACCTTCCAGGCCTTCGCCGTCGCCATGGGGCTGGCCTACTATCTCGAACTGATCCTGTGGTTCCATGCCGTGCGGCATGTCGATGTCTCGATCGCCAGCACGATCACGGTGCCTGCGCCCGCCGTCACGATGGCGCTGGCCTACCTGTTCCTGAACGAGCCGATCGAACTGCGTCAGGTCGCGGTGCTCGGCATCATCGCGGTCGCGCTATATGGACTGCTTCGATCACCGGGACGCGGCCCGGCCGCCCGTCAGATCGGGTCGCGGGCGATCGTCAGGCCGCCGCAGACATAGAGCACCTGGCCGGTGGTGAAGCCGGCATGCTCGCCCGCGAAGAAGTCGAGCGCGGCCACCACCTCCTCCGGCCGGCCCATGCGGCGGACCGGCAGGGAGGCGACGATCGCCTGCGTCGCCGGGCTGTCGGGTGCGTTGTGCTGACGGAACATCTCGGTGTCGATCGGGCCGGGGGCGACGCAGTTGACCGTGACGCCCTCGGCCGCCAGCTCCAGCGCCCAGGTGCGGGTGAAGCCCATCAGGCCGGCCTTCGTCGCGGCATAGACGCCGCGGCCGTCCTTGCCGAGGGCCGCGCGGCTGGAGACGTTGACGATGCGGCCCCAGCGCTGCCGGCGCATGTGCGGCAGGCAGGCCTGGGTGGCCAGCATCGTCGCCGTCAGGTTGAGGCGGATGACGGCGTCGAGGTCCGCGAGCTTGACCTCGCCGAGGCGCGCCATGCGCCCGGTGCCGGCGTTGTTGATCAGCACGTCGACCGGCGTCGCGGCGACGATCGCCGCCATCTCTTCCGCGAAACCGTCGCCCGTGAGGTCGACGGAATGGAAGGAGCCGGGAAAGCCATCGGGTGCGGCCGAGCGGGCGACGCCGACGACGCGGTGGCCGGCCGCCGCGAAATGGTGGGCGGCGGCGAGGCCGATGCCGCGGCTGGCGCCGGTGATGAGGATTGTGCGCTGAGGTGCCATGTGCCGCTCTGCCCTTGTCGGCCGCGGAGAATAGAACGGCCATGCCGACGCATGCTAGCGTCCCCCGCCGCCTTCGGGCCGCCCCACGCCAGCCAAGGACGCCCCTCCATGCCCGACGCCTCCTCCGCCGCCCCCCTGATCACCCTTGAGGAGATCCGCGCCACGCGGGCGGCGATGCCTGCCATCATCCGCCGCACGCCGATCGTGCCCTTCGCGGGCGAGCCGGAGGAGATCGGCTCGGAGCGCCTCTTCCTCAAGCTCGAGACGCACCAGGTCACGAACGCCTACAAGCCGCGCGCGGCCTTCTCGGTCATGAACGCGCTGTCGCCGGAGGCGCGGGCGAAGGGTGTCGTCATGACCTCGTCGGGCAATTTCGCGCAGGGCTTCGCGCTCGCCGGCCGCATCATGAAGGTGCCGGTCACGGTGGTGATGCTCGACCGGACCAGCCCCTACAAGGTGGCCGCCACCCGCGCCCACGGCGCCGAGGTCTATTTCTGCGGCACCGACGCCGCGCAGCGGCAGCCGACGGTCGAGCGCGTCGCGCGCGAGCGCGGGATGACCGCGATCGACACCTGGGAGGACCGTCCCGTCGCCCTCGGCCATGCCGGCATCGGGCTCGAGATCGTCGAGGACCTGGCCGATGTCGAGCAGGTGCTGGTGCCGGTGTCCTCCGGCGGCATGGCGGCCGGCACGGCGACCGCGATCAAGCTGCTGCGGCCGGACATCAAGGTCATCGGCGTCCAGCCCGAGCGCGCCAACGCCTACTACGTGTCGCGCCAGAAGGGCGAGCCGACCCAGATCGACCATTGGGACAGCATGGCCGACGGCCTGTCGGCGGTACGCCCCGGCGAGTTCCCCTTCCGCCACCTCCAGCAATACATGGACGACGTCGTGCTGATCCGCGAGCAGGACATCGCCGACGCGTTCCGGGCGCTGCTCTTCCGCGCCAAAGTGCTGGGCGAGCCGGCGGGCGTGGTCGCGGCGGCGGGATTCCTCGCGGGCAAGGTCGACCGCACGAAGAAGACCTGCGCGGTCGTCACCGGCGGCAACCTCACCGAGGAGATGGTCCAGAAGCTGCTGGCGATGAGCAAGCCGGCGTGACGGGCCGCGGACCGGCGCCGGCACTGCTCTCCGTCCGCCGCGCGACGGCGGCGGACGTGCCGACGCTGGTCCGTTTCAGCCGGGCCCTGAGCCGCCAGGAGGGCGATCCGGTCCGCTTCATCACCGCGGAGAAGCTGCTGGCCGACGGCTTCGGCCGCCGGCCGGAGTTCCGCGCCCGCATCTGCGAGCTTGCCGGCCGCCCGGCCGGCTACACCTTCGACCATGATGCCTACGGCATGTGCTGAGCGGACCTACTCAGCAACGTCACTGAGGCCCGACTACAACAATCTCTGTAGTCATCGCATCAAAATATGAACTCGCAAACAGTGTTCCTCATCCGATCTAGCTCTTTGGCGTTCTGTCGCAGGAGTTCATTTTCCCAGACAACTTGGTTTCCGGAGCGACATTCGGTCGCCAAATTCCGGCCAATGGTTTCATAAGAGCCAAGCCCGGCTCGCTTCAAAGATTCTGGCTCAGTGCTAGCGCCGAGAACGAAGACCCTATCTCTGAGATCCTCCGGAATTTGCTCGTTTACCTTGTTGGCCCTTTGAGGATCGTCATCAAAGTCCAACAAAAGGATGACATACCTCCTATCGTACTTTCGCATAGCGCCGACATGGTCAGCAAGAAAGACTTCGCAAACGCTTAGCCAGCCCCCCGCCTCAGGTAGAACTTGAATATTTTGAGTGTCGGCTTCTAGCAGGAACCCGTTCGCCAACTGGCGATTAGCGTCATCCTCTGGAAGAATGAGAAGATGGTCCCGGTACTTATTGACGCTCATGCCTCAATATCACCGCGCAGAAGGGCGTCAACAAAACCGCCCTCGAACTTCTTGCTGTTGCGCATCTCTGCTACTGATGTTTTGACGGTCGGTTCCAGATGGCTGTTTCTGTATAAAACTAGGGTATTCTCGTCAGAGAATCGTCGGATCGTTTCAGGGTTGTGTGACGTAACAATAAGCTGTCCAGCGTCACGGAAAGCTTTACGAAGAGCTAAAATCGATGGGCTAATCTCTGCCGGCGCGAGAAAATTATCGGGCTCGTCCCAAAAACAAAGCACTGGCCCATACGCAGAATTTGCCGCAATGGTCAGGGCGAAGATAAAAAAGCATCGTTCGCCGTCAGAAATGTCCTCCAGAGATAATTCCGCCTGTTGTCCGTCCTTCGAAAAATAGAATGATAGGCTCCTGGAATCCTTGCTGATCACCGGGTTCTTCACCTCCTGAAAATCAGGCATGACCTCCAGAAGATATTCAGATATCTTCGAGTATGATGATGGCGAATGTCCAATTATACCTGAAAACCAAGCTCCAATATTGGTCATCTTTATATTGGGCCGCAAAGTGTCTTCCTCGGAAATCCCCTGCACCAAGCTCGGCACAGGCCGCAGGATTAAAATATTCGCAAGCCAATCTCTAAATATAAATAATGGATCAGTTGATGACTGCTCTTGCACGATGGGCAGTGCAACTAGATGCCAGTCTATTCTAAAATTAGCTTCGGCCCCTTGTCCGGAACGAGCCAATCGCACCTGCGCCAGATCACGCGAAAAAATCGGCTTTCCATCAACCAAAAGCCTTTCTTCCAAAACCCGCAGCTCCCGAAATCCACTCGGAAACTCGAAGGCGATTGAATACAAATAGTGGCGCTTCCCTAGGTCTACCGCAATTTCAAACCGAATAGGGGTATCTGTGCGCCCGCGCGTAAGATCCTTTGGTTCTACAAGATCGCTAACTCGATTCGTACCGCGCGCAATCCTCTGCAGAACTTCTAGCGCCAATCCCACGGTCGACTTTCCTGCACCGTTCCTTCCGATCAGAAGGACGGACCGAAAATCGCCTAGGGCTAGGTCAAAGTTCTCTAGGCATCGGAAGTTGTGGACATACAAACGGCTGATCATCGGTTAACCATACCCGGCTTGCCCACTTTCCACCAGCAGGCTGAGAGGTCGTGCCCGTGGAGTGAGCGGGAAGGAAACATAGTTGCTCATCTGGTGGTCGTGGAACCCCCGCAACGCCGGCGCCCACGCCTTCTACGCCGCCATCGGCGCCCGCGAACACGAGGTGCGGGAACACGTCCTCGGGACGGCGGCGATGGCTACCCTCGCTGGCGGGCGAGGGTAGCCCACACCTCACGGCAGGTTCGGCAGGTAGGTCTTGTTCTTGGTCGGGCTGATCAGGATCTCGTTGATGCAGACCCGCGGCGGCAGCCGGGCGACGTAGAGGACGGCGTCGGCGAGGTCCTGCGGCTTCAGGATGACCTCGCGGGTGGCCTTGCTGACCTTGACCGGGCGCTTGTCGAGGATCGGCGTGTCGACGTCGGCCGGGCAGATCGCGGTGGCGCGGATGCCGTTGCCGCATTCCTCCTGGTTGATCGATTCGTTCAGCACCAGCATCCCGTGCTTGGAGGCGCAGTAGGCGACGCCGGCACCCTTGCCGACATAGCGGCCGGCCCAGGAGCAGAGGTTGACGATCAGCCCGTCCTGCTGCCTGCGCATGGCCGGCAGCACGGCCGAGACGGTATTGTAGGCGCCGGTCAGGTTGACGTCGACCAGGAGCTTGAAATCGGGCCGCTTCAGCACGTCGAGCGTGCGGTCGGTGACGTTGAGGCCGGCATTGGCGAAGTGGAGGTCGATGCGGCCGTGGTGCGCGACGATACCGTCGGCCACCGCTTGGCAGGCATCGCCGTCGACGACGTCGAGCACCGCGACTTCGGCCTTGCCGCCGGCGGCCTTGATCCGTGACGCGACCGCGTCCAGCGGTGCCTGGCGGCGGCCGGACAGCACGACGACCATGCCGGCCGCGGCCAGGGTCTCGGCGGTGGCCTCGCCGATGCCGGTGCCGGCCCCGGTGATCCAGGCGATCTTTCCTTCCAGCGACTGCATGTTCTGGCGTTCCTTCCCTGCGGGCAATCGGAACCCGCGCGGCGCGGGCGGGGCAGGGGATCGCACCCGGCCGCCGCCCGTCAAGGGGGGCGGAGTTGCGCAAGCGCGGCAAAGCCGGGTGCGGCTATGGTCGCAGGCATGACGCGAACCGATCCGGCACGGCGGGAGGTGGGGGCGGCCAGTGCCGCCGCCCTGCGCCTCGCCCGGCGCATCGAGCGGGTGGTCGAGCATATCGGCAGCCATCTCGATGCCGATCTCGACCTCGAGCGGCTGGCCGGCGTCGCCTGCCTGTCGCCCTTCCATTTCCATCGCATCTATCGCGGCGTGATGGGCGAGACGGTGACGGAGACGGTGCGCCGCCGCCGTCTGCACCGCGCGGCCGGCGAGCTGGTCGAAGGCCTGTTGCCGATCCCGCGCGTCGCGCGGCGCGCCGGCTATTCCGGTGTCGCCGCCTTCACCCGCGCCTTCTCCGCCAGCTACGGCATCCCGCCGGCCGCCTATCGCGCACGCGGCGCAGCCGAGCCGACGCCGGCCAACCGATCCAGGAGCGACAACGCCATGCCCGAAGCCGAGATCCGCACGCTTGCCCCCGTGACGGTCGCCGCCGTCGCCCATCGCGGCGACTATCAGGAGATCGGCCACGCCTTCGAGCGGCTGCAGGCCTGGGCCGGGTCGGCCGGTCTGATCGGCCCGGCAACGCGCTTCTTCGGTGTCTTCTACGACGACCCGGCCTCGGTGCCGAAGGACCGGCTGACGGCCGACGCCTGCATGACGGTGCCGGTCGGGACGGTCCTGCCGGACGGCATCCGGCAGCTGGAGATCGCCGGCGGCCGCTACGCGATGCTGCGCCACCAGGGGCCCTATGCCGAGTTGGAGCGCACCTACCGCCGGCTCTATCGCGATTGGCTGCCGGCCAGCGGCGAGGAGCCGGCCGACCGCCCCTGCATCGAGGAATATCTCAACGACTGCCGGACGCTGCCGCCGGCGGAGTGGCTGACGGACGTGTGCCTGCCGCTGGCGGATCGCCGCTAGGGACGGTGTCCCGCAGCCGTCGCAGCCAACGTTCGATCCGGGCGCGGTTGACGCCGAGGTCGTCGCTGCCGAGCTGGGAGCGCGAATAGAGGATCACCGTCGATCCGCCCTCGGGCAGGTCGACGAAGCGGGCGACGATGGTGTCGGGAAAGCGCATCAGCCTTGTCCGCTGGACCCAGCGGTCCGTCATCGTGGCGTCGTCCGCGGCGACGCGCTCGGTCCGCGGCTCGTCGGCCAGAGCCGTCGCGAAGGCGCGACGCAGCTCGGCCGCCGGCATCGGCCAGTGGGGCGGTGCGATGTCGATGCGCGCGGCGCAGAGTCCGGGCGGACAGGCGAGCGCATCGTTGGGCGCGGGGCGTCGCTCCAGGGTCGCGAGATCGACCGGGCCCAGGTCCGGCGGCCCTGCGATCGCACGCCAGGCGAGGTCGGCGCCGCCGGCGAACCACAGGATGACCGCCACCGACCCGGCCACGCCGAGGCGCGCTGCGGGGCGTCGCATGCGGGGAAGTCGGGCCATGGCGCTGGATAGGTGCTTTGCCGCGCGGGCCGCAAGAGCCATTCTGCGGGTCGTATTCGGCAGGAGAGCGGGCAGGATGACGGAAGCGCGGGTGGTGCGGGTGACGGCCTTCGGCGGGCCGGAGGCGATGGAACTGGTGACCGAGCGGCTGGCGTCGCCGGGGACTGGGCAGGTGCTGCTGCGCCAGACGGCGGTCGGCTTCAACTTCATCGACATCTACCAGCGGCGCGGCGTCTACCCGCTGCCGTCACCGACGGGGCTGGGGCATGAGGCGGTCGGGGTCGTCGAGGCGGTCGGGCCGGACGTGACGGAGTTCCGGCCGGGCGACCGCGCCGCCTACATCAATGCCGGCATCGGCGCCTATGCCGATCGCCGCATCGTCGCGGCCGACCGCCTGGTCCGGGTGCCGGACGGCCTGTCGGACGAGGCGGTGGCGGCCGTCATCTTCAAGGGCATGACGGCGCAGTATCTCGTGCGCAAGACCCATCGCGTGGCGCCGGGCGACCTCGTGCTGGTCCATGCGGCGGCGGGCGGCGTCGGCCTCATCCTGTCGTCCTGGGCCAAGGCGCTGGGTGCCACCGTCGTCGGTGCGGTCGGGTCGGAGGGCAAGCGCGTGGCGGCGCTGGCGGCCGGCTGCGACCATGTCGTGGTGACGGCCGATCCCGAATGGCCGGCCGCCATGCTGGCCGCGACCGGCAGGCGCAAGGCCCGGGTCGTCTATGATTCGGTCGGCCGCGACACCTTCCTGAAGTCGCTCGACTGCGCGGCGCCCTTCGGCCTCGTCGTCGTCTATGGTGCCGCCTCCGGCCCGGCCCCTGCCATCGACCCCGAGCTCCTCAACAAGAAGGGCTGCCTCTTCCTGACGCGGCCGTCGGTCTTTCCCCACAACGCCGAGACGGGGATCCTGCGGGAGAATGCGGCCGAACTCTTCGACGCGGTCGCCAGGGGCTGGGTCAAACCGACCATCGGCGCCCGCTTCCCCCTGACCGCAGTCGCCGACGCCCATCGCGCGGCCGAGGCGCGAGCGACGACGGGGGCGATCGTGCTGGTGCCTTGAGTCGGGCGCTTCAGGGTCTGCGAATCTTGCCGAATTGCATTATATTGGATCGTATGGACGCGCGGCAGCATAGGGCTAACGCTGAACCGGACTCCGTGATCGCCGCATTCACGGAGGCGCAGGTCGAGCGGCTGACGGGACTTTCCGTGGCCCAACTGCGCTACTGGGATCGCACCGACTTCTTCAAGCCGACCTTTGCCGAGCAGAATCGCAGGGTGGCGTATTCGCGTCTCTACTCTTTCAGGGATGTCGCGGCACTGCGAGTGCTGGGTGTGCTCCGCCGTCAGTATGGCGTGCCGTTGCAGCACCTTCGACAGGTCGCGCGTCATCTCGCCGGTCTGCCGGAGGAGCGTTGGACGAGGACCGCGCTGTATGTGCTGCAGCGGCGGGTCGTAGTGCGCGAGCAAGGTGCCGACGAAGGGTTTCGCGAAGTGGTCAGCGGTCAGTATGTCCTGCCCAGCGTGCAGCTTGGCGAAGTGGTCGCCGACACCCGCCGTATCGTCGCGAAGATGCGGGCGCGTGACACGGCCGCGGTGGGGCAGGTTTCCACCTCTCGTCATGTCCTCGGCAACGCACCGGTCGTCGCGGGCACGCGCATTCCGGTGGCGGCGATCCGTCGCTTTGTCGAGGCGGGGCATACGGTCGAGCAGATATGCACGGAGTATCCTGGACTGACTGCCGCTGACGTGGCGGCCGCACTTGCTCACGGCGGCGAAGGCAAGGTGGCTTGACCGAGCCGCCATTGGTGCTTCGGTTCTTTCTCGATGAAGGCGTTCCGGATTCCGTCGGCCGAGTGCTGGTGCAGGCCGGCCACATGGTCATCCGGCATCGCGACGCGCTCGCTCCGGGCATGGTCGACGAGGTCGTGGCTGCGACGGCGTTGGCGAACGACGCTATCCTCGTCGCCCTGGATGCCGACATGCGGACCATCGCGCGCGGCTACGGGATCGGGCAGAGCCGCTTCCGAACGCTCAGCCTGCTGCACCTGTCGTGCAGCGAACCACGTGCTTCCCGCCGCGTCGAGGAAGCCCTGTCACTGATCGAGCACGAATGGCTGCGCGGATCGGAGGCAGGCCGCCGCCGACTGTTCATCGAGGTTGGAAACGATGTCATTCGGGTCTGGCGGTGACGGCAGGACCTATCGGTGCCGGCAGGCGGCCGCTCCGGCGACAGCGAGCAGCAGCGCGCCCCAGATGGCCAATGTCAGGAAGGCGCTGAGGTCGAGCAGGTTGAAGCCGGTCGAGACGACCTGGAGCAGGACCAGCGCCAGCACCAGGCCGCCGACCTTGCCGAAGCCGCCCATCGGGTTGATGCCGCCCAGCACCGCCGCCAGGATCGTCACCAGCAGGTAGCTCTCGCCATAGGCGGCGTTGGCCGAGTTGAAGCGGGCCATCATGACGAGGGCGGCGAGGCCGGCCAGCAGCCCGGACAGCAGGTGGACGCGCAGCAGGACGCCCGTCACGTCGATGCCGGAGAAGCGCGCCGCCTCCGGGTTGGAGCCGATGAAGGTGACGGCACCGCCGAAGGGCGTGCGGCCGAGGATGACCGACAGCACGATCGCGGCGACGGCGAAGATCAGCAGGGCGGCCGGGATGCCGGCCACGGTGCCGTTGCCGAGAAAGAGGATCGGCTCGGGGAAGCCTGACAGCACCTCGCCGCGGGTGAGCCCCAGCGCGATGCCCTTGAGCAGGGTCATCGTGCCGAGCGTCGCCAGGATCGGCGAGACGCCGAGGCGGGCGACCAGCAGCCCGTTGAGCAGGCCGGCCGCGCCGGCGACGAGGAAGCCGGCGGCGATGGCGGCCGCCTGCCACAGCAGCCAGGGCAGGGTCGCATCGGGCGCCGGCCAGGCGGTCAGGACGGCCGCCATGGCGAGCGCCGACAGGTTGGCGGTGGCGATGACCGAGAGGTTGATGCCGCCCGACAGCAGCGTGACCATCATGGCCAGGGACAGGATGCCGAGCTCGGGCATCTGGAAGGCCATCGAGCGCAGCGCCGCCGGCGACAGCATGGCCTCGCCCGCAAGGAGCGCGAAGAGCAGGAGTGCCGCGGCGATGGCGGCCGCGAGGATGCCATTGGTGCCGCCCGCGCCCAGCGCCAGCAGCCGCTGCCATGGCGTCATGCGGCGGCGCCCGCAGCCCGCCGCTGCCCGGCCGCGCCGCCGGCGACCGCGAGGACGATGACGAGCCCGGTGAAGAAGGGCGACCAGTAGGAGGAGACGCCGGCCAGGACCAGCCCGTTCTGCATCACGGCGAGCAGCGCCAGCCCGAGGATCGTCCCCGTCACCGAGCCGACGCCACCGGCGAGGCTGGCGCCGCCCAGCACGACCGCCGCCAGCACGTCGAGCTCGCGGCCGACGAGGACGGTCGGCGCCACCGACTGGGCGAGCTGGGCCTGGGCGAGCGAGGCGAGGCCCGCCATCATGCCCATCCAGCCATAGACGAAGAAAGTGAGGCGCGGCACCGGGAAGCCGACCCGGCGGGCCGCCTCGCGGTTGCCGCCGAGCGCACGCACCTGCCGGCCGAGGCTGGTCCCGCCGAGGAGGGCGGCCGTGGCGCCGAGCGCCAGGACCAGCAGCAGGATCTGCAGGTTGACCGCATAGGGGATGCCGTCGCCGTCGATGACCTCGAACCACCAGATGCCGGTCGCGAACCAGTCGGGCAGGGCGTGGATGTAGCGGCCGCCGGTCGCGAAGACGAGCAGGCCGTAGAAGAGGTTGAGCGTCGCGATGGTGACGATGATCCCGGGGATGCGCAGGCCCTCGACCAGCGCGCCGTTGACGAGGCCGAGCGCCGTCCCGGTCGCGAGACCGACGGCGAAGACCGAGAGCCAGTCGAGGCCCCAGGCGTTGGCCGCCGTCATGGCGACGTACTGCGCGACCGACGCCGTCGCCGTGAAGGAAATGTCGATGCCGCCGGCGACCAGCACCGCCAGCAGACCGGCGGCCAGGATCCCGGCGAAGGCGTTGACGGTCAGCAGGTCGAAGAAGTTCTGCGCCGTGAGGAAGCCGTCGGTCGTGAGGGCGAGGACGGTCGACAGGGCGAGCACCGCCAGCAGCAGGCGGAACTCGTGCGTGCGGGCCAGTCGCGCCATCCGCTCAGCCATCGACGGCCGCCCGGATCTCCGCGACGCTGCTGCGCGCCGAGGCGAACTCGCCCGCCAGCCGGCCGGCGCGCATGACGAGCACGCGGGCGGCATGGTTGCGCACCTCCTCGATCTCGTCCGAGATCATCAGGATCGCGACACCCGCGCGGGCGAGGTCGCGCACCACGGCATAGATGCCGTCTCGGGCACCGATGTCGACGCCGACGGTCGGGCTGTCGAGGATGAGGACGCGCGGGCGCGTCGCCATCCACTTGGCGAGCACGACGCGCTGCTGATTGCCGCCGGACAGCGTCCGCGCCGCCTGTTCCGGCCGGGCGACCTTGATCGAGAGCCGCTCGATTCCGTCGCGCGCGGCGGCGGCTCGGCGCGCCGGCGGGACGAGGCCGAGCCGGCCGGCGAGGCGCGGCAGGATGGTCGCGAGCAGGTTGTCCGCGACCGGCTGTTCCAGCGCGAGGCCGCGGCTCAGCCGGTCCTCCGGGACATAGGCGATGCCGGCGGCGATGGCGGCACGGCAGTCGGAGGGTGCAAACGGATGTCCGCAGACGCGGATGGTGCCGGCGTCCGGCCGGTTCATGCCGAACAGCGAGAGCGCGAGTTCCGTTCGCCCGGCGCCAAGCAGGCCGGTCAGGCCCAGCACCTCGCCGGCATGGAGGCGGAACGAGACGTCGCGGTACTGGCCGGTGCGCGACAGCCCCTCGACCTCCAGCACCACCGGCCCTTCGACGGCCGGCGCGGAGGGCGGGTCGTAGCGGAAGGCCTGCCCGGTCATCAGCCGCGTCAGCTCCGCCTCGGTGAGCCCGTCGGGCGGCAGGGTCGCGACGCGGCGGCCGTCGCGCAGAACCGTGATCCGGTCCGCCACTTCCAGCACCTCGTCGAGCCGGTGGCTGACGAAGAGGACGGCGATGCCGCGCACCGCCAGCTCGCGCATGCGGGCCAGCAGGGCGTCGACCTCCGTGCGGGTCAGCGAGGCGGTCGGCTCGTCCATCACCACCAGCCGGGCCTCCTCGGCCAGCGCGCGGCAGATGGCAACGAGCTGGCGCTCGGCAATCGCGAGCGCACCGACATCGCGATCGAGATCGAGCGCGATGCCGAGCCGGTCGCGAGCTGCGGCGGCGGCCTGCCGCATCGCGCGGCGGTCGACGCGATGGATGCGGCCCAGATGCCGGCCGATGGCGATGTTCTCGGCCACGGACAGGTTCGGGAACAGCGAGAGGTCCTGATAGATGACCTGGATGCCGAGCCGGCGCCGCTCGGCCGGGCCGGCGGCGGTGACGTCCTGGCCGTCGATGGTGACGGCCCCGCCGGCCTCCGGGCGCTCGGCCCCCGTCAGGATCTTGATCAGGGTCGACTTGCCGCATCCGTTCTCGCCCACCAGCGCGTGGATCTCGCCCGCGCGGAGGTCGAGGTCGATCCCGTCCAGCGCACGCACGCCGCCATAGCGGCGGGCGATGCCGCGCAGTTCGACCAGGGGCTGCATCGGACGGGGCCGGCGTCAGAGGCCCTGGGCGATCAGCCCGTCGACCGTCTCCCTGTTGATCCGCATGATCTTGTCGACGCGGATCTGGCGGCCGGCAACGTCGACCTCGGCGCGGCCGAGGCCGGGGATCTCGATCCCGTCGTCGATCTCGCGGCCGTCCAGCACCATCCGGGCGACCGCGACCATGGCGTAGCCGGCCTCGGTCGGGTTCCAGAGGAAGCCCTCGCGGATCGTGCCGTCCATGATCAGGGGCTTGGCCTGGGAGGGCAGGACGGTGCCGACGATCGCGATGCGCCGGCCGAGGCGGCGCTGGCGCACCGCGTTGCCGGCCCCGATCGGGCCGTTGGAGCCGAAGGCGAGGATGCCGCGGACGTCGGGATGGGCGCGGATGACGTCGAGGGTCGTGCGCTGGGCGGTGTCGATCTCGTCGGCGCCGGGGAAGCGGTCGGCCGCCAGCGTCATGCGCGGATAGTGCTTCTGCTGGTAGGCGATGGCGGCGTCGGCCCACTTGTTGTGCAGCGGCGTCGTCAGGGTGCCGACATAGACGACGTAGGAACCCGCTTCGCCCATCTCGGCGGCGAGCTTCTTCATCTGCTCCTCGCCGAAGCGCACCGAATCGATCAACTCGACGTTCCAGGTCCGGCCTTGCTGCTCCGGGCCCTCGTGCGTGATGACGGCGATGCCGGCCGCCTGGGCGCGGCGCAGTACCGGCTCGGCCACCTTCACGTCGAGCGGCACCAGGCCGATGACGTCGACACGGCGCGCGATCAGGTCTTCCAGCAGCTTCACCTGCTGGGCGGGATCGACGTTGGCGGGACCGATCATCGTCGCGGCGATGCCGAAGTCGGTGCCGGCCTTCTGCACCCCGCGTTCGAGTGCGTTGAACCACGGCACGCCGGCGATCTTGACGACGGTGACCATCGTCCGCCGCGGCTGGGCAGGGGCGGGAAGGGGGAGGGCCGCGGCCGCGCCGAGGGCCGCGAGCGACAGGAAACGGCGCCGGGAGACGGTTCGGCTCATGGGATCCTCCACAGCCGTCGCCGTTCCAGCGGCGCTTCGGCGACTTCCCCTCTAGGCCGAATGTCCGGTCGCGCTCAACAGGAAGTCGGTTTCAACAGCACGATGGGCCGGAATCCGGGCATGAAAAACGCCGCCACCCGGGTGGGTGGCGGCGTCATCACGGCAGCGGGTTCAGACCGCCTTCAGGTTCTCGGCCGAGGTCTTGCCGCGACGCGGGTCGCGCTGCTCCTCGTACGAAACCTTCTGGCCTTCGGCCAGGCCGCCCATGCCGGCACGCTCGACCGCCGAGATGTGCACGAACACGTCCGGCCCGCCGCTATCCGGCTGGATGAACCCGTAACCCTTGGTGCTGTTGAACCACTTGACCGTACCGACAGCCATAACCGTAACTCCGATGACAGGCGCAACGATCGACCGCTCTGCGGCGGCGATCCCACGTCTCTGGGGTTGCGCCATCCGATCCATCGGATTTGCTGCCCGCCCGGATCACCCCGGCCGCGGCCAGTCAGAACGTAAGGCAAGTCGGCCATGCGAAGCCGAAAGCTGGATGACGACCTATGCAACGCGCATAGTCAGCCTAGCATATCCGACTTTCTCCGCCGTCGCTCGCACTTTTTTCCGCCGCCTGCCGGGCGCGGCCCGGTTATCCTCGATCGAACCCTGCACTCCGGAGGAACCGACGGCGATGGCGCGCAAGCAGCTGCGGATCGAATCGATGCACAACCGGGTCAGCCCGGCCGAATGGGAGGCGCGGGTGGATCTCGCGGCCTGCTACCGCCTGCTCGACCTCTACGGCATGTCGGACATGGCCGCCAACCATGTCTCGATGCGGGTGCCGGACGAGGAGGGAGCCTTCCTGATCAACGCCTACGGGATGCTCTACGAGGAGATCACGGCTTCATCCCTGATCAAGGTCGACTATGACGGCAACATCCTGGCCCGGCCGTCCTACGGCGATTTCGAGTATGGGGTGAACCGCGCCGGTTTCGTGATCCATAGCGCGATCCACAAGGGGCGCCACGACGTCGCCTGCGTCATCCACACCCATTCCTGGCCCGGCATGGCGGTGTCGTCGCTGGAGTGCGGCCTTCTGCCGATCAACCAGACGGCCATGCGCTTCGTCCATCTCGGCTATCACGAATACAAGGGCGTGGTGCTCGACCTCGCGATGCAGGACGAACTGGTGCGCGACCTCGGCACGCACAACGCCCTCATCCTGCGCAATCACGGCCTGCTGACGACCGGCAGCACCATCGCCGAAGCCTTCAACGCGATGCACCGGCTGGAGCTGTCCTGTAAGGCCCAGCTTGCCGCGCTCAATACCGGCCAGCCGCTGCGGCCGGTGCCGGCCGACGTGCTGGAGGCGACCTACAGGAACTACCAGCCCCAGACCCGCCGGCCCTACGGCGTGATGGAGTGGCCGGCGCTGCTGCGCAAGCTCGACCGGGAGATGCCCGGCTACGACAGCTGAGGGTCAGGGCCGCCCGTGGCGCACGGCCCGGGCGGTCCACAGGGTTGCGGCCGTCAGCAGCAGCGCCATTCCGGCATAGTAGGGGCCGATCGCGACCAGCCCGACCGTGAGGCCGGCGAGCGACGGCCCGACCGCCGCGCCCATGTCGCGCCAGGTGGCATTGCGCGACACGGCGATCATGACCTCGCCCGTCGCCTGCTGCGCGGCGACGATCGGGGCGGTGGTGTCGACCATGGCACGGGTCACGACGACGGCGACGACGCCGGCATAGGCCGCGCCGAAGGCCACGGCGGCGAGGCCGGCGATGACCGCCCCGGAGGAGATCAGCAGCAGCCGCGTGGCGCCCCAGCGGTCGCAGAGGATGCCGCTGACTGGGGCGACCGCGACGACGACGAGGTAGCGCAGGGCCCAGGAGAGGCCGGCCGCGATCATCGCGCCCTGCGGCGAGGCGTCCTCGCCCAGCACGACGGCCATGGTCATGATGAAGCCGCCGTCGATCACCGCGCCGAAGACGAAGATGTAGACGTCGACCGGCGCCGGCCGCGTCCAGACCCGCTCCTCCGTGGCCCGGCGCGGCTCGGCCTTGGGCAGCATCAGGGCCAGGGCGAGTGCGGGCAGGGACATCAGGCCGACCAGCAGGAAGGATTCGCGCGGGCCGATGGCGACGGCCGCCCAGGCGCCGGCGGCACAGGCGAAGGCGAGCCCCGTCTGGCGCAGGCCGCGGCTGGCCCCCATGCGCGCGCCGGAGCGCCCGTCGCGGCCGTCGCCCCAGGCATAGGCCAGCGTCGTCAGGTTGAGGGCGGCGAAGGCGAGGCCCCAGGCGATGCGGGCTGCGAGCTGCAGCCACGGGCTCTCGACCAGCCCGTACATGAAGGTCGAGACGATGGCCGCCACGGCGGCGATGACGGAGAGGTTGCGCGGCCCGATCCGCACGCCCAGGCGTGCGACCTCGCCATAGAGCAGGACGCGGGCAAAGCGGTTCGCCGACAGGAGGATGCCGACCCAGAAGAGCGAGAGGCCGAAGGCCGCGCCCTCCAGCGGCAGGACGACATAGATGAGGGCGTCGCCCATCCCGGCGAAGGCGAGCACCCCGGCCGACAGCAGCGTGCTCCGCCACGCCGATTGACCGCCCGTCGCCATCGCTCTGCCCCGCCCCGGATTCGCCGGCCGGCGAATGTAGGGGCAGGGCAGTGCGTTGTCATGAAAATGTAATGAAAGCGACCGGTGCTATCGTCCGAGATACGACCGCAGCACCGCGGGGTTGTCGACGAGGCCGGCGGCGGGGCCGGAGAAGGCGATCTCGCCGCCCTGGAGGATATGGGCAAACTCGGCCACGGCGGCGGCGACGCCGATGTTCTGCTCGACCAGGAGGATGGTGAGGCCGCGGCGGTTGAGGGCGAGGATGGTGTCGACCATGTCGCCGACGATGGCGGGCGCGAGGCCGGCCGACGGCTCGTCCATCAGGAGGCAGCGCGGCCGGGCCATCAGCGCCCGCCCGATCGCCACCATCTGCTGCTCGCCGCCGCTGAGGCTGCCGGCGTACCGCTTCTTACGGTCCGCCAGCTTGGGGAACATCGCATAGATCTCCGCGAGGTCGGAGCGGATGCCTGGCCAGTCGCGCCGCGTGGCGGCGCCCAGTTCGAGGTTGTCGTGGACGGTCATGCCGGGCCAGACCTCACGGCCCTGCGGCACTTGGCAGATGCCGGCGCGGACGATGGCGTCGGGCGCGAGGCCCGCGCACTCCTTGCCCTCGAAGGTGATCGACCCGGAGACCGGCTTGACCAGCCCGGTCAGGGTGTTGAGGACGGTCGTCTTGCCCGAGCCGTTGCCGCCCAGCAGCGCCACGATGCGCCCCTGCGGCACCTCGAAGGAGACGTCGCGCAGCACCTCGGTGATGCCGTAGGCGACCTTAAGATGCCGTATGGCGAGCACGGAGTTCCTTCCCGAGATAGGCTTCGATGACGTCGGGGTCGTTGCGCACCGCGTCGGGCGTGCCGTCGGCGATGACGCGGCCGGTGCTGAGCACGGTGACCCGGTCGCAGACATCCATGACGAGGCGGATGACGTGCTCGATGAGGATCAGCGTCACGCCCTTCTCGTCGCGGATGCGCCGCAGCAGCCGGTCGAATTCGGCGAGGCGGTTGAGGCTGAGCCCGACGGCGGGCTCGTCGAGCAGCACGACCTTGGGATCGCCGATCAGGGTGCGGGCGATCTCTATGACGCGCTGCTGGCCGAAGGAGAGGGCGGTGCCCGGCCGGTCGGCGAACTCGGCCATGCCGATGAACTCCAGCGCCTTGCGCGCCTCCGCCTCGGCCTGTTCCTCCTCCGCACGGTAGGAACCGAGATTGAACGCCGCTCCCAGCAGGCCGGTCCGCGTGCGGCGATGGAGGCCGGTCATCAGGTTCTCCAGCACCGTCATGCCGCGGAAGAGCTGCGAGGTCTGGAAGGTGCGCCCAAGTCCCTGGGCCGCGATGGCGCTCGGCTTGCGGCCGACGATCGACTTGCCGTCGAGCAGCACGTCGCCGCGATGGGGCGGATGGATGCCGCAGACGACGTTGAGCAGCGTCGTTTTGCCGGCGCCGTTCGGCCCGATCAGGCCGCGGATCTCGCCCCGGCCGACATCCAGCGTGATGCCGTCCAGGACGGTGACGCCGCCGAAGCCGACGGTGACGTCGCGCAGCGCGAGGAGGGGGCCGCTCATGGCCGCGCCGCTTCGCTTGCGGGCCGCGCGGCGGCGGCGGGGTCGGGATTGGGGGGCGGTCCGGCGCGATGCACCGGCTCGTCCCAGCCCCGCACCTTGCGGCGCAGGAAGGCCGCGATGCCGCCCGGCATGAAGAGGATGAACACGACCAGGATCGCGCCGAAGGCGATCTCCTGGACGCCCTTCACCTCGCGCAGCCCCTCGAGCAGGGCGACGACTGCGAAGGCGCCAAGGACGGAGCCACCGATCGAGGCGATGCCGCCGACGACGATCATCGCCTTGTGCAGGACCATCTGGAAGAGGTCGTAGCCCTCGGGCGAGACGTAGTTGAGCATCGCCGAGTAGAGCCCGCCGGCGATGCCGGCATAGAAGCCGGAGATGCCGAAGGCCAGCGCCTTGTAGCGCAGGAGGTCGATGCCGAGAGATTCGGCGGCGACCTCGCCGTCGCGCACCGCGACGAAGGCGCGCCCGATGCGCGAGCGCACGAGGTTCTGCGCCAGGACGACGAGGACCGTGGCCAGGATCAGGCTGAGATAGTAGAGGCCGACCGGCTTGGACACCGGCAGCGGCTCGAAGGACACGGGCGGCGTCTTGAAGCCGCCGGCGCCGAAGGTGACGCTCTCCCAGTGGAGGAAGACCCAGCGGGTGAACTCGGCGAAGGCCAGGGTCGACAATGCGAGATAGAGGCCGCTGACCCGCAATGCCGGCAGCGAGATGGCGAGCCCGACGGAGGTCGCGATCACCGCACCGAGGGGAAAGGCCATCCAGAAGGGCAGGCCGAAATGGACCTGCAGCAGCCCCGTGCCATAGGCGCCGATGCCGAACATCGCGGCATTGGCGAAGGCGAGCTGCCCCGCATAGCCGACCAGGATGTTGAGCCCGATCGAGAGCAGCACGAAGACCACGATCAGGTTGGCGACGAAAAGCTGGTAGCTGTTGACGAAGAACGGCGCGGCGGCGCCGAGCAGCAGCAGCGCCAGCAGGATGTTGCGGCGGCCGAAGAGCGCCATGGTCAGACCCTCCGCACCCGGCTGACGCCGAGCAGGCCGGTCGGCCGCACGATCAGCACGATCATGATGACGACAAAGGCCGAGACCTCGATGAAGCTGGAATGGATGTAGCCGCCGGCCAGCGCCTCGATGACGCCGATGGTGAGGCCGCCCAGCACGGCGCCCGGCAGGCTGGTGAGGCCGCCCAGGACGGCCGCGGCGAAGCCCTTGATGAAGAAGGCGAAGCCCATGTCGGGATAGAGCAGCGTCAGGGGCGCCATCAGGACGGCCGCTGCGGCGGCGATGGCCGCGCCGGTGCCGAACGACAGGGTGTAGATGCGTTCGGTGCGGATGCCGACCAGCGTCGCCGCCTTTGCGTTGTCGGCCGTCGCCTGCATCATCTTGCCGGCCCGCGTCAGCCGGAAGAAGGCGGCGAAGATCAGCATGACGACGATGGCGCCGCCCAGCACGGCGAGCTGCTGCGGGATCACCATGATCTCGCCCAGCATCACCGGCTCCGGCGAGGTGATCGGCGGGAAGGCGAGGTAATCGGCCTTGCCGCCCCAGATCACGCGGGCGACGCCGCGCAGCACGAAGGCGATGCCGACCGTCGCCAGGACGAGGCTGATGACGTCCGCCTTCATCAGCGGACGGAAGGCGATGCGGTCGGTCGCCACGCCGAGGGCGAAGCCCGCCGCCACCGCCAGCGGCAGGGCGATCGGATAGGCGAGCCCGGCCCCGACATGCAGCGACCAGGCGACGAAACCCGAGAACATGAAGAGTTCGCCATGGGCGAAGTTGATGACGCCGGTCGCCTTGTTCACGACCACGATGCCGAGGGCGACGAGGGCGTAGAGCGCCCCCGTCGTCACTCCGCTCAGCAGCAGATAGCTGAGCAGCAGCAAGGCCGGCTACTCGACCTTGGTGGCGCCGAGCACCCGCACCGGGCCGCCCGGATCCTTGGCGAGCCAGGCCGGCGTCTTGTGGCAGCGGTGGTCGGTCTCCGAGCAGGTGATCGGGCCGGGATAGACGTCCGTCTGGAAGTCCTTCAGCCCGTTCAGGGCGGCGACCAGCTTCTCGCGCGTCAGCTCCGGCCCGGCGCGGCGCAGCACCTCGACCATGACCTGGGCGCTGCCGATGCCGAAGAGGTTGAACACCGACAGGCGGTCGCCGGGGAACTTGGTCTCGATCGCCTTGCGCCACTTGTCGACGGCCGGATCCTGCGGCGTGTAGCGCACCATGGAGATGGTGCGGAACTTTGCCGTGGCGCCGGGCGAGCCGACCTGCTCCTCGAAGGCGGCGGGGTCGGCGATGCCGGTCTGGCCGATCGCCAGCGGCTTGAAGCCGAGCTTCTGGGCGTCGCGCATGAAGACCGCGGCCGGCTTCGGATAGAGCAGCATGATGACGGCGTCGGCATTCGTCATCTTCAGGCGCAGCACCTGGGCGGTGGCGTCGTTGGCGTCGGGCGAAAGCTCTTCGTCGGCGACCGGCTTGATGTTCTTGGTCTTGAAGGCCTCGACCAGCGGGTTGTAGCGGGCGCGGCCCCAGGAATCGCGCATCGAGACGATGGCGATGCGCTTGGCGCCCTGGTCGATCGCGTACTGCAGCTGGGCCGCGCTCTCGATGCCCGAGGTCGTCGCCGTGCTGAAGATCGTCGGCGGGGTCGGGGTCGTGATGCCGTCATGGACCGAAGCCATGACGATCAGCGGGACCTTGGCCTCGTCGATCGTCTCGCGCGCGGCGAAGGTGGCATTGCTGCAGCCGCCGCCGATCATCGCGAAGACCTGCTCCTGGTGGATCAGCTTCTTGACGGCGCCGATCGCCGAGGCCGGATCGCAGCGGTCGTCCTCGCGGACGAGCTGGAGCTTGCGGCCGTGGATGCCGCCGGCGGCGTTGATCTCGTCGAACACCACCTCGATGCCGTTCATCGGCAGCTTGCCGTAGAGATAGCCGGGGCCGGTCAGGGCCCCGAAGGTGCCGATCTTGATCGTGTCGGCGGTCACCCCCGGCACCTGGGCCCAACCCGTCGCGGCGAAGGACGCCGCCATCAAGATTCCGGCCGTTCCGGCCTTCCACGCCTGTTGCAGAACCATCGCCAACTCCCTGCTTCGTCGGTCAACCTCTAAGCAAGAGCCGTTCCTGGCGCGGCGGGTCTACGCCCCCTTTGCCGGATCGGCCATTCCCACGGCGGCGAGGATCTCCGCCGTGTGCTCTCCCAGCCGCGGCGCCGGCCGCGTCACGGCTCCCGGCGTCTCGGACATCTTGACGGGCACGCCCAGCGTGCGGAACCGGCCGGCGGTCGGGTGGTCCGTCTCGACCACCATGTCGCGGGCCAGGACGTGCGGATCGGCCAGCACCTCCTCGCAATGGAGGATCGGGCCGCACGGGATCGCGGCGGCGTCCATGGCGTCGAGCCAGTGCTGCGACGGACGCGTCCGCAGGTACGCCTGCAACACGTCGACCAGCGTGTCGTTGTTGCGCACGCGGTCGGCATTGGTGCGGAAGCGCGGATCGGCGGCCAGTTCGGGTGCGCCGAGGATCTCCGTCAGCCGCTCCCAGAAATTCTGCTGGCCGGCGCCGACCGTGATCCAGCCGTCGGCCGTCTGGAACGCCTGATAGGGCGAGCTGCCGCGGTGGGCCTGCCCCAGGCGCTGGGGCCGCTCGCCGGTCGCGAAGACGTGGGCCGCCTCGTAGACCTCGAGCGAGAGGGCGGATTCCAGCAGCGAGGTTTCGACATGCTGGCCGCGGCCGGTGCGGTGCCGGGCCTCGACGGCGGCGAGCACGCCGATGGCGAGGTGCATTCCGGCCGCGACATCCGAGATGGCGATCGGCAGGCGGTGCGGCGGGCCGTCGGCGGGGCCGCAGACGCTCATCAGGCCCGACATGCCCTGCGCGACGAGGTCGAAGCCGCCGCGCTCGCGGTAGGGGCCGGTCTGCCCGAAGCCGGAGATCGAGCCGAGGATGAGGCGCGGGTTGCGGGCATGCAGCACGTCCCAGCCGAGGCCGAGCCGGTCCATGGCGCCGGGGCGGTTGTTCTCGATCACGATGTCGGCGCCGTCGACGAGGCGCAGCACCGCCTCCTTGCCTTCCGGCGACTTCAGGTCCAGCGCGATGGACCGCTTGTTGCGGTTCCAGACCATGAAGGGCGCGCCTTCGCCGCCGACGAAGGGCGGCATCTTACGGGCGTCGTCGCCCGTCCCGGGGCGCTCGATCTTGATGACGTCGGCGCCGTGGTCGGCCAGCAGCATGGAGCAATACGGGCCGGAAAGATGGTTCGTGATATCGAGGACCGTGAGGCCGTCGAGGGCTCCGGGCACGGGCTCTGCTCCCCGGTTGCTGCGAAAGATCTTGTATACAGTACACGAGATGGCCATCCTTGCAACACGTCAACCGGAGGGAGGCCGCGTGGTCGGCAGCCAGCAGGGATTGGCCGTCGAGACCGATGACGGCGTCGCGATCGTGACCATCGACCGCCCCGCCCGGCGCAATGCCGTGTCGCTCGCCATGTGGCGCGGGCTGGCGGAGATTTTCGCGGAACTCGGGCAGCGGGCCGACGTGCGGGCGGTCATCCTGACCGGTGCGGGCGGGCATTTCTGCGCCGGGGCCGACATCTCGGAATTCCCGCTGGTGCGCGCCGATTCGGCGATGGGCCTGGTCTACGAGGAGACCGCCGACGCCGCGACGCGGGCGATCCGCGACTGCCCGCGCCCGACCATCGCCGCCGTCTCCGGCTATGCGATGGGCGGCGGCTGCGGCATCGCGCTGGCCTGCGACTTCCGCGTCGGCGACGCGACCACGCGCATGGGAATTCCCGCGGCGCGCCTCGGCATCGTCTATGGCCCGCTCGACTGCGACCTGCTGCTGCGCCAGGTCGGCCTCGCCAACGCCAAGCGCGTCCTCTACGCCGGCCGCGCGTTCGAACTCGCGGACTGCCGCGCGATGGGCCTGCTGGACGCCGTCGCCGAGACCGGTACGGCGCTGGCGGCGGCCCGCGCCTGGGCGAGGCAGTTGTCGGAGAACGCCCCGCTCTCCATCGCCGGCGCCAAGCTGGTGCTCGACGCGCTCGCCTCGGGAATGGTCGAGGCGCACGCCCACGAGATCGAGGCGGCCATCGCGCGGGCCATGGACAGCGCCGACTATCGCGAAGGACAGGCCGCCTTCGCCGAGAAGCGCGCGCCCCGCTTCACCGGCCGATGAACCCGAACCAGCGGAGCAGCAGCGTGACTTCAGGCAGGAACTGGCTGGGCGTCGATGTCGGCGGCACCTTCACCGATCTCGTGCTCTTCGACCGCGACAGCGGCCGGCTGCAGGTGCTGAAGACGCCGTCGACGCCGCAGGACCAGTCGGAAGGCATCCTGGCCGGGGTGCGCCGGCTCGACGTCGGTGCCGACGGGCTGGAGCGCATCGTCCACGGCACCACGGTCGCGACCAATACCGCGCTGGAAGGCGACGGGGCGCGGTTGGCGGTGGTGGCGACGGCGGGGCACCGCGACGTGCTGGTGGTCGGCCGCGGCAACCGCATGGCCATGTACAACATCAAGGCGCCGCCGAACCGTCCGCTGGTGCCGCGCTCGCGCTGCCTGGAGGTGCGCGAGCGGCTGGCGGCCGACGGATCGGTCGCCGTACCGCTCGACGAGGACGACGTCGCGGCGGTCGGCCGGCGGCTGGCGGAGGAGGGGGTCGAGGCCGTCGCCATCTGCTTCCTCCATTCCTACGCCAACCCGGAGCATGAGCGCCGCGCGGCCGAGATCCTGGCCGAAATGCTGCCGGGCGTCGTCGTCACCGGCTCGGCCGAAGTGCTGCCCGAGTATCGCGAGTACGAACGCTTCTCGACGACCGCGCTCAACGCCTTCGTCGCGCCGCGGATGCGCCGCTATCTCGGCGAGCTGCGCAACCGGCTGGGCGCCGCCGGCATTTCGGCGCCCCTCTCGATCATGACCTCCAACGGCGGCACCCTGCCGGCCGAGCGGGTCGAGGCGATGCCGGTCCTCTCGATGCTGTCGGGGCCGGCCGGCGGCGCCATCGCCGCCTCCTATGTCGGCGCGGCTGCCGGCCATCCCGACGTCATCACCTGCGACATGGGCGGCACCTCGACCGACGTCTGCCTCGTGCGCGGCGGCGAGTTCGCCATGACGACGGAGGGCCGCGTCGGTGCCTTCCCGGTCAAGATCCGCCAGATCGACATCAACACCATCGGCGCCGGCGGCGGCAGCATCGCCGCCGTCCAGGCCGGCGGTTTCCTCACCGTCGGCCCGCGCTCGGCCAAGGCGTTTCCCGGCCCGGCCTGCTTCGGGCGCGGCGGCACCGAACCCACCGTCACCGACGCCAACGTCGCGCTCGGCCGGCTCGGGACCGATCGGCTGCTGGGGGGCGAGATCCGGCTCGACCGCGACGCGGCGCTGGCCGCCGTCGCGCGCCTGGGCGGCGAGGTCGGGCTCTCGGTCGAGGCGATGGCCGAGGGCATCCTGCGCATCGCCGTCGTCTCCATGGCCGGCGCCATCAAGGAGGTCTCCGTGATGCGCGGCATCGACCCGCGCGACTTCGCGCTCCTCCCCTATGGCGGCGCCGGTCCGCTGCAGGCGGTCGCCATCGCCGAGGAGCTCGGCATGCGCACCGTCGTCGTGCCGCCGATGCCGGGCAACTTCTCGGCCTTCGGGCTCCTCGTCGCCGACTTCCGCCGCGATCTCGTCCGCACGCGCGTCTCGGCGCTGGGCGCCCTGGCCGCGGCCGACATGCGCGCGCTGCTCGCCGAGCTGGCCGATGCCGGCCGCGACGAACTGGAGGCGGCGGGCTTCCCGGAGGAGCGGCGGCGGTTCACCGCCAGCCTCGACATGCGCTACGCCGGACAGTCGTTCGAGCTGTCGGTGCCGGCCGCCCTCGACATCGACGACCTCGGCGCGCTCGCCCGGGCCTTCGAGGATGTCTACGTCGCGCGCTATGGCGGCACGACCACCGCGCCGATCGAGGTCGTCAGCTATCGCGTCGCCGCCTGGGGCCTGTCGGACAAGCCGGAACTGCCGGCGATCGAGGGCGCCGGCCGGAGCCTGGACGCCGCCCGCATCGGCACGCGCGACATCGTCTTCGGCGGTACGGCGCAGGCGACGCCGATCCTCGATCGTGACCGCCTGCCGGTCGGCGAGGGCGTGACGGGGCCGGTCATCATCGAGGAAGAGGGGTCGTCGACCGTGGTGCCGCCCGGCTGGTCGGCCGCGCTCGACCGGATCGGCTGCATCGTGCTGCGCCGAAGCGAAGGAGTCCTGTCGTGAGCATCGATCCGATCACGCTGGAGGTCCTGACCCAGGGCCTGATCTCGATCGTCCGCGAGATGCGGGCGACCGTCTGCCGCACCGCGAGTTCGGTCGCGATCTATGACGCCAAGGACTTCTCCTGCGGCCTCTTCGCGCCCGACAGCCAGGTGGTGGCGCAGTCCGAGGATATCGGCTCGCACGTCGTGCCGCTGCCCTGGTCGGTGCGCTCGGCGATGGAGAAGCTCGGCCGCGACCTCAAGCCCGGCGACGTCATCCTCTCCAACGATCCCTATACCGGCGGCACGCACCTCAACGACGTGACGGTCATCTTCCCGGTGTTCCAGGACGGCCGCCTGATCTTCTTCCCGGCGGTCCGCGCCCACTGGGCCGACGTCGGCGGCATGGTACCCGGCAGCATGTCGGGCAAGGCGACCGAGATCTACCAGGAAGGCGTGCGCATCCCGCCGATCAAGATCCAGGAGGGCGGCCGCTTCAACGACGCGGCGCTCGACCTCTTGCTCTCCAACATGCGGGTGCCGGAGGAGCGGCTGGGCGACCTCGAGGCCAGCCTCGCTTCCTGCCGCGTCGCCGAGAAGCGCATCCACGAACTCTGCGCCCGCTACGGCGTCGATACGCTGCTGGAGGCGGTGCGGCTCGATCTCGACCGCTCGGAGGCGCGCATGCGCGCCTGCATCGCCGAGCTGCCGGACGGCACCTACCGCTTCGAGGATTATCTCGAGACCTACATGGGCGGCCGCTTCGAGCCGCTGCTGCTGCCGCTGTCGCTGACCATCGCCGGCGACCGCATGAAGGCGGACTTCACCGGCGCCTCGCCGCAGGTGCCGTTCCCGGTCAACTCGACGGCAGCGGTGACGGCGGCGTCGGTCTTCATCGCAGTCAAGTCGATCTTCGATCCGGCGGCGCCCTTGAACCAGGGTTCGTTCCGGCCGATCGAGGTCGACGCGCCGCCCGGGACCATCGTCAACGTCCAGCGCCCGGCCCCGGCCGGCTCGCATGGCGAAATCCGCAAACGCGTCATCGCGACCATGGTCGGCGCCCTGTCGCAGGTGGTGCCCGACCGGGTGGCGGGCGATCTCTGCCGCACCTCCTTCCACAACCTCATCGGCGGCTACGACCGGCGCACCAAGCGGGAGTGGGTCCACTACGAATGGTCGGCCGGCGGCAATGGCGGCTTCCGCGAGAATGACGGGCCGAGTGCCATGGCGACGATCGACTGGGGCGACCTCGTCACCGTGCAGTCGTCGGAGGTGATCGAGACGCGGCTGCCGCTGGTCGTCGAGACTTCGCGGCTGTCCACCGACTCCGGCGGTGCCGGCACCACCCGCGGCGGCCTGTCGATGCAGCGATCGATGCGCGTCGTGGCGCCGGATGCGAAGTACTCGCTGCTGTCGGACGGCGCGGTGTTGCCCGCCTTCGGGGTGCTCGGCGGGCGGTCCGGCGTGCCGGTCGGCTCCTGGGTCGAGACCGATGGCGTCGTCGAGGGTTTCGATACGCCGGGCAAGATCGCCGGACATCCGGTGGACGAGGGCGGCATCGTCGTCGTGCGCTCTGCCGGCGGCGGCGGCTATGGCGACCCGCTGCTGCGCGACCCGGCGCGCGTCGCCGAGGACGTCCGCGAGGAGTACGTCTCGCGCGCGGCGGCCCACGACCTCTATGGCGTCGCGCTCGATGCCCGCGGTGGGGTCGATGCGGTCGCGACCGAGGCGCTGCGCCGCCGGCTGCGCGCCTTGCGCTTCGCGCTGCCGACCGTCGAGGTCGCCGATTCCTACGAAGCGGGCGCAGTCAGCCGGCGGCGCGTCTGCCGGCTCCATCCGAAGGACGCGGCCGCGGCCGGCCTGGCGGCCGACGAGGTGGTGGAACTGGATGCCGGCCATGCGGCGCCGCTGCGCGCGTGGGTCCGCGTCGATCCGTCGGTGGCGCCGGGCACCCTGCCGATCGATGCCTTCGGGCTGGCCGTCCTGAAGGTGACGGCCGGCGCGCCGCTCGAAATCCGCCGCGTCGCCACCGTCGTCCCGCCGCAGGCGCGCTTCGCCGAGGCAGCGGAGTAGGGCAGGGGGCGGCGCGCGGCCATGACCATCCTCGTCACCGGCATCGGGGGGCTGATCGGGGCGGCCGTGCTGCGCCGCCTCGTGCGGCTGGGCCGGCCGGTCGTGGCGATGGATCGCATGGTCCCGCCGGGACTCGACCTCGAACGGCTGGGGGTGCCGTTCCTGCCGCACGACCTGCCCGATCCGCAGCGCTGGCACGAGGCGGTCGCACGCTTCGGCATCCGCCGGGTCGTCCATGCCGGCAGCATCTCCGGCCCGATGCTGCTCGGCGACAACCCTGCCCGCATCCTCGACATCAATCTCGGCGGCCTGGCGGGCCTGTTGGAGGCGGCGCGCATCCACCGCCTCGGCCGCATCGTCTGGTTCTCCTCGATCATGGCCTATGGCGAGCGGAGCGACCTGGAGCCGGTCGGGGAGGAGGTCGCGCTGCATCCCCATACCGTCTATGGCGCGACCAAGGCCGCCGGTGAGGCGCTGCTCGACGCCTATGGGGCCGAGCAGGGCGTGGATGCGGTCGCGCTGCGCGTCGCCTCCTGCTACGGCCCCGGCCGGACGACATCCTGCCTCATCCGCACGCTGGTCGAGGATGGGCTGGCAGGCCGCATCACGCGGGTCCATCCGGCGGGCGGCCGCTCGCGCCAGCATATCTTCGTGGAGGACGTGGTCGACGCGGTCCTGGCGGCGCTCGACGCGCCCGGGCTGCCGCGCCGCGCCTACAATATCGGACCGGGCCGCTGCCAGACCCTGGACGAGATCGTGGCGGCGGTCCGCGAAGCGGTGCCGGGGGCGGCCGCCGTGACGGATCCGGCGGGCCTCGCCTGGAACACCTTCGGCGTCGGCGCCTTGCGGATCGAGGCCGCCGCGCGCGACCTCGCGTTCCGTCCGGCGACGGGCATCGCGGCGGGGGCGGCAGCCACCCGCGACTGGGTTCTCGCGAGGACGGGCGCATGACACTGGCGAACGACCTCGACCTGACCGGGCGCCGCATCCTCGTGACGGGCGCGGCCAACGGCTTCGGCGCGGCGATGGCGGAGAGCTTCCGCGCGGCCGGGGCCACGCTGGTGCTGGCCGACATCGAGGCGGAGCCGCTCGCCGCCATTTCCGGCCGGCTCGGCGCCGAGCATCATGTCTACGATCAGGCGGACCCGGCCGCGATCGACCGGCTGGCCGCCGTCGCGGGTGCGGTCGACACGCTGGTCGCCAATGCCGGCGTCCTCGTCGCCAAGCCGCTGCTGGAGACCAGCCTCGCGGAGATGCGCCGCATCGTCGATGTCGATTTCCTCGGCACCGTCCGGCTGATCCAGCAGGTCGGCCGCGGCATGGTCGAGCGGCGGCGCGGGACGATCCTGGCGATCGGATCGCAGACGGCCTTCTCCGGCGGCGAGAACCGCGCGGTCTATGCCGCGGCCAAAGCCGGTGTCTCGCAGGTCGTGCGTGGCGCCGCGGTCGAATGGGGACCGCACGGCGTCCGCGTCCTCTGCCTCGCGCCCGGCCGCTGCATCACCCGCATGACCGAGGTCACGGCGCAGGCGGGCCTGTCCGGCGACCGCGGGCTCGCCAGGGTGGCGCTCGGCCGCTGGGGCAGCGCCGAGGAGATCGCCAAGCTCGCCCATTTCCTGATTTCGGACGCGGCCGGCTACGTCACGGGCGAGACGGTGATCGCCGACGGCGGCTATGTCCTCGGATAGCGCGATCCGGCCGCCGGTGCCGGCCTGGAACGTTGGGCCGGGCCTGTTGCGCGGCGGCGATTTCGCGCTGCCGTCGGTGATCGCGACGGAGATCGCGCGCGTCCTGTCCGATCGCATCGTCTTCCTCGAACTCCAGCCGGGCGAGCGCATTCCCGAGGAAGAGGTGGGGGCGAGCTTCGGTGTCAGCCGCTCGCCGATCCGCGAGGCGTTCCGCATGCTGGAGTCGGATGGGCTGGTGGTCCGCGCCGCGCGCCGCGGTGTCAGCGTCACCCCCATGAACCGGCGCGACCTCGACGAGGTCTATGCCTGCCGCGTCGGCCTGGAGGGGCTGGCGGCGGCGGAGGCGACCCGTCATCTCGACGACGAGGGCCGCGCCCTGATCGCGCAGCTGATGGGCGGCATGCGGGCCGCCTTTGAAGCCGACGACGTGCCGACCTTCTTCCAGCACAACGTCGCCTTCACCCGGGCCATCCACACCCTGTCGCGCAACCAGACCCTGATGCGCATCGTTGCCGGGATCGAGAAGCAGGCCCTGCGCTACCGCTATCTGGCGCACCTGCAGACGCGCGAGATGCTGGCCATGACGCTGGACGGCCATGGCGGCGTCGCCGAGGCGATCCTCGCGGGCCGGCGCGACCTCGCCAAGCGGCGGGCGGGCCAGCTCATGCGCCGCTCGCACGGCGTCATCGTCCGGGCGCTCGCCGAATCCGCCTATGCCGTCCCCGGCGATGTCGGGGTCAACGAGCTCGAGGAAGCCTGAAACCCCAGGGAGGAGCGCTCATGCCCTACGCCACCGCCGACGACGGCGTCCGCCTCTACTACGAGGAGGCCGGGTCCGGCAGCCCGATCGTGTTCGTCCACGAGTTCGCGGGCGACCTCCGCTCCTGGGAGCCGCAGCTGCGGCAGTTCGCCCGGCGCCATCACTGCATCGCCTACAACGCCCGCGGCTTCGAGCCGTCCGACGTGCCGGAGACGCCGGCCTCCTATTCCCAGGCCCGCGCGGCCGACGACATTGCGGCCATCCTCGACCATTTCGGCTTCGCCAGCGCGCATATCGTCGGCCTGTCGATGGGCGGGTTCGCGACGCTGCATTTCGGCATCCGCCACCAGGAGCGCGCGCGGTCGCTGTGCATCGGCGGCTGCGGCTACGGAGCGGAGCCCGGTCAGCGCGAGCGCTTCCAGGCCGAAGCCGACGTCATCTCCGCGGCGATCCTGGAGAAGGGGATGGCGAAGTTCGCCGAGACCTATGCCTACGGGCCCTCGCGCGTCCAGTTCGAGAACAAGGATCCGCGCGGCTTCGCCGAGTTCAAGCGCATCCTCGCCGAGCATTCCTCGCTGGGCTCGGCCAACACCCAGCGCGGCGTCCAGCGCGAGCGTCCCTCGCTCTACGACCTCGTCGAGGACATGAAGCGGATCACGGTGCCGACCCTGATCCTGACCGGCGACGAGGACTGGCCCTGCCTGCAACCGGGCATCCTGCTGAAGCAGACGATCCCGAACTCGGCCCTGGCGATCATTCCCAACGCCGGGCACGCGATCAACCTCGAGGAGCCCGACGCCTACAACCGGCTGGTCGGCGACTTCCTGGCGCAGGTCGAGGCGGGGCGCTGGCCGAACCGCGACCCGCGTGCCGTCAGCGGCTCCATCACCGGCGTCGAGACCTGATCGACCGGGCGCATACGAACAGGCCTTGACCCCTTCCGGTGGGCGGATTAGATGAGAATGATTCGCAACTAGACCGCCGGAAGGGCGCCCTCCCATGACCCGCCTCGCGACCGATCGCCTCGACCTCGTGCCGCTGGGCCGGGACCATCTCGCCGAGTACGCCGCGCTCATCGCGCAGCCGGACGTCCATCGCTACCTGTCGGCCGCGAAGGCCATCGCGGCCGATCCGGCAGGGCAGGCCGAGCGCATCGTCGACCTCGCCGAGCAGCAGTGGCGCGAGCGCGGCTACGGACCCTTCGCCGTCTTCGAGCGCGCCGGCGGCGCCTTCGTCGGGCGCGGTGGCCTATTCTGGGTCGAGCGGCTGAAGGCGGTCGAGATCAACTACATGATCGACCCGTCGGCCTGGGGCCGCGGCTATGCGACGGAACTGGCGGAGGCCTTCCTCCGTTTCGGGTTCGGCCGGCTGGGGCTCGCGCGCATGGTGGCGACGACGAACCCGGACAACGCGGCCTCCCGCCGGGTGCTGACCAAGGTCGGCATGACGGCGGACGGGCAGCGCGACTTCGGAACCCACATGGTCGATTTCTTCCGCATCGACCGGTCGGAATGGAAGGGCGATCCCACATGATCCCGGCCGACCTGTCCCCCGTCCTGATGGGGTCGCTGGGCAGCCTGGTGGCGGGCCTGGCGACCGCGGTCGGCGCGATCCCCATCCTCTTCATCGACCCCCCGTCCGAGCGTCGCGAGCGTGTCCTGCTCGGCTTCGCGGCCGGCGTGATGCTGGCGGCCTCCTTCTTCTCGCTGATCATGCCGGGCGTCGAAGTGCTGGAGGCGGGCGGCAGTTCGTCCTCCCATGCGGCGGCCGTGATGGCCATGGCGGTGCTGCTCGGCGCCGGCGGCATCGCCGCGCTCAACCGTTTCGCGCCGGTCGATCATGTCGTCATCGGCGAGTCGCGCGATCCGACGGGGATGGTCCGGCGCATCTGGCTGTTCGTCGCTGCGATCACGCTGCACAACTTCCCCGAGGGCATGGCGGTCGGCGTCAGCTTCGGCGGCGGCGACGTCGACCAGGGGCTGGCGACGGCCATCGGCATCGGCCTGCAGAACATGCCGGAGGGGCTGGCGGTCGCCGCGTCGCTGGCGACCCTGGGCTACGGCCGCGCCTGGGCCTTCGTCGGGGCGCTTGCGACCGGCCTCGTCGAGCCGCTGGGCGGACTGCTGGGCGTGCTCGTCGTCGTCAATGTCGAGTGGCTGCTGCCCTGGGGGCTGGGCCTGTCGGGCGGCGCCATGATCTATGTCGTGACCGCCGAGATCATCCCGCTCTCTCAGCGCGAAGACGAGAACGGGCACGCCATCATGGCCCTCATGGTCGGCCTCGTCGGGATGATGTTCCTCGACATCGCGCTCGGATAGCTCCGGGCGCATCCGCCGCGACCGGTGAATTTCCCGGAAACCGTTCGCACAGCCCAGCGTTGTGGAGGCAGTTCCATCGCGCCCGAACAGTGCGGCGCAACAAAGGAGAGCGAACGATGCCGATCATCCTGTGGCTGCTGGGCGTGCCGATCAGTGTGATCCTGCTGCTGATGCTGTTCGGCGTGGTCGGATTCTAGCGGGCAAGCCCGCGACCGGCACTATTCGAGGATCTTCCACAGTCCCGAAAGGTGCCGGTCGAAATCCGGCGGCCGGCCCATCAGGGCATTGCCCGGGCTGAGCGTGAACTCGCTCAGGTAGATTCGGTCGCCAACAAGATAGAGGTCGACGCGCACGAAGTTGAATGGCCGCGCGAGCACGAGGACGATGTCGCGGAAGCCGGACGCGTCCTTCGGGAGTTCCGGCGACACGACGGCGTATTCGTCGGCGTCCTGAAAATCATGCACGCTCAGATCCTCGCGCAGCCACGCGATATGCGAGGTGAGGCCGATGCGCTTGACCGCGCAGACGCCGGCCAGGACGCCGTTCACCACGGTGCAGTCCCAGGTGACGATCGGGTCCGGCCCGGAGAGGCTGCGCTCCAGGAAGATCCGGCGCGGAACGAGGCTGTACCACCACTCGCCGTCGCCATAGCCATAGGCGTGGTCGAGCCAGCGCGCGGCCCGCTCGTTCAATTCCTGCCGCTCCGCCGCGCTCAGGGGGAAGCGGATCTGCGCGTTCATCCGCGAACCATGGCTGGCCTTGAGGAAGTACCAGCCCGGCTCGATCTCCCGGTTGTCGGGCAGGCGAGGGACTGCGGATCGCCACACCACCTCGGGCAGCAGGACGACCGACTTCAGTTGGCCCGGGATGAAATGCCCGTGCGCGAGCTTGTCGCCCGATTCCGGCACCTTGGTCAGGGCGAGGAACTTCCGCCAGAAAACCTTCTCCGGATAGCTGCGGGGGTCGAGCAGATCGGGATAGCGCCCGTGCGCCGCGTGGAACTTCTCCATGCCGTTGGCCATCGCGTGCAGCAGGTCGAAGCCCGAGTAGAAGTCGATTCCGCGCAGAAATCCCGGTGGCGGCCGGCGATGGAAGGGGGCGTTGAGGGTCTGCGCCAGTCCCTGGATGGCCGCCGCTGCCGCGACGAACTGCGGGGGTGCCGATCTCGGCCGATGAATGGAAAGAGGCGGGCGGGACATGGCGGTCGCAGAGGCTAGCGGCAACCCGGCTTCCGGTCGAGGCGACGCTGCGCGAGCACCGTCCAGAGGCGGGTCCGCTAATCCAGCACCCGCCAGGCGCGCGAGATCGCCTGGTCGAAAGCGGGTGGACCCTGGCCGAGTGCGTTGCCGGGCGACAGTGTCAGTTCGCTGAGATAGATGTCCGGGCCGACGAGGTGGAAGTCGACCCGTACGAAGTTGAATGGTCTGGCAATTGCCAGCGCGGCCTCGGCCACGTCGGGGAAATTGGTGGGCGGGGTGAAGGCGACCTGGGCGAGGTCATCCGCATCCTGCCCGTCATGCACCGATAGATCGGGCCGCAGCCACGCAACATGGCTGGCCGAACCGATCCGCTTGGTCGCCAGAACCCCCGCCAGCGTCTGGTTCGCGACGACGAGGCACCAGGTGATGATGGGCGCGTCTTCGCACAGGCTGCGTTCCAGGAAGATGCGGCGCGGCACGAGGCTGTACCACCACTCGCCGTCGCCATGGCCGTAGGCATGGCCGAGCCAGCGCGCGGCGAGTTGAACGAGTGCCGGCCGCTCCTCGGGCGACAGCGGGAATCTCACCCGTGCATGGTACCGGCAGCCGTGGCTCGCCTTGAGGAAGTACCAGCCGGGCGGGATCGCGTCGTTCGCCGGCAAGGTTGCGATGGCCGAACGCCAGACGATCTCGGGCAGCAGCACACGCGTCCGAAGCTCCGGCGGTATGAAGCCGGCCAGCGCGAGCTTGTCGCCGGCCCCCGGGATTGGCGTCAGCGCCAGGAACTTCCGCCAGAACAGCTTCTCGGCATAGGTGCGCGGCTCGAGCAGATCGGGATAGTGGCCGTGGGCCGCGTGGAACCCATGCATCCCGTTCGCCATCGCGTGCAGCAGGTCGAACCCCGAATAGAAGTCGATCCCGCGCCGGAAGCCGGCCGGAAGGTGCCGGTGAAACGGGGAACTCGCGTGCTGCGAAAGGGCGTGGATCGCCTTGGCTGCCGCAGCGAACTGCGGCGCCACCGGCCGGGCGCGGTAGACGCTGATGGTGGGGCGGGCCATCGACGGTCTGCGAAGCCTCTCTATTCCAGAACGCGCCAGAGCCGGTCGCGCAGTTCATCGACGACGGGGGGCAGGATGGCCAGCGCGTTGGCGGGGCTGAGGGTGAACTCGCTGAGGTAGATGCGATCGTCGACGAGGTGGAGGTCGATGCGGACGAAGTTGAAGGGCTGCGCCAGCGCAAGCACGATCTCCAGCAACCGGTCGCGATCGGGCAGCGGCGGCGGATCGACGACCGCCAGGTCCGCCGGATCCTGGAAGTCGTGGAGCGTGAAGTCGGGGCGCATCCAGACGATGTGGGCCACGCCATCGACCCGCTTCACCGCGTTCACGCCGGCGAAGGCACCGTTCACCATCACGAACTCCCAGGTGACGATGGGGCCGCCTCCCGACAGGCTGCGCTCCAGGAAGATGCGTCGCGGAATGGTGCTGTACCACCACTCGCCGTCCCGCAAGCCGTAGCCGGTTTCCAGCCAGCCGGCGGCGAGGCCTTCCAGCCGCGTGCGCTCCGCCTCCGACAGGGGAAACCGAACCTGGGCGTTGAAGCGCGAGCCGTGATTGGCCTTGAGGAAGTACCAGCCGGGCTCGATCGCCGCGTTGTCCGGCAGGCGGGCCGTGGCGGATCGCCAGACCACATCGGGGACGGCGACCACCCGGCGCAGGGACGGTGGCATCAGGAGCGTGTGCTTCAGCTTGTCACCGGATTCCGGCACCTTCATGTGGCCCAGGAACTTGCGCCAGAAGAGCTTCTGCTGGGTTCCGACCGGCATGATCAGATCGGGGAAGCTGCCGTGGGCCTGCTGGAACCGGAGCATGGCGAACGCCATGGCGTGCAACAGGTCGCGCCCGGAGTAGAAGTCGACGCCCCGCATATGGCCGTCCGGCGGCGCGCGATGCAGCGGCGAGGCGCCGTCCGCAGACAGGCGGGCGATGGCATCGGCGGCTGCGGCGTAGTGCGCGCCGGCACGGCTGTGCCGATGGAGGGCGATGGCGGGGCGGGGCATTGGCGTCCCCGCGAACGTTAGCCGCGTCCGGCTCCGTGGTCGAGCAGGACGGAGAGGGGCAGTGCGTCCGCCAGACGCGCCACCGGCGTTGCCGTACCGCTGGTCGCGAACCGCCGGTCACCGAGCAGATCGCTCCAGGTGCCGGGCGGAAGCGGAAGACACCGTTCGCCGTCGCGACCGGGCTGCCAGGGATCGTCCACCGCCCGTATCGGCACGGCCACGACGAGTTGCCGGTCGTTCCAGCGGCGGGCGAAGGCGAGCATCCCCCATTCATCGGGAAGGTCCAGCGGGCGGTAGTCGCCGTGGCGGAACAGCTCGGGGTCGCGGCGTCGCGCGGCGAGTAGGCGCGCGATGATCGCCTGCTTGATCCGGCCGTCCCGCCAGGCTGGCAGCAGATCGGCCGGCGCGGACGCTTCGTCGAGCGCAGCCGCGCGGGCGGCATAGTCGACCGGGCGGCGATTGTCCGGGTCGACCAGGCTGAAGTCCCAGAACTCGGTGCCCTGGTAGGTGTCGGGAACGCCCGGCACGGTCAGCTTGAGCACCGTCTGGGCGAGGCTCGCGACGGCGCCCGCGGGGGCGATGCGGTCGGCGAAGGCCGCGATCTCGCGGCGCAGCGCGGCATCGCCGAGCAGCCGCTCCAGGTACTCCGCGGCGGCCGCCTCGTAGGCCTCGTCCGGCCTCGTCCAGTCGGTGCGCAGCTTGGCTTCGCGCAGCGCCTTGCGCTGCCACGCGCCGACCCGCTCGGCGTAGGCAGCGATGCCGGCCGCGTCATCCGGATCGAGATCGAGCGGCCAGGCGCCGACCAGGGTCTGGCACAGCATGGCGGCATCGCCGGGATCGACCGCGCCGGCCGCCGGCAGCCAGGAACGCAGCGCGGCATCCCAGTCTCCCGGCATTCCCGAGAGGACGGAGAGGCGGGCGCGGACATCCTCGCCGCGCTTGTGGTCGTGCGTCGCGGTCGCCAGCATCCCGGAGGGGAATGCGGCGGCGCGCCGTGCCTGGGCCGCGTGGAACGCCGCCGCTGTGCGGGCGAAGCGGGCCGGCGTCGAGCCCACCTCGTTGCGCGATAGCAGTCGGCCGTAGCGGTAGAAGGCGGTGTCCTCGACGGACTTGGCCGCGAGCGGGGCCGTCAGCTGCTGGAAGCGGCGGATGGCCACGCTGACCCGGTCCGCGAGGTCGGCCGGGGCCGGCTCGCCGCCGAGCCAGCGGCCGATCCGGTCCAGGGTCGCACGGTCGGCCGGCACCAGGTCGGCCGCTGCGGCCTCGGCCGCACGCCGGTAGGTGGCCGCGTCGGCCGGGCTGCGGCCGGCCGGGCCGGCATAGGTGCGGTAGGCGGGAAAATGGACGAGCAGTGCGCGCAGGCAGCGGCGGATGGCGGCGCGGGTCCAGTCCCGCGTTGCAGGATCGTGCCGCGCGACCCGATGCAGGGCGAGGGTCGCCTGCTCGAGCTGGGCGGCGAAGGAACGGTCCAGCATCTCGCGCCGGGCGACCTGCTCCTCCGCCTCGAAGTCCGCCGGCCGGCCGGTCAGCGCCGCCCAGGCATGCGCCAGCGGCCCGGCGCCGGCGGGGTCGTGCAGCAGCGAGCCGACCTCGTCCATGAAGTCGTAGCCCGTGGTCCCGTCGACCGGCCAGTCCGATGGCAGGGCCTCGCCGTCCGCCAGGATCTTCTCGACCAGCAGCCAGGCGGGGCCGGAGGGGAGGCCGGGTGGACGCACCGGCCGGGCGGCATCGAGGGCGGCGCGCAGCTGGCGGCAATAGGCCGCCGGATCGGCGAGGCCGTCGACATGGTCGATCCGGAGCCCATCGACGAGGCCCTCGCGATAGAGCCGCAGGATCGTCGCGTGGGTGAGGTCGAAGACGGTTTCGTCCTGGACCCGGATGGAAATCAGTTCGCCGATATCGAAGAAGCGGCGCCAGTTGATCTCGTCGCCGGCGGTCCGCCACCAGGCGAGGCGGTAATGTTGCCGCTCCAGCAGGCGGTGCAGGCGCTCACGCCCGTCCGGGCGGGCCGGATCGAAGGCGCCCGCCGGCAGCCCCTCCAGCTCCGCATGATCTTCCGGGCGGATCGGGAAGGGCGTCGCGTGATGGCGGACGACCCAGCCATGCTGCGGGGCGGGCTCGACGACGAGAAGGCCGGCGGCGAGCGCCTCGCCATAGGGGCGGTCGAGGAACGGGCACAGCACGCGGCCCTTCAGCGCCGGGTCTTCGGCCGGCCAGTCGATATCGAAGACTCGCGCCCAGCGGCTGCGCTCGCCACGGGCGAGGACGTCCTGCCACCACGCATTCTCCGGCCCGACCGCCATGTGGTTCGGGACGATGTCCAGCAGGATGCCGAGGCCGGCCGCGCGGGCGGCGGCGACCAGGGCCCGCAATCCCGGCTCGCCTCCGAGCACGTCGGACACCCGGGTCGGATCGACGACATCGTAGCCGTGGGTCGAGCCCTGCCGGGCGGTGAGGACCGGCGACAGGTACAGCTGGGCGACGCCGAGACGCGCGAGATAGGGCACGATCGCACGGGCCTCGGCGAAGCCGAACTCGGCATGGAGCTGAAGGCGATAGGTCGGGCCGGGCATCGGCTGGGACCGGCTCATCGCCGCGCCCGGTCGACGGCCTGCAGCCGCGTGGCGACGTCCGGTGCGTCGAGCAGCGTATCGACGTGCGACGGCAGGCGGCGGCGCCAGTTCGGATGCTCGTCGATCGTGCCGGGCAGGTTCGGCTGCTCGCCCAGGGCGAGGGCATCCTCGACCGGCAGCAGCATCAGCTGGCAACGGCTCGCGGCGACGTGGCGCAGGGCGGCATCGACGACGGGGGTCGCATCTTCCGGCTGCGGGCCGGCGGCAGTACCCGACTTCGTCATCGCCTGCCAGAGGCGGGTGCGGTCGGCCACGCGCTGCGCCGGCTCGTCCGGGTCGGCGGCGTCGCCGGCGATCTCCCGGCGCAGGCGGACGTCCTCCGCCCGCCACCACCCGGCGACCGTCGGCAGGTCGTGCGTCGTCGTCATGGCGACCGCATCGCGCGTCCAGGTCGCGGGCGACCGCATCGTCTCGCCCCGGCGCTCGAACCAGAGGACGCGCATGCCGTGGATGCCGCGCCGGCTCAACCGGCCACGGAAGCCCGGCGCCACGGTGCCGAGATCCTCACCGATGACGACCGCACGGTGGCGGTGCGACTCCAGCACCGCCAGTCGCAGGAGGTCGCCGACGGGGAAATGGACGTAGGCCCCGTCGCCTGCCGTCCCGCCCTCGGGGATCACCCACAGGCGGGACAGGCCCATGACATGGTCGATGCGCACGCCGCCCGCGTCCGCCATGGCCGCGCGGAGGGTCGCGAGGAAGGGCGCAAACCCGCCATTCACAAGGGCGGGCGGGGAGAAGGTCGTCAGCCCCCAGTTCTGGCCGAAGCCGTTGATCAGGTCCGGCGGAGCGCCGACCGAGAGGCCGGTCATGAGGTCCGCCGGCCGGCTCCAGGCGTGGCTGCCGTCGCCGTCCATCCCGACGGCGAGGTCGGCGATGAGCCCGATTCCCATGCCGGCGGCGCGGGCACGCGCCTGGGCGGCGGCGCGCGAGCGGTGGGCGACCCATTGCAGGAAGGCGTGAAACCGCACCTCGTCGGCATGTTCGGCGGCGAAGGCGGCGACAGCCGGGCCGCGGGCGTCCCGTAACGGGGCGGGCCAGCTCCGCCAGCTCCAGCCGCCGCCGGTGGCGAGCTGGTGCGCGTGCAGGGCCTCGAAGCGTGCGTGATCCTCCAGCGCCGGGCCGGCTGTGGCGCGGAACCGGCGGAAGTCGTCGGGCTCCGCCGGCAGGGCGGCGAAGATGCGGCGCAGTGCCGCGAGCCGCCGGGTGCCGGCCTCGCCCCAGTCGATGAGGCCGCCTGCGGGCGGGGCAGGGAGCTCGAGAGCCGATCCCAGTTCGGGGATCAGCCCCGGGTCGCCGTAGAGGACGTTGAGGAACAGCCGGCTGGACGGGCTGTAGGGGCCGGCGCGGCGCGGCTCGGCGGCAAAGAGCGCGTGGGCCGGGCTCAGCGCGACAGCCGACGCACCGTGCCGGGCGGCCGCCTCGGCCAGGATCGCGACGGCACCGAAGTCGCCCGTGCCGCCGTCGCCGTCGCGGGGCAGGGAATAGATCTGGGCGGCAAGGCCCCAGGACCGCGCGCGCCCCGTGGCCTCGACCACGCCGACGCCGCGCTCGGGCGCGACGGCGATGGCGACCGCACGACGATCGGCGACGAAGCGGTGGTACCCGGGCTCCGCCAGGCCTGGCAGTTCGCCGTTGCCGTCGGCGCCGGCCGCGATCGTGGCATCGCGGCGGCTGCCGTCCTCCAACTCGAAGGTGCCGCGCGTCCCGACCGGCAGATCTCCGCCGACGGCAATGGCGCAGCCGGCGTCGGCGGTGACGAGCGGGGGCGTGACCGAACGCGACTGCGAGCCGCCCAGCACCGCGCGCGCCTGGCGGATCTCCGCCGTCGTCTCGGCCGGCAGCCCGAAGGCGGCGAGGATGCGGCGCAGCGTCGCCGGAGCGACGCTGTGGGCGACGCTGCGATAGTCGGTCCAGTCGACCTGGACGCCGGCTCGCCGGGCGAGCCCGCGGAGCGCCCGGTCGCTCATGCCGGATCGGCCAGGAACGCCGCCGTGCAGCGCCCCGGCAGCCTGCCGGCCGCCGCATCCGCCGGCGCGACGCCGTGGGAAAGGTAGAGCGCGCGGCCCTCCGGCGCCGGCATGGTGACCGGCTCCGCCCCGAGGTTGACGGCAACCGTCAGCCGGCTGCCATCTCCGAGGCGCCAGCTGGCATGCGCGGCCGCCGCGCCGACGGCCGTCGCGCCGAGGCAGACGGCGCCGTCGAGCCGTGGCGCGATCTCCCGCGCCCGGATGGCCAGCAAGTGGCGATAGAGCCCCCGCCGGCCCTCCGCGCGCGCGGCATCGGGCTGCGGCACGGAGGCGCGAAAGGTCGCCTCGGCGTTCGGGTCGGGGATCCGCGCCCGCTTTTCGGGATCGGCGAAGTCGGGGAAGGCGGCAAACTCCCGGCGCCGGCCCTCGCGGACTGCCGCATCGAGCGGCGACCGGTGGTCGGTGAAGTAGAGGAAGGGCGTGCGGCTCGCATCCTCCTCGCCCATGAAGAGCAGGGGGATCTGCGGTGCGAGGAGTTGCAGGGCGATCGCCGCTTCCAGTGCGTCGGGATCCGCCAGCGTCGTCAGCCGGTCGCCGAAGGCGCGATTGCCGATCTGGTCGTGGTTCTGCAGGAAGACGACGAAGGAACTGGGCGGCAGGTCGGCGCTGGGCGAGCCGCGCGGCTTGCCGCCGCGATGGAGCGAGGGCTCGCCCTGGTAGACGAAGCCTTCCGAGAGGCAGCGCGCGAGACGCCCGGCCGCCCCGCCCGCATAGTCGCGGTAGTAGCCCTGGTCTTCGCCGGTCAGCAGCGTGTGCAGGACATGGTGGCCGTCGTCGTTCCACTGGGCGTCGAAGCCGTTGCGGAGATGCTCGGCCATGTTCTCGTCATGCTCGAGGACGAGGTGGACATGGCGCCCGGCGGGCAGCGAGCGGCGGATGAAGGCCGCCGTCTCGTCCAGCCACGACGGCTCGCCGATCGCCTGGACGGCATCGAAGCGCAGGCCGTCGAAGCGATACTCGTCCAGCCACCAGAGCGCGTTCTCGGCGAAGAAGCGCCGGACCGCAGGCTGGCGGAAGTCCAGCGCCTCGCCCCATGCGGTCGAACCGTCGCGGTGGAAGAACTGCGGCGCGTAGAGCGCCAGGAAGTTCCCGTCCGGTCCGAAATGGTTGTAGACGACGTCGAGAAAGATCGAGAGCCCGTGGCCGTGGGCATCGTCGACCAGTGCCTTGAGTTCGTCGGGCGAGCCGTAGGCGGCGTCGGGGGCGTAGGGCAGAACGCCGTCATAGCCCCAGTTGCGGCGACCGGGAAACTCGTTGACCGGCATCAGCTCGACGGCGGTGACGCCCAGCTCGGCAAGGCCGGGAAGCATGGCCCGGACGCCGGCATAGCCGCCGCAGGCGCCGACATGCAGCTCGTAGAGCACGGTTTCGCGCCACGGCCGGCCCTGCCAGTCCGGCGTGCGCCAGCGATAGGAGGCGGAATCGACGACCATGCTGGGACCGAAGACGTCGTCGGGCTGGCAGCGGGACGCGGGGTCGGGCACCTCTGTCCCGTCCTCCAGGCGGAAGCGATAGCGCGTGCCGGGACCGCACTCGGCGGTGACGGCGAACCAACCATCGCCCTCGGCCTGCATGGGGAGTGGCGACCGGCCCTCGATCGCCAAATGGACGGCGCTCTGGGCGGGCGCCCAGAAGCGGAACCGGGTGCGACCGTCGCCGGCCGGAACCGGGCCGAAGGTAGGGTAGTCCGTCATCACGTCACCGCCAGGACCAGCACCGCGGAATGTGCCGCGACCGGGAGTTCTTTGCCGTCGGAGCGATGCTCCTCGAGATCCTCGGATGCGCTATCGAGCAGGATGAGCGAGGGCAGCACCGGCTCGGGCAGACGGAAGATCCGATCCTCGCCGGAGGGGTTGAGGGCGAGCGTCAGCAATTCGACGCGGCCATCCTCCCGCCGGCCGGCGCGTCGCAGGACGAGAGTCCGCGCCTCCGGGTCGTTCCAGGCCTGCTCGGTCATCGCCTGTCCCCATTCGTCGAACCAGGCGATGTCGTGCACGCCGGGCATCGGCTCCTCGCGGGCATGCAGGAAATGGCGGCAGCGCAGCAGCGGGTGTTCGTGCCGCAGGGCGACGAGCCGTGCGACGAACGTGGTCAGGGCGGCATTCTGCGGCTCGGCCGCAGCGGCCCAGTCGATCCACGAGGTCTCGTTGTCCTGGCAGTAGGCGTTGTTGTTGCCGCCCTGCGTGCGCCCGAGTTCGTCGCCGGCCAGCAGCATCGGCGTGCCGTGCGCCAGCATGGCAGTGGCGAGCAGGGCGCGGCGGACACGCGCCCGCACGGCCTCGATCTCGGGATCGTCGGTCGGCCCTTCCGCGCCCCAGTTGGCGGAGCAGTTCTCGCCATGCCCGTCGCGGTTGTCCTCGCCGTTGGCCTCGTTGTGCCGTTCGGCATAGGAGACGATGTCCGTCAGCGTGAAGCCGTCATGGGACGCGATGTAGTTGATCGACGCCCAGGGGCGGCGCCCGCGCTGGTCGAAGATATCGCCCGAACCGGCGAGGCGGGCGGCGATCTCCGGCCGCTGGCCCTCGTCGCCGCGCCAGAAGCGCCGGACGCCGTCGCGGAAGCGGTCGTTCCATTCCGCGAAGCCGACCGGGTGGCGGCCGAGCTGATAGCCGCCCGGCCCGATGTCCCACGGTTCGGAGATCAGCTTGACTCCCGTCAGGGCCGGATCCTGGCGCAGCGCGTCGAAGAAGCCCGAGCCCGGATCGAACCCGTGCTCCTCGCGGCCCAGCGTCACCCCGAGATCGAAGCGGAAGCCGTCGATATGGTACGATTGGACCCAGTGGCGCAGGGAATCCATCACCATCTGCAGCACCCGCGGATGCGCGAGGTTCAGCGTGTTCCCGGTACCGGTGTCGTTGATCGTGTGGCGCAGACTGTCGTGCTGCAGCCGGTAGTAGCTGGCGTTGTCGAGCCCGCGGAAAGAGAAGGTGGGACCGAGTTCGCTGCCCTCGGCCGTGTGGTTGTAGACGACGTCGAGGATCACCTCGATCCCGGCGGCATGGAGGCGTCGGACGGCGATGCGCAGTTCGTTGTTGGACCCGGAGGCGAGGTAGGCATTCTCGGGCGCGAAGAAGCCGAGCGTGTTGTAGCCCCAGTAGTTGCGCAGGCCCTGCTCCACGAGATAGCGATCCTGGACGAAGGAATGCACCGGCAGCAGCTCGACCGCGGTGACGCCGAGCCGCAGCAGGTGGTCGATGACGGTCGGATTCGCGAGTGCCGCGAACGTGCCGCGCTCGTGCGCGCGGATTTCCGGGTGCAGCTTCGTCAGGCCGCGGACATGGGCCTCGTAGATGACCGTGTCGGACCAGGGCGTGGCCGGCGGCGCGTCGTTGCCCCAGTTGAAGGTGTCGTCCTCGACGACCGCCTTGGGCATGGCGGCGGCGCTGTCGCGTCGGTCGAAAGACAGATCCTGGCGGCTGGAGCCGAGGCGATAGCCGTAGAGCGCATCCGTCCAGCGCACCTCGCCGGCAATGCGCCGGGCATAGGGGTCGAGGAGCAGCTTGTGGTGGTTGAAGCGGTGGCCGCGATGCGGGTCATAGGGCCCATAGGCGCGATAGCCGTAGAGCTGGCCGACTTCGGCACCGGGCAGGTAGCCGTGCCAGACGCCCTCGCTGCATTCCGGCAGGGTCAGGCGGGCGATCTCCCGGCGGCCCGACGGCTCGAAGAGGCAGAGGTCGATGCGCTCGGCATTGTCGGAGAAGACGGCGAAGTTGACCCCAAGACCATCCCATCTTGCGCCCAGCGGATAGGGGCTGCCCGGATGCAGCCGCAGCGTCGGATCGACCAAACTCAGTTCCCTTCGGAGACGAAATAGACCGCGGCCAGCGGCGGCAGGGTGAGCGCCAGCGACTGCGCCTCCCCGTGGGCCGGCACGGCTTCGCTGCGGACGGCGCCCTGGTTGCCGACGCCCGAACCGCCATACACCTCGGCGTCGGAGTTGAGGACTTCCCGCCAGGAGCCGGCCAGCGGGACGCCGACACGGTAGCCGTGCCGCGGTATGGGCGTCATGTTGCAGACGGCGAGCAGCGGCGGCGCATCCGCGGCGACGCGCAGGAACGCGAAGACCGAATTCTCCCGGTCGTCGCCGACGACCCAGCGGAATCCCTCGGCGACGGCATCGCCACGATGCAGTGCCGGCTGGTCGCGGTAGAGGCGGTTGATGTCGCCCAGCAGCCGGCCGACCCCGCCATGCAGCGGATCGTCCCGGAGATGACGGTCGAGCGAACCTTCGTGGTTCCACTCCCGCTCCTGGGCGAACTCCGCGCCCATGAACACCAGCTTCTTGCCGGGGTGGGCCCACATGAAGCCGAAATAGGCGCGCAGGTTCGCGAAGCGCTGCCAGCGGTCGCCCGGCATGCGGCCGATCAGCGAGCCCTTCCCGTGTACGACCTCGTCGTGCGACAGCGGCAGCAGGAAGCGCTCGGAGAAGGCGTAGACGAGCCCGAAGGTCATCTCGTCGTGATGATGCCGGCGATGGATCGGGTCGTGCGCCATGTAGTGGAGCGTGTCGTGCATCCACCCCATGTTCCACTTGTAGGCGAAACCGAGGCCACCCTCGGCGATCGGGCGGGTGACCCCGGGCCAGGCGGTGGATTCCTCCGCGATCGTGATCGCCCCCGGACAGCGCTCGGCGACGACGGCGTTGAAGTGGCGCAGGAAGCCGATCGCTTCCAAGTTCTCGCGGCCGCCATGGATGTTGGGCACCCACTCGTCCGCGCGCCGGCTGTAGTCGCGATACAGCATCGAGGCGACGGCATCGACGCGCAGCGCGTCGACATGGAACTGCTCCAGCCAATGCACCGCGCTGGCGATGAGGAAGCCCTGCACCTCGTTGCGGCCGAAATTGTAGATGAGCGTGTTCCAGTCCTGGTGGAAGCCCTGTCGCGGATCCTCGTGCTCGTAGAGCGCCGTCCCGTCGAAGCGGGCGAGCCCGTGGGCGTCGCTCGGGAAGTGGGCCGGCACCCAGTCGACGATGACCCCGACACCCGCCGCATGGCACGCATCGACGAACCGCTTCAGCCCGTCCGGGTGGCCGAGGCGCGCGGTCGGGGCGAAGAGGGCCAACGGTTGATAGCCCCAGGAGCCGCCGAACGGGTGCTCGGCCACCGGCAGCAGCTCGACATGGGTGAAGCCCAACTCGACGACATGGGGCACGAGCCGGCGGGCGAGCGCATCCCAGGACGGATCCTCCAGCCCCTCGAGCCACGATGTCGCATGCACCTCATAGACCGAGATCGGTGCATCGGGCGCCTGCCGCGCCGTCCGGCTCGCCATCCAGGACGCGTCGGACCATGTGAAATCGCTGGGATCGGGGACGAGGCTGGCCGTCGCCGGCGGCGCCTCCGAGCGGGTCGCCAGCGGGTCGGCCTTCAGCGGCAGCAGTTGGCCGTCCGCGGCCGTGATGGCGTATTTGTAGCGCTCGCCCTCGCCGATGCGGGGGACGAACAGCTCCCAGACGCCGCTGCCATGGCGCAGCCGCATCGGGTGGCGGCGGGTGTCCCAGGCGTTGAAGTCGCCGACGACGGCGACGCGCGCGGCGTTCGGGGCCCAGACGGCAAAGCGCACGCCGGCGGTGCCACCAACTTCCAGCGGGTGGCTGCCCAGCGCATCGGTCAGACGGAAGTGCCGGCCCTCGGCGATGAGGTGCAGGTCGAGATCGCCCAGTAGCGGCCCGAAAGCGTAGGGGTCTTCGGTTTCCTGCACCGAGTCCGGCCAGCGGACGCGCAGCCGGTAGGGACCGGCGACCGGCCCCGCGAACAGCCCGGGCGGATCGATCGCGTCCAATGTGACGGTCTCCGCCGCCGTCACCGCCTCCACGCTGCGGGCACCGGGCAGGAAGGCCCGAACGATGCCGCCATGCGGCCCGAGGACGGCGAAGGGATCGGCCAGGGTTCCGGCGGCCAGCGCATCGGCCGTGGCGCGGTCGAGCGGGGTGGCGTCAGACATCGCCATGCTCCGCGAGACGGCGACCGATGGCGCGCAGGCCGCCCGCCGGCACCTCGATCCAGCCCGGCCGGTTGGCGGCCTCGTAGGCGATCTCGTAGGCCGCCTTCTCGATGAGGAACCCGTCGAGGATCCGGGGGTCCGGGGCGGCGCCGGCCTGTACGGCATAGGCCGTAAGGAAGGCGTCGACGCAGCCTGAACTGAAGCGTTCCAACAGTGCGCCGGCCTGCGGATTGGCGGGCGGTGGCTGCCGGCGCTCCACGGTGGCAGCGGCGTAGTCGAAGGAGCGCAGCATGCCCGCCACGTCGCGCATTGGGCTGGCCGGCCGGCGGCGCTCCTGCAGCGGGCGGGACGGCTCGCCCTCGAAGTCGATCAGGATGGCATCGCCGTTGGCGACGAGAACCTGACCCAGGTGGAAGTCGCCATGCACGCGGAACATCGGCTGGCCGACCGCCGCCGCGGCGCCCTCGTCGATCCGGGCTTCTGCCGCGGAGCGGAGCTGCGCGAGGTCGGCACCGAAGTCCGAGGCCGGGTCGACGAGGGCCAGGGCCCGATCGAGGCCAGCACGCGTCCGCTCGGCCCAGGACGCGGCCTCCTCGGCGGTCATGTGGGTGGGGGCGAAGGCGGGGTCGTCGCTCGGCTGGCCGAGCAGGGCGTGCATCTCGCCGAGACGGGCGCCGATCGTGCCGGCAAAGGCGATGCAGGTCGCAAGGTGCTCCGGCATCTCGACCTCGGCCGGCTCGTCGACGGCGCGGTTGAGGAGGTCCAGCATCCAGGTCCAAGCGTCGCCCTGGTTGCGCACGAAGCCCTGGACGATGGCCAGCGTCGAGGCGCGGCCGTCGCCCTCGTCCAGGACCATCTCGCCCAGCAGCGGCGCGGCGTTGGCGAAGCCGAGCCGGGTCAGGTGCCGGCCCATCTCCGCCTCGGGATGGATGCCGGCGGAGACGCGGCGGAACAGCTTGAGCATCCCCAGATCGCCGACCAGCAGCGAGCTGTTGGACTGTTCGGCGGCGATCCAGGAAATCTCGACGTCGTCCGGGACATCGATCTGACGGAGCTGCTCGGTCGCGTGGAAGCGCACCGTCCCGTCCGCGAACGGGATGCTGGTGTCGGCGCGCATGGCCGCGACGACGTCGCGGGCGAACTCCGGCAGGACGAAGGCGTCCGTCAGCAGGCCCACGGTGCGGCCGCGCCGGACCCTGGCGAGCGCGAGCCCGCCCGACAGGGCAGTCCCGGTCTCGACCTCCCACTGGATGCCGAGCGGAAGGGACCAGCGTGTGGCACCGTCCGCCTCCCCGGTCTCGACCAGCGCGAGCGCGGTCTCGCGCCGCGACGGAATCGGGATCACTCCGGCGAGCCTAGCCGACGCGAGCGCCTGATCCTTGGCGCCGTACCACCGGCGCATGCGCAGATAGGCCGGGAGGATCTCGCGTTCGAGCAGGTCGCGGGTCTGGCCGGCCAGCGACGTCGCGATGCCGTCGCGCAGCACCAGGGTGCGGTATTCGGGCATGGGCTCGGGGGCCGGCATGTGCCAGCTCGGCCAATCGGCCTCGGTCGCGAGCGTGAACCAGTAGAACCCGTAGGGCGGCAGCGTCAGCAGGTAGGGCAGGGTGCCGATCGGCGGGAAGACCGATCCGGCGCTGAGTTCGATCGGAACCCGCCCTGCGAACTCCGACAGTTCGAGTTCGACTGCCTGCGCCGCGCGCGAGACGTTGGCGACGCAGAGCACCGTTTCGCCCTCGTCCTGGCGGAGATATGCCAGCACCTTGCGGTTGCCGGGATAGAGGAAGCCGAGGCGGCCGCGGCCGAACACCGGATGCTGGCTGCGCACGGCGAGCATCCGCCGCATCCAGTTGAGCAGCGAATGCGGATCCCGCCCCTGGGCCTCGACATTGACGGCGTCGTAGCCATAGAGCGGATCCATGATCGCCGGCAGCACCAGCGAAGCCGGATCGGCGCGGGAGAAGCCGCCATTGCGATCCGGCGACCATTGCATCGGCGTGCGCACGCCGTCGCGGTCGCCGAGATGGATGTTGTCCCCCATCCCGATCTCGTCGCCGTAATAGATGACGGGGGTGCCCGGCATCGACAACAGCAGGCAGTTCATCAGCTCGATGCGGCGCCGGTCGCGCTCCATCAGCGGGGCGAGGCGGCGGCGGATGCCGAGGTTGATGCGTGCGCGGCGGTCGGCGGCGTAGGTCTGCCACAGATAGTCGCGCTCGGAATCGGTCACCATCTCGAGCGTCAGCTCGTCATGGTTGCGCAGGAAGATCGCCCACTGGCAGTTGGCGGGGATTTCCGGCGTCTGGCGCAGGATGTCGGTGATCGGGAAGCGATCCTCCCGCGCCAGCGCCATGTACATGCGCGGCATCAGCGGGAAGTGGAACGCCATGTGGCATTCGTCGCCGTCGCCGAAATAGTCCTTGGTGTCCTCCGGCCACTGGTTGGCCTCGGCCAGCAGCATGCGGTCCGGATAGTGGGCGTCGAGCTCGGCCCGGAAGCGGCGCAGCATGGCGTGCGTCTCGGGCAGGTTCTCGTTGTTCGTGCCGTCCCGCTCGATCAGGTAGGGTACCGCGTCCAGGCGCAGGCCGTCGACGCCGAGATCGAGCCAGTAGCGCATCACCGCCAGCACCGCCTTGACGACCTGGGGATTGTCGAAGTTGAGGTCCGGCTGGTGCGAGTAGAAGCGGTGCCAGTAGTAGGCGCCCGCCACCGGATCCCAGGTCCAGTTCGAACGCTCGGTGTCGATGAAGATGATGCGGGTGCCGGAATAGAGCTGGTCGTTGTCGGACCAGACATAGAAGTCGCGATGGGCGGAGCCGGGCTTGGCGTGGCGCGCGCGTTGGAACCAGGGATGGCGGTCCGAGGTGTGGTTGATCACCAGCTCGGTGATGACGCGCAGGCCCCGCGCGTGCGCGGCGGCGATGAAGCGCTTGGCGTCCGCCATCGTCCCGTAGTCGGGATGGATCGCCCGGTACTCGGCGATGTCGTAGCCGTCGTCGAGGCGCGGCGAGGGATAGAAGGGCAGCAGCCAGATCGTGTTGGCGCCGAGTTCGGCGATGTAGTCGAGCTTCGATATGAGGCCGGGGAAGTCGCCGATCCCGTCGCCGTTCGAATCCGCGAACGACTTGACGTGGAGCTGGTAGATGATCGCGTCCTTGTACCAGAGCGGGTCGCGTTCCAGGGCCGGTGCACGGGTCAGAATCGGAGCATTCATCGGGTCGAGGCCTCCGGCGGCGCCAGGCGCAAGATCGCAAAGGGAAGGTCGGCGGGGTCGAGGCGCAGGCGCTGCCGCTTCCCGGTCAGCAGGAACGGCCGCTCGCGCATAAGGTCGACGGCGGCGAGCGAACCGTGATCCGGCAGTCCCCATTCCCACAGGGGCAGCTCGAACTCCGCCTCGACGACGGCGTGGGGATCGAGCGAGACGATCACCAGCACCATCTCCGCCCCCGGCCCGTCCTGCCGGCCATAGACCAGCACCCGTTCGTCGAAAGCGTTGTAGAAGCGCAGCTTGCGGTGGTCCTGCAGCGCCGGGTGGGCGCGGCGGATGGCGTTGAGGCGGGTGATCTCGTCGACGATATCGCCCGGGCTGCGCTCGGGGCGCGGCCGGATCTCGTACTTCTCGGAATCGAGATACTCCTCGCGTCCCGGCAGCGGGGTGCCCTCGCAGTGCTCGAAGCCGGAATAGACGCCCCACAGGCCCGAGAGTGTGGCCGCGAGGGCGGCCCGGATCAGGAAGCCGGGTCTTCCCGATGTCTGCAGGAAGACGGGGTTGATGTCGGGCGTGTTGACGAAGAAGTGCGGCCGGAAGAAGTCCTTCGGCTCGCCATGTGCCAGCTCCGTCATGTAGGCCGTCAGTTCGGCCTTGGTGTTGCGCCAGGTGAAGTAGGTGTAGGACTGGCTGAAGCCCAGCTTCGCAAGCCGGTTCATCATCTTCGGACGGGTGAAGGCCTCCGACAGGAAGAGGGTGTCGGGATAGCGCGCCTGCACGTCGGCGATGAGCCACTCCCAGAAGGGTAGGGGCTTGGTGTGGGGGTTGTCGACGCGGTAGGTGCGCACGCCCTCGGCCGCCCAGAACAGCACGATGTCGCGCAGCGCCAGCCACAGCTCCGGCACGGCGGCCGAGGCATAGAAGTCGACGTTGACGATGTCCTCGTACTTCTTGGGCGGATTTTCCGCGTAGCGCAGCGATCCGTCGGGGCGCCAGCGGAACCAGCCCGGATGGGCTTTCAGCCACGGATGGTCCGGCGAGCACTGGATCGCGAAATCGAGCGCGATCTCCAGCCCTTCGTCGGCGGCGGCGGCGACGAGGCGCCGGAAGTCCTCGATGGTGCCGAGCTGCGGGTGGATCGCATCGTGCCCGCCCTCCGCGCTGCCGATCGCGTAGGGGCTGCCGACGTCGGCCGGTTGGGGGGTCAGGCTGTTGTTGCGGCCCTTGCGGTTGGCCTGCCCGATCGGGTGGATGGGCGGGAAATAGAGGACGTCGAAGCCCATGCGGCGGATCGCCGGCAGGCGTCCGACGACGTCGGCAAGGGTGCCGTGGCGCTGCGCATCGTCGGTGATCGAGCGCGGGAAGAGCTCGTACCAGCTGGCGAACGCCGCCTGCGGCCGCTCGACGGCAAGCGGCAGGGGCGGCTCGTGGCGGACGAGGAAGCCGCGGGCGTCGGCCGACCGGACGGCATCGCGCGTCGCCGTATCCAGCAGCACCGCGGCGTCGCCCGGATCGCGCTCCAGCCGTTCGATCGCGCCGGCCAGGACGCGGCCCGCTTCGCCCTCGGCGCGCTCGGCCGCTTCCTCGACCAGAATGCGGCCTTCCGCGATCTCGAGCGTCACGTCGCGCCCGGCCTTCAGCTTGGCGTCGAGTTCGTGATGGTAGCTGCCGAACTCGTCCCACCAGGCCTCGACCGTGAAGAGCCAGCGTCCGGGCCGATCGACCGCGATCTCCGCTGCCCAGCGGTCGTTGCCGACCGGCTGCATCGGCCGGCTCGACCAGTCTTCGCGATCCGCCGGGCGCCAAAGGACGGCTGCCGCCAGTTTCTCGTGGCCGTCGGCGAAGATGTCGGCTTCGACGCGGATGCGGTCTCCGGCCACCGCCTTGGCGGGAAACCGGCCCGCATCGACGCTCGGCGTGAGCTTCTCGATGGCGATGCGCGGCTGGCCGGCCGACTTGCGCGCCGCCTGTCGGCTGGGCGCGGTGCGGGCGCGGACCGGCGTCGCCGCTTCGGCCATCAGCAGGCGCACCTGACCCGTGCCGAGTTCCATCGTGTCTGCCGACGCCAGCGGCCGCAGCGGCGCGAAGGCCCGGCCTGCGGCGGCCGGAAGCATCTCGGGAATTTCGACGGGCCCGGAGGTGACGCCGATCGCGATCACCAGTGCGCGCGTCGCATGGCGGATGTCGGACGCGTCGGCGCGCAGGAGCAGTGCCGGCCGCCCGCGCGCGGGCGGCAGGAAGCGGACCTCGCCCCGGCATTCGAGGCGGGCAACGGTACCGGCCAACCGGTTCGCCGCAGCGATGCGCGGCCCGTCCAGCTCCGCAATGTCGGCGATTTCGAGGAAAATGCCATCGCCGGCCGCCGCCGCCAGCGCCGCCAGCCAGTCGGGCCCGTCCGAACGCAGCGTGCAGCGCACCGGAGCGATCCGGCGCAGCGCCTCGTACTCCTCCGCCAGCCACGATTCGCGGCCGTTCCACCACGCGGTGGACGCGAATGCGCTGGCGTAGCCCACCGGCGCGAGGCGGGCCAGAGCCTCGCGCGGTGCCCCCGGCGTCCAGGCATGGACGGCGAATGCACCATCGCGGGCCAGGTCGGCGACGGCGTCCGCCCACCCCTCCGCCGACATGGCCGTGCCGCGGACGCCGTCGGCGCCCGCCGCCTGTGCGCGGCGAGCGGCGTCGGGATCGGCGGCGTCGGCCAGTATGTCGATCCCGGCCGCCCGGGCCTGGTCGCGCAAGCCTGGGACATGGGTCGCATCGGGTACCAGCAGCGCCTGGAAGCCGGCGTCCGAAACGGCGCGGATGAGGGGCTCCGCCGCGGGCGGCGAGACGAATGCGGAACGCCCCAAGGCACAGATGCCATAGGGCGACGCGTTGCGTGCGGGTCGGATCATCGCCGGCCTAACGCCATGATTTCGACGAGGGTTCCCTCCATCGACATGAAAGTTCGATGACGCCGCGTGGACGGACGCCGCCGTTGCGCGGGGTCGCGGGCCGGAATAGGGTCCAGCCGATGAAGATTCCGACGCTGCCCTTCACCGTCACCGACTGGGCCGCCATCGCCCCGACGCGCCATCCGGGCGAGCAGGGTTTCGCGCTCTGGCGGACGCTGGAGATCGGCGACATCCGCGTCCGGATGGTCGAGTACTCGCCGGGCTATCTGGCCGACCACTGGTGCGACCGGGGGCACATCCTCTTCGTCGTCGAGGGCGAGCTGGTCAGCGAACTGCGGGACGGCCGGCGCTCGGTCCTCACGGCCGGCATGAGCTACCAGGTCTCCGACCACGGCGACGCCGCCCACCGGTCGTCGACGGAGACCGGCGCCCGGCTCTTCATCGTCGACTGAGGTTGCCCCACGCATGACGGCCGTTCTCGAAGCCCAGTCCCAGGAAGCCGCCCGGGGGCGGGTCGGCCAGGTGACCGCGCTCTACGAGGGCGCCTATCACACCATCCACTATCTCGACTTCGGGCCGCCCGATGCCGAGCGCGTCGTCGTCTGCCTGCACAGCATGTTCCAGTGCAATGCCGAGTTCGACGGACTGGCGCAGGTGCTGGCCGCGCGTGGATTCCGCGTGGTGTGCCCCGATTTCGCCGGCCACGGGCGCAGCGGCTGGCGCCGAAATGCCGACGACTACGGCTATCCACTCTATTCGACGGACATCATGGCCGTCATCGCACGCACCGGCGCGGCCCGGGTGGATGTCGTCGGCAGCTCGATGGGCGGCTTCATTTCCATGAAGATGGCCCACGAGGGCGCGCCGTTCCGGACCCTGATCCTCAACGATGTCGGCGCCTACTCGCCGAAGTCGGGGCCGTTGCGGGTCCTGCAGAACCTGCCGCCGACGCGCGAGTATCCCGACCTGGCGGCGATCGAGCTGGCGCTGCGCCGCCTGCTGTCGGCGTCGGGGCCGATCTCGCGTGCGGACTGGCTGCGTTTCGTCCAGCGCAACATCGCGCGTCATGGCTCCGGATTCCGGCTGCTCTACGACCCGCGCATCCGGCGGCAGCTTCTGGCCATGACCGCCCGCGACTACGAACTGTGGGACAAGTGGGCGCGCGTATGCTGTCCGGCCCTGGTCATCCGCGGCGAGTATTCCGATATGCTCGATGCCGAGGTGGCGCAGCGGATGACGGAGCGTCCGGCGACGGAACTGCTGACCGTCGCCGGCTGCGGCCATCGGCCATGGCTGTGGACGGCCGACCAGGCGGCTCCCGTCGTCGACTGGCTGGAGCGACAGCCGGTCTAGCGTTCGCCCCGGCGCGGCGCAGCGATTGCTGCGATCGGACGGGCGAAGAGGATGGCGGATTGAGGGCCGAGCGAACGGGCAGGGGACTGGGCAAGCGGCTGCTGGCGGCCGCGCTTTCGGCATGGCTCGCGATTGCGCCGGTCACACCGTCGGCGCTGCGCACCGCCGCGATCGGCGGCGCCGTCATTGTCGTCTCCGTCGACGAGGCGCAGGCGCAGCGGCGCTCGTCCGGCGGCTATTCCCGCCCCTCCACCCGCACGCCGTCCTTCTCGGGCCGGAGCTACGCGCCCCGCCGCCCGTCCACGTCCGGCGGCTACACCCGGCCTTCGGCACCCGTGTACGTGCCGCGACAGGCGCCGTCGCAGTCGCAGTCCGATCGCGCCATGCAGCGCCGCGGCTCCCAGGACGCGCTGGATCTTTTCCGCGGCCGCTCCGGAGCGTCGGGGCAGACGGGAAGCGACCGCGGCGCCATCGCGGTACCCCAGGGCCCGCTGGTGCGCGAGCGTACGCCATCGACGCGCAGCACACCGAGCTATCGCTACCGGCAGGCCCCTGCGACCGCCGGCGGCTCCGCATGGCAGCCGCCCGCCTTCGCCCAGGGCGGGCGCTTCGGGGCCTGGGACGCCATGCTGCTGTGGTTCCTGCTCGACACGCTGAACCGGCCGGGCCACGCGCGGGCGTTCCATGACAACCAGAACGATCCGGGGGTCCAGGCCTGGCGGCAGGAGGCCGACCGCCGGGCCGCCGACGATCCGGCGCTGAAGGCCAGGCTCGACGAACTCGACCGCCAGACCGCCGCCCTGGCGGGCGAAGCGCAGCAGCCGGGGCGGCTGCCGCCCGACGTGGCACGGACCGACGGCGGGTCGGGCGGCGGCTTCGGTGGCATCCTGTTGACGGTGGCGCTGCTCGGCGCCTTCGCCTTCATCACCTGGCGGTTCTTCCGCCGTCGGCGGACCGCACCCCCCACGCCGAAAGGAGCTGAGATGGGACCGATCGACGTCGCGCGCGGCATCCTGAGCCGCAAGCTCGACCAGAAATCGTACAATCCGTCCTTCTTCCGCGTCGGGATGACGTTCCCGTTCGATCCGACGCCATTCCTGATGGCGGCCGGCACCACCCAGGTGACGGGGCCGGCTGGCGGCGGCGGCAACAACCTGGTCTCGGTCGCAGCGGTCGGGCGGATCGAAGCCGGCGACGTCGAGATGCACCGCCTCTATCTCGCGGGCAGCGACGGCTGGTTCCAGCTCTGGCTCGGCGCCGACGGCCGGCCGGAGGAATGCCGCTGGTTCCAGCCCATCGACGAGGTCCACCCGGCCGACCGCGAGGAATGGGCATTCTGGATGGACGAGCGCGAGGGCATGGTCGGCTGGCCGGAGTTCCAGACCAAGGACGGTACGATCTACGGCCGCCACTGGCTGCCGGGCGACCGCCGCGTGGCGCCGCGCGAATGGACCGAGACGATCCAGGACGCCCGCGGCACGACGAGCCGGCAGGTGCATGCGATGCTCTATTCGCGCGCGACCGGTGCGCCGACGCCGGCGCCGGATGCCGAGTACATCCTGGTTTCGGTGATCGAGGGGGACGGCGAGGCCTATGTCGAGATCGCCGCCGGCATCGACGTCAATCCGGCGTCGCTGACCATCGCCTGAGGCGGACAAGCACAGAGGAAGAGGGGCACCTGCGATGGACGACGCGTTCTCCCGCATCATCGGCAGCCTGGGCGCCGGGGTGCCCGTGCTGCTGCTGCACTTCGTTACCACGCTGGTGCTGCTGGCTGCGGGCGTTCTGATCTACATGGCGGTGACGCCCTTCCGCGAGCGCGCATTGATCCGCGAGGGCAACCTCGCGGCCGGGATCATGACCCTCGGCATCTTCCTCGGCGTCGCAATCCCGCTGGCGGCGACGCTCGCGACCTCGGCGGTATGGCTCGACGTCGTCCTGTGGGGCGCGATCGCCGTCGTCATCCAGGTGGCGACCTTCCTGTTCGCGACGCTGATCCTGCCGGGGCTGCGCCATGAGATCGAGCGCGGCAATACGGCGGCGGCGCTCGCCATGGTGGGCGTGCAGATCGCCGTGGCGCTGCTCAATGCCGGGGCCATGGCGGGGTAGGGCGCCGCCCTTCCAACCACCGCGGGCATCCCCATATGCTCGCTCGCAACTCGATACGGGGAGTGACACCAGAATGCTGATCTTCATCCGCAACCTCCTGGGCGTGAAGGCCGACCAGGCCGTCCAGGCCGGCGTCGAGGCTCTGGTCCGGTGGGATCCCAAGGCCGCGACCGAGGCGGAGCTGCGCACCATGGAGCAGCATCTGGACCAGCTTGGCCTGGAGGTCGCGAAGGCGCGCCAGGCCTATGACCGCGAGAAGAAGGAGGCGGTGGCCATCCAGGAACTGTCGCGCCAGCGCATGGCGGCGGCCGAGCTGCTGGAGAACCAGGCGGCCGCCGAGGCCGATCCGGCGCGCAAGGCGCAGCTGGAGAAGAGCCTCGCCACCCTGGTCGGCATGCTCGAGGAGATGGCCCCGGAGGTCGATCGCGAGGCGCGCGACGCCGAGGACGCGCAGTCCTTCCTGGAGATGCTGGAGCAGTCCTATGCCGAGGCCGGCGGCAAGCTGAAGCAGGCGCGCAGCGAGCTGGAGCGGGCGCACCGCGACATGGCGCGCGCCGAGCAGCAGCGGTCGGCGGCCGAGCGCCAGGCCGAGGCCGCCCGTCGCGCGGCCGGGCTGGCCAGTTCGACCAGCGGCCTTTCGGTCGCGCTCAAGGCGATGAAGGATTCGGCCGAGCGCGACCTCGCCTCGGCCGAGGCCGCGGCCGCCAAGAGCCGGCTCCTGACGCCGACCAAGCCCGAGAAGGACGACGGCAACATCGCGGCCGCCATGGCCCAGGCGCAGGGCAAGGCGGCGCCGGCGCAGAGCCTGACGGAGCGCCTCGCGGCCTTGCGGGGACGCCACTGATCGACGCCTCCCGCTCCGCCGTCTAGACTGTCGCGAAGCGACGATCGGACGGGGGAGCGGGACGCATGGCTGCAGGCGGCGAAGCCGGAGCGCGGGTCGGAGACCAGCGCTTCACGGGCGAGAATGCGCGGCGGGTGCTGGGACGGGAGCGCGACCCGCATTTGTTCCGCCCGATCGCGTTCCGCGGCGTGACCGCGCGCAACCGCATCGCGGTGTCGCCCATGTGCCAGTATTGCGCGACCGACGCGATGCCCGACGAGTGGCACCTCGTCCATCTCGGCGCCCGGGCCCAGGGTGGCGCCGGCATCGTCTTCACCGAGGCGACACCGTCCGAACCGCGCGGCCGCGTCACGAAGCACTGCATCGGCCTGTGGAACGACGCTCAGGAGGCGCAGTTTGCGCGCATCGCGGCGTTCGTCGCCGGCCAGGGTGCCGTTCCCGCCATCCAGATCGCCCATGCCGGCCGCAAGGCGTCGGTGCACCGTCCGTGGGAGGGCACGACGCCGCTTGCCGCGGACGAGGGTGCCTGGCCGGTGATCGGCCCGACCGCCGAGCCCTATGCCGACGGCTATGCCGCGCCGATCCCGATGGACGACGAGGCGATCGCGCGGTTCCTGGCCGAGATCGCGGCGACCACCGCGCGGGCACGGCGCGCCGGCTACCGGATCGTCGAGTACCATGCCGCCCATGGCTATCTCGTCCACAGCTTCCTCTCGCCGCTGTCGAACCGGCGCAACGACGGCTATGGCGGCGACCTCAAGCGACGGGCGCGGCTGCTGCTCGAGGTGGTGGACGCGATCCGCAGCGAGTGGCCGGACGAGCTGCCGCTCTTCGTCCGCCTGTCCTGTGCCGACTGGATCGAGGGCGGCCTCACCATCGCCGATACCATCGAGATCGCGCGCTGGCTGAAGGCCGGCGGCAAGGTCGATCTCGTCGACTGCACGTCCGGCGGGCTCGATCCGCGCCAGCGCATTCCGGTGCATCCCGGCTATCAGGTGCCCTTCGCCGAGGCGATCCGGCGCGAGGCCGGCATCGCGACCGGGGCGGTCGGCCTGATCAGCGCGCCCGAGCATGCCGAGGACATCGTCGCCAACGGCCGCGCCGACCTCGTCTTCCTCGGGCGGCTGCTGCTGGCCGATCCCCACTGGCCGCTGCGCGCCGCGAATGTGCTCAAGGGCAAGGCGAGCTGGCCGCTGCAATACGAGCGCGGCAACATCTATTGATGCCCTCCCGGGCGTCCGGCGCTACCGTCGGACGCCCGGGATGTGGGTGACCGCGGTGCGGTAGCCGCGCGCCTCTGCCAGCAGCACCGGCAGCCGCTCGATCGCGTGCGGCAGGGTCCCGTCGAGCGGCAGCGGCTCCGGCGGGAAATCGTCCCAGCCGAGGCCGAGATCGAACAGCGGGGCCAGCGCGTCCGGCCGCCACCAGAACATGGCGCCGGCCGGGAACTCGATGTGGCCGGGCAGCGGCCCCAGTCCGAGACGCGGCCCCAGCCGCCGGGCGATGGCGAGGTTCGATTCCGCGCCGAAGCGCTCGTCGGGCCCGGCAGTTTCGGGATCGTGCCAGTTCCAGCCGAAGAGGTGCGGGTCGTCGGCATGGACGAGGCCGAGGCGGGGATCGTCCGCGAAGCGGGAGAGGATGCGTGCGGCCATCGGCGCGAAGCCGCCGAGCAGGTTCTCCAGCAGGAACCAGCGCCAGGAGTGGCGATCGTCGTGGCCGAGATGGACGCTGCGCTTGGTGTGGAAATGGCCGACGACGTCGTAGCGGCCCGGCCACCCGGCGTCCGGGCCGCACAGCAGCGCCCCGAGGTTCCGCCCGCGGTTGGGGACGAGGCGCATCTCCGGTTCCGGCAGGCGGGCGACCGCTGCGGCATCGCGCAGATGGCGTGCCTTGGCGTCGTCGTCGGTCGTCACCAACAGGTCGTAGGCGAGGTGGCGGACATCCGGCAGTCGGGCCAGCAGGTCGCGAGCGACATCGACGTGATGGACATGGAGATGGATGGCGACGCGCAGGCCCTGCGGAAATCGCGCCGGGCGGAGCGTCGGCCGGATGACCTCGCGCAGCCACGGTCCGGCCGGGCGGCCGGCCCGGATGAAGTGAGCGGCCGGGTTCTGCTCCGCCGCATCCGCCATGGCGGCCTCCGCATAGATTCCCGGGTGGAATCCGGGAAAGGGACGGCGCGGCGTCCCGCGGGCGGCGTCGGCCAGGACATGCAGTCGCACCGCCTCCCTGCGCGGCTCGGGTCGGGTGCCGGGCGGCACCTGGATATCCGAGTCGAACAGCTCGTCCGCGATCAGGGTCGCGATGTCGCGCTGCATTCCGGCCATCGCCGCAGCGGCCGACTGCAGCAGCTCCGACAAGGCGGCGACGTGGGCGATCATGGTCGGCCCGCCGCCCGCCAGCGCCTGCTGCCGCCGGCCCAACGGATGCCGCCGGCCGCCGCCGGCGAGGATGGCGGCCGCGAGCCGCGCGAACGCCTCCGGATCGGCGGCGACGGCCTGTGGCACCTCGGTGAGCAGCGCCGCCGCGGCGGCCTCGGCCGTGGCGAGGACGGGAATGCCGCGCGTCATGGCATCGAGCGCGAGGATCGGCAGATCTTCCGGCCCCGTCATCAGCACGAGGTCGGCCAGGCGCAGGGCCGCCTCGTAGGATCGGGTCGCCGGCAGCGTCGCCGCATCGGGGACGTCGTCGAGCGGCGCCGCTTGGACGCCCTGGCGGTCGTCCCCGACCCATACGAAGCGGACGCGGCCGGGCGGCAGGCGCCCTGCGAGTGCGGCGGCGCAGTCGCGGAATCGCGCGCTGCCGCCGCCCGCTCCGGTCGCGCCGAATCCCATCACGACAGCCGCCGCGCCGGGCCCTTCCGCGAGGCCGAGCGCCGCCCGCAGGCGGGGCAGTTCGGCGCGGATCTCGTCCTTCGTGCGGGCCATCGAATAGTCCGACGCGCCGACCGCGGCGGTCCGGGCGAGCGGATGGCCGGCGACGTCCAGTCCCGGCCGCGCCGCCAGGACCGCCGTCGCCGAGGCGGCGACCGCGAGGTCGTCCGTCCGGCGCGCCACCAGGACGCTCGGCAGCAGCATCCGCTGCAGGCCGGAGTGGAAGGCATCCGGGAACGCCCCGATCGTCACCACGCCGGCCAGCGGCAGTTGGCCGTGCAGTTCTCCCACGAGGTCCGCCAGCAGCGCGGGGTCGGCCGCGCGTTGCGGGTCGGCGACGACCACCCGTCCGAATGCCGTCTGCAGCGTGTCCAGCATGCGCCCGCCGCGACGGGCGAGCAGGATGGGGGCGTAGGTCCGGCGCAGATGCCCCGCGATGTTGAGCGCGAGGATCGCGTCCGCGCCGCGATGGCATTCGTCGAGCACGACGAGGATGGGCGGCCGCCCGTCGGCATTCCCCCCGATGCGGGCCAGTGGTGCCTTCTGGCGCACACGCTGCGGCGGCAGGTCCGCGGCACCGCTGCCGCCTGAGATCTCTCGCGCGATGTGGGCGACGTCGGGTCCGGCACATGCGAGCAGCCGCTCGAACAGCGTGTCGACGTCGGCGAGCGCGGCCAGGGCGGGGTTTCGGACCTCGCCGCGCAGGATCGCCTCGACGAAGCGCCCGACCACGGCTTTGCCTTCGTCCCGGGCATCGGGTGCGAGGTCGCGGAACGAGTTGTCGCCGTGGAGGCGGTAGCCGTAGAGCGGCCGGTCGACGAACGCCGGCTCGCCCAGCCGGCATGCCGACAGCACGAAGTCCCAGTCATGGCACAGCGGCAGGTTGCGGAAGCCGCCGATCCGCCGGTGCAGGGCGCGGGTGAACACGAGGTTGCCGGTCGAAACCGCGCGGTTGACGCCGAGAAACGCGGCGGAGACCGTCGGATGATCGCGCACGCCCGGCGGCAGGGCGGCCAGACGCGCGGCGAACGAGGTACGATCGGGTCGGCCATCGGCGTCGATGCAGGCAATGCCGGTGAAGGCCAGTTCGTGGCCGCCGCGGAGGGCTGCCACGCAGCTCGCAATGCGGTCGGAATGATAGAGGTCGTCGGAGTTGAGGATCGCCAGGATGTCGCCAGATGCGAGGCGAAGGCCCGTTTCGATGGTGGCGGCGGCACCCTGGTTCCTGTCGGCGACCTGCACGACGACGTGGCGGAAGCGCGAGGCGAACAGCGGATCGTCGGTCAGTTCCCGGAGGGCGTCGGCCGAGCCGTCGGTCGAAGCGTCGTCGATGACGATGATCTCGATATCCGCCCACGTCTGGGCATGGACCGAGCGCAGCGCGCTGGCGATGAAGCGGCGGTGATTGAAGACGGGAATGACGACCGAGGCCAGCATGACCCGGTCACGCAAGCTCGCACTGGATCGTCTGGGCCAGGTAGGCCGTGCCGTCGGCAGTCGCGAGCCCGACCCGCACCTGATAGGCGCCGGGGGCGAGGTCGATGACATCGACGCGGACGGCAAAGCCGCTGCGCTCGGCAGGTTGCGTGGAACTGCCGAACAGGGCCTCGCCGACGTCGCGGCGCTGCATCCCGTGGTCGGCGATGACGAGCAGCGGCTCCTCCTCGGACGTTCGGGTCGGGACCAGCGCGACGAGGCAGCGCGGCGGGCCGTCGGGATGCGGGTCGTCGTCGACGATCCAGCCACGGACGATCAGCGGATCGCCGATGCGGTGCGGCATTGTCGTGGCGATGGGGTACTCGATGTGGCCGTGGACGCTGCCGCGGCGCAGCCGGGCCGGCTGCCCCAGCTCGGAGGCCGGCACGGGCCGGCGGGGATCCAGCCCTCCGACGTGGCGCAGCCAGTCGGCATGGTAGCGGCCGAGATAGCCGGTCGCCGCCTCCGCCGCGCGCAGATGCTCGTCGAGCGCCTGCATGATCTCGACGGCATGGCGCAGGAGGCCGTCCTCGCCGTCGATCCGTCGTTCCAGCTCCTGCATCGCTTCGCGGGCGCGCTCGAGCGGCATCCGCCCGACCCCCGATCCGCCCTCCATGCCCGGCCCGCCGACCGCGCGTGCGCATGCCCGCAGCCAGTTGCGGCCGAACTTCTGGTCGGGCTCCAGATGGTTGCCCTCGCCCCACTCGTTCCAGGCGTTGATGAAGACGAGCCGCCGGTTCGGCCGTTCGGTGAGGCGGGCGCGCGCGACGAGGGCGGCGAGCCAGCTTTCGAACCGCTCCGGGGTGGCGCCGAGGAAGATGCTCGCATCGGCTCCGCGACGGGCCGTGTTGTCGAAGCCGACCATCGCCGTCCGGAAGGTGGGGAAGGGCGGCTCCGGCTGGCAGAGATGGAGGGTCAGCAGTGCCTCGTAGTCATAGGCGCCACCCTGGAAGGGCTCGGTCCAGGGGACGCTGGCGGTGATGTCGGCGGCCGTCAGCGTCAGCGGCGGGAACTCGACGGCGAAGTCGAAGCCGTCGCGCGGGGCGTCGGTGTACCCGAAGCCGAGGACGGCAGCGATGCTGAGGTCGATTCCGTGGTCGGATGCCATACGGCGCATCGCGGCCAGCGCGTCGGCGATACCGGGAATGCTGCCGGGCCGATAGATCAACAGCAATGGCCGGTCATCGACCCGCAGGTAGCGCCGATCCTCGAGGTAGGGCAGCAAGTCGACCACCAGCCGATCGAAGCAGCCGGGCGTATAGGACTGTTCGACGATGACTTCGGACTCGGCGCCGTCCCACCTCCGGGTCCAGCTCTCGTTCGCCCAGCACAGGCAGAAGGGCATGTCCGGGCGGCCCGAGGCGAGCATCGCCTCCAGTGGTCGCTCCAGCAGCCGGCGGCCGTCGAACCAGTAGAAATAGTGGCAGAAGGCGTGAATGCCGTGCTCGCGCGCGATCGCGGCCTGCTGTTCCATCACCTCGGGCAGGCGGAGGTCGTAGAAGCCGAGTTCGGCGGGCAGGTGGGGCTGGTGGTGGCCCGGGAAGAGTGGCTTCGCCCGGGCGACATTGGTCCATTCGGTGAAGCCCTTGCCCCAGGCGGCGTCGTTCTCGGGAATGGGGTGGTATTGCGGCAGGTAGAACGCGACCAGCCGGACGTCCGGCTGGGGGGGCGGCTCGGCGGGCGGCTCTTCGGTGGGCTCTCCGGCCGTCATGGTCGGATCGTGAGCATTCACTGGGATCCCAGCTCGATCATGATGCGATGATCTGCGTACACGATCCCGTCGGGGCGGGGGAAGCCCAGTCGCAGTTGCCAGCGGCCCCGCGCCATGCCGCCGGTGTCGACGGCGACGCGAAAGCCGCTCTGCATCGTTGCGGCGGCCGGCAGATGCGGGTGGGCTGCGGCGACGTCCGATCGTGTCTCGGTCCGCCGCAGCCGAACCACCATGTCCGAGGCGGCGGTGCCGTCGACCGGTTGCAGGATCGCCACAGGGCCGGCGGCAAGGCGACCGGGATAGATCGCCCAGCCGGCCAGATCCAGTTGCCGTGCGGCCTGCGCGGGCGCGCCCTGGGCACCCGGCGTGGGCGAGTCGAAATGTCCCGGCACGCGATGCGGTAGATCCGGACCCAGATTCGGCATAAGGCGGCGGGGGATCGGCGACTGCGGCGGCGATACCAAGTCGGACACCAGCTCGGGGATCTGGAGAATGGCCCCGACGAGGCCGCCCATGCTTCGCAGCTGCCGGGCCACCGGTCGAGGCAGCCGCCCGCGGACATGCGGCGCGAGCGCCGGGTCGCTCTCGATGGCGTCGAGCTGCCGCACATATGCGGCGTCGAGCGCGGCGTCGTGCTCGGCCGTCAGGAACGTCGGCTCGTCGATGCCGGATCGGTTGATCGGCATGGCGGCGCAACGCGCCAGCCAATGACGCACGATGTCCGGCGGCGCGCCCTCGCGGCGGAGCGCGCGCGCCAGTTCGATGATCGGGGCCGGCAGGCCGGCGTTGAGGCGCGGCTCGCCGGCCGGCCGGTCGATCGTCAGCTCCGGCGCGATCCAGTGGAGGACCGAGCCGACGATATCGGCGCGCACGGGGGGATCGTCGTAGCTGCCGATGCGCAGTTCGCCGTGCGGCGACAGGTGCGACCACCGCCGAGCGATCTGGAGGTAGTCGACGTCGCGGCTGGCCAGGAATTCGTCGAAGGTCACTTCGAAGCCGGCCACGATGTGCGTCCGATAGAGGGTTTCCAGGGCGTCACCCGTGCGGCGCATGACGACCACCGCCACCGGATCGAAGGGGGCGAGGCGCTCCGCCAGATCGGCGACCGCTTCGTCCGGGAGGGACGAGAACTCCTCGGAGGACAGGATCGCGCGCTCTGCTCCGCAGCCGGCGATCTCCTCGACCAGCCGCTCCAGCATCTCCTCGCGCCCGATCGCCTGCCGGCGATCGGGGAAGCGGCCGTTGATGACCCACGGCAGCCCATGGTGGCCGCCGCCGAACTCGGCATGGCTGCCGGTGAGCGGCACGTAGAGCCCGGCCGCCGCTAGGTCGTCCCGATGCCGGATCAGGAAGGACTGAAGGCTTGTCGTGCCGGTCTTGGCGACGCCGATATGGACGAAGAGGCGGGGACCTCGCACAGGCCGATCGACCGCAGTCATTCCGTCCGCTCCGTCGCGACCGTCGATGACGTCCCCCCGGTGCGCCTCATGGCGAGCCGACCTCCACCACCAGGCGGCCGGCGGCATGGACCAGCCCGGCTGTCGTTCCGCAGACCACCCGCAGGTCGTAGCGACCGCAGGGCACGGCCGCAAAGTCCAGGCTCGCCCGAAAGCCGCTTCGTGACGTGAATTCCTGTGGGACGGCGGGAAATGTCGCCGCGACATCCGGGCGTCGTGTTCCGACGTCCAGCGGCGCAATCAGTTCGGCCGCAGCCGTGCGATCCAGGGGGCGCAGCAACAGGTACCATGGCGCATCGGCCGATCCGGCATGGAATGCCCAGCCGGCGAACATGACCCGGTCCGCGCGCTTCAGTGTGATTACGCCTTGGGTCGCCTCGGGCCGATCGACGCTGCCGGCGCATCCGGCCGGCAGGTCCGATCCCAGGCCAGGTAGGAGGCGACGCGGCAGCCAATCCGCCTCGAATGTGGGACTGGGGGTGCCGGACATGATCGACGGCAGCTCGAGCAGGGCGTCCGCCGTGCTGGAAATGGTCCGCGACCGTCGCGGCTCCGGCCGCGGCAGCCGGCCAAGGATGTGCGGTGCGAGCTGCGGGTCCGCCTCGATCTGGTCCAGCTGGCGGCAGTAGTCGACGTCGATGGTGTGCTCGAACTCTGCGGAAAGCAGCCGCGGCTCTGCGATCTGGGCGCGCGTGAAGGGCAGCTTGCCCATCGCCTCCAGCCAGGCATCGGCCCGGGCCCGTTCGACGCCGGAGGCGCGCAGCGATCGAGCTAGCTCGATCAGGGCAGCCGGCAGACCGATGTTCAATCGGGGCTCAGCCGCGCCGGTGGGGGGCGGTGGTGTGTGGCCGAGCCATGTCAGCACGGTCCGCACGATGTCCCGACCGACTGCCGGATCATCATAGCTGCCGACCAGCATTGACGACACGCCCGGCAGGCGGCGCCAGCGTCGAAGCAGCGAGAGGTAATCGTAGTACGGGCGTTGCCCGTGGTTCATGAACTGGCGCAGCGGAAGGTCGCCGCCGGAGACGACATGGGTGCGGTATCCGCCTTCGAGGACATCCCCCGGTCGGCGCAGAATGATGATCGGAACGATATCGAACCCGTCGAGCAGCGCGCCCAGCCGCTCGACCTGCCGGTCGTCGAGCAACGAAAAATCCTCGGACGACAGGATGGCGTTCGCGGTGCCGGCGGACTCCAGCTCGGAGCGCAATCCATTCCAGAGCGTGTCCGGATCAATGCCGGACAGCCGCTCCGGGTACTTGGAATTCAGTGTCCACGGCAGGAGATGGTGCCCGTCGAACTGTCGGGGAACTCCCGCCCGTGGAACGGTCAACCCGGACGCGGCCAACGTGTCGCGGTTGCGGGCGAAATAGGACTGAAGGCTCGTGGTTCCGGTCTTGTGGAGACCGATGTGCATGAAGAGCCGGGGTCGGGCGGGCGTTCGACCGGCCGAATGTCCTTCCCTCGTGGCCGCGGAGCGGGGGCGCGGCTTCGCACTCAGGAAACTGTAATAGCTCTCCAGCCGTTCCCGGCCGACATGCTCGGCGATGCGGCCGGCCATCTCCGCCATGAGTTCGCGCACCGGTGCGCTTCGCGCAGCCAGCGTGTCGTCCATGCAAGTGCTGGCAGCGCCGTCACGGACCGAAAAGAAGTCCGCGCCATACCGTCGGCTCCGCTGCTCCTGGAAAGGGGATGTGCCGCCGCCGCGCTGCCGCTTCGCATCGAACTCCTCGGCAGACTTGAGCATGTAGTGATGCAGCCGAATGTCGCTGGCGACGATTTGACTGGCGCGGCCATGGGGGGCCTCCATCTCGACCAGATCGGAGAGGTCGGCATGTACGTAGCGACCGCCCTCGACCCCTGGGATATGGGCATGTACACGCACGATCCGCTCGGGACGAACGATCGATTTGACGAAGTGATGCTCTTGTGAGTCGAGTGGTTTGCGGTGCGTGAAGCGGGAGACAACGAGGTCCGGCCGGTATCGGCGTTCGCCGGAAGAACCGAAAACGAGCTGGTTGATACCGACTGCGGAGACGTCCGGATCCAGGCCCCGTAGCCATTGCGCGAGCGGACGGTTGCCAGCCGAAAACAGGAACTCGTCCAGGTCCATGGTGGCGACGAAGGAGAAGCGCCCGCGCAGTTTCGCGTAGCCGTCCTCCAGGGCCGAGTAGTGCGGCGAGCGGCCTTCGATCGACGGCCAGTACGTCACCTCGACCGGGTAGTATCGGCCGAGGGCGGACAGGATCTGCCCGGTGCCGTCGACGCTCTCGTTGTCGTAGATGCAGAAGTGCTCGACGCCGGCCAGCAGGTGGAAGGCGACCCATTCGAGGACGTAGCGGGCCTCGTCGCGGGCGATCGTGCAGATGGCGAGCGTACCGCTGCGGCTGTCGGGGTGATTCATCAGAGGTTCAGTCGGCCCCAAAGGTTCAATCGGCCCCGGGAGATTCCAGCCGGGCATGGGCATCGAGCCAGCCGCTGACAAGAAACTCCTGCCGTCGTCGCAGATCGAGAAATGCAGCCGCGAAGGCGGTGGCCTCGTCGAGGGAAAGCCATTCCCGCCCGGGGCTCTCGCGACCGAACGGCCCGCTTGCGTCCTTCCAGGCGGTCGTGGGGACGAAGCGGCCTTCGAGCGGCGGGTTCGGAAGGCGCACTTTCCACAGCATCGTCTGGTTGACCAGCTTGAAGGAGCGATATCCCGCCGCTGCAAGCGCGGCGAGACCCGACCCATCGTGCAGCTCGAGCGATACATAGCGGGGAAGTTCAGCCTGTCCCGCGAGCGTCGCGGCGGCCAGTGCGTCGTAGCCTTCGATATCGATCTTGGCGAAGTAGGGGACGCCGTGACGGGCGAAAAGGGTCGGCAGGGTTACCGCCTCGACCTCCAGAGGCGAGACGACAGCGCCGGCGCCGGCACCCCAGTGCGGCCGCAGCGAACCCCAGGCAGGTTGCTGCCGATTGCAGAAGAATGTCTGGCGCCCATCGCGATCGGACACGGCGCACGGAAGGATCGTCAGGCGCCCGTCCGCAATCTCCGGAGCGAACGCTTCGCGGGCGATGGCTGCGGTCGCCGGGTCGGCCTCGATCGCGATGACCCGGAAGCCCTTTGCCAGATAGAAGCGCGTGTCGGCCCCATCCGCCATGCCGACGTCGAATACGAGATCCCGATGCATGGAGGCTCTGCCTGTGACCGCCGAGGGCTGGGCTATTCTATGTCGCCGGTGTGACGAATCGCCAGCCGGGCGAGCGGCCCGGTGCGCCGGCCAGTCGCACTCCGGCCGGTACGGCAGGCGGTGACGGAGGAGTCGCTGCCAGGTTTCGGTGGCCGGGCAACGCCCTGTTGCCCCTGCGGGAGACCTTCAGACGATCCGCATGGGGCGGTCTACGGCGGTCCAGACGACGCCCAATTCGGACACCACGCCAGAACGAATGCGGTACCGGCCGAGCGGTATGGACCGAACGTCGAGCACGACATCGAACCCGGAACGTCGCGTCACGGTCTCTGAAAGCCCTGGGAAATGCTGGACGATATCCGGCCTCGACCGGCTGTCGTCGACGACGACCAGATAGTCGAATATCGAAGGATGGTCGGCCGAATGCAGGCGTATGAGGCGCTCCTGGTCCGGCCGACCGTTCGCATCGAACAACCAGCCTGCGAGCCGCAACGGTGTCGCCGCAGATACCTTGATCTCGCCCTCCGACCTCGGGGGATGATCGATCGCTCCGTGGGCACGCCTGCCGCTCGACCCGGCCATCGCTTCCCAGAGCCGCGTCGGGATCGGCACCAGTGCGGGCCTTGGCCGGTGCAATAGCGGGGTTGCGGCCCGGGTCGCGCAGGCCCGTTCGGGAAACAGTTGCCGCAGCCAGTGAAGCATGGGCCCGCGGAACCGCCGGATCGCGATGTCGTGCTCGGGCGCCAGGTCATAGGCCTGTGCGGGCCGGGTCGAGCTGCGACCCGACGAGGGGCCGGCCGGCGGATCGGGGAGGTATCGGTTGATCTGTCCCCAGCGAAAGGTCGGCGGTCGTGCGGAAAGGCCATGCCCGATCGGACGACGCAGTTCGTCCACGAGTGCCCCGGCTTCGAGCCGGGCGAGATGGCCATCGAACGAGGCCACCGCCCAAGGGCGAGCGATGATTCCACCGGGCCCGGTGCCGGTGGCGAAACGAGCGCGATCGGTCAGCAGGCGGTCGTCGTCCGGACCCGACGCGAGACTCCGGAACACCTTCCGGCACAGCGACAGCGCTGCGACATCGGAAAAGCGGGCAAGCAGCTGCGGGATGTCGTTGTCGGCGAGCGGCACGATGAACTCGTCGATGTCGAGAAAGATGAGCCAGTTCGCGCGACCGGCCACGGCAGCGATCATGCCGGTCTCGGCCGGAACCCGGTGCCGATCCCCGCAGGATATCGGCGATCGACTGAGGGGAACGACCTCGACCAGTCCGTCGATGTTCCGGTTGCGACTCAGCCTTGCTCCTGGACCATCGGCGACGGCTGCGTCGCAGACGACGAATCGATCGACACCGAGCGCTCGATGATGCGCGATCCATTCCTCGATGCCGGGCGCGGCGTCGCGCGCGACCGCGATGACGGTTATCCCGCCAGGATCGGCACGGCCGTTCCGCCGACGGCGAGCCCTCGGCCGTGTCGGTGAGCCCGGAACATCGGCGCCGTCGGCGGTGGTGACGCGAAGCTCCTGTGCTGCGGTCGGAACGAGATCGACGAACGCGAAGCCGTGCCGGCCGTCCCCGATCCCGGCCTGCTCCAGATCGGGCCTTGCCCGATTGGCAAGGGTCCGTCCCGCCAATCGGCCGTCGATCCAGAGAAACACCTCCAGCCGGCGCATCGGCCGTTCCGCATCGCGGGCCCATCCCGCGATACACCCTTCCTCGATGGTCTCGATCTGGCCGCTTACGGACATGCCGCGTCAGCGCCCTGGCGCCCTCCGAGCACGCCTGCTGCCCGCCATTGTTCGAGCGCATCGGGAAAGAGCTGCGCCATGCTCTCGAGCGTCCCGGGCCAATGACGGGCGACCGTATCCTCTCTCGCCTCGGTAACGTCGTGCCGGGCAAAATCCCGCTCGAGCCGGATGGCGGCTGGCCCGTGGGGCCGGTCGGACCTGCCGCGCTGCCGCTTGCGGAGCCACTCGGGCCACGACTTCGAGAAGTAGTGGTTGATCTGGGCGTGCCGATAGCTGGGATGAACCAGATGGCTCAAGTCCGGTATGGGGCGCCGCAATTCGTCAGCGGCAAGACCGTCGAACAGGGCAGATGCGTGGATTCCGATCCGCTCGATCCGGTCGAGCCGACTGATGCTCTTCGCAAGACGCGCGGGACCGGCATATCGGAACCGCCGCGTCACCGGTCCCGGTTCGAAGCGATCGAGCCCACCGCTACCGAAGAGGCGCCAGCAGATGGCGAGCGCCGGGACGTCCACATAGCGCGCCAGGAGTTGGTGCACGCTGTGATCGTGGCGAAGGACGAGAAACTCATCAAGGTCGAGAACCGCGACCCAGCCGCGGCGACCCAGCCGCATCAGCGCGTCGTCATAGGCCGCCCGCTGCGGCGCCTTGTCGGGCCCGTATGCCGCAAGCGGCCAGTCCACGACCTCCACCAGTCCGGCAAGGCGCGAATTGTTCCGCAGGATCTCCCCGGTCCCGTCGCTGCTGTCATTGTCGTAGACGACGAAGCGGCGGAATCCGAGGGCATGGTGGTGGGCGATCCACTCCTCGATATAGGGCCGCTCGTTCTTCGCGATCGCGAGCAGCGTGACCTCCGCGGTTTCGGAATCGGAGTTGCGCTCCAGCGGCAGCAGCCGCGCTCCGTCGACCTGGAAAGTCTGGGGTGAGCCGACAAGCTGATGGCCCGACGCATCCACTATGCGCACGACGTGCGGACGACCGTCCGCGAACTGTGCCGGAACGGCGACGGAAAACGCATGGCGTCCATCTCCGATGCCGGCTCGCTCGAGGTCGATGCGGTGCTGGTCGGCCAGGAGGCGCCGGTGGAAGCGCCCGTCGAACCAGACGAACAACTCGATTCGACGATGCGGATCGGCCGGATCGCGCGCCCAGCCCAGTATTCGTCCGGCGACGATCGCGGGATGAAGATGACCCTGAAACGACATCGCGGAACCATCCGATGGCCGGGTCGCCGAGGTGGAAATTCCCGCGTCCCTCCATCTTATAACGTTCGCATCCGCGTCCCGGCAACCGCCCGGTTCGATGGCACGCGTCGTCCCGTATCACGCGTCCTTCAGGCAGGCGACCGCCTCTGCGCCGATCTGGTCGCTGCGCCGGTCGATGGTGGCGGCGCGCCGCTGGATGTAGGCCGTCGGCCGGGCGGCGTTCCAGCGGCGCGGGTTCGGCAGGACGGCGGCGAGGCGGGCGGCCTCCGTCCGGGAGAGACGCGCGGCCGGCTTGTCGAAATGCCGCCGCGCCGCCGCTTCCGCGCCGAAGACGCCGTCGCCCCACTCGGCGATGCCGAGATAGACCTCCATCACGCGGCGCTTGGGCCAGGCGGCGTCGATCGCGAGGGCGAGCGGCGCCTCCAGCGCCTTGCGGAACCAGCCGCCGCCCGGCCACAGGAAGAGGTTGCGCGCGACCTGCATGGTGATCGTGCTGGCGCCGCGCAGGCGTCCGGTCTCCTCGTGCTCGTCGAGCGCGTCCTGGACGGCGGCGAAGTCGATGCCGCCATGGGTACAGAAACGGTTGTCCTCCGACGCGATCACCGCGCGCGGCAGGGCCGGGGCGACGGCCTCCAGCGCGACCGGCCGATGGTCGATCGCCGCACCGCCGACCCAGCGGATGACCATCAGGGGCGTGACCGGCGGGTCGATCCAGCGATAGGCCACCGTCGCCAGCAACGGAATCGCGGCCAGGACCACGAGGATCCGCAGGAGGACGGTCAGCATTTCGCCGCCGCCCGGCCGCCGGTCACCATCAGAAGTGGTGGGACAGGCCCATCACGCCGACCACGATGAGATAGGTGGCGACGGCATAGTTGAGGATCCGCGGGAAGATCAGGATCAGGATGCCGAGGATCAGCGCCAGCAGCGGCTGGAAGGTGATCATGTCGATCGACAGGTTCATGGACTGCTTGCCCCTCCATCGGGCGATCGCTGGAACGCCGGCCGCGGCGCCTGGTTCCGCCGGTCACGCGGGAACCGGTTCGGCCGCGCGGTCGGCCGCATGGTGGAAGTTGGCGCGCTGATAGGTCTCCATGAACTCGCCATAGCTCGTCGTCGGATGCCGGCGCGGGTGGTCCGCGTCGACCATCGTCGGCACCGGCTCGATCGGCCAGTCGCGGGCGCAGTCGAAGAAGAAGGGAATGGCGTAGCGCTCGCCGCCGCTGCGGTTCAGCACCCGGTGCGGCGTCGCGAGGAAGCGGCCGTTGGTCCACAGCCGCAGCAGGTTGCCGCCATTGACGAGGAAGGCGCCCGCCGGTGCCGGCGCGTCGATCCAGCGCCCGTCCGGCAGGCGCAGCGACAGGCCCGGGATGCGGTTCTGGGCGAGGAGGGTGAGGAAGCTGGTGTCGGTGTGCGGCGCCAGCCCCCATTCCCGCCCGTCGCCCTCGATCCCGTCCGGGATCGGCTCGGCCGGCGGATAGTGGCTCATGCGCAGGGTGAACATGGCGTCGGCGAAGGCGGCGTCGAACCAGCCGGCCGGCAGGCCGAGGGCTGCGGCATAGACCGGCAGCAGCCGGCGCGCGAGCCCCTCCATGGCCGCGCAATAGGCGAGGATGGTGTCGCGGAAGCCGGGCAGGAGGGACGGGTCCGGCCAATGGTTCAATCCGCGGAAACGCTTGCCGGCGACGACGTCGGGATGGTCCGGCGCCAGCTCGCGCTTGAAGAAGACGGCGGCGTTGGCGTTGGGGCGGCGATTCTCCGACAGCGCGTTGACCCGGGTCGTCGCGCCGCGCATCGGCATGTAGCCGATGTTGTGGCGGTCGATCGCGAGCGCCGCCTTGGCCGCGTCGGGCAGGGCATGAAAGCGCCGCGCGGCCGCGAACGCATCGTCGACCAGCGGCTGGGCGACGCCGTGATTGACGACGAAGTAGAACCCCACCGTCGTGAAGGCGCGCGCCAGCTCGGCGCCGAGCGCCTCGCGGGCGCCCGGGCGGCCGGCGAGGAGCGGGCCGAGGTCGAGAACGGGGATGGTGTCGTCGGTCATGGCGGCCTCCCGCGCGTCGTCCGGGGCGCATGTTGCCCGGGGCGCATGTTTGTCCGGGGACTGTAGCGGCCGGGGCCGGCCGCGTTAAGCTCCCGCCCGAGCGGGCAGGAGCCAAGGAGAGAACGATGCGGCTGGCGGATCGACGGGTGCTGGTGACGGGGGCGGCGTCCGGCATCGGACGTGCGACGGCGGAACTCTTCGCAGCGGAGGGGGCCAGGGTCGCGCTTCTCGACCGCGACCGGGAGGGGGCGGAAGCGGTCGCGGCGGCGCTGGGGCCGGCGGCTGCGGCCATCGCGTGCGACGTCGCCGACGGCGCGTCCGTCCGCGCGGCGGTGGACGAGGCGGCCGGGCGGCTCGGTGGTCTCGACGGCGTGGTGAACAGCGCCGGCATCACCATCTTCGGCGCCTTCGAGGAGGTACGCGAGGCGGACTGGAACCTCCAGCTGGCGATCAACCTGACCGGCCCCTTCCATGTCTGCCGGGCGGCGGTGCCGCATCTCAAGGCCGCGGGCGGCGGCACCATCGTCAACATCGCGTCGGGCGCCGGCCTGCGGCCGCTCGGCGATGCGTCGGCCTATTGCACGACCAAGGCGGGCCTCATCATGTTCGGCAAGGCGCTGGCGATCGACCTCGCGCCGGCCGGCATCCGCGTCAACGCGATCTGCCCCGGCATCGTCGACACGCCGATGGCGTGGGGGCTGATTGACGCCGAGCCCGACCGCCAGGCCGCCATCGAGCGCATCCTCGACCGCTACGTCATCCGCCGCTTCGGCAAGGCGGCGGAAATGGCGGCCGCCGCCCTGTTCCTGACATCCGGGGAGTCCGGATTCGTGACCGGCATCGCCCTGCCGGTCGACGGCGGCCGCTCGTTCCACTGACGGGGGCGGCGCTACCGCTCCACCCGCACCTCGATGGCGGCGCTGGCGATGCAGGCGAAGTCGCCCGCCTCGGGGTCGGGCACGTCGAGCCCGCCCTTGACCGCGCGCACGGTGACGCGGCCGACGGGCAGGCTCGCCTTCACCCGCTCGAGGTCGACCCGCTCCGGCTGCTGCACGCCGATCGTGACCTCGACGATCAGGTCCGCCTTGTCGATGCCGAGCGTGCGGATGAAGCTCAGCGAACTGTGGTGCAGCGCGTCCTGCACGGCGCGCAGCGCGGCCTTGGTATAGTCGCCGCCATGGAGGTCGTTGCCGGCCCCCATCTCCAGGATCACCCGCCTAGCGGCCATGGGCGACCTCCGGCAGGTCGAGGTGGACGATCGCCGCGGCGTGGGCGATCAGCGTCGGGTCGGGCTGGCCCTCGCGCGGGATGGCGAGGCCGCCCTCGACGACGGTGACCGTGCCGGTGCCGTGCGGCAGCACCGCCAGGACGGCGGCGTGGTCGACCGACTCCGGCCGCGGCACGCCGATCGTCACGTCGACCCGCATGTCGTCCGACGATTGCCCGACCAGCTCGGCGATGCCGAGCGAGTTGTGCCAGAGGGCGTCGCGCAGCGCCCGCACCGCGGCCTTGGTGCTGTCGCCGCCCCGGATGTCGGTGCCCATGCCGATTTCAAGCACCACCCGCTTCCATGCCATGCGCTGCAAACCCTCCCAAACGCGGCCGAGCCGCACCATGTCGAATGGGAACTCTAGACCGGCGCGGCCGCCTGCGGCCATCCTGGCGCCAGACGAGTTCGAGGAGGATCGGACGCCGCGCATGCCAGACGCCAAGCCCCTCAGCCTCCATGTGCCGCAGCCGGCCGTCCGGCCCGGCGACCGGCCCGACTTCAGCGGCGTGAACATTCCGCGTGCCGGCACCGTCCCGCGACCGCCGGTCGACGCTCGGCCCGAGGACATCCGCGACCTCGCCTATACGATCGTCCGCGTGCTGAACCGCGAGGGCGAGGCGGTCGGGCCGTGGGCCGGCACGCTGTCGGACGAGGCCGCGCTGGCCGGCCTGCGCGACATGATGAAGGTGCGCGCCTTCGACGCCCGCATGCTGATGGCGCAGCGCCAGGGCAAGACCTCGTTCTACATGCAGTGCCTGGGGGAGGAGGCGATCGCCTGCGCCTTCCAGAAGGCACTGGCGCCCGGCGACATGAATTTTCCCACCTATCGCCAGCAGGGCCTGCTGATCGCCGGCGGCTATCCGATGGTCGAGATGATGAACCAGATCTTCTCGAACGAGGCCGACCCGCTCAGCGGCCGCCAGCTGCCGATCATGTATTCCGCCAAGTCGCACGGGTTCTTCTCGATCTCCGGCAATCTCGGCACGCAGTACGTCCAGGCGGTCGGCTGGGCGATGGCGTCGGCCATCAAGGGCGACACGAAGATCGCGGCCGGCTGGATCGGCGACGGCTCGACGGCGGAATCGGACTTCCATGCCGCGCTCGTCTTCGCCTCGACCTACAAGGCGCCGGTCATCCTCAACATCGTCAACAACCAGTGGGCCATCTCGACCTTCCAGGGCATCGCGCGCGGCGGCGCCGGAACCTTCGCCGCCCGTGGTCACGGCTTCGGCATCCCGGCGCTCCGGGTCGACGGCAACGACTATCTCGCGGTCCATGCGGTGGCGGCCTGGGCGGCCGAACGCGCCCGCGCGAACCTCGGCCCGACGCTGGTGGAATATGTCACCTACCGCGTGGCCGCCCATTCCACCTCCGACGATCCCTCGGCCTATCGCCCGAAGGAGGAATCCGACGCCTGGCCGCTCGGCGACCCGATCGCGCGGCTGAAGAACCATCTCGTCCGCCGTGGCGTCTGGTCCGAGGAACGGCACGCGCAGTACCAGGCGGAGGTCGAGGCCGAGGTGCTGGCCGCCCAGCGCGAGGCCGAGGCGCACGGCACGCTGCATTCCGGCGGCAAGCCCTCGGTGCGCGACATGTTCGAGGGCGTCTATGCCGAGATGCCGCCGCACCTCGTGCGCCAGCGCCGCCAGGCGGGGGTGTGAGATGGCGCGGATGACCATGATCGAGGCGATCCGCGACGCCATGGCCGTCGCCATGGAGCGCGACCCGAACGTCGTCGTCTTCGGCGAGGATGTCGGCTATTTCGGCGGCGTCTTCCGCTGCACCCAGGGGTTGCAGCAGCGCTTCGGCGCGGCGCGTTGCTTCGACACGCCGATCAACGAGAGCGGCATCGTCGGCGCGGCGATCGGCATGGCCGCCTACGGCCTGCGCCCCTGCGTCGAGATCCAGTTCGCCGACTATGTCTATCCCGCCTACGACCAGATCGTGTCGGAGGCGGCGCGGCTGCGCTATCGCTCGAACGGCGACTTCACGGCGCCCCTGACGATCCGCATGCCGACCGGCGGCGGCATCTTCGGCGGCCAGACCCACAGCCAGAGCCCGGAGGCGCTGTTCACCCACGTCGCCGGCCTGAAGACGGTGGTGCCGTCCAACCCCCACGACGCCAAGGGCCTGCTGATCGCCGCCATCGAGGACGACGACCCGGTCATTTTCCTGGAGCCCAAGCGCCTCTACAACGGCCCCTTCGACGGCCATCACGAGCGGCCGGTCATTCCGTGGTCGCGCCACCCGCTGGGGGAGGTGCCGGAGGGCCACTTCACCGTGCCGCTCGGCCAGGCGGTCGTGCGCCGGCCGGGTGCCGCGGTGACGGTGCTGGCATACGGCACCATGGTCCATGTCGCGATCGCCGCGGCGGAGGATGCGGGCGTCGACGCCGAGGTCATCGACCTGCGCACGCTGCTGCCGCTCGACCTCGAGACGATCCGCGAATCGGTCGAGAAGACCGGCCGCTGCGTCGTCGTCCACGAGGCGACGCTGACGTCGGGATTCGGAGCCGAACTCGCCGCGCTGGTCCAGGAGCACTGCTTCTATTCCCTGGAGGCGCCGATCGGCCGGGTGACGGGGTGGGACACGCCCTATCCCCACGCCCAGGAATGGGACTATTTCCCCGGGCCCGCCCGCGTCGGCGAGGCGCTGCGCGAAGCGATGGCGGCCTGACATGGGAACCTGGACCGTCAAGCTGCCGGACATCGGCGAGGGCGTCGCCGAGGCCGAACTCGTGGAATGGAACGTCGCGGTCGGGACCCAGGTCGCCGAGGACCAGGTGCTCGCCAGCGTCATGACCGACAAGGCGGCGGTCGAGATCCCGTCGCCCGTCGCCGGCACCGTCGCCTGGCTGGCGGGCGAAGTCGGCGACCGGATCGCGGTCGGATCGCCTCTCGTGCGGTTGGACGTTGCGGGCGACGGGAACACCAAGGGGGATGCGCCGTCGCCATCTGCCGCAGAACCGGCGGCGGAACCTGGAGCGGCATCCGAACCGCCGCCGGCCGCGGTTCCGCCGACCCGTCCGGCGCCGGAGCCACCACCGCCCGCCCGCGCGTCACCGCCGGCGCCGCCCCGGCGGACGGGGCAGAAGCCGCTGGCATCCCCGGCCGTGCGGCGGCGGGCTCTGGAAACCGGCGTCGACCTGCGCCAGGTGCGCGGGAGCGGGCCTGCGGGCCGGATCGGCCATGACGATCTCGACCGCTTCCTCGCCGGTGCCGGCGAGCCGGCCGGCGGCAGCGGGCTGCGCCCGAACGAGACCGTGGAGGAGGTCAAGGTTGTCGGCCTGCGCCGCCGCATTGCCGAGCGCATGGCCCTCGCCAAGCGGACGATCGCGCACATCACCTATGTCGAGGAGGTCGACGTCTCGGCGCTGGAGGACCTGCGCGCGGCGCTCAACCGCGAGAAGGTCGAGGGGCGGCCGCGGCTGACGATCCTGCCCTTCCTGGTGCGGGCGATCGTGCGCGCGGTGGCCGAGCAGCCCGGCCTCAACGCCCACTTCGAGGAGGAGGCGGGGATTATCCGCCGCTTCGGGGCGGTCCATGTCGGCATCGCGGCGCAGACCCCGCAGGGCCTCGTGGTGCCGGTGCTGCGCCATGCCGAGGCGCGCGACCTGTGGGGCTGCGCGACCGAGATTCAGCGCCTGGGCGACGCCGCCAGGGCGGGAACGGCGAGCCGCGACGAGCTGTCGGGCTCGACCATCACCATCACCTCGCTGGGCGCGCTCGGCGGCATCGCGACGACGCCCGTGGTCAATCCGCCCGAGGTCGCGATCATCGGGGTCAACCGGATGCAGGTGCGGCCGATGTGGGACGGGGCGCAGTTCGTGCCGCGGCGGATGATGAACCTCTCCTCCAGCTTCGATCATCGGGTGGTGGACGGCTGGGACGCCGCCGTCTTCGTCCAGCGCATCAAGGCGCTGCTCGAGGCGCCGGCGATGATCTTCCTGTGAGGCTTGGGCCGCTGAAGGACCACCGATGAAGGACATCTCCTGCCAGGTGCTGGTGATCGGCGCCGGCCCGGGCGGCTATGTCGCCGCCATCCGCGCCGGGCAACTCGGGCTCGACACCGTCATCGTCGAGGCGAAACGGCCGGGCGGCACCTGTCTCAATGTCGGCTGCATTCCCTCCAAGGCGCTGATTCACACCGCCGACGAATTCCACCGCCTGGCGGCGATGGCCGCCGGCAGGCGCAGCCCCGGCATCCGCGCGCACGCCCCGGAGTTCGACGGCGCGGCGGCTCTGGAATGGCGCGGCGGCGTCGTCAACCGCCTGACGAACGGCGTCGGCGAGCTGCTGAAGCGGGCGCGCGTCAAGCTGGTCGAGGGCCATGCGCGCTTCCGCGACGGCAAGACGGTCCTGGTCGAGACCCCGACCGGGCCGCAGCTCGTGCGGGCCGAGAACGTCGTCATCGCCACGGGCTCGCAGCCGGTCGAGCTGCCGGACCTGCCCTTCGGTGGCCGCGTCCTGTCCTCGACCGAGGCGCTGGCGCTGGCCGATCCGCCGAAGCGGCTGGCGGTGGTGGGGGCGGGCTATATCGGCCTGGAACTGGGCATCGCCTTCGCCAAGCTCGGGACGGCGGTCGCCGTCGTCGAACAGGCCGACCGCATCCTGCCGCAATATGATGCCGAGCTGTCGCGGCCGGTGGCGGCCCGGCTGAAGGAACTCGGCATTTCCCTGCACCTCGGCAGCCGGGCGCTCGGTCTCGTCGGCGACGACGCGTTGCTGATCGCCGACGGCGGCGGCTCCGACCAGCGATTGGCGGCCGATGCCGTCCTCGTCACGGTCGGCCGCCGCCCGGCGACCGAGGGCTGGGGGCGGGAGGAACTGGCGCTCACCATGAACGGCCGCTTCATCGCCGTCGACGCGCAGTGCCGGACGGCGATGCGCGGCGTCTGGGCGATCGGCGACGTCACCGGCGAGCCGATGCTGGCGCATCGCGCCATGGCCCAGGGCGAGATGGTGGCCGAGATCATCGCCGGCCACCGCCGCACCTGGGACAAGGTGGCGATCCCGGCCGTCTGCTTCACCGATCCCGAGATCGTCACCGTCGGCCTGTCGCCCGAGGAGGCGCGCACGGCCGGCATCGCGGCGAAGGCGGCGCGCTTCCCGTTCCAGGCCAGCGGCCGGGCCATGACGATGGAAGCCGAGGGCGGGCTCGTCCGGGTCGTCGCCCGCGCCGACGATCATGTCGTGCTCGGCCTCCAGGCAGTCGGCGCCGGCGTCTCGGAACTCGCCTCCGGCTTCGCGCTGGCGCTGGAGATGGGCGCGCGGCTGGAAGATCTGGCCGGTACGATTCACGCCCACCCGACACTTGGGGAAGGAATCCAGGAAGCGGCGTTGCGCGCACTCGGCCGCGCACTCCACATTTGATCGCACCTTTGGTGGATTATGTCCAATATAAGATAAGTATTTATGGTGCGGATGCGTCGCATGAGTGCGCTTTTTAACACCGATCGAGCCCTGCGGACTGTCCGATCACTCTACCAGTTCAGCCGAGTTTCAGGTGGGTTGGAAGCAACGACTTGCGCGCCACCGTCGGTCGCCCTACGGTTTCGTTCGTCGCACCGAACGTTCTGAACCGGCGTGATGGCGAGGCCGCAGCCCGGGAAGGTGCTCCCAGCCCGGAAGCATCCGGACCGGCCCCGATCGAGATTGTCGGAATCGGGGGAGCGTCATGGCGAACGGTACGGTGGGCAACGATTTCTTCGGCGGGACGTCGGACGCGGACACCTTCTTCGCGCTCGACGGCAACGACACGGTCGCGGGGCTCGCCGGCGATGACTTCCTCGACCTCGGCCCGGGCGCCGACAGCGCCGACGGCGGCGACGGCAACGACTTCATCGCCGGCGGCAGCGGCAACGACACGATGCGCGGCAGCAGCGGCGCCGATTCCATGTTCGGCGGCAGCAATGTCAGCAACGACGGCAGCGGCGACGACGAGATCACCGGCGGCGACGGCGACGACCTGATCCTCGGTGCCGACGGCGACGACCTCGTCCTGGGCGAGGGCGGCGACGACGCGATCAACGGCAATACCGGCAACGACGTCGTCTATGGCGGCTCCGGCAAGGATTTCGCGCGCGGCGGCCAGGGCGACGACAGCGTCTTCGGCGAGTCCGAGGACGACTGGCACGTCAACGGCAACATCGGCGAGGACACGGTGTTTGCCGGCACCGGCAACGACACCGCGTTCGGCGGCCAGGGTGTCGACCTCGTCTATGGCGGCGAGGGAAACGACCTCGTCTATGGCGACCTCGGCGACGATATGCTGTGGGGCGACAGCGGCGACGACTCCGTCGTCGGCGGCGAGGGGGCGGACACCATCGAGGCCGGCATCGGCCAGGATTCCGTCCTCGGCGGCAACGGCGACGACGATATGTTCGGCGACGCGGGCAACGACACGCTGGTCGGCGGCGACGGCAACGACTTCGCGCTCGGCTTCGACGGCGAGGATCTGCTCCTCGGCGAGGCCGGAAACGACGACATGCATGGCGGCAACGGCAACGACACGCTCGCCGGCGGCGATGGCCGCGATTCCCTGGACGGCGCGATCGGCGACGACAGCATCGACGGCGATGCCGGCGACGACGTCGTCGGCGGTGGCGAAGGGGCCGACCTGCTCACCGGTGGTGACGGCAAGGACGCGCTGGACGGCGGCGAGGGCAACGACTTCCTGTCCGGCGGCAACGACGACGACACCGCGGCCGGCGGCGCGGGGAACGACGAAATGCTCGGCGACGGCGGCAACGACGAGTTGCTCGGCGGCGACGGCAACGATCGGCTGACCGGCGGCTCGGGCAACGACATCCTGAATGGGGCTGCCGGGGCCGACACGATGGATGGTGGCACCGGCGAGGACCAGCTGACCGCCGGCGACGGTGCGGACACCATGTTCGGCGGCGACGGCAACGACTTCCTGACCGCCGGCAACGACAACGATACGGCATCGGGCGGCGCCGGGAACGACAACGTCTTCGGGGACGGCGGCGACGACGTGGTCGACGGCAGCGGCGGCGACGACCAGGTCTTCGGCGGGCTCGGCAACGATCTGGTGCTCGGCGACGAGGGCGCCGATTCGCTCTCCGGCGGCAGCGGCGACGACACGCTGAACGGCGGCCTCGACAATGACTCCGTCATCGGCGGCGACGGCAACGACTTCTTCACCGATGCCGGCGGCAACGACAGCATGGCCGGCGGCAACGGCAACGACCAGATGTTCGGCGAGGACGGCAGCGATTCGATCCTGGGCGAGGACGGCGAGGACACGGTGATGGGAATGGAGGGCGATGACCGCCTCGGCGGCGGCAATGGCGCCGACAGCCTCCATGGCGGCAGCGGCAATGATCTCGTCATCGGCGACGCGGGCAACGACACCCTGGCGGGAAACGAGGGCGACGACTTCCTCAGCGGCGGCGAGGGCGAGGACCTGATGTTCGGGGGCGGTGGCGCCGATTCCATGTTCGGCGGCAGCGGCGGCGACCTCGTCCAAGGTGACGACGGCAACGACTTCCTCTTCGGCGACGCGGGCAACGACACAATCGCCGGCGGCCAGGGGCACGACCAGCTCGCCGGCGGAGGCAACAACGACTTCCTGGATGGTGGCGACGGTCCGGATGTCCTGATCGGCGGCGCCGGAGCCGACACGTTCTTCTTCGACCATCAGATGACGGGCGGCGACGCCGGTACCGACGTCGTCACCGACTTCAATTTCGGCGAGGCGGATCGGATCGGCATCCGCATCAATATCAACGGCTCCGGCATCGACACCTTCGCCGAGATCCAGGCCGTGATGTTCGCCGGGGTATTCGACGGCCAGTCCGGAACGGCCATCCCGACGGCCGGCGGCAACTTCATCTTCATCAACAACCTCTCCCCGGGCGAATTCATCGCAACCGATTTTCTGTTCCTGTAGCGCTCGGGCGGCCGCGCTCGGCAGGAGGCCGGCAGGAATTTGAGGCGGCGGCGAAGCGGCGCCTCCCGCAGCGCGATCCACACCCGGCAGCGACGGCACCGGCATCGACATCTTGACAAAGGTGCGGGCCGCGCGAGCCCGGCGGCGAGCCGAAAGCTGCGCGGCCGTCGCCGCCGTCCACCCGACCGCACCCGCCGCAGACGGTTCTTGCGCAAGTACGACAGCCTGATGTGCGTCGTTCAGTGCTATAAAATTGTGTTCCCCAAGGAAAATATAACTGCCAGTGTAGAAACCATAGGCTGACAGCCTGTGGCGATTGCACGGGCGGCTGGACAAAAAACACAAGATTGGGAGAACAGGGCATGGCAAACGGCACCAGCGGCGACGATTTTTTCGTCGGTACATCCGGCAATGACGAATATTTTGCACTCGGCGGCGACGACACCGTATCCGGCATGGCCGGCAACGACTTCCTGGATCTTGGGCCCGGAGCGGATTCGGCCGACGGCGGTGATGGCGACGATTTCGTCGTCGGCGGCAGTGGCAACGACACCATCCTCGGCAGCGCCGGATTCGATTGGCTGTTCGGCGGCACGAACGTCAGCAACGAGGGCAGTGCGGACGATCTCATCTACGGAGGCGATGGCGACGACCTGATCCTCGGCGCCGACGCCAGCGACACCGTCCTCGGCGAGGGCGGAGACGACGCGATCAACGGCAATACCGGCGACGACCTCGTCTATGGCGGCTCGGGGCGGGACTTCGCGCGCGGTGGCCAGGGCAGCGACAGCGTCTTCGGCGAATCCGAGGACGACTGGCACGTCAACGGCAATATCGGCGAGGACACGGTATTCGCCGGCACCGGCAACGACACTGCCTTCGGCGGCCAGGGCACGGATCTGGTCTATGGCGGAGAAGGCAACGATGTCGTCTACGGCGACCTCGGCGACGACTTCCTGTGGGGCGAGAGTGGGGACGATACCGTCCTCGGCGGAGACGGCGAAGACACGGTCGAGGGCGGCATCGGTTTCGATCGCGCCGACGGCGGGGACGGCGACGACCAGCTGTTCGGCCAGGACGGCAACGATACCCTGGATGGCGGAAGCGGGCGGGACACGCTCGACGGTGCCGCCGGCGACGACGCATTGAGCGGGGGCGACGGCGAGGACAGCGTCCTCGGCGAGGCCGGCGACGACATCCTGGCCGGCGGCAACGATCGCGACACCCTGTCCGGTGGCGAGGGCAATGACGAACTGTTCGGCGACGACGGGGATGATCTCCTGCTCGGCTTAGTGGGCGCCGACACCCTCGACGGCGGTGCCGGCGACGACACGCTCGTCGGCCAGGACGGGCCGGACAGCCTGTTCGGCGGCAATGGCAACGACGAGCTCTCCGGCGGCGACGGCCAGGACACGCTCGCAGCCGGGGACGGCAACGATCAGGCGTTCGGCGGCAACGACGACGATTCCATCGTCGGCGACGGCGGGGCGGACACGCTCGACGGCGATGGCGGCAACGACCAGGTCTTCGGCAATGACGGCAACGACGTCCTGACGGGCGGCGACGGCCTGGACCTGCTCGACGGCGGTGCCGAGAACGACACGCTGGCCGGCGGTGCAGAGGACGACAATCTCTTCGGCAATGCAGGCGACGATTCGGTCGTCGCCGACGCCGGCGACGACTTCGCCTCCGGCGGGCCGGGCAACGACCTCGTCTATGGCGGCAATGGTGACGACCTCGTGGATGGCGGCAGCGGCAACGACTTCCTCGCCGGTGGCGACGGCTCGGACCGGTTCGACGGGTATCTCGGCGCCGACACCTTCTTCATCGATCACCAGCGCAATGACGGCGGCGAAGGCCGCGACTTCATCGTCGACTTCAACCGGGCGGAGGGCGACAAGATCGCGCTCATCTCGAACATCAACGGCACCGGCATCACCACCTTCGCGCAGCTCGTCGCCGTGATGTCCGCCGCCTCGGTCGATGGCGAGCAGGGAACCGAGATCGCGGTCGGCGGCAGCAACTTCGTCTTCGTGTCCAACGTCACGCCGCAGCAGTTCATCGCGGCGGATTTCCTGTTCGTCTGAGAATCGCGCGATTTTGACCGGCGGCCCGGGTCCGGATACGCTCTCCACCGACCATCGGAAGACGGGAGGTGGGGACGGTCCGGACTGGGTCGCCGCAGGCTTGGCGAGCACCGATCCGGGTCGGCGTGCAAGATGTCTTCCAGAAGCGGAAGCTCGGGTAGAGCAAGGCTGGAGGGGGACTGCGATGCCGGATATCTCGCGACGGGATCTGGTCGGCCTTGCCGCTGCGATCGCGGGCAGCGCCTTCGTGTTCGATGGAGCCCAGGGAGCACCGGTCATGACCGATCCAGATCTCGCCAGGAAGCTCGACGCCATCTTCGGCGCCCATATGGAGGCCGAACTCGCCGGCGACCTCGACCGGACGCTGGCGACGATGTCGGACAACCCGCATCTCGTGAACGTCCCGACCATGGTCGGCGGGCAGGGGCCGGGCGGAGTGCGGACGTTCTATGCCAACCGCCTGATCGGACAGTTCTTTCCCCCGGACGTGAAGTTCGAGGTCATCTCGCGCACCTACAGCACCGAGCGGCTGGTCGACGAACTGATCATCTCCTTCACCCACACGACGCGGATCGACTGGATGCTTCCCGGCGTCGCGCCGACCGGACGGCGCGTCGAGGTGGTGTTCGTCGTCATCGTCGGTCTGGAGGGCGACAAGGTCTCCTACGAGCACATCCTGTGGGATCAGGCGAACGTCCTGGTCCAGATCGGCCTGCTCGACCCCAAGGGGCTGCCGGTGACCGGCGCCGGGGCCGCCGCCAAGCTGCGCAATCCCGCGCTGCCCGACCCGTTCTTCGGCGAGGGCTGACGCCGGCTTCCACTCCCGTGCCGGGCAAGAGCGGCTGCCGGGCCGAATTGTCCACGGCGCCGACCTCGCCTATCCTCGAAGCCGATCCGCCGCCACGGCGGAATGGGAGGGGAGCGGGCGTGAAGCTGGCGTTTTTCGACGAGTTCCGGCTGGGCGTGGTGCGGGGCGACCGGGTGGTCGACGTCTCCGCCGTCGTCCAGGATATTCCGCACACGGGGCCGCACGACCTCATCAACGGTCTGATCGCGCGCTTCGACGAATATCGCGGCCGGTTGGAAGCCGCCGCCGCGGCCGGGGAGGGCGTGCCGCTCGCCGATGTTCGCATCCGCCCGCCGCTGCCCAAGCCCGGCAATATCGACTGCATGGCGGTCAACTACATGGAGGACGGCACGCGCAAGGAGCCGGCGCCCATCAACGCCTTCCAGAAGGCGCCGGGCGCCGTCATCGGCCACGGCGACACCATGGTCCTGCCCGACGTGCCGGCCACCATCTTCGAGGGCGAGGCCGAGATGGCGATCGTCATCGGCAAGCGGGCCACGAACGTGCCGCAGTCGCAGGCGATGGCCCATGTCTTCGGCTATCTCAACTTCATCGACGGCTCGGCGCGCGGCCTGCCGCCGCCGAGCAACGTCTTCTTCCAGATGAAGTCGCGCGACACTTTCGCGCCGATGGGGCCGTTCCTCGTCACCGCGGACGAGATCGCCGATCCGCACCGGCTGCAGATCCGGCTGACCGTCAACGGCGTCGTGAAGCAGGACTTCAATACCGACGACATGGCCCACAAGATTCCGCGGATCATCGAATGGATCAGCGCCATCCATACGCTGGAGCCCGGCGACGTCGTCGCGACGGGGACCAACCATCGCGGTCTCAGCGCATTCCAGGATGGCGATGTCGTGGAGTTGGAAACCGAGGGGCTGGGGCGGCTGCGCATCCATGTGAAGGACGAACTGAAGCGGACCTGGGGCCGCGAGACGCGCCTGGAGCGGGAGCAGCAGGGCCACGCGACGCAGACGCCGCAATTGACCGGCAAGTACGCCGTCGGCACTTGAACCGCGATGCCCCTGGCATCACTCTCTGAAATTGTCCTGCGATCGGGATTCTCGTTCGACACTCCACCGCACCGGCCGGGCCGGGGGAGGTGACCATGGTGGTTCCACGACACGGCGACCGACCCATGCGGCGCGGATGCGAGCGGGGATGACGCGGCGGTGACCGAACCGGCGCCAGCGGTCCGGCGCGGGCCCATCGATCGGGATCGGCTGACGCTGCTGCTCGGCGCGCACCAGGAACTGGCCGCCCTCCGCGAGCCGGACGCGATCCTCACGGCGCTGTGCCGGCTGGGGTGCGACATGGTGCGCGGGCGCTGGGCGGCCGCGGCCATCCGCGACGGCAGCCTCCGGGGCCCGCGGCGGGTCGAGGTCGCGGGACTGACGCCTGCGCTGGCCGATGCGCTGCGCAGCCGCATCGGCCAATCCGATCCGCTGGCCGGTACCATGGAGGCCCGCCGCCTCGGGCCGGGCGACGGGTTGGCGGGGCTGCCGGCCTTCCGCTCGGCGATCCTCGTCCCGGTCGGCGACGTCGATGCGACCCATGGCTGGCTGTGCGTCGGCGAGCCGGCCGGTCAACGGGCCTTCGACGACCAGGATCTGGCCATTCTCGAGGATCTGGCTGCCCTGGCGGGACGGATGTTCGTGCTGGCGACCCTCCGGCGGGATGCGGAAAAGAACAGCGCCGCCCTCGCGGAGGAGGTGGAGAAGCACAAGCGGGCCGAGCGCCGTCTCGACATCCAGTATGCGGTCGCGACCGTGCTGGCCGACACCTCCAGCCTCGACGCGGCGGCGCCGGCTCTGATCGAGGCAGTCTGCGCGCGCCTCGGCTTCGCGTTCGGGATCCTCAGAGAAGTCGACCGGGCGAGCGGAAATCTGCGGGCCGTGGCATTCTGGCACGAGCCGGACGAACGGATCGCGGAGTTCGCTCAAGGCACCTGGGGCCACACCTTCGCCCCCGGCTCGGGCATGACCGGCCGGGCCTGGCAGAAGGGCGAAGCCGTCTGGTTCGACGACGGCGCGGTCGCGGAGGATTTCCGCCGGTCGGACGATGCCCAACGGGCCGGGCTGCATGCGGCCGCGGCATTCCCCATCCTGGCCGGCGGCGAGGTCGTGGGCGTGCTCGCCTTCCTGGCGAGAGCCAGCCGCAGCCTCGACCCCGACATGCTGCAGATGTTCTCGGCCATCGGCAGCCAGCTCGGCCAGTTCGTCGAACGCCGCCGGCAGGGAGCGGAGATCGAGCATCTCAACCGCCTCTATGCGGTCCTGAGCGCGGTCAACCGCCTTCTGATCCAGGCGAACGACCGCGAGGCCCTGTTCGCGGGCGTCTGCCGTATCGCCCATGAGCAGGGCGGCTTCGGCATCGCCACCATCGCGATGTACGACGCCGACAAGGATATCGTCGTGCCGGTGGCCGGGGCCGGCGCCGACTATGCCGCGGTGGCGTCCGAGGCGCCGATGGCGATCGTGGGCCTGTCGCCGGAACGGCGGGGCGAGATCGGCCGCGCCATGGCCGAAGGCCGCGCCCAGTTCGAGAACGACCTTACGGCCGCGCCGGAGCGCGGCAGCGAGCGCCGGCGGCGCGCCATCGCGCTCGGATACCTCTCCTCGGCGGCCCTGCCGTTGCGGGCCAAGGGGGGCATCATCGGCGTGTTCGTGCTCTTCAGTCGCGACCCGGACTATTTCACCGAACCCGTGCGCAAGCTGCTGATCGAGGTCGCGGACGACGTCTCCTTCGGGCTCGACCACATGGAGACCCGCGATCGGCTGGCCTATCTCGCCTCCCACGACCCGCTGACCGGCTTGCCCAACCGCGTGCTCTTCGAGGAGCGCCTCGGGCAGGCACTGATCGCGGCGGGCCGGAGCGGCAGCCGCGTGGCGGTCATCCTGATCGACATCCGGCGCTTCCGTGACGTCGCCGACTCCCTCGGCCGGGAAGCCGGCGACCGCATCCTGCAGCAATTTGCAGGCCGCCTCGTGGCGATCGCCCAGAGCCCCGAGAGTCTGGCCCGCATCGACAACGACCGCTTCGCGAAGTTCCTGCCCGACGCTGGCGACGCGCTGGCGATCGCGCGGCGCATCGAGCAGCGTTTCGTCGGCGTCACGGCCGAGGCACGGCCGGCCGACGGCGAGATCCTGCATGTCGGCGGGACGCTCGGCGTCGCCGTCTTCCCGGAGGATGGCACCGACGTCGCGACCCTGATGCGCAACGCCCGCGCGGCCGTCCGCATGGCCAAGGAGAGCGGCCGTCGCTATCAGTTCTACGAGCCGCAGTTGAATGCGCGCGTGGCCGAGACGCTGCGCATGTCCGGCCGCCTCCAGCTGGCGCAGGCCCGCGGCGAGTTCTTTCTCCACTACCAGCCCAAGGTGGCGGCGAAGGACGGCGCGATTCGCGCAGTCGAGGCGCTGATCCGCTGGAACGACCCGCGCCGGGGCCTCGTGCCGCCCGTGGAGTTCATCCCCCTGCTGGAGGAGAACGGGCTGATCGGCGAGGTCGGCCTGTGGGTGATGCGGCAGGCGCTGTGCGACCGCAGGAGCTGGCGTATGGCGGACGGCACGGCGCCCAGGGTTGCCGTCAACGTCTCGGTCATCCAGTTTCAGCTGCCCGGGTTCACGGACGGGGTCCGCAGGCTGGTGGCCGAATTCGCGGCGGAACCGGGAGCCGACTGCGGGCTCGACATCGAGATCACCGAAAGCCTGATCATGAAGGATGTCGAAGGCACGATCGCCAGGCTGCAGGAGCTGCGGCAGCTGGGGATCGGCGTGGCCGTCGACGATTTCGGCACCGGCCATTCGTCGCTGGCCTACCTCGCGCGCCTGCCGATCGGGTCGCTGAAGATCGACCGGTCCTTCGTCCGGATGATGATCGAGAGCACCGAGAACATGCTCATCATCTCCTCGATCATCACGCTCGCCCACGGCCTGGAACTGACCGTGGTGGCCGAGGGGGTCGAGACCGAGGAGCAGGCGAGGCTGCTGCGCCTGATGCGCTGCGACGAGTTGCAGGGCTTCCATTGCGGCCTGCCGATGCCGGCGGAGGCGATCGGGCGCCGCCTCGCCGCTCCGTGACGGCGCGTCAATGCATGCCGCTGCTCATCCCGCGCACGAGCTGGCGATGCAGCAGGGCGAACATGGCGAGCACCGGCACCGTCGCCATCAGCGCCAGCGCCATCACGCGCGGCCAGTCGATGTTGTATTCGCCGATCAGCATGGCCGCCCCGACGGTCACCGTCGTGCTGTCGCCGCCCGTCAGCAGGGTGCGGGCGAAGATGAAGTCGTTCCACGACACCACGCCGACATAGGCGGTGACGGCGGCCATGGCGGGCCGCGCCTGCGGCAGCACCACCGACCACAATCCCCGCAGCCGCGAGCAGCCGTCGATCCAGGCCGCTTCCTCGATGTCGGGCGGAACCTTGTCGAAATGCTCCTTCATCATCCAGGTCGCCAGCGGCACCGCGAAGCTGAGGTTGCCGAGGACGACCGCGGCCGGATTGTCGAGGAGACCGGCCGCCCGGGCGAGGACGTAGAGCGGCGTCAGCAGCACCGTAGCGGGCAGCATCTTGGAGATCAGCAGGACGGCGCCCATGACCTGGACTTCCCGCCCGCGCGACCGCGACAGCGCATATCCGGCCGGCAGCGCGACCGCGAGCGCCACCAGCACCGATGCGACCGTGATGCCGGCGGAATTCGCAAGCCAGCGCAGGGCGCTGGTCGTGGTCAGGATCGCGGTGTAGGCGTCGAGCGTCAGGTCGGACGGGTCCGGCAGCAACCGGGGCGGCCAGGTGAGGACGGCGTTCGCCCGGCTGAACGAGGTCAGCGCCATCCAGTAGAGCGGCAGGAGCGCGAAGAGCGCGGCGGCCAGCAGGCCCGCCCATTGCAGCGTCAGGAGCGCGGGACGCCTCAAACGTCGGCCCTCCGCCGGGTCGCGCGCAGGAAGAGCAGCGTGGTCGCCACCGCCACGATCAGGGTCAGGGTGCCGAGCGCGGCGCCGCGCCCGGGCGACAGGAACTGGAAGGTCTCGGTGTAGACGCGCACGGCCAGGGTCTCGGTCGATCGGGCCGGCCCGCCGGCGGTCATGACCAGGACCGATTCGACGTTGCGGAAGGCCGACAGCAGCCCGAGGAAGATGGTGACGCGCAGGAAGCCGCGCAGGCCCGGCAGCGTGATCGCGACGAAGCGGCGGAACGCCCCGGCCCCGTCCATCATCGCCGCCTCGTACTGCGAGTAGGGGATCGACTGCAGCCCGGCCAGCAGCATGATGGTGAAGAAGGGATAGGCCTTCCAGGCGGTCGCGAAGGTGACGGCCCAGATCGCGACGTCGGGGGAGGTCAGGAACGGCACCGGCGCGGAGACGAGGCCGGCCCCCATCAGGAGGTAGTTCACGAGCCCGAACTGGTCGTTCAGCAGGAACATCCAGATCAGGCTGGCGATCGCCGGCGCGACGCTCCAGGGACTGACGACGATGGCCTCGAACCAGGAGGCGCCGGCCAGCCGGAGGTCGGCGAGCAGCGCCGTGGCCAGGCCCATGAGCAGCGCGATGGCGGTGCCGGCGAAGACGAAGATCGCGGTTGCCCACAGGCTCGGCACGAATCCGGGATGGCCGATCGCCGCCGCATAGTTGGCCAGCGTCGCGGGCTTGGTGATGGGTCGCATCAGCTCGATCAGCCGCAGCTCGTAGAAGCTGATCTGCACCAGCTTGGCGATGGGCCAGGCGACCAGGGCGCCGGTGCACAGGATCGCCGGCAGCATCAGCGCCAGGAACAGGAGGCGCGTCCGCGCCGGTCCCCGCAAGCGGGGCCGGCGCGGCATCGCGGCGGCCGGTGCCCCGGCCGGAAGCGTCACCAAGGGGCTATTCCAGGCCCTTGATCTCGCGCTTGAGGCCGGCGGAGATGCGCTCGGCGGCGGCCTCCGGCGTCAGCCGGCCGGCGACCATCGCGGTCATGCTCTCGGTGAAGATGCTGCTGAAGCGGTTGTAGTCGTTCTCGAAGCCGATCGGCAGATGCGAGCGCGACTTGCGGCTGGCGCTGGCCTCGAAGAGCGGCAGGTGGGGCCACTTCTCGCGCGCCTCGGCGTCGACGCTGCCGATGCGGCCCGGCGGGTTGCCGGTCATCACGGCATAGCGGCGCTGCCATTCCGGCCGGGACGCGAGCTCGATGAACTTCCAGACCAGCGCCTTGCGCTCGGCCGTGATCTCCTTCGGCATGGCGAGCGCGTTGCTCGGACCGCCGGCGAGGTTCGGGAAGGGAAGCGGCGCCACCCGCCACTGGCCCTGCACGGCCTCGGCCGCGCGCTTGGCATAGCCGGGCGCCCAGCTGCCGTCGATGTACATGGCCGCGTTGCCCTGCCAGAAGAGCTGGCGCATCGGGTTGTTGTCGAGGCCGGTCGGCGTCACCCCGGCCTTCACGTAATCCTGGATGCGGCCCAGGGTCTTCGCGATCTCGGCCGTGGCGTCGAGCTTGCGGTCGCCGACGATGTCGCGGTCGCGGCCGGCGTGGAAGTGCATGAAGGTCATGAACCCCCAGCTCGAGGAGGAGGTGTTCATGGCCATGCCGTACTGGTCGATGCGGCCGTCGCCGTCGCGGTCGCGGGTCAGCTTCTTGGCCGCCTCGAACAGCTCCGGCTCGGTCGTCGGCACCGCGATGCCGGCCTGCTTCAGCATCCCCTCGTTGTAGATCAGGCCCCAGCCGTAATTGAGCAGGACGAGCCCGTAGCTCTTGCCGTCCAGCGTCAGGGACGACTGCGAGGGCACCCAGGACCGCTTGATGTCGGTCTTGTCCAGCCAGGGATCGAGCGGCTCGAGCACGCCCTCGGCCGCGAAGCCCCAGACGAAGCGGGCGGTCATGTGCACGATGTCGGGCGGATTGCCGGCGGCGAACCGCGTCGTCAGCATCCGGTGATGATCGTTCGAGGGGGCGTTGGTCAGCTTGATCCGGACGTCCGGATTTTCCTTCTGGTAGGCCTCGACGAGGCCGCGCCACCAGGGGCCGAAGCTCTCCTCCAGCTGGTAGGTCGGAAAGTCGAGGACGGTTTCGGCGGCCGCCGGTCCGGCGACGACGGCGGACAGGGCGAGGGCGATGGCGGTGCGGCGCATGTCGGATGCCTATGGTGCGGGGTGGAGGGCGAGGCCGTGGTCGCGGGCGGCGGCGGCGAGCGCGTCGCCGCCGCCCACCAGGATCGAGCCGGCGAGGTCGAGGCCGAGTTCGCGCTCGGCTCTCGGGAAGAGGTCGGACGCGGTGGGGGTGCCTTCGGCCGGCAGCCGTGCGCGCAGGGCCGGGTCGAGGTCGCGATCCACGACGAAGTAGGCGGCGCCCAGTTCATGGCCGAGCGCACGGGCGTGGCGTGCCACCCCGTCGGCCAGTTCCTGGGCGGCGCGCCAGCCGAAGCGGTGCGGCTCCCACGGCGCGACGAGAACCGGCGACCAGCCGCGGGCCACCGTCCGCAGCAGCAGGCGGGCGCCCGCCTCGTCGATCGTCGGATGGTCGATGTCCGGGGTCTGGCGATCGAGCACGACGAAAACGGCCGGGCGCCAGCGACGGGCCTCCGGCGCTTCGATCGCCCGCGTCTCGATCCGCACGCCGGCTTCCGTGCAGGTGACGAGGCGGTAGCGGTGCGGCCATTCGCAGAAGGTGGGGCAGACCGAATAGGTCGTATCGCCCACCGTCAGGGGCGGCTCGCCCTGGTGCCAGTGGCCACTCAGGACGGCGCGCACGCGGCCCGAGCGCTCGATCGCCGCGGCGAGGTCGGCCGCCTCGCGATACATGAGCGGATAGCCGTAATCGACGTCGGGACGGATCAGATAGTGCTGGAGATGGATCTGCGGCGCCGGATCGGGGTCGGCCAGCACGCGCTCGAACAGGGCCCGCTGGGCGCCGACCCGCTGTGCCTGGTTCCCGGCGACCTCCCAGTCCTCGAAGCCGACGACACGGAAGCCGCCATGGTGGCTCTCCGTCTCGCGTCCGGTGCCGAAGGCGGCCTCGAACGCGTCGAGCCGGTCATGGTTGCCGGGGATCGCCCGCCAGGGGCAGGGGAGGCGATCGAGCCAGCCGCGCAGCAGCCGGTAGTCCGCCTCTGCCTCCGCCATCGCCGTAGCATGGTCGGCCGGGTCGCCGTGCAGCAGCGGGTGCGGCACGTCGACGAGATCGCCGGTCAGGACCACCAGGTCGGGCCGCTGGCGAGCGACCACTTCGCCCAGGCGTTCCAGCAGCGTCGGAATCTCGCGCGAGCGACGCACGGCATGGCCGGCGCTCCCCGGCAGGGCCTGGCGGAGATGGAGGTCGGTCGCATGCAGGATGGAGAGCGCGGGCACGGCGGCCAGGAGTCCCGAAGGCGGTGGCGAAGCTCCCGGTGCTTAGCGGGCGATCATGACGGTTCGGGCACTGCCGGATGAACGATCGGTTTCATTTTCGTTCGTTGACACCCCGGGCGCCCTGTGGCGCCGTGCCCGCCGTCCCCAGGCAACGGCAAGGCGGTACGGGAATGGACATTGAAGCGATCCGGGCGGACACGCCGGCGGTGGTGCGGCGCGCCTATATGCACAATGCCGGTGCGGCGCTGATGCCGGTGCCGGTGGTCGACGCCGCCAAGCGCCACCTCGACCTGGAGGCCGAGATCGGCGGCTACCATGCGGCGGCCCGCGAGCATGACCGGATCGAGGCGGTCTATGATTCGGTCGCCCGCCTGCTCAACGCGCATCGCGACGAGGTCGCGCTGGTCGAGAACGCGACCGTCGCCTGGCAGATGGCCTTCTATTCGCTGCAGTTCGGGCCGGGCGACCGCATCCTGACGGCCGAGGCCGAGTATGCGGCCAACTACGTCGCCTATCTCCAGGTGACGCGGCGCACCGGCGCCGTGATCGACGTGGTGCCGAGCGATGCCACGGGCGCGCTCGACGTGGCGGCGCTGGAACGGATGATCGACGACCGGGTGAAGCTGATCGCCATCACCTGGATCCCGACCAACGGCGGCCTCGTCAACCCGGCCGAGGCAGTCGGGAAGGTGGCGCGCGCCCACGGCATTCCCTACCTGCTCGACGCCTGCCAGGCGGTCGGCCAGATGCCCGTGGATGTCGAGGCGGTCGGCTGCGACATGCTGTCGGCGACGGGGCGCAAGTTCCTGCGCGGGCCGCGCGGCACGGGCTTCCTCTATGTCCGGCGGCCGCTGCTGGAGCGGCTGGAGCCGCCGATGATCGACCATTTCGCCGCCCCGTGGGTGGCCATGGACCGCTACGAGCTGCGCCCCGACGCGCGGCGGTTCGAGAACTGGGAGAACAATTACGCCGCCCGTCTCGGCCTCGGCGTGGCGGTCGACTACGCCCTGGCGATCGGCCTCGATGCCATCCGCGACCGCTGCCGGCTGCTGGCCGGCCGGCTGCGCGCGGGCCTCGCCGGCATCCCGGGCGCGGTGGTGCGCGACCTCGGCCGCGATCCCTCGGCCATCGTCAGCTTCACGATCGAAGGGCGCGAGGCCGACGCCATCGTCGCGGGTGCTCTCGCGCAGGACATCGTCATCGGCGCCTCCAAGGCCTCCAGCACCCGGATCGATGCCGAACGCCGTCACCTGCCGCCGGTCGTCCGCGCCTCGCCGCACTACTACAACAGCGACGCGGAGGTGGACCGCCTTCTCGACTATCTCCGGGCCGGCTGACCCAATTCGGTGCCGGCGCCGAGGGCGGGTGGCGGCACCGAGCGGCACCGCCCCCGGTCAGAGGATGAAATAGTCGTCGTCGAGGCGATCGATGTTGTTGACGGTGATGTGGTCCCCCGTCGGCAGCACGATGTGCAGGCCGCTGGCGACGTTCTCTATGGTGATCGAGAAGGCGAAGTCGAAGAAGCTGTCGAACCCGTAGTCCCGGAGGTCGACGAGGTCGATCCCGGGCTGGAAGTCGACGATGATGTCCGACCCGCTTTCCGGTGCGAACACGAAGACGTCGCGGCCGGAATTGCCGTAGAGCCAGTCGATGCCGCGGTCGCCCGAGATGGTGTCGTCGCCGGTGCCGCCATAGAGCGTGTCGTCGTCGCGGCCGCCGAACAGCCGGTCGGAGCCATCGCCGCCGGCGAGCGTGTCGCGCCCGCTGCCGCCATACAGAAGGTCGAACTCCGAACCGCCGTCGAGGACGTCGTCGCCGGAGTCGCCCGTCAGCGTGTCGTTCTGCGCCTCGCCATAGAGCGTGTCGTTGCCCGCGTCGCCGTGCGCGACATCGCGGCCGCTGCCGCCGCCGATGAGGTCGTTCCCGTCGGCCCCGAAGGCGAAATCGTCGTCGGTGCCGGCGAACAGCCGGTCGTTGCCGGCGTCGCCGAACAGCACGTCGCGCCCGTCGCTGCCGGCGATCGTGTCGTCGCCCTCATGGCCGGTGAGGACGTCGTCGCCGCTCCCGCCCTCGACCTGGTCGTTTCCGGCCCCGGCGAAGGCGGTGTCGTCGCCCGCGCCGGCATTCAGCCGGTCGTTGCCGCTGTCGCCATGGAGCAGGTCGTTGCCGGAGCCCGCTTCGAGCGTGTCGTCGTCGGCGTCGCCGAACAGGGTATCGAGGCCGTCGCCGCCGACCAGCAGATCGCGGCCGCTGCCGCCGTACAGGATGTCGGATCCGAGGCCTCCGTCGAGGAGGTCGCCATCGGCATCGCCGGCCAGCGTGTCGTCCTGCCCGTCGCCATAGAGCGTATCGGCGCCGGCCCCGCCCTGGCCGAAATCCCGGCCCTCGCCGCCGCCGATGATGTCGTTGCCGTCCATGCCGGCGAGGAAGTCGTCGCCGGCTTCGCCGAACACCCCGTCATTACCGGCCTCGCCGAACAGCGAGTCGCGGTCGTCGCTGCCGGCCAGTGTGTCCTGCCCGTCGCCGCCGACCAGATAGTCCTCGCCGCCGCGACCGAGGATCTGGTCGTTGCCCGGCCCGCCATAGGCGGTGTCGGCGCCCGGGCCGGCATCGATCGTGTCGTCGCCGTCGGCACCGTCGATCCAGTCGTCGCCGCCGCGACCTTCGATGTAGTCGGCCTCGGGCCGGCCGAACTGCGTGTCGTCGCCTTCGCTCAGGATAAATGTCGCCAAGGTCGTCCCCCGCGTTTCTATTCCACCGCTACGTCACTCCAACTTCGCGCCGTTTGCAAAGGCTTGTTGCGCCTCGGCGCGGCCGGGCGCCGGAACGGTCGTGCCGGCTGTGGCGTTTGAGCGGCCGACAGGCGCCGTTTCGCGCGCCGGAGGAGCTGCCCGGGATGCCCGATACCCTGCCGAGAACCGACCCGGTGACCGTCGCCGGCGTGCCGGTGACGCCGCTTGCCCCCGGCGTCCGCCCCGGACCGCCGTCGCTGGTCACCGCCGGTGCCGTCCTCGTCACCATCGGCGCCCTCTATCTCGGGCGTGACATCTTCATCGCCTTCGCGCTGGCGATCCTGTTCGCGTTCCTGCTGGCACCGCTCACCAACCGGCTGCGGCGCTGGGGCGCGCCGCGGGCACTGGCGGTCCTGTTCTCGGTCGGCTTCGCGGCCGTCGTCGTGGCGGTGGTCGCGGTGGTCGTCGGCAACGAGCTCTACCTGCTCGCCTCCAACATTCCCGACTACCAGTACACGATCCGGGAGAAGCTCGCGGGCCTCCGCGAGTCCGCCGGCGGTTCCGGTGTGTTCGAGCGGCTGTCGCAGATGGCGCTGCTGATCGGCCGCGAGATCGGGATGATCAATACCGAGGCCGCGGGCGACGCGGTGACGGTCACGATCCGCCAGCCCCCGCCGCAGCCGCTGGCGGTGCTCGACGACTTCGCGGGCCCGGTCGTCGGGGCCATCGCCTCGGCCGGCCTCGTCGTGGTCTTCCTCTTCTTCGTGCTGCTGGAGCGCGAGGATCTGCGCGACCGGCTGATCCGCCTGCTCGGCGTCGGGCAGGTGCTGCGCAGCACCCAGGCGCTGGACGAGGCGGGGCGGCGGGTCAGCCGCTATCTCCTGATGCAGCTCGTCGTCAACACGGCCTATGGCGTGCCGATCGGCGTCGGCCTGTGGATGATCGGGGTGCCCAATGCGCTCCTGTGGGGCCTGCTGGCGGGGGTGCTGCGCTTCATCCCCTATCTCGGCCCCTTCCTTGCGGCGCTGTTCCCGGTCACGCTGGCCTTCGCCATCGATCCCGGCTGGACGATGCTCGCCTGGACGGCGGCGCTCTTTCTCGTCCTCGAGGTGATCAGCAACAACGTGCTGGAGCCGATGCTCTACGGCTCCTCGACCGGCATCTCCTCGCTCGCCATCATCATGGCGGCGATCTTCTGGGCGACGTTGTGGGGCCCGATCGGCCTCTTGCTGTCGACGCCGCTCACGGTCTGCATCGTCGTCATCGGGCGCTATGTCCCGCAGCTCGAATTCCTCGGCATCCTGCTCGGCAACGATCCGGTACTGGCGCCGGAGCAGCGCTTCTACCAGCGCCTCGTCGCCGGCAACCACGAGGAGGCGCTGGAGGTGGCCGAGGACTATCTCGAGGATGCGACGCCCATCGCATTCTTTCAGGAAGTCGTCGTGCCGGCGCTCCAGTTGACCGAGAACGATCATGAGAGCCGGGCGCTCGACGCCGACCTGCGCCGCCTCGTCGCCGAACGCGTGGAGCGGGTGCTGACCGAACTCGACGAAGACGGGCAACTGGCGATCCAGCCCGACGATGCAGCCGGCGAGGAAGGCGAAGGGGAAGCGGCGCCGGCCGAGGTGGGGCGGGTGGTCTGTCTCGCCGGGCGGACGCCGCTCGATGCCGTCGCCGCTGGCCTGCTGGCCCGCTGGCTGACCGGGCTGGGCCGACCGGCCGACGTCGTCATCGGCTTCGATCCCAGGGAAGGGTCGGCGGGATTCGGGGCGCCTGGTGCGGGCGACGCGGTCGCGCTCTGCTATCTCCACGCCCGGCCGCAGACCTATGCGCGCTATGTCGCGCGCCGCCTGCGGCGGCTGGCGCCGGAGGCGCGTCTGATCGTCGTCGCGCTCAACATGGGAGAGGGGGTCGACGGCATGGACCGGCTGCCGGTCGACGGCACCGCCTTCTCGCTGGCGGCCGCGGTCGAGCACGTGATTCGTCGCGACGGGGCAAACCGCCGGCCTGCCGCCGTCGCCTGATCCCATCCTCCCGCGCTATGGTCGGCGCGGGAGGAAATCCGATGCCGCTCGACGACCGCTATTTCGATTCCGCCGGCGTGCCGATCCGCTTCGTCGAGGCGGGGCAGGGGGAGCCGCTCCTGCTGCTGCATGGCTTCTCCAGCTCCCTCGAGGAAGGCTGGGTCGATCGCGGCGTCGTCGCCGATCTCGCTTCCGGATGGCGGGTGATCGCGTTCGATGCCCGCGGACACGGGCAGAGCGGCAAGCCCCACGACCCCGCCGCCTACGGGCCCGAGATGGGACGCGACGTGCTGCGCCTGATGGATCATCTCGGCGTCGGGCGCGCGCATGTGATGGGGTACTCGATGGGCGCACACGTCGCCGCCCACCTCGCCGTTCACCGGCCGTCGCGCCTGCACAGCTTGATCCTGGGCGGCGCGGTCGGCCGCGTCGGCTGGCTGCCGGCCGACCAGGCGCGCGTCGAGGCCGAGGCGGCGGAACTCGACCAGGGCCTGCTCTCCAGCCAGATCCTGCGCCTCTGGCCGAAGGACCAGCCGCCGCCGTCGGTGGACGAGCTGCGCGCCCTGTCGGCCCGGCGGCTGGCCGGCAAGGATCCGCGCGCCCTGGCGGCGGTGCGCCGCTCGAACCCGGCGCAGGTGGTGACGCTGGAGGAACTGGCGGCGCTGCCGATGCCGGTGCTGGGCGTCGTCGGCACCGCCGATCCCTACCGCCGGGATTTCGAACGGCTACGGGCGGCCATGCCGTCGCTGCGCCTGGTTGAGATCGACGGCGCCGCGCACGGCAACGCCGTCGGGAGGCCGGAATTCGTCGCGGCGGTGCGCGCGTTCCTTGCCGGTCATCCGATGGCGGAGGCGGAGGAACCGCGCGAATACGCCTCCCCCGCCTGCTCCCTGCACGAACTCGACCCGGCCTTCCGCTCCGGCTGATGCGGCCGCGTCAGGGCTCCCACCAGAGCCGCAGGAGGTTGAACAGCCCGTTGCGGAGCTGGTCCGTCTCGGGGGCGTCGGGTTGTGTCCGGTCGAGCAGCTTCTTGGCCTCGCCGAGTTCCCAGAGGATGCGCCGGTGGCGCTCGTCGGGAACGTAGCTCTGCACCCAGCTGACCGCGGCCAACCGGGTTCCGCGCGACACCGGGCTGACATGGTGCAGGCTCGTCGTCGGATAGACGACGAGATCGCCCGGGGGATATTTGGCCGTGGCCGTCGCGTCGCCATAGCGGATCGTCAGCTCGCCACCGTCATAATCCGACGGATCGTTGAGGAAGAGCGTGAGCGAGAGGTCGGCCCGCAGCCGGCCGGAGGACAGGAACGGCGCATCGACATGATCGCCGTAGGTCATGCCGACGTCGTAGCGGTTGTATGTCGGTGCCGCCATGACCTTGGGGAAGGCGACCTCGACGAAACGCGGGTCGTTGAGGATCGACGGCATGACCAGTTCGTCGAGCGGCCGTCGACGGGTCGCGCTGCCCGCGATCTGCAGATTGTGCTTCACCGCGGCCGCCTGGGCCGATGCGGTGGCGCTGCCGTCCTCCCAGGGACCGGCATGGATCAGCCTGTGGACTCGCTCCAATGCCGGCCCGGAGAGGACGCTCGGGATATGCCTCAGCAATGCTCCATCTTCCGGCTACCTCACCGCATGGTTGGCATGACGAACTCCGCGCCCGACCGGATGCCGGTCGGCCAGCGCGCGGTCACGGTCTTGAGGCGGGTGTAGAACCGCACGCCCTCGGGCCCATGGACATACATGTCGCCGAACAGCGACCGCTTCCAGCCGCCGAAGCTGTGGAATGCCATCGGCACCGGGATCGGCACGTTGACGCCGACCATGCCGATCTTGCACTGGGCGGTGAAGGCGCGGGCGGCGTCGCCGTCGCGGGTGAAGATGGCGGTGCCGTTGCCGAACTCGTGGTCGTTCACGAGCTTCAGCGCGTCTGCATAGTCCGGCACCCGCACGACCGACAGGACGGGGCCGAAGATCTCCTCCTTGTAGATGCGCATGTCCGGGGTGACGTGGTCGAAGAGGCAGCCGCCGAGGAAGAAGCCGTCCTCGTAGCCCTGCAGCTTCAGGCCGCGGCCGTCGACGACGAGCTTGGCCCCGGCCTTCACGCCGTCGTCGACATAGCCCTTCACCTTGTCGAGATGCTGGCGGGTGACCAGCGGGCCCATCTCGCTCTCCTTGTCGACGCCCGGGCCGACCTTGAGCGCCCCGAGCCGGGTCGCCAGCCGGTCGACCAGCGCGTCGGCCGAGTTGCCGACCGCGACCGCCACCGACACCGCCATGCAGCGCTCGCCGGCCGAACCGTAGGCCGCGCCCATCAGGCCGTCCGTCGCGAGGTCGAGGTCGGCGTCGGGCATGACGACGAGATGGTTCTTCGCTCCGCCCAGCGCCTGCACGCGCTTCCCGTGGTTGGCGGCCGTCCGGTAGACGTACTCGGCGATCGGGGTCGAGCCGACGAAGCTGACGGCGGCGATGCCGGGATGCTCCAGGATCGCGTCGACGGCCGTCTTGTCGCCGTGCAGCACGGTGAAGACGCCGTCGGGCAGGCCCGCCTCCTTCAGCCACTTCGCCATCAGCAGCGATGCCGACGGATCGCGCTCGGACGGCTTCAGGATGAAGCAGTTGCCGCAGGCGAGCGCCACCGGATACATCCACATCGGCACCATGGCCGGGAAGTTGAACGGCGTGATGCCGGCGACCACGCCGAGCGGCTGGCGCAGCGACCAGCTGTCGATCTCGGTCCCGACATTCTCGGTGAACTCGCCCTTCAGCAGCTGCGGAATGCCGCAGGCGAACTCGACCACCTCGGTGCCGCGCACGACCTCGCCGTCGGCGTCAGAGAGAACCTTGCCGTGCTCCAGCGTGATGGCGCGGGCGAGTTCGGCCCGGTTGCGCTCCAGGATCTCCTTGAACTTGAACATGACGCGGGCGCGGCGCAGCGGTGGGGTCGCGGCCCAGGCCGGGAACGCCGCCGCCGCCACGGCCACCGCGGCATCGACCTCCGCCGCCGTCGCCAGCGGCACCCGACCCGTGATCTCGCCCGTCGCCGGATTGAATACGTCGCCGAAGCGACCGCTCTGGCCCTCCGCCGGCTTGCCGGAGATCCAGTGGGTGAGGGTGGTGGTCATCGCGAGGCGCCTCGTCGGCTGGTGGGTGGGGATCCCGAAGGGTCGGGGATCGTCGCGCGAAGCCCCGTTCGTGACAACCGAACAAATCGCCGCTGATCGGCCGCTCGACGAATTTCTGGACCGGTCCTTGCTTTCGGTAACCATCCGTGTCCGACTTTGCCTCCGGGCAAGACCGGGAAACAGGAGGAGGGTTCATGTCGATCGCTGCTATCCTGCTGCGCTCCGCAGCCGTCGCCGCGCTGGCGGCCGCCGTCGCGGGTGCCGCCACGGCGCAGACGATGCCGCCGCTGCCGGAAGCCATCCAGAAGGCGGGCGTCGTGAAGGCCGGCGTCAAGTGCGACTATCCGCCGGACGGGTTCATCGACTCCTCGGGCAAGCCGGTCGGCGTCGAGGTCAGCCTCGCCCGCCAGGTCGCCGCCTACGCCTTCGGCAGCCCGGACAAGACCGAGCTGACCTGCGTCACCACGGCCAACCGCATCCCGACACTGGTCAGCGGCAAGGTCGACCTCGTCATCGCCACCATCGGCGTCACCCCGCAGCGCGCCGAGGTCGTCGACTTCTCCGACAACTACGCCTGGGGCGGCAGCGACGTCCTGGTGCTGAACGACAGCCCCCTCAAGGGCCTCGACGACCTCAAGGGCAAGACGATCATCGTCATCAAGGGGGCCTGGCAGATCGGCTGGTTCGAGAAGAACCTGCCGGAGGTCAAGATGCTGCGCCTCGACACCGTGTCGGACGCGCTGCAGGCCATGCTCCAGGGACGCGGCGTCGGCTACGCCCACGACCTCGCGGTCATCAAGGGGCTGGCCCAGAAGAACCCGCGGGTGCGCCGGCTCGACGAACTCTATCAGCTCGGCTATCGCGGCGCCGCGGTGCGCAAGGGCGAGAAGGAGTGGCTCGCCTACGTCAACGCCGCGATCAAGCGCGCGAAGTCCGAGGGCCTCGTCGTGCAGTGGATCAAGAAGTACGACCAGCCCGACCTTGTGGAGACCACCGTCGACTCCTGGGATCTGTCGAAGGTTCCGGCCAAGGCGCGCTGATCCGCGCGCCGACGCCCGATCGCCGCCATGGGTATCCGGTTCGACTTCGGCTACATCCTCGCCAACGGCACGGCCCTTCTCGAAGGGCTCTGGATGACGGTGCTGGTGAGCCTGATCTCGATCCTGCTCGCGGCCGCGATCGGCGTCGCCGGGGCGGCCGCGCGCGTCTTCCGCGTGCCGGTGCTGTCGCAGTTCTTCGCCGGCTATGTGGAGTTCGTGCGCAACACGCCGCTCCTGGCACAGCTCTTCTTCATCTTCTACGGGCTGCCCTCGATCGGAATGGGCCTCTCGGTCTTCTGGTCGGGGGTGGCCGCGCTGACCATCTGGGGCGGCGCCTACAATGTCGAGAACATGCGGGGCGGCTTCCTCGCCGTCTCCAAGGGGATGCGCGAGGCGGCGCTTTCCCTCGGCCTCAAGCCGCTCCACTACCTCTGGCTGGTGGCGATCCCGCTCGGCCTGCGGGTCGCCATCCCGGCCATGCTCAACACCTCGGTCTCGGTGTTGAAGAATTCGTCGTACCTCCAGGCGATCGGCTTCGCGGAGCTCACCTTCGTCGCCATGGACCGGGTCGCGACCGATTTCCGCACGCTCGAGATGTTCGCGGCCATCGGCACGCTCTATCTCGCGCTCGTGCTGCTGCTTTCCTTCGCCGTGCGGCGCCTCGAATGGCACCTCCAGCGGCCGTTCCGGACGAGCTGAGCGATGCAGCTGCTCCTCGACAACAGCTGGATCCTGCTCAGCGGCCTGCGCCAGACCTTTCAGCTCGCGGTGGTGACGCTGGCCTGCGTCACCGTCGTCTCGGTCCTCATCGGCATGCTCAGCGTCGCCCGCTACCGCTGGGCGCGCATCGTGGCGATCTGCTACGTCGAGTTCTTCCGCGACATTCCGCTGCTCGTGAACATGCTGTTCGTCTATTTCGGCGCTCCCCTGCTGGGGCTGCCGCTGTCGCCCTATGGCGCGGCCCTGATCAGCCTGACGCTGTGGGGCGGCGCCAACGGGGCGGAGATCGTGCGCGGCGGCATCAACGCGGTGCCGCGCCACCAGACGGTCAGCGCCGTGGCGCTCGGCCTCAAGCCGTGGGAGATCTTCCGCTACATCGTCCTGCCGCAGGCGCTGCTGCCGATCCTGCCGCCCTTCACCGGGCTCTTCGCCAACCTCGTCCAGGCGACGACGCTGGCCTCGCTCGTCGGCGTCACCGAGTTCTTCCGCATCGGCGGCATCATCGTCGAACGGACGACGCTGCAGGAGGGGCACAGCCCGGCCTTCCTCGTCTACGGCTTCGTCCTCGTCGTCTATTTCGTCATCTGCTCGCTGCTGACGGCCCTGTCGCGGCGGCTGGAGCGCAACCTCCAGCGCCGCGGCGGCCGGGTGGCCCAGGTGGCCACACCCCGGGAGAGCGTCTGAACATGTCGTCCAAGGTCAGCGGCCTGCTCGCGGAGGCGACCTCGCCGATCCTGCAGGAGAATCTCGTCGCCCCGGCGCTCGCGCGCGAGTTTCCCGCCGCCTTCCCGCTCATGACGGCGATCAACGAGGCGCATATCCTGATGCTGGCGGAACGCGGCATCGTCGACCGGCCGACGGCCGCCGCCATGGCGCGCGCCGTCATCCAGGTCGCGGAGGAGGGGGCAGGGTCGGTGCCGCTCGATGCCGCGCGCGAGGATCCCTACTTCAACTATGAGGCCCGCATCATCGAGATCGCCGGCCCCGAGGTCGGCGGCCGCACCCACATCGCGCGCAGCCGCAACGACCTGAAGGCGGCGCAGGATCGCCTGCGGGCGCGCTCGGCGACGCTGCGCATCCTCGCCGGGCTGGTCGCCCTGCGCCGGACGATGCTGGCCCGCGCCGAACTCCATGCCGGCGTCGTCATGCCGGGCTACACGCACCTGCAGCCGGCCCAGCCCGTGACCTTCGGCTGGTATCTGCTCGGCATCGCGCACGCGCTGGAGCGCGACCATCGCCGCATCGCCGAGTGCTTTGCGCGCATCGACCTCAATCCGCTCGGCACCGGGGCGGTCGCCGGCACCTCGTTCCCGGTCGACCGGGCGATGACCGCCCGCCTGCTCGGCTTTTCCGGGGTCTGCGGCCATGCCCAGGACGCCGTCGCCTCGCGCGACTTCCTGACCGAGCTGCTCGGCGGGGCGGCGATGCTGGCCAACAGCTGGGGCCGCATGGCGCAGGACTTCTTCGTCATGTCGAGCTACGAGTTCGCGACGCTGCGCTTCCCGGACAGCGTCGCCGGCACCTCCAGCATGATGCCGCAGAAGAAGAACCTCGTCGTGCTGGAGAACCTCAAGGCACGGGCCGCCACGGTGCTCGGTGCGCAGGTCGCCGCCTTCGTCGGGGTCAAGGGCACCAACTTCACCAACACGGTCGACGGCAGCAGCGCCGCCTTCCGCTGGGCTTGGGAGGCGCTGGAGGACACGATCCGCGGCCTTGCCGTCGCGGAGGTCGTGGTCGCGACCGCCGAGCCCGAGCCCGAGCGGATGATGGCCCTGGCGCGCGCCAACTTCTCGACGGCGACCGACCTCGCCGACGGCCTCGTGCGCGAGGCGGGGCTGCCGTTCCGGGAAGCGCATCACCTGGTCGGCGCGATCGTGCGGGCCGCCATGGACCGCGGCCTCACCGCCGACCGCATCGACTCCGCCCTCATCGCCGAGGAGGCGGAGCGGATGCTGGGCCATCGCATCGAACTGCCGGCCGACACGGTCGCGCGCATCGTCGACCCCGCGGCCGTCGCCGAGCAGCGGCAGGGTTCGGGCGGACCGTCGCGAGCCGACATGGCGGCGATGCAGGCGGCGCTCTCGGCCCGCCTCGATGCCGACGCCGCCGAAGCCGAGGCATGGCAGGCGCGGGTCGCGGCGGCCGACGCCGAGCGCGGCCGCCGCTTCCGGGAGCTGGCGGCCGCGTCATGAGCGAGGCGCCCGTCATCCGCGTGCGCGGGCTGGTCAAGACCTTCCAGGGCGTGCGGGCGCTCGACGGCGTCGATTTCGAGGTCGCCCATGGCGAGGTCGTCGTCGTCATCGGCCAGTCGGGCTCGGGCAAGAGCACGCTGATCCGCTGCCTCAACGGCCTGGTCGAGCCGGACGCGGGCGAGGTGCTGGTCGGCGGCGAGGCGGTCGACACCCATTCCCAGGCCGACTGGCGGCGGCTGCGCCAGCGCATCGGCATGGTTTTTCAGGACTACGCGCTGTTCCCGCACCTGACCGTCACCCGCAACATCACCCTGGCGCCGGTGCGCACCGGACGGGCGACCCAGGCGGAGGCGGAGGAGCTGGCCCGCCAACTCCTCGAACGGGTGCGCCTGCCGGAGAAGGCCGCGGCCTACCCGGCCGAGCTGTCGGGCGGCCAGCAGCAGCGCGTCGCCATCGCCCGCGCGCTCGCCATGCGGCCGGACGCCATGCTGTTCGACGAGCCGACCTCCGCGCTCGATCCCGAGACGATCCAGGAGGTGCTCGACCTGATGCGCGAGCTGGCCCGCGACGGCATGACCATGGTCATCGTCAGCCACGAGATGGGCTTCGCGCGCGAGGTCGCGGACCGGGTCGTCTTCATCGATCGCGGCCGCGTCGTCGAGACGGGCACCCCGGACGCGATCTTCCGCAACGCGCGCGAGGCCCGCACCCGCGACTTCCTCGCCAAGATCCTCTAGCCCGCCCTCCCCAAGGAGCTTCGCCATGGCGGCCAGCGACGACATCTTCGCCCCCGGCTTCGTCGAGCGTCCCTACTGGTGGGACGCCGCCCCGCCCGAGGAGGCGCGCTCCGAGCCGCTGCCCGAGAAGACCGACGTCGCCATCGTCGGCAGCGGCTATTGCGGCCTGTCGGCGGCGCTGGAGCTGGCGCGCAGCGGCGTGCGGGCGACGGTGCTGGAGGCGGGGCCGCTCGGCTTCGGGGCGAGCACGCGCTCGGGCGGCATGGTGTCGAGCGGCCAGAAGCTGGTCATCACCGGCGCCGTCACCGCCTTTGCGCCGCACCAGACCGAGCAGGTCTTCGAGGAATCGAAAGGCTCCTTCTCCTTCATCCAGGAGCTGATCCGCCGCGAGGGGCTGGACGCCGACTACCAGCATTGCGGCCGCTTCTTCGGCGCCTGGGCGCCCGCCCATTTCGCGACGCTCGAGCGCAATGCCGAACTGCTGCGGCGGCACACCCAGGTCGATGCCGCGACCCTGCCGGCGGCGGAGCAGCGGCGGGAGATCGGCTCCGACCTCTATCACGGCGGCATGGTGGTGAAGGACTACGGCGCGGTTCATCCGGCCAAGTACAATCAGGCCCTGCGCAACGTCGCCCGGACGGCCGGCGCGACGCTGCACTCGCATGCCGCCGTCACCGGCATCGTCCGTGACGGCGCCCGCTACCGGGTGACGACCGCCCGCGGCACGGTCGACGCGGGCGAGGTGATGGTCGCGACCAACGGCTACACCGACAAGGCCGTGCCCTACCTGCGCCGGCGGATCATCCCGGTCGCGAGCTACATCGTCGCGACCGAACCGCTGCCGCAGGCGGTGATGGACGAGATCCTGCCGCACCGGCGGATGATGTCGGACACCAGGCGCGAGCTCAGCTATTTCCGGCCCTCGCCGGACGGCACGCGCCTCATCTACGGCGCCCGGACCAGCCCCTGGGACAAGACGCCACGCGACATGGCCCGCGGCATCCACGCCCGCGTGCGCCAGGTCTATCCGCAGCTCGCGGGCGTCAAGCTGACCCATGCCTGGAACGGCTTCGTCGGCATGACCTTCGACCATGTGCCGCACATGGGCACCCACGACGGGGTCCATTACGCGATGGGCTGCAACGGCAACGGCGTCGCGATGGCGACGTATCTCGGCTGGCAGACGGCGCTGAAGATCCTCGGCCGCCAGAACCGGCCCTCGATCTTCGACGGCCGGCCGTTTCCGGCCAAGCCCTACTATTCCGGCTGGCCTTGGATGGTGCCGCTGGTCAGCGGCTGGTACCACCTGACCGACGCCCTGGCGCGGCCCTCCTCGATCCTGGGCCGGGCATAGAAGCCGCTACAACATTCATTCTTGCGAATATAAGAGATAGTTCATATATGGGGTGACGGATCAGACGGGCGTCGGGCCGGGCAGGGTTGCCCGCGGCCGCCGCCCGGGAGGAACCGGTCGCCATGGATGCCGTCCACAACGTCGTCTGCCCCCACTGCGCCGCGGTCAACCGCATCGGCTCCGGGCGCGATCCCATGGCCGGCCGCTGCGGCGCCTGCCGCACGCCGCTGTTCGGCGGTGATCCCGTCGACGCCGGCGCCGAGATGTACGAGCGGCAGGTCGGGCGCAACGACATTCCGGTGCTGGTCGATGTCTGGGCGCCCTGGTGCGGGCCCTGCCGCGCCATGGCCCCGGCGCTGGCGGAGGCGAGCGCCGCGCTCGAGCCCGGGGTGCGTGTCATCAAGCTCAATTCCGAGGCCGAGCCGCAGATCGCCGGACGTATCGGCATCCGTGCGGTGCCGACCATGATCCTGTCCCGCAAGGGCCGCGAGATCGCGCGCACCTCCGGCGCGATGGGTGCGCGGCAGATCGTGGACTGGGTCGCCAGTCGACTGCGCGCTGCCTGAGCCGGGTTCCGGCAACTGGAAATTCGGGGGGAGGCGAAGATGGATCGCAGGACGTTCCTCGGGGCGGCGGGCGCGTTGGCAGTCACGCAGATGATGCCGTTGGCGGCGGCGGCGCAGATTTCCGCGGCCAAGCCGAGGATCGTGATCGCGGGCGCCGGCGCGGCCGGCCTGTCGCTGGCGTCCCGACTGCGTCGACGCATGCCGCAGGCGACGATCACGATCCTCGACGCCCGGCGGCAGCATTTCTTCCAGCCCGGCTTCACCCTGGTCGCGGCCGGCCTCTGGAGCCCTGCCGATGTCACCTTCGGCAATGCCGAGTTCCTGCCCCAGGGGGTGGAGTGGATCGCCGAGGCGGCGGCCGAGTTCGATCCGGTGGCGAACGTCGTCGTCACGACCGGGTCGCGCCGCCTGCCGTACGACTTCCTCTTCGTCGCGACCGGCCTCTTCCTCGACTACCGGGGGATCGAGGGGATGGAGGAGGGGCTGATCGGCCGCGACGGCATCGCCTCGATCTATGCCGGCCCGGAGGCCGCCGCGGCCTCCTGGCGGGCGATCGAGGCGTTCATCGACCGTGGCGGCACCGGCCTCTTCGGCCGTCCTCCGACGGAGATGAAGTGCGCCGGTGCGCCGCTCAAGATCGCGTTCATCACCGACGACCGGGCGCGGCGGCGCGGCCGGCGCGGTGCCGTCGAACTCGTCTACAACGCCCATCGCGAGGCGGTCTTCGCGGTGCGGCCGGTCGATGCGCGCGTGAAGGAACTGTTCGCCGGGCGCGGGATCGCGATCAACCCCTCCCATGTCCTGGTGGCGATCGACCCCGGCGCGCGCAAGGCGGTCTATCGCACACCGGCCGGCACCGTGACGATGGGCTACGACTTCATCCATGTGGTGCCGCCGATGCGCGCGCCCGACGCCGTCCGCAACAGCCCGCTGCCGTGGCAGTCGGGCCCCCTGGCCGCTGACGGCTGGGTCGAGGCCGATCGGGCGACGCTGCGCCATCCGCGCTTTCCCAACGTCTTCGCGGTTGGCGACATCGCCGGGGTGCCGCGCGGCAAGACCGCCGCCAGCGTCAAGTGGCAGGTGCCGGTCGTGGTCGAGAACCTGGTGGCCGAGACGGCCGGTCGCGAGCCGACCGCCGCCTACAACGGCTATACCTCCTGCCCGATGGTGACGGGCTACGGCCGGGCCATGCTGATCGAGTTCGACTATGCGGGGGATCTGACCCCGTCCTTCCCCTTCATCGCCCCGCTGGACGAACTCTGGATTTCGTGGGTGATCGAGGAAAAGGGGCTGAAGGGCGCCTATCGCGCCATGCTGCGCGGCCGGGCCTAGGGAGGAAGCGATGCGCGATTTCGATCCGGTGGCCCTGTTCGCCATCCTGGAGGAGAGCCTGGGGGACTGGTTCTGGCCCCTGGTCGCCCTCACCGTGGCTCTCGCCGTCGCCGTGGTCCTGGCGGCGGTCCGTCTGCGGAGGCCCGGCCGCGGCGGGCGCCGAGCGGTGGCGATGGCCATCGCAGCGGGCGCGGTGGCGGCGATCGGTTTCTTCTTTGCCGTGCCGGTCTGGACGCTGGCCGGGATCGACTCCCTGAATGGGCCCGTCGACTATCTCATGGCGGCGGCGATGGCGCTGGTGCCGGCGGCAGTCGTAGCGGCGCTCGTCTTCATCGCGGCGGCGGCGCGCGGCCGGCGCAACGGCTTGGCCGCGTCCTGACCCGCGGAGCGGAAGGCCGGGCCTCTACGCCAAGCGACCCGCGGCGGCGGCGGCGACGCGGCGAGCATCCCGTCGCTGGCCGTCGAGGAAGGCCTCGCAGACCGAGCCGCGCTGGGCGCCGAGGACGACCGGCGCCCGGCTGTAGAGCGGCGGGGCCTCGGCCCGCGGCGGCGCCGGCTCGTCCCGGAGGATGGCGGCCAGGGCGGCCAGGAACTCGTGGTCTTCGCGCTCGGCCGTGCGCGCGCGCATGTGCCGGGCCGCGCTGCGTCCCAGCCGTTCCGCGGCTTCGGGGCGGTCGAGCAGCCACAGCACCGCCTCGGCCATAGAGTGCGGTGTCTGGAGCGCGAGCAGCGCGCCGGCCTCGGGCAGGTCGAGCAGTGTGTTGGCGCGGTAGATTTCGACCACCGGCAGGCCGCAGGCCATCATTTCGAAGGGGATGCGCGAGGGATTGGTCGCGCTGAGGCAGAGCCCGACGCGGCTGCGCCGGTAGAGGGCGGCCAGGTCCGGCGGGGAGAGGCGCCCGAGCGCGCAGTCGCCGAGCGGCCCCGGGATCGGCTGCTCGTTGCCGAAGATGCAGATCTCGGTCCGGGGCCGCCGCTCGCGGACGATCTCCAGCGTCTGGAGCGCGGTCTTCGGGCAGCGGCGGGCCTTGTCCAGCTGGACGATGCAGGCGACGCGGTCGCTGCGGCCGACGGCCGGATCGGGATGGTAGGTCGCGGCATCGGCGCCGAAATCGATGCCGTAGGCGCTGCGGCCGTAGCGCTCGGCGAAGACGCCGCGCAGCCAGCGGCCGAGGCAGATGGTGCTGGCGCCGACGATCGGCGACACCTCCAGCCGCAGCGTGTCGTCGCCGGCCGCGCGGAAGTTGGCCTCCTGGTCCTGCAGGAACTGGGCGATCCGCGGCGCCCCCAGCGTGCCGGCGATCGGAAGACCGCTCCAGTCGGTGACCATCACGAGGTCCGCGCCGGCCGCCCCGCTCCAGCCGAAGAACACGTCGCGGCCGTCAATGCCGTACCATTCGGCGAGCGACGCCCGGTAGGCGTCCGCCTCGCCGTCGATCCAGTCCGGCAGATGGAAGGTGCAGCGATGGCCGGCCGCGGCCGCCGCCCGGGCGCGGGCGAAGACCGTCGCCTGGCCGCCCGATCCGGGGATCGGGCGATTGTGCAGCCAGGCGATCCAGGCCATCGCTGGGGCGTCAGGCGGCGATGGCGCGGTCGGGCGGCACGAAGGCGAGGCCGAGATCGCGCGCGACGGCCGGGTGCGTCACCTTGCCGGTACAGACGTTGAGGCCGGCCAGCAGGTGCTTGTCCTCGGCGAGCGCCTGCCGGTAGCCCTTGTTGGCGAGCGCCACGACGAAGGGCAGGGTGGCGTTGTTGAGGGCGAAGGTCGAGGTGCGGGCGACCGCACCCGGCATGTTCGTCACGCAGTAATGGACGACGCCGTCGACGACATAGGTCGGGTTGGCATGGGTCGTCGGCCGGCTCGTCTCGAAGCAGCCGCCCTGGTCGATCGAGATGTCGACCATGACTGCCCCCTTCTTCATTCCGGCGACCATCTCCCGCGTCACCAGCTTGGGCGCGGCCGCGCCCGGCACCAGCACGGCGCCGATCACGAGGTCGGCGTCGCGGACGTGCTTCTCGATGTTGTCGACGGTCGAGAAGATGGTGTTGAGCTTGGCGCCGAACTGCAGGTCGAGGTCGTAGAGCCGGTGCAGCGACTTGTCGATGACGACGACCGACGCCTCCAGCCCCATCGCCATGCGCGCGGCATTGGTGCCGCTGACGCCGCCGCCGAGGATGACGACGCGCGCGGCCGGGACGCCCGGCACGCCGCCGAGCAGCATGCCGGCACCGCCCTGTTCCTTTTCCAGGCAGTGGGCGCCGACCTGCACCGACATGCGGCCGGCGACCTCGCTCATCGGCGCCAGCAGGGGCAGCGCGCCGCGATGGTCCGTCACCGTCTCGTAGGCGATGCCGACCGAACCCGACGCGACCAGCCCCTCGGTCAGTCCCTTGTCGGCGGCGAGGTGGAGATAGGTGAAGAGAACCTGGCCCGGCCGCAGCATCCCGACCTCGACCGGCTGCGGTTCCTTGACCTTCACGATCATGTCGGCCTCGGCGAAGACCGCGGCGGCGCTGTCGGCGATCGTGGCGCCGACCGCACGATAGTCGTCGTCGGCGAACCCGATGCCGGCGCCGGCCTGGGTCTCGACCAGGACCGAATGGCCGTTGTGGACCAGTTCCCGCACGCTGCCCGGCACGAGGCCGACGCGGTATTCGTGGGTCTTGATCTCTTTGGGGACGCCGACGCGCATGGTGGGGTGCTCCATCAGAAACGGGAAGCCCCGCACCATGGCCGCGGCGCGGGGCTCCCCGAGGACGAACGGGAAGGGGTCAGGCCGCTTCCTTGAGGACGTCGCCGAGGGTGCCGAAGATCTCGTCGACATGCTCCTTGCCGCAGATCAGCGGCGGCGACAGCGCGATGATGTCGGCCGTGTAGCGGATGAGGAGGCCGCGCTCGAAGCACTTGACGAAGGCGTCGTAGGCCCGCGCCGTCGGCTTGCCGGCCAGCGGGTCGAGCTCGACGGCCGCGACCAGCCCGATGTTGCGCACGTCGATGACGTGGGGATGGTCCTTCAGGCTGTGGGCCGCATCCTCCCAGTAGCCGTGCAGTGCCGCCGACCGCTCGAACAGTTCCTCCTCGGCATAGGTGTCGAGCGTGGCGAGCGCGGCCGCGCAGGCGACCGGATGGCCGGAATAGGTATAGCCGTGGAACAGCTCGATCAGGTTCTCCGGCCCGTTCATGAAGGCGTCGTAGATGCCCTTGCGCAGGAACACCGCGCCCATCGGGATGGTGCCGTTGGTGATGCCCTTGGCGCAGGTGATCATGTCCGGGACAACGCCGAAATACTCGCTCGCGAAGCCCTTGCCGAGGCGCCCGAAGCCGGTGATGACCTCGTCGAAGATGAGCAGGATGCCGTGCTTGGAGCAGATGTCGCGCAGGCGCTTCAGATAGCCCTGCGGCGGGATCAGCACGCCGGTCGAGCCGGCGACCGGCTCGACGATGACGGCCGCGATGGTCGAGGGGTCGTGCAGGGCGCAGAGCCGCTCCAGCTCGTCGGCGAGATGCGCGCCCCATTCCGGCTGGCCGCGGGTGAAGGCCTGCTTGGCGCGGTCATAGGTGTGCGGCAGATGGTCGACGCCCGGCAGCAGGGCGCCGAACTGCTTGCGGTTGGACGAGATGCCGCCGACCGAGATGCCGCCGAAGCCGACGCCGTGGTAGCCGCGCTCGCGCCCGATGAGGCGGGTGCGATGGCCCTCGCCGCGGGCGCGGTGATAGGCGATCGCCATCTTGAGGGCGGTGTCGACCGCCTCGGAGCCGGAATTGGCGAAGAAGACATGGTCCAGGTCTTCCGGTGCCATCGCCGCCAGGCGCGCCGCCAGCTCGAAGGGCAGGGGATGGCCCATCTGGAAGTTCGGTGCGTAGTCGAGCTTGGCGACCTGGTCCTGCACCGCCTTGGTGATCTTCGGCCGCGCATGGCCGGCATTCACGCACCACAGTCCGGCCGTGCCGTCGAGCACCTTGCGGCCGTCGGCGGCGACGTAATGCATATCCTCGGCGCCCACCAGCATCCGCGGCGCCTTCTTGAACTGCCGGTTCGCGGTGAACGGCATGAAGAAGGCTTCGAGGTTGTTCGGCATCGGGGTGGCGGTCTTGGATTCGTAGCCGGCCATGGTCTGGGCGCTCCCGGAGAGGCAGTGAGATGATGTCCGGGCGCGAACCTAGCACGGCAGATCGGGCGATCGGAATGGTCCGGCGCGCTGTCGCGTGCGCACGTCCTCACGCGGTCGAGCGGGATGCGACGGCACCGCGGATGAGGTCCCCGACGGCGTGCAGGTCGTCGACAACCGCGGTGCAGAGCGAGCGGATTTCCGGCGTCGGCTCGAGCAGGTCGGGAACCATCAGCGTCATCATTCCGGCGGCCGATGCCGAACGGACCCCGTTGTGCGAATCCTCCAGCGCCAGACAGCAGGACGGGTCCACGCGCAGCCGATCTGCGGCGGTCAGGAAAGGATCGGGGGCAGGCTTGCTCGCCGCATAGTCCCCATGCCCGACGACGGCGTGGAAACGCTCCGTCAGGCCATGGACGGAAAGATGAGCGCGCACCGTGGCTTGCGCCGACGAGGTCGCGATGCATCGTGGCAGTCCGAGCGCATCGAGAAGATCGAGCAACTCGACGACGCCGGGCTTCAGCCGCAGTTGGGAGGCGGCCAGCCGGTCGAAGTGGGCCGCCATCTGGGTGAAATAGGCGTCGATGGGAAAGCTTGCGCCCATATGCTCGACCAGGAACACGCGGCTCCGGGCCCAGGGGACGCCGATTGCGCGTCGGATGATCGCTGCCGGCACGTCGTGCCCGGCGAGCGCCGCCGCCGCCAGAAACGCTTCCTGGTACAGCGCCTCGGTATCGAAGATGAGCCCGTCCATGTCGAAGATCACGGCGGCGGGCATCCGGGGCAGCGTCATCTTCGCCTTGTAGAGAGCCGTCGGGGGCTGCGCAACGGGTCTGCCCGGAGGGCGGCGGCGGGCTCGCGGAGCGGACCGGCAGCGCGGTAGTGTCCGCGCCGGTGACAGATCGAATCTTCCTCCATGTCGGGCCGCACAAGACCGGCACCACGGCGATCCAGCGTGCGCTGTCGCGGACGCCGGGCATCGTCTATCCGGCCGTGCCGGCCATGGGGCCGGGCCATGCGCTCGCCGCATGGGAGGCGATCGGCGCGGAGGGGCGCACCGCCGACCCGGACCGGCTGGTCCGCATCGTCGCGGAGGCCGGGCGTCCCGGAGCGCCGTTGGTCCTGTCGGCGGAGGATTTCTGCCGCGCCGCGATGCCCGGTCACGATGCCGAGGCCCTGCGCCGGCTGGCGGCGGCGCACCCCGTGGCTCTGGTGGTGACGCTGACCCCGCTGGTGCGGCGCCTGCCGTCGATGGCGCAGGAGATGGTCAAGCACGGCACCGTGCTCGACCTGCGCAGCGAAGCGGACCTGCGGGCGCTGATGGCGCGGGAGGCCGGCCTGCAGCCCGACCTGCCGGAGCGGCTGGCGGCGCTGGCGCCCTGGGCGCACATGCATTTCGTGCTGGCCGATGCCGCCCGACCGCGCCGGCTCTTCGCCGGGTTCTCCCGCCTCCTCGGCGTCCCGGTTGCGCCCGACCCGGCGGACGGGGCCTACGAGAACCGGCGCTGGCCCTATGCGGCGATCGCCATCCAGGCGCGCCTCAACGAGATCGCCGTCGGGCTCGACCGGACACAGGTGCGGATTGCCGGGCGCGATGCGGCGGAGGCGGCGTTGCGGTCGATGCCGAGGCTGGCCGCGCTGCCCTATCCGCCGCTGCCGGCCCCGCTGGCGCGCGAACTGGCGGCCATCTGGCGGCGCCAACTCGCACGCATCCGCGGCTGGGTCCGGGAAGGGCGCGCGACCCTCTATCGGTAGGGCGGGCTCAGACGTGCCCCAGCACCGCCTGGCGGAACCGGTCCTTGAGATAGGCCCCGTCCTTGGGCGGCAGCACGAAGGGCAGCTTCTCGGCCATGATCTTGGCGACCGCGAAGACCGGGCCGGGGGCGTTTCGCGCGGCGTCGACGAGGGCCGGGATGTCGGAATCGACGCGCGCCGTCATGGTCCGGGCCCAGCCGGCCGCGGCCGCCATCCCGGCGAGGTCGACGCCGGCATGGGTCGGCGTCGGCTGCATGCCGGTCTCGCCGAAATGCTCGTTGTCGAGCACGACGACGGCGAGGTTCGCCGGTCGCTTCATCGCCACCGTGGCGAGGCTTCCCACCGCCATCAGCATCTCGCCGTCGCCCGCCAGGACCAGCACGCGCTTGTCCGGCTGTGCCAGCGCCAGGCCGAGGCCCATCATGGTGGCGCCGCCCATGGCGCCCCACAGGAAGAAGGTGCGCGGATCGTCGCCGGCGGCGGCCGCGTCGTAGGTCGGGGTGCCGAGGCCGGTGATGACGAGCAGTCGGTCGTCGCGGCCCTCCAGCAGCTTGGCGACGAGGGGGCGGCGGTGGATCGTGGGGGCGGTCATGGCCGGGCTCACTCGTTCACGAAGGCCTTGGCGCCGATCAGGCGCTGGGACAGCAGGACGGCGACGGGCCGCCCGCCCTCGAAGGTGTAGCGGGCGGCATTGGCCACCGTCGGGCCGACATCCTCGGGCCGGTCGCAGCGGTAGCAGGTGACGTGCATCGCCTCCAGCACCGCCTCGGTCGCCAGGCCCATGGCGTTCTGCCAGGGATTGAACTCGCCGTACTCGCCCCGCATGGTCACGACCATCAGGAAGGGCATGCGGCAGGTCTGCGGCAGCGAGAGCATGTTGATGCAGTTGCCGACGCCGCTCGACTGCACCAGCAGGACGCCGCGCTCGCCGCCGAGATGGGCGCCGCACAGCATCGCGACGCCTTCCTCCTCTGTCGTCAGCGTCACCACCTGCATGTCGTTGTCGGCATCGCAGCTCTTGATGAGGCGGGCATGGCCGGCGTCCGGCACATGGGCGACCTGGCGGACGCCGGCCCCCTTGAGGGCGCGGTAGATGTCGTCGGGCCAGTTCGGCGCGGCGGCTTCGGTCATGGTCGGCGGCTCTCGCTTGGGCGCTGAGGGTGGGAGGGCGAACGCTAGCGACGGCCGGCGGCCGGCGCAACCGGCTTGGCGCAGCGCGCGGGATCGCCTATGAGCCCGGGCCCTGGAGGCCCCGATGACCGAAGACCGCCCGTGGTGGCACCGCGACCGCTTTTCCGCCCGCTTGCCGACGCTGCGGCGCCGGGCCGCGATGGTGTCCGCGATCCGGGCCTGGTTCGACGCGCGCGACTTCCTCGAGGTGGAGACGCCGGCCCTGCAGGTGTCGCCGGGCCTGGAGCCGCACCTGATGGCCTTCGCGACCGAGCTGGAAGGCGCGGACGGGCGGGTCCGGCGGCGGATGCACCTGCACACCTCGCCCGAGTTCGCGATGAAGAAGCTGCTGGTCGGGGGCGCGCCGCGCATCTACCAGATGGCCCGCGTGTTCCGGAACCGCGAGGGCAGCCGGCTGCACAGCCCGGAATTCACGCTGCTGGAATGGTATCGCGCCGGCGCCGGCTGGCGCGACCTGGTGGCCGACTGCCGCGGCCTGCTGCAGGCGGCGGCGCAGGCGGGCGGCGAGGGCGTGCTGCGCATGGGCGAGGCGGTGGCGGACCCCTTCGCCGCCTGGACCGTCGTCAGCGTCGCCGACGCCTTCACGCGCTGGGCCGGCATCGACCTGATGGCGGCGACCGACGATCCGGCCGCGCCGTCCGCGGCCCCGCTGGCGGAGGCCGCGCGGCGCATCGGCATTCCGCCGCATCCGGGCGACGACTGGGAGACGATCTTCTTCCGCATCTTCCTGGAGCGCATCGAGCCCCATCTGGGGCAGGGGGTGCCCACCGTGCTCCACGACTACCCGGTCTCGATGGCCGCGCTCTCGCGCCCCAGCCGCGACGACCCGCGGGTGGCCGAGCGCTTCGAACTCTATGTCTGCGGCGTCGAGCTCGCCAACGCGTTCGGCGAGCTGACGGATCCCGCCGTCCAGCGCGCCCGCTTCATCGCCGACATGGACCGCAAGGAGCGCCTCTACGGCGTCCGCTACCCGATCGACGAGGACTTCCTCGCGGCGCTGGCGCACGGCATGCCGGAGAGCGCCGGGATCGCGCTCGGCATCGACCGGCTCGCCATGCTCGCGACCGGCACGGGGCAGATCGAGGACGTGCTCTGGGCGCCGGTCGATGCGGGGCCCGAACGCTCGGCCTAGCCCGCGTTGACACCGGGGGCGGGCGTCGGCTGAATGCCCTCTTTCGGGGGCTCTCCGAGTTTCGGGAGAAGGGGATGATCACGATGCGCGGTCTCATCGCCGGCCTGGCGGCCGTGGCCCTGTGCGCGGCCGGTGCCGCAGCCCAGGAGCGCACCGTCCGGATCTACAACTGGAGCGACTACATCGACCCCAAGACCGTCCCGGCCTTCGAGGCCGAGATGAAGATCAAGGTCGTCTACGACGTCTATGATTCGAACGAGACGCTGGAAGCCAAGCTGCTGACGGGCCGCTCCGGCTACGACATCGTCGTGCCGACGAACTCGCCCTTCTTCGTCCGCCAGCTCGCGGCCGGCGTCTACCAGAGCCTCGACCGCACGAAGCTGAAGAACTGGGGCAACCTCGACCCGAAGATCATGGCGCTGCTGGCGAAGTACGACCCGCAGAACGCCTACAGCATTCCGTGGATGTGGGGCACGACCGGCGTCGGCTACAACATCGACAAGGTGCGGGAGGCGATGCCCGACGCGCCACTCGACAGCCTGGCGATGGTGATGGACCCGGACATCGTGTCCCGCTTCGCCAAGTGCGGCGTGATGTTGCTCGATTCGCCGACCGACATCCTTCCGGCCGCCCTGGTCTGGCTGGGCCGCAATCCCGACAGCAAGGACAAGGCGGACCTCGACGCCGCCGCCGCGCACCTGCAGAAGGTGCGCCCGCACGTCCGCAAGTTCCACTCGTCCGAGTACATCAATGCGCTCGCCAACGGCGACATCTGCGTCGCCTTCGGCTTCTCGGGCGACGTCATCCAGGCGATGAACCGGGCGAAGGAGGCCAAGCGCGGGGTCGAGATCGGCTACTCGATCCCGAAGGAAGGGGCGGGCTTCGGCGTCGACGTCATGGCCATCCCGTCCTCGGCCACGAACATCGAGGAGGCGCACGCTTTCCTCGACTATGTCATGCGGCCCGAGGTGGCGGCCCAGGCGTCGGCCTTCGTCGGCTACGCGACCGGCAACAAGGCGGCGATCCCGCTGCTCGATCCGGCGGTGCGCAACGATCCGCGCATCTATCCGCCGCCGGCGATCGTCGACAAGTTCTACACCCTGACCCCGGCGGACTCCCGCTACGAGCGTCTGCGCACGCGGGCCTGGACCCGCGTCAAGACGGGTCGCTGACGGGGGATGGACCGACCGCGGGCGGAGCCGGCGCCCATCCTCCGGGTGGAGGGCGTCGTCCGGCGCTTCGGCCCGGTCGCCGCCGTCGACGGCGTCTCGCTGGAGCTGCGCCGGGGCGAGGTGTTCTCGCTGCTCGGCGGGTCGGGCAGCGGCAAGAGCACGCTCTTGCGCGTGATCGCCGGCTTCGAGACGCCGGACGAGGGCCGGATCGAGATCGACGGGCAGGACATGACGGGCGTGCCGCCCTACGAGCGCCCCGTCAACATGATGTTCCAGTCCTACGCGCTCTTCCCGCACATGACGGTCGAGCGCAACGTCGCCTTCGGCCTGGTGCAGGAGGGCCGGCCCCGGGCCGAGATCCACACGCGCGTGGCCGAGGCGCTGGAACTGGTGCAGCTCCAGGATTATGGCCGTCGCCGGCCGCACCAGCTGTCGGGCGGCCAGCGGCAGCGCGTGGCGCTGGCGCGCGCCCTCGTCAAGCGGCCGAAGATCCTGCTGCTCGACGAGCCGCTCGCCGCCCTCGACCGCAAGCTTCGCGAGCGCACCCAGTTCGAGCTGGTGACGATCCAGGAGCAGGTCGGGATCACCTTCCTGATCGTCACCCACGATCAGGAGGAGGCGATGACCATGTCGAGCCGGATCGGCGTCATGGACCGCGGCCGGATCATGCAGGTCGGCACGCCGCTCCAGGTCTACGAGCATCCACAGTCGCGCTTCGTCGCCGACTTCATCGGCATGGCGAACCTGTTCGACGGCGCCGTCGAAGCGGCGGCCGGCGATGTCGTGATGATGCGCTGCACGGACTTCGCGGGCGCGTTGTCGGCCGTCGGCCAGGGAGAATGGCAGCCGGGCCAGCCGGTGACGATGGCGGTGCGGCCGGAGAAGATCACGATCGGGCGCGCCGAGCCGCATGCGCGGGTCAATCGGGCGTTCGGGACGATCCGCGACATCGCCTATCTCGGCGATCAGTTCATCTATCACGTCGAGACGCCGGAAGGCCGGCGGCTGGCGGCGACGCGGCCGAACCTGCGCCTTGCCGACGAACCGCCCTTCACCTGGGAGGAGGCGGTCTGGCTGTCATGGAGCGCGGAGAACGCCGTGCTGGTGGCGCCGTGACGAGGCCGGCCCCCACGGCCGGCGGCGGCTTCGCCCGCGCCGTCCTGCTGCTGCCCTATGCCTGGCTCGTGCTGTTCCTGCTGGTGCCGTTCCTGGTCGTCATCGGCGTCAGCCTCTCGACCAAGGAACTGGGCACGCCGCCCTTCGTGCCGCCGGTCGGGTGGGCCGACCGAGCGCTGCGTGTCGCGCCCGACCTCGGCAACTATTCCTACCTGCTCGACGACCCGCTCTACCTCGTCGCCTATCTCAACTCGCTGAAGGTGGCGGCGATCGCGACCGCCATCTGCCTCGCGCTCGGCTATCCGGTGGCCTACGGGATCGCACGCGCGCCGGCCCCCTGGCGCCCGCTGCTGCTGACCCTCGTCATCCTGCCGTTCTGGACGAGCTTCCTCATCCGCGTCTATGCCTGGATCGGCATCCTCGCCCCCAACGGCATCCTCAACAACCTCTTGATCGGTGCCGGCGTGATCGACGCGCCGCTGATCATGCTGGCGACCGAGCCGGCGGTCATCCTGGGCATCGTCTATTCCTACCTGCCCTTCATGATCCTGCCGCTCTATGCGACCCTCGAGCGGCTCGACCCGAGTCTGATCGAGGCCGCATCCGACCTCGGCTGCCGGCCGTCGGCGGCCTTCCTGCGCATCACCCTGCCGCTTTCGATCCCGGGCATGATCGCCGGCTCGATGCTCGTCTTCGTTCCCGCGGTCGGCGAGTTCGTCATCCCCGACCTCTTGGGCGGCACGGACTCCCTGATGATCGGCAAGATCGTCTGGGACGAGTTCTTCTCGAACACCGACTGGCCGGTCGCCTCGGCGGTGGCGGTGGCGCTGCTCCTCGTCCTGATCCTGCCGCTGCTCGTCGTGCAGCGCCTGCAGGAGCGCCGACAGTGAGCGGCCATCGCTCGCGCTTCGTGCTCTCCATGCTGGTCTTCGGCTACGCCTTCCTCTACGTGCCGATCGCCACCCTCATCGTCTACTCGTTCAACGAGTCCCGGCTCGTGACCGTCTGGAGCGGCTTCTCCGTCAAATGGTACTGGGCGCTGCTGGAGAACGAGGCGCTGCTCGCGGCTGCCTGGACCAGCCTCGTCATCGGCGTGGTGTCGGCAACGGTCGCCACGGTGCTCGGCACGGCCGCGGGCATGGCGCTTGCCCGGCAGCGCCTGCCGGGCCGCATGCTCTTCACCGCCATGCTGGCGACGCCGCTCGTGCTGCCCGAGGTGATCCTCGGGCTGGCGCTGCTGCTGCTCATCGTCTCGGTCCAGGTGCTGACCGGCTGGCCGGCGGAGCGCGGCATCGGCACCATCGCGCTCGCCCATGCGACGCTCGCCATGGCCTATGTCACGATCGTCGTGCGCTCGCGGCTGGTCGGGCTCGACCCGGCGATCGCCGAGGCGGCGATGGATCTCGGCGCACGCCCCGCCACCGTCTTCTTTCGCGTCACCCTGCCGATGATCGCACCCGGCGTGGTGGCGGGGTGGCTCCTCGCCTTCACCCTCTCGCTCGACGACCTCGTGCTCGCCAGCTTCACCTCCGGCCCGGGGGCGACGACGCTGCCCATGGCGATCTTCTCCAGCGTGCGCATGGGCGTCAGCCCGCAGATCAATGCGCTCGCGACGGTGATCGTCGTCGTCGTCGCCGTGGTCGTCCTGGCGGCAGGACGGTTGGTCTTTCCGGCGGCACGGGATCGCGGCGGCCGATGACCGATCCGGCGACGCGCTTCCTGTTGTGGTCGACGCAGGAAGCGCTGCGGCGAGCCGACTGGTCCCGGGCCGCCCGGCTCGGGGGAGAACTGGCGCGCCGGGATGCACCGGGGGAGCCCGCTCCCGCCGTCGTCGGGCGTCTGGTCGTCGCGTTCGTCGCGGGGCTCGGGCGCCGCGGCGGAGGACAGGCGTTCCGCAGCGCGGCGGAGGCCGCAGTACCGGGGTTCGACCGCTACCGCTACCTCGATGCCGCGCTCGGCGCCGACCGGCCACCCCGCGCGTCGGACGCGCAGGCGCTCGATTGCCTGCTGACCTTCGCGGCGGCCGATGTCTTCCTGCTGGAGTATCCCAAATGCGGCCGGACCTGGCTGCGGACCATGATCGGCCGCGTGGCCGAGCGGATCGGCGGGGTCCGCCTGCCGGATCCGACCGACCTGGCCATGGCTGCGCGCGCCGTGCCCAGCCTGCCGGCCATCGAGGTCAGCCACGACGACTATCCGCAGTCGAAGCCGGCGGACGGGATCGTCACGGACAAGTCGATCTATGCCGCCCACCGGGTGCTGCTGCTGGTGCGCGATCCCCGCGATGTCGTCGTCTCGCTGCATTTCCAGCAGACCCGGCGCGAGGCCGGCCACGATGCCGCGCTGTCCGAACGGGTGCGCGGACCAGTCGGCGGGATTGCCTCGATCGTCGCCTACTACAACGCCTGGGCCGCGGCACGGACCGTCCCGCGCGCCTTCGAGTTCGTCGCCTACGAGGATCTGCACGCCGACACCATCGCCACCTTCACGCGCGTCCTGGCATTCATCGGCTATCCGCCGGTGGACCCCGATCTGGTTCGGGCGGTCGTGGAGGAGTGCAGCTTCGAGCGGATGCGGGCGTCCGAAGCCGCCGGGGCCTTCGCCTCGGACCGGCTGCGGCCGCGTGATCCCGGCGATCCCGAATCGTTCAAGGTTCGGCGGGGCCGGGTCGGCGGCCATGCGGACTATCTCGAGCCGGCCGACAGCAGCTGGATCGATGCGCGCCTCGCTGCCGATCTTTCCCCGTCGTTCGGGCGCTACCGACGGCCCTCGGCGGCCTGAAGGGCGCGCGATGCCGCCAGTACCGTGTCCATCGCATCGCTGATCGCGCGTTCCGGGGTCAGGGACCGGACGACGGCCACCGCGGCGGCGCCGATCGCCCGTGCCTTGTCGTCGTTGCGTCGCAGCCAGTCGACCTTCTCGAAGAGGTCCGAAAGGTCGCTCGCCACCGGAACCACGGTCTGCCAGGGAACGAGGCGATCGTAGTACCATTGCCGCCAACCGCACTCCGCCGCGACCTTCAGGACCGGGCTGCCGGTCGCCAGGCGCTCGAACATGCCGCCCCACGCGGAGGCGTGGCCGTCGACATAGATCTGATAGCGCCACCGCGGATAGGTGGATGGCGCCACGCCCGGGCGGACGAGCGGCAGAAGTGCCTCGCGCGTGCCGGCCGGAAATCGATGCAGGTCGACGAGCTGATGGAGGCCGGCATCGACCCGACCGCCGCTCTCGGCCGCCATCCGGCACAGCCGCACCCGCGGCAGGTCGAGGGCATCGCCGCTGGCCGGTACTTCGCCGGTCGGGGAGCCACGCCAGAATGCCACCGGCTTGCGGTCGGACCACGGCACCGGCTCGAAACTTGCCAGCACGGCACGGTGCCCGGCCTTGGCGACGAAGTCGAAGTCGGGAATCGCCATGGCCATGGCGCAGCGGCTGGATCCGGCGAGATGCGGCAGCGTCCGGGCCGGGCCGTCGCCGTCGGTGACGTCGACCAGGATCGTGACCGGCTGCGGGACCGCCCGGTCGATGGCGAGCCAGAACGCGGTGTTGCGCAGCAGGCGCATGGCGATGATGACGGGGTGGTCGCTGGGGCTGGTCGCCTGCCGCGGGCCGAACCGGGCGAGGAGGCGACCGCCGCCGATCGTGAGCCGGATCAGCGGCGGGGGCAGGCCCGGCTCCGGTCCGGTCGCCACTGACAGCCCGCCGGCGCTTTCGGCCCAGCAACGGCTCAGCATCCGCCAGTCGCCGCGCGCGATGGCGGCCGCGGCCTCGGTCTCGATCAGGCTGCGCAGCAGCGCCGGATTGCCGGGTGCGAGGCGGACCGCCCGGCGGAGGTCGCGGACCGCCTCGTCATAGCGCCCGGCGCTGCGGGCGGCGCGCGCCCGCCGATGCAGGAGGGCCGGATCCGGCGGATCGGGCTGCTCGCGGTCAGTCGACGTCATGGCCGAGGCGACGGGCGACGATCGGCATCCATCTTCTTGACGCCTTTGAAGTGGGCGATGCGGCAGGCCGCGAAGTCCGCCGAACCGGCGTCGCCGATGCCGTGGCGCATCGGATGTTCGATGGACGGATGATGGTAGATGACGGAGATCACGAATCGTACCGGACGAGCGCCTCGGTCGGGATGTCGAGCCGGTCGCGGCCGGCGAGAAAGCCCAGCTCGATGATGACGGCCAGCGCGGGAACCTCGGCACCGACCTTGCGCAGCAGCCGGACCGCGGCCGCGGCGGTTCCACCGGTCGCCAGCAGATCGTCGAGCAGCACGACGCGCTGCCCCGGCTCGACGGCATCCTCCTGCACCTCGACCGTATCGGTGCCGTATTCGAGGTCGTAGGTGAGGGGGACCGTCCGTCCCGGCAGCTTGCCCTTCTTGCGCACCATGATGAACCCGCAGCCGAGCATGAAGGCGAGGGGTGCGGCCGTCAGGAACCCGCGCGACTCGATACCCGCCAGAACGTCCGGGCGGTAGGGGCGGACGCGGTCGGCCAGCTGCTCCATCGACGCTCGCCAGGCGGCGGGGTGGGCCAGCAGCGTCGATATGTCGTAAAAGAGGATTCCGGCCTTGGGAAAGTCCGGAATGGTGCGGATGTGGGATCGGAGGTCCATTGCGTCGGGTCCGCAGGATCGGGGGGCGCGAACGGCGATGCTATCGGTTGGGGAGGGGCGCGCCAATGCCCGTCGCCGACGCAGCGCCCCATGGCTGACGCCGTCGAGCGCCTGCGCCGGCTGCCGCCGGAGCAGCAGCAGGAACTCCTGGCGGCCGCGCGCGAGATTGCGGCGTGCGAACGCGTTCTGCGCCGCGCCGGGGAGACGATGGTCGAGCGTCTGACCCGTGCGACCGTCCCGCCGGAAGCCTGGGAACATTATCCGCCGGGCGGCGACGTCTACGACCCCGTCTCCCATTCCCAGTACTACTTCCACCGCCATTCCGACGACGCGCTCGGCGAGGAGGTCGGCCATTTCCATACGTTCCTGCGGCCGGCCGGCATGCCGCCCGGGATGGCACCCGCGATGGTCCCGCCGGATGGCGACGGCGCCGTCCTGCCCAGCCATCTGATCGCCGTCGGGATCGGCTCGACGGGGGCCCCGGTGCGCCTCTTCACGACCAACCGCTGGGTGACCGGCGAGGCTTGGTACGAGGCGGGTATGGTCGAGGCGATGCTGCCGAGCTTCGCGGTCGACCGCCAGCATCCGTCCTGGGCGATCAATCGCTGGCTGACGGCGCTCTTCCGCCTCTATCGCGCGGAAATGGGCCTGCTCCTGCGCGCCCGCGACGAGGCCGTGCGCCGCTGGCAGGCCGCGCATCCCGATCGCGACGCGCTCGAGGACCGGGAATTCGAGGTCGCTTCGACGATGCGGATCGATCTCGACGGCCGCCTGTCCGAGATCGACCGCGCGATCGGGCGTTGATACGAGACCTTCTTCAGGCGTCGAAGCGCAGGCGCAATGTCGTCCGGCCGGCGGCGGTGGTCTCGACCACGCGGTCGGCCTGACGCTGGATCAGCAGCATCGGAAGGTTGGCGAGGGCGGCTTCCAGTTCGTCCTCCGCGTCGCCGACGGCGGCGCCGGTGCCCGACGGGAAGCTCGCGCTCACCTCGACGTAATACTCGTCGAACGTAGCCGAGACGTCGAATGTGCCGGCCCCGCCGCTCCGGCCCAGCGCCAGTTCCGCCGCCTCCACCAGGGCGGTCGCGACCCGGTCGACGACGTCGCGGCGTGCCCCCGTGGCAGCCCCGCCCGCCTCGCACAGTTCGTAGGCCTGGGTCGGCAACTCGCGATCGACCGGAAAGACCCCGCGCACCGTCCGCGTGATGCCGATCCGGAAGATGGCGTTGAGCCCGAGCGCCGTCACCAGCGACAGCACCAGCGCGGAACTGGCGATGGTGCCGATCCAGCTCGGCAGGGTGGTGTAGAACGCCAGGAACGCGGCGTGGCTGGTGCCGATGAAGAAACCGAGCCCGAGGGTCAGGATGCGGCGCGCATCCAGCATCCGCGCCACGATGATCTGCAGCCCGTTGGCGAGAATGAACGTCGAGGAGAACAGCAGCACCGCTCCCGTCACCGGGCGGGGAATCGCCGCGGCGATGGCGATGACCGGCGGGAAGAAGGCCAGGATGAAGAAGACCGCGCCGACCGCATAGCCGACCTGGCGGGCGAGTACGCCCGACGCCTGCGAGAGGCCGATCGAGCCGGAAAAGCTGTTGAGCCCGACACTGCCGAGGAGGCCCGAGATGATCGTCGACAGCCCGTCGCCGCGCACCCCGCGCTCGATCGAGCCGAAATCGGGCCGGACCCAGCGGCGGTCGTACAGTCGTTGGCACGTCGTGATGTCGCCCATCGCCCGCATCGCCGCCGCCAGCGCACCGACCAGGAACTGCGGCGCCAGAGACGCATCGAAGGTCGGAAGGACCAGCGGCAGCGAGGGCAGTTGCACCAGGCTCGATGCCCCTTCGGAGGATAGCGTGCCGCCGTCGACGAGCCCCCCGAGGGCTGCCGCGACGTAGCCGGCGGTGACGCCGATCAGGACCGCGAAGGTTCGCACCGGCCCCCGGCCCCAGACGTTCAGGGCCATGATCAGGGCGAGGGAGCCGATGCCCAGGACCGCGACGTCGAGATGCTCCAGCCCGGGCCGGAAGGGTTCGCTCGGTTCGAGCTCGAAGATGAGCTGGAACCCGAGCAGCCCCAGCATCAGGCCGATCATCACGACCGACAGGCCGGAAATCTCGACCGGCAGCAGGCTTCGCCAGCGATGCAGGACGAAGGACCAGCCGATCTCGCACAGTCCGGCGAATATCGTCATTCCCGCGACCAGCGGCATTCCGCCGGTCTGGGCGGCGGCGAGGCAGGCGGGCAGATAGGCGGCGGTGAAGATCGACGGGGCGAGGAAACCCGATCCGAACCAGCGGCCGCCGTGACACAGGATGATCGAGCCGATGCCGAGCGCGATCAGCGAGGCGGCGACGACGGCCTGGATGCCTTCGGACGACAGGCCGGCCGCGCCCGCCACCAGGGACGGGAACACCAGGCCGACGGGTGCGATGATGGCGATGTGCTGGACCGCGTTGACGACCAGCTCCGCAAGCGGCAGACGGTCGTCACGGCCGTAGCGAATGCCGTCCGGCCCGTTTGTCATGGCCGTTCTTTGTGTCCCCCGGCGCTCAGGAGGGGCGGCGGTCCGTCCATCCCTGCTTCAGGCGGCGCAGGAACCCCTTGGGATCCTGGCGCGGATCGACGTCGCGTGCGGCCGCACGCAACTCCGCCGCCGCGGCCTTCGCGCCGGGCTTGGCGCGCTCATAGAACTCGGCGGCCTTCGCCTGGACGCGCGGGTCGGCGGCGAGCCGGCGGACGATCTGGAACAAGGCGGTCTTCATCACTCATCCATATGACCTCTCGGGCGTTGCAGGACAACGCTTCCGTGTGCCGGGCGCACGCCCGCCTTCCGGCCGGTCCGCGCCAGGTGCGAGGGCTGCGGCGGCGAGTCGTGCGATTCGGGCGGCGCGGGCTCACCGGCGGCGGCGTCCGGCGGCGGCCCGACCGGCGGCACGCGCGCCCAGGGGCCGGCCCGATCGGCCGGGGCCGGCCGCGGTCGTGTCTCTGCCTTCCGGTCCGTCGCCCCGGCCCGTCCGGCCGCCTCTTCCGCGCGGCGGCGCGGCGACCAGGTCGAGGTCGCGTTCCAGACGAAGCGGACGAGCGCGAGCAGCAGGGCGCCGATGATCAGGATCACCCCCACGCCCACTGCCCATGCGGCGGCGAGGGCGATGGGCCCGGCCGTCTCCATGCGCTCGAGGAGGAAGAGGACGGTCTCGGTGACCTGCGGATCGCCGAGGTCGATCGCCAGCGACCGCATGACGGTACCGGTCTCGATCATCGACTGCAGTGCCCCGGCCATCAGCAGCGTCCAGAGGACGATGGCGATCAGGGCGAGCATGCGGATGGTGAAGCGAAGGATGGCGCGGCGCTCCCGGATCGGTTGCGGCAAAGGCTATCGCTTTCCGCGCCGGAAGGCGATGGCCGCTCCGGTTGGGGAACGGCCGGCCGCGCCGCCCGTTCCTACCGGCGAAGGCGACGCTGGTTTCGGCGAGGAATTCCGTTGGCTGCATCGCACGCATACTGGAAGGGCTACCTCAAGCTCTCGCTCGTCACCTGTCCAGTGGCGATGACGCCGGCCGTGACCGACGGCGAGCGCATTCGTTTCCGCACCCTCAACCGCGCTACCGGCAACCCGGTCGTCAGCCGCTATGTCGATGCCAAGTCCTGCAAGCCGGTGCCGGACGATCACCGTGCCATGGGGTACGAGACCTCGGATGGGGAGTTCGTCGTGCTCGAGGACGAAGAGCTGGAGGCGGTCGCCCTCGAAAGCACCCGGACCATCGACATCGAGCGCTTCGTCGCCGCCGATGCGGTCTCGTCGATCTGGCGCGATCGTCCGTACTATCTCGTCCCGAGCGACAAGGTGGGCGAGGAGGCGTTCGCCGTCATCCGGGAAGGCATGGCGCTTACGGACACCATCGGCCTGTCGCGTCTCGTCCTCCACCGGCGGGAGCGCCGCGTGCTGATCGAGCCGCGCGACCGCGGCATGCTGCTCTGGACCTTGCGCGACCCGGGCCAGGTGCGCGACGCCGCCGAGCAGCCGGGGCGTGGCCGCGGCAAGGAACCGGCAGTGCCGGACGATCTGGCGGCAGTGGCGCGGCGGGTGATCGCCCAGCGGACCCGCGAGTGGAGCCCGGACCTGCTCTGCGACCCGGTCCAGGAAAGCCTGCAGGAGATCATCGAGGCCCGCCGCAAGCGCCGCAAGGCACCCCGCCGCAAGCCGGAGCCGGAGCCGGCCAGGGCCGGCAACGTCGTCGACATCATGGAGGCGCTGAAGCGCAGCCTGGCCGGCGAGCGCCGCAAGCGGTGACTCAGCGTCGGCGCGATGGACGCGCGGCTTCCGGCAGCGGGACCGCGGCCTTCGCGAAATCGGCCCAGGGATCGGCGGGGAGACCAGCCAAGCGCGTCTGGGCGTTGGCGATCGTGAACCAGGCCGGCCCGATCTCGGTCGACAGCTCCTCCCAGCCGACGGGCATGGAGACCGGCGCGCCGCTGCGCGCCCGCGGGCTGTAGGGCGCCACCGCGGTCGCGCCGCGGCCGTTGCGCAGATAGTCCACGAAGATGCGCTTCCGCCGCGCCGCCTTGGTCGCCTTGGCGACGTAGCGATCCGGCGAATCGCCGGCCATGGCCTCGGCGACGGCGCGGCAGAACGCCTTGGCGGCGGCCCAGTCGGCGGCCGGTCGCAGCGGGGTGACGACATGGAGGCCCTTGCCGCCCGAGGTCTTGACGAAGGCGGCGAGCCCGGCGGCCTCCAGGCGCGCGCGGACCTCCTGCGCTGCCGCGATCACGTCGGACCAGGAGACACCCTCTCCCGGGTCGAGGTCGAAGGTCAGGAGGTCGGGTCGCTCGATATCCGCCAGCGTCGCACCCCAGGGATGGATCTCCAGCACGCCCGACTGGACGAGGCCGATGGCGCCGTCCAGGCCGTCGATGGCGAGGAGCTGGCCCCCGTCCTTGGGGTCGTCGGCGCGGCGGATCACCTTCGGCATGCCCCGCCAGCCATGCTTCTGGAAGAAGCACGCCCCGGCGATGCCGTCGGGACAGCGCACCAGCGCCAGCGGGCGGCCGACGACGAACGGCGCCATATGGCGCCAGGTCTGCGCGTAGTACTCGGCCAGCCCCTCCTTGGTGACGCCGGCATCCGGCCAGTAGACGCGATCGGGATGGGTCAGGCGAACGGCGAAGGCGGGGCGCTCCTGCTCGCCCGGCCGGACCGGCTGCTCGATCTCGACGCTGTCGGCCGGCTTGTCTTCGCGAAGGCCCCGGAAGGCGGCGTGGCGCAGGTGGCGGTCGGCCGTCCAGCCGCGATACTCGACCTCGGCCACCAGTTCGGGCTCGACGAAGCGGACGCCGCGCCGCTGCTCGGCGCCGAGGCGCCCGGCGAAGGGCGCAGTCGAGCGGCCGATCGCGTCCAGCCGGCCGAAGAGGTCGCGCGCGACGCGGTTCGAGAAGCCCGTCCCGACGCGGCCGGCGTGTTGGAGGCGGCCCTTCCGATAGTAGCCCAGGACGAGCGAGCCGACGGCATCGTCGGCGACGACAGACGGCACGAAGCCGCCGATCACGAACTCCTGCCGCAGGCTGCATTTCGCCTTGATCCAGTCCTTCTGCCGGCCGGATCGATAGGGGGCGGCGCGCAGCTTGGAGACGACGCCTTCCAGGGCCAGCCGGCAGGCATGGCGCTGCATCGCCGCGCCCTCGGCGTCGAAGTGTTCGCTGAGGCGGATCGTCCCGGCGCCGACATCCCCGAGCACCTCCGCCAGCCGCTGCTTGCGGCGCAGCAGCGGCATTTCCCGCAGATCCTCTCCGTCGAGATAGAGCAGGTCGAACAACCAGACGACGAAACGGTCCTGCCGATCCTCCGACAGATCGGCCTGGAGCAGCGCGAAGTCGGAGGCGCCCGACGGTCCCTCGACGGCGATTTCCCCGTCGAGGAGCGCGGAGCGGAGCGGCAGGGCGGCCAGCGCCGCGGAGATGCGGTCGCCGAAGCGACCGGTCCAGTCGAGACCGGAGCGGGTCCGGATGCGCGCCTGCCCGTCGGCGATGCGGACCTGGATGCGATAGCCGTCGAACTTGATCTCGTGAATCCAGCGCCGGCCGGCGGGCGCCCTGGTCCGCAGCGTCGCAAGGCACGGTTCGACGAATTCGGGCATCTCTTCGGCCCCGCTGTCGCGCGGCGGATCGGCCTTGCGCTTGCCTCCGCGCGCGGACCGCTTGCGGGCAGGTGGATCGGCGTCGCCGGCCACCGCCGGGATATCGCGGCCGCTGAGGACGGACTCGGGACGCTCCTCCAGGATGTCGGCGGCGTCGGCTGGGCGCGCGGCGGCATCGTTGCCTTTGATCAGAAGCCAGTTCTCGCGCTTTTCTCCGGGCTTGCCGCGGATGCGGACGAGGTGCCAGCGGCCGTGCAGCCTCTCGCCCTCCAGCGCGAAATCGAGCTGCCCCTTGCGGTAGCCGCGCTCGGGGTCGCCCTCCGGCTGCCAGGTGCCCTGGTCCCAGACCAGCACGGTGCCGCCGCCATACTGGCCCTTCGGGATTGTCCCCTCGAAGGTGCCGTAGTCGAGCGGGTGGTCCTCGACATGCACCGCCAGGCGCTTTTCGCCGGCGACGAGGCTGGGCCCGCGGGTCACCGCCCAGCTCTTGTAGACCCCATCCAGCTCCAGCCGGAGATCATAGTGCAGGCGGGTGGCGTCATGCTTCTGGACGACGAAGCGCGATCCTCCGGCGCCTGTCTGCGCGCCTGCGGGCTCGCGGGTGCGGCGGAAGTCGCGCTTGGCGCGATAGGGCGCAAGCGGGTTGCCTTCTGCGGCCTTTGGCATCGCTCAACCGGCCTTGCGTCGAGAGCCGGCAGCGCCGGCCTGTTTCTTGGCGGGCTTCGCGGTCTTGGCGCCGGCGCTGCGGCGCAGCGCCTCGCGCAGGTCGACGACCTTCTCCTCGGCCGGGGCGCGGGGTCGCGGCGGCTTGCGGCCGGCCTGCTTGGCGCGGATCAGTTCGGCCAGCGCCGCCTCGTAGCGGTCCCCGAACGTTGCAGGCTCGAAATCGCCGCGCTTGGTGCGGATGATGTGGCGCGCGAGCTCGATCATCTCGGCATCGATCCGGCGCTTCGGCACCGCATCCAGGACGGTATCGGCCTCGCGCACCTCATAGTCGAAATGCAGCGTGGCGGCGGCAAGGCCATGGGCGAGCGGGGCCAGCAGCACCATGCGGTCGCGCCGGAAGAGGACCGTGCGACCCAGGCCGAGGACGTTCTCGGACTGCATGGCCGCCCGGATCACGGCGAACGCCTCGCGGCCGATGCGGTCGGTCGGCACCAGGAAGTACGGGCGGTCCCGGAATACGGGGTCGAAGGCGTCCGCGGGCACGAAATGCGCGATCTCGAGCCGGTGGGTGGAGGGGGGCACGACGGCGTCGATCTCCGCCTGCTCCAGCACGACGAAGCGGCCTTCGCCGGTGTCGTAGCCCTTGACCTGGGCGTCGCGGGCGACCGGTCGTCCGGTCTCCTCGTCCACGAACTGGCGGCGGACGCGCCGGCGGGTGCGCCGGTCGACGATATGGAGCCGGATCCGCTCGGCCTCGGAGACGGCGGCGTGGAGGGCGACGGCGCAGCTGAGGGCGCCGAGTTCGAGGTGTCCCTTCCAGATCGCCCGGTGGCCCATGGTCCCGCCCACTACCGCGCCGGCGCCAGGGCGCGCAGCTCGTTGAGATGGGTCTGGATGACCGGTTTCGCGGTTTCCGCCAGCAGCTTGAGGTCGCGGTCCGGCCCGGTCACGGCATAGCGCGTATGCTCCGCCAGCACCTCCTCGGTCGCCTTGACCTGGAAGCGGATATAGAGCCGGTCGAACTCGGCCCGGGGCGCCGCGTTCAACTCGGCCAGCAGCCGCTTGTGCGGCCGGTCGAGCTTGACCGGCAGGGCCGGCGGGGAGGGCCGGCCTTCCAGCGACTGGAGAAGCTGCGCCGACAGCCAGCCATGCTCGTCCAGCACTTGCTGCGCAAAGCGGCGAACGCCGGGACTGGGACTGCGCCGCAGGGCCGACTTGCTGGTCTCGATCTTGAACATGTCGGCCATCGCCACCCGACCGACATACTCGGCCGAGGGATCGCCGGCGGCGAACAGATCGGGCAGGCCACGCAACGGCTGCTGTGCGTTCGCCGCGGCCGGCGCGACGGCCATGCAGGACAGGGCGAGCAGGACGGCGCGAAACATCGGGCTCGTACTCCGGCGGACACTGACCCGGTGAAACCCCCGAGCCGGCGCTAGGTTCCGGAGGCGCGTTGCCATGGCGCCTCGCGCTCGATCTCGGCATCGATCTCGCCGCCGAGGAGCACGATGATCGCCGAAATCCAGATCCAGGTCATGAAGCCGATGGCGGCGCCGAGCGAGCCATAGGTCTGGTTGTAGTCCGCGAAGTTGGAGACGTACCAGGAGAAGAGCATCGACGCGCCGACCCAGGCGCAGGCGGCGGTGACGCAGCCGATGGCGATGCCCGCCCAGCGCCGTCCCGACACCGGCTTCGGACGGCATGGACCCCAGCGGTAGAGGATCGCGAGGCCGAGGGCGAGTACGCCGGCCATCGCCGGCCAGCGCAGCAGCAGCAGCAGTTCGAGCGCGCGGCCCAGCCCCAGCCAGTTCAGCACGGCCGGGATGACGACGATGCCCGACAGCGACAGGAGCAGGAACAGGATGGCGCCGAGGGTGAACCCCAGGGTCTGCAACGTCAGCCCGAAGAAGGACCGTCGGTCGCGGACGCCGTGGACGATGTTGAGCGCCTCGAAGATGGCCTTCATGCCCGCATTGGCGCTCCACAGGGACAGCGCGAGGCTGAGGCTCAGCGTCAGGCCGAGCGATTCCGGCGCCCGGGCGGCGATGCGCGACACCTGATTGCCGATCACGTCGACGGCGGCGTCCGGCATCAGGAAATAGAGGCGCGAGAGGTGGTCCGAGATCGTCGCCGGGTCGGCGACCAGCCCATAGAGCGACACCAGCGCCGCCAGGGTCGGAACCAGTGCGAGCAGGGCGTAGAAAGTGACGCCGGCGGCGATGGCCAGGACGCGATCCTCGGTGATCTGCCCGTAGAGGCGCTTCGCGAGGCCGAGCCAGCCGCCGGTCGAGCCGGAGGCGGCGGCGGACGGGGGCAGCTCGAAGGGTTCCGCCCGGCCGGCAGACAGACCCGCCTGCAGCCGCCGCAGCCGATCGAGCCGCGCCGCGGCCCGCCGCCGCGACCGTTCCTCCCAGGCGGTGCCGGCGATTGCGCCGGCGAGCAGCAGGATCACCAGATGGAGGCGGATGGCAGACCGGGAATGGTGCTCGAGCATGTCGGCAGCGCAACGCGCGGCGCCCGCCGACCGTTCCGCGGCGCAGCAGCAGTCAGCCCGCCGGTTCGGGCGGCGGATCGTTCAGTTCGAGCGGGCAGACGGTGTCGTGGACGGACCGGACGATATGCCGGGCCTGCGCCGATCTGCGGTGCTGTGCCCGCCGGGGCCGCCGCGCAGCGATGTCGGCGCCCAGCAGCGTGGCCGTCCCGGACAGGATCACGACACCGGCCAGGATGGCCGCCGGGGCCAGGCCCGGTAGCCTCGCGGACGCCTCGATCCCGGCGACGAATGTCGCCGCCGCGACGACCCCGAGCAGGCCGGACAGGAACCCCATGCCGAGGGCGATCGGCGTTGCGAGGGCGAGTGTCGTCTCCGATGCGCGCATGTGCGGCCTCCGGTCGCGTCCCCCTCACAGCGAAAAATGGCGTTGGCCTGCCTCTCGTTCCATGCAAAATCGCGAAGCAACCGAAGGACGAGAAATTGATCCCTCCAGGCTGCTTCAGGGACGACCGGGGAGCGGGATGGGTTCGGTAACCAAACAGCGCATGCTGGCCCTGCAGACCGAGATCCTGGAGGCGGTGGCGACCGGCATGCCGGTCGAGGCGGTTTCGGCCCTGCTGTGCCGGCGCATCGAGGCCCTGGCCCCCAACGCGATCTGCACGATCGTCGGGATCGATCACGAGCGCCGGCTGCGTCCCATCGCCGCCCCCAGCCTTCCCCGAACCTATTCCGCGGCACTGGACGGGGCGCCGATCGGTCCATCGGCCGGATCCTGCGGTACGGCGGCCTATCTCGGACGCCCGGTCGAGGTCCGGGATATCGCCGCCGACCCGTTGTGGCGCGACTACGCCGACCTGGCCCTGCCGATCGGCCTGCGCGCCTGCTGGTCGAGCCCGATCTTTGCGCGCGATGGGCGGGTCATCGCCACCTTCGCCTTCTACTACCGCAGCCGGCGCGGCCCGGGCGTGGTCGAGCGCCAGGTGGTCGCGACCTGCGTCCATCTCTGCGCCATCGCCATCGCCCATGCCGAAGCGCAGCGGCGCAACCACGAACTGGCCCATTTCGACCAGCTCACCGGGCTGCCGAACCGGTGGCAGTTCCAGGCCATGCTCGCCGACCGCCTCGCCGCGCCCGATGCCTTCGGCCTGCTGCTGGTCGACATCGACCGCCTGAAGGCCATCAACGACACGATGGGCCATGTCATCGGCGACCAGGTCATCCGGGAGGTCGCCGCGCGCATCCGGCGGGCGGCCCCTTCGGCGGCAGCGTGCCGTCTGGCCGGCGACGAGTTTGCGCTTCTCGTCGATGCCTGCCCGGACCATGCCGCGCTCGGGCGGATCGCCGAGAGCGTGCTCGACGAGATGCGCCAGCCCTTCGTCTGCGACGGCAACGCGTTGATCCCGCAGGTGACCGTGGGCGGCGTCGTACGCGGCGCCGACGGCACCGACCCCGAAACCTTGTGCCAGAACGCCGACTTCGCGCTGCATCACGCCAAGGAGATCCGCCGCGGCGGGCACGTCGCCTTCGAGCCGGGGCTGCGCACCGCGATCATGCGGCGCATGGGGGCGGTGCGGGATGTCGATCATGCGCTGGCCGAGGATCGTATCCTCGTCCACTACCAGCCCCAGGTGCGCCTCGACACCGGCGGCATCGTCGGGCTGGAGGCGCTCGCGCGGATGCGCCTGTCGGACGGCCGGGTGCTGCCGGCGATGCAGTTCTTTCCCGCCTTCGCCGACCATGCGGTCGCCCATCGCCTGACCGACCGCATGCTGGCGCAGGTCGCGGCCGACATGCGCGGCTGGCTCGACCGCGGGATCGATTTCCAGCATGTCGGCGTGAACGTCTCGACGGCCGACTTTCGCCGCGGCGACCTCGGCCAGCGGCTCGAGGCGGCGTTCGATGCGGCCGGCGTGCCGCTGCGCCATCTCGTCCTGGAGGTGACGGAGACGGTGCTGATGGGCGATCCGGGCGACGCGTTCGGGCCGGCCGTGCGCGCCTTCCGCGACCGCGGCATCCAGGTCGCGCTCGACGATTTCGGCACCGGCTACGCCTCGCTCACGCACCTGCTGAGCTTCCCGGTCGACATCATCAAGATCGACCGGTCGTTCGTCGAACGCCTGATCCACGATCGGCCGAGCGCCGTCATCGTCGAGGCGATGATCGAGTTGGGGCGCAAGCTCGACATGCGCATCGTCGCGGAAGGAATCGAGGAGCCGGAGCAGCGGCACCGTCTGGCCGAACTGGGTTGCCGGCTGGGGCAGGGCTTCCTGTTCGCCCGGCCCGTCGATGCGACCGCCGTCACCCGGTTGCTGGAAGCGGGCGTGCTACCGCCGCCGGGCGGCACGTCCTCCTAGGAGCCGGGTCGGCCTGAGTCGACGAAGGCGGCGAAGCCGGCGACGAACTGGCGCAGGCGGTCGAGAATGCCGGCATCGGCGATATTGCCGTCCGCGTCGAACACCCGCCCGGCCTGCGCCACCATGAGGCGGCCGCCGTGCCACGGGCGCGTGCCGAGCGTGCGCAGCACCGGCAGCCAGTCGTTCTGGGCGAGGATCGTGCCGAAGCCCCCCGGTGAGGCGCCGACGACCGCGACCGGCTTGCCGCCGAAGACGCGGCCGATGTCGGAAGCGGGGCGCGAGGCCCAGTCGATGGCGTTCTTGAAGACGCCGGGGATGCCGTTGTTGTACTCGGGCGTCACCAGCAGGATGCCGTCGGCGGCGGCGAAGGCGTCCTTGAGCGCCACGGCCGCGGGCGGAATGCCCTCGGCCGCCTCGCGGTCGCCGTCATAGAGCGGGATGCGGTCGATCGTCGCAATCGCGAGTTCGCTGCCCTCCGGCACCAGCCCCTGTGCCGCCCGCAGCAGGGCCCGGTTGTAGGACCCCTTGCGCAGACTCCCCGCAACCCCGACCAGCTTTGCCATCGCTCTCCCTCCGCATCCGGAGGCGATGCTAGCGGCTCCGGGTGGCGAGGGAAGCCCTTTCGGCGCTCGTCCTGCTCTCGCTCGGGGGCTGCCGGGAGAACCATAGCAATTCTGGCGCAACGGAATTCATGGCGTCCGCCAGCGACCGTGCGTCCCTCGACCTCGCTCGGGATGAGGTAGGCCATTGTTCAGTTTGAAAAATTCCTCTCATCCCGAGCGAAGTCGAGGGACGTAGCGGCATCCGCCACGGGTCGTTCCAAACCCGCCGGACCTGATGCGAGGACCGATAGCGCTATTCGAGGGCGGAGTGGGGAATCCGCAGGCGGACGCCGCCATCCTCGCCAATCTCGGCTTCGCTGCCGAACTGGCGGGCGAGTGCCGACAGGAGGCGGGCCCCGAGCCCGGTCGACCGGCCGGCATCCGGCTGGGAGAGGGCGTCGGCGGAATCCGCGACGCGGAGCATATGATCGCCGGATTCGGCGGTCACGAAGGAGACGGAGAGACGGTCCGTGCGGCGCTTCATGGCGGTCGTCACGAGCTGCGTCACGATCAGTCCCAGCGACACCGCGCGGTCGACGGGAAGTGGCAGGGGCGCCGCATCCAGCTCGATGCGGTCGTCGGGCAGGCCGAACGAGGTCGCCAGATTCTCGCAGAGGTGGCGGAGATAGTCGTCGAGGCGGATCGTTCCCCCGGCCTCGTGGCCATAGAGCCGGTCGTGAACCAGCGCGATCGTCGAGACGCGGGCGGCCGCCTCCTCGAGCTGCTCGCGGACATAGGCGTCGTCGGCCGTCCGGGCTTGCATCTCCAGCAGCGAGCGGGTGACGGCGAGGCTGTTCTTCACCCTGTGGTCGATCTCCGAGACGAGGACGTGCAGCCGTTCCTCGCTCTCGCGGCGCCGCGCCAGTTCCCAGAGATGGGCGATCTCGCTCATGGCGGCCGCCGCGAGGTCGGCGAGGATGGACAGGTCGCTGCCGGTCCACGTCCGCGGCCGCGCGTCGATCGCGCAGAAGGCGCCGATCACCCGGCCGTCGGGCGTGGCCAGCGGCACCGCCAGGTATCCGATCACGCCCAGCGCCGTGACGGCCGGATTGTCCCGGAAGCGGTCGTCCCGGCGCGCGTCGTCGATCACCAGCGGAGCGCCGCTCTCGACGACATGGCGGCAGAAGGAATGGGACAGCGGCGTCTGCCGCATGCCGGCCCACGGCTCGGACAGACCATGCTGGCCGGCGAAGACCTGGCGGCCGGCATCGACCACCGTCACCATCGACACGGGCACCGCCAGGAGGCGCGATGCCAGCCGGGCGAGCCGGTCGAACGCCACGTCGCCACTGCGGTCGACCAGCAGCCCGCTGCGCCGGAGGCTGGCCAGCCGCTCGGGGTCGTCGACCGCTCCTGCGATCGGCGCGGTCCCTTCGTCGGGCGATTCGGCGTGCAGCATCGACCGTGATATTCGCAATTGGCGGGCGGACGATGGCGCCCGCGCGCGCCGCCGCCCCGAACCTTCTAGAAGCCGCTTTCCGCGGCGGAGTCGAGCAGAATCTCAGGCGGCCGCGGCGGAACCATGCAGGGCTGCCTCGATCCAGGCCCCGAGCGCGACCACCGACCGGTCGTCTCCGCGCCGGCCGACGACCTGGATCCCGAGCGGCAGATCGCCGACGGCAACGGGCTGCGGAACATGCACCAGCGGTCCGTGGAGCAGTGTCCACATGCCGTTCATCGAGGGGTCGCCGGTGAAGTCGTGGCCGCGGGGTGCGGGTCCGGTGGCGCTCGGCGCCAGGACCGCGTCGAGGCCGGCCGTCAGGGCATCGAAACGCTCGCGCAGGCTCGCCGCCTCCGCCTGGGCCGCCGCCAGTTCACCGGGCGGCCGCGCCTCCGCCTCGGCCAGGAGGTCGCGCAGCTTCGGGCTGAGGAGATCGCGATGGCCGGCCCATTCCGCGTGTAGGGACTGCAGCGCTTCGACCGTGAAGATCGCGCGATGGATCTCCCGCATCGGCTGGAATGCGGCGGGCAGATCGAGGGGCACGATCTCCGCCCCGGCTGCCGTCAGGCGTCCCAGCATCGCCGCGAGCGCCGCGCGGTAACCGGGCTCGACCAGCTCCCAGAGCGGGGTCCGGCACCAGCCGAAGCGCGGGCGCGCAGGGGCGTCGGCCGTCTGGCCCACGTCCCAGGCGTCGAGCAGCAGGTCGAGATCGCGGACGGAGCGAGCGAAGGCGCCGAGCGAGTCGAAGGAGGGGGCGAGCGCCATGGTGCCGTCGAGAGGGACGGCCCCGCGCGTCACCTTCATGCCGACGACGCCGCAGAAGGCGGCCGGGCGGATGACCGAGCCTACCGTCTGCGATCCATAGGCGAGCGGGACGTGGCGGTCGGCGACGGCAGCCGCCGAGCCGCTGGAGGAGCCGCCCGGGGTATGGGCGGGGTTTGCCGGATTGGCGGTCGGCCCGGGATGGAAGCAGGCGAACTCGGTGGTTACCGTCTTGCCGAGGATGACCGCGCCGCTCTGCCGCGCCAGTGCGACCGGCAGGGACTCGGTCTCGGACCGGCGTCCGCGATGGATCGGCGAGCCGCGCTCGCCGGGCATGCCATGGACGTCGAAGATGTCCTTGATGCCGAGCGGCAGGCCGTGCAAGGGCCGGTCGCCGGCCCCGGCGTCGGCAGCCCGCGCCGCCGCCAGCGCGCCCTCGCGGTCGATCCTGGTCCAGGCGTGGATGGCGCCGTCCCGCTCTGCGATCCGCTCGAGGCAGTCCGCGGCCAGCCGTTCGGCGGTGAGGCGGCCATCGGCGATGGCGCGCCGGGCCGCTGTCGCCGTGAGGTCCGCCGGCCGCATTGTCGTGGTCACGTCAGAAGAAGGTGCGGTAGGCGCCGACGACGGAATATCCGTCGTCGACCACCGGCAGCACCTGCCATTTGTCGAAGGTGACGCAGGGATGGGAGACGCCGAAGCAGACCATGTCGCCCACCGCGAGCGGGCTCGCCGCCGGCACGGTCATGTGGCAGTGCTGGTCGTTGAGGCCGGTCACGACATGGTCGGGGTCGAGCGGCGCCGGCGCGCCGCCGGCCGACGGGCGATACCAGCTCTGCGCCTGGGGCAGGCCGCCGGTGACGCCGACATCGCGCTGGCCCATGGTCAGCACGACCTTGCCCGTCTCGGGCCGGGACTGGACATAGGCCCAGACCTCCATCGCCGGCTGGAGGCCGGACCCGATCCGGTCGACCAGCGGCGCGCGCCCGCGCACGGCGGCGAAGAACTCGCGATACATCAAGGAATCATGCGTGATGTAGCAGCCGCTGCGCGACACCAGCAGCACCTCCCGGTGCAGGCCGGCGCGGCGGAAGCGATCGACCACGATGTCGTAGAAGGCCGAGCCGCCGGCGCTGAGGATGATCGGCCCGTCGGCGAACAGGCCGCCCGCCTCGGTCCGGGCGGCCATCGCGACCATGCGCTCGAGGAAGAGGCGCACCTGATCGGCAGCCTCGTCGATGGTGCGCCCGCTCACCAGGCCTTCGAAGCCCTCGATGCCGCGCAGCGTCAGATGCGGTTCGGCCGCCTTGACCGCGCGCGCGACGGCGAGCGCGGTATCGGTGTCGCGGCATCCGGTGCGCCCGCCGGCATAACCGATCTCCAGCAGCACCGGCACGGGCCGGCCGACCGGCGCTGCAGCCGCGGCCTTGGCCAGCAGCTCGACGACGGCCTCGGAATCGACCAGGACGAGCAGCTCGAACCCCGGATCGTCGCGCAGCATGTCGAGCGCGCCGCGGATCGCCTGCCGTCCGACGAGCTGGTTGGCGAGCAGCACGCGCCGGATGCCGTGGCGACGGGCGACGACGGCCTGATGGATGGTGCCGACGGTGATCGCCCAGGCGCCGTGCTCGACCTGCTCCCGGAACAGTCCCGGGGCCATCGTCGTCTTGCCGTGCGGCGCCAGGACCGCGCCCGCATCGCCGACGAAGCGGGCCATCCAGTCGAGATTGTGGTCGAGCGCCGAACGCTTCAGGACGGCCAGCGGCAGTGGCAGGTCTTCGGCCAGCACGTTCCAGCCCTGGCGGCCCATGGCGCCGATGGGGAAGGGGGTGACGCCGGGCGGCATCCCCTTGACGGTCTCGTCGAGCAGGAAGGCGGCGGGGTCGCCGACGGGCTGGCCCAGGACCGGGGCCGGGGGCGTTACGAGGGACACGAGAAGCTCTTTCCTTCCAGGCGGCACCGGCGCACCGGGCCGCGATCGAGATCGTGGAGGGTCGCGTGCCAGACGGCGCCCTCGCGCTCCAGCAGCAGGAACTGGAAGCCCTTGTCGGAGACGCGCTCGGCGACCGGCATGCCGGCGATCCGGAACCCGTCCGGACCGTCGCCGAGGCCGGGGTCGATGGCGGTGCCGCCGCCGCCGACGATCACCTGCGACGGCCGGTCGCCGGCGAAGCGGAAGACGTCGAAGCGATGGATGTGGCCCGAGAAGACGACGGCGAAGGGATCGTCGCCGAGGCCGTCCGCCGCCGCCAGCAGGGTCGCGTTGGTTTCCACCGGGCGCCGCTCCGGCCCATCGAAGCGGAAGACGGCATAGTGCGGATGGTGCACCAGGAGCCAGCTGCCGGGCTTGGCCATGGCGCGCGCGGCCGCGATCTGCGGCCGGTAGCGGTCGACGAGGGGCGGCGGCGGCGCGCGGTCGAGGGCGTGGGCGCTGTCCAGCACGACCAGGTCCAGCCCGCCTGCCGCGATCCGGTAGGGCTCGGTGAAGGCTTCGCAGTCGACCGGCCGTGCTCGCGGCTCGAGATAGCGGTACCAGCCCTGGCCGGCACGCCGGCAATCCTCGTGGTTGCCGCGCACCATCACCCATGGCGCGGCGTCGAGCAGGGGCCGGGCCGGATCGAAGAAATCGGCCCGCCATGCGCCCCAGTTGTAGCCGTAGGGGCTGCCTTCGCATCCGGCGCCGGGCATCGGGCAGGGCGATTCGCGATAATGGTAGTCGCCGACATGGATGACGAGGTCGGGGGCGAGGGCGGCGGCCGCCGCGGCCATGCGGGCGAACGGCCATTGCGTCGGGTCGTTGCAGGCCTGGGCGAAGATGCCGCGGATGCGGCAACCGGTGTCGCCAAGGATCACGACGCGCCGGACTTCGGCCTTGGGCACCGGCACCGGGCGCCCGGCAAAGGACACGCGCTGCACGACCTTCGGCAGCGGCGCCTCGCAGACGGTGTGCGGATAGGCGTCCCAGGGGCCGACCCGGACCTGCATCGGCCGGTCGAAATCGTCATAGCGGATGCGCGGGCACTCCGCCTCGGTGGTGGCGGTGCGCACGACGGCGCCGGCGGGCCCCAGCACCACCCAGGGCGCCAGGGTCTCGGCGGCGGCCGGCGCGACCGCCGCCAGCAGCCCGGCCAGCATCGTCGCCGCCATGCGCATCGTCCGCCGCTCCCCTACCGGATGGTGGGCTGTGCCGCCGGCTCGAACCAGCGGCCGCCGGCGACCATGCCGCGCGCGAGCAGACGCTGCTTGCCTTCCAGCCGCTCGCCCAGCACGTCGCGATAGATCCAGTCGCCCTCGGCCAGTTCGAGAACCGACGCATCGCCGATGCCACCCTCGACCAGCGTGCCGAGTTCGGGCCGCTGCACGGCCTGGCCGGCCGTCTGGGTCGCCCGCCGGATCACCTCGGGCAGCGGCACGCCGAGGCAGACGAACTTGGACAGCGTCACCAGCAGGTCGTAGGCGGGCCCGTGGATCGAGATCTCGTGCACGTCGCTCGAGATGACGTCCGGCAGGAAGCCCGCGGCCAGCATGGCGCGCGTCGTCTTGAAGCCGAAGCTGCCGCCGCCATGGCCGATGTCGAACAGCACGCCGCGCTCGCGCGCCGCCGCGATCTCCTCACGCACGCGGCCGTCGGGGGTCACCGGCGCGTTGGGGAAGGGGCGGAAGCAGTGGGTCAGCACGTCGCCGGGCCGCAGCCGCTGGATGACCTCGAGCCGGCTCGGCGGCGGGTTGTCGAGATGGCACATCACCGGCATGCCGACCTCTTCGGCGACGTCGAGCGCCATGTCGAGCGGGGCGATGCCGGACGTGCCGCTGGCCGAACGGCCGACGCGCACCTTGATGCCGACGACGATGTCGCGGTTGGCGGCCGCGACCCGGGCGCACTCGCGCGAATCGAGCAGGCGGATGTCGGCGCATTCGCCGACCATCACCGACTGGCTGAAGGCGAAGATGCCGGGATAGGAGAGATTGAGATAGGGCAGGATGCGGATCGGCGAACCGTCGATCAGGAACTTGCGGAAGCCGTGGAGCGTGCCGGGGCCCGCACTGCCGGCGTCGATCAGGGTCGGGCTGGCCATCTGGCGGGCGATCGTGAGCGGATCGACGCCGAGGGACGTGCCGCCCCAGTAGACATGCGTGTGCAGGTCGATCAGGCCGGGCGTGACCACCAGGCCGCGGACGTCCCGGATCTCGGCGCCGGGCGGCACGGCGAGGTCGGGGCCGATGGCGCGGACGCGCCCGTCGGCGAACGCGACGTCGGAGATCTGGTCGACACCACGACCGGGATCGAGTACCCGGCCGCCCTTCAGGACGAGTTCCGTCATTCTCTTGCTGCCTTGCTGCTGCCGTGCTGCCGCGGGCTCATGGAGCCGCATCCTGGCGCCCGGGCGGGCGGGCGCCAAGACCCTTGCGGTATCGGGCGCCCCCGCCGGCGCCGGGACGGGTTGCGGTCAGGCGACCTCGAAGATCGCCTCGATCTCGACCGTGATCTGGTTCGGCAGCGAGCCCATGCCGACGGCCGAGCGCGCATGGCGGCCCTTGTCGCCGAAGACCTCGACGAAGAGGTCCGAGCAGCCGTTGATGACCTTGGGCTGGTCGCCGAACTCCGGCACGGCATTGACCATGCCCAGCACCTTGACCACGCGCTGCACCCGGTCGAGGTCGCCCAGGGTGTCCTTCAGCACGGCGATCAGCACCAGCCCGACGTCGCGGGCGTGCTTGTAGGCATCCTCGACCGAGACGTCGCGCCCGACCTTGCCGGTCGCGCCGGGGCCGGGGCCCTTGCCCGCCAGATACAGCAGGTTGCCGGTCTGCACGGCATGGACATAGTTGCCGGCGGCCTTGGGAACGGCGGGCAGAGTGATGCCGAGTTCGGAAAGGCGCTTCTCGATCTGCATTGGGGGCTCCCGTCGGGATCGATGGAGGGGGAGCCGGCCGGGCGGCCGGCATTCGCGGGGGACGGTAGCAGGACGGCTGTCCGCCGTCATTCGCGGCCGTCAGAATCGCACCACCGTTCCGGTGACGAACGCCCAGCTGTCGCCGCGGGCGGTCGGCTTGTCGCTGTCGAAGCCGTACCAGTGGAGGCTCGACCGCAGGTCGATGCCCGGACCCAGCGCGTACTGCCCGCCGACCAGCACCCGCTGCATCCGGTCGTCGGCCTGACCGGGAATCTGCCGCTCGGCGGGGAGGAACAGCGTTGCCTCGGACGAGAGCCGCTCACTGCGCGGGCAGGTGCCGCGCGAGACGCGCGAAATCCTCGATCGTCAGTTCTTCGGCGCGCCGGGTGGGGTCGATGCCGCAGGCGAGGAGCAGGGCTTCGCCGCCCAGTGGCCGCAGGCTGGCCCGCAGCATCTTGCGCCGCTGGCCGAAGGCGGCCTGGGTGATCCGCTCCAGGCTGCGGCGGTCGGCGGCCGCGAGCGGCGCCTCGCGGGGGATGATCTCGACCACGGACGAGGTCACCTTGGGGGGCGGGACGAAGGCACTGGCGGGCACGTCGAACAGGCGCCGCACGCGGCACAGCCACTGGACCAGGACCGACAGGCGGCCATAGTCGGGATCGCCCGGCTGCGCCAGCAGGCGGTCGGCGACCTCCTTCTGGAACATCAGCGTCATGCCGGCATAGTCGCCCGGGCGTTCCAGCCAGCGCAGCAGCAGCGCCGTCGCGATGTTGTAGGGCAGGTTGGCGACGATGCGGCGCGGCGCGGGAGCCAGCGTCGCCGGATCGATCCGCAGCGCGTCGCCCATGACGAGTTCCAGGCGCCCCGGATAGGCGGCCGCGACCTCCGCCAGCGCGGCGGCGCAGCGCTCGTCGCGCTCCACGGCGACGAGCCGGCCGGCGCCGCATTCGAGCAGCGCGCGGGTGAGGCCGCCGGGGCCCGGGCCGATCTCGATGACGCTGCCCTCGCCGATCGCGCCGGCGGCGCGCGCGATGCGGCGCGTCAGGTTGAGGTCGAGCAGGAAATGCTGGCCCAGCGCCTTGCGCGCGCCCAGCCCATGGCGCGCGATGACCTCGCGCAGGGGCGGCAGGGCCGCCGGATCAGGCACGGGCGGGACCGGTCACTCGGCGGCTGCGGAGGATCGGACGAGCGCCCCGGTGCGCCGGCGCTCGGCGATCTCGCCGGCCATGATCATGGCTGCCTGCAGGCTGCCGGGGTGGGCGACGCCGGTGCCGGCGATGTCGAGCGCGGTGCCATGGTCGGGCGAGGTGCGCACGAAGGGCAGGCCCAGGGTCACATTGACGCCGCCGTCGAAGTCGATCGTCTTCAGCGGGATCAGCGCCTGGTCGTGGTACATGCACAGCGCGGCGTCGTACTTCGCCCGCGCCCGGGCATGGAACATCGTGTCCGCCGGCATCGGCCCGCGCACGTCGATGCCCTCGGCCCGCAGGATCTCCATCGCCGGCAGGATGATCTCGATCTCCTCGCTGCCGAGGCTGCCGTTCTCGCCGGCATGGGGATTGAGGCCGGCGACGGCGAGGATGGGGTCGGCGATGCCGAAATCCTGGCGCAGTGCGTGGGCGGTGATCCGTCCCGCCGTCAGGATGAGGTCGACCGACACCATCTCGATCGCCGCGCGCAGCGACCGATGCACGGTCGCCGGCACCACGCGCAGTTCCGGACAGGCCAGCATCATGATCGGGTGGACGTTGCCGCCCGCCAGTTCCGCCAGAAACTCGGTGTGCCCGGCATGGCGGAACCCTGCCGCGTAGAGGGTTTCCTTCTGGATCGGATTGGTCACGACCGCGGCGGCGGCGCCTGCCTGCACCGCGGCCACCGCGCGCTCGATGGATTCGATGACGAGCGTCGCCTGCCCGGGGTCCGGCTGGCCGGGCGCGGCATCCGGGGCGGCCGACAGGGGCAGGACCGGCAGGGCATGCGGAAAGACCGCCGCGGCCTCGCCCGGCTCGGTGATCGCCGCGACCGGCAGGTCGAGGCCGATGCGACGTCCCAGGCGCGCGAGACGGGCCGGATCGTCGACGACGAAGAAGGGCCGATCGCCCGGGTGCCGCTCGCTCCAGCACTTGAGCGTGATCTCGCCGCCGATCCCGGCCGGCTCCCCCATGGTGAGGGCGAGCGGCGTCATCTCGAGCGTCATGGCCGCATTCAGCTGCGAATGTCGATGAAGGCGCTGCGCCGCAGGTCGCGGATGACGCGGCGCGCGACGTTTTCCAGGCGCTGGAGCATCAGGCTCTCGGTGATCGCCTCGCGGTCGAATTTTTCCTCGACCCGCTTCGGCTCGTCGCGCTCGCAGACCATCAGGATGACGAAGCCGCCCTCGGTCTGCAGCGGCTGGGTGGCGCTTCCGACCGGCTGGCGCGCGACCAGCTGGCGCAGGCCGGCCGGCATGTCCCCGAGGCGGACGCGGCCGAGATCGCCCGACAGCGATCCGGCACCGCTGCGATCCGCCGTCATGTCGGCGCAGTCGCGGACGGTGCGGCTCAGCTGTTCGGCGAGCTGTCGCCGCTCCTGGATCACCTCGGGCGTGCTGCCGGGGGCCACGGGCACCACGATCTGGCGCAGCGCGACCATCTGGTCCTCGGAGACCGCCGCCGTCGCCCCCTCGGGCATCCGGCGCTCGATCATCAGCAGGATGTAGTAGCCCCCCGGAAGCTTGATCGGGCGGCTAAGCTCGCCCGGCTGCATCCGCTCGACCACGGCTTCCAGCGTCGGGTCGAGCTGTCCCGGCCGAATCCAGCCGAGGTCGCCGCCGTTGGCGGCAGAGGCCGAGCGGGAGAACTGCTGCGCGACCTGGGTGAAGCGCACGCCCTGCCGCATCTGCTCGATCAGGCGCTCGGCGAGGCGGCGTACTTCGTCCTCATCCTCGGGGTTCTCGACCGGCAGATAGATCTCGGCGACGCGGCGCTCGACCGTGTTGCGGGCGGCGATGCGCTCCTGGATCGCCTCGTCGATCTCCTCCTCGCTGACGCTGATGCTGCGGGCATGGCGTCGGCGCATCAGCTTGGACCAGGCGATGCTGGCCCGGATCTGTTCGATGGCCGTCGAGCGCTGGATCTCGTTCTGGTCGAGCCAGGCGACGAAGCCGCCGGGGCCCATGTTGTTCTGCCGCTCCAGCCGGGCGAGGTTGTCGGCGATCTCCCGCTCGGTCACGGTGATGTTGGCCCGCGCCGCCTCCTGCAGCTGCAGGCGTTCGTCGATCAGGTTGCGCAGCACCTGCGGCCGCAGGCGCTCCATGTTCTCGGCCGTCGGCGCCATGCCGGAGGCCACGGTCGCCAGTCGCAGCCGCACCGCCACGTCGTGGCCGGTGATGACCTCCTCGTTGACCACCGCCGCGATGCGGGTCGAGGCCTGCTGGGCCCATGCGGCACCGACGGCGGCGAGGGACAGCAGGATCGCGGCGACGGCGGCGTGGCAGCGGAAGCGACGGCCGAGAGACATGCGCATTACATCAGGTCCACGCGGGGCAAGCCGAACTCGCCCAGGTTCTTGAAGAAGAGGCGGACCAGGATCGCATCGGACGGCTCGATGTCGAGATCCCGGGTGCGCGTGCGCCGATAGCTGACGACGATCGCGAAGCACTCGTCCTCATACTTGGCACCGAAGGCAGAATCCAGAAGATCGCCCCCGTTGGTGAGGTCGATCGTGCCGCGGCCGAAGACGGACCAGTAGTTGGAGATTCGCGCCGTACCGCCGATGGCGAGCTCCTCGCGCCGGCCGGTGACGGGCTCGTTGGTCGGCCGGTCGAGGTAGATGTAGCTGCCATAGACCTTGAGCCAGGACGGCCCGCCGGCCGCGCCGATCTCGTGTCGCCGCGGCGTCAGATCGTCCTTGTCGAGGCGGAACCGGTAGAGCAGGTCGAGATACTCCGACGGCGAGACGACGAACCGGCCGACGATGTCGGACCGCTGGTCCTCCGCGCCGGAGCCCACCGGCATCGCCCGGTTCTCCTGGAAGCTGTAGCTCTGGGCGACGAAGGCGCGCACGCTCATGCCGCCGGCGAGATAGGCGCCGAGGTTGAGGCCGTAGGCGATGCGCTGGCCGCCATCGTAGCGGTCGAGGCCGGGGAAGCGGTTCGGCCGCATGATGTTCACGTCGTTCAGCTCGAAGCCGAGGCTGTCCTCGTTGGGCACGTCGCTCTGGCGGCCAAGCACCGGCGCGACGGCCAGCATCGCCACCGGCTCGATCAGGTACTGGACGCCGGGGTCGTTGCGGACCCAGGGGTAGCTCCAGTTGACCGACAGCTGCGGCATCATGCGGGCGGTGGTGGCGTTCTTGGTCGGGCTGGCGTCGCCGAGAGAGTCGTCGGTCGGGACGTCCTTGGCCCAGTAGGCGTCGCCGCGCAGGCTGGCGGCGAAGACGTACCGGTCGCCCAGCGGCGACTGCCAGGGCATCTGCCAGCCGCCGTTGATCGAGATGCGGCGGCTGTCGGTGCCGTCCTCGCGATAGAGGTTGAGGATGTTGGCGTCGACCGACCAGTAGGCGCCCAGTTCGTTCGGCTCGCCCAGATAGTGGACGGTCGCGGTCGGGGCCACGATCGGCTGGCGGGTGTCCCGGTCCTCGGGCCGCAGCCCCTGGAAGGCGTAGGCGGCGACCTCGGCGTAGCTGCGGCCGCGGAAGCCCTCGGCGAACAGGCGGGTGGTCAGCGACTCCTCCGACCCGTAGCCGTAGCGCCGCATGTAGGTCTTGTCGGTCGCGCGGGCGAGGTCGATGCCGGCCCGCCAGGTGTTGTCGATGTCGATGCGGCCCTTGCCCTTCACATGGCCGCGGAACTGGTTCTGTTCGACGATCGGGTTCTCGTCCGTCCCGGTGGTGCGGTCGGCGACGGTGCCGCTGGCCTCGATCTCGTAGAAGCCGTTGCGCAGGCGCTGGCGGAACTCGCCGCCCAGGACGATGCCCTGCTGGGTCGTGATGATCGGGTCGAAGGTGAAATCCATGCTGTCGGACAGCACGAAATAGTACGGAACCCGGACGAAGCCCCCGAGGTCGGTCTTGCTGCCGATCGTCGGGGGGAGGAAGCCGCTCTGGCGCTTCACCGTCGGGTCGGGGTGCGAGAAGTAGGGCGTGTAGGCGATCGGCACGCCCATGATCTCCATGGTCGCGTCGCGGTACTGGACGACCTTGCGTTCCTGGTCGTGGATCACGCGGGCGGCGCGGATCTGCCACATCGGCGCCCGCGTCGGGTCGGTCTTGCAGAGGTCGCAGGGCGAATAGACGCCCTGGTCCAGCTCGGTGCGGTTGCCGCCGGTGCGCGTGGCGTCGTTGCCGGCCATCCGCCCGCCGTCGGTCATCAGCATGCGCACGTTGCGCACGAACCCTTCGCGCAGGCCCTCCTGAAGCTCGACATAGTCGGCGAAGATGACGTCACCCGTCGGCTCGAGGATGCTGACATTGCCGGACGCGGTCGCGGTGTTGGTCCGCTGGTTGTAGGAGACGACATCGGCCATCAGCGTCCGCTGGTCCTGCGTCATCTCGACCTTGCCGCGCGCGACGACGATGCCGAGGTCGCTGTCGACCGACAGCTCCTCTGCCGAGAACAGCACCGGCGCGTTGGTGTTCTGGCCGCCCGGCACCTCGATGGTCCCGCCGCGCGGCTGCGCGGCCGCCCAGTCCGGGACGAAGGCGATGCCGGCCAGGATAATGCCGAGGGCCGCGGCGTGGGGGCGGGGCAGGCGCATGTCGTCAGCCATCTTCGGCGTGTAGCAGAATTGAGGCCCCGAGCAACAGGCAGACGCCGGCAGGAGTCCAGGCCGCGAGTGCGATCGGGATGTTCGCCGCCAGCCCGAGGGCGAAGACGACGTCCGAGAGGAAGTGCAGCAGGAAGCCCGTCAGGACGCCGCCCATGATCAGCCAGGTCGTGCCGCCGCGCCGTGTATGGCGCAGGGCGAAGGTGGCCGCGATCAGCACCAGCGCACCGAGCAGGATCGGCTGCGCCAGCAGCGTATGCCAGTAGAGGCGGTGGCGGTGGGCGGAAAAGCCGGCGGTCTCCAGCAGGGTGATGAAGCCCGGCAGCTCCCAGAAGGACATCGTCTCGGGCGCCGCGAAGCTCTCCTGCAGGCTGCTGGCCGTCATGGTCGTCGGCAGCACGAACGCGCCGATCGGCGTCGACGATTCGCCGGGTCGCCAGCTCCAGGCGTCGTTGAGCCGCCAGTTGCGCTCCTCGAGCCGTGCGCTGGGGGCGTCGATGCGGCGCACGACCCGGTCGTCCTCGCGGAACCGGAGCACCGTCACGTCGAGCAGTTCGCCGTCCGGGGCGACGCGCAGCGCGTGGATGATGCTGAAACCGTCCGTGTCGCGCTGGCGCAGCCAAAGGCCGGTGCGCGACAGGGCGAACTCGCTGGTCCGCCCCTTCAGCACCCGGTTCTCGAGATTGTCGTAGCGATTGCGCAGGACAGAAGCCACGGGGTTGAACACCGTCACGACCAGCACGCCGATCGCGACCGCCAGCAGGACCGCCGGGGCAAGGAACTGCCACGCGGAGACGCCGGCGGCCCGTGCCACCAGGAGTTCGCTGCTCCGTGTCAGTCGCCAGAAGGCGAGCATGCTGCCGAACAGCATCGCGAAGGGCAGGATCTCCTGGGCCAGGTAGGGCAGCTTGAACACCGCCATCTGCATCACGATCGCCAGCGTCGCGTCGGCCTTGCTGCCGGAGCGGCGCAGCAGCTCGACCACGTCGATGACGAAGGCGACGCCGACCATTGCCAGGAAGACGCTGGCGCACCACACCGCGAACTGGCGCGCGATGTAGCGCGAGAGGGTGGGCGAGACGCTCATGACGCAGCTGCCGGAGCCGCTGGAGCCGCGGCGCGCCGGGCGCCGCGCCGGCGCAGCATCAGCGCGATGCCGAGCGCGATCGGCAGCAGCAGATTGAGATGCATGAGCGGCAGGAAGCCGATGGACCGGTTGGCGAGGTTGTTGAAGACGATGTTGCCGATTTGGACGAGGAAGGCGACGGCGATCGCGGCCATCACCCGTCCCGTCTGGCCGCGGCGGTTGAACTCGCCCCCGAGGAGGAAGCCCAGCGCCAGCAGCGCGTAGGCGAAGGGATAGAGCGGTGCCAGGATGCGCTGATGTCCCTCGACCGTCAGGCGATGGCCGTAATAGCGGTCGGCCTGGCTTCCCGACGGGAAGAAGAGGTCGGGCAGATAGCGTTCCTGCGGCTCGTGCCAGCGTGCGCCGGGCGCATCCCGGACGTCCCCCAGTTCGATGATGTAGCGGTCGAAGGCCAGGACCGAGAGGCGGTGCGTCTTGCGGTCCAACTCCTGGCGGGTGCCGTTGAGCATGACGATGCGCGGTCCCGAATCGGTCTGGGCGAGGGCGCCGCGCTCGGCCGTCAGCGTCGCCGGGCGGCCCTCGACCCGTTCGTCCTGGATCATCACGCCGAGCAGTTCGCCGCTCTGCGCCTGCTCGCGGATATAGACCGTGATCTTGTCGGTCATGCTGTTGAACACCCCCTCCTGCAGCAGGATGGAGGCGAAATTGTTGCGGATCTCGAACTGCAGGTCCTTGAAGGCCCGCAGCGAGGTCGGCAGGAAATAGAGGCTGAGGGCCAAACCCAGGATGCTGGCGGTGGCGGCCGCCATCAGCGCCGGCCGCGCCAGCCGCGCCTGGCTGAAGCCCGTGGCGCGCAGCACCACCAGTTCGCTGTCGGTGATCAGCCGGTGATAGGTGAAGAGGATCGCGGCAAAGGTCGCGATCGGCAGCACGACCTCGAGGAAGCGCGGCAACAGCAGCATCGCCAGATAGAGGAACGTGCCGACCGAGACGCCGCGGTTCACGATCAGCTCGATCAGGCGCAGCGACTGCGACAGCCATATGGCGAAGCACAGTCCGAGCGCAATGAAGGCAAGGACCGTCAGGCACTGCCGATATACGTAGCGATCGATGCCCAGCATGGCGCGACCGATTATAGGAAGTCGGCCCGCGTCGCGGATAGAAGCAAATATCCGGCGGTGCCGTTGACATGGGTCGGTGCCGGGGGCTATCCGGGCCGGTCGTATCGATCGCATTGACACGCAGGCTGGAGATCGCCCCCCGATGGATATCCGTTTCGCCAATGCCGCGACGCCGAAGTCGGGCGCTCTCGTGCTGCCGGTCTATGACGGGCGAGCGCTCTCCGAGGCCGGGCAGGCCGTCGACACCGCCACGGGCGGCCAGCTCGTCCGCGCCATGGAGGGCAGCCGCTTCGAGGGTCGCAAGGACCAGCAGCTCGCCGTGGCGGCGCCGGCTGGCCTGCCGGTCAGCCGGGTGCTGCTGATCGGCGTCGGCAAGCCGGCGGACGCCGGTGCCGAGCGCTTCCAGGCGCTGGGCGGCCTGGCCTGTGCGGCGCTCAATGCGGCGGGCGACAAGGAGGGCACCATCCTGATCGACGGGGTCGAGGGGCTGGCGCTGCCGCTCGCCGACGCCGCGGCCGAGGCGGCCTACGGCGCGCGCCTGCGCAGCTATCGCTTCGACAAGTACCGCACCACCGAGAAGGCCGAGAAGAAGCCGACCCTGGCGAAGCTGACGGTCGCCGCGACGTCCGCTGCCAAGCGCGCCTATGCCGGCCGCGAGGCGGTGGCGGACGGGATTTTCCTTGCCCGCGACCTCGTGTCCGAGCCGGGCAACGTGCTCTATCCCGAGACCTTCGCCGAGGCCATCAAGGCGCTGAAGAAGGACGGGGTCGGCGTCGAGATCCTGGACGAGAAGGCGCTGCGCAAGCTCGGCATGGGGGCGCTGATCGGCGTCGCACAGGGCAGCGTGCGCCCGCCGCGGGTCGTCGTCATGCAGTGGGAGGGCGGCCGCAAGGGCGAGGCGCCGATCGCCTTCGTCGGCAAGGGCGTCACCTTCGACACCGGCGGCATCTCCCTCAAGGGCGGCGCCGGCATGGAGGACATGAAGTGGGACATGGCCGGCGCCGGGGTCGTCGTCGGCCTGATGCGGGCGCTGGCGCGGCGCGAGGCGGCGGTGAACGCGGTCGGCGTCGTGGCGCTGGTCGAGAACATGCCGGACGGCAACGCGCAGCGGCCGGGCGACATCGTCAAGTCGATGTCGGGCCAGACGATCGAGGTCCACAACACCGATGCCGAGGGGCGTCTGATCCTCGCCGACGCCTGCTGGTACACCCAGGACCGCTTCCGCCCCAAGGCGATGATCGACCTGGCGACCCTGACCGGGGCCATCATCATCGCCCTCGGCGACCATCATGCCGGCCTGTTCTCGAACGACGACGAGCTGTCGCAGCGGCTGACGGCCGCCGGTACCGCGGTCGGCGAGCGGCTGTGGCGGCTGCCGCTGACCGACTACTACGACAAGCAGATCGACAGCGACGCGGCCGACGTGAAGAACATCGCCGGCAACCGCAACGCGGGCAGCATCATCGGCGCGCAGTTCATCCAGCGCTTCGTCAACAAGGTGCCGTGGGCGCACCTCGACATCGCCGGCGTGACCTGGTCGAAGTCGGATTCGGCGATCACGCCCAAGGGCGCGACCGCGTTCGGGCTGCGCCTGCTCGACCGGCTGGTCGCCGAGCACTACGAAGGCAAGTGACGGAAATCGGCTTCTACCACCTGACGCGCACGCCGCTCGAACGCGCGTTGCCCCGCCTTCTGGAGAAGGTCGCGGGCAGCGGGCGCCGGGCGGTGGTGCTGACGGGCTCGGAAGAGCGGGCCGAAGCCCTGAACGCGCTGCTCTGGACCTACGACCCGGACAGCTTCCTGCCGCACGGCACGGCCCGCGACGGCCGGGCCGGCGAGCAGCCGATCTGGTTGACCGACAGCGACGAGAATCCCAACGGCGCGACCGTCCTGGTCCTGATCGACGGCATGGTCTCGGCCCGTCTCGCCGACTATGAGCGGTGCCTCGATCTCTTCGACGGCAACGACCCCGAGGCGGTCGCTGCCGCCCGCGAGCGCTGGCGCGGCGCCAAGCAGGCCGGCCACGCGCTGACCTACTGGCAGCAGACCGAGCAGGGCGGCTGGCAGGCGCGGGCCTGAGGCATTTCCTCGCGGTTGCGGCCCATCGGGGCCGTCGCTATAACCCCGCGACTTTTCTCCCCCAGAAAGAGGATTCCATGGCGGTCGAACGCACTTTGTCGATCATCAAGCCGGACGCGACCCGTCGCAACCTGACCGGCAAGATCAACGCCCGGTTCGAGGAGCAGGGCCTGCGCATCGTCGCGCAGAAGCGGATGCAGCTGACCCGGGACACGGCCGAGAAGTTCTATGCCGTCCACGCCGAGCGGTCGTTCTTCGACGACCTGTGCTCGTTCATGACCTCGGGTCCGGTCGTCGTGCAGGTTCTCGAGGGCGAGAACGCGGTCGTGCGCAACCGCGAGATCATGGGCGCGACCAACCCGGCCAATGCCGCGGCGGGCACCATCCGCAAGGATTTCGCGGAGTCGATCGAGGCGAACTCCGTCCATGGCTCGGATTCGCCGGAGAATGCGGCGAACGAGATCGCCTTTTTCTTCGCCCAGACCGAAATCGTCGGTTGAGCGGTTGCGGCCCGTCGCGCCCTCCGCGGGGCGACGGGCCGCCGCTGTCAGATCAGGAACAGGGCCATCAGCGCCAGCGCGACGACGATCGTGGCCGAGGCCCAGGTCGCCATGCGCACGAATGCGTTCCAGGTGGCCCGGTGGTCGCGCTCGATCGCTTCGAACTTGTTGTCCGCCGCCATGAATATCCCCATTCGGTTACCGGTCAGGCGTTCCTGCTAGCGAACCGCCGCGCGGTTGGCAAGTGGTCGGGCAACCACCGTGTCCGGCATCTCAGGGGCCGCATCCTGGCACCATCATCGGCGCCGCTCGCCAGTCCCCGCCGGAGATGATCGCGCGCTCGTCCGCCACGCGGACGCGGCCGTCGGCGATCAGGCGGACGGCCAGCGGGTAGGCCGCATGCTCGGCCCCGAGGATGCGGTCGGCCAGGACTTCCGCACTGTCGTCCGGCAGCACCGGGACCACGGCCTGGACGAGGATGGGACCGGCATCCATCTCGTTGCGCACGAAATGCACGGTGCAGCCGCTGATCCGCACCCCGGCATCGAGCGCCTGCTGCTGCGGATGCAGCCCCTTGAAGAGCGGCAGCAGCGAGGGATGGATGTTGACCATCCGGTCGTGCCAGGCATCGACGAACCCCGGGGTCAACAGGCGCATGAAGCCGGCAAGGCAGACGAGGCCGACCCCGGCGCCCGTCAGCCGCTCGTGCACCGCCGCGTCGAAGGCGGCCCGGTCGGGATAATCCCGGTGCGGCAGCACGGCCGTCGCGATGCCCGCCCGCTGCGCGCGCTCGACGGCGAAGGCACCGGCGACATTGCTGACGACGAGGGCGATCTCGGCGGGATAAGCAGGATCGGCGCAGGCGTCGATCAGCGCCTGCAGGTTGCTGCCGCGGCCCGAGACCAGCACGCCCAGGCGAAGACGCCCCATGGCGTCAGCCCGGCCAGCGGTCGGCGAGGCCGGCGACGGTGCAACCGGCGGCTCCGGGATCCCGCGGCACGACGCGGCCGATGCGGTGCGTCGGCACGCCGGCGGCCGTCAGTTCGGCGGCGATGCGATCCGCCTCGGCCGCGGCGACCACGACCACCATGCCGATGCCGCAGTTGAAGGTGCGGGCCATCTCCGACCCGGCGATGCGCCCGGCCGTCGCCAGCCAGTCGAAGACCGGTGGCATCGGCCAGCGCTGCGTGTCGACCGCCACGGCGGCCCCGGACGGCAGGACGCGCGGCACGTTCTCGACGAGCCCGCCGCCGGTGATGTGGGCCAGTGCCTTGACGCCGCCGGAGCGCACGGCGGCCAGGGCCGGCCGCACATAGATCCGCGTCGGCTCCAGCAGGGCCTCGCCCAGGGTGCGATCGGGATCGAAGGGCGCGGGCGATGCCCAGTCGAGGCCGGTGGCGGCTGCCACCCGGCGGACGAGCGAGAAGCCGTTCGAGTGGACGCCGGCCGAAGCCATGCCGAGGACGACGTCGCCGGGCGCGACGGTCGTTCCGTCGAGGGCCGCGCCGCGCTCGACGGCGCCGACGGAGAAGCCGGCAAGGTCGAAATCGTCGCCCTGGTAGAGGCCCGGCATCTCCGCCGTCTCGCCCCCGACCAGCGCGCAGCCGGCGATCCGGCAGCCCTCGGCGATGCCGGCCACGATCGCGCGACCGCGGGCGACGTCGAGCCGCCCGGTCGCGAAATAGTCGAGGAAGAGGAGGGGCTCGGCCCCCTGGACGACGAGGTCATTGACGCACATCGCCACCAGGTCGATGCCGATCGTCTCCAGCCGGCCGGTGTCGATGGCGATCTTGAGCTTGGTGCCGACCCCGTCGGTCGTCGTCACCAGGATCGGATCGCGATAGCCGGCGGCCTTCAGGTCGAAGAGCGCGCCGAATCCGCCGAGACCGGCATCGGCACCGGGCCGGGCGGTCGACCGGGCGAGCGGCTTGATCGCCTCGACCAGGGCATTGCCCGCGTCGATGTCGACCCCGGCGTCGCGATAGGTGTGGCTGCTGATGGCGTCCTCGCCGCATATGGAGTACAGATCGGCGGCCGGCCGTGCCCGGACATCCGCGCACGGGTTCCCGGCTCCGGCGCCGGCATGCGGCCGACGCCGGCCGACAATACCGGATCGGAGTGCCATTGCAATGACCGGCCAGCGCCTCCCCGCCGCCCGCCGGCCCGCCCGTTTCCGTCGCCTGCCCCTGGCCCTGCTCGCGCTGGCTCTGGCGCTGCTGGCGGCGGTTCCGCAGGCGGCCGCGCAGTACGAGATCACCGGCAATCAGGTCGACGTCACGGCCGCCACCGCCGTCCAGGCGCGCGAGCGCGCGCTCGCCGAGGCCCAGCAGGCGGCCGCTCGGCGGCTGATGGAACGGCTGGTGGTCCCGGCCGGCGGTACGCCGCCGCGCCTCTCGGCCGGCCAGGTCTCGGCCCTCGTCCAGGATGTCGAGGTCGCCGAGGAGCGGGTGACGCCGGTGCGCTACATGGCGACGGTCACGGTCCGCTTCCGGCCGGAGGCGGTGCGCCGCTTCCTGACCGAGCAGGGCGTGGCCTTCAGCGAGCGCGCCGCACGACCAGTGCTGGTGCTGCCGGTGCTCGACCTGCCGGACGGGCCGCTGCTGTTCGACGACCGCAACCCGTGGCTCCAGGCATGGTCGGAGCAGTCGGGCGGCGGCGCGTTCGCCGTGCCGATCGGCGACCTCGCCGACATCACCGCCCTCTCGCCGGCGCAGGCGCTGGCGGGTGATCGCGGGCGCATCGCGGCCCTGGCCCGTCGCTACGGCACCGGGGAGGTGGCGGTCGTCCGCGCGACGCCGGGCAGCGGCGGTGCCCTGACCGTCGCGATCACCCGCTATTCGGGGGACGATCCCGCCAGCCGCCAGCGTGTCAACGTGGCCGGGCCGGGCGATGGCGGCTTCGCCGCCGCCGTCCGCAGTACCATCCCGGTGCTGGCACGCCCGCTGCCGCCGAGCCGGCCGCCCGCCGATGTCCCGCCGCCGGTCGCCGGCGGCGTCGACCGGGCGACGGCCCCGACCGGAACGGCCGAGGCCTGGATCCAGCTGCGCCGGCGGATCGCCGAGACGCCGGGCGTCGAGCGCGTCGAGATCGAGGCGCTGTCGGCGGACCGCGCGCGGCTGCGGATCGCCCATCGCCTCGGACATGACGGATTGCGGCGCGCCATGGCTCCGTTGGGTGTCGAGGTCGAGGCGCCCGCACCACCTCCTGCCGCGCCGCCGCCGACCGCACCGTCCTATGGCGCACCACCCCATGGCGCACCGTCGGCGGCGCGACCGGGCGCGCCGACGCCGCTGCGGTGACGGCCAAACGATAGGAACGGACGCCGGGGTACGGCGCCGGGTACGGGGCGACAGATTGTATCTCGCCAACATCATCACGCTGGGCCGGCTGCTCTCGGTGCCGGTCATCGTCTGGCTGATCATCGACGGATCGATGCTGCCGGCTTTCGCGTTGTTCGTGGCGGCCGGGATCTCCGATGCCGTCGACGGCTTCCTGGCGCGGCGGTTCGACCAGCGCTCGGAACTGGGCGGCTATCTCGACCCGCTGGCGGACAAGGCACTGCTCGTCGGCGTCTATGTCACCCTCGGCCATGTCGGGCACCTGCCGGCATGGCTGGTGATCCTGGTCGTGTTCCGGGACGTGCTGATCATCGGGGGGGCCGTGCTGCTCTACATGTTCACCGACGAACTCCGCATGGCGCCGCTCACCATCAGCAAGGTGAACACCGCCATGCAGATCGTCCTGGCCGCCGTCGCCCTCGGCGTCATCGGCCTCGGGCTGGACGACCGCGGTGCGACCGCCGCGCTCGTCTATGCGGTCGGCGCGACCACGGCCCTCTCGGGAGCCGCCTACATCATGCAATGGAGCCGGCACGTCGCGCTGACCGGCGGCGGCCGCAAGTGAGCAGCCGCTCGATCGCCTGGTTCTGGGCCGGGGCGGCGGTCGTCGCCGCGCTGCTGCTCTACGTCTTCAGCGATATTCTCTTCCCGTTCCTGGTCGGGCTCGTCGTCGCCTATATCCTCAATCCCGCGGTCGATCGCCTGGCGCTCCACGGATTGCCGCGCTGGCTGGGCACGCTGGCGGTCGGCGCCGTCGTCCTGCTGCTGGCCCTTGCCGCCATGCTGGTCGTCGTGCCCCCCCTGGTCGAGCAGACGGTCGATCTCGTCGCCCGGCTGCCCGAGATCGCCGAGGCCCTGCGGACGCGCCTGCTCATCGCCGGCGACGCGCTGCGCGACCGTCTCGGGCCCGAGGACACGGCCAAGCTCGAGGAATTCCTGACGCAACAGCTCGGCACTGTCGCCAAATGGGCCGCCAGTCTGGTCGGGGGCGTCGTCGGCAGCGGCTTTGCGATCTTCAACGCTTTGTCGCTGATCTTCATCACGCCGATCGTCGGCTTCTACCTGCTGCGCGACTGGCACTACATCCTGGCCAGCCTCGACCTCAACGTGCCCGACCGCCATCGCGAGAACGTCCACCGCGTCGCGATCGAGGTCGACCGGCGACTGGCCGGATTCCTGCGCGGACAGGGGCTCGTCTGCATCACCCTCGGCACGTTCTACGCGGTCGGACTCACCCTGGCGGGGCTGGACTTCGGGCTGGCGATCGGCGCGTTCTCGGGGCTCGTCTCCTTCATTCCGTTCGTCGGCTCGATCTCCGGCCTCGTGCTCTCGACTTCCGTCGCGCTGTTCCAGTTCGAGGGCTGGACACCGATCGTGGTCGTCGTCGCGGTCTTTCTCGTCGGACAGGCGATCGAGGGGAATTTCCTGACCCCCTGGCTGGTCGGCGACCGCGTCGGCCTGCATCCGGTCTGGGTCATCTTCGCCCTGCTCGCGGGGGGCGCGGTGTTCGGCTTCGTCGGCCTGCTGCTCGCCGTGCCAGCGGCCGCGGTCGTCGGCGTGCTGGTGCGCTTTGCCCTGGAACGCTACCGCGACAGCACGCTCTTCCGCGCCCGGCCCGAGGCGTGAGCGAGCTGCGCCAGCTGCCGCTGCCGCTCGCCCGCCGGCCCGCCCTGGCGGCGGACGACTTCCTCATCGCCGACAGCAACCGCGCGGCGGCCGCCTGGATTGGGCGGTGGCCGGACTGGCCGGCGCCCGCCCTGACGATCATCGGGCCGGAGGGGGCGGGCAAGACGCATCTCGCGCGGATCTTCGCGGACCGGGCCGGCGCGGCGTTCTTCGACGGCGCCCGCCTCGCGATGGCGGCGCTGTCGCCCCTGATCGAGGGGGCGCCCGCCGCGGTCGTGGTCGACGATGCCGACCGGGTGCCGGACTGGCCGATCCTGCTGCACCTCTACAACATCCTGGCGGCGCGCGAGGGCCACCTGCTGCTGACCGCACGGCGCGCGCCCTCGCGCTGGCCGATCGCGCTGGCCGATCTTCGCTCCCGGCTGGCTGCGGCCCCGATCGCGGCGATCACGCCGCCCGACGACGACCTGCTGTCGGCGGTGCTGGCCAAGCATTTCTCCGACCGCGGCATTCCGGTCGAGCCCGGCGTCGTCGCGTTCCTCGCCGCCCGCATCGAACGATCCTTCGCCGCCGCGCAGGCCGTCGCCGCCGTCATCGACCGGCACGCCCTGGCGGCGGGACGGCGGGTGACGCTGCCGCTGGTGCGAGCGGCATTGCCTGAACTTGCCGGTGCGACCCATGATCGCGCCCCGGACGAATCGGCCCGCTCAGGGCCCAACCCCCAGGAGGACACGAGATGGATCTCGGATTGAAGGGCAAGACTGCGCTGGTGTGTGCGGCGAGCAAGGGACTGGGCAAGGGCTGCGCCGTGTCGCTGGCGCGCGAGGGCGTCGAGGTCACGATCCTTGCCCGCGGCACCGAGGCCCTGGAGGCCACCGCCGAGGAGATCCGGCGCGAGACGGGCGTGAAGGTGACCAGCATCGCCTGTGACATCACCACGCCGGAGGGCCGCGAGAAGGCCCTGGCCGCCTGCCCGTCGCCGGACATCCTGGTGACCAATGCCGGCGGCCCGCCGCCGGGCGACTTCCGCCAGTGGGGCGAGGCCGAGTGGCTGTCGGCCCTGAAGGCCAACATGCTGACCCCGATCGAGCTCATCAAGGCGACCATCGACCCGATGATCCAGCGCCGCTTCGGGCGCGTCATCAACATCACCTCGGGGGCGGTGAAGATGCCGATCGACGTGCTGGGGCTGTCGAACGGCGCGCGCACCGGTCTCACCGGCTTCTGCGCCGGCCTCGCCCGCCAGGTGGCGCAGCACGGTGTCACCATCAACAACCTGCTGCCGGGCCCCTTCGATACCGACCGGCTCCGCACCAACACCAAACTCGCGGCCGAGAAGGCGGGCAAGAGCTACGACGACGTCTGGAACCAGCGGATGATGCTGAATCCGACCCGCCGTTTCGGCACCGTCGCCGAGTTCGGCGATGCCTGCGCCTACCTCGCCAGCGTCCAGGCCGGCTTCATCACCGGGCAGAACCTGCTGATGGACGGCGGCCACTTCCCCGGCACGCTCTGATCCGCAGGGCCTATTCCAGGTCGCGGGGCACCACGAAGGCCGCGAGGTGCCCCGAACCCGGCTCGGCCGCCCGCCATTCGCCCTGAAAGGTGAGGATGGCGAGCGCCCCGGTCGGGAACTGCTCGGCGAGGCGGCGGCGTAACCCGCCGTCGCCGTCGCCGGCGAGCATGACCGCCAACTCGTGCAGGCCCGGATTGTGCCCGATCAGCATCGCGCAGGGGATGTCGGGCAGGCCCTGGACGATGCGGGCGAGATGGTCGGGGTCGGCGAGATAGAGCGACCGGTCGAACTGCGTCTCCGGCTGGCCGGCCAGCCCCGAGCGGATGCCCTCGAGCGTCTCGCGCGTGCGGCGGGCCGGCGAGCAGAGGACGAGCGCCGGTTGCGTCGGCATGCCGGCCAGCACGCGCGCGACATCACCCACCGCACGCCGGCCGCGCGGATTGAGGGGACGGTCGAAATCGTCGATCCCGGGATCGGCCCAGCTCGACTTGGCATGCCGCAGCAGCAGCAGGGTGCGGGTCGGGGCGGTACTCATGGGCGCCTGCAATAGCCCGGGCCCGCCGGGCGGGACAAGATGCCTGCCATGACACCGTCATGACAGCCGGCTAGCATGCGCGCATGACCGAAGACGCCGGCCTCCCCGAGGCGACCCCCGAATCCAGACGCTCGCGCGCGCCCCGGCGTCGACCCGATCCGCCGGCCGCAGTGCCGCCGGAGGGCGGGCTGCCCACCCGCTTCATCAATCGCGAGCTTTCCTGGCTCGCCTTCAACGAGCGCGTGCTGGCGGAGGCGGACAACCTCCACCACCCGCTGATGGAGCGTCTGCGCTTCGTCTCCATCTCCGCCGGCAACCTCGATGAATTCTATATGGTCCGCGTCGCCGGGCTGAAGGGGCAGATCGGTGCGGGCGTCGACAATCCCAGCCAGGACGGCCTGACGCCGGCGCAGCAGCTCGCCGCGATCACCCAGCGGGCGACGCGCCTGACCGACGCCCAGCAGGAGCGGTACCGCATCCTGCGCGAAGAGCTGCGCACTGCCGGGGTTTCCGTCGTCGACCCGCCGGAGCTGACGGTCGACGAGCTGACCTTCCTCGATCAGCGGTTCCGCGAGGAGACCTTTCCGGTCCTCACGCCACTGGCGATCGACCCGGCCCATCCGTTTCCCTTCATCCCGAACCTCGGGCTCGGACTGGTCCTCGCGCTCCGCCGGCGGCAGGACGGAGAGCGGATGGACGCGATCGTCCTGATGCCGCAGCAGCTCGGCCGCTTCGTGCGGCTGCCGGGGCCCGACATCCGGTTCCTGTCGATGGAGCAGTTCATCGGGCTCTTCCTCGACCGGCTGTTTCCCGGCTTCGACGTGCTCGGCCGCGGCACCTTCCGGGTGCTCCGCGACAGCGAGGTCGAGATCGAGGAGGAGGCCGAGGACCTTGTCCGCCTCTACGAATCGGCGCTGAAGCGGCGCAAGCGCGGCCACGTCATCCGGCTCGGCGTCACCGCCGACACGCCGGAGGATCTGCGCACCTTCCTCATCGAGCAGCTGCATGTCGTGCCCGACGACGTCTTCGCGGTCGAGGGGCTGGTCGGGCTCGTCGACATCCGCCAGATCATCGTCGACGAACGTCCCGACCTGAAGTTCCTGCCCTACAATCCGCGCTTTCCGGAGCGCATCCGCGATTTCGGCGGCGACTGCTTCGCGGCGATCCGCACCAAGGACATTCTCGTCCATCACCCCTACGAGAGCTTCGACGTCGTCGTGCAGTTCGTCCGCCAGGCGGCGGAGGATCCGGCGGTGGTCTCGATCAAGCAGACGCTGTACCGCACGAGCAACGATTCGCCGATCGTCCGCGCCCTGATCGAGGCGGCCGAAGCCGGCAAGTCCGTCGCGGCGCTGATCGAGCTCAAGGCCCGCTTCGACGAGGAGCAGAACATCCTCTGGGCCCGCCATCTCGAGCGGGCCGGGGTGCAGGTCGTCTACGGCTTCGTCGATCTCAAGACCCACGCCAAGATCTCGCTGGTCGCGCGGCGCGAGGGGACGGGGCTGCGCAACTACGTCCATTTCGGAACCGGCAACTATCACCCCTATACCGCCAAGGTTTACACGGACCTGTCCTTCTTCACCTCCGATCCGGTCTTGTGCAACGACGCCGCCAAGTTCTTCAACTACATGACCGGCTATGCCGTGCCGGAAGGGCTCGAGAAGCTGGCCATCGCGCCGATCTCGCTGCGCGACACGCTGATGCGCCACATCGCCGGCGAGGTGGAGCATGCCCGGGCCGGGCGGCCGGCGTCGATCTGGGCCAAGATGAACGCACTGGTCGATCCCGGCATCATCGACGCGCTGTGCGGCGCCTCCCAGGCCGGGGTGCAGATCGACCTCGTCGTCCGCGGCATCTGCTGCCTGCGGCCGGGCGTCGCCGGCATGTCGGAGAACATCCGCGTCCGGAGCATCGTCGGCCGCTTCCTCGAACATGCGCGCATCGTCTGCTTCGGCGGCGGCCATCGCATGCCCTCGCCTTCGGCCAAGGTGTTCATCTCGTCGGCCGACTGGATGCCGCGCAATCTCGACTATCGCCTCGAATCGCTCGTGCCGATCGAGAATCCGACCGTCCACCGCCAGGTGCTGGACCAGATCATGGTGATGAATCTTCGCGACGAGGCGCAAAGCTGGACCTTGGGCGGCGATGGCGAGTATGTGCGGGTATCGCCGGACGGCGACGGATTCTCGGCACATGGATATTTCATGACCAATCCCAGCCTTTCCGGGCGCGGCAGCGCGCTGAAGCAACGACGCCAACCGAAGCCCGCCCGCAACAGTGACTGACGGGCCGGAGGCACGGGCGGCCGCGCGTCCCGGGGGGCGCGTCGCCGTCATCGACGTCGGCTCCAACTCGATCCGCCTCGTCGTATTCGACGGCTTTCGCCGCTCCCCGCTGGCCCTTTTCAACGAAAAGGTCATGTGCGGACTGGGGCGCGGGCTGGAGAAGACGGGCCGGCTCAGTCCCGAGGGCGTCGTGCAGGGGTTGGAGAACCTGCGCCGATTCGTGCGGCTCGCGCAGCTGATGGGGGTCGGGCATCTCGAGGTGCTGGCGACCGCGGCGGTGCGCGAGGCGTCGGACGGGCCGGCCTTCGTCGCCACCGTCGAGGCGCAGTGCGGTGTCCGGGTGCGGGTGATCTCCGGCCTGGAGGAGGCGGCCCTGTCCGCGGACGGCGTCCTCAGCGGCATCCCGGACGCCGAAGGGGTGATGGGTGATCTCGGTGGCGGCAGCGTCGAACTGGTGCCGCTCTCCGCGGGCGCCGCCGGGGCGGGGATCAGCCTGCCGCTCGGGCCGCTGCGTCTGGCCGATGCGGCCGGCGACAATCCCAAGAAGGCGCGGGAACTCGTGGATGCGACGCTGGCGCGCGTCGACTGGCTGGCCCGTCAGCGCGGGCGCCAGCTCTATCTCGTCGGCGGTGCGTGGCGGGCGCTCGCGCGGATCCATATGGATCGCACGAACCATCCGCTGCACGTCATCCACCACTACGCCATCGAGCGCGCGGCGCTGGAGGCATTCCTGCGCCAGATCGCCAAGCAGGGTCGCAAGCAGCTCGACAAGCTGACGGGCGTGTCGCGGCGGCGCCTCGACGCGATCCCGAACGCGGCGCTGCTGCTGGGCCGGCTCGTCGCGGCCCTGGCGCCGCAGCGCATCGTCTTCTCGGCCACGGGCCTGCGGGAGGGGTACGTCTTCTCCGGCCTCGACGCCGGGGAGCGCGCCGCCGACCCGCTGCTCGCCGCCTGCCGCGCGATCGCCGCACGCGGGCGGCGCTTCGGTGCCGACGGGGACCATCTCCTGGCCTGGACCGAGCCGCTGTTCGCTGCCGATCCGCCGGGCGAGCGCCGCCTCCGGCACGCGGCCGGCCTGCTGTCGGACAGCGCCTGGAACGAACACCCCGACTATCGCGCCGAACAGGCGTTCCTCTCGGCCATTCGCCTGCCGCATGGCGGCATCGACCATCGCGGCCGCTTCCTGCTCGCGACGATGCTCCATTCCCGCTACGGCGGCGCCGGCGATGCGGCCGTCCTCGCGCCCTATGCGCCGCTCGCCAGCGCGGCAGAACGGCTGTGGGCGCAGGCGGTGGGGCTGGCGTTGCGCGTCGGCTACACGATCTCGGGCGGCTCGCCGGACGCGCTCGCCCGCACCCGGATCGAACTGGCCGACGGCGCCATCCGGCTCGTCCTGCGGCCGGAGGACGAGGTGATGGCGGGCGAGGCGGTGCGTCGCCGGCTCGACGCGCTCGGCCGCGCCCTGGGCCGTCCGGCCGCCGTCGCCTTCCAGCAGGCACCGGCCGCGGGCTAGGATCGGCCGCAACGAGAGGCGGAGAGGGCGGCCATGACCGGGATCGAGCATCATTTCGCGCGGCTGTCGCAGGTGACGATGCACTACGTCACCGCGGGGACCGGGACGCCCGTCGTGCTGCTGCATGGCTGGCCCTCGACCTGGTACGAGTGGCGCCACGTCATTGCGCGCCTGTCGCCCGGCTGGCGGATCATCGCGCCCGACCTGCGCGGGCTGGGCGACACCTCCCGCCCGCCCGGCGGCTACGACAAGCAGACCGTCGCGGGCGACGTGCGCGAACTCGTCCGCCATCTCGGGATCGGACGGTTCCATCTGGTCGGGCACGACTGGGGCGGACCGACCGCCTTCGCGCTGGCGAGCCAGATGCCGGATTCGGTGCGCAGCCTCGCCATCGTCGACGTGACGGTGCCGGGTCTCGGTCCCGACATCTCCCAGGGCGGGCGCCGCTGGCACCACCTCTTCCATCGTACGCCGGACCTGCCGGAGGCGCTGGTGGCGGGCCGCGAGCGGCTCTACCTCTCCTGGTTCTATTCCGAGTTTTCCTGGCAGCACGGCGGAATCACCGACGCCGACATCGACGAATACGTCCGCACCTACAGCAAGCCCGGCGCGCTGCGGGCCGGCTTCTCCTACTATCGCGCCGCACCCGAGGACGCCGAGACCAACCTCCGCCTGCAGGAGTCCGGATTCCGCCTGCCGATGCCGGTGCTGGCGCTCGGCGGCGCCCGGACGGAGGCGCGGGCCCGCGGGATGGAGCCGGCGGAATCGCTCGCCTGCATCGCCGACCGCGTCGAGGGCGGCGTCATCCCCGAGTCCGGCCATTTCGTGCCGGAGGAGCAGCCGGACGCGCTGGTCGACCGGCTGCTGCGCTTCTGGCAGGACCACCCCGACGGCTGAGCGGCGGCCGGCCGGCCGGCCGCAGCCCGCGGGTCAGGAAGCGCTCTCCTCCACCGCATCGGGACGCAGGCGCCCGATTGCGTCGACCCGCCGCTGCAGCGACATCCGGTCGAGCGCCCCGATCGGCAGCGCGACGAAGATGCGCAGCCATTGGTTCAGCATGCGCAGCGTCTCCCGGAAGGCCAGCATCCGTTCGGCCTCGGTGCCGGTCGCGGCGCCGGGGTCGGGAATGCCCCAATGGGAGGTCACCGGCATCCCCCGCCACTCCGGGCAGGCTTCGCCGGCGGTCTGATCGCAGAGCGTGAACACGAAGTCGAACTCGGGCGCATCGGCGCCCGTGAACTCCTGCCACGACTTCGATCTCAGGGTGGGATCGAGCAGCCCTTCGCTATTGAGCAGCGTGGCCGCGAGGGGATGGATGTGCCCGCGCGGCGCGGCGCCGGCGCTCCAGGCGTCGAAGCGGCCCGCCCCCAGCTTTCGCAGCAGGGCCTCCGCGATGATGCTGCGGGCGGAATTGCCGTTGCACAGGAACAGCACGTTGTAGCGTCGAGCGGTCATCGTCCCGGGCCTCTCCGGAGTGGAGAACAGCGCGCGACGGCACCGACCTCGGCCGTCCGCCCCGCGCGACATCGACCGTATCGATTCGACAATTCGAGAACAATCGAACTTTTTGTTGCGGCCAAGTGACAGCCGCCGGCGCCGTCCGCCGGTAGCCGGCGGCGCCGCGGTCAGGCTGCGTCGACCAGGCTGACCACCGCGATCGCCTTGCCGTGCGCGGTGAGGCCGAGCCGGCCGTGCTTGAGGGCCAGCGCGTGCTGGCCGAACACCTCGCGCCGCCAGCCTTGCAGCGCCGGCACGTCGGCGTCGTCGGACGCGGCGATACGCTCCAGGTCGTCGGCCGAGGCGACCAGCTTCTGGGCGACGTCGTGCTCCTCGCACTTCATCTTGAGCAGCACGCGCAGCAGGTCGCAGAGCGGCCCCAGGCCGGGCGGCATGTCCTGCCGCGGCGGCGGCTTGGGCAACTCCGCCTCCGGCAGCGCCAGCCCGCGCTGCACCGCCTCCAGGATCTCGGTCCCGAAGCGCCCCTCCGCCAAGCCCTTGCCGAGGCCGCGTGTGCGGGCCAGTTCGTCGACCGAGGTCGGGTGGTGCGCGGCGATTTCCAGGATCGCCTCGTCGCGCAGGATGCGCCCGCGCGGCATGTCCTTGTCCTGGGCGGCGCGCTCGCGCCAGGCCGCGACCTCCTGGAGGACGGCCAGGAACCGGCCGGACCCGCCCCGGATCTTGAACCGTCGCCACGCCTCGACTGGATCGAGGCGATAGGTCGAGGGTTCCAGCAGGACGTTCATCTCGTCGTTCAGCCACTCGCCGCGGCCCGACCGTTCCAGTCGCCGGCGCAGCTTCTCGTAGGTCGGACGCAGATGGGTCACGTCGGACAGCGCGTAGGTCAGCTGGCGTTGGGTCAGCGGCCGCTGCGCCCAGTCGGTGAAGCGGGACGACTTGTCGATGCGCGCGCCGGCCAGCTTGCTCGCGAGGTTCTCGTAGGAGACCGCCTCGCCGAAGCCGCAGACCATGGCCGCGACCTGGGTGTCGAACAGCGGCTCCGGGATGCGGCCGGTCAGGTGATAGAAGATCTCGACGTCCTGGCGGGCGGCATGGAAGACCTTGACGATCCGTTCGTCGAACATGAGATCGAGCAAGGGCGCGAGATCCATCCCGGGGGCGAGCGGATCGATCGCCGCCGCCTCCTCGGGACCGGCGACCTGGACGAGGCAGAGCTGCGGCCAGTAGGTCTTGTCGCGCATGAATTCGGTATCGACCGCGAGGAAGTTCGCGCCGGCCTGGCGCTGGCAGAAGGCGGTCAGGGCGTCGGTGTCGGCGATCAGCGTCATTCGGCCTCGGGATGGCGGCCGGGCCGGGCGGCGCGGCGGCAAGGTCCAGTCTGTCGTTCGGCAGCCGCCCGCGGGGACGGTTCCGGCAGGACATTAGGCTTCGGGCGGCGTCCGGTCGAGCCGCGCGTTCGCCGCTGCGGGCGCGGGGCCCCGTGTCATCTTGACATGGGCGCGGGTGCCATGCGCTTTTCGCCCGCCCGCTCCCGAACCCCATCCGACGGTTTTCCGATGCACGCCTATCGTACGCACACCTGCGGTCAGCTCCGCGCCGAGCATGTCGGCAGCGAGGCCCGGCTTTCCGGCTGGGTCCACCGCAAGCGCGACCACGGGCAGCTCGTCTTCATCGACCTGCGTGACCATTACGGGATCACCCAGTGCGTCGTCGACGTGTCGAGCGGCCTCTTCGCCGCCGTCGACGCGCTGAAGGTGGAGAGCGTCGTCACCGTCACGGGCAAGGTCGTGGCCCGCTCGGCCGAGACCGTCAACACGAAGCTCGACACCGGCGCGATCGAGCTTCAGATCGGCCAGCTCACCGTACAGTCGGTGGCCGACACGCTGCCGATGCCGGTCAACGCGGACGCCGACTATCCCGAGGACATCCGGCTGCGCTATCGCTTCCTCGACCTCAGGCGGGAGGCGGTGCACCGCAACATCATGCTGCGCTCGCAGGTCATCGCCAGCATCCGCCGACGCATGATCGAGGCGGGCTTTGCCGAATTCCAGACGCCGATCCTGACCTCGAGCTCGCCCGAGGGCGCACGCGACTTCCTGGTGCCGAGCCGCATGCATCCGGGCCAGTTCTACGCCCTGCCGCAGGCGCCGCAGCAGTTCAAGCAGCTGCTGATGGTGGCGGGCTTCGACCGCTACTTCCAGATCGCACCCTGCTTCCGCGACGAGGACAGCCGCGCCGACCGCTCGCCGGGCGAGTTCTACCAGCTCGATTTCGAGATGTCGTTCGTGACCCAGGAAGATGTCTTCCGGACGATCGAGCCGGTGCTGTCCGGCGTCTTCGACGAATTCTCGAACGGCCGCTCGGTGACGCCGCCGCCGTTCCCGCGCATCCCGTTCGACGAGGCGATGCTGAAGTACGGCTCGGACAAGCCGGACCTGCGCAACCCGCTCGTCATCGTCGACATCACCGACATCTTCGCGCGCTCCGAGTTCCAGGTCTTCGTCAAGATCGCCAAGGCCGGAGGCGTCGTCCGCGCGATCCGCGCGCCCGGCGCGGCGGCGCGGCCGCGCAGCTTCTTCGACAAGCTGAACGACTGGGCCCGCGGCGAGGGTGCGCCCGGCCTCGGCTACATCACGCTGGCCGAGGGCGAGGCCAAGGGGCCGATCGCCAAGTTCCTGTCGGCCGAACTGGTGGCCGAGATCCGGGCGGCGACGGGCGCCGCCGACGGCGACGCCGTGTTCTTCGTCGGCGACAAGAAGGCCGCGGCCGAGAAGCTGGCGGGCCAGGCGCGCAACCGCGTCGGCCAGGAGATGGGGCTCTACGAGGAGGGCACCTTCCGCTTCTGCTGGATCACCGACTTCCCGATGTACGAGTTCGACGAGAAGACCGGCCAGATCGTCTTCTCGCACAACCCGTTCTCGATGCCGCAGGGCGAGCTGGAGGCGCTGGAGACCAAGGATCCGCTGGAGATCAAGGCCTTCCAGTACGACATCGTCTGCAACGGCGTCGAACTGTCGAGCGGCGCCATCCGCAACCACAAGCCCGAGATCATGTACAAGGCCTTCGCGATCGCGGGCTATTCGCAAGAGGAAGTCGAGCAGCGCTTTGGCGGCATGCTCAACGCCTTCAAGTTCGGCGCTCCGCCCCATGGCGGCTCGGCCCCCGGCATCGACCGCATCGTCATGCTGCTGGCCGACGAGCCGAACATCCGCGAGATCATCGCCTTCCCGCTCAACCAGCAGGCCCAGGATCTGCTGATGCAGGCGCCCTCGCCGGTGCCGGTCGAACGGCTGAAGGAACTGCACATCCGGCTCGACCTGCCGCCGGTCAAGAAGGGCTGACGGTTTCGGCCACCCGGCGCGGCGGCGCCGGGTGGCTGACACGAGCTTGTATTCGCGGACTCGTCCGCTACTCTCCGCTCTCCGTTCGAACGGAGGGGGGACTGGCCCGCAAGCCCGCGAATCTGGTCTACGGGGTCGATGACCGCCCGCCCTGGTCGGTGACGCTGCTGCTCGCCTTCCAGCACGCCGTCCTCATCCTGATGTTCGTGGCCTATCCGCTGATTGTCGCCGCCGGCGCGGGCTTCTCGCCGGAGGCGACGCGGGACTTCGTCACCGCGACGATCCTCGCCATGGGCATCGGCACCATGCTCCAGGCATGGAGCCGGTTCGGCAGCGGCTATCTCCTGGTCCACAACCCCAATCCCATCCACATCCCGGTCCTGATCCAGGCGGGTGCCGTCGGCGGCGCGGCGCTGATCGCCACCCTCGGGCTCTTCAGCGCTGCCGTGCAGGCCTCGATGGGGCGCATCATCCGGCCGCTGCGCCGGCTGCTCCCGGCAGAGGTGTGCGGCGTCACCGTCACGATGCTCGGCGTCTCCCTGATCGTGCCCGGGCTGGAGCGGGCGCTGGAGCTGTCGCCGGACCGGGCGACCTTCCAGCCCGACAGCCTGCTCGTCGCCGCCGTCTCCCTCGCGCTGATGCTGGGCGTCGCCATTTTCGCGCGGGGCCGGGTGCGGCTCTTCTCGCTGCCGATCGGGATCGCCGTCGGCTGGATCGTCGCGGCGGCGGTCGGGCTCGACACGCACGCTCCCAGGGTCGAGATCGGCGCGCTGCCGTGGATCGACATTCCGCTGCGCCTGCCGTCCTTCGCCTTCGACGCCGCCTTCGTGCCGGCGATCCTGCTGGGCGCCTTCATCGCCGCCATCGACACGCTCGGCATCATGATCTCCATCCAGCGCATGAACGATGCCGACTGGCGGCGGGCCGACCTGCGCGGGGCGGCCCGCGGCATGGTCGCGGACGGGGCGAGCTGCACCGTCAGCAGCCTGCTCGGCGGCATGCCGACGCACATCTCCTCGTCCAACGTCGGCCTCGCGTTTGCGACCGGGACGACGGCCCGCATCGTCGCCACGGCGACCGGCGCCATGCTGATCCTGGCCGCGCTCTGCCCGCGCGTCGCGGCGGCCGCGACGATGGTGCCGCAGCCCGTGCTGGGCGCCATCATCCTCTACTCGGCCGCCTATCTCATCACGTCGGGCATGGAGCTGATCCTGTCGCGCCGGCTGAGCGAGCGACGGGTGTTCGTGGTCGGCCTGTCGATCATCGCCGGCATCAGCCTGCTGGTGATCCCGCAGGTCTTCCGCGGCGTGCCGGCGATCCTGGCGCCGCTGTTCGGGTCGCCACTGTCGCTGTCCGCCATCTCGGCGCTGCTGCTCAACCTCGTCTTCCAGATCGGCATCAGCCGCCGGGCGGAGCTGTCCATGCCCGCGGCTGCGCACCCGTTCCTGGCGGTCCAGGCGTTCCTCGATCGCCAGGGCGAACTCTGGGGCGCGCGCCGCGACGTCATCATCGCGGCGGCCCGGACGACGGCGCTGGCGGCCGAGGCGATCCTGGAAGCGGGCCTTGCGCGCGACGGCGTGCGGCTCGACGCGCAGTTCGACGAGACCCACCTCGACATCGCCGTCGTCTACCAGGGCACGGCGATCGAACAGCCGACGGCGCAACCCTCGCCCGAGGCGCTGCTGGGCGACGAGCGGGAGGTCGGCCGCTATGTCGGCTGGACCCTCGGCCAGCTCTCCGACGCGCTGGAACTACGCTCGGACGGCGACCGCCAGACGGTGTTCATCCGCTTCGAGCATTGAGGTCCGGCCGCTACAGCCAGTCCGGATCGGTTTCCCCGACGCTGCCGTCCAGCTGTTCGACCAGGTCCGCCCAGTGGGCGCATTTCGGCAGTTCCCAACGGAAGAACCAGCGGCAGGCGGCGCGCTTGCCGCGCGGCAGCGGGCCGTCGGGGAGGCGCAGGGCGGCCAGCGTCTGGTCGAGCCAGAGCCAGGCGACGACCGTGTGGCCGGCGAGGTCGAGATAGGCCGAGGCGTTGGCGAGCGCCGCGCCGGCGCGGCCGCCGGCCATGGCGGCGCGGGCGGCCTGCGTCACCCGGTCGAGCCGGCGGGCGGCGGCGTCGAGCGCGCCCGCCATGTCCTGCAGGGCCGGCTCGGCGGCGGCGCGCGCGGCCGTCGCGTCGATGCGCGCCAGCAGGTCCGCCAGCGCGGCGCCATCCTGCATCGTCACCTTGCGGCCGAGCAGATCGAGCGCCTGGATGCCGTTGGTGCCCTCGTGGATCGGGTTGAGGCGGTTGTCGCGATAGAATTGTTCGACCGGGTACTCGCGGGTGAAGCCGTAGCCGCCATGGACCTGGATCGCGAGCTTGTTCGCCTCCAGGCACCACTCGGCCGGCCAGGCCTTGACGATGGGGGTCAGCACGTCGAGCAGGCGGTGGGCGTGCGCGCGGGCATCGGCGTCGGGCAGGGTGCGGCTGTCGTCGACCAGCCGGGCGGCATAGAGGCAGAGCGCCATCGCGCCCTCCGAATAGGCCTTCTGCGCCAGCAGCATCCGCCGCACGTCGGCGTGTTCGACGATCGCCACCTGCGGCCGCGTCACGTCCTTGGCGTCGGCCGGGCGACCCTGCGGACGGGTGCGGGCATAGTCGAGGGCCGCGAGATAGCCGGCATGGCCCAGCATCGCGGCCCCGAGGCCGACGCCGATGCGGGCCTCGTTCATCATCTGGAACATCTGCGCGAGGCCGCGCCCGGGCTCGCCCACCAGCTCGGCGACGCAGGCGTCGCGCTCGCCGAAGTTGAGGACGGTCGAGGTGGTCCCGCGCCACCCCATCTTGTGGATGAGGCCGCCGAGCGCGACGTCGTTGCGCCGACCGAGGCTGCCGTCGTCGCCGACCGCGTATTTCGACACCAGCATCAGCGACAGGCCCTTGGGGCCCGGCGGCGCGCCGGCGATGCGGCAGAGCACGAGGTGGACGATGTTGTCGGACAGCTCGTGCTCGCCGCCCGAGATGAAGATCTTGCCGCCCTTGATCCGCCAGGTGCCGTCGCCGGCGGGCGTCGCGGTGGTCCGGACGTCGCCCAGCGACGAGCCGGCCTGCGGCTCGGTCAGCGCCATCGTCCCGAAGAAGCGGCCGGCGCGCATGGCGGGCAGATAGCGGCGCTTCTGGTCGTCGCTGCCGAAGCTCTCGATCAGGTTCGCGGCGGCGATCGTCAGCAGGGGGTAGGAGGCGGTCGCGATGTTGGCGGCGTCGAAGACACCGAAGCAGGCCTGGGCGACGAGGTGCGGCAGCGCCATGCCGCCGGCCTCGGGCGCCGCCTCCATCGCGAAGAAGCCGGCCTCGCGGAAGGCGTCGAGGGCGGCCTTCGCCTCCGGCACGACGACGACGCGGCCGTTCTCCAGCCGTGGTTCCTCGATGTCGGCCTTGCGGTTGTGCGGCTGGAAGTGCCGCGCCGCGATCGCCTCGGCGGTGTCGAGGGCGGCGGCGAAGGTCTCGCGGCCATGGTCGGCGAAACGCGCGCGCCCCGTCAGCCCCTCGGCATCGAGCCAGTCGAAGAGCAGGAAGTCGAGATCGGCGCGGCGGACGAAGGCGGCCAAGGGCGGCTCACCCGCCCTGGAACCGGGCCAGGTGATGGTCGCTGTCGCCGAAGCTCTGCTCGATCGCCGTCAACCGCTTGAAATAATGGCCGACCTGCATCTCGTCGGTCATGCCCATGCCGCCATGGAGCTGGACGGCGGTCTGCCCGATTATGCGGCCGCTCTTGCCGATCTGCACCTTGGCGGCGGAAATGGCGCGGCGGCGGGCGGCATCGTCGTCGCTGCCGGCATGGACGGCGGCCACGATCGCCATCGAGCGCGACTGCTCCAGCTCGACGAACATGTCGACCAGCGCATGCTGCAGCGCCTGGAAATTGCCGATCTTGGTGCCGAACTGCTCGCGCGTGTTGAGATAGTCGCGGGTGCGCTCGAAGGTCGCCTGCATGCAGCCGACCGCCTCCGCGCAGACGGCCGCGGTGGCGATGTCGACCGCCCGCTCGATGAGCGGTAGGGCGCCGCCGTCCGGCCCGAGCAGGGCTTCGGCGCCGACCGTGACTCCCGCCAGCGTCACCTCGCCGGCGCGCTGCCCGTCGATCGTGAGGTAGGGACGCACGGAGAGGCCGGCGGCGTCGGCCGGGACGAGGAAGAGGGAGATGCCGGCGGCCGTGCGGGCCGAGACGATGAACTGGGTGGCGGACGGCGCGCCGAGGACGACGCTCTTGGCGGCGTCGAGGACGAAGCCGTCGCCGCTGCGCGCGGCCTTGGCCTCGACATGGCCGAGATCGTGCCGCGCCCGGCGCTCGCCATGGGCGAAGGCGAGCAAGGTCTCGCCGTCGATGATGCCCGGCAGCAGCCCGGCGCGCTGTTCGGCCGTCGCCGCCAGCTTCAGCAGGCTGCCGCAGAGGATGACGGTCGGCAGGAAGGGCTCGACGACGAGGCCTTTCCCGAAGGCCTCCATCACCACCATCGTGTCGACCCCGTCGCCGCCGATGCCGCCCTCGTCCTCGGCGAAGGGCAGGGCGAGCAGGCCGAGTTCGGCGAAGGTCCGCCAATGGTCGCGGCTGAGGCCTTCCTCCGACGCGACGATCTTGCGCCGGGCGTCGAAGGCGTACTCGTCCTGGACGAACCGCTCGATGGAATCGCGCAGAAGCTGCTGCTGCTCGGAGAGTCCGAAGTCCATGGATCAGGCCCTGAGGAGGATCTTGGAGACGATGTTCTTCTGGATCTCGTTCGATCCGCCGTAGATCGAGGTCTTGCGCCAGTTGAGATAGGTCGGCGCGAAGGCGGCCGCGCCGTCGGGCCCGACCGGCTCGACATTGGCGCCGCCTTCCAGGGCCTCGGGCAGGAAGGGCAGGGCATAGGGCCCCGCCGCCTCGACGAAGAGTTCGGTGATCGCCTGCTGGATCTCGGTGCCGCGCACCTTGAGGATCGACGGTTCCGGCCCCGGCATGGCGCCGCGGGTCTCGTTCGCCAGCGCCCGGAGGTTGGTGTATTCGAGCGCCATCAGCTCGACCTCGATGCGCGCGATCTTGTCCCGGAAGGGCCCGTGCTCGATCAGCGGCCGGCCGCCGATCGTCTCCTCCGCCGCCACGCGGCGCAGCTTCTCCAGCATCTTCTTGGAGTGGGCGATGCCGGCGATGCCGGAGCGCTCATGCCCGAGCAGGTACTTGGCGCAGGTCCAGCCCTTGTTCTCCTCGCCGACGAGGTTCTCGACCGGCACCTCGACCTCGTCGAGGAAGACGTCGTTGATCTCGGCGGAGCCGTCGATGGTGCGGATCGGGCGCACGCTGACGCCCTTGGAGCGCATGTCCATCAGGATGAAGGAGATGCCTTCCTGCTTCTTGGCGCCGGGGTCGGTGCGGACCAGGACAAACATCCAGTCGGCATACTGCGCCAGCGTCGTCCAGGTCTTCTGGCCGGTGACGACGTAGTGGTCGCCGCGGCGCTCGGCGCGGGTCTTGAGACCGGCGAGATCGGAGCCGGCCCCGGGCTCGGAATAGCCCTGGCACCACCAGTCCTCGCTGGAGAGGATGCGCGGCAGGAAGCGCTGCTTCTGCGCCTCGGTGCCGAACTTCAGCAGCACCGGGGCCAGCATCTTGGTGCCGAAGGGCATGATCCGGGGCGTGTTCCCGAAATTCAGCTCCTCGTCGAAGATGTGCCGCTGCACCGGCGACCAGTCGCAGCCGCCCCACTCCTTCGGCCAGTGCGGCGCCATCCAGCCGCGGCCGTGCAAGAGCTTCTGCCAAGTGACGTAGTCGTCCTTGGAGAGGTGCTGCTGGGCGGCGACCTTGTCGCGGATATGAGTGGGAAGGCTGTCGCGGATGAAGGTCCGGACCTCGTCGCGGAATGCGAGATCCTCGGCGCTGTAGCTCAGGTCCATGGCCGCCCTCCCGATCTTGCTTGGTGGGCGGGAAGCTAGAGAGGCGTCGCCGCCTTGGCAAGCGGTCGGCGGGCGAGCCAGTCCGCCACGATCCCGGCAATTGCCGCCGAATTCCGGTCCATCGTCAGCATGTGCGAATTGCCGCGGATTCCCATGGCGGGCAGGTCGATCACGTCGACCGCGCCGCCGGCATGGCGCAGCGCTTCGGCATAGCGCTCGAAGGCGGCGCGGTAGGCCTGCCAGACCGGGCTCTCGGCGAAGAAGTCGCCCCAGACGGCGAGGTGGGGCACATCGGCCGCGGCGGCGAGGTCGACCGTCGCGGGGTCGGGCGCGCCCGACGGCTCCAGCAGGACGCAGGCGGCGACGCGCGAGGGGCCATCGCGGGCGGCGGCGAGCGCGAAACCGCAACCCTGGCTGTGGGCGATCACCTCGGCGGTTCCGACCCGGTCGAGCAGCGCCTCATATCCGGCGATCGTCGCCGCCTCGTTGCCGGGCCAGCGCGGCACGACCTGCCGTGCCAGCCCCTGCAGGTGATCGACGGGAAACAGCTGGCCGGGGAAGGGGGCGCGGCTGCCGTACCCTTCCGGCGGGCCGAGGCGGAAGGTCGCCCACATCTCTTCCATCGGCCGCAGCACCGGCTCGCCCGGCATGATGCCGGGATAGGGAAACCAGGATGCGCGCCCGCGCTCGACCGCGTCGGCGACATAGACGTCGCGCCCCGCCTCCAGCAGGAGCTGCTGCCAGCCCGGCCGTCCGTCGGGCGTGTCCTCCCAGGTGACGCCGGTCATGCCGCCGCCGTGCCACAGCAGGACGGGCAGGGGCGAACGCGGCGCCGCCAGCCGGACATACTGGACATACATCTGCTGCACGACGAACTCGCCGTTGGGATCGAATGCGCGAGCCGGGCCGTCGGGCGCGAAGGCCGCCATCCGGGGCGCCGCGCCGGAGAGCCGGTGCGGCCTGCCGCCGACATGGAAGCCGCCGATCGCGGCTACTGCGAGCGTTGCGGTCATGGCGCAATGCCAAAGCCGGTGGATACGGAACGAGCCGTCATCGACGCCGCTGCGTCCCTCGACTTCGCTCGGGATGAGCGAAATTCTTTAATCTGAACAAAGGCCTGCCTCATCCCGAGCGAAGTCGAGGGACGCACGATGGCTGGCCCGCGCCATGAGTCATCGTTCTTCGGAACTGGTATAAGTTCGGCCGGAAGCAGAGGGGAGGGGAGCATGTTCGATCTCGCAGGCAAGGTCGCGATCGTCACCGGTTCCAGCCGCGGCATCGGCCGCGCGGCGGTCGAGGCACTGGCCAGGGCGGGGGCGAAGGTCGTCGTCTCCAGCCGCAAGCCCGAAGCGATCGAGCCGGTGGCGGCCGCCATCCGCGCGGGCGGCGGCGAGGCCGTCGCCATTCCCTGCAATGTCGGCCGCGAGGACCAGCTGCAGGGCCTCGTCGCCGAGACGCGGGCCCGCTTCGGCCCGGTCGACGTGCTGGTCGGGAACGCGGCCGTCAATCCGTATTTCGGGTCGCTCGACGCCCTGCCGCGCGAGCCGTTCGACAAGATCATGGGGACCAACGTCTGGAGCAACCTCGTCCTGGCGCGCCTCGTCATGCCCGACATGGCGGAGCGGCGCGAGGGGTCGATCATCATCGTCTCCAGCATCGCCGGGCTCAAGGGCACGAGCACGCTCGGCGCCTACGCCATCTCCAAGGCGGCCGACTTCCAGCTCGCCCGCAACCTCGCCGTCGAATGGGGCCGACACAACATCCGCGTCAACTGCATCGCTCCCGGCCTGATCCGGACCGACTTCGCCCGCGCATTGTGGGAGGACGAGCGGATGCTGCAGGGCAATCTGCGCCAATGCCCGCTCGGGCGCATCGGCGAGGTCGAGGACATCGCCGGCGCCGTCGTCTTCCTGGCTTCGCCGGCGGCGCGTTTCATGACGGGACAGGTGATGGTGATCGACGGCGGCGTCACCATCGGCCAGACCAACTGAGGGCCGGGGGCACGGCGATGGACGCCGCCGCGCAGCTTCCGAACCTTGCCGTCGCGCTGGGCATCGGGCTGCTGGTCGGGCTGGAGCGCGGCTGGACCCATCGCGGCGAAGGCGAAGGCGGCCGGGTCGCCGGGTGGCGCACCTTCGGCCTGATCGGCCTGCTCGGCGGCGTGCTGGCCATGGCCGGTCCGGCCGCCGCCTGGCTGCTTCCGGCCGGCCTGCTCGCCGTCGCCCTCTTCCTCGCGCTCGGCTACTGGCGCGAGGCGCATCCCCAGGGCGGGCTCGGCATCACGACCGAGATCGCCGCCCTCGTCACCTTTGCGCTCGGTGCCGTCGCGGGGCATGGCGAGCCGGCCGTCGCCGCGTCGGTCACCATCGTCATGGCGCTGCTGCTGGGCTTCAAGCCCGAGATGCACGACCTGCTGCAGCGAATCGAGCGGCGGGAATTGCTGGCGACACTCCGCCTGCTGCTGATCTCGGTCGTCTTCCTGTCGCTGCTGCCGGACCGCGGCTTCGGCCCGTGGGAGGCGGTCAATCCCTACGATGTCTGGCGCATGGTCGTGCTGATCGCGGCGATCGGCTACGTCGGATATTTCGCGATCCGGCTGATCGGGCCGACCGCGGGCCTGACGGTGACGGCGCTCCTGGGCGCGCTGGTCTCGTCGACCGCCGTGACGCTCGAGCTGTCCCGGCGCGCGCGGAGCGAGCGGGCGCGCCGTCCGATGCTCGCTGCCGCAGTCGGGCTCGCCTCGACGATGATGCTGGTCCGGCTGCTGGTGGTGGCGGGTATCGTGGCGCCGGCCTTGCTGCCGCAGCTGGCGACCGCACTGCTGCCGGCCGTACTGGCCGGGGCCGCCGTGGCGGCTTGGCGCCTGCGCAAAGCCGCCGCGGAGGATCACGGCACCCCGGGCGAACGCGGCGACCCCCTCGATCTCGGCGGCGCGATCCTCATGGGCGGCATCTTCGCCGCCGCCGCCTTCCTGGTTCAGGCGGTCCAGCATCTCGTCGGCACGGCCGGCCTCTATCCCCTGGCGGCGCTGTCGGGCCTCTTCGACGTCGATGCGATCAGCATCTCCCTCGCCGGCGGAGCGGCATCGGGTTCCTTCCCGGCGGAGGTCGCGGCCGACGCCATTCTGATCGCCGCCCTCGTCAACACCCTGATGAAGCCGGCGATCGCCGGCTCGGCCGGCGGCGCCGGCTCGGCCGGCGGCGCCGGCTTCGCCCGCGCGCTGGCGCTGCCGATCGGGGCGACGGTCGCCGGCGGGGCGGCCGGATGGGCCGCCGGCAGCACCGCCCTTGCCTGGCTGGGCGTCTGAAGTCGATATTCTGCGCCGCTCTGCCAGGGTAGGATGTGGCGGGCAGATCTTCCCCGGGGAGGACAAGGCGATGCGCGCACGCATCCGCTTCCGGTTCGCCGTGTGGCTCGGCCTCGTCGTCGCAGGCGCGGCGACAGCGCCGGCCGACGTTGCCGCCGAGCCCGTGGTCGAGGTCGCGTCGCGCGGCCAGGCGATCCGCGCGCTGCTGCTGCGGCCGGAACGTCCCCGCGGGTCCGTCGTGCTGCTGGCAGGCGGCCTCGGGCGCCTCGACATCACGCCGGACGGCACCATCCAGGCCTTGCGCAACAACCAGCTCGTCCGCACCCGGCATGTCTACGCGGCGGCCGGGTTCGCGACGCTGGTGCCGGATGTCGCGCCCGACCTGAAGACGGCGGACGGGGCCGTGCGCGGCTATCGCTGGGCAGCCGAGCACGGCGCCGACCTCGCTGCGCTCGTCGCCTACATGCGGACGATCAGCCAGCCCGTGGTGGTGGTGGCGACCAGCCGTGGCGCCGTGTCGGCCGGAACCCTGCTGCGCGAAAGCGCGGGTGCGGGCCGGCCGGACGGCATGGTGCTGACCGCGCCGATGCTGATGCCGACCGAGCATCGACAGCCCAGCTTCTTCAGCGCCGTCCGCGGCGACCCCGGGGTGGCGCTCCTGCCTCTGCTGGTCGTCGGGCATGTGCGGGACACCTGCCGGGTCACGCTGCCCGCGTCGGTCCTCGCCTTCCGCCAGTGGCATGGCGGCGCCGTCGACGTCATCCTGCTGGACGGGCCGGAAGGCATCGGTGACCCGTGCGAGGCGCGCGCGGCGCACGGCTTCGCCGGGCTGGACGACGAGGTCGTAGCGCGGGTCACCCGCTGGATCGACGCCCTCGCGGCGCGCTGAGGGACGGCGCGGCCATGCGCGCTTCCAGCATCGGCAGGAAACCCGCGACGATGCGCTCGGGGTCGCAGCCCTCGGGCGAGACCAGCCATTCGACCCAGGCGCCCTTGAGTAGGGCCATCAGCAGTCGGGCCGTCTCCACGGGATCGACCTTGCCGCCATGGGTCGCCTCGATCTCGCCCAGCAGACCTTCGAGGCGCCGGCGCAGCCGGCCGTAGGTTTCCTCGTGCGCCGCCTGCATCGCCGCGTCGGACTGGCTGAGGCTCCACAGGATATAGCGGGCGCGGACGTAGTCGCGGTCGAGAATGGGCGGCCGCAGTCCCACCAGCAGGATCGCGCGCAGGCGGGCCAGTGGGTCGGGCCCCGCGGCGGCCGCCGCCGCCTCCGCCGCCTCGTAGAAGCGGTCGGAGAGATGGCGGGTGGTGGCCGCAAGGAGCTCGCCCTTGGTCTGGAAATGGTGGCGCACCATGCCCTGGGAGAGGCCCGCGAGCGCGGCGATCGCCCGCACGCTGGTGCCGGCGTCGCCGTGGAGGCAGAGCGAGCGGAAGGTGGCGTCGATGAGTTGCTGGCGCCGGATCGCGGGCGCCAGCTTGCTGAAGCCGCGCCGGGCGGCATCGCCGCTGCCGCCGGGAAGGTTGCTCGATTCGTGCCGGTTCATGTCCCTCGGGGGCGAGTGATAGCGCCGGCGGCCGCGGATGGCCATTGCGCCCTGCCGGTCAGGATCGTAACTTCATACGAGTGTATAGAGTGGCGAGGGGACTTCGAACATGGACGGAGACCGCAGCATCGCGCCGCAATTGGCCGCCACCCGATCCGACCTGCTGCGTGCGCGGCATGTCCCGGGAGAGATCTACGCTTCGCCCGAGATCTACCGGCGCGAGCTGGTCGAGTTCTTCGGACGCGAGTGGCTGTTCGTCGGCCGCGAGGAACAGTTCGCCGCGCCCGGCGACTACGAGGCGCGCCGCATTGCCGATCGCCCCATCCTGGTCGCCCGCGACAAGCGCGGCGAACTCCACGCCTTCTACAACATGTGTGCCCATCGCGGCGTCGAGGTCGCCCAGGGTCGCGGCAACGCCCGCATGTTCAAATGCCCCTATCACGGCTGGACCTACGACCTGACCGGGCAGCTCACGGGCGCGGCCTACATGCGCGATTCCGAGGCCTTCGATCCGGCCCAGTGCCGCCTGCCGCCGGTCGCCCTGCGCATCTGGCGCGGCAACGTCTTCGTCTGCTTCCATTCTGAGCCGCGCGACTTCGACGCGGCGATGGCCGAATTCGAAGCGGACTTCGCCGCCCTGCATACCGAACGCTGCCGGGTGGCGGACCTGACGCGCATCCGGCTGGCCTGCAACTGGAAATTCTTCCACGAAAATCTGATGGACTTCTACCATGTGGGGGTCCTGCACGCGAAGTCGTTCGGCGCCCGCTTCAGCTGGACGCCGGAGAACGTGTCGCTGAAGCCGGGCGGCGGCATCGCCATCCGCTACGACGCCGCCCCATCGACCCCGGACGGGCAGACGCGCTTCGCCAAGGCGCCGTGGCTCGAGGACCGGCCCGACAGCTTTGCCTGCACCGGGTTCCTGCCGCCGAACCTCACGCTCTTCGGCCGGGTCGACTGCGTCAAGCTGATGACCGCCTGGCCGCTCGGCCCGGACGCCTGCGAGGTGCTGATTTATCTGCTGTTCCCGGAGGAGTTCTTCGCCGACCCGGACTTCGCGGCCAAGGTCGAGGTCTACCGGGCCTACCAGGAGGTCATCTACGAGGAGGATCGGGGCATGATCGAATCGATGCAGCTCGCCATGGCCTCGCCGAACTATGCGCCGGGGCGCATGTCGATCATGGAGAAGCCGATCCATCACTTCCTCAACGCCTATCTCGACCGCATGTTCGGGCCGGCGACGTGACCTTGGCGCATCTGCCGATGGTGGTGGCGGCGGCCCGCCCGGAAGCTGCCGACATCGTCGCCATCGACCTCGCCCATCCGGCCGGCCGGCCGCTGCCGCCGGCCCCGGCCGGTGCGCACATCCGGGTCCGGGTCGGCGAAGGGCCGGTGCGGCAGTACTCGCTGACCAACGCGCCGGACGACCGGGACGCGTACCGGATCGCGGTCAAGCTGGAGCCTGCCTCGCGCGGCGGCTCGGCCGCCATGCACCGGCTGGCTCCGGGCGACATGGTCGGGGCGTCCTTGCCGGTCGACGGCTTCCCGGTCGACTGGACCAAGGGACCGCTGCTGCTGATCGCGGGCGGCATCGGGGTGACGCCGCTGATCGGCATGGCGCGCCACGCGGTCGCCCGCGGCCATCCCTTCCAGCTGCATCATTTCGCGCGCTCCGCCTGTGCCGCGGCCTTCGCCGGCCTTGCGGGGGAGCCGGGATTCGCGGGCCGTGCCACTGCCCATTTCGGGCTCGACCCCGATGCCGTCCCCGGCCGGCTCGCCGCGATCTTCGCGGCCGCCAGAGGGGCCGGCGTCGATGCGTATGTATGCGGGCCCACCGCCTTCATGGACGCGGCGCGGGCAGCCGGGGCGCCGGTGCTCGGCGCCGGCGCACTGCACTTCGAGTACTTCACGGCCGACGCTGTGACGGGCGATGCCGACGGCGACATCCGCGTCCGCCTCGGCCTCAGCGACCGCGAGTTCCTGGTGCCGGCCGGGCGCAGCATCCTCGCCGTCCTGCAGGAGAACGGGATCGACGTCGACTGCTCGTGCCTGGAAGGGGTCTGCGGCATGTGCGCGACCGAGGTGCTGGCGGGCGAGCCCGACCACCGCGACCACTTCCTCAGCGACCAGGCGCGCGCGGCGGGCGACGTCATGACGATCTGCGTCTCCCGCGCCCGCGGCGGCGCCCTGACCCTGGCGCTGTGAGGGCCGCCCGCATGACGCCCGCCCGCCTCCAGCGCGCCGCCGATACCCTGGTGCAGGCGCAGTTCGGGATCGGCGGCGGCGAGAGCGTCCTGATCACGGCCGACAGCGCGACCGAGCCGGCCCTCGCCGACGCCATCGCCGCCGCGGTCCTGCGCGCCGGCGGCCGGCCGCTGCTGGCGCTGGCGCCGCAGCTGCCCTTCCAGGGCGGCCTGTCCGACCCCTTCGTCCCGGACAGCCTGCGGGCGGCCGCCGCAGCATCCGACGTCTGGCTCGACCTCTGCTTTCCCTACCATGCCGGCTCGCGTGCGACCTCCGAGGCGGTCGCGGCCGGGCGCTGCCGCTATCTCCTGCTGGCGACGGCCGGCGCCGACAGTTTCGAGCGGCTCTACGGCCAGGTCGACTTCGCGGCCCTGATGGACTTCAACCTCGCCTTCGCCGCTTTCGTCGCCGATGCGGCGGGGCAGACCTTGCGCTTCGCCTGCCCGCTCGGAACCGACCTCTCCTGCGTCCTCGACCGGCCGAAGCTGGTGCGCGATCGGGTGGCGCGGACGCCCGGCCTGCACACCGTGCCCGGCACCCAGAGCTTCTATCCGGCGGCCGACAGCGTCCGCGGCCAGGTCGTGCTGCAGGGCCTCTTTGACGAGGACCACCGCCTGCTGCGGCGGCCCATCACCATCCGCGTCGCGGACCGCATCCTGGCCGTCGAGGGCGGGGCCGCGGAGGACCGCCCCCGCCTGGAACGCGCGCTGCGCCGCGCCAACGGCGGCGGCGACGATCTCGGGCGCTGCATCCACTTCACCTTCGGCTTCCATCCGGCCGCCCGGCTGACCGGCAGCCACTTCATCGAGGACATCCGGGTACCGGGCTCGAACGCCATCGGCATGGGCCGGCCCTGGTGGGAGCCGGGCGGCGGCGAAAACCATCCCGACGGCATCGCCCTCGACCAGTCCCTGTGGATCGGCGACCGTCTCGTCGCCGAAGCGGGCCTCCTCGTCGGCCCGCCGGAGCTGAAGGGCCCCTACGACGCCATGTCCCGCCGACTCGACTGAAGATCGCTCGCCGCCGTCGGATCGGGCAGATCCGCCAGGCCGGACAGATCCGCCAGGCCGAGCAGGTCCGGCAGACCGATATGGCGGCGCGCGATCGTGCAGGCGTCGTCGCCGGGCTCGCAGGCGCGGCAGACGTCCGGACGGTCGTCATAGATGGTGCAGCGGGTCTCGACGCCGACCTCGCCTTCGAGCGCCGCGCAGCGGTCGCCCTCGCAGCGCATGCCGCCGCGGGAAGGCGAAACGAGGGCCTCCGGAATACGGGCGAGGGCGGCGTCGCTCTCCAGCGAGAAGCGGGGCCACTCGGCCGAATAGGCGCAGCAGGCGCCGCAGGCGCGACAGGCGGCCGCGTCGATGGCAAGCATGACGGCGGCGCTCCGGCTATTCGCCGAGGACGCGGCGCACGATCGGCTTCAGCGCCTTGCCGATCGGATGGCGGGTCAGCCGGCGGGCGATCTCGGACTGGCGGATGCGGTGGACGAGGCGCCGGGGCGTCCGGAACACGGTCACGGCCTGGCCGAACATCTCGGTGTGACGGACGAAGAAGCGCGGCGGCACGGCCTCCGCCAGGACGGCGCGATAGGCCTCGCCGCGGCCGGGGCGGGCGAGCATCAGCTTGTTGTCGCCGATGGCGAACGGCACCAGCTGTCCGCCATCGACCAGTCGGTGCTGGCACATGCCCTGGGAGACCTCGGGGAACTCGGTGTTGAAGTAATCGTCGAGCACGACGACGCCGTCCGGGGCGAGACCGGCATCGGCGATCGCGAGGTCGTTGGCGGTGATCGTGGCGGTATGGCCGCCATCGATGCTGAACAGCCGGGCAGGCGCACCGACCGCAGCCTCGATCTCCGGCCACCGGATGGCGAGGGAGCTGGCCCGCAGGATGGCGATGCGATCCTCGGACACCGCGAAGCGGGCGAGATTCTGCCGGAAGCGCGCCTCGTCGCCCTCTCCCGAACGGTCGACGTTGTGCTGCTGCTCGCCGAAGATGTCGACCGCGAAGGCCCGCTCGCCCGGCTGCAGGCCGAGAGCCAGCAGGATGAAGAGGCGGCCGTGGTGGACCCCGATCTCACCGACCGAACCGGTGACCCCCCGGACGGACTGCGCGGCCGAGACCAGCGCGATCAACTCCGCATCGAGGGTGGAGAGCCATCCGTCCACCCGCCTCTGGCCGCTTTCGGCATACTGCCGGACGGCGTCGGGCAGGGTCGGCTGTGTCGTTTTCGGCATTGCAGATCCCCGCTGGACGGCTCCCGAAGCATATCGGCCGCCGGGTGCGGCGTCATATCGAATTGACCCGGACATGGTGTGGCTGTATTCCCGCGCCACAGAACGACAATTCGGGGGAAGGCCGGGGCGCGATGCCCGGGCCTGGGGCGCGCGGCGAGGAGTGCCGGTCGGCGTCGGGGGCCGACCTGGATCGGCGAACCGGAGGCGTCGTCCTTCCTGTCGGCATTGGCCGGCCCCAGTCAGTGGTCCCGCGACCGAGCGTCGCCGGGATTGAGAGAGGTTTCGTTTCTCCCGTGCCGTTTCCAATCATGAGTGCGCCCCTCGCGCAGGCGCTCGCCGCGCGCGACTATGCCGAGCCCACCCCCGTCCAGGCCGCCGTCCTCGAAGCCGAGGCGCATGAGCGCGACCTGCTGGTGTCCGCCCAGACCGGGTCGGGCAAGACCGTGGCCTATGGCCTGGCGTTCGCCTCCACGCTGCTGGGCGACGCCGAGCGGCTGCCGCGTGCCGGCCAGCCGCTGGCGCTCGTCGTCGCCCCGACCCGCGAGCTGGCCCTGCAGGTCCACCGCGAGCTGACCTGGCTCTATGCCCAGACCGGCGCGGTCGTCGCCGCCTGCGTCGGCGGCATGGATCCAGGCGCCGAACGGCGCCGCCTTCAGGCCGGTGCCCATATCGTCGTCGGCACGCCGGGACGCCTGCGCGACCATCTCGAGCGCGGCGTGCTGGTGTTCGACGCGCTGGCGGCCGTCGTCCTCGACGAGGCCGACGAGATGCTCGATCTCGGCTTTCGCGAAGACCTGGAATTCCTGCTCGACGCGACCCCGCCGGAGCGCCGGACGCTGCTGTTCTCGGCGACGCTGCCGCCGGACATCGTCAAGCTCGCGGTGCGCTATCAGCGCAATGCCCACCGGATCGCCGTGGTCGGCGCCGAACGCGGCCATGCCGACATCGAGTATCGCTGCGTGCGGGTGCATCCGCGCGCCATCGAACTCGCCGTCGTCAACGTGCTGCGCTTCATCGAGGCGCCGAGCGCCATCGTCTTCTGCAACACGCGGGAGGCGGTGCGCCATCTGCTGGCGATCCTGCTCGAGCGCGGCTTCGCCGCCGTCGCCCTGTCGGGCGAACTCAGCCAGAACGAGCGCAACCATGCGCTGCAGGCGCTGCGGGACGGGCGCGCCCGGGTCTGCGTGGCGACCGATGTCGCGGCGCGCGGCATCGACCTGCCCAATCTCGGCCTTGTCGTCCATGCCGAGCTGCCGCACGACCCCGAAGTCCTGCAGCATCGCAGCGGCCGTACCGGCCGGGCGGGGCGCAAGGGCGTCAGCATCCTGATGGTGCCGGCGAACCGGCGACGCCGGGCCGAGTTGCTGCTTTCCGCGGCCCGGGTCGGCGCCAGCTGGAGCGGTCCGCCGACGGCCGACGATATCCGCGGCCTCGACCGCGAACGCATGCTGGCGGACCCGCTGCTGAGCGAGCCCGTGGGCGAGGAGGATCTCGCGCTGGCGCAGGCATTGCTGGCCGACCGTTCGCCGGAGGCCGTGGCCGCGGCGCTGGTGCGGGTCTGGCGCTCGCAGCGGCCGGCGCCCGAGGAAGTCTATGATCCCGGCGTCGACCGCGGCCCGCGCGAGCGGACCGTGACCGCGGCGCCGGATCGCGCATATGACCGCGCACAGGATCGCGCGCCCGGCGGGGGCAAGCCGCGGCTGGCCGGGCGCGGCGTCTGGTTCCGCCTCAATGTCGGGCGGCAGAAGAACGCCGATCCGCGCTGGCTGCTGCCCATGATCTGCCGCCAGGGCATGATCACCAAGGCCGAGATCGGCGCCATCCGCATCTTCGACCGCGAGACGCGCTTCGAGGTCGCCGAGCAGGCCGTCGACGGCTTCATGACGGCCATCCGGCGCCTGGAGCGCGGCGAGGTGCGCATCGAGCAGATGCCGCTGGATGGGCACCGTCATGACGTGCACAGGCCGGATGGGCACAGCCGTGACGGGCACATCGAGGGCGCAGTCCGCCGCACTCCGCCGCGCCAGAACCGGACCGATCAGCGCCCGCCGCGGACCGGCCGGGCAGCCTGAGCCGCCCGCGCCTTTAGGCCCGGCAGACCGGCCGGGCCATCTCGCTGCGGCGCTTCTCGCCGGGCATGCCGATGTCCTGCATCGGATGCTCGTCGAGGGACGCCGGGCAGCGAATGTGAATTGAGAGCGCGTCGCAATTGCACTAAGGTCGGTGCGCCGGGATCGGGCCGGGCGAGCGTGATCGGACAGCGCCATTGACGAAGAAGGACCTGACGGACCTGTTCCTCGCCCATCGGCGCGGGCTTCACGCCTTTCTGAACCGAAAGCTGCGGAATCCCGATGTCGCTGCCGACCTGACCCAGGAGACCTTCCTGCGCTTCGCCGAATTCCGGGCGGGAAATCCGACGGTCGCGATCGCGCACGAGCGCTCCTACATCTACCGGACGGCACACAATCTCGCGATCGACCATCTGCGTCGCGAGCGGCAGGCGCCGACCGACAGCGCCGACGAGGCCGCGATCGCCGAGGTCGCGGACGAGCTGCCGTCGCAGGAGACCATCGTCAGCGGCCGGAGCGAACTCGACCGCATCCGCGAGGCGCTGCTCGAACTCCCCGAACGGACCCGCCAGGTCTTCGCCTTGGCCCGCATCGAGGGGCTGATCTATCAGGAGGTCGCCGATCGCCTGGGGATATCGACCAGTTCCGTCCAGAAGCATCTGATGGTGGCGACAAGGCACGTCATGCTGCGGCGTCGCCGCGACCGCGACTAGGCAAATCCCGCACTCCGCGTTACCGGGTCGGGAGCGTTCCTCCGTCCCAATCAAGGGCAGATGTTCGCCGAACGGCACCGGGTGGAAGTTGGACAAGAGCGTGGACAGCAGCGGCGAGCGACAGGACGAGATCGACACCACCGCGGCGGCATGGGCGGCGCGCCTCGGCGGCGATCCTTTGTCCGAGGCCGAGGGTCGCGAACTCGATCGCTGGCGTGCGGCAACGCCCGCGAACGAGGCCGCCTTCGTCGAGGCGCAGGCGGCCTGGGACGAAATGGGAAAGCTGCGCTTCGTCCCCGGCGCATTGCGGGACGACATCGTCCCACCGCCCGCGATGTCCCGTGGCCCGGCCGCTGCGGCCCGCGTGCGCCGTATGTCCCGGTGGACGCGCATGGCAGCAGCGGCTGCATGCCTGCTGTTCGTGCTCGCCGGGTTCGCCGTCTGGAACGGCGATCCCGTCGTCATGCTGACGGCGGACTACCGGACCGCCCCTGGCGAGCAACGGCTTGTCGCGCTGTCGGACGGAAGCACCGTCGCCCTCGGGCCGGCCAGCGCGATTGCGGTCGACTATGGCGAGCACGCCCGCCGGGTGAAGCTGCTCTCCGGCCTGGCGTATTTCACGGCCGTGCCGACGGGGGGCAGCGAATCTCGACCATTCGTCGTCGAGGCGGCGCAGGGGACTGCGCGGGCGCTCGGCACCCGCTTCATGGTCGAGCACCTTGCTTCGGGGGCCGAGGTCACGGTCGCGGAGCACAAGGTCGAGGTGGCGCTTGCCGGGGAGGCGGGCGACCGCTCGATCGTCGTCGTCGCGCCGGGCGAGGCGGTGCGCTACTCGGACGCCGGCATGGGTGCCGTTCATGCCGTCAATGTCGCGCGCGCGACGGCCTGGCAGCGTGGTCGCCTGATCTTCGACAGCGTCCCGCTGGGCGAGGTGGTGGCCGCGCTCAACCGATACCGCCGCGGCCGGATCTTCGTCGCCGACCCGGTGCTTGCTTCGCGCAAGGTCAGCGGCGTGTTCGAGACCGCGGCGTGGGATGCGGCGCTGGCCACCGTCGTGCGGGATCTGCGGATCTCCGCGGCCTCGCTGCCGCCCCTGGTGACCGTGCTCTACTGACTGCTGGCTCCCGTCCCGCCGGCGGGGCCACGGAAAATCGCGAATCTCTTACCGACTCCCTGCCGAATTCCCGTCCCAGCGAATAGGGCGATCTGCGAACCGGACGCATTTCGATGACGAGGGCTTTGGCTTGAAAGGACGAGGAATGGGGGCGAGCACGGTGCGCCGCAGGGGGGCGAAGGCCGTTGTCAGGCTGGGGTGGATCGCGGCGGGGGCGGCGCTCTGCGCCGTCCAGGGAGTGGTGGCGCCGGCATCGGTCGCGGCCCAGGAGGCGGGCCCGTCGCCGTCGATCACCCGGCGGGCGATCGAGTTCGACATTGCGGCGCAAGGCCTCAACTCCGCGCTGCTCAGCTTCGCCGAGCGGGCCGGCATCCAGCTCATCTACGACGTGGCCATGGTCCGGGGGCTGCGGAGCGCGCGACTGCGCGGCACCTTCACCCCCCAGGAGGGCCTCGACCGCCTCCTCGCCGGAACCGGCATGACCTACCGGTTCAGCGGCCCGAACACCGTAACGCTGCGGGTGGCGGTGACCGGCGGATCGGCTGGCGTGGTCGCGCTCGCGCCGGTGACGGTCGCCGGCCGGGCCGAGACGGGCACCGGGAGCTTCGGCGCCTACGAGGCCGGCAGCGCCACCAACATCCCCGTGCCGCTGATCGAGACGCCTGCGACCGTGAACGTCATGTCGGCCGAAACGCTGGAACGGCTCAATGTCCAGCGGCTCGACGACATTCTTCAGTACATCCCGGGAACCGCTCCGGGAGCGTCCGGCAGCTCGATGACCAATACCTTCACCATCCGGGGGTTCGAATCGTCCACGACCAGGGGCGGCAGCCTCGGATCCCGGGCAAACTCCGTCTATATCGACGGGCACCGGCCGGCGAGCCGCCACTACCACTACGACCGGTCGCTCTTCGAGCGGGTCGAGGTGCTGAAGGGGACCTCTTCGGTGCTCTATGGCGCCGCTTCGCCCGGCGGCATCGTCAGCTACAGCTCGAAGAAGCCGCTCTACGAGCACCGGAACGCGGCGTCCGCCTCCATCGGCAGCTTCGACACCCGACGCGGCTCCGTCGACCTCACCGGCCCGATCGGAGGCCTCAACGGGGTCGCCTACCGCCTGATCGCGACGGCGCAGGAATCGAACCAGGCGCTCACCGGCAAGAACCATTCGAGCAGCCACGACGACCGCCTCATCGTGAAGCCGCAGGTCTCCTGGCAGAACGACGCCGGGACGCGGGTCGACCTCGCCTACGAGTACAGCCGGCAGGACAGCGTCGCCGATCCCGGCATCCTGCGCTTCAACGACGGGAGCTTCGGGTTCCGCGGGCCGTCGCTCGTCAGCGACGACAGCTTCACGAAGCACACCAACCACATCGCCACCGCGAGCATCTCCCATCCGCTGACCGACCAATGGTCGGTCTCGGTCGACGGCAGCTACGGCAAGAACCACATCGATGCCCTGTGGGATTCGGCCAACACGCGGACCGCCCCGTCGCGAACGGCACTGATCGATCGGGACATCATTCGCTTCGAGACGGACTTCGAGCACATCGAAGGGCGCGCGAAGCTGCAAGGCGAGTACCAGATCGGGTCGGTCCGCAACACGATGACGATCGGCGTGTCGCAGCGCCGCGAATCCTACGACAGCAAGCGGGTCCAGCGGACCATCCGGGGATCGATCGACCCGCTCGACCCGGTCTTCGCACCCGTGGGCGACCTCGGCCCCTACACCGGCACGGTCGAATGGACGATCAACGAGCGGGCCGTCTACCTGCAGAGCTTCGCCAGGGTGGGGTCGAAGCTGAAGCTGTTCGGCGGCCTCCGCTACACGGACGTCCGGACCGAGTTCAACGACAGCGGCGGCAGCGACAAGGCGCTCGACTACTCGCTGGGCGCGATCTTCAACCAGAATCACTGGTTCAACCCGTTCATCAGCTATTCGACGTCCCTGACGCCGCAGGTGGGCACTCTGGAGTCCGGCGCGCCCGTACCCTTCTCCGAAGGCACGCAGTTCGAAATCGGCGTGAAGAGCCAATGGCTCGGCGAGGCGGTGGCGTCGACGGTCTCGATATTCCAGATCACCCAGACCAACCGGGTCGAAACGGACCCCAATGACCGCAGCTTGTCGAGGATTGCCGGGGACCAGGAGGTGAGAGGGGCGGAGCTGGAAATCGTCGGCCGAATTACCGGCAATCTCAGCTTCATCGGCGGATACAGCTATCTCGACGCCGAGTTCACCGAGTCCGTCCAGTACAAAGGTAATACGCCCGCGAACGTGCCGAAGCACAAGGCGTCAGCCATGCTGAACTACAGCATCGAGACGAACTTCGGAACCTGGGATGCCGGACTGGGATACATCTATGTTCGCAATCGCCAGGGTGACAACGAGAACTCCTACATACTGCCGGACTATCACCGGATCGATCTGAGCGTCGGGTGGCAGTATCGGGGAGTGGAGTTGCGCCTCCGAGCCGAGAACATACTCGACAAGGACTATGTGTCCGGCTCCAGCGGTGTCTTCCTCAACCAGGGCCTGCCTCGCTCGTTCTTCCTGACGGCCAAGGCGACCTTCTGATGTGCCCGAGATTTTCTCCAGTCCCCGATGCCGCCCGCCAGCAGGAGCAGAAGATGGCTGCCTACCCCGTTCTCGTGACGAAGTTCCGCGCGCTCGTCGGCGCGCTCGTTTCCTGCGTCCTGCTCGCGCAGCTGGCGGTCGCCGCGCCGCCCGGCCCGGATGGGAACCGGGGACATCTCAACCGCCTCCTGCACAATCCTGCGGTGACGAGCCATCTCGGCCTCACGGCCGAGCAGGCGCGGTCGGCCCAGGCGATCTCCAACGGGGTGGTGGAAAGCCATAGGGCGGACTTCGAGACGGCGCTGAAGCCGAGCGGCAAGGCCGAGCGGGTCGTGCTGGTCCGCGACCTGTTCATGACCGTCAATGCGGACACTTTCCGCCGGCTGAACGGCGTGATCAGCGCGCCGCAGCTGGAAAGGCTTCGCCAGATCGAGATTCAGACCTTCGGCATTCGGGCGCTCGCCCGGCCGAGCGTCATCCAGAGTCTGGAGCTGACGCCCGATCAGATCGGCCGTCTGGCCAAGGTCGGCGATGCGATGGGCGAGCAACTGTCCGGGATCCACAAGGCCTCGGGGATGAGCCCGGCTGCGAAGACGGAGGCGACGACGGGAATCCGCCGCGCCGCTCTCCAGGGCGCACGGGAGATCATGAGCGCCGAGCAATGGGTCCGGTGGGAATTGCTGATCGGGGCCGAGTTCCGTCGGTAGCGCGGAACCGGCCTTTCGATCCTGTTGCGATCCGCGTCGCGCCGGCCGGGTGGTCCCTTGGGCGCCCCGGCCGGTCTTGCTCAGGCGCGCCAGATGGGCTTGGTCATCTCGCTGCGGCGCTCCTCGTCGGACATGCCGATGTCGTGCATCAGATGCTCGTCGAGGGACGCCAGGCAGCGGCGGTGGAGGCTGCGCTCCTCCCAGGTCTGGAGGAAGCGGGTGAAGGAGCGGGTGATCATCTGCGCCATGGTCGGAACTCCCTGAAAGGTTCGGGCCTCGCTGCCCGGTGTCCTTCAGTCGCAGCCGCCATGGCGGCGGTTCATGCGCGCACAGGTTTCATTTGTTACCGGGCCCGGCCGTCCGCAGGCCGTCGATTCCAGCCTTCATCGCCTGCTGGAAGAGGACGCTGTCGACGCCGTAGGCGAGCGCGCCGAAGCCCAGCTCCATGTAGCGCCGGCCGGTCGCGACATCGCCGCAGAGGAAGCCCGCGGTCTTGCCGTGGCGGCGGCAGGCGGCGACGACGGCGCGGATGGCGGCTTCGTACTTGGGATGGTCGAACTGGCCGTCGATGCCCAGCGCGTTGGTCAGGTCGAAATGGCCGACCCAGCCGATGTCGATGCCGGGCGTCGCCATGATCGCATCGACATTCTCCAGCCCCGCGGCGGTTTCGATCAGGGCGATGACGATGGTGCGGCGGTTGGCTTCGCGCATCTTCTCCAGATGGTCGCCGAGGTCGTAGTCGTCGTGCGGCATCCCGAAGGCGAGGCCGCGCACGCCTTCGGGCCGGTAGCGGCACCAAGCGGCGATCTTCGCCGCCTGCTCGGCGGTCTCGACCATCGGCACCATGATGCCCATCATGCCGGCATCGAGCATCGGGCCGATGAGGTGATAGTGGCAGCCGGGAACCCGCACCAGTGGTGCTAGGCCGGTACCCCGCGCGAAGGCCGCCTGCGCCTTCATCGTCTCGACGCCGACGCCGCTGTGCTCGGTGTCGAAGAGCACGAAATCGGCGCCCGCGTTGGCCAGGATCTGGCACAGGCCGGGGGTGAAGAACTCGAACGCCATGTGGCCGATCACCGGCTCGCCGCGTTCGATCCGCTCGCGCACTGGATTGTTTCGCACGGGGAAGGCTACCTCCTGGTGGCGTGGTCAGATGCGCGCGCGGTCGAGAACCGATGACGCGATGCCGACACTGTCTGCGGCCTGCGCGATCTGGGCGCAGGTCGCGTCGTCGAGCGGGATGCCGCCGGCCAAGCGCTCGGCGCGGCAGCGGCGCTCCGGCTCGCCCGGCACCAGCACCTCGCCGTCCGGTGCAAGCGGCGGCGAGCCCTTGACCCATTCCTGCAGGCGCGCGACGTCGGCGGCGAAGGCGGATGCGCCGGCCATGCCGTCGGCATCGATCACGATCGTCAGCATGTTGTTGACGAGACGGTCGGCACTGGGATTGTCGGGATGGCTGGAGCCGCCGCCGGTCAGGGCGCCGGCCAGGATCTCGCAGAGGATCGACAGGCCCGATCCCTTGTGCGCCGCGATCGGCAGGATCGCGCCCGGCGGGCTGGCGTAGAAGGCCTCGGCGTCCTGCGTCGGCCGGCCGCCGCCGTCGAGGACCGCGCCCTCCGGCAACGGCATCCCCTTGTTGCGGGCGACCTGGATCTTGCCCTCGGCGACGACGCAGGTCGACATGTCGAGGATCATCGGTGCGCCGCCCGCGACGGGAATGCCGGCGGCGATGGGGTTGGCGGAGAGGCGGCGGTCGCTGCCGCCGTGCGGCGCCACCAGGATGCCGAAGCCCGAGGTGTTGACGAAGTGGATCGATAGCAGCCCGGCTGCGGTCGCCATCTCCGCCCAGGCGCCGATCCGGCCGAGATGGCCGACATTGCGCAGCGCCATGACGGCGAGGCCGGATGCCATGGCCCGCTCGATCGCGGCGGCCATGGCAGCCCGGCCGAGCGACTGGCCGTAGCCGAAGCCGCCGTCGAATATCAGCAGCGGTCCGTCGTCGCGCAGCGTCGCCAATGCGCGCCCGGGCAGCACCATGCCCCGGCGCTGCCAGTCGATGTATTTCGCGAGCCGGATCACGCCATGGGAATCATGTCCGGCGAGGTTGGCGTCGACCAGATGGTCGGCGATCTGGCGGGCCTCGGCGTCGGGACATCCGGCCGCCGCGAAGACCGTGGCGACCGCCGTGCGCAGGGCGTCGGGCTGGAATCGATGCATGGCAGACTGCTCCGGCGTCAGTTCAGCATCCGCGGCAGCCAGAGCGCGACGTCCGGGATGAACAGGACGATCGCGAGGGCCACGGCCTGGAGGGCGATGAACGGCAGCAGCGAGACGAAGATGTGGTTGAGGCTGATCTCGGGTGGTGTCACCGATTTGAGATAGAAGGCCGCCTGCCCGAACGGCGGCGACAGGTAGCCGACCTGCATGACGATGTTGAACAGCACACCGAACCAGATGAGGTCGTAGCCCAGCGCCTGCACCGTCGGTGCGAAGATCGGCATGGTCAGCAGCATGATGGAGAACCAGTCCATGAAGCAGCCGAGCACCAGCAGGATCAGCATCATGACCAGGATCACGCCGATCGGGTCGAGCGGCAGGCCGGTCATGATCGCCTTGAGGTACGAGATTCCGCCGAGCAGGTTGTAGACGCCGACCATCGCGTTGGCGCCGATCGTCAGCCAGATCAGCAGGCCGCAGGTCGACATGGTCTGGTAGATCGAATCCCGCAGCATTCCCCAGCCGAGGGTGCCGCGGATGCCGGCGGCCACGATCACGCCGGCGACACCGAGCGCCGCCGCCTCGCTGACCGAGGAGAGGCCGGAATAGATGCTGCCGAGCACCGAGAAGATGATGAAGAGCGGCAGGATGACCTTCCTCAGGGACGCGAGCTTCTGCGACAGCGGGATGTTGTAGATCTCCGGCGGGGCAGGTGGTCCGAGCTTCGGGTTGATGGCGCAGCGGATCAGCACATAGCTGATGTAGATGCCGGCCATCAGCAGTCCGGGCACGGTCGAGGCGAGGAAGAGGTCGCCGATCGAGACCGAGGTGGTGAGACCGTAGAAGACGAGCACGAGGCTGGGCGGAATCATCACGCCGAGCGACCCGCCGGCGCAGACGATGCCGATCGCCAGCTTCGAATCATAGCCGAGGCGCATCATCTGCGGCAGCGCGACGAGGCCGAGCAGGATGACTTCGCCGCCGATGATGCCGGTCATCGCGGCCATGATCGAGGCGGCGATCAGCGTCATCACCCCGACGCCGCCGGGCAGCCGCCCGGCCCAGATCTTGAGGGCGTCGTAGAGGTCGTGCGCCACCCCGGACTTGTCGAGGATTGCCGCCATCAGCAGGAACATCGGCACCGACAGCAGCACGTAGGAATTGATGAAGCCGTAGGTGCGGAAGGTGATGATCGCGAGCGCGTCGATGTCGCGGAAGGCGACGCAGAAGATCACCGCAACGAGGCCCGTCGCAAAGCCGATCGGCATGCCGAGGCCGAAGATCAGCACGACGAACGCGGCCAGCATCAGCAGCGAGATGGTGTTGATCGAGGGCGAGAAGTCGCCGCCCGCCAGCCAGTCGAGCGGCCGGAACCAGGCCAGTTCGCCGTCGGTGCCCATCATCGCGCCGAGATAGACGGCGAAGGCGACGGCAACCGCGAAGCTGACGAGGACGAGCGGCGGGATCGAGCCGAGCTGGCGCAGGACCGTGCGCAGGTTGGCGAGGGCCTGCGCGATGATGAGGAGGCTGCCCAGCAGCATCGACACCTTGACGACGACCGGCGTCGGCTGCGCCCAGGCCGAGCCGCCGACCTCCCAGTCGAGGACGGAATCGCGCGCCAGGCGCCAGGACAGCCAGGCGAAGACGAAGAAGTAGATCAGGGTGCCGGCATAGCCGATGGCGTCGCAGACGAGCTTGGCGCGCGGCGAGTACTGATCGTAGAGGGCCGAGATCTGGATATGCTCCCGCCGCTGCAGGGCGTAGGAGCCGCCGAACAGGAAGGCGACCGCGATCGCGGTGGTGACGACGTCGTAGACCCAGATGGTCGGGGCGTGGAGGACGTCGCTGCTGACGTCGTAGATCGTGGCGGCGATCGACAGCGCATAGGCGACGCTGAGCACCTTGGAGGTCGTGACCACCGCCCGATCGACGGCGTTCCTCGGGGTGACGTCGGAGGCGACGGCGGCATCGGTCATGAAGCGGCTTTCCTGCGCGGCCGCGATGCAGGCGGCCGGTGACGAGAGACGAGGGCCGGGCGACGGCGCGGCGGCACCGTCGCCCGGCTTCGACCGGCGGGCTCTAGAGCTTGCCGATGGACCGCAGGAACTTGACCTGGCTGTCGTAGACTTCCTTGGCGAGCGGGCTCTTCTTCGACCAGGATTCCCAGACCGTGCTCGCAACCTTGCGCATCTCGGCCTTTTCCTTCTCGCCCCAGGCGACCAGGGTCTCGGGCTTGCGCTTGGCGGCGGCAAGCCGGTCGGCCTGCTCCTGGGCGACCCAGGTGGCGAGGCTCCACTCGTCGACGGCCGCGGTCAGGGTGGCCTTGGTCTCCGCCGACAGGGCGTTCCACTTGCTGCGGCGGATGACGAAGTCCATCGCGTTCAGGGAGTGGATGCCGGGATAGATGGCGTAGGGGGCGATGCGGTTGTAGCCCGCCTCGTCATTGACCGAGAGCGTGCCCCAGTCCGTCGCCTCGATCTTGCCGGTGTCGAGGGCGGTATAGACCTCGGTGCCGGGCATGACCGAGACGGAGGCGCCGAGCTTGGCGAAGATCTCGGCCGGGATGCCGTCCGGCGAGCGCATCTTGACGCCCTTGAAGTCCTCGATCGAGCGGATCGGGTTCTTCGAGGGGATCGATTCCAGCCCGAGGATGACCGGACCCAGGAACACCGCGTCCCACTTCGCGGCGATCTTGTTCATGAGTTCGTGGCCGCCGCCGTGGCGATACCACATGATGAGGTGGAGCGGATTGTCGTAGCCGCCGGCGAGGTCCCAGAAGGCCGCCGCCGGCTCCTTGCCGCCCTGGTAGGCCATGGTGCCGGCCGCCGCGTCGAGCAGGCCCGCCTTGATCGCGTCCAGCGCCTCGGCCTGCGGGACGATGGTCGCGACCGGGAGCGCCTCGATCTGCAGGGCGCCCTTGGTGGCCACCTTCACGCGCTCGGCGAACTTCTGGAACTCCTTGTGGACCACCGTGTTCGGCCCATAGAGGCTCTGCGCCTTCCACTTCTGCTGCGCTTCGGCCGCGCCCGTCCATGCGAGGCCGACGGCAACCGCGACGGCGGCGATGCGCGCCGCCGGAATTCTTCCGAGCATAGGTTCCCTCCCGAATGACGTTCTCTGAGACGCATCCGACGACGTGCGTCACTGCGGCCCATGTGATCGCATCGCGGAAGGCTGGTCAACCGGTCGGGCGCCTGCCGGAACGGATCGCATGTGGCGGCGTTCGCTCGGTCAGCCCCCTGCAACAGATGCCGGAACCCGATGGCGGACGATCCCTCCAATGCAGCCGAGTTCCGTCATGGCGCAGCCCGCCTGCCTGCGGTCAGAGTAGAGAGCTACAACGTCCAACTGCATGATGAATCGGGCGGATTTCTCGGAGACCGGGCCAGCTTCCGGGCCTTCCGGGAGTTGCTCGACGCGTGGCGGGAGCGTCTGCGCGACCTCGGCGGCGACCCGCTCGGCGAGGCGGAAGCGGGTTCGCTCGGCCGCAAGACGCTGGACCGGCTGCTCGCCGAGGGCGAGCCCGAGGCGGCCGGTCTCGTCCATGCCGTCGTCGAGGAGTTCGCGCAGGAACTGGCCGGAGTCGTCCGCCGCTTCCGCCGTCGCAAGGGGTGGAAGGACGCCACGCGGATCGTCGTCGGCGGAGGAATGCGCCACAGCCGCATCGGCGAAATCGCGATCGGCCGGACGACCGTGATGCTCAAGGGCGCCGGGCTCGACGTGACGCTCGTGCCGATCCGCCATCATCCCGACGAGGCCGGGCTGATCGGTGCCGTCCAGCTGGCGCCGGCCTGGATCTTCGCCGCCCACGACGCGATCGTCGCCGTCGACATCGGCGGCTCGAACATCCGCGCCGGCATCGTCGCCCTCAACCGCCGCAAGGCCGAAGACCTGTCGAAGGCGGCCGTCTGGAAGGCGGAAGTCTGGCAGCACCGGGCCGAGAAGGACAAGCCGGACCGCGACGAATCGGTCGAGCGGCTGACCGGCATGGTCGGCGACCTGGTCGCCCGGGCGGGCAAGGCGAAGCTGAAGCTCGCGCCCTTCGTCGGCATCGGCTGCCCGGGCAGGATCGAAGCCGACGGGACGATCGCCACCGGCGCTCAGAACCTGCCGGGCAATTGGGAGGGCCGCGGCTTCAACCTGCCGGCCTGCCTGCGCGAGGCGGTGCCGGAGATCGGCGGCCACGAGACCATGGTCCTGATGCACAATGATGCCGTGGTGCAGGGGCTGAGCGAGGCCCCGTTCATGCACGACGTGCCGGGCTGGGGCGTGCTCACGATCGGAACCGGCCTCGGCAACGCCTTCTTCACCAATCGCGAGCCGCCCGGCTGATGGCGGTGGCACGCTTTCTGCCTCGTCGACCGGCAAGAGGGCCGGAAACCGTTGGCGAGGGCCGTGCCGATGACTGACGATGCCGCCCGCCTCGCGGCGGACATGCTCGCGCGCACCGCGGAGATCTTCGAGCGCGCGGCGCGCGATCCCTTCGGCAAGCCCGTCCTGTCGGTGGCGCTGGCGATCACCCGCGACATCGACGATGGCCGGCTCGACGCCGATCAGCTGGAGGCGCTGGTCCGGCACCTGCGGGACGTCGCCTTTGCCGACCGCGCCCGGCGGCTGGCGGCCTATGTCGGCGGGGTCGATCCGGTGGCCAACGGCGCTGCGCTCGACCGCGTCGCCGCGCATGTGGCGCGCCCGGACCCCGACGACAGCCCCGTGCCCTGGGCACGGTTTCGCGACTCGGTGGAACGCTGCCGCTACGCCGCCGTGTTCACGGCGCATCCCACCTTCGGGTTGCGCGCGGACGTGGCGCGTGACCTAGCGCAGGCCGCCGGCGGAGGGGCGGCGCCCCCGGTCGCGAGCCATCGCCCCGAGGCCCCGACCCTCGAGGACGAGTTCGGCCGCGCCGTCGAGGCCATCGTCAACGGCCGCGACGCGCTGGACCGGCTCAACGGCCGGCTGCTCGCGGCCGCCCGCCGTTCCTGGCCCGAGCGCTGGCCGGAGCTGGTGCCGCGGCCGCTCGTCCTGGCGAGCTGGGTCGGATACGACACCGACGGTCGCACCGACATCGGCTGGTGGGACACGCTGCGCCTGCGGCTGCGGATGAAGCGCCTTCAGCTGCTGCGGCTGCAGGGCCAGCTCCTGGCCGTGCCGGCGGCGACCGAGCTGTCGGGCCGGGTCGCTGCGGCGCTGGCCGAGGTCGAGACGCAGATCACGCTCTGCCCGACGGCAGCCGATCCGGATGCCACGGCCCGGTTCGCGCAGGCGCTGGTCGGCGGCCGGGAGACCGCGCTGGTGACGCCGGCGCCGCTGCTCGCCGGCTTCGCGGCGGCAATGGCCGGTGTCGACGAGGAGGGGCGGCTGGCCCTGGCGGTCGCGCGGGCGGGGCTGGTCGCGCACGGCCTGTCGCTCGCCCACACCCATGTCCGGCTCAACGCGGCCCAGCTCCACAACGTCGTCCGCCAGCGGCTGGGCATCGTCGACTTCGTCGAGGATCCGGCCCATCGCCGTGCCATGCTGGGCGCCATCAACAGTGCGCTCGACGCGGTCGAGCCGGTGCCGGTCGATTTCGGCGGACTTCTCGCCGAGCAGGCCTCGGCAGCACGCCTGATGATGACGGTCGCGCAGATCGTGAAGCACGTCGACGCCTCCACACCGATCCGCTTCCTGATCGCCGAGACCGAGAGCGGCTATACCCTCCTGGCCGCCCTGTGGCTGGCCCGCCTCTTCGGGATCGAGCGGGATATCGAGATCAGCCCACTGTTCGAGACCGCTTCGGCGCTGGAGCAGGGGGCCCGCGTCCTCGACGAGGCGCTGCGCAGCCGCCACTACCGCCGCTATCTCGAAGCGACCGGGCGCCTGGCGCTGCAATTCGGCTATTCGGACTCGGGCCGCTATGTCGGCCAGCTCGCCGCGTCGAACCAGATCGAGCGCCTGCGGCTGCGCATCGCCGAGACCCTGGCTCGGCATGGCGTGCGCGGTGTCGAGGTCGTGCTCTTCGACACGCACGGCGAGAGCATCGGGCGCGGCGCGCATCCCGGCTCGCTCGCCGATCGTCTCAAGTATCTCTCGCCCACGGCGTCGCGCCAGGCGCTCAATCGCGCCTCGCTGCCGGTCCGCGAGGAGAGCGCCTTTCAGGGCGGCGACGGCTATCTCCTGTTCGGAACGCCGGAACTGGCGCTCGCGGTCGTCGCCCGGATATCCGAGCATGCCTTTCACCCGGCGGCCGGGCCGATCGAGGATCCGATCTACGCCGATCCGGACTTCGTGGCCGACTTCTTCGGCACCGTGCGGGCCCAGATGGAGGGCCTCGTCGAGGATCCCGGCTATGCCGCGCTGCTCGGCGCCTTCGGCCCGTCGCTTCTCGACCAGACGGGATCACGCCCGGCGGCGCGGCAGGGCGAGGGGATGGCGACGGTGCGACGCATCCGCCACCCCAGCGAACTCCGCGCGATCCCGAACAACGCGATCCTGCAGCAGCTGGGCTGGTGCGCCAACACGCTGCACGGCCTGGGGGCCGCCGCGGCGCGGCAGCCCGAGCCGTTCGCCGACCTGCGGCATCGCAGTCGGCGCTTCCACCGGGCGATGGAACTGGCGGCGCACGGCCTCGCGCATTCCGAGATCGAGGTACTGCGGGCCGTGGTGGCGACGCTCGACCCGGCGACCTGGCTCGACCGGGCGCAGCATACGGCGCGGCCGGGCCGGCGCGAGGCGCTCGTGGCGGTGGCGCGCGCCCTGGAGGGCCTCGATCTCTGGGCCGAAGTCCAGTCCATGTTCCGCCGCGTCCAGGCCGACCATCTCGCGCTGCGCGTCGCCTGGCCGGAAGCGCCGCGGATGGCGATGCGGGAGGTCCTGCTGCATGCGCTGCGGCTCGCGCTGGTTCACCGCATCTGGCTGCTGGCGGCGGATATCCCGGAATTCTCACCCCGGCATGGAGTGACCCGCACGGTGCTGGTGCAGTCGATCCTGCGTCTGGAGGTGCCCCAGGCGCTGGCCCTGCTCGAGGAGATCTTCCCCGATGCCACCGATCCGGCCCGAGCGCGCGACTATGGCGAGCCGGCCGCCCCCCTGTCCGCCGGCGCCTATGGCCGGGAGCATGCCGAGATCTTCCGGCCGATGGCGCGCTGGTTCGCGATGGTGCGGGAGATCGCGGTCGCCGTCACGCACGAGGTGGGTGCCTTCGGCTGACGGTCCGGTCTAGGCTCTGCCGGAGCGAGCGAGAAGGGGAGGCTCCGGCAATGTGCGACACCATGGTGGCTCTGCCGCCCGCCACCGTCGGCGGGTCGGTGCTGTTCGCCAAGAACAGCGACCGCGAGCGCGACGAGGCCCAGTTCCTGGAACTGGTTCCGGCGGCACGGCACGCGGCGGGCAGCACGGTGCGCTGCACCTACATCGAGATTCCCCAGGCCGAGCGCACCCACGCGGTCCTGCTCAGCCGGCCGTTCTGGATCTGGGGCGCCGAGATGGGCGCCAACGAGCATGGCGTCGTCATCGGCAACGAGGCGGTGTTCGCGACCATTCCCCCGGGGCGGACGCGCGCGCTGATCGGGATGGACCTGCTGCGGCTCGGCCTCGAGCGCGGCGCGACCGCGGCCGAGGCGGTCGAAGTCATCACCGGCCTGCTGGAACGCCATGGCCAGGGCGGCAATTGCGGTCTGCGGAACGAGCATTTCTACGACAACTCGTTCATCGTCGCCGACGCGCGCGAAGCCTTCGTGCTGGAGACGATCGGGCGGATGTGGGCGGTCGAGCGATGCCCGCCGGTGCGTGCCATCTCGAACGCCCTGTCGATCGGGCCGGGCGCCATCGCCCGCAGCGGCGGCGGGCTTGTCGAGCATGCGCGCGCGCAGGGCTGGTGCCGCGATGCGGGCGACCTCGACTTCGCCGGCCGCTACATCGACCTCGAGCGCGACGCGATGAGCCGCGGCCGGCTGCGCTGCGCCCGGGCGACCGAGGTGCTGGGGCGACGGACCGGGCGGCTCGAGCCGTTCGACCTTATGGCGGCGCTGCGCGACCACGGGGCCGAGGGCGAGGCGATGGCGGCCGACGGCGGCTGGCATCCCGACCGGTCGACGACGCGCTCCATCTGCATGCATGCCGGGGCCGGGCTGCGACGGGGCCAGAGCGTCGGCTCGCTGGTGGCGGACCTGCATCCCGAGCGGCCGGCCGTGATCTGGGTGACCGGAACGTCGGCGCCGTGCCTCTCGGTCTTCAAGCCGGTCGTGCTGGCGGCCGGACTGCCGCCGCAGGGCGACCGCCCGACCGAGCGGGACGATGGCGGGCGCAGCCTCTGGTGGCGGCACGAGCGCTTCCACCGGGCCGCCATGCTGGGCGACCATGCGGGCGTTCTGGCCGCCATTGGTCCCGAGCGCGACCAGTTGGAGCGGCGCTTCGCCGCGCGGGTGGCGGAGGCCGGTCCGGATGCTCTCGCGGACGTGGTCTCAGCGTGCTGGGCCGAGGCCGCTGCGGCCGAGGCGCGTTGGCTGGCGGCGCTGCCGGCCGTGCCGGCGCGCGTCGCGGACGCAGACTACGCCGCCAGCTGGACCGACGACCGGCCCGTGCTGGCGGCGGAATAGCCGCAGGTCAGGCGGCGCCGCGCGGCGGCGCCGCGCCCTTCTTGCCGACCTTTGCCGGCGAAGTGCGGCGCATCGGCGCGTCGCCTTCGCCCGGCTGCCGGTAAGCGGCCAGATCGGCCGTTGCGGAGAGCGACTGCCGGAGCAGGGCGAGATCGAGAGTACGGTCGGTCATGATGCGTGTCCTCCTTCGGGAAGCAGCTTAGCCCGAATCACGCGCGCAGTGCAGCCGGCCGGGACGCCCAGTCCGGGACGGGCCTCCCGATAATGACGGAGGTGATGGTCGCGGAGCGGCCCAAGGCGAAGGAGGGGGCGTCGGTAGCTGGCCGCCGACGGCGACCGGGACGACCCGCGCCCCGTTCCGTTCCGGCGCCGATCCTGCCAACCTTGGCGCTGGTCGAGATGGGGGAACGATGGGCGGTCCATATGTGATCGGCGTCGATGGCGGAACGGAGTCGCTGCGCGCCGGAGTGTTCGATCTGTCCGGGCGACCCGTCGCGGTGGCGTCGTCCGCCTATGCCACCCACTTTCCCCGTCCCGGCTGGGCCGAGCAGGACCCGGAGGACTGGTGGCGGGCGCTCGGTGTGGCGGTGCGCGATGCCGTGACGCGGTCCGGGGTGCCCGCCGGGGCATTCGCCGCCATCGCCGTCGACACCACCTGCTGTTCCGTCGTGGCGCTCGACGCCGGCGGCCGGCCGCTGCGGCCGGCGCTCATCTGGATGGACGTGCGCGCCGGCGAGGAGGCCGCTGCGGTGCTCGCCACCGGCGACCCGGCGCTCATCCTCAATTCCGGCGCGCGCGGACCCGTCTCGGCGGAATGGATGATTCCCAAGGCGCTGTGGCTCGCCCGGCACGAGCCGGAGGTCTTCGCCGCGGCCGCCACGATCTGCGAGTACCAGGACTTCCTGAACTTGCGGCTCACCGGGCGGCGGGTCGCCTCGCTCGGCAACGTCGCGCCGCGCTGGCACTACCGGGCACGGGCCGGCGGCTGGCCGCGCTCGCTGCTGGCGTCCCTGGACTTGGACGCTCTGGCCGCGAAGTGGCCGCAGGCGGTGCTGCCGATGGGGGCGGCGATCGGCGGCCTGACGAACGATGCGGCAGCCCATCTCGGCCTGCCGCCCGGCCTGCCGGTCGCCCAGGGCGGTGCCGATGCCTTCGTCGCGATGATCGGGCTGGGCGTCGTCGAAGCCGGCCGGATGGCCTTCATCACCGGCTCGTCGCACCTCCATCTCGGGCTGTCGGCGACCACAATCCATGGCCCCGGCGTCTGGGGCGGCTATGACGATGCGGTGGTGCCGGGCCTGGCGATGGTGGAGGGCGGGCAGACCTCGACGGGATCGGTGGTGGCGTGGCTGCGGCGCCTCTTCGGCGAAGGGGTCGACTACCGGACGCTCGACCGCGAGGCGGCGGAGGTGCCGATCGGCTCCGATGGCCTCGTCGTGCAGGATCATTTCCAGGGCAACCGCACGCCGCATACCGACCCGCTGTCCCGCGGTGCGGTGATGGGACTGTCGCTGCGCCACGGGCGCGGCCACGTATTCCGCGCGGCCCTGGAGGGCATCGCATTCGGTACCCGGCTGATCCTCGAGACCATGGCCGATGCCGGCTTCCGCGCCGAGGAGATGGTGATCGCCGGCGGGGCGACCCGTTCGGAACTGTGGATGCGCATCCATTCCGACGTCGCCGGAGTGCCGCTGGTCCTGACGCGGGTGGCGGATGCGCCGACGCTGGGCTCGGCAATGCTGGCGGCGGTCGCTGCCGGCTGCTTCCCGGATATCGCCGCAGCGGCCCGCACCATGGTCGCGGTCGAACGACGGATCGAGCCCGACCCGGCGGCGCATGACGCCTATGCCGCGTCCTATGCCGCCTATCGCCGGGCCTATCCCGCCTTGAACGCGGTCATCGGTCCACTGGCCGCCGCGCGGTCGTGAGAACCGGTCAGAACATCGGTGCGCGGATGTCGAGCTTGTAGACGACCATCCGCATGACCGAGACGCCGAAGATGGAGAATACGACCACCCAGTAGGTCGCCTCGGCCGGCAGCCAGAGGAGCGCTGCCGTCAGCACGACGCCCCAGATCGCGGCGATCTCCGCATAGAAGCTGCCCTTCAGGACGGGATTTCCGGCATCGGCCCGGAAGACGTCGCGGAGCACCGTGCCGAACGACGCGTTGAGCACGGCGAAGACCGGTCCCCAGACGAGGAAGGGCCGGCAGTTGAACTGGATCGCGGTCAGGACGCCGGTGGCCGTGAAGCTGGCGAGGCCGATCGAGTCGAACAGCACCAGGGCGGTGCGCGTGGTGATCGTCTGCTGCAGCCGCACGTAGAAGTACGCAAGGTCGAAGAAGAACAGGAACCGCCCGCGCGCCATGTCGATGAATGCCATCACCATCTTGGCGGTCAGTACGACGACGATGATCGCAATGATGTAGCTGGGCTGGTCGATGATGCCGACCGGCTTCCGCCCCGCAATCAGGTCCATGATCAGGCTGCCGCCGATCGCCGGCAGGCTGGCGAGGACGAAGGCGCCGGTCAGCGAGTAGCTCTCCGACCGGGCGATGGTGATGCCCGACAGCGCGAACGCCACCGTCCCGATGAGGTCGAGCCGGACGAACCACCACGCATGGACGATGTTGTCGAAATTGTAGGCCGGCTCCACCTGCGACGCCCTTCCTCCCGCCTTCGATGGCGGGAGGATATAGCCTATCCGGCTCGAAAACTGCCGCGCTGCGCGTCGTGCGAGCCGCCGGCGGAACCCTATTCCGCCGGCGCTGCCGCCCGTGCTGCGATCGCTTCGGGCGAGCGCGCCCAGAGTTCGGGTGCCAGTTCTTCCTTGCGGTTGGGAAACAGGAGCGCGCAGGCCAGCGTGATGCTGCCGAACGCGGCCAGGACGACCATCGCGAGCGCGAGGTCGCCGGTCGCGTCGTGAAGGAAGCCGACCAGCGGCGAGGCCACCGCCGCACCGAGGAAGCCGATGGTGAAGCGGATGGAGTAGAGCTTCGCCCGCAGCGCCGGGGCGATGTAGCGCGCCGTCATGGTGTCGTTGACGGTGACCTGGCCGAAGATCGAGGCGGCGACGATGCCGGCGAGCGGCAGCACCAGCCAGCCCTCGACGAAGGAGAGGGCGAGCAGCGCCGGCACCAGGACGATGCCGAGCGGCATGAACACCGCCTTCAGGGTGTTGCGATCGATGAGCTGGCCGACCGTGTACTGGGTCAGGCCGCCGCACAGGGTCGCCAGGAAGGCGAGCAGGCCGACGACCGGCAGGAGATCGGGCGAGGACGCGAGCCGCTCCTCCATGAGCTTGGGTATGAGCAGCGTGAAGGCATTGAACACGAGGCCGGAAACGGCGGCGATCGCCATCAGGATGATGACGGCGCGCCGCACCACGGCCGGCGGAATGGCGGCGAACGGCTTGGCGCCGCCGGGGGCGCGGCTGGCGTCGAAGGCGGGCTCGCGCAGATACAGCAGCCCGAATGCCACGCAGAGTGCGCCCGGAATGATGAAGGCCCAATGCCAGCCGAAGCGCGCGGCGAGGAAGGCAGTGACGACGGGCGCCAGCGCGACGCCGACATTGCCGAAGACGCCGTTGATGCCGACCGCCCGCCCGACGCGGGGCCCCGCGGCCTCGACCAGCATGGCCGTGCCGATCGGGTGGTAGATGGCGGAGAACGCGCCCATCACCGCCAGCGTCAGCATGAGACCGACGGGCGACGCCGTCAGTCCGGCGACGATCATCGCCCCGCCGGTACCGAGGAAGAAGGCGGTCATCATCGCCTTGCGGCCGAGGCGGTCCGCGAGCCAGCCCATGGGCAGGGAGCCGAGCCCGTAGAGCACGAACATGCCGGTGCCGAGCGCCAGGATCGGCCCGTAGTCGCCCCCGAACGCCGCGGAATCCTGCTGCACGATCGCCAGCACGGCCGTCGCCAGGATCAGCAGGCTGTAGTGGGTGAAGGTGTGGGCGGTGTTGATGAATGCGATCTGGCGCGAGTTCGGAGACATGGCGGATCCAGCCTGCTGTACGACGAAGGCAGGTTAGCCCGATCGGCGTGCGCCGTACGGACAATCATCGTCGCCGGACGGTCAATCTCGGGCGCGGGAGCGGGGCTCCGAGGGTCAGGCGAGGCGACCCTCGCGGTCGAACTCGATGATCGCGTCTGCCGCGCGGCCGGCGCCGTCTCCCTCGCGTGCGATCGCGGCGGCGAGCCGGGCGGCAGCCTGCCGGCGCCCGGGGTCGGCGACCAGGCGCCGGAGAACGGCCTCGGCCGCGGGCGCGTCGAAGCGGTCCAGGGGCAGGATTTCGGCCGCGCCGGTCCGGTGCGCGCGCAGGGCGTTGTCGTGCTGATCGTGCAGCGGAAACGGCACGGCGAGCGTCGGCCGTCCGGAGGCGAGCGCGCGGGTCAGGGTGCCGACGCCGCCATGGCAGACGATCGCGGCGGCGCCTGCAAAGACAGGACGGAACGGCAGGTACGGGAATCCTGCGAGATGGTCGCCGCCCTGCATCCCGAGCCCCTCCGGTGTCACTCCGATCACGAGGGCGCGGGCACCCATGCGGCCGATCGCAACCACCGCCTGCTGCAGCACCCGGCCGCTGGTGCCGGCGCGGTGCGCGCCGACCGTCACGACGACCGGTGGCGGGCCCGCGGCGAGGAACGCCTCGGCCCGGGCCAGGTCGGCGGTCGTCGCGGGCTCGTCCCACTGGCAGGCCCCGACGACACGGGCGGTCAGCGGCCAGTCCCCCGGATCGGCGGCGAGATGGCGCGAGAACAGCGCCAGCGTGCCGAACGGGGAGAGGTGGGCGGTGGCCGCGCCGATGGGCGGCAGGCCGAGCCGCGTCCGGATCGCATGGAGCGGGGCCACGAGTTCGTGGAAGTAGGCGACCCTGCGCGCCGGCGGAGCATTCCGCAGCGCGGGTGGCCAGACATGCAGCGGCGGCGCGATCCGCGAGGGCAGCGAGTAGGGGGCGATGATGGCGCCGAGCCAGCGTCGCCCCTCCAGTTCGGCCGCCGGTCGGGCGCCCATGGCCGTGGCGCCCTGAACGACGATGTCGTGGCTGGCCACCAGCGGTCGCAGTCGCGCGATGGCGTCCGGCAGCTGGTCGAAGCCGAACTCGCGCATGAGGATCCGGCTCGCTTCCGCCGGATGCGTGAGCATCCGCGCCAGAGGGTCTTCCGGCGAGCCCGGCGGCCAGTCCCGCTGCGCCTCGGCGAAGGCGAGGCCGGCACCCTCGACGGCCGTCCGGTGCCGGGCCAGCGTCGCGATCGTCGCGCGGTGACCGCGCCGGACGATTTCGCGGGCGACTGCAAGAAAGGGATTGAGATCGCCCAGCGTCCCGACGGTGACGATCAGGATAGAGCGGCGCGTGGTCATGCCCTGCCCATGCCAAGACGCGGCGGTCGCCGGTCGATGGCCGCAAGTATGGCATCGGCGGCCGCGGTGGCGCCATCTCCGTCCTGCGCCATCGCTGCGCACATCCGGCGGGCCGCCTCGCCATAGCGGGGCTCGCCCAGCAGATGTGCGAGTGCGGCTGCGGCATTGCGGTCGTCGTAGCGCGACAGCGGTAGAACCGGGGCGACGCCCAGCCGGTTGGCCCGGTACGCGTTGTCGGGCTGATCCAGGACCGCCGAGGGTACGGCCAGGATCGGCCTGCCGGCCTCGATCGCCCTTGCCAGCGTTCCCATGCCGGCATGCGTGACGACCGCGCGCGCATGGAGGAAGGCGAGGCCGTACGGCAGCCGTGCGAAGCACGCGAACTGCGTTCCCTCGGCCACTCCCAGTTCGGTGGCGGTGCGGCCGATCAGCAGCGCCCGCAGCCCGTGCTGCCGCGCCGCCTGGAGGCTCGCCCGGAAGAAGCGGTCGCCGAGGCTCGGGCTGTGCGAACCCTGGGTGAAGATGACCGGCGGCGGTCCGGCGGAGAGGAACGCGAGCGCGCGCCGCCATTCGTCCGGATCGGCGTCCGGGACATGGCGGCAGAAGCCAACGATCGACAGATCCTGCGGCCAGTCGCCGGGATCGGCGGCGAAATGCCGGGAGAACAGGCCGAGGGTGCCGAGTGGCGCGATCGCCATGAATCTCGCCGGCCTCGGCGGCAGACCGATGCGGGCCCGTGCCGCGTGCCACGGCATCATGAGTTCCGCGAAGTAGCTGTTCACGGCGCTGGGCGAGGCACCGCGCAGCTGGATCGGCAGAGGCTGGACCGACGGCGCCCGCGTCGAACGCAGCGCGCTCGGGCTGATCACGGTTCCGAGCCAGGGTCGCTGCAGCGTTTCCGCCGCAAGCCCCGCGCCGACGGCGCTCGGATGCAGAACCGCGATGTCGTGGGTCCGGACGAGGGGCAGTGCGGCCGCGAAGGATGCGTCCAGTTGGTCCAGCACGAGTTCCCGGACCAGTGCGCGCAGCGCTTGCCCCGGCTCGGAGAACGCCTTGCGAATCAGATCTTCGGGCGAGTCCGGCAGGCAGTCCGGCTGCGCATGGGCGAACTCCGCGCCCACCGACCGGATGGCCCGCTCGTGCCGGTCGAGCGATGCGATCGTGGCGCGGTGACCGCGCCGGATGAGGGCCTGTGCGATGGCCAGGTACGGATCGACGTCGCCGAGGCTGCCGATCGCGACGAAGAGGACGCGGCGGACAATCAATTGCGCTCACCGCTTCTGCGTCGGAGGACGACGCGACCGACACTATCGCCCTCCGCGCATGCAGGAAAGGGCCGCCCGAGGGCGACCCTTTCCGTGTCGGACCGGTAACCGGCTCCATCCCCGAATGCCGGGACGTGTCGCCCTGGCGCGGGGTGGCCCTCCTCGGACCTCGGATCGGCGCCTGCCGCGCCGCCGACTACTGCTGGAACGGGCCGGAGGGAAGAATGTTCCCTGCGGATTCACCGCTCGGCCGGGTCGGCTCAGGCGCATTGCAGGATACGCTTGGCGGCGGCAGTGGCCCCGTCCTCGGCCGCGACCGCGGCGGCGAGCCGGCGGGCCCGGGCCGCGTATCGGGGGGAGCGCGCCAGTTCCGGGATCCGCGACAGGAGGCCGGTCAGGTCGCGCCCCTGCAGGACGCCGCCGGAGCCGATGCCTAGTTCCCGCACCCGCCGGACATTGTCGGGTCCGTCATGAAAGGGCAGCGCCAGCGCGAGGAACGGTACGCCCGCGGCCAGCACCTGCGCGGTCGTCCCGATGCCGGCATGGGCGAGGACGACCGCGGCGTGCCGAAACGCCTGCGAGAAGGGCATCGCGGGAAAGCAGGCGAGATCGGGACCGCCCTCCAGTCCCAGCTCCTCGGCCGTGCCGCCGATCGCCAGCAGCCGCAGGCCGGCCCGTCGCGCAGCGACCTGGACCGGCGTGAAGAAGCGGCCGCCGATCAGTGTCGAATGCCCGCCCAGCGTCGCCACCAGCGGCGGCGGCCCGGCCGCGAGGAAGGCCGACAGGCGCGCCAGTTCGGTTGCATCGGCGGTGCCGTCGTAGCGGCAGAATCCGGTGACGTGCATCGGCTGCGGCCAGTCGCCCGGATCGGGGGCGAAGTGCCGGGAGAACAGCGCCAGATACCCGAGGGGACCGTCGAGGGCCGCCCTGACCGCAAGCTCGCGCAGCCCCAGACGCTGCCGCAGCGCGGTCCAGGGGACGGATAGTTCCTCAGCGTGCGCGGCACGGGCCGCGCTGCCGGCTTCCTGAAGGGCAGGCGGCAGGATCCGGCGTGCCGGTGCCAGCCGCGACGGCAGGCTGACCGGGCTGAGGACGGAGGAGAGCCAGGGACGCCCCAGCTTCTCGGCCGCCAGGCGTGCGCCGAGCGCAGTCGGGTGCAGCACGGTCAGGTCGTGGCCGTCGACCAGGGGAGCTACGGCCTCGTAGGACACCTCCAGATTGTCCAGAACCAGCTCGCGCGCCAGCACGCGCATGGCGTCGGATGGCTGGACGAACACCCGGACCAGGGGGTCTTCCCGGCTTCCCGCCCGAGAGTCCGGCTGGGCTTCGGCAAACTCCAGGCCGGCGTCCCGGACCGCCGTCGCGTGGCGTGCCAGGGTTGCGATGGTCGCCCGATGGCCCCTCGCCCGCAGTGCTTGGCCGATCGCGATATAGGGATGGACGTCGCCCTGGGTTCCGAGGGTCGCGAACAGGATGCGCTTGCTCAAGGCGGCGTCACCTCGGCGATCATGTCACCTGTTACCCGGGTAGCAGCTTCGGTGCCGTGGAAGAACAGAAAAAGGGCTGCGACCGCGCCGGACTTCCGACCTCGCACCGGCTGGTGGCGCCATAGCCTGGGCCCGGCGATGCGAGAGCGGAACCGCGGCGGCGGCACGGCGTTGGCGGGCCATGAATCCATCCCCCGAAGACCGCTACCGGATCGCCGAGGGCTGCGACGGCCTCCACTTGACGGGATCGCACGCCGAGGTCCGCCCGGCGCTCGGCTTGTCCCGCATCGTCGTGCTCGGCGGCGCGGCGCTGCTCGCGGCGGCGCTCGCCGCGATGGCATATGCGTGACCCCGGCATCCTGCAGACGACCGAGATCGAGCCGGCGGTGATCGCGGTCCGCCTGGCGGCCGCGCTTGCCGCCGGCGCCTGCATCGGGATCGACCGGGAGTGGCGGCAGAAGCCGGCGGGCCTGCGCACGCACATGCTGATCGCGCTCGCCGCGGCCGTCTTCACCATCATCGCCATCGAGTTGCATCTGGAGACCGAGCGGAACGGTCCGACGGGGTCGAGCGATCCCATCCGCATCATCGAGGCGGTGACGGCGGGCGTGGCATTCCTCGGCGCCGGCGCCATCTTCCGCGGCGGCGGGACGGTCAAGGGGATCACCACCGGTGCCGGGATCTGGCTGGCGGGGGCGCTGGGCCTCGCCTGCGGCGCCGGCTATGGTCCGCTGGCCCTGATCGCGACGCTGCTGACCATCATCGTGCTGACGGTGATCGGCCGCCTGGAGCGGATGGCACAGCGCGAGCGCCCCGCAGAGCCGGATCGGTGCGGGAACCCCGACTGAAGCGGGGAAGGGCGCTATGAACGGCGGCCCCGCCTTCCGGGGCCGCCGCCCTGACTATGGCCGAGGGCCGGCGCTCAGCGCCTGCCGGCCCGCGCCTTACGCGCAGCATAGCGCGCGTCGCGCTTCGCCTTCTGGTCGGCCATTGCGCGTTCGGCGTCGACCTCGGCGGCCTCGGCGGCCAGCCGCTGTTCCTCTTCCGATTGCCGGGAGGCTTCGATCTGGGCTGCTTCCAGTAGCCGGGCGGCTTCGAGCCGGGCCGCTTCGGCCGCGGCACGCTCGGCCGCGAGGCGCGCCGTCTCGGCCTCCCGCACGGCCTTGCGCTCGGCCAGACGGGCCTCGCGCGCCCGCTCGGCCTCGTCCCGCGCGGCCTTGCGCGCGAGGAATTCCGGGTCGTTGGTCGGCGCCAGGGCGCGGGCCCGGGCAATGAGTTCCTGCTTCGCCTTCGCGGCCGAGCTGAGCCGGTCGGCCAGGCTCGTCTCCTTAGATTTCATATGCTCCAGCCTCATAGGTCTCGAATTCCAGCCTCATAGGTCGCGGGATGATGTCGTCACGGGGGACTGTGCAGCCCCCGTCGGCGACCGGCATCTAACCAGATGCCTGCGAAGATATTGCGAATGCCGGTGGCAATAGACCGTCGCCAGCGACAGTTTTGCGGGCTCGGAAGCCACGTCTGGTTGGTGAGGTGCAGGGGATCAGGGTTCGAACCGGATCGCGTAGCCGAGGATCGAGGACACCATCCGCCCAACTGCTCTGTCGCCGACGCACCGGAATTCCAGCCGCCAGCCGATCTGTTCCATAGCGGCCTGCCGGCCATGCGGCAAGCGACAACCGTGGAAACGGGACAATTCCGCCTCCCGTTCCCGCGCCTCGTGGCATTGCAGCGCATCATTTGGCAGCTGCGATCGTCGGGTCGATCGGGAAGGGATGGCTGGGGGACTAGGATTCGAACCTAGACTGGCGGAGTCAGAGTCCGCTGTCCTACCGTTAGACGATCCCCCAAGACCGGACCGCCGCCGTTGCGGGCCTTGGCCCGTCGTCGGCGTGGGCGCGGCTTCTAGCACAGGCTTCCGGCCCATGGAAGAGATTCCGCCCGGGCTTCCTGCGGAGGCCCGCGTCGGATATCGTGGGCGCAAGTGACCGTGTCAACCGCAACGCAGCCCTTCGCGCATCCGCCCGCACACTCGGTCGTCTATGCGGCGCTCGATCTCGGCACCAACAATTGCCGTCTCTTGATCGCGCGCCCCGCCTCCGGGGGTTTTCGGGTTCTGGACGCCTTCTCGCGCATCGTCCGTCTGGGCGAGGGGCTGGCGCGCACGGGCGAACTGTCGGAAGCGGCGATGGACCGCACGATCGCGGCGCTCGCCGTCTGTGCGCAGAAGGTGCGCTCGCGCCGGGTCGACCATCTGCGCGCGGTGGCGACCGAGGCCTGCCGCAAGGCGGCCAACTGCGAGGTCTTCCTCGCCCGCGTCCGGGCGGAGACGGGGCTCGAGATCGAGACCATCCCGGCCGACGAGGAGGCGCGGCTGGTCCTTGCCGGCTGCGGCCCGCTGCTCGACCCGCAGGCGCCGCGCGCGCTGCTGTTCGACATCGGCGGCGGCTCGACTGAACTCCTGTGGGTCGGCCTGGAGCAGCGCGAGCCGGTCATGCTCGGCTATGCCTCGCTGCCGATGGGCGTCGTCACGCTGGCCGACCGCTATGGCGGCCGCGAGGTGTCGCCCGCGCTCTACACCGCCATGCGCGACGAGGCGACGGCCGCGCTGGAGCGGTTCGACGAAGAGCAGGGCATCTCGGAATGGATTTCCTGTGGACGGATGCAAATGCTGGGCAGTTCGGGCACCGTGACGACGCTGGCCGGCGTCCATCTCGGCCTGCCGCGCTACAATCGCGGGCTGGTCGACGGCATCGTGCTCGACCGCACCTCGGTCGACGCTGCCTCGCAGCGGCTGCTCGAGATGGACTATGCGGGGCGTGCCGCGCACCCCTGCATCGGGCCGGAACGGGCGGACCTGGTGCTCGCCGGCTGCGCCATCCTGTCGGCCATCACAGAGCGCTGGCCGTGCCCGCGCCTCCGCGTCGCCGACCGCGGCGTCCGCGAGGGCATTCTCTACGGCCTGATGGCGCGCAACGGCCGCCGCCGGCGGATCGCCTCGTGACGGGCGAGCGACGGGGCGGGCGGGGCGGCCGCAGCGGCGCCGGCGGCACGACCACGCGCGGCACCTCCGGCCGCGGCACCCGCGACCTCGCCGTGCGAGTGCGCGGCCAGGGGCGCACGACCTCGCAGCAGCGCTGGCTGACCCGCCAGCTGAACGACCCCTATGTCGCCGAGGCGCAACGGCGCGGCTTCCGCTCGCGCGCCGCCTTCAAGCTGATCGAGCTCGACGACCGGCTGCGGCTGCTGCGCCCGGGGATGACGGTCGTCGATCTGGGCGCCGCCCCCGGCGGCTGGACGCAGGTGGTGGTGGACCGGGTGAAGGGCGGCCGGGTCGTGGCGCTCGACATCCTGCCGATGGTGGCCATTCCGGGGGCCGAGACGATCGAGATGGACTTCCTGGCCGAGGAGGCGCCGGCGCGCCTGCGCGCGGCGCTGGGCGGAGGGGCCGACCTGGTGCTGAGCGACATGGCGGCTTCGGCGACCGGCCACGGCCCGACCGACCATCTGCGCATCGTCGGCCTGGCCGAGGCGGCCCACGCCTTCGCCCGCGAGGTGCTGAATGCGGGCGGCGCCTTCGTCTGCAAGGTCTTCCAGGGCGGCACCGAGGGCACGCTGCTGACCGCGCTGAAGCGCGACTTCGCCGAGGTGCGCCACATCAAGCCGCCGGCCAGCCGGGCCGACTCGGCGGAGGTCTACGTCATCGCCCGAGGCTTCCGCGGGGAGCATGGCTGAACTGCGCGGGACGCGCTTTCCTTCGCAAGGCCGATGTGTATGATGCGCCGCCTTATCCGGGGACGGGAGGCGGCATGGACATCCGCGATGCGCTCACTTTCGACGATGTTCTCCTTGTCCCGGCTGCGTCTTCGGTCCTGCCGGGGCAGGCCGACACCCGGACCCGGCTGACCCGCACGATCGAGATCGGCATTCCCCTGGTGTCCGCCGCGATGGACACCGTGACCGAGTCGGGCATGGCCATCATCCTCGCCCAGTCCGGCGGGATCGGCGTCATCCACAAGAATCTCGGCATCGAGGCGCAGGCCAACGAGGTCCGCAAGGTCAAGAAGTTCGAGGCCGGGATGGTGGTCAATCCGGTGACCATCGGCCCGGACGAGACGCTGGCCGACGCGCTGCGGCTGATGGCCGAGCACAAGATTTCCGGATTCCCGGTGGTCGAGGCGGGCAGCAAGCGCCTGGTCGGCATCCTCACCAACCGCGATGTCCGCTTCGCCAGCGACCCGACCCAGCGCGTCTCCGAGCTGATGACCAAGGACCGTCTGGTGACGGTGCCGGAGAACGTGACGCGCGAGGAGGCCCGACGCCTGCTGCACGTCAACCGGCTGGAGAAGCTGCTGGTCGTCGACGCCGCGAACCGCTGCATCGGCCTCATCACCGTCAAGGACATGGACAAGGCGGCCCGCCACCCGAACTCGTCCAAGGACGAGAAGGGGCGGCTGCGCGTGGCGGCCGCCACCGGCACCGGCGACGACGGGGTGGCGCGGGCCGAGGCGCTGTTCGATGCCGGCGTCGACGCGCTCGTCGTCGACACCGCCCACGGCCATTCCGAGGGCGTCATCCAGGCGGTCGCGCGCATCCGCAAGCTGTCGAACTATACCCAGATCATCGCCGGCAACGTCGCCACCGCCGAGGGCGCCAAGGCGCTGCTCGATGCCGGCGCCGACGCGGTCAAGGTCGGCATCGGCCCCGGCTCGATCTGCACCACGCGCATGGTGGCCGGCGTCGGCGTGCCGCAGCTGACCGCAATCATGGACGCGGTCGAGGTCTGCCGGCGGGACAACATCCCGGTCATCGCCGACGGCGGCATCAAGTATTCCGGCGACTTCGCCAAGGCGATCGCGGCCGGCGCGGAATGCGCCATGGTCGGCGCGCTGCTGGCCGGCACCGACGAGGCGCCCGGCGAGGTCTTCCTCTACCAGGGCCGGTCCTACAAGTCCTATCGCGGCATGGGCTCGATCGGGGCGATGGCGCGCGGCTCGGCCGACCGCTACTTCCAGCAGGAGGTGCAGCAGACGCTGAAGCTGGTGCCCGAGGGCGTCGAGGGCCAGGTGCCCTACAAGGGGCCGGCCGGCAACGTGCTGCACCAGCTCGTCGGCGGCCTCAAGGCGGCCATGGGCTATACCGGCAGCCGGACCATCCCGGACATGCACCAGAACTGCCGCTTCCTCCGGATCAGCAACGCCGGCCTGCGCGAGAGCCACGTCCACGACGTCACGATCACCCGCGAGGCGCCGAACTACCGGCCGATGTAGAACGGAGAAGGATTGACCCCCGCCGCCCGCATCGCCGCCGCGATCGAACTCGTCGAACGCATCGAAGGCTCCCGCGTCCCGACCGACGCCCTGCTTGCCGAGCATTTCCGCGCCCGCCGCTACATCGGCGCCAAGGACCGCGCCGCCGTCGCCGAGACCGTCTATGCCTATCTGCGTCGCCGCGGCCAGATCGACTGGTGGATCGAGCGCCGCGGCTGGGGCCGGGTCGGCGGCACGGCGCGCGCCCGGATGCTGGGGCTGCTGCTGCTCGACCGCGGCGCCGACGCGAAGGAGGTGGCCCACCTCTTCGACGGCGGCAGCTATCATCCGCGCCGGCTCGACCTCGACGAACAGGGGATTGCCCAGGCGCTGGCCGGGCAGCCGGTCGACCATCCGGACCAGCCGCCCTGGGTCGCCGGCAACTATCCCGAATGGCTGCACCCGCGCATCGCCGAGGCCTTCGGCGAGCGGGCGGCGGACGAGATGGCCGCGCTCGACCGGCCGGCGCCGCTCGACCTGCGGGTCAACCTGCTGGCCGGCACCCGCGAGGAGGCGGTGGCCGAACTCGCCCGCGACAGCATCCGCGCCGTGCCGACGCAGTGGTCGCGCCTCGGCCTGCGGCTCGACAAGCGGGTCGCGCTGCAGACGGTGGGGGCCTGGAAGAGCGGCCTCGTCGAGGTCCAGGACGAGGGCTCGCAGCTGGTCGCCCTGCTGCTCGGCGCGACCGCGGGGATGCGGGTCGTCGATTTCTGCGCCGGCGCCGGCGGCAAGACCCTGGCGATCGCGGCCGGCATGGCCAACAAGGGCCAGATCGTCGCCTGCGACACCTCCACCCGGCGGCTGGAGGGCGCGACGCAGCGCCTGCGCCGCGCCGGCGTCCACAATGTCGAGCGCCGCGTGCTGGAGAGCGAGCGCGACAAGTGGGTGAAGCGCCACGCCTCCGGTTTCGACCGGGTGCTGGCGGATGCGCCCTGCACCGGCACCGGCACCTGGCGGCGCAACCCCGACGGCCGGTGGCGCCTGACCGAGACCGACATCGCCGAGCTGACCGACCTGCAGGCCCGCATCCTGGAGAGTTGCAGCCGGCTGGTGAAGCCGGGCGGGCGGCTGGTCTATGCCACCTGCTCGATCCTGCCGGACGAGAACGAGCGCCAGGTCGAGCGCTTCCTCGCCGCCCATCCGGAGTTCGCGACCGTCGCCGCGGCGGACGCCTGGCCGGCGGGCGAGCCGTGCCCGGTGGAGGAGGGGCCCTATCTGCGGCTGACCCCCGCGCGCCACGACACCGACGGGTTCTTCGCCGCCCTGCTGGAGCGCCGCGCGTGACGGTCGCGGTGCGGCCGGCCGGGGGCGACGACGCCGCGGCGATCGCCCGCGTGCAGGTCGCGACCTGGCGGACGGCCTATGCCGGCATCTTTCCCGAGGCCTATCTCGGCAACCTCAACGACATCCGCATCGCCGCCGGCTGGAGCGCCTCGATCGCGCGGCCGGCGCATGTGACGCTGGTCGCCGAGGATGCCGGCCTGCCGCGCGAGCCGGTGGTCGGCTTCGCCCATGCCGGCCCCGGAGAGGGGACGGGCGAGGCGGCGGGCGAAGTTGAGGTCTTCACCCTCTATGTCCTCCCCGGCCATCAGCGCCGCGGCATCGGGCGCCTGCTGCTCGCCCGCACGGCAGCCGTTCTCGCGCCCGACCATTCCCGCCTCGTCATCCGCGTGCTGGTCGAGAACGGGCCGGCGCGCGCCTTCTACGAGCGCCTGGGCGGCGCCGTCGGCGCGGTCCGGCGGCTGCATGTCGGCGGGCGCGCGGTGGAGGAGATCGCCTATCACTGGCCGGACCTGCCCCGACTGTCCGCCACCCTAGCCGGAGCTGCGCCATGACCGACCGCGTGCTGATCCTCGATTTCGGCTCCCAGGTGACCCAGCTGATCGCCCGCCGCGTGCGCGAGAGCGGCGTCTATTGCGAGATCCATCCCTTCTCGGTGCCGTTCGACCGCATCCGCGAGATGGCGCCCCGGGCGATCATCCTCTCCGGCGGCCCGGCCTCGGTGCTGGAGGCGGCGACGCCGCGCGCCCCGCAGGAGATCTTCGCCATGGGCGTGCCGATCCTCGGCATCTGCTATGGCCAGCAGACGCTGTGCGCCCAGCTCGGCGGCGAGGTCGAGGCCTCCGACCATCGCGAGTTCGGCCGCGCCTTCGTCGAGGTGAAGGAGGATTGCGCCCTCTTCACCGACACCTGGGTCATGGGCGCGCGCGAACAGGTGTGGATGAGCCACGGCGACCGCGTCATCCGCCTGCCGCCCGGCTTCCGCGCCGTCGCGACCAGCGAGGGGGCGCCCTTCGCCGTCATCGCCGACGATCAGCGCCGCTTCTACGGCACGATGTTCCATCCCGAGGTGGTGCACACCCCGCACGGCGCCCAGCTCTTGCGCAACTTCACCCACGGCGTCGCCGGCTGCAGCGGCGACTGGACGATGGCGGCGTTCCGCGCCCAGGCGGTCGAGCGCATCCGCGCCCAGGTCGGCAAGGAGCGGGTGATCTGCGGCCTGTCGGGCGGCGTCGACAGCGCGGTCGCGGCCCTCCTCATCCACGAGGCGGTCGGCGACCAGCTGACCTGCATCTTCGTCGACACCGGGCTGCTCCGCGCGGGCGAGGCGGACGAGGTGGTCGACCTCTTCCGCGGCCACTACAACATCCCGCTGGTGCACAGCGACGCCGGCGCGCTCTTCCTCGGCAAGCTCGCCGGCGTGACCGACCCCGAGGTCAAGCGCAAGACGATCGGCGGCCTTTTCATCGACGTCTTCGAGGCCGAGGCGACCAAGATCGGCGGCGCCGACTTCCTCGCCCAGGGCACCCTCTATCCCGACGTGATCGAGAGCGTCTCCTTCACCGGCGGCCCGTCGGTGACGATCAAGTCGCACCACAATGTCGGCGGCCTGCCGGCGCGCATGAAGATGAAGCTGGTCGAGCCGCTGCGCGAGCTCTTCAAGGACGAGGTGCGGGCGCTCGGCCGCGAGCTCGGCATGCCCGACAGCATGGTCGGCCGCCACCCGTTCCCGGGCCCCGGCCTCGCCATCCGCTGCCCCGGCGAGGTCACGCCCGAGAAGCTCGACCTGCTGCGCAAGGCCGACCGCATCTATCTGGAGGAGATCCGCACGGCCGGCCTCTACGACGCCATCTGGCAGGCCTTCGCCGTCATCCTGCCCGTGCGCACCGTCGGCGTGATGGGCGACGGCCGCACCTATGACTACGCCCTGGCGCTGCGCGCCGTCACCTCGACCGACGGCATGACGGCGGACTCCTACCCCTTCGACCACGCCTTCCTGTCGCGCGTGGCGACCCGCATCATCAACGAGGTACGGGGCATCAACCGGGTGGCCTACGACGTGACGTCGAAGCCGCCGGGGACGATCGAGTGGGAGTGAGGGGGCTGGGATACCGTGGAGGGGTCCGGAGGGAATTGCGTAGGTAAAATGGATGATTATGGGATGGTTCAGCTAGTATCCAGGGTGCATTGTCAATCGAGCTGTCCTCCTATTCTAAGTTATTGACCTCCTGATGAATGTTTCCACGGCTGCCAAAACGCGCCTGAGGCAGCAAAAGATTTTGATGGTGTTTCTGACGGTGGTTTCAGAACCGGGAAGAGTATTCGAAAAAACTACCGTCAAACTGAAACGCCAAGGCTGACGGTAGCTTTGCGGGCACCACATCGCGATTGGGTTAGACGGTCGCGTTTGGGGGGCGATATGCGCGGGGCATGGAGTGAGCCGACCGTTCTGGTACCGAATGCCCGCTTTGGAGACAGTCGTGGTGACGGCCTCGGCACCAACCGATAGGGTAGGAGGTCAGCACCATGAACCTCCCAGCCTAGGATCGGCAATGCCCCGTCAAGTCTCGCCTGCGACCACGCTTTATCGCGGGTCTTCCAAGCACAAGAACAGGCCGGCTGACGAGCAGAAGGGCACACTCTGCCCCGAATGGACCCACCAAACTCCCGCCGGAGGGTTTGCGACCGATCCATATGCTCATAACTGGGCGGCTACGAGAGCAGCTGAACTATTTGAGGGCTCAGTGGTGGATGAGTCAAGTGGCCGACGCTATGCGACGGCCGAGGGTATTGCCTTCGAGGCCAGACCGACAGCCGACGGCACTTGGCACGGCTTCCCAATTCCCTGGGAAAGTGTACCTGCCGCTATCAAGAATGACTGGCTATGCAACGGGGCCGTTAATAGGCGCCAGACAAGACGGTACTTCCGCTTTGAAAAAAATGATATCCATTGGGCCATGACAACGGATGATCGATGACCGAATTTATTCGCTTTGGTGACCCGTCGCGATTTGAAGTCGCGATGCGTTGGGCCTCGGATTACGAGCCGCGCGTGCGACGGCCAGCACATGGCGGTTGGTCGACGGGCGAGCTACGCGTCACGGTCGGGAACCTTGTGCTGACCCGCCATGAGTTCACCGGCAACGATCGCGATGCGGTTCATTGGTACCTGTTCCCCTTTTTCGAGTGGCTGGCGACGAATTGGGTGTCGTTGCTGCATGAGGAACGCTTTGCTTGGCGGGATAATCACGCTGTACCGGCAGCTACCGCCGTGTTTATGGCGCTACGCCGACTGATCGATGCGCGTTCAGAATCGGAACAGGAAGAGTACACGGCCGTGCAAAGGTGGTGGGCCCGCCATGCCCTGCGTGCCGCGGACTCGAGCGCACTTTTTCCTGACTTAGTCATCCGCCGCTTGGTAAACGATGTCGAGATATCTTGGACCGCCCGGCAGCCAAGCTACGCCCCGGATGGATATCGATTTATGCTGGCGCCGGGCGCGGCGACCTTGCCCATCTCCGAGGTTGCTGCCCCCTTGTGGGAGGCCCTTGCCTGGGCAGTGAGCGCACCGCCGACTGATCTTAACGCCGATGATCGCAAATCGATCGCCGAACTCAAACGAAAGATCGATCAGCTCCGCCTCCTGCCACTTGCGGCACTTCAGCAGGCGTATTTGCCCACCGAATTGTTCAGAAAAGTAGAGAGAGTTCGCGACAGTATCGGCCTGCATGACCATAGCATTCGCGCGACGTCGCTGCCGGCCATTACGCAGTTTGACGACGCCGTGCTGATGTTTGGGGGCGTCAGCCCAAACATCGGTGTGCAAGATACCCGCACATTGCTCAACTTGCTGGAAAATCAAATCGGTGGCCAGGATTCATTCGAATTGGCCGAGCTTGTCGATACAACCATCGGTGCGCCATTGACCACCCCTTTCGAAGAAGGTTACGACCTAGCCGAAGAGCTCCTCGACGATTTGGATTTAGCTGACGGAACGACGGTCGTCGACATGCGCGCCCTCGTGTCGCGGTTGGGCATTCGCGTGATCGAGCAACACCTCCATACGTCAACGATACGCGGCGTTGCTATTGCTGGTACCAAGTATTATCCGGCGATATTCGTGAACTTGACCAGCGCCTACAATGCGGAGGAGCCAGGACGACGCTTCACCTTGGCGCATGAGTTTTTTCATATTCTTTATGATCGTAAACGAGCCAGACGCATTACGCATTCGAGTGGGCCTTGGGCGCCTCCAGGCATTGAAAAGCGTGCGAACGCTTTTGCGGCCATGCTTCTGATGCCACGCCATCTGGTCCGGAACTTCTTGCCGCATGACGACCTCAGTCGCGACAGTCTCTTTGATATGGCAACCGCGATAGAAGTTGGAGCGACGGCCTTGCTTGAACATCTCTTTAACATAGGCGTTATCGACGAATTCAAACGCGACGAACTCCGGGCAGCGCTGGAGACCTCAGTCTGACAGAGCCTGTTGCACAGTTCTGCTCTTGGCCCCTCAACGATGTGGAGCGTTTCGTCGATGCGCGTCGTGCTCATATAAGGATGGGACTTGACGGTAGTTTTCTAATCATATTGCCGTCACTCGTGCGATGTCATTTTCAAGAACTCGATCGATTGATAGCGATAGTCTGTGAAACCGGAAGGAAAAAATTCAGCCAATTTGTGGCGCGATTTCAAGAGCCTAACTTTTTGACGATGTTACTGCAGGAAGATTTCAGTCATGCGTAGAAAGTGGCACGCATTTGCAACGACTTATATAATAGGGAAATAATCGAGTGGGAGTGATTTCTACCATCCGAGCGCAGGAAGGACTTCGCCGGTTTTCGATCAGTTCGTCGCAGTCCAGGGATCGATCACCGTGAGGCCTGCGGAAATGAACGCGCTCGTGTCGCGAGACGCCACAGCGAATCCGTGGAAGGCGGCGATCGCGGCGATGTAGCCGTCCGGCGTGGGGAAGCCCTTTCCGGTCAGGCGGGCCTTGACGGCGAGATCGGCATAGCGCCGCGCGGCAGCAGTATCGAAGGGCAGGATGCGGGCTGCGAACAGATTGAGTACGTCATCGAGTGCGGCGGCCAGGGTGTGTTTGCGTTTACCCTCCGGCAAAGCACCGACGCCGAACAGCAGTTCGGCCACCGTGATGCTCGAGAGGAACAACGTGTCGGCCGCCTGGGCGTCGAGCCACTCACGCACCCGAGGATGCGGCTCGCGCGTCATCGCTTCCGAGACGACGTTGGTGTCGAGCAGGATCATTCAAAGCGCATCGGCTCGGCGGGGCGCGTATCGCGAGTCTGTTCGAGAGCCTCGATATCGGCCCTGGTGATATCGTACTTCTGTCCGATCTTCGACAGAGCGGTGCCGAGCCGAAGCCGACCCTCGGGACGTACGGCGGCCTCGAGGATGGCGCGCATCTCGGCTTCGGTGCTGCGGTTGTGCTGCGCGGCGCGAACCTTCAAGGCGCGATGCGCCTCCTCGGAGAGATTGCGGATGGTGACGGCGGCCATGATGGCACTTCCCGAAAATCGACTGCGTTGATATCAGGATGTGCAATCTGATTGCGAAATTCAAGGCAGGCTGACGCGCTCGGACCAGAAGCAGGCGGGCGGCGGCGATTGCGCCGCCGCCCGTGTCGAGCTCCTCGTTCGATGCGGCCTTCCCGCTCACCCCTCGATGAACGCCAGCAGGTCGGCATTGATTCGGTCGGGGTGGGTGGCGAAGAGGCCGTGGGAGAGGCCGGGATAGGTCTTCAGCGTGCCGTTCGGCAGCAGCTTGATCGCCTGCCGGGCGGAGGCGTCGATCGGCACGACCTGGTCGTCCTCGCCATGCATCAGCAGCACGGGCTGGGACACCGCCTTCAGGTCTTCGGTGAAGTCGGTTTCCGAGAAGGCGGCGATGCAGTCGTAATGGGCCTTGGCGCCGCCCATCATGCCCTGGCGCCACCAGTTGCGGATCAGCCCCTCGCTGACCTCGGCGCCCGGGCGGTTGAAGCCGTAGAAGGGGCCGCTCGGGATATCGAGGAAGAACTGGGCGCGGTTGCGGGCCAGCGCCTCGCGGAACCCGTCGAAGACCGCCTTCGGCAGGCCGCCCGGATACTGCGCCGTCTGGACCATGATCGGCGGCACGGCGCCGATCAGCACGGCCTTGGCGACGCGGCCGGGCTCGCTGCGGGCGACATAGCGGATCGCCTCGCCGCCACCGGTCGAGTGGCCGACATGGACCGCGCCCTCGAGGTCGAGTTCCGCCACCAGCGCCGCGACGTCGGCGGCATAGGTGTCCATCTCGTTGCCGGAATCGGTCTGGTCTGAGCGCCCATGGCCGCGCCGGTCATGGGCGAGGACGCGAAAGCCCCGGTCGAGGAAGAAGAGCATCTGGTTGTCCCAGTCGTCGGCGCTGAGCGGCCAGCCGTGATGGAACAGGATGGGTCGGGCGTCGCGCGGGCCCCAGTCCTTGTAGAAGATGCGCGTGCCGTCCTGCGTCGCAAACATCGCCATGGTTGATTCCCCTTTCCTGAATTTGCCGGATCGATGGGTTTGCTTGGCGGTGGGCGCATCCCGGCCGCCACGATCATAGTGGAGCGGCCGCTTACAGCAGCTTCGTTACGGAACCATTTCGGTTGTCTTTGCCGATTTTTCGAAGCCGGACATCGCGATGCCGTCGCCGGGCGCGCCGCCGGAGAAGCGGGGATGGCGCGGCGAGCCGCGCGCCGCGCACGCCATCCCCGCGCGGATCAGGCCGCGGCCTTGGGCACCGGCGTGTTGAGCAGCTGCTGCTCCCAGAGATAGGCGATGCCGCTGCCGCCGGCGTGCTGCAGGATCACGTCCGTCAGCCCGCCGACGGTCTCCGCCCGCGCCCAGTCGCGCTGCCACTCCGCGGCGACCGCCAGCCAGGTCTTCATGTTGACGCCGGCCGCGATCATGCGCTGGATCGCGACCTGATGGGCCTCGACCGAAACGGCGCCCGAGGCGTCGGTGACGACCGTCACGTCCCAGCCTTCGCCCGCCGCCTGGATCGCCGGCATGGCGACGCAGACCTCGGTCCACAGGCCGGCAATGACGAGCTGCTTGCGGCCCGTCGCCTTGACCGCATCGACCACCTTCGGGTCCTCCCAGGTGTTGATCAGCGTGCGGTCGATCACCGCCTGGCCGGGGAACACGTCGGTGATCTGCGGGAAGAGGAAGCCGCCGCGCTCGGCGACCACGGTCGTCAGGATCGTGGGCACGCCGAAGACCTTGGCGGCCTTGGCCAGGGCGGTCGTGTTGTTGACCACCATCTGCGGCTCGTGGCTGTTCAGGTTGGCGAGCTGATAGGGCTGGTGGTCGATGAGGACGAGGACCGAATCCTCGGGACGCAGCAGTGATGCAAGCCCGTTGCGAAAACTCATGACGGTTCCGTTCTGCGGTTGGGTGCGGCGGGTCTGCCGACAGACATGCCGGGGAGCGGCGATGCCTTGGGCCGACATCTGCCATTCCGGCCTGTGCTACGGTAGCGACGGGCTGGGCCACACTGTGTCGCGGGAACAGGAACGCCGGCGTGGATATCGAGGACCTGCGAATATTCGTCGAGGTGGCGGACGCCGGCGGCGTGACACCGGCTGCGCGGCGTCTTGGCCTTTCCAAGTCGATCGTCAGCCGGCGCCTCGCGCGTCTGGAAGCGGAGCTCGGGGTTCAGTTGCTGGCGCGGAATACGCGCGGCGCTGCCCTGACGGAGGCGGGCGCCACCTTTCGCGACCATGCGGCGCGGGTCTGTGCCGAGATCGATACGGCCCGGGACACGATCCTGCCCGCCGGCGCTCTGCGCGGCCGCCTGCGCATCGCAGCGCCCCTGTCCTTCGGACCGACACACCTCGCGTCCGTCTTCGCGGAGATGGCGCGCCGCCATCCCGAACTTCACATCCACACCTGCTACACGGACCGCTATGTCGACCTGATCGCGGAGGGCTACGACTGCGGGGTCCGGTTCGGCCATCTGCCGGACTCGAACCTGATCGCGCGGCGCGTCGGCCCCCTCTACGGCAAGCTGGTCGCGAGCCCGGACTACATCGCGGCGCACGGGGCGCCGGAGGCTCCGGGCGAGATCCCCGCCCATCAGTCGGTGATGCAGGGCACGGAAACCTGGCAGTTCCTCGACGGCGAACGGGTCGTCACGATCCGGCCGCAGGGGCGCTTCAAGGCCGACAACGGCACCGCCCTGGTCACGGCCGCGCTGGCCGGGCTCGGCCTCGCCTATCTCCCGGACGGCCTCATCCGGGAGCATCTGGATTCGGGCGCGCTGGTGCCGGTGATGACGCGCCACCCGGTCCCTCCGGCGGGCATCTTCGTCGTCCGGCCCCCGGGCCGGCACCCCGACCGCAAAGTCCGGGTGCTGACCGAGATGCTGATCGCGTGCTTCGGAAAGGGTCAACCGGTCGCGCAAGAGCCGGTCTGAAGCGAAGAGCGTGCGATCGGCTCCGGCCGCCGCTCTCCCGGATCAACTTCGCGCCGTCTGCCAATGCGGATAGGTGACGTAGGCGGTGACGGCGCCCTCGTCGTGCGAGCGGATGGCGACGGCGGCGCCCTTGGGCATGTGGACGATCTCGCCCGGCCCGGCGGTGACGGTGCCGGCGCGGGTGGAGACCGTCAGCCGACCCTCGAGGACGATCATGACGTCGTCGACGGCGAGCGTCTCATCGAGGTGCTGGTTCGGCCCGTAGCGACCATAGCCGATGGTGACCGGCGCGCCGTGGCGCTGGTCGACGACGTTGCCGGCGAAGATCTCGCCGTCCTGCCCCGGCGATCGCTCGAAGGATGCATCGGACACGGCGAACTTGCGAACGGTCATGGGTCTCTCCCGCCTTGTTCCCTGTCTCGGACAGGCAGTCTTTCAACGGGCGAAGGCGGCGCCGGTTTCAAGGAGCAGGGGCCGACGAATGTGCCCAGCCGGCCCGGCCGGAGCGAGGGCCGGCCGGATCTCAGGCGGCCGGGCACATCCTCTCGACCGCCTCCAGCAGCGTCGCGCCCGATATCGGCTTCGACAGGACCGCGTGTCCGCTGATGGCCGGCGGCAGGTCGCGGGTGCCATGGCCGCTGAAGAAGGTGAAGGGGATGCCCCGCGCCTGGAGGAACTCGGCCACCGGAAAGCTCCGCTCTCCGAGCAGCTCCATGTCGAGAAGCGCGGCGTCCACGGGGTTCTGCTCGATGGTCGCGATGGCGGCCTTCACGCTGCTGCACGGCCCGACCACCGCGTGGCCGGCGGCGTGCAGGGTGGAGGCGTAATCCTCCGCGATGAGCCACTCGTCCTCGACGATCAGGATGTTGGACGGCATTGGGGCCTCCTATCGGGGCAGCGCGAACGACATCTGCAGCCGCAGCCCCTTCGGATCGAAGTGCGGCGTGACTTCTCCGCCGAGGCGATAGCCGATCTCGCCCTTGACCAGCGCCAGGCCGAAGCCGTCGCGCTCCGGCGGCGTGACCGGGGGGCCGTTCTCCTCCTCCCAGTCGAGCTGGAAGCGCCCCTCGGCGACGTCCCAGCGGATGTTGACGCTCCCCATCTGCTGGCTCAGCGCCCCGTACTTCGAGGCGTTGGTCGCGAGCTCGTGCAGCACCATCGCGATCGAAAGACCCTGCTGCGGCGGCAGGCGCACGTCCGGGCCCGATGCGTGGAAGCGCTTGGCGTCGAAGCCGTCGGTCTCCTGCTGCACCAGCTCGGCCACCGAGGCCTCCTTCCAGTTGGTGCGCGACAGGAGCCGGTAGGCGCGGGCCATGGCGTGCAGGCGGCCGGTCAGGGATTCGGTGAAGTCCTTCGGCGTCGGCGCCTTCCGCAGGGTGTGGTTGGCGACGCTGATCACCACCGCCAGCATGTTCTTGACGCGATGGTTCAGTTCCGAGATCAGCACCTGCTGGTGCTCCTCGGCCTCCGCCAGCGTCGTCACGTCGACGAGGGTGACGACGACGCCGTCGGTGCGCCCCGCGGCGACGCGATAGGGGATCAACCGCACCAGGTAATGCTTGCCGTCGCCGTTGCGGCGCAGTTGGTGCTCGACCATCTCGCCGGTGGCGAAGACGGCCGCGATGTGTTCCTTCAGTTCCGGATAGTCCAGCTTCGAGGACAGGTCCGTCAGCGGCCTGCCGATGTCGGCGCTGCGCAGGTTGAAGAAGGCGGATGCCGCCGGCGTGAAGTTGCGGATGACGAGGTTCCGGTCCAGGAAGACCGTCGCGATCTGGGTGGACTCGAACAGGTTCTTCAGGTCCGCGTTGGCGCGGTCCAGTTCGTCGACCTTCCCCGTCAACTCGGTGTTGATGGTGTTCAACTCCTCATTGAGCGACTGCATCTCCTCCTTGGACGCTTCCAGCTCCTCGTTCGTCGACTGCCCCTCCTCGTTGACCGATACCAGCTCCTCGTTGGCGGACTTCAGCTCCTCCAGCGCGGTCTCGTATTCCTCGATGGTCGCTTGCAGCCGCTCCCGCGTGTCGCGCAACTCGCGCTCGAGTTCGGCGGTGCCGTCGGCCGTAGGCTCCTGCCCGCCATCGGCGCGGTCCTGCGCCGGCCCCAGCGGCTCGAACAGGATCAGGTAGAGCGATTCGCCCGTGCCGCGATCGGGCACGGGCTCGATCGTCAACCGCACCGGCTGGATGCGATCGCTCTCCTCGTCCAGCACCACTTTGTCGCGGACGATGGTGGACTGCGTGGAGACGGCCTCGCGCAGCGCCGCGCGCAGGTCCAGCCGCAGGCCCTTTCGCGCCAGGGTGAGGATCTGGCGGCTCGGCGCGCCCTGCGGCGCTTCGAGGTACCGGCCGGTCCGGGCGGAGTAGTAGACGATGTCGCCCTCGGCATTGACGACCACATGGGGCGGCGAAAATCGCTCCAGAACCTGGGCCTCTACCGCTTGGCGCAGCGGATAGGAGGCGAGCCGGTCGGGCGTCGGCTCCGGGCCGCTCCGCCCTTCGGTTCGCGGATCCCCGACGAAGGGCGGCAGCCGGACCATGCCCCTGGCATGCTCGCGCGCCTGGAAGATGCGGTTCTTCTTGTCGATCGTGGCGAACAGCGCGCTGTGCTGCCCGATGCTCTCCGAGATGCCGAGAAAGAGATAGCCGGACGGCTTCAGCGCGTAGTGGAACGTGGGGAGAACGCGATTCTGGATGTCCTGCCCGAAATAGATGAGGAGGTTGCGGCAGGACACCAGGTCCATGCGCGAGAAGGGCGGGTCCCGGATGACGTTGTGCGGCGAGAATATGCACAGCTCCCGCGCCTCGGCGGCGATGACGTAGCTGACGCCGTCATTGGCGAAGAACCGCTCCCGGCGCGCGGGTGACACGCCCTCCAGGAGCTGCTCCGGATAGCGGCCCGCGCGCGCGACCGCGAGGGCCGGCTCGTCGATGTCGGTGGCGAAGATCTGCACCCTCGGCGGCGTTGCCAGCTTGTCGAGCTGTTCCCGCATCAGGATCGCGATCGAGTAGACTTCCTCGCCGGTGGCGCACCCCGGCACCCATACGCGCACCGTGTCGTGCGGCGCGCGGTTTTCGAACAGGCGCGGGACGACCAGCGTCTCCAGCACGGCGAAGGCATCGGGATCGCGGAAGAAGTTCGTGACGTTGATCAGCAGATCCCGGAACAGGTTCTTCGCCTCCGCCGCATCGCGCTTCAGCAGATCGACGTAGCCGGAAATGGATTCCATCTGCAGGATCTGCATGCGTCGGCGGACCCGCCGCAGGAACGTCTTGGTCTTGTAGCCGGCGAAGTCGTGGCCGGACTGGGTGCGCAGGATGCCGTATATGTCCCTCCGCGCCTGCCGGAGTTCGGCTTCCTCGCGCTCGCCGTCGTCCTCCGCAAGCCCGGCCAGCGTCCCGAAGCTGCGGGCGAACGCGGCGATCTTCCCGCCCATCTGTTCGACGGGGGCGGCGACGTCGATCATGCCGCTGGAAATGGCGCTCTCGGGCATGTCGCGGTTGCGCGGGCCGGTCCCATCGCCGGTCTGGGCCAGCGTGAAGCCACCGCGCTCCTTGACCGCCTTCACCCCCAGGGTGCCGTCGCCGTCGCCGCCCGAGAGGATTACGGCGACCGCGTATTCCCCCTGGTCCTCGGCGAGCGCGCTCAGGAAGATGTCGATCGGCTTGCGCTCGCGGTTGGTCGCGTTGGCCCGGCGCAGCCTGAGACAGCCCTCCGCGATCGTAAGGATCGCGCCGGGTGGCATCACATAGACGCAGTTCGGCGCGACCCGGGCCCCTTCCTCGGCCACGATCGCCGGCATGCCGGTGTAGCGTCCCACCACCTCATGGAGCCGGCTCTCGTGCTCCGGACTGAGATGCGTCACGATCACGAATGCCGCGCCCGGATCGTCGGGCATGCCTTTGAACAGGCCCTCCATGGCCGGAATACCGCCGGCGGAAGCGCCGATCCCAACGATGGGGAAGTTTCCGTTTCCATGGGTCAAGATGGGCCTCCCTATCTCAGAATGCTCGGACACCATCGTTCGATCCGCGAATTCCGATTCATTTATGCTGGTTGAGTAAATTGCTTGCCGGGAACGCCGCCAACTTGGCGCCCGCCGGCCAATAAGGTCGGCACGAAACCTTGTGACATCCATCTGAACGGCTGCCGTGGCGCGTGGCAAGCGGGCTGGCTCGCCCCCGACCATTCAGCGCCGGTCGTCGGTCCTGTCCTGCGCGTCTGCCCGCGCCTTCGAGATCGAGAAGGCAATGGCCATCGCCAGCCCGATTCCGATGCCGGCGATGATACTGTCGATAAGAAGTCCGATCGCTACGCCGATCGCCAGCCCGACGGCAATCGCGGTGCCGTTCATGGGAGCCTTGTCCGCCATCGCGCTCTCCTCCCGTCGCGTTGAGGGCCATCTGCCCTACCAACGCATCCGGGCCGCATTCGTCGCCATCGGCGGCCGTTCCCGGATCGTCGCGGCCGATATTCGAGCGGCCTCGCGCAAGCGGCTCCACCCCCGAATGTGCTAGACGGGCGCCGCCGCGCCAGGCGCCCCCCATTCCCCACACGTCCGGAACCCATGATCCGCCTCGACAACATCAGCAAGCAGCACGGCCACCAGATCCTCTTCATCGAGGCCGCGATGGGCATCCAGCGCGGCGAGAAGGTGGGGCTGGTCGGCCCCAACGGGGCCGGCAAGACGACGCTCTTCCGCATGATCACCGGCCAGGAGCAGCCGGACGACGGCCAGGTGGTGGTCGATGCCGGCACGACCATCGGCTATTTCAGCCAGGACGTCGGCGAGATGGCGGGGCAGAGCGCGGTCGCCGCCGTGATGGACGGGGCAGGCCCGGTGAGCGCGCTCGCGGCCGAGATGGCGGCGCTGGAGGCGGCGATGGCCGACCCGGAGCAGGCCGACCGGATGGACGACCTGATCGAGCGCTATGGCGACGTGCAGGGGCAGTTCCAGGAACTCGACGGCTATGCGCTGGAAGGCCGCGCGCGCGAGGTGCTGGCGGGGCTGAGCTTCAGCCAGGAGCGCATGGACGGCGATGTCGGCCTCTTGTCGGGCGGCTGGAAGATGCGCGTTGCGCTCGCCCGCATCCTCCTGATGCGGCCGGACGCGATGCTGCTCGACGAGCCCAGCAACCATCTCGACCTCGAGAGCCTGATCTGGCTGGAGGCCTTCCTCAAGGGCTACGAGGGCGCGCTGCTGATGACCTCGCACGACCGCGAGTTCATGAACCGCATCGTCGGCAAGGTCATCGAGATCGACGGCGGCCAGCTCACCACCTATTCCGGCGACTATGATTTCTACGAGCAGCAGCGCGCGCTGAGCGAGAAGCAGCGTCAGGCCCAGTTCGAGCGCCAGCAGGCGATGCTGGCCAAGGAGATCCAGTTCATCGAGCGCTTCAAGGCCCGCGCCTCCCACGCCGCCCAGGTCCAGAGCCGGGTCAAGAAGCTCGACAAGATCGAGCGGGTCGAGCCGCCGCGCCGGCGCCAGACCGTGCAGTTCGAGTTCCGCAGCCCGCCGCGCTCGGGCGACGACGTGGTGGGATTCCGCGACGTCCACAAGGGCTATGGCAGCCAGCGCATCTATGCCGGCTTCGACCTCCAGGTGCGGCGGCGCGAGCGCTGGTGCGTGCTGGGCGTCAACGGCGCCGGCAAGTCGACCCTGCTGAAGCTGGCGGCCGGCGCGGTCGAGCCGGACGCGGGCACGGTCAATGTCGGCAGCAGCGTGCGCATGGGCTACTTCGCCCAGCACTCGATGGACCTGCTCGACGGCGAGGAGACGATCTTCGAATCGCTGGAGAATTCCTTCCCGCAGGCGGGGCAGGGGCCCTTGCGCGCGCTCGCCGGCTGCTTCGGCTTCTCGGGCGACGACGTCGAGAAACGCTGCCGCGTGCTGTCGGGCGGCGAGAAGGCGCGGCTGGTCATGGCGAAGATGCTGTTCGACCCGCCCAACTTCCTCGTCCTCGACGAGCCGACCAACCATCTCGACATGGCGACCAAGGACATGCTGGTCCAGGCGCTGGCCGAGTTCGAGGGCACGATGCTGTTCGTCTCCCACGACCGCCACTTCCTGGCCGCCCTCTCCAACCGGGTGCTGGAACTGACGCCCGACGGCATCCACCAGTATGGCGGCGGCTATACCGAATATGTCGCCCGCACCGGCCAGGAGGCACCGGGCCTGCACCCGGGCGGGTGACGGCCGCCCGGCACCGCCGCACCCGGGATCAGTGCAGGCTGGCCTGGAACGTGGTCGCGATCAGGGACACGTGCGCATCCAGCGGCGGGCGGAGTTCGAAGGCCCGCGGCTCCCGCGCGAAGTTCCACAACCGCAGCAGCAGCCACGCGTCGCGCTGCGTGTCGGCGACCGCCAGCTCATTGCGCGTGATGTGGAACGGAGTCCGCTCCCAGCCATTGGTCGTCTTCACCTCGATCAGCCGGTCCCGGCCGTCGCCGTCGAAGCTGCGGATGTCGTAGCCGGCGCCGTCGCCGTCGACCTCGGATACCCAGCGGATCTGCCGGGCGAGGTCCGTCCGGCCGGCAGCCAGCAGGCTTGCCCGTTCATGCGCCAGCACCCGCTCCTCCCCGGCGCGGCCGAGGGCGCGGTTGGCGGTGTCGCGTGCGGCGACGTCGTACCGGTGCGCGAGCTTCGTCATCCGGTCGAGTTCGTTCGGCGGCGGTGCGTTGCTGTGGGTGGGCGGCGGCCCGATCCACAGCACCCCTTCTTCGCGCAGGCCGGGGGATGGTCGTCCCACATCACTGCGGGCCGTTCGCGCCAGCCAGTCGGGATGCTGCGTCAGCCAGCGGACGACCGCGGCGATCAGCGATTCCTGAAAGTTGAACGCCGGCTTGTAGCCCCCAATCCACTCCTCTCCGAGGCCCTTCAGGACCGCGCTGATGTTCTGGTGCTTGTATTCGATCGAACCGCGCGGCCGGCCGATCACCGCCTGAAGCGCCCGGTTGTGCGCGGCCTTGCTGTAGCGGCGGCCGGCGACATCGGCGGCCAGCATCGCGAAATAGTCCGCGACGATCCGGTCGTTCTCCGCGTCGGTCCAGTCCCCGGCCAATGGCCCCCCATCCCACGCAGGCCGCGCGATCGCTCATGGCATCGCGGGCATCCTGGCGCCTTCCGGCTTCTTGCAGGATGCGAGACATCCTTCCCCGAGACAAAGAACTTCCGCACTCCGGCGACATGCGTACCGGCTTGCCGGCTGCCGTCGCCGCGCCGGCCGGCGCACGCTATCCTGGTGCCCGCAACCGGACTATGAGGTGACGGGCGGACCGGCATGACCCACGACGAGTTCAACGCCTTCTGCGCCGCGCTGCCGGCCACGACTCATGTCGTGCAGTGGGGCGGCTCGCAAGTCTGGAAGGTCGGGGGCAAGGTGTTCGCGATCGGCGGCGGCGCGGCCGGGGCGGAGACCGTCACCTTCAAGGCGGGCGAGATCGGCTACGAGATGCTGCGCCAGCAGCCGGGCCTGCGGCCGGCGCCCTATCTCGCCTCCCGCGGGCTGAAATGGATCCAGCACTATGCCGAGCCGGGCCTGCCGGACGCCGAACTGCGCGACTACCTGCGGCTGTCGCACGCCATGGTCGCCCGCGGCCTGCCGCGGAAGACGCGGATCGCGCTCGGTCTGGCATCCGCATAGCGCGCCGGGCGCTCCGCTCGCCTTCACCCGCGCCGGCGTCTTTCGTCTGGCCGCCGACGCCGGTGCGGGCTAAAATTGAACTCCCTCGGACGGCACGGCCGCCGCCCGTCCGGTTGCGAGGTTCGATGGCCGATATCCATTGCATGTATGGGCAGGGTTTCCTGCGTCTGGCGGCGTGCGTGCCGCGCGGCCAGGTGGCCGATCCGGACTTCGCCGTCCGGGAGCATCTCGAACTCGCCGCCGAAGGCCATGCGCGCGATGTCGGCCTGATGCTGTTCCCCGAACTTGCCCTGTCCTCCTATGCGATCGACGACCTCCTGTTCCAGGACGCGCTGCTGGACGCCGTCGATGGGGCGATCCGGCGCATCGCAGAGGCCTCGCGCACGCTCTTTCCCGTCCTCGTTGTCGGCGCCCCGCTGCGCCGGTCGGGACAGCTCTACAACACCGCGGTCGTCATCCATCGCGGCAGCATCCTGGGGGTGGTGCCCAAGATCTTCCTGCCGAACTATCGCGAGTTCTACGAGCGGCGGCACTTCGCGACGGGCGCCGGTCTCAGCGGTGCCGACATCGACGTCGCAGGCGAGCGGGTGCCGTTCGGGCCCGACCTGCTGTTCCGCTCCGAGGGCGCGGTGCCGTTCACCTTCCATGTCGAGATCTGCGAGGACATCTGGGTGCCGCAGCCGCCCTCGACCCGGGCGGCGATGGCCGGCGCCGAGCTGCTGCTCAACCTGTCCGCCAGCAACATCACCATCGGCAAGGCGCGCACGCGGCGCCTGCTCTGCGCCAGCCAGTCCGCCCGCTGCATCGCGGCCTACGCCTATTCGGCCGCGGGGCCCGGCGAATCGACGACCGACCTCGCCTGGGACGGCCATGCCGCGATCTTCGAGAACGGCGACACCCTCGGCGAGACGGAGCGCTTCCCGACCGCATCGACCCTCGTCGCCGCCGACATCGACCTCGAGCGCCTGCGCCAGGAGCGCATGCGGACGACGACCTTCGGCGACTGCGCGCGCGCCGAGGTTGCGGCGGCCGCGCCGTTCCGGACCGTCGCCTTCGCCCTCGGCGGCCCGGCAGCGCCGGCCCGGCTGGAGCGTGTCATCGAGCGCTTTCCCTTCGTTCCCGCCGACCCGTCGCGCCTGCGGGAGGAGTGCTACGAGGCCTACAACATCCAGGTCCAGGGCCTGGCGCAGCGGCTCGCCGCATCGGGTGTCGGGCGGGCGGTGATCGGCGTCTCGGGCGGGCTCGATTCGACCCAGGCCCTGATGGTCAGTGCCCGCGCGATGGACCTGCTCGGCCGGCCGCGCACGGACGTCCTCGCCTACACCCTGCCGGGCTTCGCCACCTCGGACGAGACCAAAGGCAATGCCTGGGCGCTGATGCGGGCGCTCGGCGTCAGTGCCGAGGAGATCGACATCCGTCCGGCCGCGCGGCAGATGCTGGCCGATCTCGGCCATCCCTTCGCGGACGGCGAGCCGGCCTACGACGTCACCTTCGAGAATGTGCAGGCGGGCCTGCGCACCGACTATCTCTTCCGCCTCGCCAATCGCCACGGCGGCCTCGTGGTCGGGACGGGCGACCTGTCCGAACTCGGGCTCGGCTGGTGCACCTACGGCGTCGGCGATCACATGTCGCACTATAACGTCAACGCCTCGGTGCCGAAGACGCTGATCCAGCACCTCATCCGCTTCGTCGCCGCCTCGGGCGACGTCACGGCCGAGACGGCGGCGGTGCTGGAGCGGGTGCTGGCGACCGAGATCTCGCCCGAGCTGGTGCCGGCGGCGGCCGGCGAGCGGCCGCAATCGACCCAGCAGGTGGTCGGGCCCTACGCCCTGCAGGACTTCAACCTCTTCTACCTCACCCGCTACGGCTACCGGCCGTCGCGCATCGCCTTCCTGGCGGAAGAGGCCTGGGGGGACGTCGAGCGCGGCTCCTGGCCGGTCAACGTGCCGGCCGAGGACCGCCGGGCCTACTCGCGGGAGGAGATCCGCCACTGGCTGCGCCTCTTCCTCCGCCGCTTCTTCGCCAACCAGTTCAAGCGCTCGGCGCTGCCGAACGGTCCCAAGATCTCGTCCGGCGGCTCGCTCTCGCCGCGCGGCGACTGGCGGGCGCCGTCGGATGCCGGCGCCCGGGTCTGGCTTGACGAACTCGATGCGGCTTCGCCGACCCGGCCGCCGGACTGACGGGTAGGGCATGGCACCGCGGCTCGGCTCGCAAGGCCGCGGTTGCCGCCCCCTATATCGGCCGGCTGTCCATCCAGCGGTAATAGCGGATCGACGGCGCGAGGAACCACGGCCGGCCGGTGTAGAGGGGGCGCGTCTGGAAGCGCAGCTCGTCGAAGGCGGTCCGACCCTCGGCCAGCCCCAGCACCTGCTGGCCGATGCGCATGCCGAGATAGTTCGCCATGCCGACGCCCGAGCCGCAATAGCCCATGGCGTACCAGACGCCGTCATGCCGGCCGCAATGCATCAGCTCGTCGAAGGTGTAGGCGACGAGGCCGCACCAGCTGTGGCTGATCCGGTAGGGCGCCAGTTCGGGAAAGAGGCGCACCAGTTCCGCGCGCAGCAGCGGGCCGCTGACAAGGGGGTCGGTCTCCGTCAGCGAGACGCGGCCGCCGAAGAGGACGCGGCGGCCGTCCGGCGTGACGCGGTAGTAATAGACGAGCCGCCGGGTGTCGCCGAGGACGCGGCGCACCGGGAACAGCTTCGCCAGCAGGTCGGCCGGGATCTCCTCGGTCGCGATGATGTAGCTGCCGATCGGGATGACGCGCCGCTTCAGCCACGGCGTCACCCCCTCCGTGTAGCCGTTGGTCGCGACGACGACGTCGCGCGCGGTGACCGTGCCGCGGTTGGTCGTGACGCGGAAGCCGCTGCCGTCGCGCTCGATCCGGGTGGCGCGGGTGTGCGGGACGACGGCGGCGCCGGCCTCCTGCACGCGCTCCAGCAGCCCCTGGTGCAGCCGGGCCGGGTCGACGCCGGCATGGGCCGCGAACACGGCGCCGCCGAAATAGGCGTCGGTGCCGAGCTCGCGGTGCTGCTCGGCGCGCGGCACCATGTGGAAGGGCTGTTCGAGCCCTTTGGGCTGGTTCGCCAGCTGCCGGGCCAGCGCTTCGTACTGCGCGGGATTGTGCGCGCCGTGGAAGCGGCCGCTGACCCGGAAGTCGCAGTCGATCGCCTCGCGCCGGACCAGCTCCTCGACCCATTCGCGCGACTGGAAGCCCTCGCGCTTGATGCGGAAGGCGAGGTCCGGGCCGAACCTGGCGGCCAGCTTCTCGTAGCTCGGCTTGATGCTGGTCGAGATCTGGCCGCCATTGCGCGTGCTGCAGCCGAACCCAGCATCCTCGGCATCGATGACGAGGGTGTCGCGGCCGCCGCGCGCCGTCACCAGCGCGGCGTTGAGCCCGGTATAGCCCGAGCCGATGACGAGCACCTCGACCCGCGCCGGCAGGTCGCGGTCGGGCAGGGTGGGGCGGGGCACGCCGTCCCACCAGTAGGGCTCCTGCCGCAGGTCGGGCGTGAAGACGGGTCGGGCCGTGGGGCGGTCGGCATCTCGGGGTTGTCTCCGGGGGCGGCGGGTCAGGCGTCGGCCAGCACCAGGTCGGCGCCCTTCTCGGCCAGCATGATGGTGGGCGCGTTGGTGTTGCCCGAGGTTACCGCGGGAAAGACCGATGCGTCGATGATCCGCAGACCCGAAAGGCGATGCGCCTTGAGCGTGTGATCGACGACGTTGCTGCCGTCGTCCGGCCCCATGCGGCAGGTCGAGACGGGATGGAAGACGCTGGAGGCACGGCGGCGGATGTCGGCGAAGAGGTCGGCGTCGCTGCGCAGGGCCGGCCCCGGCTCCAGCTCCTCGGCGATCACGGCAGCGAGCGCCGGCGCCGATGCCAGCCGACGGAGGAAGCGGGAGCCCGTCAGCAGCGCCGCCCGATCGTGCTGCGTCGCCAGCGAGTTGGGGTGGATCGCCGGCGCGGCGAAGGGGTCGGCCGAGCGGATCGCGATCTGGCCGCGGCTGGTCGGGCGGCAGGGCTGGGCGCTCAAGAGGAAGCCGGGGAAGGGGTCGGGACGCATCAACGCCCGCTTTCCGGGTACGCCGCGGGTGTAGCTGAGCGGCGAGAAATAGAGCTGCAGGTCGGGCCGCGGCAGGTCGGGCCGGCTCTTCACGAACCCCCCGCCCTGATTGACGCTGATGGCGAGCGGGCCGCGCCGCCGCAGGACATAGTCGATGCCGACCGCCAGCTTGCCCCACCAGGGGCGCAATGCGTCGTTCAGCGTCGGCACGCTCGCGCGGTAGAGGTGGTCGATGCAGAGATGGTCCTGCAGGTTGGCGCCCACCGCCGGCCGGTCGGCCACGACGGCAATGCCGTGGCGCGCCAGCAGATTCGCCGGGCCGACGCCCGACAGCTGCAGCAACTGCGGTGAGTTGATCGCGCCTGCCGCCAGGATGACCTCGCGGCCGGCGAGTGCCCGCCGCGTCGCGCCGTTCTGGCGGTACTCGATGCCGGTCGCGCGCGTGCCGGCGAAGAGGATGCGGGCGGCATGTGCGCCGGTCTCGATCCGCAGGTTGCCGCGCCGTCGTGCCGGCCAGAGATAGGCCCGCGCCGCCGACATGCGCATGCCGTCGCGGGTCGCGATCTGGTAGAGGCCGGCGCCTTCGAACCGCTCGCCGTTGAAGTCCGGGTTGAGCGGGATGCCCGCCTCGACGCAGGCGGCGAGGTAGGCGGCGCAGACCGGGTGCCGCTCGCTCTCGATGGTCGAGACGTGCAGGGGGCCGCCGGCGCCGCGCCAGTCGTCGGCGCCGCCGGCGAAATCCTCCGACCGCTTGAAGTAGGGCAGCACGTCGGCCCAACCCCAGCCAGGGTTGCCGGCGTCCCGCCAGTCGTCGAAGTCGCCGGGATGGCCGCGGACATGGACCATGGCGTTGATCGAGCTCGACCCGCCCAGCACCTTGCCGCGCGGCCAGTAGCCCTGGCGGCCGTCGAGCCCGGGGTCGGGCTCGGTCCGGTACATCCAGTTGACGGCCGGGTTGTAGAAGGACTTGCCGTAGCCGATCGGCACCTGGATCCAGAAGCGCCGGTCGCTGCCGCCCGCCTCCAGCAGCAGCACGCGATGGCGTCCGCTGGCGGTGAGCCGGTTCGCCAGGACGCAGCCCGCCGAACCGGCTCCGACGATGACGTAGTCGTACTGGGTGTCGGGCAAGCGGAGCCTCGGACGGTGCGGGAGCGGTCAGAATCGCAGGCGGAGTGGCCTTCCCGCGAGGTCCAGTTTCGTCAAACGGCCATACCAATCGGTGGCGCATCGGCATGTCGCGCGACCTCGTCGATCGCGCGCGCCAGGGTCTCGACCCCGGCGCGGATGGCGGGTGGCGCGACGCCGCCGAAGCCCAGGACCAGCCCACGCTCGGCGGCCGGTTCGATCGAGAAGCGGGCGATCGGGGAGACGGTGACGCGGTGGCGGTCGGCGGCGGCGGCGACCGCCGTCTCCGACAGGCCGGGGGCGAGGCGGCCGATCGTGTGGAGCCCGCTGTCGGTCGGCATCACCTCGAGCGCGCCGGCGAGGTGCCGGCCGGCGGCCTCGATCAGGGCCGCGTGCCGCTCCTGGTAGATCCGGCGCATGCGGCGGATGTGGGTCGCGAAATGGCCCTCCTCGATGAATTCGGCGACCCCCGCCTGGACGCTGGTCGGCACGCCCTGGACGAAGGCGGCGGCGACCGTGCGGAAGACCTCGACCAGTTCGCCCGGCACCAGCATGAAGCCGAGGCGCAGGGCCGGGAACAGGGACTTGCTGAAGGTCCCGACATAGATGACGAGGCCGGTGCGGTCGACGCTCTTCAGCGTCGGCAGCGGGCGCCGCCCGAAGAAGAACTCGCCGTCGTAATCGTCCTCGACGATCCAGGCGCCGGCCTGCTCGGCCGCCTGGAGGAGCGCGAAGCGCCGCTCCAGGCTGAGGACATGGCCGAGCGGCTGCTGGTGCGAGGGCGTGACGAAGGCGAGGCGGAACTGGCGCGCCCGCGCCAGCCCGTCCTCGACGCGCAGCCCGTCGCGGTCGACCGGTACCGGCACCAGATCGGCGCCGCAGGCGAGCAGGCTGTTGCGGGCGCCGATCGCGCCGGGATTCTCGAACCAGACGCGGTCGCCGGGGTCGAGCAGGACGCTGCCGATGAGGTGGAAGGCCTGCTGGGCGCCGCCGACGATGAAGATCTCGTCGGCCTCGCAGCCGATGCCGCGGTTCGACCGCAGGTGGCCGGCGATGGCCCGCCGCAGGGCGCCGTGGCCCGACGGCTCGCCATAGCCCATGGCCTCGTCGCGCGAGACCCGCCAGTGCTTGGCCATCAGCCGGGCCCACTGCGCCATCGGGAAGGCGTCGTAGGCGGGCAGCGCCGTGATGAAGGGGCGCGGCTGGTGCGGCAGGCGGGGGCGTGGCCCGAACCGGTCGACCGCCCAGCGCATGGCGCGCGACAGGCGCGGCACCCGCGGCGCCGATCCGGCGGAGTCCGGCGCCGGCGGCGGCAGCGGGCGGTCGGCATTGAGGGCGGTGCTGACGAAGCTGCCGGCGCCGACCCGGGATTCGATCAGCCCCTCGGCGATCAGGCGGTCGAAAGCCTGGATGACGGTCGTGCGCGACAGCCCGAGCTCCGCCGCCAGGGTGCGGGTCGCCGGCAGGCGCTCGCCGCCGGCGATGGCGCCCGACAGCATCAGTTCGCGCAGGCCGGCATAGAGCTGCGTCGTCACCGGTCGCGGCGCGGCGTGGTCGATCTCGATCGAGAACAGCAGCGCGCCGCCCGCCCGCTTGACCAAGGCAATCCCTCCCCAAGGCCGATTGGTATGACGCTAGGACGAAAGTGGACCTTTTGTCGCCTCCAATGCCGCCGGAGGATCGCCGCCACTCCCTCACCACCCCAGCCGGGACGCGGGCGACGATGAAGATCCGGAGCATCGAGAGTTTCTGCGACGAGTTCGTCGGGTTCGTCCGCGTCACCGCCGACGACGGCAGCCAGGGCTGGGGGCAGGTCTCGCCCTACAATGCCGACATCACGGCGCAGGTGCTGCACCGCCAGGTGGCGCCCTGGTCGCTGGGCGAGGACGCGTTCGACATCGACGGCCTGATGCGCCGCATTCCCGAGAAGGAGCACAAGTTTCCGGGCTCCTACCTGCGACGGGCCATGACGGGGCTGGACACGGCGCTGTGGGATCTGCGCGGCAAGCTCGAGGGGCGCAGCGTCTGCGAGCTGATCGGCGGCACGCCGCGGAGCCTGCGGGCCTATGCCTCCTCGATGAAGCGCGACATCACGCCCGACCAGGAGGCCGAGCGGCTGCGGCGGCTGCGCGACACGCGTGGCTTCGACGCCTTCAAGTTCCGGGTCGGGTCGGAATGCGGCCATGACGTCGACGAGTGGCCGGGCCGCACCGAGGCGATCGTGCCGGCGGTGCGCAAGGCGCTGGGCGACGACGTCGACCTGCTGGTCGACGCCAACAGCGGCTTCAGCCCGGCGCGCGCGATCGCGGTCGGGCGGATGCTCGAGGACCACGGCGTCCGCCATTTCGAGGAGCCGTGCCCCTACTGGGAACTGGAGCAGACGAAGGAGGTGCGAGACGCGCTGTCGCTCGACGTCACCGGCGGCGAGCAGGACTGCATGATCCCGACCTGGCGGCGGATGATCGAGATGGGCGCGGTCGACATCATCCAGCCGGACGTCTGCTATCTCGGCGGCCTCTCCCGGACGATGCGGGTGGCGGTGATGGGGGCGAAGGCCGGTCTGCCCTGCACGCCGCACAGCGCCAACCTCTCGATGGTGACGCTGTTCACCATGCACCTCCTGGGCGCGATCCCGAATGCCGGCGACTACCTCGAATTCTCGATCGAGGAGGCGGACTACTATCCCTGGCAGTACGGCCTCTTCCGCAACGACCCGTACAAGGTCGAGGGCGGGCGGGTGACGATCCCGAGCGAACCGGGCTGGGGCGTCGAGATCGCCCCCGAATGGCTGGCCCGCTCGCGCTACCAGGTCAGCCAGGCCGGGTAATGGTATGGCGGCCATTCCAGAATGGCCCTTTCACCGCGACCAAACCGCTACCGATGATCGTGCAATGGCCCGGTACTCAGGGGCCGATCAGACAGAACAGGGGAGCAGGCGAATGTTCGACAAGTCCCTACCGGCGGTCGCCGCCGCCGCCATTGTCACCTTCGGACTGGGGAACTACGCCTCGGCCCAGGATCTGACCGTCGTCTCCTTCGGCGGCGCCTATCAGGCCGGCCAGAGCAAGGCGCTCTTCCAGCCGGCCGCCGCCGCCCTCGGCATCAAGCTGAAGGAGGAGACCTATACCGGCATCGCCGAACTGCGGCTCAAGGTCCGCGCCGGGGCCAACATCTGGGACATCGTCACCAGCGGGTCCGGCAGCGCCGCGCGCGCCGGTGCCGAGGGCATCCTGGAGAAGCTGGACTACAAGGTGATCGACGTCTCGTCGTTCCTGCCCGGCCTCTACCAGGATTATTGCGTCGGCGGCGACGTCTTCTCGACGGTGCTCGCCTGGAACACCAAGACCTTCGGCGACAAGGGACCGCAGAGCTGGGCCGATTTCTGGGACGTGAAGAAGTTTCCCGGCAAGCGCTCGTATCGCAATTCGGTCGCCGGTGCGCTGGAGCCGGCGCTGATGGCCGACGGCGTGCCGCCCAACAAGGTCTACGAGACCCTGTCGGCGCCGGGCGGCATCGAGCGCGCCATCAAGAAGATCAAGGAACTGAAGCCGCACGTCGCCGTCTGGTGGTCGTCGGGCGCGCAGCATGCGCAGCTGATGAAGGATGGCGAAGTCGACATGATCACCGGCTGGAACGGCCGGTTCGACGTCGTGGCGAAGGATGGCGGCAAGGTCGCCTACACCTTCAACCAGGGCCTGCTCGACTATGACTGCTACGCCATCGCCAAGGGCGCGCCCAACAAGGACCGGGCGATGAAGTTCCTGGCGGAGATCGTGAAGCCCCAATATCAGGCCGAGTTCACCAAGTACATCACCTACGGCCCGACCAACAAAAAGGCCTACGAGCTGGGGACCATCGCGCCGGACTATGCCAAGCGCCTGCCGTCGCATCCCGACAATGCGGCGCGCCAGCTCGTCGTCGACCTCGACTGGTACATCAAGAACGAGGCGAAGGCGGCGGCCGCCTACCAGAACATGCTGACGGAGTAAGCCTCGCGAGGATCGGGGGCGGGGCCGTCGCCCGGGGGGAGCGGCGGCCCACTTCCTTTCAGGAGTCCATTTCGTTTCGGGAACCGGGGGCGGGGGCGACTACGGCATGGCGCGCGGCGCGGCACTTCCCATCACCATCCGCCAGGTCACGAAGACCTATGGCCGGATCCACGCGCTGGACCATGTCGATCTCGACATCCAGAGCGGCGAGTTCCTGACCCTTCTCGGCCCGTCGGGCTCGGGCAAGACGACGCTCCTCATGGTCCTGGCCGGCTTCACCCGGCCCGACCATGGCAGCCTGCGCTTTGGCGAGGACGAAGTGATCCGCCGGCCGCCGCACAAGCGCGACGTCGGCATGGTCTTCCAGAACTACGCGCTCTTTCCGCACATGGACGTGGCGGGCAATGTCGGCTTCCCATTGCGCCTGCGCGGGGTCCCGCGCGCCGAGGCGGAGCGCCGGATCGAGGCGGCACTCGACCTCGTGCAGCTCGGCGGCTATGGCGGTCGGCGCGTCGACCAGCTCTCCGGCGGGCAGCGGCAGCGCGTCGCGCTGGCCCGCGCGATCGTGTTCGAGCCGCGCATCCTGCTGATGGACGAGCCCCTGTCGGCGCTCGACAAGCAGCTGCGCGAGCGCATGCAGATCGAGTTGCGGCGCCTGCACGACCGCCTCGGCATGACGACCGTCTACGTCACCCACGACCAGCGCGAGGCGCTGACCATGTCGGACCGCATCGCCGTCATCCAGGGCGGCGGCATCATGCAGCTCGACACGCCGCGGCGCATCTACGAGCAGCCTGCGAACCGCTTCGTCGCCGAATTCATCGGTGAATCCAGCTTCCTGCCGGTCGAACGGGACGGCGCCGGATTCCGCTATGGCGCGCACATCTTGCGGATCGCGGCGCCTCCGCCCGAGGCCGATGGCCACCTGCTGATGGTGCGGCCGGAACGGCTGCGCCTCGTCGCCGCGGACGAGCCGGGCGAAGACAACCACTTCCCGGCCACCGTCGAGGACGTCGTCTATCAGGGCGACAGCGTGCTCGTGCAGGCGGTGCTGGCGGACGGTATCCGCATCGCCGTCCGCACGGCGCCCACCGCCGACGCCGTGCCGGTCGAAGGCGCCGCCGTGACGCTGGCCCTTTCCCCCGCCGACACCGTCGTCATTGCCGACCGATGAGCGAGCGCCCCAACGAAGCGGGCCTCCGCCGGGACGCGCTGCTGGAGCGGCTGGCGCTCTTCGGGCTCGGTTCGCCCGCGCTGCTGCTGGTCCTGGTGGCGATGGTCCTGCCGGTCGGCTGGCTCTTCTGGCTGTCCTTCCTCGGCGACGACGGCACCTTCAGCCTCGAGCACTATCAGCGGATGCTGGCCGAGCCGTCCTACCGCCGGACCTTCGCGACCACATTCCAGGTCAGCTTCCTGACGACGGCCATCTGCATCCTGCTCGGCTATCCCCTGGCCTATGTCCTGGCGCAGCTGCCCCAGCGGATCGCCAATCTCTGCATGATCGGGGTGCTGCTGCCGTTCTGGACGTCGCTGCTGGTGCGCACCTATGCGTGGCTGGTGCTGCTGCAGCGGCAGGGGCTGATCAACCAGTGGGGCATCGAACTCGGCCTGTGGAGCGAGCCGCTGACGCTCGTCCACAATCTCAACGGCACGCTCATCGGCATGGTGCACATCATGCTGCCGTTCCTGATCCTGCCGGTCTATGCCTCGATGCGGGCGATCGACCGCGACTTCATCAAGGCGGCCGCCAATCTCGGCGCGGGACCGGTGGCGGCCTTCTGGAAGGTGTTCCTGCCGCTGTCGCTGCCGGGCCTCTTCGGCGGCGCGCTCATCGTCTTCATCCTCTGCCTCGGCTTCTACGTCACCCCGGCGGTGCTGGGCGGCGGCCGCGTCATCATGGTCTCGAACCGCATCGCCACCGACATCGAGCTCTTCTTCAACTGGGGCGCGGCGAGCGCGCTGGGCGTCGTGCTGCTGGCGCTGACCCTGCTCCTGCTGTGGGGCGCATCGCGCATCGTGCGGCTCGACCGGGTGCTGGGCGCGGGGCACTGACGATGGGCTGGCTGTCGCGTCCGGCGACCGAGACGCAGATCACCCATGGGCGGCGGCTGTGGCTCTATGCCGTGGCCGTCCTGGTCATGGCGTTCCTGGTGCTGCCGACCCTGATCGTTGTCCCGATGTCCTTCTCGGGCTCGCAGTATCTTGAGTTCCCGCCGCGCGAATGGTCGCTGCGCTGGTATCGCACCTACCTCGCCTCGCCGGAATGGATGCAGGCGACCTGGACCTCGCTGAAGGCGGGCGTCCTGACGATGCTGGTCGCGACGCCGCTCGGCACGCTCGCCGCCTATGGCCTCTTCACCGCCCGCGTCGGGCTCGGGCGCCTCGTCTTCGCCCTGCTGGTGACGCCGATCATCGTGCCGGTGATCCTGGTCGGCATCGGCGTCTTCTACGCCTATGTCCAGTTGAAGCTGGTCAACACGCTGGCCGGTATCGTCCTCGCACACGCGATGCTGGCCGTACCGATCGTGCTGATGATCGTGACGGCGGCGCTGAAGAGCCACGACATGAGCCAGGAGATGGTCGCGCGCAGCCTCGGCGCCTCGCGGCTGCGCGCCTTCCTGCTGGTCACGCTGCCGCAGATCCGCTTCTCCGTCGCGACCTCGGCCGTGCTCGCCTTCCTCACCTCGTTCGACGAGGTGATCGTCGCGCTCTTCGTCTCCGGCGGCCCCAACTCGACCCTGACGCGCAGCATGTTCAACGCGCTCCGCGACCAGATCGACCCGACGATCGCCGCCATCTCGACGATCATGATCCTGGTTTCCTCGCTCCTGCTCGCCGTCGCGCAGACGGTCGGCCAGCCGCGGCGTCCTGCGGTCAAGTGAGCCATCGTATTCGCAGCAGGACGGGCGGTTGTTACAGCAAGAAACGACTTTTCTGCTGCCGAATGGAAAAACATTCGACCGCGATTATTTCACGTCCATTTGAGTGGCGGGTGAGCCCAGGGCGGCGATAGGGAAGAGCGTGTCGCGACGGGCCGTCCGCCCGTCCCCGTTTTGAAGGATCCGCCCGATGACCGCTCTCGCCATGCAGCCCGCGTTTCCGACGATCAACCGTACCCTCCTCGTCACCGCGCTCATGGCCGGCGTCGCCGCCGACGTCAGCTGGGAGGTCTGGGCCCGCCTGATCACCCCATTCTGGATCGGCGGGCCGCTCGAGCCGGCGGCGCTGGTGCAGAGCGTCTTCGGGTTGGAAAGCCGGTTCGCCGCGGAGCTGATCCATCTCGTGGTGGGCGTGGTGTTCTATCCGCTGGGCTATCTGCTGATCGCCCGGCCGCTCGCCGCCGCGGTCCTGCCGAGCCTGTCCTGGGTGCTCGTCGGCGTCGGCTACGGCATCGGCCTCTGGGTCTTCGCCCTCTACGTCATGGCGCACATCTTCGCCGGCCTGCCGGCCTTCCTCGATTTCATCCCGCTGACCTGGGCGTCGCTCGTCGGCCACGTCCTGTTCGGCCTCGTCGTCGCGGCCGTCGTCCGCTGGCGGGCGGCGTAGGGTCGCCTATCCTGCACCCGGCCGCGGAGGGATCTCCGCGGCCAGCAGGCGCCTGCAATGGAGCAGCGCCCGGACCTGATGGAAGGGGCACTTCCAGTGGTCGGCCTTGTTGCCGAAGGTGCGGCCTTCCGCGTCGATCGCCCGATGCCATTCGCCATGAACCGGGTCGACCTGGCGTCGCTCGATCCATTCGAGCGTGCGCAGATAGTGCCGGGCGAACAGCGGGTCGCCGCTGGCGACGAACCGATCGAGGCATCCGGCCAATGCCTCCGCCTGCACCCACCAGACCTTCGCTCGTTTCGTGGCAGGACCCGTCAGCGGTCCCGCGTCGAACAGGCCGCCGCCGTCATGGTCCGCGCCGGACTGGAGCACCGTTCGCGTGAGCCGCCTGGAGTGCTCGCGCAGGAGGGCGGGTGCCATCCCGAGGGCTGCTGCGGCGCGCGGCAGGAGCCATGCGAGTTCGATGGCATGGCCGTAGCTGAAGGGGGCCGGCGGGTCGGGGGTCGGCCGCCAGTCCCGTGCGAAGCGATCGGTCGGCACCTGTGCCGGCGCGCGCCGGACGGTGACGAGCATGATGGTGACCAGTTCCGCCAAGGCCCGATGCGTGCGGTCGTCGCCACTCGACTCCAGATAGGCGCGGGCGGCGTCCATCATGTGCATGTGGGTGTTGGCCAGCTTCAGTCGGGCGGACACGCCGAGCGGCGACATGCTGCCGGCGCCGGCAGGGCGCCAGTCGTGCGCGCGCCATTCCCGGTAGCCGCCATGCTCGGCGTCGTGGTGGCGATCGGCGATCGTCGCCCATAGCTGCGCCGCGGCGTCCGCGAGCGGGCGGCTGTGCAGCAGCCGGTCGGCTTCGATCAGCGCCAGCAACGCGAATGCCTGACCGTAGAGGTGCTTGCCGGCTTCGACGACGGAGCGCCCGTCGGCGGCGACGGACCAGACGAAGCCCCCGTGATCCGGGTCGGCGAACCGATCCCGCAGGAAGGCCGCTCCACGCTCGGCCGCTGCCGCGTGGAAGTCGGGTTCGACGCCGGAGAGCGCGAGATGTGCCGCACACCAGACCAGCCGCGACTGCGTGACCAAGCCGAACGGTCCATCCGGCAGCGGCCGGCCCTGGCCGTCGTGCCGGGCGCGGAAGCCGCCGTCGGGTGCGGCCAGGATCGGGCGCCAGAACGGCAGCACCGTCCGGTGCAGAAGCCGGTCCAGCCGATCGCCGGTCGCCGCGACGGCGGGGTGCATCGGCCGCGGCGTCAGCCGGGAAGCGTCACCACGGTGTCGAAGAAGATGCGGTACTGGACGCCGCGCGGCTTGGTCGCGTCCTCGGCGGTCCAGGGCAGGAAGCTGCTGCGGCCGAGATAGTCGGTCGGCAGCAGGATGGTACGGACGAAGGCGCTGGCGGGGGCCACGTTGCGTCCGACGACCGGGTCGCGGCCCGTCTCGAACCACGCCTCGCCCGGCTCGACGCGGTGGACCTTGTCGGCGATCTCCGCGACGAGGCGGCCATGCAGCAGGCGGCGGATGCCGGGTCCGCCATGGCCATGCTTCGGCGTGACGATATCGGGCGGGAAGTCGACCCGGTCGGCGCGCATCAGGATGGGATAGCGCGGGTCGATCATCAGCGCCTGTGCCGCCACCACCCGCGGCCGCTCCGCATCGCTGACCAGCGGGCCCCAGTCGTAGGCGGTCGCTTCCCACGACCAGGCCTCGCCCTTGCCGGACAGCGTGAGCGCGCCTTCGAAGAGCGTGCAACTGTCCTCGCCCAGGGCGACCGTGCCGCCGGCGGTGTGCGCCTCGAGCGTGCCGTGGCGGACATAGACCGCCCGCGCTGCGGGTGGCAGGACGACCTTGCGGTCGCCGTCGAGAACATCCTCGAAATGGGCGAGGCGCACGGGCATGGGCGGAAATCCTTTCGGGTGGGGTTGGCTATCGGCGGTCGAAGCGCTGCTGCAGCGTGCGCCCCAGGACCATGACGGCGAAGGCGGAGGCGAGCAGGAAGAGGCCCGGCCACAGCGACATCCACCAGGCCGTCAGGATGAAGTTCTTGCCCTGCTCCAGGATGGCGCCCCAATCGGGCGAGGGCGGTGCGACGCCGAGGCCGAGAAAGCCGAGCGCCGCCTCGATCTGGAGGGCGAGCGGGAAGAGGATGACGTACTGCAGCAGGATGAGCGGCAGCACGTTCGGTAGCACCTGGCGCAGCATGATCGACGTCTCGCCGAAGCCGAGCGCGCGGGCGGCCTCGACATAGGTCCGCTGCCGCTCGGCCAGCGCGCCCGAGCGCGCGATGCGGAAGAACATCGGGATATAGACGACGGCGAGCGCGAGGATCAGGTTGCGGGCGCCCGGGCCCAGCACGCCCGTGATGACGACGCCCGCGATGACCGGCGGGAAGGTCAGGATCATGTCGACGAGGCGGCCGAACACGAGGTCGGCGGCGCGCCCGAAATAGCCCGCGAGCAGGCCGAGCAGACCGCCGACGACGGCCGAGGCCAGCAGCGCGCCGGCGACCAGCCCCAGGGTGATGCGGGTGCCGTGGATCACGCGCGAGAAGAGGTCGCGCCCGACATCGTCGGTGCCGAACCAGTGCCGGGCCGACGGCGGCTGCAGGGCGCGGGCGACGTCGATCGCGTAGGGCGATTGCGGCGCGATCAGGCCGGGGACCAGGACGAGCACGGCGAAGAGGGCGAGCAGCACCGCGCAGAGGATCTGCAGCGGCGTCGCGAAGATTTCCCGCAGGAGGCCCGCGACGCGCTTCACGGCCGCAGCCTCGGGTCGATCAGGCCGTAGAGCAGGTCGATGACGAGGTTGACGGAGAGCGCGACCAGGACGACGAAGAGCAGCGCCCCCTGGACCACGGGATAGTCCCGGCCCTGGATGCCGGAGAGGATCAGCCGCCCGAGGCCCGGCAGCGAGAACAGGGACTCGATGACGACGGCGCCGCCCAGGATCTGGATCAGGATCAGGCCGACGAAGGTGACGAGCGGGATCAGGATGTTGCGCAGGGCGTGCTTGAAGTAGATCTGCCGCGGCGTGAGGCCCTTGGCGATGGCGGCGCGGACATACTCCTTGCGCAGTTCGGCGACCATCGTGTCGCGGACGAAGTGGCTGTAGGCCGCCGCCTGCAGCAGCGACAGGCTGAGGACCGGCAGGATCATGATGTTGAGGTTCTCGGCGAGGTCGAGCCCGGGCGGCATGTAGGCGAAGGGCGGCGACCATTCGAGCCAGGCCGACGCCCCGACCAGCAGCATCAGGCCGATCCAGAACACCGGCGCCGACAGGCCGAGCAGGTTGAAGGCCTGGATCGCGGCGTCGGTGCGCGTGCCCTCGCGGATGCCGGCGAGCACGCCGAGCGGCACCCCGACCAGGGTGGCGATGACGAGGGTGGCGACGGCGATCTCCGCGGTCACCAGGAAGGCGTCCCAGACCAGCATCGTCACCGCGCGGCCCTGGTACCAGGACCGGCCGAGGTCGCCCGACAGCGTGGCCCCCAGCCAGTCGCCGAACTGTGCCCAGATCGGGCGGTCGAGCCCGAAGAAGCCGCGCAGCGCCTCCTCGGCCGTGCGGTCGTTGCCCGACTGCCCCAGCATCTGGCTGACGATGTCGCCGGGCACCGCGCGCATCAGCAGGAAGACCGCGAGGCTCGACAGCAGCGCGGCCACGGCCGCCGCCGCGAGGCGGGTCAGGAGGAAGCGGAACATGGGTCAGCGGATGGCGGGAGCGGCGGGGACCGCCGGAGCGGCCCCCGCCGATGCCGGCTTCAGTTTGCCAGCCACGCCTTGATCAGGCCGAAATACCAGCCGGTCGCATGCTGGTTGTAGTTCTTCAGGCGGTCGCGCTGTCCGGTGATGAGGTCGGCCGAGAACATCATGATCGACACCGCCTCCTCGGCCAGCAGCTTCTGGAACTCGGCATAGATCGCCTTGCGCTTGACGGGATCGGCCTCCTCCTGGCCGCGGTCGAGCAGCTCGGAGGCCTTGGCGTTGTTCCAGTTGCGGAAGTCCGCGCCCTGCGGCGCTGCCCGGAAGTGGCGATAGTAGAGCAGGCTCGGGTCGGGCGTGGTGCCCCAGTCGTTGAAGGTGAAGCCCATCTCCCGCGCCCGGAAATTGCGGATCCAGACGCCGAGTTCGATCTTCTTGATGTTGACCCGGATGCCGATGCGCTTCAGCTGCTCGGCGACCGTGACCGACGCCGCGTCCATCCAGTCGTAGCCGATGATGGTCGTCAGATCGATGTCGAAGCCGTCGGCGAACCCGGCCTCGGCCATCAGCTTCTTGGCGCGATCGATGTCGACCTTCTGGTTGGGAAGCTGGTCGATCGGCACGCCCCAGCCGTCCTGCATGCCGATGACGATGGTGCCGATGACGGTGCCGTAGCCGGCGATCGAGGCCTTCATGATGGCCGCCTTGTCGACCGCGAGCGCGATCGCCTGGCGCACGCGCACGTCCTTCAGCGGGCCGTACTTGACGTCGAGGTCGATCGTCTTCTGGTTCAGCGACGGCCAGCGCTTGACCTCGACGCCGGGCACGGTCTTGAGCTGCTCGGTGTCCTGCGGCCGGGAGAAGAGGGCGAGGTCGATGCGGCGGTTCTGCAGCGCGACCACCATGGCGGCGCTGTTCGGCATCGTGACGAAGGTGATCTCGTCGATGTAGGGCAGGCCCTTCTGCCAGTAGCCCTTGTTCTTCTCGAGCACCAGGATCGAGTTCGGCCGGAACACCTTCAGCTTGTAGGGGCCGGTGCCGACGGAGGCCTCGTTGAACTTGGTGCTGGCGTCCTTGGCGTCGAAATAGCCCTTGGGGACGACGGCGCCGTACTTGTTGGTCAAGGTCATGGGCAGCGCCGCGTTGCCGCGCGACAGCTTGAAGACGACCGTGTTGGCGTCGGGGGCCGCGATCTCCGTGACCGAGGACAGGTCGCCGGCGCCGGGTGAACCGTTCTTGGAATCGCGCAGCCAGTCGTAGCTGTACTTGACGTCGGCCGAACTCATGGTCTGGCCGGTGTGAAACTTGACGCCCCGGCGCAGCTTGAAGGTGTAGGTGCGGGCGTCCGGCGAGACCTCGAAGCCGCTGGCCAGCAGCGGCCGCGCCACGCCGGTCTGGTCCTCGAAGAAGAGCCCCTGGTACATGAGGCCGGTCACCCGGATGCGGGCGTCGGCGCCTTGCAGGAAGGGGTCGAGCGACGGCGGCTCGATCAGCGAGCCGACGGCGACCTTGCCCCCCGCCTTGGCGGCCGGATCGCTCTTGCCGTAGACGAGGGCGTCGTCTGCGAGGGCGGGTGCGGCGGTGAAGAACAGGGCGGCTAGTCCGGCGACCAGTCGCAGGCGCGCTCCAGGCATGGCGTGTTCCCCTCTGACGAAGTTGGCTCTAGGCGGAAATCGCAGCGACGAACTCGATCTCGACCGGTACGCCGCGCGGCAGCTCGGCGACGCCGACCGCCGAACGGGCGTGGCGCCCGGCCTCCCCGAAGATATCCCCCAGCAGCGACGAGGCGCCGTCGACCACGGCGGGCTGCTGCAGGAACCCATCCGCCGAAGCGACGAACCCCGTCATCTTGACGACCCGCTCGACCCGGTCGAGGGAGCCGATCGCCGCCTGCAGCACCGCCAGCCCGTTCAGCAGGCAGCAGCGCGCCACCTCGCGTCCGCGCTCGACGTCGATCTCCGCGCCGAGCTTGCCCGTCGCCATGAGCTGGTCGCCGACCCAGGGCAGCTGGCCGGAGACCCAGGCGAGCCTGCCATGGACCGCGACCGGGACATAGGCGAAGGCCGGAGCCTTGGCCGGGGGCAGGACGATGCCGAGTTCGGCGAGACGCTGGGTGTGGCTCATGATGCGGTGGTCCGTTCCTTCAGCATGTCGGCGAGCGTCGATGGCAGATCATGCGCCAGATCGAGCCCGATGTCGGCGGCGATGCGGCCCTGGTCCTGCAGCGGATAGAGGATGACCGGCGGCACTTCGGTGAGCCGCGGGCGATAGCCGGGCACCAGCCGCTCCAGCGTCTCCCCGATGGCGCGCCAGGAGGTCGTGAAGCCGGCGATGTTGTAGACCTCCGCCAGCGGGCCGGGCCGGTCGAGGGCGCGGGCGACGATCGCGGCCAGGTCGTCGACATGCATGGCGTCGAAGGCGCCGGCTGGCACCTCGGCGGCGAAGTCCGCGCCCGGCGCCGCGGCGGCGACCATGCGCTTCAATACTGCGGCCGCGCCGTCGTACCAGAGGCCGGGCCCGAACATCAGCGGGATGCGCAACCCCACCGTCTCCAGTCCGCGCACGCGCCGGAAATAGCCTGCGACATCCTCCGCCAGCGTCTTCGTCAGGCCGTAGACATGGACCGGGCGTCGGGGCGCATCCTCGGCGACGCGAGCGGCGGGATCGGTGGCGGCGCCGAAGACGACGGTCGAGCTGGTCCAGACGATCCGGCGCACGCCGGCGTCGGCGCAGGCCTCCAGCATGCGGCGGAAGCCCAGCACGTTGACCGCGAAGGCACCCTCCGGATCGCCTTCGCCCGAGCGCGTCAGGCCGGCCGACCCGGCCGAGAAGGCGGCGAAGCTGGCGACGAGACGCGCGCCCGATCGCGCCAGCGCGTCCCGCACGGCGTCGCCGTCGGTGATGCTGCCGCGGATTTCGCAGGCGCCCGCCGGCAGGGGCACGGGGCTGTCGGGGCCGAAGACGGTGACCCGCCGGCCGTCGGCGAGGAGCCGGCGGACCGCCGCCCGGCCGACGAAGCCGCGGCCACCGACGACGAGGATCGGGCGGTCAGAACGTGACGTCATCGCGGATGCAGGCCATTTGGTGGTCGGGTCCGACGGTGCGCGGCTCGGGGACCGTCGCGGCGCAGTCGGCGAGCGCGAAGGGGCAGCGGGTGCGGAAGACGCAGCCGCTGGGCGGATCGGCGGGGCTCGGGATCTCGTCGCGCAGGACGACGGCCGGCGCGGCTCCGCGGTCGAGGCGCGGCGCGGCCGCGAGCAGCCCGGCGGTGTAGGGGTGGCGCGGCGCCGTGAACATCGTCCGCGTCGGGCCGACCTCCATCACCCGGCCGAGATAGAGCACCATCACCCGGTCCGCCATGACCTCGACGACGGACAGGTCGTGCGAGATGAAGAGCATGGCGAGGCTGAGCTCCGCCTGCAGGCCGCGCAGCAGCGCCAGGATGCCCGCCTGCACCGAGACGTCGAGCGCCGACACCGGTTCGTCGGCGACGAGGAAGCGCGGCTCGACCGCCAGCGCGCGGGCGATGGCGATGCGCTGGCGCTGCCCGCCCGAGAACTCGCGCGGCATCCGCCCGAGATCCGCCGCCGACAGGCCGACCTTGGCCAGCAGCGCGCCCGCACGATCGCGCCGTTCGCTGCGGGTGCCGATCCCGTGCAGGCGCAGCACCTCGCCGATCGCCTCGCCGACGCTGCGGCGTGGGTTGAGGCTGGCATAGGGATCCTGGAAGACCATCTGCATCGACCGCCGCAGCGGACGCAGGGCGCGCAGCGACGCGGTCGTGATGTCCTGCCCGTCGAAGCGGACGCGGCCGGCGGTCGGATCCAGCAGCCGCAGGGCCAGCCGTCCGACCGTCGACTTGCCCGAGCCGGATTCGCCGACCAGGCCCAGCACCTCGCCAGGCGCGACACGGAACGACACCCCGTCGACCGCCCGCACCGCGCCGCGCGGGCCGAAGCCGCGGCGGGGCAGGGGAAAGTGCTTGGCGAGGCCGGCGACCTCGATCAGCGCGGTCATGCCATCGCGTCCCAGCGGCGGCAGCGGCTCTGCCGGTCGCCATGGAGGAGATGCAGGTCGACCGGCCCGGCGCGGCAGGCGGCCTCGGCGAGCGGACAGCGTGGGGCGAAGCGGCAGCCGGCTGCGACCTCGGTCGGCCGCGGCGGCTGGCCGGCGATTGGCCGCAGCAGTCGCTCGTCCTCCGCCCCGTCGCGGTAGTGCCGCTCGGGCCGGCATTCCAGCAATGCGCGGGTATAGGGGTGGCGGGGGGCGGCCAGGACCGCGTCGGTCGCACCGGTCTCGACGACCTGGCCCGCATACATGACGACGACGCGGTCGGCGATCTCGCCGACCAGCGCCAGGTCGTGGGTGATGAAGAGCAGGCCCATGCCGCGCGCCGCCTTCAGGTCGGCGAGCAATCGCATGATCTGGGCCTGGATGGTGACGTCGAGCGCGGTCGTCGGCTCGTCGGCGATCAGCAGCCGCGGCTGGCAGGCGAGCGCGATGGCGATCATCACGCGCTGCCGCATGCCGCCCGAGAGCTGGTGCGGATATGCCGCGACCCGCCGCTCCGGGTCGGCGATGCCGACGTCGCGCAGCAGCTCGACGGCGGCGCGCGCCGCGTGCGCCGCTTCCTGCGGGCGATGGCGCCGGATCGCCTCGGCGATCTGCTCGCCGATCGGGAACACCGGGTTCAGGCTCGCCGACGGATCCTGGAAGATGACCGCGATCTCGCGTCCGCGGACGTCGCGCAGTTCGGGCTCGGGCAGGGTCACGAGATCCCGGATGCCGCCGTCACGCCCGTGCAGCAGGATCGCGCCTTCGATGGCGGCGCGGTCGGTGCGGCCGAAGAGCCGCAGGATCGACATGGCGGTGACGGACTTGCCCGAGCCGGATTCGCCGACGATGGCGACCGTCTCGGCGCGCGCGATGGCGAACGCCACGCCGTCCACCGCCTGCAGCAGCCCGCGCCGCGTCCGGAACCCGGTGCGAAGGTTCCGGACCTCCAGCAACGGGCCGGACGGCGGTTCGGCTGGCATCGGTCAGGCGACCGTGTAGCGCTTCACCGCCTCGGGATTGAGCGTGATGCCGAGGCCCGGGCCCTTCGGCACCTCCAGCCAGCCGTCGACGCAGCGGATCGGCTCGACGAAGAGCTCGTTCTGCAGCGCGTTCCGGCCCATGTCGTACTCGACCATGGTCGGGAACGGCACGTTGTCGGAGTGCGGGTAGCTCGGCAGCGAGGCGACGAAATGGACGGCCGCCGCCAGTCCGATGCCGGTGCCCCAGACATGGGGCGAGATGCGCAGATGCTCGGCGCCGCAGAGGATGCCGACCGTGCGGGCGACGTCGAGCCCGCCGCACAGCGCGAGGTCGGGCTGGATCACGTCGGCGAGGCGGCCGTCGATCAGCCGCTTCAGGTCGAAGACGGTGTAGAGCGCCTCGCCGGTCGCGATCGGCACCGTCGCGCGCGTCTTCAGCTCGGCATAGCCCTTCCAGTCCTGCGGAGCGAGCGGCTCCTCGTACCAGTGGATGCCGTAGGGGGCGATCCGCCGGATGCTCTCCATCACCCCGTCGAAGGTGTAGTTGCCGTTGGAATCGACCGTCAGCAGCGCGTCGTGGCCGATGATGCGGCGCGCCAGCGCAACCCGCCTCTCGTCCTCGGCCGGATTGCGGCCGATCTTGATCTTGAAGGCGGGGAAGCCCTTGCCGACATGCGGCTCGAGCTGGGCCGCCAGCGTCGACTCCTGGATCCCGGTCGCGGTGAAGTAGCCGCCCGACGCGTAGGCCGCCACGCGCTCGCGCTGGCGCCCGCCGATGAGGTCGGCGACGGACAGGCCGAGCAGCTTGCCCATCGCGTCGTGGGCGGCGATGTCGATGCCGCTCAGCAGCGAGACCAGCTGGTTCTGGATGCCGAAATGATAGTGCTTGGCGAAGATCGTCTGGGCGACGCCGCGCTGGGCGAAGACGCTGGTGCCGACGAAGTAGGGCTTCACCAGGGCCAGGTACTCGGCCGTGATACGCGTCGGCCCCCAGGATTCGCCGATGCCTTCGATGCCCTCGTCGGTCTCCAGGATGACGAGGCCGCCGCCGCGCCGGGCCGTCAGGCCGCGGGCCATGCCGTAGGCCTGGTCGTCGGGAACGGCGAACTCCAGCGCGACGATGCGGATGTCGCGGATACGCGCCATGGGGTGCCTCTGGAAAGGAGGGTGGGCAGGATCGCGAAAAAGGATTGCAGAGGCACCGGCGGGCGGCAATATCCCTTCGCCGGAAAAGGTCGCTGCGGTGCGAATTCTCCGCGCCGGCGCGCAAGCATCGCGCTAGGATTCGAGTCTCTGGCAGCGGGGGGCGCGCCAACATGATCGACCTGTCCAACCTGACGACGGTGCACACCGCGATCAGCGTCATTGCGATCGTCGCCGGCTTCCTCCTGCTTCCCGCGCTGCTGCGCGGGCAGGTCATGCCCTTGTGGACCGGCATCTTCCTGTGGACCGCGATCGCCACCAGCGCGACCGGGTTCCTCTTCCCGTTCAACGGGTTCCTGCCGTCCCACGGCGTCGGCATCCTTGCCCTGGCGGCGCTGGTGCCGACGGTGGCGGCGCTGCGGCCGTTCCGCTTGGTCGGGCCATGGCACCGGGTCTACGCGGCGGGCGCCGTCGTCAACCTCTACCTGCTGGTCTTCGTCCTGGTGGCGCAGGCGTTCCAGAAGGTGCCGGCGCTGCATGCGCTGGCTCCCACCGGTAGCGAGCCCGCTTTCGCGGCCGTGCAGTCGCTCGTGCTGGTGGTCTTCGCCGTCCTCGGCTGGCGCGCCGTGCGCGCGGTGCGCGAACCGGCGATCCGCCCGCTGCGCGTCTGACCGGCTGTCGTCAGGCGACCAGCGGCGCGGCGATCGCGTCGAGGGCGCGCTGGGCATCGGCGGGCGCGAGGCGGACCTGGAGCCCGCGCTGGCCGCCGTTGAGGTAGACGTAGGGGAGCGCGAGGGCCGCCGCCTCGATCGCCGTCGGAACGCGCTTGCGCTGTCCGAACGGGCTGATGCCGCCGACATGATAGCCGGTCAGTCGCTCGGCATCGGCCGGGCGCATCATCTGCGCCGACTTGCCCCCGAACGCCGCCGCGAGCCGCTTCATCGACACCTCGCGGTCCGACGGCACGACGACGCAGACCGGCTTGCCGTCGACCTCCGCCATCAGCGTCTTCAGGACGCGCCCCGGCTCCTCGCCCATGGCGTCTGCCGCCTGCATCCCGACCCGCTCCGCGTCGGGATCATAGTCGTAGGTCGCGACGGTGAAGGCGACGCCCGCCTTCTGGAGGAACTGGGTGGCGCGGGTGGTCTTGGACATGGCACGGTCGGTTGTAGATTCGGCGAGTATATCGGGACAGTGTGAAGACGTGATGGCCGTTCGCGCCGGAAATCGGAAGCTGGTTCGGAAGATCGATCGCCTCGCCAAGGAGATGGAATTGACCAAGATCGTTGCCGTGGACTCCGCAGTGGATCGAGCCCTTCGCCCGGAGGACAGGAGGGCGCGCGGCGATCGTCTGGAGAGGCTGTCGGCTCGACTCGCCGAGATCCCCGACCGCCCCGACGCGTACGACCCTATGGAGTGGGACGAGTATGGACTGCCGCGATGATCGGGATCGCCATGTCGGAATGGTCGGCGATCAGATTCGAGAAGTCCGAATAGAGGCCAGACCATAAGCAGTTCGTCCCTGCACGGCGTGCGGCTCCGGCTATCCGACCGGTGCCACCATCGCCTACAAGGCGTTCGTGCGCTTCGGCCGTGGCGGACATTCGAGCCGCGTTGGACGCATCGTTGGCCATTCGAGACCTGGAGAGACCGTACGCATGTCGACCGCTTCCATCCGTTTCCATCCGGAGGGCCCCGGCGGGGCCGGGCTCGAGGACTGGGGCCCGCTGTCGCCCGAGGGGCTCGAAAGCGGCGAGGGCGCGCAGCGGGGGCGCTTCTTCTTCGAGGACGAGCGGCTGGGCCTGTCGGCCGGCGTGTGGGACTGCACGCCCTTCGTCGGCAAGGTGCGTCCGCACGCCAACAACGAGCTCATGCTGCTGCTGGAGGGGTCGGTCACGATCGAGCCGGAGGGCGGCGTGCCGGTCACCATCCGCGCCGGCGAAGCCTTCTACCTGCCCAAGGGGCTGCGGGTGCGCTGGCGCCAGCCGGAACGGGTGCGCAAGTATTTCGTGATCTTCGACGGCCCCGAGGATGCGCCGGCGCCGGCCGGCGTGCCGACGCTGAAGATCGATCCGGCCATGGCGCTCGCGCCTTCGACCCTGCCGGCGGCCGAGACACTGTTCGGGCCGGTGCCGGAGCAGAAGGGCAAGGCCGCATTCATCGACACGACCGGGCAGTTCACGATCGGCGTCTGGGAGACGACCCCGTACCACCGCCGGCCGGTGCCGTTTCCGCGGTACGAGCTGATGCACATCCTCGAGGGCGGCGTGACGGTGCGCGGTCCGGACGGCGCGGGCGAGACCTACGGACCCGGCGACACCTTCTTCGTCGCGCGCGGCATGGTCGGCGACTTCGAGGTGACGCAGGGCCTGCGCAAGATCTACGGCATCTTCATCGAGAAGCCGGCGGCCTGACCGGCGGCGTGACCCCGGGGCGTCACCGCCGGGCCAGGCGCAGGATGGCGCGCATCACGTCGCTGTCCGGATCCTGGTACTGGTTCATGATGTCGAAATGGTGGTACCCGGGCGAGACGCGCACGCCCGGGCCCATCCCGTTCGCAGCGAGGTGGTGGGCGTAGCGGAACGACTGGTCGATCCAGTGGGACGGCTCCTGGCCGCCGGCCATGATCTCGACGGGGCAGCGAACGGACGGCGTCGCCAGCTCGTAATTGTGCCGGCGCGCGATCGCCGCGGTCAGCTTCAGTTCGGCGTTCACCGTCGTTCGCATCGCCGGCGTCGGGTCGTAGATGCCGCTGATGAGGACGGCGCCCTGCAGCAGGTCGCGCGGCAGGTCGCGCAGCGTCCAGTCGGTGGCGATGGCGGCGGCACCCAGATGCGCACCGGCCGAGTGGCCGGACAGCGTGATGCGACGCGGGTCACCGCCGAACTGGCGGGCGTTGCGCGCCGTCCAGGCGACCGCGTCGAGCGCCGATGCCACGACCCCGTCGAGCGTCACCGCCGGGCACAGGGGATAGTTGATCACCACCGCGGCGATGCCGCGTGCCACCAGATGCTCGGCGACGAAGGCGAAGTTGGCCTTGTCCTGCGCGCGCCAGTAGCCGCCATGGATGAAGATGTGCACGGCCGTCCCGCTCGCGCCCGGCACCGGGTAGACGTCGAGGTCGCGCAGCGGCCCCTCGGCATAGGCGACGTCGCGATGGCATTGCAGCGTCTCGCGGGCGCGGTCGTTCGCCGGTGCGCGCTCCGCCTGATAGTCCTTGAAGTTCGGGACCGCGCGCTGGGGATTGTACTGGTATTCGTGCTCGTCCGGCGTCAGCGCGGACCAGATGGCGGCAGGCTCGGGCATGGCGGGCACCTCGGGTTCGATACGCTGGGGTGGCTTGGCGCGTCGCCGCGGCCTGGCCTTCGGACGCTCGTCGGCGGCAGTCCGCCTCTGGGGCAGGGCGGCCCACAGGAAGGCCAGCGCCGACAGCGCGACGCAGGCCGAGACGACGCCGACGGTCGGCCAGGCGGTCGGCGCCTGGATGGCGGCGAGAAACAGGGTCGCGACGGCGCTGACCACCATCTGGATGAAGCCGAGCAGGCCCGACGCGGCGCCGGCGATATGCGGGTGGACGCTGATGGCGCCGGCGATGCCGTTCGGCTGGGTCATGCCCTGGCCGAAGGTGAGGACCAGCATCGGCAGGAAGAGGGCGTAGGGGGTCAGGCCGCCGAGCCAGACCCAGAGGACGAGCGCGACGGTGGCGAGGATGCCGATGACCGAGCCGGCCAGGATCATCCGGTCGACGCCGAGATGCTGCGACCGGCGCGAGGCGAGCAGGTTGCCGGCGGTGTAACCGCCCATCGCGAAGAGGATCCAGGTGCCGTAGGCGGCCGGAGTCTGGCCCATTGCCTCGACCAGCAGGTACGGCGCGCCGGCGGTGAAGGCGTACCAGGAGGCGGTCGCGAGCGCGGTGCCCATCGTGTAGCCGAGAAAGGCGGGCGAGCGCAGCAGCAGGCCGTAGTGCCCGGCCATCGCCCGCGGTGCGATCGGCACCGGTTCGGGCAAGGTCTCGTTGAGCCGGAACCACGCGGCGACCAGCGTGATCGCGCCGGCCGCACTGAGCAGCAGGAAACCGACGCGCCAGCCGACATAGACCTCGAGCCAGCCGCCGACCGCCGGGGCGAACATCGGTGCCAGCGACATTGCCATGGTGATGTGGGCGATGAGGCCGGCCGACCGCTCGCGGTCATGGACGTCGCGCACGATGGCGCGCGCCAGGACCATGCCGGAGCACCCGCCGAAGGCCTGGATCGCGCGCGCCACGAGCAGCACGTCGATCGACCAGGCGTAGACGCAGAGCATGGTCCCGAAGAGGTAGGCCGACAGGCCGAGCAGCAGCAGGGGCCGCCGGCCGTAGCGGTCCGACAGGGGACCGTAGAGGAGCTGGGCCGGCGCCATCGCCGCCAGATAGACGGTGAGCGCGAGCTGCGCCGAGCCGTAGTCGCTCGCGAACTCGTTCGCGATCCGCGGCAGCGAGGGCAGGATGATGTGGAGGCTGGCGGCGCCGACGCCGGTGGCCGCGATGAGGAGCCAAAGCGGCGGCAGGCGGCGCGGCCGTCGGGGACGATCCATGGGCGGGCGATGCTAGATCGCCCGCGCCCCGAGTGCCAGCCTCTGCGCGATCTCCCGAACGGATCGGCGGGATCTCAGAGCAGGTCGACGTCGACTACGCGGACCGACCAGCCGTCGCCCAGCAGCAGGGAGTCGGCACCGTCGCGGACGACGCGGTAGTCGCCCGTGGTGACGATCCGGTCGACGGTCTTCTCGAAGTCTTCGATGACATCGTTGCCGGCGCCGACATGGAAGACATCGCGGCCGGCGCCGCCGATCATCAGGTCGTCGCCTGCGTCGCCCCACAGCTCGTCGTCGCCGAGGTCGCCGGACAGCAGGTCGTTGCCGCGGCCGCCATAGAGGACGTCCGTGTCCTTGCCGCCGAACAGCCGGTCTTCGCCGGAATTGCCGTAGAGAATGTCGTCGCCGGGGCCCCCGAGGATCTGGTTGGCGGCATCGCCGCCATGGATCTCGTCGGCGACCGGCTTATCGCGCTCGGGCCCGTAGAGCGCGTTGAGCGCCTGGAGATCCCACTCGCCGAGCGCGCCGTCGTGCGTCTCGAAGTACCCCATCACCGTCGCCTTGGCGGTCACGGCCTCGGCCGGCGCGTGCGGACCCTGCGAAGCGGGGGTGAAGTCGAGCCGCATCGGATGCTTCAGGCCCATCGCGTGCCCGAGTTCGTGCGTGATGACGTAGTCGACGCGCTCGGCCTCCAGCGTCTGCGGCAGCTCGATCACGGCGTCGGTGATCTGCGTCGCGTCGTCGTCGTCGACGAGGAGGTAGCTGTAGCCCTCGTAGCCGGCGCGGGTGGCGACGATGAACTTGACGTCGGCATCGTCGAACTGCGACGGCCCGACCTCGACCAGATCGAGGTCGCTGGCGTCGTCCCAGCGCGCAATGGCCTCGCGGATCGTGGCGGCGTAGGGCTGAAGCTCCGGCACCATCGACCAAGTGATGGTCTCGGCCTGCCAGTGATAGCCGGCGGTGTAGAGCAGAACGTCGCTGCCGGAGAGCTGGGTGGTCATGGCCGGTGTCCTTGCGATCCCGAGGAGGCGTGTCCTGGGGATTGCAACCGGGGGACCGCGACCGTCCGGACCGGTCGGATGGTAAAGAAGGCAGTATTATCAATCTGTTAGAGCAATGCGTCCGACGCCGGTGATCCGGGCGATTCGCATTCCGCATTCCCGCTCTGCGAAACTCGGCCGGCGTCCGTCCGGTTCGCGTCGCATTCTGCGAGTGAATGGCTCTCCCCATGGTGCGATGCACCAAATGAACCGCTCTGGTGTGTTCCGAGGAGCCGCCGGCAGGCGGAAAACAACAAATTCTTCAAATAGATAACGCAAAGTTCCGGCCGCGCGGTCCGACTGGCACGAGTACGGCCGCAATTACCCCGGCAAACGGTGGCGTCGGCGCTGGAGCGTCGGCCGGGCACGACCCTCTAATAGCGGCCATGTGAACCGCAACTTGCGAGGGGGCCGTGGCAACAATTCCCGGTGGTATCTTCGATCAGGGCGGGATCGACCCGGCGGCACTCGCGGCGATCGACGCGCTGCTTAGCCAGCAGGGCTTGTCGGAAATCGACTTCGATTCCCATGACGGCGGCTTCGAGCCCGTCTCGAACCCCTATGTCTTCCTCACGGGCGACGGCGACGGCGCGATCGTCGGCGGCGAGGAGGACAACATCTTCGTCGCCAACGGCGGCGACAACTTCCTCTCGAGCGGCGCCGGTGACGACAACCTGTTCGCGGGCGACGGCAACGACATCGTCGAGGCCGGGGACGGCGACGACGCGGCCATGGGCGGCGACGGCGAGGACATCGTCCTCGGCGGTGCGGGCAACGATCTCGCCCTCGGCGGCGATGGCACGGACTTCGTCGACGGCAACCAGGGCGACGACGACGTCAACGGCAATGCCGGCGACGACGTGGTCAGCGGCGGCCAGGGCGACGACACCGTCCATGGCGGGCAGGGCGACGACATCGCGCTCGGCGGGCTCGGCGACGATTCGGTGTCGGGCGACCTCGGCGACGACATGGTGCTGGGCGCCACCGGCAGCGACACGCTGCTGGGCGGCGAGGGCGCCGACACCGCCTATGGCGGCCAGGGCGACGACGTCGTCGAGGGCGGTGCCGGCAACGACGTGCTGTCCGGTGATCGCGGCGACGACACGCTCTCGGGTGGTGAGGGCGACGACGTCTTCGTCATCAACGGCGAGGGCGGCGCCGACGTGATCGTCGACTTCGCCACCGGCGACGTGCTGCAGATCCAGAGCGGCGTCAACGGCCTCGAGATCGCCAATCCGTCCGACCTCCTCTCGCTCATCACCAGCGACAGCTTGGGCAACGCCGTCATAAGCCTCGGCGACGGCAACTCGGTGACGCTGCTGAACATGAGCGAGGCGGACCTCAAGGCTCGGATCGACAGTGTGGTCGTGATCGTCTGACGGCGGCGCAACCGGAACCGAGATGTTTGCCACGCGCTTCAGCGCGGCACAGGTCCGGCAGGCGGTCGACGCCTGCCGGTCCGGCCGTCATCCCTCCGAGGTCGGCCGCGAGCTGGGCGTCAGCGAGCGCACCGTGATGCGCTGGCGACGGCGCCTGGCGGCCGACGCTGGCGAGGCGGAGCCCGTCGCATCGCCCTCCCGTGCGACGGCGCTCCTGCCCGCCATCCGGATCTTCTCGGCGCTGGGCGACGTCGCCCTGGTCTGGGCCGCGCTCGACGAGCCGGTCGCGCTGGCCGACGCGAAGATGCTCTGGGGCGGCCAGCTGGTGCCCGAGCCGCTGGTCCTGTCGCTGGTCGGCGATCCCGAGCAGGGCTATCACCTGCTGGCGCTGGGGCGGATTCCCGGCGGCTTCGGCGACGCGGCCGTCGCGCCGCGGATCGAGGTCCGCGACGCCGCCGGCGCGACGATCGTCGCGGCGGATGCGGTGGCGATCGAGCCGCTGCTACCCCCCGACGGCAGAATCCTGCCGCGCCTGCCCGACATCGTCCGCCATCGCGCCCTGCGCGTCCTGGCCGAGACGGGCGGAACCTTTCTCAAGTTGCACGAGGATCCGTCCTTCGCGGCCCTCGGCCGCGCGCTGACGTTGGGCATTGCCGGCCGGCCGGCGGCGTGGGGCCGGGCGCTGTCCCTGGGCGGCCGCCTGCATTATTGCGTCGGCGAGGCCGAACTCGATCCGGAGGATGTCCGCGGCGTGCTGCTGATCGGGTCGCGCGGCGTGCGGCGCAACCCGTTCCTGCCCGAGGCATGCGGCGAACAGGCGGGGCCGGTGCGGCGGCTGCAGCTTGTCGTCGACCGCGCCGACGGTCTGGGTGCCGGCCGTGTCCTGGTGCTGATGATCGGCTATGGGGTGCCGGTCGCCTTCGTTCTGGAACCGGACGCGGTCCTGCCACCGACGATGCTGCACCGGCATCTCCAGGAGCGGCCCGAGGACGGCCTCCTGTCGCGCCACTATCTTCTGCGCTGCCTGCGGCCGTATCTGCGCGGCAGCGCGACGCTGCGCGCGCTGCTGCGCGAATCGCTGGCCCTGGTACCGGCGACGGTGCCGGCCAGCGCCACGGGGCGCAGCCTCTCCGGCGAGATCGACCTCGCCGTTGCGGCCGCCGACGGCGGCCTCTTCGTCCGCGGCTGGCTCCACGATGCGCAGGGCGTGTCGAGCGAACTCGAACTGGTCTCGGCATTCGACGAGGCACGCAGTATCCGGCCCGCCGACCACCGCTTTCCGCGGCAGGCCGCGGACGGACGGCGAGCGCCAGGGGACGGGTTCGTCGCCCGCTTCGCGGCGTTGCAGCCGGCGATGCCCGACGCGCCCGTGCGGCTGCGGGCGCGCCTCGCCAGCGGTGCCATGGTCGAGCTGCCGGCCGGCCCGGTCGTGACCGACCCCGAGCGCGCGCGCCAGGAACTGCTCTCGTCCGTGCCGCCCAACGCGGTGACGGACGCCATGCTGGAGGAATGCCTCGCCCCGGCCCTGGCGGATGTCGTTCGGGATCTGGCGGCCGAGGCGGGCCCGGGTCGGGTCCGGCGCTTCGGACCGGAGCGCGCGGTCGTCGACTGGTCGATCCTGGTGCCGCTCTATCGCAGCCTGGAGCTGCTGCCGGCACAGTTCGCGGCCTTCGCCGCCGATCCCGACATGGCACGCAGCGAACTGGTGCTGGTGCTCGATTCACCGGAGCAGGAGGACGAGCTGCGGCGCGCGCTGCACGGCCTCGATCTCATCTACGGCCTGCCGGTGACGCTCGTCGTCAACGGCCGCAATCTCGGCTATGCGGGCGCGGTCAATGCCGGCGCGCGGGAGGCGCGTGGCCGCTGGCTGGTGCCGTGCAACTCGGACGTGCTTCCGGCCGGCCCGGGGTGGCTGTCGGCGTTGCGGCGCAGCCTTCTGCCCGGTATCGGGGCCACCGGCCCGCTGCTGCTGTTCCCCGACGATACGATCCAGCATGCGGGCATGTATTTCGATCGCGGCGTCGACGGGCAGTGGCTGAACCGGCACTTCCTGAAGGGCCAGCCGCGCGACGCGGCCGGCGCCACCCAGCCGCGCGAAGTGCCGGGCGTGACCGGGGCCTGCCTGCTCCTCGCGGCCGAGACCTTCCAGCGCCTGGGCGGCTTCTCCACCGATTTCGTGATCGGCGACTACGAGGATTCCGATCTCTGCCTGCGCCTGCGCGAGATGGGCCTGCGCCTGTGGTACGCGCCGGAGGCGGCGCTCTATCACCTGGAGCGGCACTCGATCCAGCAGCATGCCGGCTATCAGCGCGGGCTGGCGTCGCGGCACAATCGCTGGCTGCACGGGCGGCGCTGGCACGCGCAGATGGCGCGGCTGATGGACGATCCGACCCGCTGGGGCCTGCCGCGGCCCGGTGCCTGGCGCCGCCGTGCCGCCACCGAGCCGGACGGTCAGCCGGCGACCTCGGTATCGCTGGTGGCGTGATGCGCACGCGCGCCGCGGCGACGGCGGCAGACGGCTATCCGGTCGGGCTCGGCGGCGCGCTGTCGCGCTGCGTGCCGGCGCTCGTCATGTCGCTCGGCATCAGCCTGTTCCTGACGCTGACGCTGCTGGTCGTGCCCATCTACATGATGCAGGTCTACGACCGGGTTCTCTCGAGCCGCAGCCTGCCGACCCTGTTCTGGCTGACGGTCGTCGTGATCGGCGCCCTCATCGTCCATGCCGTGCTGCAGCTGAGCCGCAGCCTGCTGCACCAGCGGCTGGGCGAGTGGCTGGGCGAACGCCTGGCCGAGATCGCGATTCCGGCGACGGTCGCGCGGACGCTGCGCGACGGCACCGGCTCGACCCAGAGCCTGCGTGACGCCAACGAGGTGCGCGGCTTCTTCGCCGGCCGCTCGCTGCCGACGGCGATGGAGCTGCTTTGGACGCCGCTCTTCTTCGTCGTCCTGTTCCTGCTGCACCCGGCCTATGGCGCGATCGCCGTCGCCGGCGCGGTGCTGCTGACGGCGCTCGGCGTCATCAACGAGATCGTCTCGCACCGCAGCCTCGTGACGTCGAGCGACGCCTCGGTGCAGGCGCACCAGCATATCGGATCCGCCGTCCGCAACGCCGAGATCGTCGAGGCGATGGGCCTGATGGACCGCATCATCGTGCGCTGGCGCCAGGCCAACGGCGAGGCGGCGGCGATGGCGCGGCGCGGTCACCTGCGGTCGGAGGCGATCGCCGCGCTGTCGCGGTTCGTGCGCCTTGCGCTGCAGGTTCTGCTGATCGCGACGGGCGCGGCCCTCATCATCGAGCGGGCGGTCGGGCCCGGCACCCTGTTCGCGGCGATGATCATCCTCGGCCGCGCGCTCGCCCCGTACGAGGCCCTGATCGAAGGCTGGCGGCAGTGGCTCTCGGCCTGGGCGGCGGTGCGTCGGCTGCGCGACATCGAGGGCGAGGGCACCGTCCGGCGCTCGGCGGCGGGTCTGGCGCGGCCGGAAGGGCCGCTGGAGATCGACCGGCTCGTCTATGTGCCGCCGGGCGCGTCGCGGCCGACCCTGCGCGGGATCAGCCTCTCGGTCGAGCCGGGCGAGGTCCTGGCGATCATGGGCCCGTCGGGCGCCGGCAAGTCGACGCTGGCCCGGCTGATCATGGGCGTGTGGAAGCCGACCAGCGGGGCCGTCCGCCTGGACGGTCAGGACGTGCACCAGTGGGACCGCGCGACGTTCGGCAAGGTGACCGGGTACCTGCCGCAGCAGGTCGGGCTGTTCGACGGCACGATCGCGGAGAACATCGCCCGGCTGGAGGATGCGCCGGCCGAGGCGATCGTCGCGGCCGCACGCCGCGCCGACGTGCACGGGCTGGTCGGCCGCCTGCCGCACGGCTACGACACGGAGATCACCGATCCGGGCTTCCTGCTCACGGGCGGCCAGCGCCAGCGCATCGGCCTGGCGCGGGCGCTGTTCGGCGAGCCGCGACTGCTGGTCCTGGACGAGCCCGATGCCAACCTCGATCAGGCCGGATCGGAGGCGCTGCTGGCGGCGGTCCGGTGGGCACGGTCGAGCGGTGCCATCGTCATCCTCATCTCCCATCGCAACACGCTGCTGTCGATCGCCGACCGCATCCTGGAACTGCGCGACGGCGTCGCGGTGCGCGTCGCCGACGCGGTCACCGAGCCCGTGCCGGAGATCGCGCCGCGCGTCGCGGCGGCCTTGCCGAGGAGCGCCTGATGGCGCGCCTGCCGGTCCCGTCCGACGGCCGTGGCGTCGTCATCCTGCCGGCGGCGCCGCGGCCGCGCGTCGGCGGGCCGGCGCTGATCGCGCTGACGGCCGTGCTGCTGTCGTTCGGCGGATTCGGCGGCTGGGCGGCGGTGGCCGAACTCGACAGCGCGGCGGTCGCCCAGGGCTCGGTCAAGGTCGAGAGCAACCGCAAGACGGTGCAGCTGCTGGAGCCGGGGATCATCCGGCGCATCCTGGTCCGCGAGGGGGAGCACGTCACCGCCGGGCAGCTTCTGGTGGAGATGGACGAGACGCAGGCGCGCGCGAGTCATGCCATCGTCCTCGGCCAGCATCGGCTGGCGCAGGCCCGGCTGGCCCGCCTGCAGGCCGAACTCGCCGACGCCGACGAGATGGCCGTGCCGCCCGAACTGGCGCGGCGCAGCGGCGAGCCGGAAATCGCCGGGATCCTGACCGGACAGCGCAATCTCTTCTTCGCCCGGCGCGAGAGCTATCGCGGGCAGGTGTCGATCCTGGAACGCAAGCTCGGCCAGCTGCGCGAGGAGATCCAGGCGATGCAGTCGCAGGAGCGCGCGACGACGCAGCAGATCGGCTTCATCAACGAGGAGATGAAGGGGATCAACGAACTGGTCCGTCGCGGCCTGGAGCGCCGGCCGCGCCTGCTGGCGCTGCAGCGTGCGAACGCCGAGCTGGTCGGGCAGCGCGGGCGCCTGCAGAGCAGCGCGGCGGCGGCCCGGCAGACGATCGGCCAGACCGAGTTCGAGATCATCGACCTGAAGAATGCGCGGCGCGGCGACATCGTCAGCCAGATCGAGGCGACGCAGAAGGAACTGGCGAGCCTGAGCGAGCAGCTCGTGGCGGCGGCCGACCTGCTGCGGCGGATGAAGGTGCTGGCGCCCCAGGACGGGACCGTGGTGGCCATCCAGGTCTTCACGCCGGGTGGGGTCATCAAGGGCGGCGAGCCGATCATGGACATCGTGCCCCAGGCGGATCAGCTGGTGGTCGATGCCAAGGTGCGGCCGGTCGACATCGACGTCGTGCGCACCGGGCAGCGCGCCGACATCGCGCTCGTCTCCTACAAGCGCCGGGTGGTGCCGCAGGTCGCGGGCACGGTGACCAACGTCTCGGCCGACCTTCTGACCGACCCGCGCACCGGCGACGGCTACTATGTCGCGCGGATCCAGGTCGACGCCGCGGAGCTGGCACGGCTGGAGGGCGTGGAACTCTATCCGGGGATGCCGGTCGACGCCTACATCCTGACCGGGCGGCGGACCGCGCTGGACTACCTGCTGTCACCGATCACGACCGGTCTGCGACGCACGTTCAGGGAGGACTGATGCCATGGCCGAGAGTGCCGTCCGCGCGGAAGACGCGGCGAGCGAGCCCGCGCGCGACAACGTGCATGTGCTGCCGCCCCGCTTCGCCGGGCATGTGGATTCGATCGAGAACGGCTTCGTCCGCGGCTGGGCGCGTGACGAGGCGGCGCCCGGATCGCGGACGCTGGTCGAGATATATCTGGGCGACCACAGCCTCGGGACGACGACGGCGGACCGCTATCGCGAGGATCTGATCGCCGCCGGCATGGGGGACGGGCGCCACGGCTTCGCCTTTCCGCTGCCGCCGGAGGCCCGCGATGCGCCGGCGGTCGCCATCGGCGTCTATTTCGCCGGGACACGCATTCCGCTGGTCCGGCCCGACGGGACGACGGCTCCGCTGCAGGACGATGCCGGCCTGGCGGAGCTGAGCGACTTGACCCAGGCGCTGCGCGACGGGCTGGAGCGGCTCGCCAGCCGCGTCGCCGCGCTCGGCCGGGAGCAGACGCGCCTCGGCGAGCAGGGGGCGGCCATCGCACGCGAACTCGAACAGCATACGGGGACTGCGGAGGCGGAACGGCGGAAGGCCGTGGAGGCGGCCGCGCTGGCGGTCCGCGACGAGACCCGCGCGCTGGTGCAGCGGGTCGAGACCGTCGAGAAGTCGTTCGCGGACGTCGATGCCTTTTTAGTGCGGATCGATTCCAGCCTGCGCAAGATGGCCACGACACCCGAACCCCGCGCCGCGGGCGGGTCCGTCGCGTTGGCCCTTGCGATCTTCGCCGTGTTCGCCTCCGGGCTCGCGATCCTGGCGGCGCTGGCGCCGTCGGCATTCCAGGATCTGCTCAGGCCCGTGCTGGGCTGACGGGCGCCCGCGCCACGGCCGGCCGGCGCCGACGCGCCGGCGCCTCCGGCTCGGCGACGGCAGCCGGACCGGCAAGGAGGTCGCGGTAGAGCGCGACGTGATCTTCGGCCGCCGCGGCGATCGTCCGCGGCGGCTGGATCCCGTCGGCGAGGCGCTGCCAGAGATCGCGGTCGGTGGCCGCGCGCGTCATCGCATCGGCGAGCGACAGCGCGTCGCCGGCCCGGAAGTGCAGACCGTCGACGCCATCGCGGACGCGCTCGGCCATGCCGCCGATGCCCGAGCAGATGACCGGGCGTCCGGCATGCATGGCTTCGTCGACGACGAGCGGCGCGTTCTCCCACCAGATCGAGGGCACGATCAGCCAGTCGATCCCATCGAGGATGGCGGGGGCCTCCGCCGGACGATAGCCGCCATGGAGATGGGCCCGGCCGCCGAGCGCGCGGACATCCTCCTCCAGTGCGGTGACGAAGGACGCGTCCTGGTAGAGGGCGGCGCCATGGAGGTCGAGCGAGAAGGGCACGGCTGCATCGGCGAGCCGGCGGGCGGCGGCCAGCGCCACCCGGGTGCCCTTGTAGGGGCTGAGGTTGCCGAGGACGGCGAAGCGGTTGCGCGGCCGGTCGGCTTCGGCGGCTGCCGGTCGATCGCCCCAGGCGCGGCCGTTGGCGATCCGGACCATGCGCTCGGCGGGCAGGCCCCAGGCGCGATAGCGATCCATCAGGAACCGGCTGGGCGCGACGAAGCGGTCGAAGCCGGCAAGGTGGGCCTTCAGCATCAGCTCGCGGACGCGGAAGCGGGCGGGCGAGATCTCCGGGAAGCAGCCGTTGCAGGCGTTGGGGGTGGGGCCGTCGCAGCGCTGGTTTCCCGGATTGCGCAGCAGCACGCCGTCGCGATGGCAGAGCGGATAATAGTCGTGCAGCGTCAGCACGAAGCGCGCTTCGGGACAGACCCGGCGGAGGAACGGCACGGCGTTGGCGCCGACCCGCAGCAGATGGTGGAAATGGACGATGTCGGGCCGGAAGCTCTCCGCCAGCTCGCCCAGTTCGAAGAGCGTGCCCTCGGTGTCGGTCTGGTTCAGTTGGAAGCGGTCGAAGTGTCCCGCCCACAGCAGCAGTTCGTCCGCGCCGGCGCCGGCCGACTGGAACCGCGTGCCGGGATGGGGCGTGCGATGCAGGTCGTCGACCGCCGCGACGAAGAGATGGGTCGTGTCGCGACCGCGCCGCAGTTCGTGAAAGAGTTCGCGGGCGAAGATCTCGGTGCCGCCGGGATGCAGGCTCGGGTGATTGTGGACGAGGTGTAGGACGCGCACGGCCGCTCCGCTCCGCCGCTGGTTGCCGGTCCCGAGAGTCTAGGGCCGGCGGGCCGTCCGCCATCGGGCAATCCGGTTCGTATCGGAAGCGTCGCTGATGGTTGCAGGCATCTTGGCTTGTGATGTGGCGGCAAAGCCGGGCTCGGGCGGTGCGCCCGGCGATTGCTGTGCGCCGGGACCGCGCCTCCTTCCTCCAAATTGATGATGATCGGCGGTTTGGCTGGCCGATGTCAGCCAATACGCCCGGCATCTTGGGTTGGGAGGCCCCGGCATCGCGAAATCGCGCCTCCTATACTTCGCGTCGGCGGGACGAGGCGGCTCCGATGCAGGGCCGTCCGGGTCGGGAGTGGACGCGCGGGTGGGCTCGGGATCCCTCAACTCGAACGGTGTGAAGATGCTGATGGCCAAGGACGCTCAGAGGGCGCGCGCGCAGCGGGCGCCGGACGGTTTTCGCGGAGGATTGGTCGCGCACCCCGACGCGGGGGCTCCCTATCGGCTCGGCACGGTGCTGCGGCCGCACCGCGGCGAGGGCCTGCCGGAGGCCTTCGCCCGGGGCTGGTGCGACGTCGACGACGGCGGCTTCGTCTGGATCGACGGGGCCATGGGCGAGTTCGTCTTCGACCTGCCGGTGCTGATGCGCGACCTCGTGCTGGAGATCGACTGCTTCCCGGTGGGCCTGGTCGGGCCGGAGCCGCAGCGGATGAGCGTCTATGTCGAAGGCGCCTTCCTCGATGCGGTGATGCTGCGCGAGCGCATGGTCGTCCGGCTGTCGATCGCCCGCGACCTGTGTCCGGGCAAGCGTGTCCGCATCAACCTCGTTCCCGCGGTCGTGCAGGTGCCCAAGCTCGCCACCGACAGCAGCGACGAACGCGCGCTGTCGATCGGCGTGCATGCGGTGGCGCTCGCCTACGAGGGCGACTGACGCGATGAGCCGCCCCAGCGTTCTGGTGGAGCAGGCCGACCGGCACAGCATCGCCGGCTGGGCATTCGATCCCGACCGACCGGACCGGCATGTGGCGCTGGCGCTCCATGACGGGCCGAGCCATGTCCTGACCTTCGTCGCGGACGGCTTTCGCGACGACCTGCGCGAGGCGGGGCTGGGGGACGGCGACCACGCCTTCCACGTCAACCTGCCCGGCCACCTGCTGGAGCAGCCCGTCGTCCACTTCCGCATCCTCGATCCGGCGAGCGGGGAGGAACTGGCGGCGGTCTCCATCGCGACCGAGGAAGAGAAGCTGGCCGCGACGCGCGACCTGCTGCTGTCGAAGCTGCCCTGGTTCCTGCGCCAGCACGAGGATCTCCGCGATCGCGCGCGCTGGGCGTCGGCCTATCTGCCGATGCTGATGTCGGCCTGCGTTTCGACCTATCAGGAACTGCGGCGGGCGCTGGAGGCCGAGGCGGCCGCGCGCCGCGAGCCGCCGCCGTCGCTGGAGGGGCTGGGCTTCGACCGGGTCGTCGAGGGCGTGCTGTCCCGCTTCCCGATCCTGGAAGCGCCGCGCTTCGACGAGCCGGAAGTCTCGATCGTCATCCCGGTCTACGAGAAGTTCGACTTCACCTATGCCTGCGTGAAGTCGATCCTCGATACCAACGTGCGGGCCTCCTACGAGATCATCGTCGTCGACGACTGCTCGAAGGACGAGACCCTGCTGGCGCCGATGATCCTGCAGAACTGCCGGATCCTGCGCAACGAGCGCAACCAGGGCTTCGTGCTGAACTGCAACCGCGGGGCGCGAGAGGCTCGCGGGCGCTATGTCTTCCTGCTGAACAACGACACCGCGCTGTTCCCGGACGCGATCGACGCCCTGCTCGACACCTTCCGCCAGCACGACAATGTCGGTGCGGTCGGCTCCAAGCTGCTGTTCGGCGACGGCAAGCTGCAGGAGGCGGGCGGCATCATCTGGCGGCTCGGCGACGGCTGGAACTATGGCCGCGGGCAGGATCCGGAGGAGCCGCGCTTCAACTACGTGCGCCCGGCCGACTACATCTCGGGCGCCGCGCTGATGCTGCCGCGCGACCTGTTCCTCGAACTCGGCGGCTTCGACACGCACTATGTGCCCGCCTATTACGAGGACACCGACCTCGCGTTTCGGGTGCGGGCGGCCGGCCGCCGGGTGCTGTACCAGCCGCGCTCGAAGATCACCCACTTCGAGGGCGTCAGCTCGGGCACCGACCTGACGCAGGGCGCCAAGCGCTACCAGGTCGTCAACGGGCGCAAGTTCTTCACCCGCTGGAAGTCGGTGCTGGAGCAGCATGCGCTGAACGGACATCAGCCCGAGCGCGAGAAGGACCGCGGCGCGCGCTTCCGCACCCTCTTCATCGACGAGACGACGCCGACGCCCAAGGAGGACGCCGGATCGAACGCGGCCGTCACCCACATGCGCTGCCTGCAGGCGCTGGGGGCGAAGGTGACCTTCGTTCCGGCCGACAACATGACCCATCTCGGGGCGCCATCGACGGCGCTGCAGGACATGGGGGTGGAGTTCCTGCATCATCCCTATTTCTGGTCGGTCGAGGAGGTGCTGCGGAAGCGGCCGGACGAGTTCGACCTGATCTATCTCCACCGCTTCAACACGGCCGACCGCCATCTCGGCATCTGTCGCGCGCTCGCACCCAAGGCGCGCATCGTCTACAATGTCGCCGACCTCCATTATCTGCGCTACGAGCGCGAGCGCGAGGTCGGCGCGCCGGGCGCCAAGACCGCCGCGGAGATCGCCGCCTTCAAGGCGCGCGAGCTGCAGGCCATCCGGTCGAGCGACGTCGTCCTCGTCCACAGCGACGTCGAGCGCGAGGTGCTGGCGCGCGAAGGGGTCGACCACGTCGTCGTCGTGCCCTGGGTGATCGAGGGCCGCCCGGCCGAGACCAGCTTCGAGGAACGGACGGGCCTCTACTTCATCGGCGGCTTCCGCCACGCCCCCAACATCGATGCCGTCGCCTGGTTCTGCGAGGAGATCTGGCCGCTCGTGCGCAAGGCGTGCCCCGACCAGACGTTCGGGATCATCGGCAGCCACATGCCCGACGAGGTGCGGGCGCTGGAGCGCCATCGCGGCGTGCGCTGCATCGGCTTCGTCGACGAGCTGCAGCCGGTCTTCGACCAGGCCCGCCTGACCGTCGCGCCGCTGCGCTACGGCGCCGGCCTGAAGGGCAAGGTGGCGCTCAGCCTCGCCCATGGCGTGCCCTGCGTCGGCACGGCGGTCGCCTACGAAGGTTTCGTGGGCGACAGCGCCGACCTGATGCAGGTGTCGGACGACCCGAAGGGCATGGCCAAGCGCATCGCCACGCTGCTGACCGACGAGGCGCGCTGGAAGAAGGCGAGCGTCAGCGCGGCGCGGTTCGCCGAGCAACAATTCTCGATGGCGGCGGTCACCGCGAAGATCCGGGCGATCGGGCAGATCGGCCCGGACGCCCCCCGGCAGGCCGCCTGAGCGGCGGCGCCGTCGGCGGAACGACCCTCATGATCATTAACAATTCGCACGAGTTCATCTTCGTCCACATCCCGAAGACGGCGGGCACATCGGTCACCTCCGTTCTCAGCCAGCTGACGTCGTTCATGGACCAGGAGATCGGCGGAACCGAGTTCGGCGAGGCGGTCCAGCCCGCCTACGCCAAGCGGTTCGGCATCAAGAAGCATTCCACCGCCGGCGAGATCCGGGCCGTCGTCGGCGAGGCGACCTGGAACCGCTACTTCTCGTTCTCCTTCGTCCGGAACCCTTTCGCGCGCAGCCGGTCGACCTTCCACTTCCTGCGCGAATGGTCGGGCGCCGGTCCCGCGATCCAGGAGCGCATGCGCGCCTTCTCCAACTACGAGGAGTTCGTGCTGTCCGGATTCTGGGACGAGACGACCGGGCCGGACGACATCTTCCTGCCGCAGTTCCACTGGCTGCGCAGCCGCTCCCAGAAGCAGCAATGCGTCGTCGATTTCGTCGGCACGGTGGAGAACCTGGCGAAGGATCTGCGCTACTGCGTCAGCATCGTCGGCAACCGGAAGATCGCCGCGCGGCTCGACGAGGTGCCCGTCCTCAATTCGAGCAACGGCCGGTCCCGCGAGGAGCGGCTGTCGGTCCAGGCCGTCGACCGCGTCCTGCGCAAGTACGAGGTCGACTTCAAGATGTTCGGCTACTCGACCGAACCCCTCGACGGGCAGAAGGATCAATCGGCATGAACGCACCGGCCGTGGCGGTCGCCGACAAGCATCGCGATCTCATAGTCGACATCGGTGTCAGCGACGGCGCCGATTCGGACTTCTATCTCAAGAAGGGGTTCAACGTCGTCGGCGTCGAGGCCGACCCCGTCATGTGCGAGCGGCTGCGCGAGCGCTTCGCGCAGGCGATCTCCGAGGGGCGCTACATGCTCCTCAACCGAGCGGCGCACGGCAGGGCCGGGGAGACGCTGAGCTTCTTCATCAACCGGAAGGCGCAGGGGCACTCCCGCGTGCTCGAGCCGGGGCGGGCACCGCATCGCGACGGCGAAGTCACCCAGGCCGTCGGCATCACCTGGGGCGAACTGGTCGGGCAGTTCGGGATTCCCTACTTCGTGAAGGTCGATATCGAGGGTGCGGAGGCGCCGTTCCTCGGCTCCATCCGCAATGCGGCGCACCTGCCGAAATTCTTCAGCGTCGAGGCCCACGCGTTCGCGCCGATCGAGGCCCTCTACCGCGTCGGCTACCGCCATTTCCGCCTGATCAACCAGACGCTGCACCATCGGTTCGAGATGCCGGACCCACCACGGGAAGGCAGCCTGGTGGCAGGTCACCGTTTCCAGCACGCATCGGGCCTGTTCGGCGAGGAACTGCCCGGCAGCCGCTGGTACAGCTTCCGCGAACTGTGCGGCCTATGGACGGCGATCGAGACGATCCGCGCCGCGGAGACCATCATCGGCAACGTCTGGTTCGACTGCCACGCCATGCTGCCGGAATGGTGATCTCGGCCGGCCCGCGGCGCTTCACCGTCACGCAGGCCGCGATCGAGCGCCTGACCGCTGCCCGCGTCTGGTTGCGCCCCCGCTTCGACAGCAGTGCCGCGATCGGCCGCAGCGGGGCGATCCTCAACCATGTCCTTGCCGAGCCCTATGCCCGCATTCCGGAAGGCGCGCTGGCCTGGGGCGCGGATGTTGCGATCGGGGCCTTTTCGTACGTCACTCCGGGCACCGTACTGCCCGGGGTCCGCATCGGTCGCTTCTGCTCCGTCGCCACCGGCGTCGCGGTCATGGGCGCCGACCATCCCCTGGATCGCGTCACCACTTCGACCTGGACGTATGGCCACCAGCTGTCGGCCGTCGTGCATGAGGATTTCGGGGTACGCCCCATCCAGGATCGCCGATTGCCCGAGCTTCGATGGCCGGTGATCGGCGACGACTGTTGGATCGGCGAGGGCGCGGTATTGCGCCCGGGCATCACGCTCGCGACCGGCTGCGTGGTGGGGGCCCGGGCCGTCGTCACCCGGGACGTGCCCGCCTTCGCCATCGTGGCCGGCAATCCCGCCCGCGTCATCCGGCGCCGCTTCGACGACGCGACGTGCGAGGCCCTGCTGGGCAGCCGCTGGTGGCGGATGCCGCCCGACCGGCTGGCGGCGCTGCCGATGCACGATATCGCGTTGACGCTGCAGGCGCTGTCGGAGCTGGGTGACGCCGCACCCGACTGGCAGCCGGAGCCCCGCGAACTCGGCCGGCTGATCGATGGCCCTCGGGATCAGGACGCAGGGGAGGCCGGCGATGGCATTGCTGCAGGCGCGTGAGGGGCACGATGCGATCCGGCGGAAGGTTGTCGCCGCTGTCGGCAGCCCGCCGGACGACGAGACGCCGGAGGCCGTCCGGCGGTGGGCGGAAGGAGCCGCCGCGGGGCTGGCGCCGTCCGGGCGGCGCCTCGGGGCTTGTCCCAGCTGGCGTGAGCATGGCGGAATCGAGTGTATTGCCGCCGCGCCGCCCGAACCCGTGATCCGACCGGCCCCCATCTGGATCGGAGCACCGGACCCGAGGTTCCCGGCGCCGGCTCAACGCGGCGCCGGTACTCCGGCGACGACGGCCGGCCTGTCGATCCTGCGGATACGCGACGGCTCGGTCGCACAGTTCGGGCGCTTCGGCGTTCTGGTCGGAACGGCGGACACGCCGCTCGTCAGCGATCTCTCCTGTCCGGAAGCTGCGCTGGCCGAGCTGATGGACTGGGATCTGGGGAAGCTGCGGTCGACCTCGTATCGCCATCTCGGCTCGGCGCTCTACCTCACGGATCGGTTCTGGAGCGCCAACTATGCCCATTGGATGTTGGATGCCCTCGCGCGCCTGTGTCTGGCCGGCGATCGCGAGGAGGGGCTGGTCGTCGCCACGACGCCGATCCGCGCCCGCTGGCAGATCGACCTCCTGACGGCCGCGGGCGTGCGCGAGCAGGACGTGCTGGAGATCGGCGAGTACGAGGGCTTCGTCGCGCGGGATCTGCTCGTGGCCGACGATGTCGGCGGGCGTGTGGCACACCCCGCCGCCCGCGCGCACCCGCGCCTCGTCGGAGCGATCCGCCGGCGCTGCGGCGCCCCGCTGCTGCCCAAGCGCGGGGGACCGGTGGTGCTGGTCAGCCGGCGCAATTCCGGAAGCCGCCTGATCGAGGACGAAGCGACCTTCGTCGAGCAGCTGCGTGCTTGCGGCGTCGTGGCGGAGGTGGTCGAGCTGGAGGAGCACACGCCGGCGGAGCAATGGCGGATCTTCGGGGAGGCCCGCGCGATCGTCGCGGTCCACGGCGCGGCGCTGGCGAACACCGTCGTCATGCGGCCGGGGGCGACGCTGGTCGAGATCCTGCCGCCGGCCTACGCCATCCCGGGCTTCTGGCTCGTTGCCGGGGCCGTCGGAGTGCGGCATGTCGGCGTGACCGCCGTCGAGGAGGCCGCGGACGAGCGCCTGCCGCGCCGTCGCAACATCCGGGTGCCCGCCAGGACGGCGGAGGCGATCGCCGACATCCTGACGGAATGACCCCGGCGCTATTCCGGACAGAAGCCTTTCGCCATCGCCCGGGCGGTTTCGCTGCCCGAGAGTTCCATCCCGCAATCCGACCCGACCCGCTTCGGCCAGGCCATGAACTCGCTGAGGCGCGGCAGCGCACCCTCCCGGCGCAGCGTGCGAACATTCGCGAAGGCGGCGGATGAGACGGCAGCCTCCGTGACGGCGAGCGGCAGGTCGAGCTCCTCCGCATGCCGCTCGGCCGCCTTCAATACCGCCGGCAGCGTCGCGTCCTCGGCATAGGCGTGGACGTCGATCGCCACGGGCCGCGTGCCCGTCCGGTCCAGGGCGAGGCGAAGGCCGCGCAGGCGCATGTCCATCTGCCGCGCGGTCGATCCCCCGCAGCTGACCGTGAACGGCACCGATCGGAATGTCCGGCCGAAGCGGTCGAGCATTCCGGTCAGATAGGCTTGCGAATTGTGGAACACCGACGGACGGTCGTTGGTCGAGAAGCAGATCTCGTTGCCGAGATCGATCCAGCGCTCAAGCCCGGCGGGCACCCGCAGGCGCTCCGCCAGTTGCCGCGCGACGGCCCAACTCGTCTCGATCGAGGCGGGGTCGAAGCAGTCTCCGGGGGTTCGTCTGCCGCAGCCAGGCGAGCCGCGCCCGAGCGGACCCAGCGCCAGGATGATGCGCCGGAAGCCGGCCTCGCCGGCATCGTCGACATAGCGTTGCAGGTTTTCGAGCAGTTTCGGGGGCAGTCCGCCAGGTCCGGCATGGATGGTGCCCACCCGGTCGGAGCGTGGCACGGGCGAGTACCAGACGAGCAGTCGCAGGCTCGACGCGCCCGCCTCGGCCATCTCCGCGAACTCCACCCGCGCCCGCCGCCGCATCCCGGCGTCGCCGTAGTTGAGGACAACGTTCTGCGCCGGCGAGACCGCGGTCATCCGTGCCTTGGCGGTGCAGCGGGCGAGGGCCTGCCGGTCGAGGCCGGTGTGGGTGAAGTTGACGCCGAATCCGAAGGAAGGGTCGGGGGCGCGGCACCGGGCGGCCGCCTCGCCTGCGAGGCCGCTGCCGAGCAGGATCGCGGCCGCGGCCAGCCACCGTCCGAGGGGCGGGCGGAAGCCCTTCGGCATGCCGATCCCTATCCCAGCAGCCCGCGGTCGCGGAGGTGCCGGACGATGGCTTCGGCCGAAGCTTCGGGCGTCTGCTGCACCGTATCGAGCCGCAGTTCCGGCCGCTCCGGCGGCTCGTAGGGGCTGTCGATGCCCGTGAAGTTCTTGATCTGGCCGCGGTCGGCCTTGGCATAGAGGCCCTTGGGGTCGCGGCGCCGGCACTCGTCGATGGTGGTGTCGACGAATATCTCGATGAACTCGCCCGCCTCGACGAGGTCGCGGGCCATCTGGCGCTCGGCCCGGAAGGGCGAGATGAAGGAGACCAGGACGAGCAGGCCGGCATCGACGAACAGCTTGGCCGTCTCCGCCACGCGCCGGATGTTCTCGATCCGGTCAGTCTCGGTGAAGCCGAGATCGCGGTTGAGGCCGTGGCGGACATTGTCGCCGTCGAGCAGGTAGGTGTGGCGGCCCTCCGCCAGGAGCTTGCGCTCGACCAGGTTGGCGATGGTCGACTTGCCGGCGCCCGACAGGCCGGTGAACCACAGGATCGCGGGCCTCTGTTCCTTGAGGCGGGCGCGGGCCGCTTTGTCCACGTCCAGCGCCTGCCAGTGGATGTTGGTGGCGCGGCGCAGGCCGAACTCGATCATGCCCGCGCCGACGGTGGCGTTGGTCAGCCGGTCGATCAGGATGAAGCCGCCCGTCTCGCGATTGGCCGAATAGGGATCGAAGGCGATCGGGGCGGAGAGCGACAGGTTGCAGAACCCGATCTCGTTGAGCTGCAGTTCCTTGGCCGCGAGATGGCTCAGCGAGTTGACGTCGACCCGGTGCTTGATCTCCGACACCGTGGCCGTGACGGACCGCGTTCCGGCCTTCAGCAGGTAGGGGCGGCCGGGAAACAGCGGCGTCTCGTGCATCCAGATGAGATGGGCTGCGAACTGGTCGGAGAATTCCGGCCGGGCGTCGGGCGGGGCCAGCACGTCCCCGCGCGAGGCATCGACCTCCTCGGCGCAGGTCAGGGTCACGGCCTGGCCGGCTTCCGCCTCTTCGATGTCGCCGTCGGCGGTGACGATCCGCGCGACGCGCGTGGCCTGCCCCGACGCCGTGACGACGATGGGGTCGCCGCTGCGGACGCGACCGCCGGCGACGGAACCGGAGAGCCCCCGGAAGTCGAGATTGGGGCGGTTGACCCACTGCACCGCCATGCGGAACGGCTGGGCGGTGATATCCTCGTCGACCTCCACCGTCTCGAGATGCTGGAGGAGGGTCGGCCCGTCGTACCAGGGCACCCGGGGACTGGGCGCGACGAGGTTGTCGCCGAAGCGGGCGGACAAGGGGATGGCGACGGCGGTCGCGAAGTCCCAGCCCGCGACGAACGCGCGGAACTCCGCCTCGATCTCCGCGAAGCGTCCGGCATCGAAGCCGACGAGGTCGATCTTGTTGACGGCCAGGACGAGGTGCCGGATGCCCAGCAGCTTGGCGATGTAGGCATGGCGCTTGGTCTGGATCAGCACGCCCTTGCGCGCATCGACCAGAAGGATGGCGAGGTCGGCGGTGGAGGCGCCGGTCGCCATGTTGCGGGTGTACTGCTCGTGGCCCGGCGTGTCGGCGACGATGAACTTGCGCCGTGCGGTGGCGAAGTAGCGGTAGGCGACGTCGATGGTGATGCCCTGTTCGCGCTCGGCCTCGAGGCCGTCGACCAGCAGGGCCAGGTCGACATCCTCGCCGGTCGTGCCGTGGCGTCGGCTGGCGCGGGTGACCGCGTCGATATGGTCGTCGAACACGACCTGGGTCTCGTAGAGCAGGCGGCCGATCAGGGTCGACTTGCCGTCGTCGACCGACCCGCAGGTCAGGAAGCGCAGCAGGCCGCGCCCGGCGATGTCGGCGGCGGGTGCGCCCGCGGCGGTGGCGAGGGCGGTCATCAGAAATATCCCTCCCGCTTCTTGCGTTCCATGGAGGCCTGCTCGTCATGGTCGATCAGGCGGCCCGAGCGCTCCGACCGGCGCGCCTCCATGATCTCGCGCACAATCTCCTCCAGCGAGGCGGCCGAGGATTCGGCGGCGGCCGTCAGTGGATAGCATCCGAGGGTCCGGAAGCGGACGAGGCGCATCTCCGGGCTCTGGCCTGGGGCCAGCGGCAGGCGCTCGTCGTCGGCCATGATCAGCATGCCGTCGCGCTCGACCACCGGCCGCTCGGCGGCGAAATAGAGCGGCACGATGGGGATGCCCTCGGCGCGGATGTATTCCCAGATGTCGAGTTCGGTCCAGTTCGACAGGGGAAAGACGCGGATCGATTCGCCGGGCGCGATGCGCGTGTTGTAGAGGTGCCAGAGTTCCGGCCGCTGGTTCTTCGGATCCCAGCCGTGGCTGGCCGAGCGGAAGGAGAAGACGCGCTCCTTGGCGCGGCTCGCCTCCTCGTCGCGGCGGGCGCCGCCGAAGGCCGCGTCGAAGCCGTGCAGCGTCAGCGCCTGCTTCAGCGCCTCGGTCTTCATGACGTTGGTGTAGTAGGACGAGCCGTGCTCGAACGGATTGACGTTGCGCGCCAGCCCGTCGGGATTGGTGTGGACGATGAGCCGCATCCCGACGCGCCTTGCCGTGTCGTCGCGGAAGCGGATCATCTCCCGGAACTTCCAGGTCGTGTCGATGTGCAGGAGCGGGAAGGGCGGGCTGGCGGGATAGAAGGCCTTCATCGCCAGGTGCAGCATCACCGACGAATCCTTGCCGATCGAATAGAGCATGACCGGGTTGCGGAACTCGGCCGCGACCTCGCGCATGATGTGGATGCTCTCGTCCTCGAGGCGCTGAAGGTGCGATCGGCGTTGACTGGTCACTGAAGGGATCCCGTTGGCACCGGCTCCGTCGCGCCGCGGTTCGGCTGCGTGGAAGCCTCGGCCGTTTTCTGTCTGATCGAACATCGCGTGACAATGCCCAACACGAGGAGGCGGCCCGGCCCGAGGCGGGGCCAGGACGCGGGTTGCATGGGTGCCGGGGGGCGCACCGGCGGGCAGCCTACACGCCGAGGCGCCGGCATCGGCGGAAACCTGCGCCGGGATTCGCCGCAAATCCGGCCCGAAAGCGCCGGACTGGCTCGACCTCCGCGCGTCAGGACGCGCGCGACATGCCCTCGTCCAGCAGCGGCAGCAGGATCTCGAACTCCGCGCCGTGCTGCCAGTTGCGCGCCTCGATGCTGCCGCCGAGGTCGCGCACGGTGCCGTGGCAGATGGCCAGCCCGAGGCCCAGCCCCTTGCCGATCTCCTTGGTCGTGAAGAAGGGCTCGAAGGCGCGGCGCAGCACCGTGGGGTCGAGGCCGGTGCCCGTGTCGCGGATGCGGATCGACAGCCGCCGCTCGGCCGAGCGGCGGGTGACCAGCACCTCGATCCGGTCCTCGCCCTCCGGCAGGCCCTTGCCGTCCGCATGGCGCTGGTAGATGGCGTCGCGGCCATTGACGACGAGATTGATCACCACCTGCTCCAGCAGGCCGGGCTGGCCCAGTATCCGGCTCGACAGTCCCTCGCCGTCGAGCGAGAGCGCGATGCCGAACGCCTGGAGGTCGGCGTAAAGCGGACGCAGCGCCGTCTCCAGGGCCTCCCCGACCCGGATCGGCGTCGGCGCCTCGGCCTCCTTGCGACCGAGCTGGCGCATGCGATGCACGATGTCGGCGGCGCGATGGGCCTGCTCGACCATGTCCCGCAGCTTGATCACCGCGCGTTCCGACACGACGGCCGTCGTCGCGACCTGATCCAGCAGGTTCTCCGCCGCCAGGCCGATGACGTGCAGCGGCTGGGTCAGCTCATGGGCGACGGCGGCCGACATCTCGCCGAGGGCCACGAGGTTGGCCGTCTCGATCAGGCGGGTCTCGCTGTGCTTGCGCTGGGTGATGTCGATCATCACGCCGACCGCCTCCAGCGGACTGCCGTCCGGCCCGTCGATGAGGCGAAGGTCGTGATAGACCCAGCGATAGGTGCCGTCCGGGCCGCGCAGGCGGAATTCGTCGGTGAAGCTGCCGCTGTCCGCGATGTGCTCGAGGCCGCTTAGCACGCGCGGGGCATCCTCGGGATGGAGGTTTGCGGTCCACCAGTCGGGCCGCAATGCGCCCTCCGGCGGGTGCCCCAGGATCGGCTCGATCGAGCGCGTCACGAACGGCGGGGCAGGATCGCGGCCGGCGAGGTCGAGAATATAGACGACGATGGGGGTGTGGGCGGCGATCGTCTCCATCCGGCGGCGCATCTGCGCGGCCTCCGCCGCCTCCCGCTCCAGGGCCTGCGACAGGCGCCCGATGTCGGCCTCGAGGAGGCGGATCTCGGCGATCCCCGATTCCGTGCGCGGCGCGAAGCGGAAGCCCGTGCCGGCCGACAGCGCCTCGCGGATCAGGTCGATCCGTCGCACCGTGGCGGCCGACAGGAAGCCCGCCGTCATCACGCCGAGGCCGCAGATCGCGGTCACCAGCAGCATCGTGTCGAGCACGGCGCGATGGTGGCGCTCGACGATGGACGTGACCGCCGTGGTCGCCGTGACCTGCAGCCCGGGGAATGCCGGCACGGCCTCGGTGCTGCAGAAGAGGGGCGACGTCCAGGACAGGAGCGGCGCCACCATCGGCCGCAGATCGGGCAATTCCGCGCCCGCCTCGCCGTCGACCCCCACGGTCAGGCAGCGCGCGTCGAGGTCGCCGATGCGACCCGCGACGCCGCCGGGGTCGGACAGGACGGTGCCGGCCGCATCGCGCAGGACGACCGCCGTCTCGCCGCGGGCGGGCTGGTCCAGCCGCTCCGCCACCGCATGCCGGTCCAGTTCGGCCACCGCGGTGCCGCGCATCGTTCCCCGTTCGACCGGGACCGCCACCTTGCCGATTCCGGTGCCGTCCGGCACGTCCGTCTCCGGCCAGCGCCAGGCGACGTTGCCGGCGGCATCGGTGAGGACGACCCGGCTCAGCAGCCGGCGCGCCTCGGCGGCGATTTCGGGCGTGGGCGTCCCGTCGGCGGCGGCGGCGATCAGGCTCTGGGTGATTCGCAGCGCATCGTCATGCAGCCGCAGCAGCGTCGTGCCGGCCCGTTCGCGGACCCGCAGCAGGCCGGATACCCGCTCGTCGACCAGGGTGCGCCAGTAGAGCCGGGCGTCGACGCTGAGAATGAGGATGCCGGTGGACAGCGCGACGACCGAGACGATGGCGCCGATGGCCGTGCGCAGGCGGATCGGCGGCAGCGCGGACGGCCGGTTGCGCCCGAGCTGGATCAGCATGGCCGTGAGGCAGGCGAGGCTGACGGCGAAGAAGCTGCCCAGGCCCTGCTGCAGGGCCGCCAGCATCGCAGGGACGGCCTGAAATCCGGACAGGAAGTGATAGGCGAGCGCAGCAGCGGGCAGGCCGAAGGCACCCCAGTAGATCGCGTCGGCCGATATCAGGTCGGAGGCGAGGCGCCGGCGCAGCGTTGCGACGAGGGGGATTTCGAGGGCGGCGATCGCCCAGGCCATGGGGTGGTGCCAGACCACCAGCAGGTGCAGCGGCGCGACGAGCCCGGCGAGCACCGCGCCCGGCAGCGAGCGGGGCAACAAGAGGAACGGCAGCAGGGCGCCGAGATGGAATTCGACGCCCCAGCCGACGGTCAGCGGCAGGCGATTGAGCGCCAGCCCGGCGAGGCCGGCGGCAAGGCCCAGCGCAAGCCCGCGCCAGTCCTGCCGCAGACGGGTCGCGATCTCCGCGGCGCGGCGGATCGTCATGGCGCCGCGCGAGCCTGCCCGGCGCTCAGATGCCCTTGGGATCGCGCGGCTGGGCGAGGCTGATGACGCTGAGATAGCGCAGGATGCGCTGCATCGCGTCGTCGGTCAGTTCGACGAAGATGCGCCGGCGGTCGTCGCGATCGCGCCGCCGCCGCACCAGACCCGACTGCTCCAGATCCTGCAGCCGGCGCAGCGCCGTCGATTGCGGAACGCCGGCCGCGAGGCAGACCGACGACACCGAGATCTCCTTGTTGGAGAGCCGTGCCAGCGTGAGGTCGAGCAGCATGTCCCAGGCCGGGTCGGCGAACAGGTGCTGGGGAAAGTGCCGGTCCCGCGCCTGTCGCGACTGGATGACCTGGACCACGCGTGCCTTCATGTCCGCGATCCGGTCGGGCGAATTCTCCACGGGCCCGGCGGCGGCGGGGACATGGGCGGCCGGTCCGGGCTCCTCGAGCTGCGGTACGCCGGCCAGGGCCGTGCGCTGGCTCGATGCGGCCGTCGCCTGCCAGCGCGCGACGATCGGCAGCAGCGACTGGATCGAGGTGATGGCGCGGTCGGCCTCGACGCGTTGCACCGCGCGACGCACGGCCGAAAGGAAGTCCGAGCGGCGCACCGGCTTGAGGAGGAAATCCGACGCCTCCAGCCGCAAGGCGGCCAAGGCGGCGCTGATTTCGCCATACCCGGTGACGAAGATGAACTGCGGCGACGGACCGCTGCGCTTCATCTGGCGCACGATCGACGCGAACCGCAGCCCGTCCATCTCGGGCATGCGGATGTCGGCGACGACGAGGCCGATTTCGGGGTGATCCTCCAGCATGGCCAGGCCGCGCACGGCGCTGGTCGCCGTCCGGCACTGGACGCCGATCGAATCCAGCATGTCGACGTATTCGCGCAGGATCTGCGCATCATCGTCAAGCAACAGCACCGGAACGGCCGGCGCCGGGTCGCCGCCGGGGCCGGGCGTGGCCATGCCGGATTGGGCTTCGGCCGGGCCGCCGTGGTCGTCGGCCGGGCCCGGGCTGTCGCTCAAGGCGGCGTCGGGATAGCTCACCGCGCGCTCCTGATCTTCTGTATTGGCAACCAACATCATAACGCAATGCCATGGTTAACGCAGAATCATCCCGCCGCTGCCGCCGGATCCCGGACAATCGCCGCAGATATGAGGCCGACCGGCGAAGTTCCCGCCAAACTGGACCTGTTCCCTCGCATGTCACATTCCCCGACGCTACGCCGTCCATGGGGGTATCGACGCCGCAGCGGCGGCGTTCGCCTCCAGGAGATGTACGAATGACGCCGAGACTCGATTTCAAGGCGGCGGCGCCCGCCGCCTATCAGGCGATGCTCGCCCTCGAGACCAAGGTCCGGAGCTTCGGGCTCGACGGCCGGATGGTCGAGCTGGTGAAGATCCGCGCCTCGCAGATCAACGGCTGCGCCTTCTGCCTGCACATGCACACGGCCGACGCCCGGGCGATGGGGGAGCGTGAGGAGCGGCTCTATCTGCTCGACGGCTGGCGGGAATCGCCGCTCTACAGCGCTTCGGAGCGGGCGGCCCTGGCCTGGACCGAGGCTTTGACGCGGCTCGCCGATACGCGCGCGCCGGACGCCGACTACGAGGCCCTGGCCGCGCACTTCACGCCCGAGGAGCAGGTCCAGCTCACTCTGCTGATCGTCGCGATCAACGGCTGGAACCGGCTGGCGGTGGGGTTCCGCAGCGTTCACCCGATGCGCCGGGCCGATGCCGCCTGACGCGGGAAGGGATAGCGACGCCGAGGCCGCCTTCGCGGCGGCCCGGCCACGGCTGCTTCGCCTCGCCTACCGGATGCTGGGCTCGCTGGCCGAGGCGGAAGATGTGGTCCAGGATGCGTGGCTGCGCTGGCATGACGCCGACCGGGAGACGGTCCGCGATCCGGCGGCCTTCCTCCATCGCACGGTGGCGCGGCTCTGCCTCGATCAGCTGCGCTCGGCACGCCGGCGCCGTGAGGTCTACCCGGGCCCCTGGCTGCCGGAGCCGGTGTTCCATCCGGACGAGACCGCCGCCGACGGCGTGACGCTGCACCTGATGGTGGCGCTCGAACGGCTCTCGCCGCTGGAGCGCGCGGCCTTCCTGCTGCACGACGTGTTCGACACGCCGTTCGAGGAGGTCGCGCAGGTCATCGGGCGCGATCCGGCCGCCTGCCGGCAGCTCGCCAGCCGGGCGCGCAGCCATGTCCGCGCCGCGCGACCCCGCTACCCCGTCGCCGATGCCACGGCGCGAGACGTGGCGGCGGCATTCCGCAGCGCGGCCCAGACCGGCGACATCGCGGCCCTGCGCTCTGTCCTCGCGGCCGACGTCGTGGTCTATGCCGATGGCGGTGGGCGGCAGTCGGCGGCGCTCAATCCCATCTTGGGCAGCGACCGTGTCGCGCGCTTCTTCGCCGGGCTGGCGCGAAAGGCGGACGGGCAGCCGCCCCGGCTGCTCCATGAGGGCTGGATCGACGGGCTGCCCGGCTATGTCACGCTGGATCGCAAGGGGGTTCTGCAGACCACGGCGGTTGCGGTCGAGGCCGGCCGCGTCATCGCGGTCTACATCGTGCGCAATCCGGAGAAGCTCCAGCATCTGGGCTCGTCCGCGGACGGCTCGGCGCTGCCGGCAGACGAAAAAAGTGCGGTGCGGCCCGAAGGGGACGCACCGCCAGTCGCTTCGACGAGGTAGGGAACGAGCAACATGCTCACCGGTCCCAACGAGGTCGCCCCGGACCGGTTCCACCATTTTCTGCCGACGCCCCGGGTCTGGGGCCGATCGCGTCAGCGCGCCTCGGCACCCGGCATCCCGGCGAGGAGGATCCAGGCGCCGATGGCAGCGAAGATCAGCGCGGCGGCGGCTCGGACGTACTGGAGCGGAACGACGCGGGTGCAGGCTTCGGCGAGATAGACCGCGGGCACGTTGGCCAGCATCATTCCGGCGGTGGTTCCGACCGTGACCGGGATGATGCTGTCGAACTTGGCGGCGAGGAGCGAGGTCGCGATCTGGGTCTTGTCGCCGATCTCGACCAGGAAGAAGGCGATCAGGGTGGCGACGAAGACGCCCGCACCCGAGCGGATGCGCGTCTCGTCGTCGGGCTTGTCCGGGATCAGGGCCCAGCCGGCCATGGCGAGGAACGCAATGCCGACGAGGACCTGGAAGGCGGGCCCGGTCAGCCATTGTGCGACGAGATAGCCGAGGCTGGCTGCGGCGGCATGATTGAGCAGGGTGGCCGCGAGGATTCCCAGCACGATCGGGACGGGGCGGCGGAACTTGGCGGCGAGCACGATCGCCAGAAGCTGCGTCTTGTCGCCGATTTCGGCGATCGCGACGACCCCCGTCGATACCCAGAACGATTCCATCAACGCTACTCGGGGGCCGGAGGCAGGGCACGACGACGCCATGCGCTCGTCGGCCCGGAGCCGAGCAGCAGGCATCGTCGGTCTCGCCAGTCCGGATCGCGATGCGATCCGCCGCCCGCGCCATGGCCCCGAGGGGCCAAGCATGTTGACGCGGGCTTCGCCGGGTTCTGCGAACGGCTACTCCCCGAACGCGGCCTTGCTACACCGTTCGGGGAGCTCGCGTAAAGTCCTGCGAAAACAATACGCTAGTGAGAATTATTCGCATCAAGTGCGGCGCAGGACGATGATGAGATTGTTGGCCGGCATGGAATGCTCGGCCGCGAACTCCAGCCCGACGGCCGCTGCGGCCGGCCGGACCTCGCTGTCGAGGCAGCGCACGCCCCAACTCGTGTCGCGGGCGCGCAGGCTGCGATCGAATTCGGCGTTCGAGGGCGCGGTATGGAGGCCCTGACGGCGGAACGGGCCGTAGAGCACCAGTGCGCCGCCCGTGGGCAGGATTCGCGCCGCCCCCGCGAACAGTCCGAGTGCGGCCTCCCACGGTGCGATGTGGATCATGTTGCAGCACAGGATGATATCGGCCCGCGGGACGGGCCAACTCGGCATGCGGGTATCGAGGAGCAGGGCAGGCCGGATCGATTCGCAGCCGGCGGTATGGGCGTCGATGTCCGCCAACGCGTTCGGCGCGGCATCCGTCGGCTGCCAGACCAGGGCCGGCGGCAGCCGCGGCGTCATGTGGGCCGCATGTTCGCCGGTCCCGCTGGCGATCTCGAGCAGCAGGCCGCGATCCGGGACCAAGGTCTTCAGGATCGACAGGATCGCATCCCGGTTGCGCAGGGTCGCCGGTGCGTGCCGGGGGTGTCGATCCATGGAGAATGCTCCGTTCCGGCTTCCGATGCGCCGATTCTTATGCACGCGGACTGGCGTGATGGTAAATTGAATCGACAAGCGGCATGGTTCGCCCGCAGCCGACGCTGGGCCAATCGGCACGCCTATTCACAGCCAGAGGAGAAGCGACCATGAATCTCGCTGCAGTTCGCGACCGCCTTGCCGGCTCCGATCTCATCGGCTTCCGCTCCACGCAATCTTCCTCTGCGGATGCGAAGGTCGGAAAGGCACAGCAAGGCAAGTCCAACGTTGGCAAGATGCGCGGCGCGAAGGCCGGGATGATCCCCAACGCCAAGGTCGGCAAGCGCCAGGGTGCCATGGTGGGGAAGCGGGTCCCGCAGGCCCGCGCGCACGACTGAGCCTTTGCGGCGGGTTGTCGACACTCCGGTCCGGTGATCGTCGGCGACGTGCCGGCAAGACCTCTGGCCGGCAAGGCCTCTGATCGATGTTCTCGTTCCAACCCGATCCCGGGCGCGGCAATCGCCTCGACCAGGTGGTGCGGCGTGACTTCGCCGCCAGTCTGGAGACCGTGTTGCGTGCGGTCGCCGAGCAGGGTGCGATGGACGGCCCGGATGTCGACCGCATCGTGGCCGAGGTCGCGCGTGCCGGCGGCGCGCCGGGCCTGATCGTCGCCTACGCCGCCTTGGTCGAGGCGATCTTCGCGGATGCGCAGGACGAGGTGGGGGACTGCCTCTCCACGCTGCTGGCGGTGGCAGGACGTCCGGTGCCGGACGGGATCCGGATCGTGACGCTCGACGACGGAATCCTGGGTGCGGGGCAGGCACACCGCTATCGTCGTCTCTTCGATGACGATCCGGCGGCGCCGCTCGCCATGCAGCCGCTCGATCGCGCCGCGCTGGACGGCACCGGCGAGACCGCGGCGGCCGGGCTCGATCTGCTCGATCGGGCCGCACCGGAACTGGCCGGCGAGATCCGGGCGATCCTGCGCGAGATCGTCCTCGCGCGCGGGGTGCCGGTGGCCGGAGAGGAGACGTTCCAGGGCGCGTCCGCTTTCCTCGCCTGGGGCACGGTGCTGTTGAATGCGGCGGAGGTGCCCGACCGGGTGGCATTCGCCGAAGTCCTGGCGCATGAAACCGGTCACAGTCTTCTCAGCGGCTTCTCCCGCGGCGCGCCGCTGGTCGAGAATGCGCCGGAAGAGCGCTATTCCTCGCCGCTGCGCACCGATGCGCGGCCGCTGGACGGGATCGTCCACGCGACCTATGTGCTGGCGCGGATGCATTACTGCCTGGGGCGCCTGTCCCGGTCCGGCCTACTGACGCCGGCCGAGCAGTCGCGCGTCGCCGGCGATCTCGGCCGGAGGCGAGAGGCGTTCGCCGCCGGTCTGGCGGTGGTCGACGGCCATGCCCGCCTGACGGAGGTCGGGCGGGCGGCCTTCGAGCCGGCGCGCGCCTACATGGCGTCCTTGTCGTCCTGAACGCCCGGACCGCGGCACCGCCACTGCCCGCAGCCCCTGCGCAGGCAGTTGGACCCGTTCTTCAGCCGCGCCTGCTGGCGGCTATCAACAGCCTCGCCAATCACCCGGTTGCCTTCGTCCCCGTTCCCGGGGCCTGCTCGAGCGAGGCTTGGCAGGCCATTTGCCGGCATTGGCAGGCCCTGTTGCCGGCCGCGCCGCCCCTGCCGGAGGCGCCGCTGCCCGCGACCCGGCGCCTCGCCGTGGAGCAAGTCGCGGCCGGGCTGTCGGTCTTTCTTGGCATTCCGGCGGTTGCGTTGCGGCGCACGCGCCGGGCCGAAACCAATCATGACCTCGCGTTGCTGCCGGCCCTGCTGCCGGTCCAGGCGCCGGCCATTCTGGCGCTGGCGGTGCAGATGGTATCGGAGGCCGACGATCCGGAGCTGTGCGAGCGCCTGAAGGAACCCTTCGAGGCGCTTCGCAAGGCCGTTGCCGCCGATCTGCGCGGCTCCCGGCGTCCGATCATCGCGGCCGCGATCGCGCGCGGCTGGCCCTGGCGCTTCGTCTCGACCGTCGGCGACCTGCTGCAGATCGGCGAGGGTGCCCGCGCCGTCCGCCTGTCGGCATCGGGCTCGCGTCACACCCGCGCGGTCGCGACCTCGATCGCGAGCGACAAGAGCCTCGCCAACGCGCTCCTGCACCGGGCGGGCGTGCCCGTCGCGCGCCAGGCCCTCGTGCAGACCGCCGACGAAGTCGTCCGGCTGGCAGAGCAGGTCCGGTATCCGGTCGTTGTAAAGCCCGTGGCGCTGCGCCGGCAGCAGGGGATCCAGTTCGTCCATCGCCGCGAGCAGGCCGAGGCCGCCCTCCGCCGTGCCGGAGAAAGCGGACAGGCGGTCGTGGCCGAGAGCTATCTGCCGGGCCCCGAGCATCGCATCCTCGTCGTCGACGGCCAGATCCTGGCCGCCTTCGAGCGCGCCGCACCGGTCGTCGTCGGTGACGGGCGATCGACCATCGACCAGCTCGTCGCCACGGCCAATGCCGCGCCGGACCGGGGTGACTGGCGCCTCGGAGCGGCCCTGTCGCCGATCAAGCTGGACGCGGCCGCCATCGAGTTTCTCGAGAGCCGGGGGTGGCGGCCGGACTCGGTGCCTCCGGCCGGCGTCGCGGTCGAATGCCACCCGTTGCCGTTCGTCGGCGTCGGCGGCGGCCGCCGGGTCGATAGCACGGAGCGAATTCACCCGGACAATCGAGCCGTCGCCGTCCGCGCCCTGGCCGTGCTCGACCTGGATGCCGGCGGGATCGATTTCCGCTGTCCCGACATCTCCCGCTCCTGGCGTGAGGTCGGGGCCGGGATCTGCGAGGTCAATCCCAGGCCGGACCTCAGCGCCCACTATCTGCCGGGGCTGGAGCGCGACGTCGGGGCACTCTTTCTCGACCTCCGGGCGCCGCCGGTGCAGAACGGCGGGCGCATCCCTCAGATCCTGCTTCTGGCGGATCCGGACCCGCGGCGCCGGGCGGCGCTCGCGGCGCGCGCTGCCGGCGCCGCCCTGGGCTGGCGGGTCGCCGCCGGATGGCCGGGCGGCGGCGAACTGGATGGCGCTGCCTGCTACGCGGAACTGGCGAATCTCCCGGCCATGGTTGCGATGGCGGTCGAGACATTGGTGGTCGACGCGGCGATCTATGCCGCTGCGCCGCGCGACTTGCTGGCTACCGGCCTCGGTGTCGGCCAGCTCGATCTCGCGCTGGTCGCGCCCGGTTCGGGCCGGGAGCGGGCGGCGGCGCTCGACGCGCTGGCTGCCGCCCGGGTACCCGTAAGGCCGCTGCCGCGCCAGGATGCCGCGCTTGCCGCGGCGGTGCTGGATGCGATGCGGCCGTTCTGCGAAACCGCCACCGGAGCGGCGGCACGAAGAGGGGAATGAAGATGACGGGCTTGCGACGCTTTCCGGCCGGCGATCCCGTGCCGGCGGTCACCGAAGCCGCCGCGACCGGACAGGTTGCCGCCGTCTTTGCCGACATCCGCGCGACGCTCGGCATGCCGATCGTCAATCTGGTCTGGCGGCATCTTGCGGTGCGGCCCGGCGCGCTCGCATGGACCTGGGCCATGCTCGCTCCGCTCTACCGCTCGGGTGCGATCGCGGGCGAGGCTGCGGCGCTGCGCGAGCGGCTGATCGCGCCGCCGATCGAGCGCTGGCCGGCGGCGGCGTTCCGCGCGGTCGGGCTGTCGGATGCCGATGGCGCTGCCATCGGGCATGTGCTGCGCGCCTATGATCGCGGCAACGCCAACAACCTCGTGGCCTTCTCGGCCCTGCTGGCGCAGCTCGACGGACGGCAGCCGGCCGGCACGCCCCGCATCGCGACTGCGGAGCCGCTGGCCGCGCCGCTGCCGTCGTTGCTCGACCTGGAGGCGGTCGACGCCGCGACCGCCGATCTGGCGCTTCGCCTCAACGGCTTCGGCCAGGTCGAGGAGGGGCCGATCCTGGCCAGCCTCTACCGCCATCTGGCGCACTGGCCCGGCTATCTGGCGCTCGCCTGGACCCTGCTCGCGCCGATGGAAGGGCGGGGCGAACTGGTCGCGGTCGCGGCGCGCACGCGCGACGCCGCCGACGCTGCGGCGCCCGCGCTGCTGGGCGGGATGCCGGATGCGCCGCCCCGGGTCGACGACGAGGACCGCGCCTATGCCCGCGCGGGCCTCGAACTGTTCGCCCGGAGCGGCATCGCGCGGATGACGGCGATCGGGCGCCTGCTGCTCGCCGCCCAGCCGGCCGAGGCCTGAATCGGCGAGGGCTGAATCAGAGCCGCGGCGGCGCGATTCCGGCTTCCTCGGCCGCGGCCATCAGCAGCGCGGTGACGTCCCGGGCGCCCAGCCCCAGATCGGCGCGCGCCCGCGCCATCGCGGCATGGGCGGCGTGGCCGACATGCGCCGGCGCCCCCGCGGCATCGGCCGCGGCGACTCCGATGGAGAGATCCTTGAAGGCGAGGTCGAGGGCGAATCCGGGCTCGATGTCGCCCCCCAGCGCCTTGCTCGGCCAGTAGATCTTGAGATGGTCGTTGGACGAGAGGGAATTCGTCACGACGTCATAGAGCGTGCGCGCCGGAAGCCCGAGCTTGGCGGCGAGGGTGAATGCCTCGGCATTGAGCTGGCAGAGGCACATGGCGACGTAGTTGTTGACGATCTTGAGGGCGATGCCGCTGCCGGGCGGACCGGCATGGATCGTCTTCGTGCCCATGGCGTCGAGCAGCGGGCGGACCCGCTCCAGGTCGGCCGGCTCGGCGCCGACCATGAACAGGCACTCGCCGCGCTCGGCATGGGCCGGCGAGCGGCCGACTCCGGCATCGACGAAGCGGATGCCCCGCTCGGCGAGGCGCGCGGCCATCGCGCGGCTGGCCTCCGGCGCGATCGTGCTGGTGTCGAGATGCAGCATTCCGGGCCGCCCCAGCTCCAGGACACCGCCCGGTCCGACCACCACGCCTTCGACGTCGGGCGTGTCCGGCAGCATGGTCACGACGATATCGGACGCCGCGATCAGGGCGGCGAGGTCCGATGCCACCGCCGCCCCGGCCGCCGCCGCCCGGGCCGTTCGCTCCGGCAGGCGGTCGAGGACGGTGACCGGGTGCCCCTTCGCGGCGAGGTTCGCCGCCATCCCGCTGCCCATGTTGCCGAGACCGACGAATCCGACCCGCTCGCGCGCTGCGGCCATTGCTTCCACTCCATCGAGATTGTCCATCGCCGGACGGATGCTAAGGCGCCGCCCGCGCCGGCGGCAATCTGCGCCATCGGCAGAAAATCTGGCCTGCCGCCTATTTACGGGTCGCCGTGGTTGGCCTTCTAATTGCGTCTCGCGAGAGGCGAGGCATCGCCCGGCACCGGTCGGCGATGTCCGAAACAGGGAAGGACGAGACCGATGGATCAGTTCCTGCGTTCGAGCTTGAGCCGCCGCCGACTTCTCCGCACCGCAGCCGGCGCGGCTGCACTGGGTGCGGGTGCGGGGCTGCCGTGGGGGCCGGGCGCGCTCGCCCAGGGCTGGGCCGATCGGCCGAAGAGCAAGGTCGACAAGGTCAACTTCGTCGTCTGGACCTATGGCGACATCTACTCGAAGATCGCGCAGAAGTTCGAGCAGGACTGGGGCGTCAAGGTTGATTCGACCATCTCGTCGTTCAACGATCACCCGACCAAGCTGGCGACGATGTTCGCGGGTGGCGAGGACATCGATGTCTCACAGTCCTCTCCCTTCTCCTTCCCGGCCTTCATCAAGCAGGGCATGGTCGAGCCGCTGACCGGGCTGCCGGGCATCGAAGACTATGTGAAGGACTTCAGCGGCTTCACCAAGGAGGTTGCGGTCGTCGACGGCAAGCCCATGGGGCTGCCCTACTTCTCCGCCATCTGGGTGTGGAATTACTACGAGACGATGCTGGAGAAGCTGAAGGTCGACAAGCCGTTCACGACCTACGAGGAATTCATCGAGCATTGCGTCAAGGCGAAGAAGGACGGGCTGTGCCGCTATCCGGTGCTCTGGGTGGCGGGAGTCGGCCTGGAGCAGCTGCCCGGCACCTGGTACTCGATCGTCGCCAACAAGGGCGGGCGCTTCTTCGACAAGGACGGCAAGCACATGCTCGGGCCGGGCTCGATCGCCCGCGAGGTGCTGAAATGGTGGGCGAACACGTTCGAGAAGGGCCTCGATATCGCCGACCCAGAATCGCTGAAGGTGCAGTTCACGAGTTCGGCCAAGGCCTTCGGCGCCGGCAACAACCTCTATCGCGGCCCGAATCACCATTACGGGCTGAACGTGGTCAACGATCCGGCGCAGTCGCCGATCGCCGGCAAGGTAAAGGTGCACGGCTTCCCCGGCGACGGCCGCACGATCGGCGTCACTCACGTCTATTTCCTGAATTCCGCCACCCGGGACAAGGAATGGGCCTGGAAGCTGCTGCAGTATCTCGGCGGCAAGACCAAAGATGGGGCCTATACGCAGGCGAACAGCCTCGCCAAGGATGCGATGCTGGGGTCCGGCTACAATTCGGTGATGAACTCGGACATCATCAAGACCGGTTGGCGGCCCTGGGGTGATCCCGAGAAGATCCTCGCGATGTGGGACAAGGCGACCTACATCGGCGAGATCTGCAACTCGGTCTACCAGCCCTGGCATTTCCCCTGGACCGACCAGCTCAACATCGAGGTCCAGAAGTGCCTGACCGGGCAGATCACCGCCGACCAGTGCTGTGACAACCTGATCAAGGGCATCGACGACGCCAAGCGCAAGGCGCGCTGAGGCAGGATCTCCGGAGGGATGGCCGGCATGGCCGAGGAGGTGGCTGCCGGCGAGGCGGGGACGCGACGCGTCCCGCCCCGCCGGCCCTTCTGGAAGCGCGAGTTGCCGGTCGGGTGGCTCGCCTTCTTCATGAACACGCCGTCGATGATCGTGCTCGCGGCGGTGCTGGCCTATCCGATCTATTACGCCGGCTATCTGTCGCTGCATCAGGTCGGCCTGGCGCAGATGCGGCGCGGCGTCTTTCCGTTCTACGGCTTCCAGAACTATCTCAACCTGTTCGAAGATCCGCTGTTCTGGCTGTCGCTCAAGAACACGATCATGTTCACGGTCTTCGTGGTCACGGTCGAGGTGGTCCTGGCGGTCGCCATCGGCCTGCTGCTGATGCAGGCGAGCGTCTGGACCTCGCGGGTTACGCGCTTCCTGATGCTGCTGCCCTACGCCGTGCCGCCGATTGCCAACGGCCTGATCTGGTCCTTCATCTACAACTTCAAGTTCGGCTTCCTGAACCGGGTGCTGCTGACGACCGGCCTCATCTCCGAGCCCGTCAACTGGGCCGGCAACGCCGACACCGCGCTCGTCGCCGTCGCCGTTCCGTACATCTGGCGCACGCTGCCCTTCGCGGTACTGCTCGTCTATGCGGCGCTGCAGGGCATCAATCGCGATCTCTACGAGGCGGCGGCCGTCGACGGAGCCTCGGCCTGGCGACGCTTCTGGCACATCACCCTGCCGTTGCTGCGGCCGATCATCGCCGTCATCCTGATCCTGCGAACCTCATTCGCCTTCGCGGTGTTCGAGGAGGTGCTGGCGATCACCCAGGGCGGCCCCGGGGACGCGACCTGGGTTTCGGCCTGGTACGGCTACAAGGTCTCGTTCGCGCCGCCCTTCAACATCGGGATGGGCGCGGCCTCGGCCTATGTGCTGGCGCTGATCGTCGGGCTGTTCGCGATCGTCTATGTCCGACTGATCTACCAGAGGACGACCTGATGTTCCGGCCGACCTTCCTCGGGCGGGTGGGGCTGCACCTCGCCAACCTCGCCGTCATCACCTTCCTGCTGTTTCCGATCGTGGCCGTGGTCATCGGGTCCATCCAGTCGGAAAAGACGCTGCAGGCCGACACCGTCGCGATCCTGCCTCCCGAATACACGTTCGACAATTTCCGCATCATCCTGACCCAGGGCGAGCAGAAGGGCCGGGTGTTCGAGCAGGCGACCTACCTGCCGGACAACATCAAGGTCTTCTATCAGGCCGCGCTCAACAGCCTGATCGTCGCCGTCAGCGTCACGCTGCTGACGCTGGTCCTGGGCTCGCTCAGCGCCTACAGCATCTCACGTTTGCGCGTGCGATGGACGATCTGGCTGCTACAGGTGAACGTAGCGGCGCGTTTCGTGCCGATCATCGTGCTGATGATCCCGCTCTATGTCGTGTTCCGGTCGGCCGGCATGCTGAATTCGCTCTGGGGCGTGGTCATCGCCCAGACCGGATTCCTGCTGCCCTACGCCATCCTCATCCTGGCGCCCTACTTCGAGACGATATCCCATGAGCTGGAGGAGGCGGCGCGGATCGACGGCTGCTCGCGGTTCGGGGCCTTCCTGCGCATCGTGCTGCCGCTCAGCACGCCGGGGCTGTCGTCCTGCGGCGCGATCATCTTCATCATCTCGTGGCAGGATCTGCTGATCACCATGATCCTGAACTCGCGGCGCGAGTTCATGACCTTGCCGGTGATCATCGCCAGTCTCGTCGGCGATGTGCACGTCTTCTTCAATCTGCTGATGGCGATCTGCCTGCTGGCTCTCCTGCCGTCGGTGGTGCTGGTCATGCTGCTGCAGAAGTACGTCGTGCAGGGGCTCTCGGCCGGGGCGGTCAAGGGATAGGCCACCGCCCGGCCTACAGCCTCTGGGCTCACTTACGTCACCCGCACGCTGATTCCGGGTGCGCTGCCCAGCATCCTGACCGGCCTCAAGATCGGCTGGGCCTTCGCTTGGCGCACCCTGATCGCGGCCGAGCTGGTGTTCGGCGTCAGCTCCAGCGGCGGCGGTCTCGGCTGGTATATCTTCCAAAGGAAGAACCTGCTGGATATACCGAATGTGTTCGCCAGCCTGCTGATGGTCATCATCTTCGGGCTGGTGGTTGACAATTTCGTCTTTCGTACCCTGGAGCAGCGGACGGTGCGGCGCTGGGGCATGCAGACCTGACTGGATTCACAGGCCCCGAATTTCGCTGCGATGCCGAACAGCGCCGATACCGCCCCCGCCCCCGATCTGTCGATGCGTGTCGCCAGCGTCGCCGCCCCGGTACGCCGGCAGGTGGCGAAGGTGCTGCGCGAGGCGATCACCAGCGGTCGCTTCGGACAGGGCCAGCGCCTCGTCGAAAAGGAACTCTGCGAACTCCTGGGGGTGAGCCGGCCGTCGGTGCGCGAGGCCCTGCGCGAGCTCGAGAGCGAGGGGCTGATCGAGATCATCCCCAATCGCGGCCCGCTGGTGAAGCGGCTGACGGCAGCCGACGCGGCCAGTGTCTATCAGGTGCGTGCGGCGCTCGAGGCGATGGCGGCGCGGCTCTTCGTCGAGTGCGCGAGCGACGAGCAGGTCGCCGACCTCGAAGGCTCGGTCGAGGCACTGGCAGCCGCCTATGCCACCCAGGACGTCGCCCAGATCCTCGCCGCCAAGCAGGTCTTCTATGACGTTCTGATCACGGGCACAGGCAACAATGTGCTGCGCTCGCTGCTGCGCTCGCTCAATGACCGCATCACCATGCTGCGCCGGGTCACGCTGTCGTCCCCGACCCGCGCGGCGGAAAGCATCCGCGAGATCCGCGACATCATGGCGGCCATCCGGCGGCGCGACGCCGATGCGGCCTTCGCCGCCTCGCTGCACCACATCCAGGAAGCGGCCAAGGTGGCGCTCGCCGGGCTGTAGCGGCCGCTCTGTCGGTGCGGTCACTGCTTGGCGAGTTGGAGCCGCCTTCGGATCGATTGGAGGATGCCGTCGAACGTGAAGCAGGACATTCGGTAGGAACCGAAGGACACGTTCCGGGAGCGCCACTGCAGCCGGTTGAGATCGCCCCCGGTCAGATCGGCGTCGCGGCCGACGACGAGGAGGAGGTGGACGTCCGGATGACTGTTCCCGAACACCCGCCGGAGCGCATCCGATGTGCCGCCCTCGGTGGATAGGCGCCAAGCCCAGTCGACGAGCTGCGAAAAGCCGCGCTCGAAGCGTGGCGACCATCGCTTCATCGACTTGCCGTGGTCGAGCTTCCGAAAGATGCTTTGTTCCTGGGCATCCTCGAACTCGATCAGCGTGAAGGCGTTCGTGCTGCTGTCCCCATTGGCGACGTCGCACACGAAGTCGCCGAAGAGATCCAGTTCGAAGGCGACCCGGTCGGGTGCTTCGATGGCGCTGTTGGTCAGGCCGAGGGCCGCGGAGAGATTTGGGCGTGCCTTGAAGAAGGGCAGGATATCCGCGCGTTCGGTGCGATGCTTCTCTTCTGAGAGGAAGCGTTCCAACGCATCAAGGTCCGCCCCGATCTGATCGAGATCTAGCCCGATCTCTCCAAATGCCCGCATTCGACCGAGACGGGTTCACGCCCGTCGGCGAAGCTGGCGAAGCCCGTCGATCTGACCTTGGCGAACAACGTCGACCACGATGATCGTGTCCCCCCGCCGCCGCAGGAGCACGCTGAGATCCTGTCCGGCCTGCAATCGATAAAGGTCTCGTTCATCGGCAGGCCCAACGGGGGCGACCGCGAACAGGAGTGAACCGCGCAGCGCGTCCCAGTTGCCGCTCAGCCGGTCGACGGCATGGAAGACCCGATGCTGCTCCTGGACGGGCAGTTGGCTAAGGAAGGCCCTGGCCGTGTAGTCCCATTCCACGTTCATGTGACTACCCATGTCGGGACGGTGGCTGCCGGCTTCCAGTCCGGCGCCGGCAGCCAAGCATATCCTACTTCACCGAGGAGAAGCTGGTCGGCTGCAGGAAGCTGTTGCTGATCGAGGCGACGATGGCGCCGTCCTTCTCGGTCTCGGCCCGGGCGGCCAGCCATTCCGGGTCGGCCTGGAAGGCGTTCCACTTGGCCTCGCGCTCGGCCAGCGATTCCCATGCCAGCAGGTAGAAGAGATCCTGGTTGTTCTCGCCCACCAGCACCGTCCAGAAGCCGGCCTGGCGGATGCCGTGCTGCTCCCACTTCTTCAGCGTGATGGTGTCGAACCGCTTCAGCAGCGCCGGCAGGCGCCCCGGCATGCAGTGATAGACCCGCAGCTCGTAGATCATTCTTGGCTGTTCCTCGTCTGGCTGTTCCGGGGAAGCCCCTTCAGGCGGCTTCCTGGGCTACCGTCGGCGCATCGCCGGCGATGGTGGTGCGGCGCATGTCGCGCGCCTCGCGGGTCTCGTCGAAGGGTCGGGCGCGGTGCATCGTCTGCCGGTTGTCCCACATGACGAGGTCGTGCTGGCGCCAGACATGGGCGTAGACGAACTCCCGCTGGGTGGCATGCTCGATGAGGTCGCGGATGAAGCAGCGTGCCTCCGGCATCGGCCAGCCGACGATGGTGCCGATGTGCGAGGACAGGAACAGCGACCGGCGCCCGGTGACGGGATGGGTGCGGACCAGTCGCTGGCGGACCGGGCGGAAGGTCCGCTTCTCCTCCTCGCTGAGTTCGGTGAAGCCGAGCTGGCCGCGCGAATAGATCAGCGAATGCTCGCAGACGAGATCCTCGATCTCCGCCTTCGTCTTGTCGTCCAGCGCGTCGTAGGCCGCCCGCATGTCGGCGAACTCGGTGTTGCCGCCGGTCGACGGGATGCGCCGCGCCGACAGCAGCGAGTATTTCGCGGGGACGGCGCGGAACGAGCTGTCGGAATGCCACAGCCGATTGCCGAGATTGAACATGCGCCGACGATCGTCGCGGGCGAGAACCCGGTTCTCGCGGTCGAGGTTCGAGATGTCGGCGAGCTTCACGTCGAGCCGGCGTTCGGCGTCCGTGGTGACGTTGCTGCCGAGCGCGAGTTCGATCTCGCCGAAATTGCGGCTGAAGGCGACCTGTTGCTCGTCGCTGACGTCCTGGTCGTGGAAGACCAGCACGGCGTGCCGGTCCATGCCGGCCTCGACGGCCGCGACATCGTCGGGCGTCAGCGGGCGGCGCATGTCGATGCCTTCGACTTCGCCGCCGATATGGGGGGTGAGCGGGCGGATGCGGACGGACATGGGGCGAACCTCCCTCCGGCCGAGCTTAGACCGGCCCGGCCGGAAGGGGGAAGCCCGCCTCGCGCAGCGGGAAGCCCGCCTAGCGCAGCGGGAAGCCGAGCGCGCGCAGCGCCGGCTTCAGCAGGTCGCGCCCGCGCAACGCCTTGATGGTGGCGATGCGCGACAGCACCCGTTCGGTCCAGGTGTCGGCCTGCATCTCGTTGCGGCGCGAGAACTCGCCCATGATCCGGTCATAAGCGGCGCGCTGTCCGTTCTCATCGGCGATCCGGTAGGTGCCGTGATGCAACACGGCCGCCTGCGGCAGGCGCGGCTTCACCTCGCCGGCCGCGGCCGGCTGGGCGTAGCCGACGCAGAGGCCGAACACGCCGACCGCGCCCGGCGGCAGATCCAGGAGCCCGGCCACCGCCTGCGTGTCGTTGCGCAGCGCCCCGATATAGACGGTCGAGAGGCCGAGCGATTCGGCGGCGACCACGGCGTTCTGGGCCGCGAGCGCGGCGTCGATCGACGCGACCAGGAAGGTCTCGAGATAGGGCAGCCCCTCGAGCGGGCGCCCTTCGGCCTCCGCGATGCGGCCGAGGCGCGACAGGTCCGCCAGCCAGACGAGGAAGAGCGGGCACTGCTCGATGTGTTTCTGGCCGCCCGCGATGGCGGCGAGCTTGCCGCGGACGCCGGGGTCGGAGACCGCGACGACCGACCAGGTCTGGAGGTTGGAGCTCGTCGCGGCCGACTGGGCGGCGGCAACCAGCGTCTCCAGCGTGCCCTCGGGCGGCGCGTCGGCGCGGAAGCCGCGCACCGAACGGTGGCTCAGCAGCAGGGCGATGGCGTCGCTCCAAGGGCCGGCCGCGGGCACGGCGTCCGGGCCGTAGCGCAGCGCCAGCGCCTCGGCCTTGCCGGGCGAGGCCGGCGTGATCGAATCCATGAAGGGTACTCCGGGATGTGGAACGGTCGAGCGAATGATGCATCATCCGCGCCGGTCGTCCGTCCGTCCACCCCCGGTCGGCAGGGTCGTCCATCCCGTCCACCAGCGCGTGGCGGTGGTGAGGAGGCAGAGACCGCCGAAGATCCACGCCAGCAGCGGGAACTGCGCCGGCCAGAGGCACATGAGAGCAAAGCAGGCGATCGTCTCCGTGCCCTCGGTCAGTCCGCCGAGATAGCGGATCCCCTTGGCGCGCAGGCGCGTTTCCGGCAGGCCGTGGCGGGCAGCGACGGCAGCGACGGCAGCGAAGGCGAGGAAGCTGGAGCCCGTGCCGACGAATGCAAAGAGCAGGAAGGCCGCCGGCAGGCCGTTGGCCGCCGGGTCGGCGAGGGCGAAGCCGAGGGGCACGGTCGCGTAGAAGAGGAAGTCGAGCGCGATGTCGAGAAAGGCGCCGCGGTCGGTCGGGCCGGCGACGCGGGCGACCGCGCCGTCGAGCCCGTCCAGCGTGCGGTTGAGAAGGATGGCGGCCAGGGCCGCGCCGAACAGCCCGGCCGCCAGCAGCGGCAGCGCGGCGAGGCCCACCAGGAAGCCCGTGAGGGTCACGGCGTCGGCGGCGACGCCGGCCCTGGCCAGCCACCGGCCGGGGCGCTCTAGCAGACGATGGACGAGCGGTTGGAGCGTCGCGTCGAGCACCGGGCCGCCGGTCAGGTGCCGCCGATCGGGAAGACGAGGCAGGTGCCGGTGCCATGGGCGTAGAGCCGCCCGTCCTCGGCCCCGATCAGGCGTCCCTTGGCGGTGCAGATGCGCCGGCCCTCGCTGACGATCCGGCCCTCGGCCAGCAGCGGCCCCGATGCGTGGCCGACGGCGCGGGTGAAGTTCACCTTCGTCTCGACGCTGGCATAGCCGAGCCCGGCGGCCAGCGTCGTCTGCACGGCGCAGCCGATGCAGGAATCGAGCAGCGTCATCGCGAGCCCGCCATGCACGCTGCCGATCGGATTGTAGTGGCGCAGTTCGGGCAGCACCCGGAAGACCGCGCGGCCGCGCTCGACCTCGATCAGGCGGAAGCCCAGCGTCGCCGCCATCGGCGGGACTGGGAACCGGCCGGACGCGAGGCCCGAGAGGAAATCCAGCCCGCTCATGGCGGCCATGGTCTCGATCGGCACCAGCCCGACGGCCCGCCCGTCCTCCGTCCTGTCCACGTTCGACGCTCCTTCCGGGGCTAGTGGTCCGATGCAGACGGAAGGTCCCTTCCGTCTCCTGAATCGGCCCACTAACCATATGATCTGGTGGGGCGACTCATCCAATCGGATGGAACCATCCGATTGGGTCGCACCACTAGGGGCCGCTCTGTCCGATCTCGGCGAACGCGGCCGGCAGGCCCGTCGTGCCCGCTGCGGCCGCGCCCGGCCACAGCGTGTTCTGGAGGTAGGCGCCGACCGGGCTCAGCACGTCGACCAGCATGGCGAAGCCGAGCGACGGCCAGAGGCTGCCGAGCACGATATAGGACAGGCCCAGCGATTCGGCGACGCTTGCCACCCGGTGGCCGATGCGCCGCCAGACACCTTCCTGCCACAGCGGCGCACCGGCGGCGGAGAGGTCGTGCGCCGCCGCCTCGACCAGGCGCTGCTGGTGCCGAAGCGTGTCTTCGCCGATGACGCCCTGCTGCTGCAGCCGGACCAGCCGCTCGACCCGTCGCTCGGTCCAGCGCCGCGCCAGATCCGGCCCGTCCCACGGCGTCGGCGGCAGCGCGTCGTCCGGCAGCTGTCCGCGCAGGCCGAGTTCGACCGCCTCGCGCATCCACATCGTCCAGATCACGAGACGCCGGATGCTGGCCCGGCGGTCGGCATCGGCGGCGACGCGCTGCGGCGACCAGCGGTTGTCCGCCCAGCCGAGGCCGGGCAGGGCGGCGCGATGGTCCGGCGGCGCGAAGTAATAGCGCGCCTCGATCGCGTGGCTGGCGGTGCGGGCGCGGATGCCGGCGACCAGCCAGGTGTCGGGCAGGGTTGCGCCCAGCGCGGCCAGCCGCTCGCGCGCCATCAGCCAGACGACGGGGCCGGGCACCGTCTCGGCGAGGACGACGTGGTTGAGAAAGAGGCAGAGCCCATCGACTGCGGTGTCGTAGGCGACATGGCCGAGATGGGTGTCCGCGCGCAGGCATTCGGGCGCGGCGGCCAGCGGCCCCGGCCGGGCCGCCATGTTGGCCCGGACGATCACCAGCCCGTCGGCGACCTTGCCGTCGATCCGCGCCAGGGCGAGGACGGCGAAGGCATCCTCGCCGCGGCGCTCGATCGTCTCCGCGACCGCGGTCCAGGCGCCCGGCGGTAACGGAACGAGCTTGCCCGCGACCTCGGCGACGCCCCGCAACGGTGCGGCGTCACCGTGGATCGCCGCCACGCAGAGAAGGGCGGCCAGCACGAGGCAGCGCAGGAACCGGGCCATGATCCCGATTCTACTCCGAGGGCCGGGATGGAGCGATGCCGAACTCCATCGTCGGCCGCGGCGGCTCCAGATCCCATGCAAAGTCGAGCGCCTGCGCCCCGAGCCCCCCGACCAGCGTCTGGAGCGCGCCGAGGAGCACGGCGGTGTAGGCATTGCCGGCGACGATCAGCCCGGCCCCGGCGGCCAGCGTCACCTGGATCGCGCCCTCGCTGGCCGCCATGCCGAGCCGGCGGTGCCAGCGGGTCGTGCCCGGCATCTGCCCGGCGGATCGGCTGGCGGCCCCGGGTGGCGGCAGGTCGGACGTCGCGGCGAGCGGATCGGCGATCCGGCCCTCCACCTCGTCCAGCGCCCGCAGCAGCCACGGAACCATGGCATCGGCCGCGATACGCAGCGCCGGCTGCTCCGCCGACACCAGCGCCGCCCGCTGGAACTGCGCCGGGGGCCGCGGCGCGGCCTGCTGCGTCGCAGCCCAGGCATAGCGGATGTCGACGACATCGCGGCGATCCCCGACCCGCAGGCCGGCGACCGCGAGTGCGCCCGGAATGCGCCAGCCGCGCCGCACTGCCTCGTTCCGGGCGGCGTTCCAGGCCGGCAGGCGCAAGATCGACCGATGCCCCGCCGGCAGGAAGACGAGATAGCCGCAGGCGAGATTGCGCGCGCGCGTGCGCACGCCAGTGGCATAGGCGGCCTCGGGATCGCGGCAGCCGGCCGGCGGACCCCAGCCGTTCTCGACCGGCAGGCGATTGGCGTGGGCGACGACGATACCCTCGACCAGCCCGTTCTGCTGCTGGACGAGGACGATGCCGCCGATCGCGCCGTAGGGACCGGGGGTCGCACCGACGACCGGGCCGTGGCCGCGACCGACGACGGTCCATTCCCCCGGCGGTAGCGGAACGGGCTTGCCGTAGACGAAGATCGTCGAGCGATGGCTCTCGCCCACCGCGGGAAGGTCCGCAGCCCAGGCGCTCCCGATTGCGGCAAGAGCCGCGGTCATCGCTCCGACGAGAACACGCATGCGCACGATCGGACTCAGAACCTCTGGTGGAAGTGCGGCTGCGAGTGGAGCATGAGCGGGCGCCGTTGGCCAGTGCGAGCATGGCCGGTCTTGGGGGAATGCGCTTGCGAACCATTACGCTATAATTTCACCTTATTGGGGAAGGGAGCGATGCGCACGCTGATCGCTGGGCCGTTCGTCGGCGAGTTCGGCTGGGAGCTGATGGGCTGGCAGGCCCATGTCCGGCGACGGTCGCGTGACTATGAGCGGACGATCGTCCTGAGCCGGCCGGAGTGCGCGTATCTCTATCGCGACTTCTGCGACCGCTTCGAGCCATGGTCGCCCGGCAGCTGGCTGACCCAGGGCTACGAGTGCACGGGCGGATGCCCCTATGACGGCGCGGTCGAGACTCGCTATCCGGGCGCCGACCGCCTCTGCATCGATCGCAACGTTGACGCCGTCGGCTGGGCCGGGCTTGCCGATCAGGAGCATCGCCGGTTCGGGCTCGATGTCGAACCCGCCCGGACCTTCGACCTCGTCGTTCATGCCCGCGCCATCCCGGCCTTCGCCGGGCCGGCGGACGAGAAGGCCCAGCGAAACTGGCCGGCCGACGAATGGCACCGGCTCTGCGCCGCCCTGGCGCGCCGGTTCACGATCGCCGCGATCGGCCTGCCGGACCTCGCGATCCTGCCCGACGGCACGACCGACTGCCGCGGCCTGCCGCTCGACCAGCAATGCGCGCTCCTCGCCCGGGCGCGCGCGGCGATCGGCCCATCCTCCGGGCCGATGCACCTCGCTTCCCTGTGCGGCTGTCCGCACCTCGTCTGGATGAAGGCCGAGCAGGGGATCCCGATGCGCTACGCCCGCGACTGGAACCCGCTCGCCACACGGGTCTGCATCCTGTCCCGCGCGGGGTGGCGGCCCTCGCGGTCGCTGGTGCTGGCCGGTCTGAGACGCCTGCTGGCCATGCCGGACGGACCGGGCGTGCTGGTCGCCCAGTAGCGGTCTGTCGCAGGCGCCGGTGCGTCCTTCGACTTCGCTCAGGACGAGGACTCTCCATCGCGTGCGAAGGAGAGTCCTCGTCCTGAGCGCGAGCGCCAGCGAGCAGTCGAAGGACGCACCGGCGCCGGCAACCGTCGCCGTTCGAGGCCCCTTGTGGACCTGCCTCTCAGGAGAGGAGGTGGGCCGTCTTCCGCCGGATCAGGTCGAAGTCGATCGCCGCACCGAGGCCGGGGCCGGTGGGGGCAGCGACCATGCCGTCGGGCCCGACCTCGATGTCCGCGGCCATGCCGTACTTCTGGGCGGCCTCCGGCAGCAGCACCTCGAAGAACTCGCAGTTCCGCAGCGCCATGGTGACGTGCAGGTTGGCGAGGTTGTTCAGCGAGTTGCCGCCATGGTGGATCTCGTAGTTCATGCGGAACGCCTCGGCGAGGTGGGCGGTCTTCAGGACGGTGGTGATGCCGCCCTTCACCGCGACGTCGCCGCGCAGATAGTCGGTCGCCCGCTCGGTCAGCCAGATCGCATAGGAATCGAGCCCGGCCAGCGGGTACTCCGTCGCCATGATCGGGATGCGCAGGGCCTGGCGCAGCTTGACGTAGTTGTAGACGTCCTGGTCGGCGAGGGGATCCTCGTACCAGTAGTAGTTCATCTCCTCCACCGCCCGGCCGACCCGCAGCGCGGTGGGGTAGTCGTAGCCCCAGGTCGAATCGAGCATCACCGTGTAGTCGTCGCCGACCGCCCGGCGTACGGCCTCGCAGGCGGCGATGTCGTCCCTCAGGCGCTGCGGCGGATGGATCTTGTAGGCGGCCCAGCCCGCCTCCTTGAACTGCACCGCCTGCTCGGCATAGGCCGAGGCGGACGGCAGCACCTCGGAGGAGGCGTAGGCCGGCACGCGGTCGCGGTAGGCGCCCATGAGCTTGTGGATGGGCAGGCCCGCGACCTTGCCGGCGATGTCCCACAGGGCGACGTCGACGACGCCGATCGCCCGCGTCGTCGTCTGGCGGACGCGGGCCCACATCAGCTGGTTCAGCTTCTCCCGGTCGAGGGGATCCTGCCCCATGATCCGGGGCTTGAGGACGCGCATCAGCGAGTTCGCCTCGCTGTCGGCGGGATTGGTGGCCGAGCCGAGGAAGCCGTGGCCCTCGACGCCCTCGTCGGTGCGGATGGTCAGCAGCCCGAGCCGGCTGCGGCCGGTGTTCTGGGCCGCATGCGCGCCGTAGCTGAGGCTCGGGATGCCCTCCCAGTCGAAGAGGGCGAGGGTGACGTCGGTGATCTTCATCGGCCAAGCCTCCCCGAGGCTATTCGGCGCGGATGTTGGCGCCGCGGATGACCTCGCCCCAGCGGGCGAAGTCGGCCTTGATCAGCCCTTCCAGGCGGGCCGGCGGGCCGACGATGATCTCGAGCCCGTTCTTGGCCATGCGCTGCTGGAAGTCCGGGTCGGCGGCGACCTTCTCCAGCGCCGCCGTCCACTTGGCGACGATCGCGGGCGGCAGCTTGGCCGGCCCGACGAGGCCGAACCAGTTGCCGATCTTGAACTCCGGCACCGTCTGGCTGACCAGCGGCAGGTCGGGGAAGAGGGGGCTCTGCCGGGCGGCGCCGAAGGCGATCGCGCGCACGCCCTTGCCGGCGATCTGGCCCAGGAACTCCGGCATGTTGCCGAACATCAGGTCGGTGCGTCCGGCGGTGATGTCGACCAGCGCGTTGGCGCCGCCGCGATAGGGGACGTGCAGCATTTCCGTGCCCGTCAGGCGCTGGAACAGCGTGCCGGCGAGATGCTGGCTGGAGCCGTTGCCGACCGACGCGAAGGTCAGCTTGCCCGGGTTCGCCTTGGCGTACTGGATCAGCTCCGGCACCGAATTGAAGGGTGCCTTCGGGCTGGCGATCAGCATGTTGTAGACGTTGGCGAGGCTGGCGATCGGCGTCACGTCCTTGTTCGGGTCGATCGCCAGCTTGATGCCCGGCATCTGCGGCAGGACGGTGTGGTTCGCCATCGTCGACAGGCTGACGAGGTGCCCGTCCGGCGCGGCGCGCGAGACCTCGGTCAGCGCGATCATGCCCGACGCGCCGGTCTTGTTCTCGACGACGACGTTCTGGCCGAAGACCGGCCCCAGCTTCTCGGCGAACATGCGGCTGACGAGGTCGCAGCTGCCGCCGGCCGAGAAGCCGCAGAGGAAGCGGATGTCGCGCGAGGGGAACTCGGCGGCGGCGGCTGGACCGGCGACGGTCAGCGCGATCGCGGTTGCGGCGAGACTGCGGCGGAGCATGGCGTTTCCATCCTTGGCTTATATGGCTTCCGTCGCTGCGGCGCGGCGGGCGCTGGAAGATAGCCGGGGGCCGGTTGCGAGATCACGCGGGAATTGCGGGCCGGCGCCGCATGCGCGATATCGACGGGCGGTGGTTCGGCCGTCCTTCTTCCTCCCGGAGCTTGTCCCGATGCGCATTGGTGTTCTCGAAGCCGGCCGTGTGCCGCCCGACATGGCCGAGCGCCACGACGGCTTCGGCCCGATGATGGAGCGCCTGCTCCAGGCGGCCGACCCGGCGGCCTCGGTCGCGGTCTATCCCGTCATCGACGGCGTCATTCCCGAGGCGACGACGCAGGAGGACGGTTGGATCGTCACCGGCTCCCGCCACGGCGTCTATGACGACCTGCCCTGGATGGCGCCGCTGAAGGATTTCCTGCGCCGGGCCGTGGCGGACGGCGTGCCGGTCGTCGGGATCTGCTTCGGCCATCAGATCCTGGCCGACGCGATGGGCGGACGGGTGGCGAAGTCGGACCGCGGCTGGGGCGTGGGGGTGCATCGCTATCGCGTCGCGCGGACGCTGCCCTTCATGACCGGCGACATTCTGGAGTTCGCGATCCAGGCCATGCACCAGGACCAGGTGGTCGAGCCGCCGCCGGGTGCGGAGGTCGTCGCCACCTCGGACTTCTGCCCCTATGCCGCGCTCGCCTACGGCAGCACCGCGATCTCGTTCCAGGGCCACCCCGAGTTCTCCGCCGGGTTCTCCGAAGAGCTGATCCGCACCCGCAAGGGCAGCCTCATCCCCGACGCGACCGCCGACGCGGCGCTGGCCACGCTTGCCGCCGAAACCGATGCGGCCACCCTCGGCGGCTGGATCGCGGCCTTCTACCGCAACGCCGCCGCCGGCCGAGCGGCCTGAGGAGCGACCGGCTGCACCGGCCGCCACAGAGGCGGCCAATGCCGAGATGCGGCACGGGGCGAGTGAATCCTCCGGGGTATTCGCGCTCAGCAGGTGGGGAGCGCAACAACACGAGTTATTGAACGTGGGACGAGTTCGGTTCGCCCCCGCGTGGGCGGGGAACGCAAGTTGGGCGAGTATCCCATCGACGTCCGGACCGGTTCATCCCCGCGCGGGCGGGGAACACGGCGGCCCCTATGCCCCCCATGACCCCTATGCCGGTTCATCCCCGCGCGGGCGGGGAACACCGCGACGACCCCTGGTTCTCCGGCCCCTGGGGCGGTTCATCCCCGCGCGGGCGGGGAACACGAGTGCGTGTATGGCGAGGGCGCGCTCGATGACGGTTCATCCCCTCGCGGGCGGGGAACACGCTGCGCATTCAGCCGGTCGGCCGGGCAATGGCGGTTCATCCCCGCGCGGGCGGGGAACACCCGGGCAACCCGACGCAGCCGCCCAGCTACGACGGTTCATCCCCGCGCGGGCGGGGAACACGCCAGCGCGCGGCGATTTTTGCGCCGGCTTGCCGGTTCATCCCCGCGCGGGCGGGGAACACAGCCGGGCGCGGCGGTCCGCCTGCTGCTGGCGCGGTTCATCCCCGCGCGGGCGGGGAACACGACGCCGACTATCTCGAGTTCGACCGCGAGACCGGTTCATCCCCGCGCGGGCGGGGAACACCGGCCGCTGCGCTGGTGCTGGCGTGATCGAGGCGGTTCATCCCCGCGCGGGCGGGGAACACGGCTCGCGGGTCATCCTGACGCACCCGAGGGACGGTTCATCCCCGCGCGGGCGGGGAACACCGCGGCACCCCGATCACCGAGGCCGAATACCGCGGTTCATCCCCGCGCGGGCGGGGAACACAAGCAGTTCCCGATTTCGAGCCACGACGACGCCGGTTCATCCCCGCGCGGGCGGGGAACACAAGCGCGGCCAGGAGGACAGCGGCGGCGTCAGCGGTTCATCCCCGCGCGGGCGGGGAACACGGGAGCCTGCTGATCGGGGTGGCGACGCTCGCCGGTTCATCCCCGCGCGGGCGGGGAACACATCCACAGAGAGGTCATGGTTCAGTCCTCCAGCGGTTCATCCCCGCGCGGGCGGGGAACACGTCTCGGGTGAACGCGCATGCCGGCATCCTGCCGGTTCATCCCCGCGCGGGCGGGGAACACAGTGCCGCGAATTGCTGCGCACGTCGCCCGGACGGTTCATCCCCGCGCGGGCGGGGAACACCGAGGCGGCATCGTGACAATCAGCCGGTCGATCGGTTCATCCCCGCGCGGGCGGGGAACACTTGAAGGTGTGGCCGTCGAAGTCGATCTCGCCCGGTTCATCCCCGCGCGGGCGGGGAACACTTGAAGCTGTATTCGGCGCCCTTGTTGCTCGGCGGTTCATCCCCGCGCGGGCGGGGAACACGTCGATGTATCGAACCCGATCGCCGAGCCGCGCGGTTCATCCCCGCGCGGGCGGGGAACACGCGAGGATCATGCTAGCTACCTCGCATCGTGGCGGTTCATCCCCGCGCGGGCGGGGAACACTCTTCCTGGATGTTATTGGAATCGCAGCAGGATTTGAAGGGGGTTCCGGCTACCGACGATTCCGGGGTTCCGGCGGGGCCGTGTGTTCGCCTAGCGTTCGCGCGGGTCGGGGCCGTCCGGAGGCAGGAACTCGACGAGGCGGAAGCCGTCGAGGTCGACGGGGATGCGGCGGTTGGGGCCGCAGGTCTCGAAGGAGAATCCGGCGTCGGTCGGCGCCGCCCAGGCGATGACGCCGCTGCCCTCGCCGATCGCCTCCGTGACCTCGGTCCAGATCATCTCGCGGGTCCGGCGGGAGTAGTTGCCGACATAGACGCCGGCGCGCACCTCGAGCAACCACACGGCCAGCCGGCCGCGCAGGCGGGGCGGCGCGTTCTCGACGACGACGACCATCATCGCGGCGCGCGTCCCCTCGCGTCGAGTCCGACGTCAGCCGCGATGGCCGGCATCGCCGCTCGGCTCGGCATCGGGAAAGGCGGGTGGCTGCACCTCCTCCTGCGGCAGGCCGGGCGGCGGCACGCCGCTGCCGGCGAGCACGTCCTCGATCGCCGGGATCAGCCGTTCGAGCAGGCTGGTCTTGCGGAAGACGTCGCGGCACTCGCGCCGCACCGCGCCCTCCAGGCTGCCGGGCACGGCGCCGCGACCGGCCCGCGCGGCGATGCGGAAGGCGGCCGGCACCACCGTCTCGAACTTGAAGAGGTCGGCGATGTCATAGACGAAGGACTGCGGCTTGCCGGTGTGCAGGAAGCCGATCGCCGGCGCATACCCCGCCGCCAGGATCGCCGCCTCGGAGAGGCCATAGAGGCAGGCGGTCGCCGCGGACAGGCAGCGGTTGGGCACGTCCCCCGCGTCCCAGGTCTCGCGGTCGTAGTCGCGCCGGCGCCACGTGACGCCGTGCTGGCGGGCGATCAACTCGTAGAGGCGGCGCACGCGCGCGCCCTCGATGCCGCGCAGCTGGTCGACCGAGCGCCGGTCCGGCGCCGGCTCGTCGAAGCGGATCTGGAACATCCGGCGCACGACGCCGAGGCGCGCCGTCTCGTCGAGCGCGATGCGCGCCTGCCAGAGCAGGCGGTCGGCGCGGGCTCCGCCCGGCTGGCCCGAGGCATAGAGGCGCACCCCGGCCTCGCCCACCCAGACGAGCAGCGTGCCGGCCCGCGCCGCCAGCGCCACCGCCGCGTGGCTGACCCGCGTGCCCGGCTCCAGCATCAGGCAGGCGAAGCCGCCGACCGGGACGTGGGTGCGCACGCCACGCTCGTCGACGACGACGAAGGCGCCGTCGAGCACGTCGATCCGGCCCTTCTCGACGAAGAGGATGGTCGAGCGGTCGCGGATCGGGATGGGGCGCGGCGGCCGCAGTCCGGGAATGCCCGCCATCGCCGACCCCCGACCGTCAGGCCCGGCGAATCAGCATCAGGCCGCAGCCGAAGGTCTTCTCGCGCCCGAAGCCCTCCCCGAGGCGAGCGAGGAAGGCGGCCGGATCCTCGACCACGAGGGTGCCGTCGAAATCCAGGACGGAGAAGCCGATCGGCGGACGGCCCGGCCGCGGCAGGCGGCGCCAGTCGTCGCCGTCGACGAGGAGCGGGGCCTGCGCGGCATCGGCGAGGCGGAAGCCGGCGCGGGCGCCCTGGCCCGCGAGCCAGGTCCGACCGACCGCCGCGGCGATCTCGCCCCGTCGTTCGGCGCGCTCGGCCGGCGACAGGTCGCGCAGCGCCTCTGCCAGCGGATCGATGCGCCGGCTGCGCTTCCGGTCCGGCTGGGACCGGGTGACGGCCGGATTGGCGCGCAGGCGGAAGCGCAGCCGGTCGCCGGCGGCGAGTATGGGCGCGAATTCCTGCGTCTCCAGCCGGAACAGGCCGTGGCGGTCGGCCGGCTGCCGTTGCGACAGGACGTAGAAGCGGCGCCCGCCCCAGCCATGGCCCGTATCCTCCTCGCGCCACAGGAAATCCCGTCGGCGGTCGGGCGAATCGGCGAACAGCGACCACAGCAGGTGGTGGGCGGCGGCGGTGCGCTCGTCGGCGAGGCGGGGGGCGATCAGCGGCGCGAGGGCGGCCGCCGAAGGGCCGCTCCGAAGGGCGATGCGCGACAGGAACATGGGCCGGGCCTCCGTCATCCGCCGGCCTCCGTCGCGGATTCTCGCAATACCAGGGCCTCGCGGGGGCGGAACTGGCGGCGGGATCGACTTCCCGGCTGGTCGCGGCTGCGCTCGATGCGCAGCGGCTCCAGCCCGTCGATGCAGCCCGCCGCCTGGAAGTCGCGGTCGGCGTGGATCGTCGCCGACTGTCCCGCCGGCGGCCGCGGCCGGAGGAGGCGGCGCAGCTGGCGCTCCGGCTCCGTGGCTTCGGCGTCGTAGCGCGCCAGCGCCGCGACGAGCCCCGCGGCCGTGATCGCCATCGGCCGCGGCGGCAGGCCCAGCGGACAGGCCTTGCGCCCGGCATAGGGCGTGAAGTGCGGGCGCACCAGCGCGGCGGCGATCCGGTCCGGTTCCGGCGCCCCGGCGGGCGCCGCCTCGCCGCGGACCATCAGGACGACCGTCGCCAGCGCGTCCTGGCGATAGTCGCGCAGCGACAGGAGCGTGCCGAGCCCGGGCTCGGCCAGCGCCTCGGCACGCGTCGCCCAGCGCCGGCCGGCGCGCGCCGGCGGCGCCTGCACGGTGTGATAGTCCTGGAGGAGGGTGCCCGCGCGGTCGACGCGGACGGCCAGCGCATAGGCGGCATCGAGCGCCGCGTGGCCGGCCTCGTCGCCCCGCTCGATCCCGAGTGCGGCCGCGACCAGCCCGAGCACGCCCGAGCGCGACGGCCGGTCGAAGGCGGCCCTGCGCTCGCCGACCGCGACATCGCCGAAGGCGCCGAGCGGCGCGTAGAGCGTGAAGACGACGAAGGCCGGCATCGCCCGCTACCGGGCGACCAGCGCCAGGACGTCGTCCAGCGTGCCGCTGCCGGCATGGGCGTCCATCACCGCCGCCTCGGTCACCTCGCCATAGGCGCGCGCCAGCCGGTCGCGGTGATCGCGCAGGGCCGCGATCGAATCCGCCATGATGTCCTCGCCCCGGACGGGCTTCAGGAAGGCCGCCGCGAGCGTGCGCGGGGCGGTGTCGCCCGTCTCGGCCAGGATGAAGCTTGCGCGCGCCCGGCTGGCGTAGCTCGCCTGCTTGCCGGTCGGCCCGACCGTGGCGGCAGCGCGCAGCAGGGCGGCCAGCCCGGCCCGCGCCAGTTCCTCGCGCCCGCCGAGATTGCGCACCAGGAGGTCGCGGTCGATGCAGAGGTAGAGATAGAAGAGGCCGGCGCCGAACCCGGCCTCGCCGAGGAACCCGGCGCCCGCATCCTCGGCCGGTCGCTTCAGGTCGTCGACCGCGACATAGAAATCGTCCTCCACGGTGGCAGCGTGGGTGGTGACGGCGTGGGCCACCTGCACGGCCGCCTCGCGGTTGAAGTCGGGGCTGTCGGCGAGCATGCGGCCGAACATGGCGATGTCGACCGCGCCGTCGGTGGCCCGCAGGATGCCGGCCGCCTTGGCGTCCAGCGCCTCGCCTGCGGCGATGCGGCGGGCGACGGCCAGCGCCGCTTCCTCCTCCTCGGGGGATATGAAGGCAAGCTGCTCGATATCGGTCGGGTTGGGATCCTTGTCGGACTTCGCCTTGCCGAAGACCGGGGCGACGGCGAGCGCGCCCTTCAGCGCCGCCGCCTCGGCGACGCCCTCGGCGACGAGCCGGTCGAGCACCAGCCGGCCGAGGCGCTGCGTCCGCCGGCCGATGTGGCCCCCGAGGGCGGCGGCGAAGACGGCGGATTCGCGCCAGGCCCGCTTCAGCGATTGCGACGATACCCGCAGGCGCAGGTGTTCGCCGAACCGAGCCGTCTTCGGCTGGCCCGAATCGTCGCGGTTGAGGTTGGCCGGCGGATAGGCGGTCAGAAGATGGAGCTGGAGGAAGGTGGTCATGGCGTCGCCTCGGCGGTCGGTGCGTCCGGTTCGTTGGGCGTGGCGGCTTCGGCGTCGGGCGGGGTCGCCTCGCCGGCGGCGTGGTACTCGAAGATCCAGCGGGTGCGGGTGCGGTCGCCGCGCTCGGGATCGGGCCAGTCGAGGATCGACCGACCGAGGCCGCCGACATCGATCGGGCCGGGCGACAGGACGGCGACCAGCCGGCGCATCTGGCGCTGCACCTCGTCGACGGTGCGCGCCGTCATCAGGCGCCGGAAGCGCACCGGCTTCACGGCGGCCGTCTCCGGCTTGTCGTCGAAGTGCTTCCGTCCCGCGGCCCGCGCCGGATGCGTCCGCCGGCCCGCAGAATCGGCCGGGACGTCCTCCCGCACATGCGCCAGCACCGTGGCGACGGCGGCGACCCAGGGCAGGCGGCCCGAAATCTCCCGCTCGCTGCTGCCGAGCCCGAGACTGCGATAGAGGTCGAGGACCGCCGGATCGGCGAGCGCGTCGGCGACGCCGGCGCGGCGCAGCCGGGCCATGGCCGCCCGGTCGGCGTCGGGGTTGCGGCGGCCGTCCGGCAGGCGCGGCTGGTGACGGCGCCACCAGCCGCGAATGATCGCGGCGGCCGACGGTCGAACGGGCTTGTCGCTGCTCATGAGGTCGCCTCCGCTTTCGCCTTGCCGCGGCCGACTTTCTTCTTCGCGCCGTCGGGCGGGGTCAGCCCCAGGCTGGCGAACATCGAGCGGCCGAGCCCGTAGCCCCGCATGGCGAAGAGGAGGCTGCGCCGGGCACCGACCCGGCGGCGCGCCAGGGCCGGCCGCAAGGTCTCCAGCTCCTCCAGCGGGGCGAGCCGGTCGAAGACGGCGATGGCCGCGGCGCGCAGCGCGTCCGCCCAGCGCAGGCGAGCGTCGAGGCTGGCCGTGGCGCCTCCGTCCGCGGCCTCCGCGAGATCGTGGGCAAGGCGTCGGGCCTCGTCATGGAAGCCGGCCGTCGTCGTCTCCCAGAACTCGGTTCGGGCGGCTTCGGCCGGACCATCCGCCTCGCGGACGCAGCTCGCCAGCACCGCGGCGGCGTCGCGCGCGCCCAGCACCATCTGCCGCACCGCCGCCTCGTGCAGTTCGCGCACCGGGGCGGGCGGCAGGTGCAGCGGCATCTCGCCCTCGGTGAAGTCGCGCGCCTTCATATTGTCGAAGTCGTAGCCGGCGGCGGTCAGCCGCAGCGGACCGATCGGATCGGGCAGCCAGTCGAGGCGCCGCGGCGCCTGCGCGACGGATGCGGCCGGCTCGCGACGCGCGTTGCCGGGATCGTCCGAGATGGCGAGGCCCAGCCAGTCGCGATAGGCGATGCGCCCCGGCTGGCCGTGCACCGGCAGCCAGGAACTCGGGTCGCCCGGCTTGGCCTGGTAGTGGGGCGTCAGCGGATGGCGGAAGGCCGCATAGCTGGTGCCGTGGGGACGCGTGCGGCAGGTCCGGACGATGATCGGGTCGACCAGCCCGGTCAGGTCGCACGGCCGGCCCTCCGGATTGGCGACGAAGTCGAGCCGGATGCGGCGCGGCATCCCCCAATAGGCCTGCAGCGGGTCGACATCCTCGGGCGTCGTCGTCTGGCCCTTGTCCGAAACCCGCGTGGCGGCGAGCCAGGGGAAGATCCACGCCGCCGACCGTTCGCGCCCGGTCGGCGCCGCCGGCCGTACGGCGTTGAGCCAGAGCGTGTGCCACAGCGCCTCCGGCCGACCCGGCCGCCGAGCAGGGCGGACCAGCGTCGTCAGCGGCCCGCCGCCGCGCAGCGAGGTGCGGACTCCGGCGCCGCCCGCGGGCGCATAGGTCTGCAGGGTGAAGAGCGCCATCGCCGCCGCCGGCCGCGACAGGCATTCGATGCCGCCGCGATGGACGAAATGGTCCAGGTTCTTCTTCACCGTATTGCCGCCGGGCGCCTCGATGAGCAGCTGGCCGACCGGCACCGCATTGTCCGGCAGCTCTTCGCGGTCCTGGCCGAAGCGGGGGCCGTCGCCGTCGAGCCGGAACGCCTCGGCCAGCGGCGCGAAGGCGGCATCGAGGACGTCCGGCGCCGGCGGCCGCTCGTACCATTCCGCCCAGGCATCGTCCTGCATCCGCTCGCCGCAGGCGGTCGCCAGCAGCCCGATCAGAAACTCCCGCGTCGCGGCATCGAAGTCGGCCCGGCCCCAGGCGAAATCGACGACCGGGTTTCTGTCGACCTCCGCCGCGACCTCCGCCGGCCGCACCCATCGCCGCGACCCGTCGGCCAGAATGGCGGGAAGCCATGGGCCGAGCAGGGTGAGGGATACTCGGTCGGTAGGAACGGTCATGGGCGCTCAACACCCGAATTTGCGCGATAATAAGAAGAGATTAACCAACCTTCAGGTGGTAGAGTCAATCGTATTTTGATCGGGCGGCATAGACAAACCGCAAGCGATTAGAACTTTTATCGGCCAATCTCCGGGCACCGCAGTGGGATCCCCGCGCAGGCAGGGAACAATTTTCAACCGGTTCGACCGCAAGCGAACAGAACGGTCCATCCCCCGCGCGGGGGCCGGCAAGCATGCATATACCTGCGGCCCCACCCGAATCCGAGCGGCAACTCGTGCCTGCGGTTCCCATTCCGCTGCTCCGGTCGCCGGGTGGATATCGCATCAGATGCGATCGTCGTCCCGCATGGCCCGAACCAGTTCGGCGGCGCTGCCGGACTGCGGCGGTAGGGTCGCCGTCAGTGAACGTAGCAGACCGGCATCGACCGGCCGCCGTGGCGCGACCGCCGCGGTCAGCCGCGCCACCGGCCGGCCACGGCGGGTGATAGTGAGCGAGTCGCCCGCCTCCACCCGATCGACGAGTTCGCTCAGATGCGCCTTGGCGCTCGTCAGACTGATCGTGCTCATGTCGCGCTCCGGACCGTCGATGTGGCCACATGGTGCAACGCGCCGCGGATTTCCGGCAAGCTGGGCGAGTCCGGCGGCTACCGGAACTCCAGGCCGCGTTCGCTGCTGTAGCGCACCGTGACCGTGCGGTTCTCGCCAGCGATCCCCTCGCCGGCCAGGCCCTCGGCATCCTCGCGCAGTGCCACCAGGATCGTGTCCTGCTCATACCGACCCCAACCGGCCTTGGCCTGGGCGATTGCGGCGGCGAGCGGGCCCGCGGCGGCCGCTTGCCCGCTTATCCGGCCGGCACGCACCGACACCTCCGACATTGCCCAGGCGCGGCGGGGGTCGGGATCGGGGCAGAGCGGCAGCACGGTTGCCCCGTCCCAGCGGGCGAGCCGCAGCGTGCGGCGATCGTCGGCGAGGCGGGTGGAGACGCGGGCCTCGTCCGGCCAGGGCTGGCCGGCGCGGACATAGCCGGCATCGAGATCGAGCAGGTTGTTGGTGGCGTGGCTACGATCGGCCATGCGTTCGCCCTGCGCCGCCTGATGGATGCGCTCCAGCCCGGCCGGCACCGCTGCCCCGGATTGTTCGCCATAGACCTGCTCGATGAGGTCGGGAACGTCGCCCGGTACTGCGATCCCGCCGGTGCGGAAGGCGTGGCGCGCGGTGAGCCAGAGGATGCCGTGGTCACCGTAGACGAAGGCGGTGCCGGGCAGGGCGGCGCGGATCCAGTCCGCCGGGACCGTGTCGGCCGGATCCGGCGCGACGACGAGGAGGCGCGGTCCCGGCACCGGCCGGTCCGCCGCCGGCCGTCGGTCGAGATGGCGCCACACCCGTCCCGCGCGCTGCAGCAGCAGGTCGATCGGCGCGAGGTCACTTACCATGAGGTCGAAATCGAGATCGAGCGACTGCTCCACCACCTGCGTCGCCACCAGCACCCGGCCGCGCCGCGTCGCCGCTGCACCCTCGCGCCCGAACCGGTCGAGCACGGCGTTCTCGATCGCCAGCCGATGGCCCATGGCAAAGCGCGCATGGAAGAGGTCGGTGACGAGGCCGGCGGCGCGCAGGCGGTCGGCTGCCGCAATCGCGTCATCGACGGTGTTGCGCACCCAGGCGACCGCCGCTCCGGCGCGGGCGGCTGCCGTGATCGCCGTCACCGCCGCGTCGGCATCCGCGAGCCGCGTGACCCCGAGACGGCGCGGCAGGTCGGGCCGCGGCATGACCGGTTCTTCCAGCACGGGCCCGGTTGCCGAGAGGCGGGTTGCGCCGGGATAGGCGCGGCCGAGCCTGGGCGGCTCCGGTGCGCCCGCTGCCGCGGACCACGCGCGGGCGATCCGTTCCTTGGTGGGGCGCGGCAGGGTCGCGGAGAGGACGATCGCATGCCCACCCTGCATGGCATGGGCCGCCAGCAGACGGTCGATCTCCGCCCCCATATAGGCGTCGTAGGCATGGGCCTCGTCGATCACCAGGACGCGGTCGGCGAGCGCCGCCAGGCGGATCGCCTGGTGCTTGGCGGGCAGCACCGCCAGCAGCGCCTGGTCGATCGTTCCGACGCCGATATCGGCCAGGAACGCCTTGCGTCGGTCATGGGCGAGCCAGGCCGCGCATTCGGCGGCGCAGTCGCCCTCCGCCCCGTCGTGCGACCGGGCCGGGCGCTGTCCGGGCGCCGGTTCGACGATGCTCTGCCGGAAGCCGTCGTCGAGTGCCGCACGGCCATGGGCGAGGACGAGAGACGGATCGGCCCCGGCCGCGAACATGCGGCGATGGGCGACGGCGAGCCGGCGGTACATGGCGTTGGCGGTCGCCATCGTCGGCAGCGCGAGGTAGAGGCCGTGCGCACGCCCGGCGGCCATCAGCCGATGGGTGATGGCGAGTGCCGCCTCGGTCTTGCCGCCGCCCGTCATGTCCTCCAGGAGGAAGAGGAGCGGTCCCTTCTCCGGCAGCGCGACGGTCTCGGCCCAGGCCTGCAGCGGGCTCGGCACCAGGGCCGGCCGGCCGAGGAGGGCCGCAAGGCCGGCATAGGGCGCGGGCGGCGCGGGCAGCACGCCGGCTGCCCGCACGGCAGCCTCGGCCCGCGGCAGGGCAACCTCGCTCCAGTAGGTCGCGAGCGGCGTTCCCACGTCGGTCGCATAGGGGAACCAGCGCTGGTTCGACCCGATCCAGTCGGCAGCGACCGACAGGCCGGCCAGCCGCCAGCTCACGCGGCGCAGTGCGACGATGTCGGGCGGCGCAGGACGGGGTGCGGCCAGCAGCTCCAGGACCGACGCCGCGAATGCCCGTGCCGCGCTCTCGCCGGCCGTGCCGAAGGTGAGCGCCGTCTGCTCGTGCGGCTCGACCGGACGGCCGTGGTGCGCGAGCACCGGCTGGAAGAAGGCGTCGATGTGGGGGCGCCGCCAGCCCGGCAGCGCCGCCCCCAGCAAGGGTGGCAGCGATCGGCGCAGCAGGCCCATTCCGGTCGCCGGGTGGCCCGGGTCCGCCTGCCGCAGCATCGCCACGTCGAGCGGGCCGAGCGCGCCAGCCGGCCAATGGTCGGGGGCCTTGGCCTGGAACACGCGGGCGAACTTGCCGAGATCGTGCAGCGCCAGCGCCAGCGTCCACAGTCCGACCAGCTCGTCGTCCCTCCAGCCGAGTGCCCTCGCCATCGCGCGGAAGGGAGAGGGATGGTGCATGGCCAGCGTCCGGCCGACGGCGGCGACGTCGAGGCTGTGCATCCACAGCGGATGCCATGCGCCGGCCGTGTCGTCGGCCGGTTGAGCCTTGCCCCAGAAGGCACGGAAGCCGGACGTGGTATCCATAGCTGGCGGCGCTCCATTGCCCTCGGCCATGCCGCACGATCATCGCGCATGCCGGCGCATCCGATCCAGCAGGCGAACGGCTGCTCGCCGGCCGCGCGGCAGCGCCGCGGAATGGAATTGCGGCCGATGCAGACCCGCGGAGGTCAATCTGCCGCGATGCCTTGCCTTGAAGATCGGGATCGAGCGGTTGCGCCGTCAGGTCAGGCGCCCGCCGCCGCGCGCCGCGGGAACTGCATGACCAGCACCTCGGCGCCGGCCGGTCCTGCCGCGAAGGCAGGGGGTGCCTCGTCGGAGCGGACGTGGATCAGGGCGAGCGAGCCCAGTTCCTGGCCGTCGATGGCGGCTTCGCCCGAGACCACGAGGTGGAACTGGCCGCCGCCCGATGCCGGCTCCGGCCCGCTCCAGGCGGCGCCCGGCGGCAGGCGCAGCCGCCATGCACCGAGACCGTCTTCGGTCGTCTCGATCAGCGTCTGGCGGTCGGCGTCGGCAAGTCCGGCCAGGGCCGGCGGCTCCAGCGGGCGGTCGGCGTGCGCCGCCGCGTGCCGGCGCGTGACCCGGGGCAGTTCGGCGCGGGATTCGGGCATGAAGCGGGCACCGGGGTCGAAGGCGTCGCGCAGCGTGAAATAGAAGAGGCCGTCCTCGGCGCTGACGATCGGGCCGTAGGGGGTGAAGGCGCCGGCATAATGGACGGTCACCGGGCCGACCGGCAGCTTGCCGAGCAGGCCGCCGCCGGCGACGACGACCTGGAACTGATTGGCCTGGTGGAAATGCGGCAGAATCGTCGAGTTGCGCTCCTGCTCGACGAGATAGCCGACCGGGCCGACCGCGTCCTTCGGCATGCCGGCGCCGAGATAGCTCGTGATCTCGTACTCGGTGCCGTTGCCCAGGCGCCGGCGCACCCGGCTCGCCTCGGCCTGCCGCTGGGATGAGAACGTCGCCATGCCTTGCCTCTCATGCCTGCGTTTCAGCGTGGCGGGAAGGATGCCGGACCGGCCGCGGTTCGTCCACGGCCGGCCGGTGCCCTCGGAACAGTGGTCAGGCGCCGCGCGACGGCAGCTCGACGACGCCCTTGCCGACGACCGACAGCTCGCCGTCCTGGTTGCGCGCCTCCTGCTCGATGGCGACCAGATGGCGGCCGTCCTCGACGGACTTGCCGACCACCTTGCCGCTGATGACCAGGATGTCGCCCTCGGGGTTGTGGCGGCGGATCTTGCAGCTCGCCTTGCGCAGGAAGCCGTCGTCGCCCATCCAGTTGGTCAGGTGGTGCGTCAGCCAGGAGCAGCGCTCCGGCCCGTAGTCGTAGGCGCCGGGGGCGCCGACCATCAGCGCGAACTCGTTCTCCCAATGGACGCGCTCGGGGCAGTCCGGGATGTTGAAGCGGTTGCGGATGCCGAGGCCCTTGTGGCGATGGACCTGCTTCCAGGCGAGCTTGTTGGCGCGGATGTAGAGCCCGCCCCAACCCTGCGCGAAGGCGATGAACCCGGTCACCGTCATCGGCCCCTTGGCCATCTCGGGCAGCGCGTCGCCGACCGCGACATCCTCGTAGTAGCGCGGGGTCGCACCGCGCACTTCCTCGCGCGCATACATGTCCCACACCGCTTCCAGCTCGGCGTCGGTGTAGCGCCGCTCCGGCCGCGACTTCAGCTCGGCGTACTTGGTGCCCTCCTCGCGCGCGACGTCGCGGTCGGTGCGGAAGCACCAGCTGTCCGCCTCGGCCACCAGCTCGTCGTTCTGATTGAAGAAGCGCACCGTGTAGATCTGCTGCACCGCGCGGCCGGCGAAGCGCGTCTGGTGCGGGATCAAGTCCTTGAGTGCCGCCTCGGTGCGGAACGCGTCGTTGCGGCGGATCGGCAGGTGCCAGGTCCAGTCGGCGCCGGCCCACATCGCATGGACGCCGGGCATGCCGCCGACATAGCCGGAGATGATGCGGTCGCACGCGAACAGGAACGAGGGCGGCGCCACCAGGGTGCCGAAGCGCGCGCCGGCCGCGTAGTCGGGATCGCACCACAGCGGGTTGTCGTCGCCGATGCCGTGGGCGTAGTGGCGGATGTTGTCGCGCGTCGCCTCGTAGCACCAGGGTTCGGCGGTATCGACGATCGGCACGCCGATGCGGCGGCGCAGGTCGTCGAGGGCCTCGTCGGTGATCTTGGGGAACAGGCGCGTGGATTCGGCGGACATGGGCTCTCCCTCAGGCAGCGGGCAGCGCGGCGGCCTGCCGTTCGCGCTCCCGCAGGATCTTACGATTGACCTTTCCGGCCGGCGTCTTGGGCAGTTCGCCCACCACTTCGACGCGACGCGGGAACTCGTGCTGGCTCAGGCGCTGGCGGACGAAATCCTGGATCTCCTGGACGAAGGCGTCGTCGGCGGTGCGCGGGCTCACCAGGAACGCCTTGACGACCTGTCCGCGGAGCGGGTCGGGCACGCCGATGACGGCCGCCTCGCGGACGTCCGGGTGCTTCAGCAGCTGGTTCTCGATCTCGACCGCGCTCATGGTCCAGCCGGCCGAGATGATGATGTCGTCGGCCCGGCCGCCGTGGAAGAAGTAGCCGTCGGCGTCGACATGGCCGAGATCCTTGGTCGGGAACCAGGCGTCGCGCCGCCAAACCTTGATCTCGCCGATCTCGCCCGGCGCGCAGGGCCGCCCGTCCGGCGCCTGGACCTCGACCCGGGTGCCCGGAACCGCTTTGCCGAGCGAGCCCGGCTTGACCGGAAAGTCGGCGGCGCCCGGATAGCTGACGAGGATGACTCCGACCTCGGTCGTGCCGTAGATGCTGCAGACCGGCAGGTGGAAGGTGCGGTCGATGAAGTCGAGGGTGTCGGCGTCGATCGGCTCGCCCGTGTAGGACATCTTGCGCAGCTGGTAGCGGTACGCGTCGGCCCGGCCCGAGTTCTTCATCATGCGGTAGTGGGTGGCCGCGGCCGACAGGTTGGTGATGCCGTAGTCCTGCAGCGCGCGCAGCAGGCGGTCGGCGTCGAAGCGGCCGGAATAGGCGCCGGTGGTGACGCCCATCGCCAGCGGCGCCAGGGTGCCGTGCCACAGCCCGTGGCCCCAGGCCGGCGATGACGGGCAGAAATACTGGTCGCCCGGCCGGATGCCGGTGCCGTAGAGGGCGGCGATCATCACCGTCACGATGGCGCGGTGGGTGTGGCGCACCGCATCGGGCAGCTCGCGCGTCGTGCCGGAGGTGTACTGGAACATCGCGAGGTCGTCGGCGCGCGTCGCAACCGCGAACGTCGCCGGCTGCTGCGCGAGCTCGGCCTCCAGTCCCGATCCGACGATCAGCACGTCGAGGTCGGGGATGCCGTCGGTGATCGCCGCCTTCTCGGGGTTGGTCACCAGCACCCGCGGCGTGCAGTCGTCGACGCGCAGGCGCAGCCCGTCCGGCCCGAACAGGGTGAACAGCGGCACCGCGATGGCACCCGCCTTCATCGCCCCGAACAGGCTGGCATAGAAGGGCAGGGACGGCTCCAGCATGATCGCGACCCGGTCCCCGGGCGCGACGCCCCGCGCCACCAGCAGGTTCGCGAATCGCGACGACTCCTCGGCCAGCTGGCGGAAGGTGATCACCTCGTCGCTGCCGTCGGCATGGGCGATGCGGACGGCGATGCGCGCGGGGTCCGCGGCATGCCGGTCGATGCATTCGTGCGCCAGGTTCAGCCGCTCGCGGGTGCCGTCGAACAGCTCCCACAGGCGGGCGGACGAGAACTGCGCCTGGGCGTCGGCGTAGGTCGATAGATCGGTCAGCTTCACTCGGGCGGCTCCCCTTCCGGCGGGTCGGAAGTCGGTGTTCGCTGCGCACTTGTCGTTGTCAGGGTACAAGCGGCGTGGTATCTACGCAATATGACGGGAACGCGGCATGCGTCAACAAGCGAGCGATCGGGCCGTTCGTCGATCGCTCGAACAGCCGATGGGGTGGCGGCGCGGGCGGTGCCGGCGATCACCCGCGGCGTCGCCATCCTCAAACTGCTGGCGCGCAGCCCCGAGCCCCTGGGCGCGGTGGCGATCGCGCGCGCCCTCGACATCATCCCGAGCACCGCCCTGCACATCCTGCGGGCGCTGGTGGCCGAGCAGCTCGTCGCCTTCGACGGCGAGAAGAAGCGCTATTCGCTGGATGCGGGAATCCTGACGCTGGCGCGCAGCACGCTGCGCCAGGACAGCTTCTCGGCCTTCGCCCAGCCGCACCTCGACGCGATCGCACGGACCTATGGCGTGACGGCCATCGGCACCCGGGTCCTCGGCCTGACTCACATGATCGTCGTCTGCATCTCCCACTCGGAGATGATGCTGCGCATCCATGTCGACATCGGCAGCCGCTTCCCGGCGCTGATCAGCGCCACCGGCCGCTGCCTCGCCGCGTTCGGCGACCTGCCGGAGCCCGATCTGCGCCGCGCGTTCGAGCGACTGCGCTGGGACGATCCGCCGGACTACGCGCTCTGGCAGCGCCAGGTCGAGCAGGCGCGCCAGCTCGGCTACGGCGTCGACGACGGCAGCTACATCCGCGGCATCACCATCCTGGCCGCACCGGTATTCAGCATCAGCGGCCGCATGACCCATGCGCTCGCCGTGGTGGCGCTGCGCGACCAGGCCCAGGCCGATCGCTTCGAGCAGATCGGCGCGGCCATGCGCGAGGCGGCCCGGTCGATCTCGGAGCGGCTCGGCTTCGCCGGGCCGGCCGCGGACGGGCAGCCTGCCATCGACCATGACAAGCCTGCGGCACGGCAGGCAATTCGACGAACCAACGGGACGGGAAATGCCAGAAAGCGGAGAACGACCGGTACCTGACACCGGCCAGAAGAATCCTGGGCAGAAGGACCATTGGCAGCCGCTGGCGGGCGTCCGCGTCGCGGACTTCTCGCTGCTGCTGCCGGGCCCCTTCGCCACGGTCACCTTGGCCGACCTCGGGGCGGACGTCGTGAAGGTCGAGCCGCCGCAGGGCGACTTCGCGCGCCAGATGCCGGTCGCCATGTTCCGCATGGCCAACCGCAGCAAGCGCAGCATCGCGCTCGATCTCAAGCACCCGTCCGCGACCGCGGTGGTGGCCCGGCTGGCCGCCTGGGCCGATGTCGCGATCGAGGGCTATCGGCCGGGGGTGGCCGACCGCATCGGCATCGGCTACGCCGCGCTGTCGGCGATCAACCCCGGCATCGTCTACTGTTCGATCTCCGGCTACGGCCAGACCGGGCCGGAGCGGCTGCGGCCGGGGCACGATCTCAACTACCTCGCGGCCGGCGGCGCGATGGCGCTGCCGGGGCACTGGCTGGAGCCGCCGCGCCGCTCCGGCCTGCCGATTGCCGACCTCGTCGCCGGCAGCTATGCGGTGATCGCGATCCTGAGCGCGCTGCATGAACGCGGCCGGACCGGGCGCGGCGCCTATCTCGACCTCAGCCTGGCGGAGACGGCGCTGTCGCTGGCAGCCGTGCGGCACGGGCCCGAACTGGACCATCCCACGCGCGACCATATGTATCCGACCAACGACCTGTACCGGACCGCGGACGGCAAGGCGATCGCGTTCGGCATCGTCGAGCAGCATTTCTGGCAGGCGCTGGTCGATGCCGTCGGCGATCTCGCACCCGAGCTGCGCGATCCCGCCTATGCCGACGAGCCGGGCCGCCGCCGCATGGGCGACCAGCTGTCGCGCCAGCTGCATGCGCTGATGGCGACCCGCACGGCGGCCGAATGGATGGCGATCTTCGATGGCCACGACGTGCCGGCCAGCATCGCGCTGACCCCGGCCGAGGCGGTCGCCAGCCCGCAGATGAAAGCGCGCGAGATGATGGTCGAGCATGAGGGGGAGGGGCATGTGCCGTTCCCGGTCCGCGTGAACGGCGGTCGCGGCGCCGGCGTGCGCTGGAACGCGCCGCCGGTCGGCGCCCATGCCGAGGCGGTGCTGGCCGATCTCGGGTTTTCCGATGCGGAGCGGCGGGAGCTCGGGCGGTCCGGCCTCTTCGGCCGCTCGGGCCGCTAGGGGGGCGACGCGATGGCAGGCCCTCTCGCCGGGATCCGCGTGCTGGATCTCACCATGAACATCCTCGGGCCGCTGGCCGCCCAGATTCTCGGCGACATGGGCGCCGACGTCTGGAAGGTCGAGCCGCCAGAAGGCGACACGCTGCGCGGCATCGGCAAGGGGCGCAATCCGCGCATGGGCCCCCTGTTCATGCACCTCAACCGGAACAAGCGCAGCATCGCGCTCGACCTCAAGTCGGCCGCGGCCAAGGAGGTTCTGGCGCGCCTCGTCGGCCGCGCGGACGTGCTGCTGCACAACATGCGGCCGCAGGCGCTCGACCGTCTCGGCCTGTCCTATGCCGACGCCGCCCGGATCAATCCGCGGATCGTCCATTGCGGCGCCTTCGGCTTCGGCCAGGGCGGTCCCTATGCCGCGCGCCCGGCCTATGACGACCTCATCCAGGGGGCGGTCGGCCTGCCGATCCTCCAGGCCGAGCCCGGGCGCGAGCCGCGCTACGTCGCCTCGGCCGTCGTCGATCGCGCGATCGGCATGGCGCTGGCGTCGGCCGTCGGGATGGCGCTCTTCGCGCGCGAGCGCACCGGCCGCGGCCAGGCGGTCGAGGTTCCGATGTACGAGAGCATGGTCCAACTGGTCTGGTCCGATCATCTGTTCGGCGAGACCTTCGTGCCGCCGACCGGCAGCGCCGGCTATCCGCGCATGCTCGATCCCGAGCGTCGGCCCTATCGCACGACCGACGGCTACATCAGCGTCCTCATCTATACCGACCGCCACTGGGCGCGCTTCTTCGAGGCGATCGGCGAGCCGGAGATGGCGCGCGATCCGCGCTATGCCACGATCACCGGCCGCACCGAGCATATCGGCTGGCTCTACGCCTTCCTCGCCCGCACCTTCGTCTCGCGGACGACGGACGAATGGATGGAACTGCTGACGCAGGCGGACATTCCGGCCGCCCCGCTGCTGACCGCGGCCTCGCTGCTGACCGACGCGCACCTGCAGGCGACGGGCTTCCTGCGCCAGGTCGAGCATCCGACCGAGGGCACCATCCGCGCCTTCGGCATTCCCTCGAACTGGAGCGATACCGCACCCGAGATCGTGCGGCAGGCGCCGCGGGTGGGCGAGCACACGGTCGAGGTGCTGCGCGAACTCGAATACTCCGCGGCCGAGGTCGACGGGCTGCTGTCGTCCCAGGCGGCGGTGGCGGCCCGATGATGGACGGGACGGCGAACCCGGCCCGCCGCGACGCGCTCGCAGTCTTCGAGGACGTCCTGCATTGGGCGGGGTGCCTGTGCTTGGCGGCCGTGCTCGTGCTCGTCACGGCCGACGCCCTCCTGCGTTATGCACTCAACGAGCCGATCGCCTTCCAGTTCGAATTCACCGAGATGTACCTGATGCCGGCGATGGCGACCCTGTCGCTGGCTCGGGTGCAGCGCCGGGGCGGGCATCTCGCCATCGACTTCGTGCAGATGCGCTGGTTCGGTCGTGCCGGGCCGCTCCTGATCCGGCTGAACGCCCTGCTGCCGGCCATCTTCTTCGCGCTCGTCGCCTGGCAGTCGGGCGAGTACGCCTGGGCCGCCTATGTGCGCGAGGACATCTACATGGGCGTCATCGACTGGCCCAGCTATCTCGCCTTCGCGAGCATCCCGATCGGCACGGGAATGCTGACGCTGCGCCTGCTGGCGGACGCCGTCCGCCCGCCGCCGCAGCACTAGAAGAGCCGCAATCGAACCCCATAGAGGAGGAGAGGAGACGTCATGAAGACATATGCCCCTCGCACCGTCGGACTGGCCGCCGCAGGCCTGCTGCTAGCGCTCGGCTCGGGCACCGCGCTTGCCCAGACGATCGAGCTCAAGGTCGGGGACTTCCAGTCGCTGCAGCATGTGCAGTCCAAGGAAGGCACCCAGTGGTTCATGCGCGAGGTCGAGAAGCGCACGAACGGCAAGGTCAAGTTCGTCCACTTCCCGGCCGAGCAGGCGGCCAAGGCGCGCGGCCTGCTGGACGCCGCCAAGAGCGGCGTCATCGACATCGCCCTTGCCGGCAACCTCTATACGCCGGACCGGCTGCCGCTCAATTCGATCGTCGGCCTGCCGGGCCTCGGCAAGACGGCGGAAGAGGGAACCCGGGCCCTCAACTCCCTCCTGAAGAAGGGGCCGCTGCGCGACGAGTTCATCGAGGAAGGCGTCGTCCCGATCTACGCCTACGAACTGACGCCCTACCAGATCCTGCTCCGCAGCAAGCCGGTCGCCTCGGTCCAGGACTGGCGCGGCCTCAAGATCCGCACCGGTGGCACCACCCAGGCCCTGACCATGCGGGCCCTGGGCGCCTCCGGCGTCAATCTTCCGGGGCCCGAGGTCTATACCGCGGTCGAGCGCGGCACGGTCGACGGCGTGCTGTTCCCGATCCCGTCGGTGCCCGGCTACAACCTGCAGGAAGTGGTCAAGTACATCTCGACCAACGGCTCCTTCGGCAATTTCGGCATGACGCTCGTCATGAATGCCGGCGTCCACGCCAAGTTGCCGGCGGACGTGCGCAAGGTGATCGATGAGGTCGGGTTCGACGCGGCGATCAACGTCGCCCGCGCCCAGGACAATTCCACCGCCGGCCTGCTGGCGGAATGGAAGGCCAAGGGCATCACCCTCATCGAGTTCACGCCCGCCCAGCTCAAGGCGTTCAGCGAGGCGATGAAGCCGGTGGCCGACGACTGGGTCACCCGCATCGGCAAGCAGCGCCCCGCGGCCAAGCAGGTGCTGGAGTCCTTCCAACAGGCCTTTGCCCAGTGATCCCGGGCTCCCAGTGATCCCGGGCGGCCGGCGCCTCGATCGAGCGCGCCGGCCGCACCACTCGTCCGGCTCCATCCGTTCCTGCCTGGAAGGCCGTCTTCCGTGATTCTGGCCATCGTCGTCGCTCTTCTGTTCGTCCTGCTGCTGTGCCGGATGCCGGTCGCGTTCGCCATGGGCATCGCCGGCTTCGTCGGGCTGGCGAGCCAGATGCCCATGAGTGCCGCCCTGTCGATCCTGGAGCGGGTCGTCTTCGACACCACCTCGGCCTTCATCCTGGTGGCGATCCCGCTCTTCATCCTGATGGCCGAGATCCTGACCGCGGGCGACATGACGCGACGCGCGGTGATCGCCTGCCAGGCCTGGCTCGGCCATTTCCGCGGCGGGCTGGCGCTGGCGACGCTCGGCACGGCCGTCCTGCTGGCCGCGCTGGTCGGCTCGAGCACCGCGTCGAGCGCGACCATGGCCTCCTCGGCCTATCCGGAGATGAAGAAGCACGCCTATGACGACCGGCTGTCGACGGCCATCGTCAGCGTCGGCGGCACGCTCGCGATCCTCATCCCGCCCAGCATCATCCTGATCTTCTACGGGGTGATGACCGAGACCTCGATCGGCAAGCTCTTCCTCGCCGGCGTCGGGCCGGGGCTGCTGACGGCAGCGGCGCTCGCGACCACGATCCTCTGGGTTTCCCGCCGGCCGGGCATGGCGCCGTCGGCGATGCAGTTCAGCCTGCGCCGCGCCATCTCCTCTTCGGCCCCGATCTGGCCGGTCATCGTGCTGCTGGTCGGGCTGATGCTGGTCATCTATGCCGGCGTCGCGTCGCCGACCGAGGCGGGCGCGCTCGGCGCGTCGGGCGCGCTGCTGCTGGCGCTGGCCCGGCGCTCGCTCAGCGGCGGGGCGCTGGCCCGCGCCTTCGGCCGGGCGGTGCAGACCACCGTCATGATCGTGACGATCATCTACTGCTCGCAGATCTTCTCCAGCTACCTCGTCTTCACGCGAGTGACGCAGGATTTCATCCTGCTGGTGCAGGGCGCCGATCTGCCGTCCGTGCTGGTGCTGGTCGCGGTCCTGCTGGTCGTCCTGGTCCTCGGATTCTTCCTCGACCAGCTGGCGATCATGTCGCTGACGCTGCCGCTGCTGTTCCCGCTGATGATGGCGCTGCAGTACGACCCGGTCTGGTTCGGGATCATCGTCACCAAGACCGTCGAGATCGGCCTGCTGACGCCGCCGCTGGGCCTCAACGTCTATGTCACGGCCAGCCAGACCGGGGTGCCGCTCAAGACGGTGTTCCGCGGCGTCGTGCCGTTCCTGTTTGCCGAGATGATCGTGCTCACCCTGCTCGTCAGCATTCCGGAGATCACGCTCTGGCTGCCGAACCGGATGGGCTTCTGACCGGTCGGTCCGAAGGATAGGGAGTAGCGGGAATGCGCGTCGGATATGTCGGATTGGGCAACATGGGCGGGGCGCTGGCCCGGCGGCTCCAGCTCTCCATGCCGCTGCATGTCTTCGACCTGAACCCGGCCGCGGTCGACGGCCTCGTGGCCGCGGGCGCCGTCGCCTGCGCGTCGGCGCGCGAGGTCGCGGCCCGCTCGGATATCGTCCTGACCTGCCTGCAGACCTCGCGCCAGGTGCGCGACGCCGTCATGGGCGAGGACGGCATCGCCGCCGGGCTGGCCGCGGGCGGCATCATCGCCGACCAGACGACCGGCGACGCCTTCGAGACGCGGGCGCTGAACGCCGAACTTTCCGGCCGCGGGCTTCATTTCATCGACGCGCCGGTCAGCGGCGGGCCACCCGGGGCGGCCGCCGGCACCATCGCGATCATGGTCGGCGCCCCGGCGGAACTCTATGCGCGGGTCGAGCCGGTGCTGCGGGCGATCAGCAGCAACGTCTTCCACACCGGCGACGTCGGCACCGGCCACGTCATGAAGGTGGCGAACAACCTGATGGCCGCTGCCCAGCGCCTGCTGACCCACGAGGTCATGTGCCTGGCGGTCAAGAGCGGCGTCGAGCCGGCGAAGGCCGTCGAGGTGATCCAGCGCAGCTCGGGCCGCAACTACACGATCGACGTCACCTATCCGCGCCACATCCTGACCGGCGACCTGTTCCAGGGCTTCACCCTGGCCCTGATGCACAAGGACGTGGCGCTGGCCAACGACCTCGCCGCCAAGGCCGGCGTGCCGCTGTTTCTCGGCGCCCAGGTCAAGGAGCACTATCAGGCCGCGATCAACGAGTTCGGCGCCGGCGGCGACGTCAACGATGCGGTGCGGATGTTCGAGCGCATGGCCGGAACCCGGGTCCGGCCGGCCGAATGACGCCCGGGATGGTGGCGGGGCAGGTCGCGCTCGTCACCGCCTCGACCTCCGGCATCGGCCTCGCGACGGCGGCGGCCTTTGCCGCGGCCGGCGCCGAGGCGGTCATCCTCAACGGGCGGAACGCGGAGCGGGGGGCGCTGGCCGTCGCCCATGTCCGGCAGGCCGTGCCGGAGGCGGACGTGTCGTTCCTGGTCGGCGACCTCACCGGCCTCGACGCGGCGGGCGCGGTCGTGCAGGGCGTGCTCGATCGCCACGGCCGGATCGACGCGCTGGTCCATTGCGGCGGCGCCCAGGTGGCGCCGGACCTTTTCGTGCGGACCGATCCTGCGGACTATCGCGCTCTCGTCGACGGCTACTTCACCGCGATCCTCAATTGCTGCCATTGGGTCGTGCCGGCGATGGCGGCACAGGGGCAGGGCACGATCACCGTCGTCGCGTCGGACGCGGGCAAGATCGCGACGCCCGGCGAGGCGGTCATCGGCGCGCTCAAGGCGGCGGCGATCATGTTCGTGCGCACCCTGGCGCTCGAGGTCGGGCGGAACGGCGTGCGGGTCAACTGCATCTCGCCGTCGCTGGTCGCCGAGACGCGCTCCTACGAGCGCATCATGAGCGGCCCGTTCAGCGCCAAGGTCTTCGAGAAGGCGATCCGCAAGGCGCGCCTCGGCCTGCCGACCCCGGCCGACATCGCGCCGATGGCGGTCTTCCTGGCCAGCCCGCAGGCCGCCAAGATCACCGGCCAGGCGATCAGCATCAACGGCGGCATCTCGGCCGCCTGACCGACACCGCAACGATCACCCAGGGAGAAGCGACGATGGACAAGCGCGAGACCGGCCGCCAGGTCATGAACGAGGTGCTGGGCGTCGACTACATGACGCGCCGGGACCAGTCGAAGAACGCCTTCAACGCCCCGCTGCGCCAGTTCTCGGAAGAGGCCTGCTTCGGTACGATCTGGTCCCGGCCCGGCCTGCCGCGGCAGACGCGCAGCCTGCTCTGCCTCGTCATGCTGACCGCCCTCGGCCGCGCGCCTGAGCTCCGCATCCACGTCAACGCCGCGCTCAACAACGGCTGCACGCCCGAGGAGATCCAGGAGGCGCTCTACCAGACCGCGGCCTATTGCGGCCTCCCGGCCGCGATCGAGAGCTTCCGCGTCGCCGAGGATGTCCTGCGCGAGCGCGGGGTGCTGCCGGAGTAGGAGCGGGAAACTTGGCGGTCCGGGCGAAGCTGCAGCTGGCATAGTCCGTAGGGGGCGCCGTGTGGAGTAGAGCTGGCAATGGCAGGTGGATGTGAGGCTATTGCCAGCTTTCGGACAAAATTCCCGCAGGGCGCTGGTTCGCGGACAATTCTCAAACAGAGACCCGGTGCCAATGTGCTACCTTATAGATATCCGTCCTGTCGTACAGGCTGCTGCGAGCAAGACCAGACCATTTGGATGCTTGAACCGAGAACTCTCATCGCCGAGACGTTGGTTGGCTGACTTGGCAATGCTTTCGAGCGCCTCTCGGCGCCGTGTCTGATTCAGTGGCTGCGACTGCGCGACTTGGGCCGTCTGACGCAGCCAATCTCCGATGGCCCGTGGATCGACCGTCACGTTCAATGCCTCATCGGCATGAACGATCCGAAACTCATCTACTATCGGCTCACCCTGATCGTTTTGCCATCGGAGCCGGTGAGCTGCGAGTACGCCCGCCGGCAAGCCTGAAAATTCGACATCAGCGTAGGTCCCTCCGAACTCGGGACGTTGTGCGCAACGAACCAACTCCTGAAAGAAATCGCTCTCAAAGTCGAGCAGTACAACGTCCGCGATACGCAGAGTCAGCGCGCGATCTGTTGTAACTCGTACCAAGGTCCGCTGATCGAATTCGCGAAAGCGGCCCCGCATCTCCTCTGGAAGACGAAGGTGGAGAACTCGCCCGTCGTATGTGGCGGCCTCTACAGCGACTCCCAGGAATGGAAGCATCGAGGAAATGAAGCTGCGTACATCGTCCATGCCTAGACCTAGAGAGCGAGCCAACGCGGTTGGGTCGAAGCCAGCAGCATAGCTCAACATCTCGTCCTGCATTTGTTTGGCCGCCTGCGCGTCGCGGATCGCCTCCTCGATCTCCTCTTTGGTTCTGGAGTCCCGCCCACCTATGGCGCGTTGTAGGATCGACGCCATGTCGATGCTCTCAAGCAGCTCACCCAGTATCTCGGCGTAGAGCGCATCGCCGAATTCTGGCCCTACCGGTGCCATCTCTCGCGCAACGGTCGCAACACGATCTAGCATCAGGCTGATCGATTGATTGTCGAAGCTGTCAGCTGCATGAAGGTTAAAGACAACAACTTTAGACTTTTGACCATACCGATAGAGACGGCCGATCCGCTGAATGATACGGGCTGGGTTCCATGGGAGGTCGTAATTGACCATCACATGACACGAGTCCTGGAGATTAATGCCTTCACCCCCCGCCTCTGTAGATACCATAAAGGTGGCTTCGTCGCGAAAGGACTGGATGGCCTCGAGTTTTTCCGGCAATCCCATAGAACCGTTGATCAAAGCGACCGAGTGATTAGGAAAACGTGTCTGCAAGGCCTCGTGGATATAGGATTGAGTGGCGCGATACTCCGTAAAAATTAGCAATCGCTTGCCTTGCGCCACAACGGGAGCCACGACCGAGTCAAGGAACTGGGACAATTTTTCATCTGACTGGCGAGCGATCTGCGCCGCCTCGATGAGTTCCTGCAACAGGGCTTCCTCGTTGTCGAAGAAGCTAGAACTGGGTATGTCATCCTCGATTGTGTCTTGATCGTCACCACCATCCAGAAGCTGATCGATCGACGCGCTATCCGACCGGATCACGCCAGCTAGGTCTTGCCCGCCAAGTTTCTGGAGCCTTGTCCGTAGCGCCTTCTCGATGGCTGCTACCGACGAAGATGCTAGCTTCCGATAGATCACCATAACGAAGCCGATGGCCCGTCCGGCAGTACCACCAGCATCCCCGGCCTTGTAACCTCGACGGAGGTACTCGGTAAGTCTCTGGTTAAACCAGATTGATTGCGGCGACGGGGTAATCGGGACGCGGTGGACCTCGTGCCCCTGGAAGATCAGGTTTCCGTCAGCATCGGTGACCGCTGACTTGCGGTTGCGAAGTATCAGTTGTGATACCAGTTCCGGAGTGGCTTCCAGGCCGTCAATCTGGGGACGCAGATCAGGACGAATGAGGTGCAGCAGGCCCTTAAACCGGTCTGTGTAGCCCTGGTGGGGCGTCCCACTCAGCAGCAGGAACGCATCCGCGAATTCTCGAAGTGCCTCGGCGAGCCGGTACCTATCAGAACGCTCGCCATCGCCGTGGCGGTTCAACCGGTGGCCTTCGTCGAAGATCACGATGTCCCACGCGCCGGCTGCGCGAAGCCGTGTCAGATGATCCTCACGCTTGGCGAGGTCAAGCGAGACGATCACCTGATCATATAGTTTCCACCGGGCGGGATCGTGCTCGGTGAAGTCGAGGCCATAGATCCTAAACAGCTGCTGGAATTTGTACTGCATCTCGTCGCGCCACTGGCGCGTCAACCCCGCAGGCGTGACCACGAGAATGCGGCGCGCGCGTCCCTGTCGCCTGAGGGCGGCCAGAAGCAAACCGACTTCTATCGTTTTCCCGAGTCCGACGTCATCGGCGATAAGCCAGTTCGTGTGACCGGAGCTGACAATGCGGTGGACGAGCTGGACTTGGTGCGGTAGCGGATCGATATCCAATCTGTCGAGAGAGCCAGTCAATTGGTTCCAATTCTCCAGCGCGTGGGAGAGCATGCGAAGGCGGAACCGCTCGGCGGCATCGGCGTGCTGCTTCTCGTCTCGCTGAAGGCGCAACTGTGGGTTCTTGACACGCCGTAGGTTCTCATAGGGCATCCAGGTCGACCGACCGGTGTCGTGCCATTGGACTAGGATCTGCTCGCGCCGACCGAGCAATCGCGTCTCGACGGTATCGCCCATGCCGAGGGGCTTTCGCACGGCCGAAACGGGGATGTCCTGCACCGTCCAGCCCCGCTGGATTCCACATCGAACGTCTGACAGGGGCACCCATTCGGGGCCGCCGGGAACCCAATTCACCTCCAGCATCCACCCTTGGCTGTTCTGTAACCGTCGGTTGACGAGGCCGAGGAGGGGCTCTTTGCTGCCGCGGCGCACCACCCAGCACCCCTCCACAGGCAATATGGGGTCTGTCATTCTGGCACTCCCCCCTCGACCCGCCGCTCGGTCGGATCGACGATGCTCAGCGACATTGGTGTGCCGTCGTCGGGATGTCTGATTTCGCGATGCCAGCCCCGGCGATCAGCCTGTTCTGTCGGGTCATAGGCAAAGGCTCTGAGCCGCAAACCTTCGTCCAGAAGTCGGCAATGCTCCTCTGCCACCCGCTGTCCCACGAACTCGGCGAACGAGATGGCGGCCCTGCTGTCACGAGGCAACGCGTACCAATCATCGAGCCAGTCGGAGTCGATCATCTCTTCAGGCGGAAGGTGTGCCCGCGCCTCGCAAATGCGCTGGGCGGCGGCCCATGTGAGCGCTTGCGGCCCATTTGCCAGCCGCTTCACTACGCCGAACCCGTTTGACGTACCGGGCCGCACGACGCGGCAGATCCACCACTCTGGACGATCTTCCCAAACCGCACGAAGTGCGTCCATGGCTCGAAGCGTGTTCCAATCCAACCCGCGCAGAGCCCCACGCTCGATGGCACGGAATGTGGGGGCAGCAGTGCGACGAGTGAAGAATTCCTCAAGCCATTCCATTGCAGCCGACTGTTCCGTACGTGAGTGGACGTCCAGGAGCGCGACGATCTGCGCCGCCCGCTGTCGCGCCCGGGATGTCGGCGGAAACTCCCGTGCCCAATCCTCCGACCCGAGGCGCTGACTGATGTCAGGATCATAGTCTGGAAGATCGAGATCCGTGGCATCCAGCATCGGATCCTGCCGGGCATCGAAGCCAGCGTCGTCCTCTGCTAGGCTTTGAACTGGGTTGGCGACTGTGTCGGAATGGGAGACATCCCAAGCGCTGTCGTCGCAGTCCGACGGTGACGGACATCCGATGGGGATAACTTCGCGTGACGCACTGTCGGCGTGCTGCGCCAAGCGTTGCTGTGGGGCCGCTGGTTCTGGGCCGGATAGGCTTACTGCAACAGCAGGACTTGGGGTTGACACTGCGGGCGCTTCAGGCGGTAGCAACTTGGCCGTGGGCGCATCGTCGGCAGCCTGCACGACAGCGAGCGATTTCGCGAGTTTCCGCAAGCCATCCGTGGTCGGTACCACAGCTGTCTCGCCCGTCACTGCTGCCCCGACCTGCGCTCCCGCCAGCGCGGGCCGGGGAGGCTTCGCTTGCGTGGCAAGACCTTCGGCAGCCGAATTGTCGGCACGAGTGGTCATGCTCGGCGAGCGGACTGCGGCAACGGCATCTTTAGCCTGATCCGCATCGCGTCTTGCTATAGCCGCCGGCAGACCATTCGCATTACGCCGCGGCCGGGCACCGATTGGCGGGATAGAAGGACTTTCGTCGGCGTCGGGTATTGGGAGTTCGGTTGGCTCGTCGCCGAAAGGCGCCCAAGGGTCCGGGGGCTTCGCGTCTCGAACCTGGACCTGCGCATCCTCACGGTGCCAAGAATGATCGCGGGGTGGCGCTTCAGGAACCAACGGGAGCGGGGCGCGCCCGCCTGACAGTAGGCTACGCAGTTTGCGAAGCCAGCCACTCACGGCATCAGTCCGGCATGCAAAGCGATCTGGTGCATATGCAGTTCGCCGAACTGGCGGCGCCGCACCCTTGAACCTGGACCGGCAGCCAGAGAATGCTGCTCCCTTTGCACGGCCACGGATCCGAGAGCTGCATCGTAGCAGTCGATGAGGCGGGGCTTTGAGGAGGGGAGGAAGCTGACGAGCATGGCGGCGGGGAATTTGGAAGGTTCTCGGCCACCTTGGTCAAGAAGTTAGTTGAGCGGGGTCGCATTAATGCAACCGCGGCCTCCGGTATGCCGGCCGGGCCTGCGGCGTCAGACCGGCATCCACGTCAACGCCGCGCTCAACAACGGCTGCACGCCCGAGGAAATCCAGGAGGCGCTGTACCAGACCGCGGCCTATTGCGGCCTCCCGGCCGCGATCGAGAGCTTCCGCGTCGCCGAGGATGTCCTGCGCGAGCGTGGGGTGCTGCCGGAGTAGCGCCGGGTCGAAGCTGGCGCGGACGGAACCGATCCGTGCGATGACGGCGGCAGCCCGGGCGCGCTTGCGGGCGCGATGATGCCGGCGCCGCCTGTCATCCGCGCCCTTCAGGCGCCGACCGTCCGGCCTCAGCTCTGTGGGGTCAGGCGGATCAGCGCGCCGTTGCGGGAGTCGGTCAGGATCATCACCGCCCCGTCCCGCGCCACGTCGACATCGCGAACTCGACCGATGCCCTGCGGGTAGCGCGCCTCGCCCGTCACGCGGCCGCCGTCGACCTCCAGGCGGACAAGCGCCTGAACATGAAGACCGCCGATCAGGATGCTTCCCTGCCATTCCTGGAACATTGCTCCGTCGTAGAAGGCCATCCCGGAGGGGGCGATCACCGGATCCCAGTAGTAGATCGGCTGTTCCATCCCAGCCTTTGCCGTAATGCCGTCCCCGATGGGTGCTCCGCTGTAGTCCTCGCCATAGGTGATGACCGGCCACCCGTAGTTCAGGCCCGGTTCGGGCCGGTTCAGCTCGTCACCGCCGCGCGGACCGTGCTCGACGATCCAGAGTGCCCCGTCCGGGCCGAGGGCCGCCGACTGGATGTTGCGGTGTCCGTAGGACCATATCTCCGGCTTGCCGCCGGGCAGTTTCGGGTTGCCGTCGGCGGGGCCGCCCATCGGGTCGATCCGCAGCACCTTGCCGATATGGGTGGAGACATCCTGGGCGAGTTGCCGCGGCTCGGGCAGCGACCGTTCGCCCGTCGTGACGAAGAGCGCGCCGCTGCGGTCGAAGACGAGGCGCGAGCCGAAATGCAGGGTCGAGTTCCAGGCTGGCTGCTGCTGAAAGATGACCCGGACTCCGGTCATCCGGCTGCCGTCCTTGGAAAGCACGCCGGTCGCCACGGCCGTCGCGTTCTTCCCGGCGCCGCGCGGCTCCGCATAGCTCCACCACACGCGGCGCGTCTTGTCGAAGTCGTCCCGGACGACCACGTCCAGCAGTCCGCCCTGGCGCCGGGCATCGACCTCGGGCAGGCCCTGGACCGGGGCGGAAACCGTCCCATCGGCCGCGACCACGCGCATCCGGCCCGGCCGCTCCGTTACCAGCCAGCTGCCGTCCGGCAGCTGATCCATACCCCACGGGTTCTCGAGACCGTCCGCGATGATCTCTCGCGACAGCGCGACCCGGTCGTTGATGATGGGTGCGCGGGTCTGTCCCTCGAACGCAGGTCTCTGACCGGGCGCGTTCGGCGGCGCCGCGTTGAAGTCCTGCGCCGATGCAGCGTTGAAGTTCGCGGCGAGGGCGAGCGAGAAGACGAACGCGAAACGGGTCATCTCATGGTCCCCTTCTGTTGCGCCTGCGACGACCCCGCTTGAGTGCAGCGAGAGATCGAGGGCGTCCGCTGTGCCGTTCCCCAACGGCCGCGTCGCATGCGCGCGCAGAGCCGCGGCGGCTGACGGCTCGCCAGTCTGAAAGGGCCAACCCTTTCTGCCTCGATGGGTTCCTTCGGCGTCCCCGCGCCGACCTCGCCTCTGCGATCGGAACGACCGCGTCGTTGGCGGCAGGGTCCGGCGGCCCGCGCCTCCGAGCGTTCCCGCAAGCGGCGCAAGAAGGTGGCCTAATACCAAGTCCGAAAAGCGATGACTCATGGCGCCGGCCAGCGACCGTGCGTCCCTCGACTTCGCTCGGGATGAGCCACCTTCTTGATATGATTAAGAAATTATCCTCATCCCGAGCGAAGTCGAGGGACGCAACGGCATCAATGACGGGTCGTTCCCCATCCACCGGATTTGGTATAAGTATTTGAAAATAAATGGTGTCCCCGGCGGGATTCGAACCCACGGCCCCAGGATTAGGAATCCTGTGCTCTATCCGGCTGAGCTACGGGGACAGGCCAGGGGCGCTTATAGCAAGGGGAGGCGGTCCTTCGGAAGATGGAAGGCGCCCGGCGGCGCGGCTAGAGTCGGGGGATGTCCGATGCCGCAGTTGCCGCCGATCCCGATCTCGCCGCCGCCATGCCCTTCTTCGCGTCGGAGTTCGACCTGCCGCCGCCGACGCGGCCGGTGCGCAGCTACATCATCGCCTCGACGCCGCGCAGCGGGTCGATGCTGCTGTGCGATCTGCTGCACCGGACGGGCACGATGGGGGTGCCGACGGAGTACTTCAACCAGCGCGACATGATCGTGCCGACCGCCCGGCGCCTCGGCCTGGCGCTGCCGGTCGGGACGGGAACCTACATCGCCGCCCTGACGCGCCGCCGCACCAGCGCCAGCGGTGCCTTCGGGGTGAAGATGCACTTCCATCAGGCTTGGCCCCTGCTCGGCCAGCGGGCCTTTCGCCAGTACCTGGCTAGCAGCCGCTTCGTCTGGCTGCGCCGCGGCGACCTGATGGCCCAGGCGACCTCGCTCGCCATCGCGACGCGCACCAATCGCTGGTTCCGGCTGCGCGCGGCACAAGGTGCGGCGGAGCCGGACGCGGGCACCGTCGACATCGGCGCGCTGTTCGACGCCGTCGCGCGCATCCGGGCCGAGACCACGTTCTGGCAGCAGTTCTTCGCGATCAACCGCATCCGGCCGCTCGAGATCACCTACGAGCAACTGCTGGAGGATGCCGGCCGCACCGTCGCCGCCGTCGGCCGGCTGATCCAGGTCGAGCCGGGCCCGGTCCCCACGCTCGACCAGTCGCGCTTCCTGCCGTCGGCGGCCGACGAATCCGCCCGCTGGCGCGACGGCGTGACGACCATGATGCGCATCACGGACGACCGGGCGAAGGCCTGATCCGGCCGCCGCGGCGGCGCTGCCGTCTTTCGCATCCTGCTCTCGCGCTTCTGTTGGGTTGTCGGGCCGTGCTTCTGCTATAGGCTGAACTCCGGATGCTGGGGACGGGGGCGATGGAACAGCCGGACGCGCGCAGAGGGCGGCCATCGATCGGCGGGTTCCTGCTGCTGCGGATCGTCGCCATCTGCGTCGTCGCGGTCACCCTGTTCAGCGTCGCGATTCATCTGCTGATCGTCCGGCCGGCGCAGGACCAGCTGGCCCGCGTCTCCATGGACCTGTCCACCGACCGTCTGGAGGCGGAGTTCCGGCTGACCGCGGCCGGCGCCGAGCAGTTCCTCGCCTTTCTGCGCGACTGGGTCGCCCTCGGCCCGACCGACCTGGAAGACCCCGACGACCTCGTCCGCCTCAGCATCGCGCAGCTGCGCAACCGGCCGTTCCTGCTCAACATGCTGTTCGCCGAGCCCGACGGCAGCGGGCTGATCGTCGGCAAGCATGGCGACGGCTACCTGGTCCGCAAGATCGACGAGGCGGCGACGCCCGGGCGCCAGCGCTGGCGGCGCTACGAGCTGGACGGCCGCCCGCGCGGTGCGGAGGAAGTGGTCGCGCGGACGTACGATCCCCGCCGCCGCCCCTGGTTCGCCGGCGCGGCCGAGGCCGGCGCCGGACGCATCCACTGGACCGAGCCCTACATCTTCTTCGAGACGCGCGATCCCGGGATCACGGTCTCGACGCAGCTCGCGCCGAGCGGGCCGCATGGCGGCATGGTCGTCGGGCTCGACTTCACCGTGCGCGACATCTCGAACATGACGCGCGGCTTCCGGGTCGGCCAGTCGGGCGGGATGACCCTGCTGACGGGCGATGGCGGGGTGCTCGGCCTGCCCTACGGGGCCGACGCGGCGCCGTGGCTGTCGGGCCGGTCGGCACGCCTGCCGCAGCCGGCCGAGATCGGCCTGAAGCCGGTCGCGGCCGCCTGGGCCGCCCGGCAGGGCCAGGCCGGGTTGCACGCCGATGGCGACACCCGGGTCGTGATCGACGGGAAGACCTGGATCGTCCGCTTTCGCCCGATGATGCTGGACAATCTCGGGCTGGTCATCGCGGCGGCGGCTCCCAGGGACGACTTCACGTTCGGCAGCCAGCGGGACGCGCTGGTCCTCGCCGGCCTGGTGCTGGCCGTGCTGATCCTGGCCTTCGCCCTGTCGCGCCAGATGGCGCGCCGGTTCCAGCGGGTGATGCAGGAACTGGCGGCGGAGAGCGCGCGGATCGGTGGACTGAAGCTCGATCGCCCCGTCGTGGTCGCCAGCCGCCTGCGCGAGATCGCCACCCTGGTCGATGCGCAGGAGCGGATGCGCCTGATGCTGCGGGCGGCGACCAACGAGCTGGAGGCGACGGTCGCCGAGCGCACCCGCGATCTGGCCGACCGCGAGGCGCTGCTGCGCAACATCCTCGATACCGTCCCGATCGGCCTCGCCATGCTGCGCCTGGAGCGTGGATTCGCGCCGACCATCGTCATGATCAACCGGGCCGGGGCGGCGATGCTCCGCCAGGCTCCGGGCGAGCTGACCGGCGCCGGCGCCACCGGCTTCTGGGCGCAGCCGCGGGCAGTCGCGCGGCAGGCCCGGTGTCTGCGCCGCGACGGCACGATCGGCGACTTCGAGACCCGCCTGCGGCGATCGGACGGCAGCGAGTTCTGGGCGGCGCTGACGGCGGTCGTCACGCAGCATCTCGGGCGGACGGTGGCGCTCGGCGCCTTCCTCGACGTGTCGGCGCGCAAGGCCGAGGAGGAGCGCGCCGACGAGGCGCTGCGTCAGCTGCGCGACGCCCAGGCGCAGCTCGTGCAGGCGGAGAAGCTGTCGGCCCTGGCGCGCCTCGTCGCCGGCGTCGCGCACGAGATCAACACGCCCGTCGGGATCGCCTTCACCGCCGCCTCGACGCTGGCCGGCGAAGCGCGGGCGGTCGAGGCGCTGGCGCAAGCCGGCGGGGCGAAGCGCTCGGACGTGATGCGCTTCCTCGCCATGGCGCGGGAGACGGCGGCGCTCATGGAGACGCACTGCAGGACCGCCGCCGACCTCATCCAGAGCTTCAAGAAGGTGGCGGTCGACCAGTCGAGCGACGACCGGCGGCAGTTCCGCCTGGCGCCCTATCTGGAGGAGGTCGTCGTCAGCCTGCGGCCGGAATACCGCAAGGGCGGACACCAGGTGAGCGTCGACTGCCCGGACGACATCGCCCTCGACAGCTATCCCGGCGCCGTCGGCCAGATCGTGACCATTCTCGTCGTCAATGCGACGATCCATGCCTTTCCCGACGGGGTCGCCGGCAATGTCCGGCTGACGGTGCGGCGGCTCGATGGCGGGATGGTCGAACTGCGCTACCAGGACGACGGGCGCGGCATTCCCCCCGAACATCGCGGGCGCCTGTTCGAGCCCTTCTTCACCACCCGCCGGGGGCAGGGGGGCAGCGGCCTCGGCCTGCATATCCTGCACAATCTTGCCGTCGCCAAGCTCGGCGGACAGGTACACTATGAGGACGGACCAGGAGGCGGCGCGGTCTTCGTCATCCGGTTCCCGACCACGGCTCGCGCATGACCCGCGAGGTTCGGCCGACGGAGCAATCGATGGTGGAAGACGACTTCTTTCCCGACGAGCCGGACGAGGCCGGGCCGCCGTCGGCGGAAGCCGGCGGCGACCCATGGAACGTCCTGATCGTCGACGACGAGCCGGGCATCCATCAGGTGACGCGGCTGGCACTCGGCGGGATCCGGTTCCAGGGCCGGCCGGTCGAGTTCCTTTCCGCCTATTCGGGGCGGGAGGGGCTGGCGCTGCTGTCCGCGCGCATGGACATCGCCCTGATCCTGCTCGATGTCGTCATGGAGTCGGACCATGCCGGGCTCGACCTGGCGCGGGCTGTCCGGGAGGAGCTGCACAATCATCAGGTGCGGATCATCCTGCGCACGGGGCAGCCCGGGGTCGCGCCGGAACGGCAGGTGATCGAGGCCTACGACATCAACGACTACAAGGCCAAGACCGAGCTGACGCGGGACAAGCTCTATACCGCGCTGATCGGGACGCTGCGCTCCTACGCCGACATCGTCACGATCGAGCAGAGCCGGCGGATGATCGAGGCACACCGCCAGGGGCTGCTCAAGGTGATCGAAGCCTCGTCCGCGATCTTCCGCCTCCAGACCGTCCCATTGTTCGCGCAAGGGGTGCTGGAACAGCTCAATGCCCTGATCTTCACCGACGACGAGGCCGTCTTCGCCCGCGGCGGCGGTTTGGCGGCGCTGTCGCTGGCGGCGCCGCTCAATGTCGTAGCGGCGACCGGCCACTATGCCGGCAGCAACGACCGCGAGCTCCGCTCGGTGGTCGCGCCGCCGCTCGCCGCGACCATCGACCGGGCACTCGCCGAACGCCGCAGCATCCGCGCATCCGACCATTTCGTAGGCTTCGTCCAGGGGCGCGGCGAGGAGGCGAACCTGCTGGTGATCGACGGGCCGGTGCATCTTTCTGCGGCCGACGCCTCGCTGCTGGAGCTGTTCTGCCGCAATGTCGGCATCGGCTACGAGAACCTGCTGCTGCGCGGCGAGGTCGAGCAGACCCAGCGCGACATCATCTATCGCCTGGGCGAGGTGGTGGAGACGCGCTCGAAGGAGACCGGCAACCACGTCCGCCGTCTGGCCGAATACTCCTACATCCTGGGCCGCGCCCTGGGCCTGGACGAGATCGAGGCGGAGATCCTGCGGACGGCCTCGCCAATGCACGATATCGGCAAGGTCGGCATCCCCGACAGCATCCTGAACAAGCCGGGGCCACTGACGCCGGAGGAGCGGTCGGTGATGCAGACCCATGCCGCGATCGGCTGGCAGATGCTGCGCGACGCCCGGCCGCGCATCCTCCAGGCGGCCGCCGTGATCGCCCACGAGCATCACGAGAAATGGAACGGCAGCGGCTATCCGCGCGGGCTGGCCGGCGATGCGATCCATCTCTTCGGCCGCATCACCGCCCTCGTCGACGTCTTCGACGCGCTGGCGAGCGAGCGGGTCTACAAGAAGGCATGGGAGTTGCCGCGCGTGCTGGACCTGCTGCGCAGCGAGCGCGGCCAGCATTTCGACCCGGCCGTCGTCGACGCCTTCTTCGGCGTCCTCGACCAGATCGAGGCGATCCGGGGCCGCTATTCGGACGCGGCGGCGCCGGCGGGCTGACGGCCCGCCGGGAGTGGGACCGCCGGCAGCGGGGCCGGCGAGGGGCGCGATGCCGCGGCTCGGCGGGGATGCCGGCGATGGCGAACTGCGCTACTGTCGCGGCGCGGCCGGGCAACGGCCGGGTCAACGGATCGAGATTTCCCGGGAGGGATCCAGAATGTCGGTACAGAGCGAGCGGGCCGCGGCGGTCGCCGCGACCGTGGCGCGGGTGCGTGCGATCGAGGCGACGCAGGGCACGGGGGCGGACGCGCTGGGCGCGATCGCCGCCGAACTGACGGGGCTGGCGTCCCGGACGGCGCTGTTTCCGCCCGGCCATTTCCCCGTCGCCGGCGGCAAGGGCACGATCTACCGCCTTTCGGAGGATGCCGACCACCGGTTCGCCCTCTATGCCTCCGCCGGCGTGCCGGGCAAGGCGCAGCCGCCGCACGACCACACCACCTGGGCGGCGATCAGCGGCGTCTATGGCGAGGAGCGCAACACCTTCTGGAGCCGCACCGACGACGGTACGGTCGCCGGCCGGGCGACCATCGTCGAGACGGGGGGCAAGACCGTCCGCCGCGGCAATGCGGTCTCGTTCGGCCCCGACGACATCCATTCGATCCATGTCGAGGGCAAGGTGCCCTCGCTGCACCTGCACCTCTACGGCATGAGCCTGGAGCACCTGCCGGCGCGGCTCGCCTTCGAGCCGGAATCCGGGACCTGCGCCGTCTTCCCGCCGCCGGGCATGGTGAAGGCGCCGCTGGTCGAGGCCGGCGAACTGAAGGCGATGCTGTCGGACGGCGAGGAACTGGCGCTGGTCGACGTGCGCGAGGAGGGCCCGTTCAGCGACGGTCATCTCCTGTTCGCGATATCGGTGCCGCTGAGCAAGCTGGAGCCGCGCTTCGCGGCGGTGGTGCCGCGGCGCACCGCCCGGATCGTGCTGGTCGACGCGGACGAGACGCTGGCCCATCGCGCGGCCGCGAAGCTGCAGCAGGCCGGCTACGGCAACGTCTCGGTGCTGGCCGGCGGCCAGGCATCGTGGAAGGCGGCCGGCTACGAGATCTTCTCGGGCGTCAACGTGCCGAGCAAGGCGTTCGGCGAGATCGTCGAGCATGCCTGCGAGACCCCGCGCATGGAGGCGTCGGAGATCAAGCAGCTGATGGACGCCGGCACCGACATGGTGGTGCTCGACAGCCGCCCCTGGCCGGAATACCGCAACATCAGCATCCCGACGGGCATCGACTGCCCCGGCGCCGAGCTGGTCTATCGCATCAACGATGTCGTCCGCTCGCCGGACACGCTGGTCGTCGTCAATTGCGCCGGGCGCACGCGCAGCATCATCGGTGCGCAGTCCCTGATCAACGCGGGCGTGCCGAACCGCGTGGTCGCGCTCAAGAACGGGACGATGGGTTGGCACCTCGCAGGCCTGCAGGTGGACCGCGGGGCGAGCCTCGTCGCACCCGACCCCTCGCCCGAGGGCATCGCCCGGGCGCAGGAGATGGCGGCCGAGGTCGGCCGGCGCGTCGGCGTCCGCAGCATCGACGAGGCGGAACTGGCGCGCTGGCGCGGCGAGCCGGATCGGACGACCTTCCTCCTCGACGTCCGCACGCCGGAGGAGTTCGAGGCCGGCCATCGCGCGGATTCGCGCCATGCTCCCGGCGGCCAACTCGTGCAGGCGACCGACACCTATGCCGGCATCCGCGGGGCACGCATCGTCCTCGTCGACAATGACGGGGTGCGCGCCATCATGACCGCCTCCTGGCTGGTCCAGATGGGCTGGGACGCGGTCGTGCTGCCGGACGGACTGAAGGACCGGCCGCTCGTCGCCGGGCCGGCGCCGGTGGAAATCCTGGGTGGGATGCCCGACGTGCGCGAAGTCTCGCCCGCCGAGCTCCAGGCCCTGCAGGCGTCCGGCAAGGCGGTCGTCGTCGACATCGACACCAGCCTGCGCTACCGCGCCGGCCATGTCCCCGGGGCGTGGTTCGTAGTGCGCTCGCAGTTCGCCCAGTCGCTGCCGAAGGTTCCGCCGTCCGAACTGGTGGTGATCGCCTCCTCCGACGGGATGTTCGCGCGACTGGCCGCGCCCGAGGCGGCGGCGATCCTCGGCCGGCCGGCGGCGATCCTCGCCGGCGGCACCCGGGGCTGGAAGGCGGCCGGCATGCCGCTCGCAAAGGGCTTCGAGCATATGGCCGATGCGCCCGACGACGTCTGGTATCGGCCCTATGATCGCGACACCGGCATCGAGGAGGCGATGCACCAGTACCTGACCTGGGAGGTCGACCTCGTCGGCCAGCTCGAGCGCGACGGCGACGCGCGCTTCCGGGTCGTCCCGCCTGCGGCCTGACGGCACGACGTCACGCCCTTCCGCTCCACACGAACGAAGATCCGGAACCATGGACCAGGAACATCAGGCGCGCATGCGCAAGGACACGCTGCTGACCCATCTCGGCAGCCATCCGCGGGACAATCACGGTGCGGTCAACCCGCCCGTCTATCACGCCTCGACCATCACCTTCCCGACGGTCGCCGCCCGCGAGGCGGCCCGGGCCAAGAAGTTCGAGGGCGTGACCTACGGCCGCTCCGGCACGCCGACCATCTTCGCGCTGGAAGAAGCGCTGGCCGGGGTCGAGGGCGGCTATCGCGCGATGCTCGTCTCCTCGGGGCTGGCGGCGATCACCGTCGCCATGCTGGCCTTCGTCTCGGCCGGCGACCATGTGCTGGTGGCCGACACGGTCTACGGCCCGGCCCGCAACCTGTGCGAAAAGGTGCTGAAGCGGTTCGGCGTCGAGGTCACCTACTATGATCCGCTGATCGCCGGCGGCATTGCCGAATTGATCCGGCCGAACACCAAGCTCGTCTATTGCGAGAGCCCGGGGTCGCTGACTTTCGAGATCCAGGACATTCCGGCGATCGCGGCGGCCGCCCATGCGCGCGGCGTCAAGGTGCTGCACGACAACACCTGGGGCACGCCCTACTTCTTCCCGTCCTTCGAGCGCGGCGTCGACGTGTCGATCCATGCGGCGACGAAGTACATCGTCGGCCATTCCGACGCGATGCTGGGCGCGATCGTCACCAATCAGGAATGCTTCCTGCCGGTGCGCCAGTCCATGGCCGACCTCGGCTACTGTGCGGGCCCCGACGACGTCTATTTCGGCCTGCGCGGCATGCGCACCATGGCGGTGCGCCTGAAGCAGCACCAGGAGAGCGCGCTGACGGTCGCGCGGTGGCTGCAGGAGCGGCCGGAGGTGGCGCAGGTGCTCTATCCGGCGCTGCCCGGCGCGCCCGGCCACGACCTCTGGAAGCGCGACTTCCTCGGCGCGTGCGGGCTCTTCTCGATCGTCCTCCAGCCGGCGGCCAAGCCCGGCATCGACGCGATGCTGGACGGCATGCGCCTCTTCGCCATGGGGGCGAGCTGGGGCGGCTTCGAAAGCCTGATCCTGCCCTCGCATCCGGAGGATCTGCGCACCGCCACCCGCTGGCAGGGAGCGGGGCCGGTGCTGCGCCTGCATATCGGGCTGGAGGATCCGGCCGACCTGATCGAGGACTTGGCGGACGGGTTCGGCCGCATGGCCGCGACCAATCGCGCGGAGGCGGCCGAGTAGGGGGCTACGACCCGTCGAGCTCGGCGACCTGCCGGCCGGCACCGCCCACCGCGACATATTCGGCGGGCGGGCCGCCGGCATCGGCGATCTCGCGCAGCAGCTTTTGCAGCACCGCCCGCGGATAGGCCGCGGGCTCTGTCGCGACGATGAGGAAGCTGTTGGCGCCGCCCACCACGTTGTCCCGGTAATATTCGTCGAGCGGCGGCTCGGGCGGCCAGCTCCAGGCCGGCTTGGGCCGCATGATGACCAGCCCGTTGACGGTGACGCCGGCCGCCAAGGCCAGTTCGCGGGAGAGGGCCGGCGGGCGGCCGCTGTTGTTCACGCCGTCGCCCGAGACGTCGATGACCTTGCGCTGGCCGTCATAGGCATTGGCCTCGATCATCGCGACCCCGGCCTCGATCGCCGCGCCGATGGCCGTCCAGCTCTGCGACACGCGCGGCTGCGCGGCGAGGCGCGCGGCAAAGCCGTCGGCCGCGTCCTTGCCGTCGATCAGCGACCAGCCCACGACCACGCGCTGATAGTCCTCGGCCGACCATTCGACATAGGTGACGGCGATGGCGCCGGTGCGTCCGGACCGGATGGCGTCGAGGATGCGCGGGTCGCGGAAGGCTCGGACATAGCCCTCCCGTTGCAGCCTGCCGTCGGCCTCGTCGATCGAGTGCGATACGTCGACCGCCAGCACCAGCTCGAGATCGACCGGGGCACCGGAAGCGCTGGCTGGCGTGGCGAGGAGGGTGGCCAGGAGCCACGGAACCAACCGTCCGAACCGCATCCGGCCGATACGAAGGCGGCTGCTCCACGACTCGTGGTGCTGGCCAGCATCCGAGCGTCCCTCGACTTCGCTCGGGATGAAGCAATGCTTTGTTTTGATTGAAGAAAACGACTCATCCCGAGCGAAGTCGAGGGACGCAACGGCATCGGCTACGAGTCTTTTCATGCTCACCCGGCTCAGTGTCAGCCGTCCGAGCCCGGTGGAGCGGCGGTGCCTTCGCCGGCCGGCCGGTCCGCGATCTCCTTGAGGAGCTTGTTGAGGATCGCCTCGCCGAACGCCTCGAAATCCTCGGCGACGGAGAGGAACGCGCCGGGGCCGCCGATCACGTTCTCGCGGTACCAGGCATCCAGTTCCCGGTCCGGCGGCCGGCCGAAGTTCGTCCGGTCGTTCATGATGGCGAGGCCGTTGATGGTGATGCCGAGGGCGATCGCCTCGTCGCGCGCGGCCGGGGCCGGGCGGCCGGAATTGTTCCGCCCGTCGCCCGATATGTCGATGACCCGGCGTGTGCCCTCGAAGACCTGCCCGAACAGCGGCACGGCGTAGTCGATGGCGCCCGATATCGAGGTCCAGCCCCAGGACTGCAGCGGTGCGGCGTCCAGCCGGTCGGCGAAGTCCCGGGCGCTCGCCTCGTCCTTGATGACGGTCCAGCCGACGACCGGACGCTGATAGTCGGTGACCGCCCATTCGAAATAGGTGACGCCGATGCGACCGAGCGGGCCGTTGGCGATCGCGCGCTGGATGCGTGGATTGCGGAACGCCGCGACATAGCCCTGGCGCTGCAGCTGCGCCTCGACGGCATCGACCGACCGCGAGACGTCGATCGCCAGAACCAGTTCGACATCGACCGGCTCGAGCGCGACGGAAGGTTCGGCGGCCAGGCCGAGGATCAGAAACGCCGCCAGATTCGCACGCGACAGCAGACCCATGACGAAGACACTACCGCGTTGTGGAGCGTCCGTCCTGCCCCGTATTTGCGCCGAGCCGCGTCTTCGCGTTCCGCTTCGCCTTCGCTTCCCGCCAGGCGATGTAGACGGTGGAGGCGAAGATGACCGTGCCGCCGATCCAGGTCCAGGCATCGGGCACTTCGCCGAATGCGAGGAACCCCAGTGCCGTCGCCCAGATCAGCTTGAGATAGTCGAACGGCAGGACCACCGTCGCATCGGCCTCGCGGAACGACTGGTTGAGGGCGAGCTGCCCCACCGTGCCGAGGGCGGCGATGCCGGCCAGCATCAGGAACTGGCCGGGGTCGGGCCAGGTCCAGTAGGGGATCGCCGCGGCCAGTGCCAGCGGCGACATGACCACGCCCATGTAGAGCGCGATGGTCACGGCGGAATCGGTCCGTGACTGGAGCTTGATGATGAGCAGGGCCATCGCCCACAGCGCGGATGCCACCACCATCAGGATGGGGCCCAGCCCGACCTCGGCGAAGCCGGGCCGCAGGATGAGGAGCGCGCCGAGAAAGCCGACGCCGATCGCCAGCCACCGCCGCAGCCGGACCCGCTCGCCGAGGAAGAGAATCGCACCCAGCGTCGCGAAAAGCGGGGCGGTGAAGGACAGGGCGGTGACCTCGGCCAGCGGCGTGATCGAGAGGGCGACGAAGGTGCACAGCATCGAGACCGTGTTGATCGTGCCGCGGAAGATGTGAATGAGCGGCCGTGCCGAGCGCCATGCCGCCGGCCCGATGCGCACGATCCAGGGCGTGAGCCAGAGCAGGCCGAGGAAGGTTCGGAAGAAGCCGACCACAAACGGATGCAACTCGCCGGTCATGTGGCGGATCCCCGTCTGCATCGTCATGAAGGCGGCGGTCGCCACGATCATGTAGAGGATGCCGCGCAGCACGGAGGGGATGCGACCGCCGCCGCGCGGCGGGGTACTGTCGGGGGATGCGGCCATGGGAGCCCGACCAGCCTAGCACCCGGATGACGGAGGTGTCGCCCGATGACCACGCTCACGATCCGACATTATCCCGACACGGCGCTGGCGACCCCTTGTCGTCCGGTCGAACGCTTCGACGACGATCTCCGCGTTCTCGCCGACGGGCTGCTGGCGGCGATGCGGGCCGCGCCGGGCATCGGCATCACCGCCGCCCATGTCGGCGTGCCGCTGCGGCTCGTCGTGATCGACATCGATGGGCGCGTCCGCCGCTACTGCAATCCCGTGGTCGAATGGGCGTCCGACGAACGCACGGTCCACCCCGAGGGCAGCGTGTCGATGCCCGGCGTGAGCGACCTGGTGGAGCGGCCGGCGCGGGTCCGCGTGCGGCACCAGAACCTCGACGGCGAACCGGCGGTCGAGGATGCCGACGGCCTGCTCGCCGTCTGCCTGCAGCACGAGATCGACCAGCTCGATGGCATCTTCTGGCTGCAGCGCCTGTCGCGCCTTCGCCGCGACCGCGTTTTGCGCCGATATGCGAAGATCAAGCGAATTCAAAGTATCAGAAATGAGGCATAATCGATTGATATAATGGATGAAATTGCATGTAGTTAAGATAATGAATTAGCTTAAATCCTCTAAATTATTGATTTTTTGACCAATTATGGGATTTGACGCGCGCACGACCGCCACCGCGGCGGCTGGGCAAGGGCCGCTGGGCGGGCTAAAGTGCGTGCCCGATTTCCTCCACAGGTCCGAGACCCTTTCGTCCCATGGAATCCCTCGACTGCGTCGTGATCGGCGCCGGCGTCGTCGGTCTGGCCGTCGCGCGGGCGCTTGCGGAGGCCGGCCGCGAGGTCGTCGTGCTGGACAAGGCCGAGGCGATCGGTACCGAAACCAGCTCGCGCAACAGCGAGGTCATCCATGCCGGCATCTACTATCCGACCGGGAGCCTGAAGGCGGAACTCTGCGTCGAGGGCAAGCATCGCCTCTATGCCTATTGCCGGGAACGCGGGGTGCCGTTCCTCGACTGCGGCAAGCTGATCGTCGCGACCGACCCCGACCAGGTGCCCAGGCTGATGGCGATCCGCCAGAAGGCGGCCGACAACGGTGTTCCCGACCTGGTGCCGATGACGGCGGCCGAGGTGTCGCGCATGGAGCCGGCGGTGCGCTGCGAAGCGGCCCTCTTCTCGCCGTCGACCGGGGTGATCGACAGCCATGCCTTCATGCTGGCCCTGCAGGGCGACGCGGAGGCGGCCGGCACGATGATCGCCTTCCACACGCCGGTGCTGCGCGGACAGGTCGAGCCGGACGGTATCGTCCTGGAGGCCGGCGGCGAGGAGCCGATGACGGTCCGCTGCCGGGCCGTCGTCAATTCCGCCGGGCTGCACGCGCCGCGGCTGGCGGCGGCGATCGCCGGGGTGCCGCGCCAGACGATCCCGCCGCAGCTCTATGCCAAGGGCAACTATTTCTCGCTGCTGGGGCGCCAGCCGTTCGGCCGCCTCATCTATCCCATGCCCGACCGGCACGGGCTCGGCGTCCACGTCACCATCGACCTCGGACGGCAGGCGCGCTTCGGGCCGGACGTCGAATGGATCGACGAGATCGACTACGACGTCGACCCGAGCCGCTGCGAAGGGTTCTACGCCGCCGTCCGTTCGTACTGGCCGGACCTGCCGGACGGTGCGCTCACCCCCGCCTACAGCGGCATCCGGCCCAAGATATCCGGCCCGGACCAGCCGGCGGCGGACTATCGCATCGACGGGCCGGAGGTCCACGGCATCCCCGGGCTGGTGAACCTCTTCGGGATCGAGTCGCCGGGGTTGACCTCCGCGCTCGCGATCGCCGAACGGGTGCGCGCGCTGATCCCCGCCGCATGAGCCTCGTCCTCGGCCTGTTCCTGACGGGGGCCGGCCTTGCGGGGTTCGTGTCGGGGCTGGTCGGCTTCGCCTTCGCGCTGGTCGCGGCCCCGCTGTGGCTGCGCGTGCTCGATCCCCTCGAGGTGATCGCGCTGGTCGTCTGCTTCGGCGTGTTGACCCAGGGCTACGCGCTCTGGAACATGCGGCGCGAGATCGACTATGTCCCCTCGCTGCCGTTCATCCTGGGCGGCGTCGTCGGCGTGCCGCTCGGGGTCTGGATCGTGCGCCAGATCGATCCGCACCTGTTCCAGGTCGCGGTCGGCATCTTCATGATCGCCTACACCGGGTTCCTGCTGCTGCGCCCGGATGTCGGGCGCATCACCCGCGGCGGCCGGCCGGCCGACTGCGCCATCGGCTTCGTCAGCGGCGTCCTCGGCGGCATGACCGGCTTCAGCGGCCCGATCGTGACCCTGTGGTGCGCGCTGCGGCCCTGGAACAAGTACGAGCAGCGGCAGGCCTACCAGCCCTATCTGCTGGTGATGCACCTGACGACGATCGCCTCGCTGGCGATGGCGGGAAGCGTCACCTGGCGCACCGGCGAACTCTTCCTGATCGGCACGCCGCTGGTCGTCGCCGGTCTCTGGGCCGGGTTCCGGCTCTACCGCCGCATTGACGACCGGGCCTATCGGCGGGTCGTGCTGTGGCTGCTGTTGGCCTCCGGTTTTTCGCTCCTGTGGTGAGGTGACGATGACGGTCCTGTCCCTGGCGACGCTGACGGAAACCGCCCGCAGGGTGCTGCTCGCCGCCGGCACGGAGGCCGGCAGCGCCGCCATCGTGGCCGACGCCCTGGTGGCGGCCGACGCCGACGGCATCGCCTCGCACGGCGTTGCCCGGCTTCCGGCCTATGCCGACCAGGTTCGGTCGGGCAAGGTCGACGGCGATGCCCGGCCGGTGGTCCGGCGGACGGCGGCCGCGACGCTGGCGGTCGACGCGGCCGACGGCTTCGCCTTCCCGGCGGTGCGCCTCGGCCTCGCGGCGGCGGCCGATCTCGCACCGGAGACGGGGATCGTCGCCGTCGGCGTCCACCGCTCGCATCATTTCGGCGTCGCCGGTCATCATGTGGAGCGGCTGGCGGAGCGCGGGCTGGTCGGCCTGGCCTTCACCAACTCGCCGGCGGCGCTGGCGCCCTGGGGCGGCCACCGGCCGATCTACGGCACCAATCCGATCGCCTTCGCCTGTCCCAGGCGCGGTGCTCCGCCGCTCGTGATCGATCTCTCCCTGTCGAAGGTCGCACGCGGCCGGATCATGGTGGCTGCCCAGAAGGGCGAGCCGATCCCCGAAGGCTGGGCCGTCGATTCCACCGGCCGGCCGACGACGGACGCCGCCGCGGCGCTCGCCGGCACGATGCTGCCGCTGGGCGACGCCAAGGGCGCGGCGCTGGCGCTGATGGTCGAGCTGCTCGCCGCCGGCCTGACCGGGGGCAACTACGGCTGGGAGGCGGGGTCTTTCTTCACGGCCGATGGGTCGAAGCCGCGCATCGGCCATCTCTTCATCGCGATCCATCCGCCGGCCCTCGCGGGGGAGGGTTTCCTCGAGCGGGTGGAGGTGCTGCTGGGTGCCGTCCTCGGCCAGGAGGGCGTCCGCCTGCCCGGCGATCGCCGTCTGGCTGCGCGCGCCCGCGCCGCGGCCGAGGGAGTGTCGATTCCCGATGCGCTGGCCGCGGAGCTGTCGCGGCGCGCCGCGGCGTGACCCGTCAGATCTCGCCGCGGTTGCCGGGGTCGCTGCGCCGGCCGGTGTTGAACTTGCCGATATTGCCGATGAGCTGCTCGATGAAGGTCATCTCCTTGCCGACCGACGGCGTCTGCCGGGCGACGTGCTCGACCGGCTGGCTGTCGCGCAGGTCGAACTGACGCACCCCGGCGACCACGCCGGACGCATCGAAGTCGATGGCCACGGTCTCCTGGCTCTTCGTCTCGGGCGCGAAGAAGGCGACCTGCGCGGTGCGTCGGCTGACGTAGAACCAGCTGCGGTCGTTGAACGTGGACAAGGTCGAGGGCGTGCCGAGGATCTGCTGGACCTCGTCCTTGGTGGTCGCGCCGGGACGAATTTCGGCCAGCTTCTCGGTGGCGATCTGGTGTCCGTGCTGGTTGACGATCGGCGCGCAGGCGCCAAGCGCCACACCGGCCAGGAGCAGGGCGGTCGCGGTGCTGCGGATGGGCTTTGTCATGGGCGATCTCTGGGCTGCGGCAGCGGGAGCGACGGCATGTCCGATTGACGCCGACGGGCTCTCGTCACCATGCTCTGCCGATCCGCAAAACTGCCGTCGTCGCCGGCTCCTGTCAATCGGGAGGCCGGCCGCGGCCGGGCGCCAGAGGGAAGGTCGAAGGGCGCATGGGACTGGCTCGATGGTTCGGACGACGCTCGGCACCGCCGACGGCGGCCGCGGCCCATCTCTATGTCGTCGCCGTCGAGCAGGCGCGGCGGCCGGAATTCTATCGCCGTTGCAGCGTTCCGGACACGCTCGACGGCCGCTTCGAGCTGATCGCGCTGCACACCTTCCTGGCGTTGCACCGGCTGGCGGCGGAAAGCGACCAGGCGTCGCGGGACATCGCCCAGGCGCTGTTCGATCGCCTCTTCGCCGACATGGACCGCAGCCTGCGCGAGATGGGGGTCGGCGACATGGGAATCGGGCGCCGGATCCAGCAGATGGCGCAGGCGTTCTATGGTCGCATGGCCGCCTACCGTCAGGCGCTCGCCGACGACGACGAAGCCCTCGAAGGGGCGCTCCGCCGCAATCTCTACGGCACGGTGGAGGTGGCGCCGGCGACGGCGGCGGTGATGGTCGCCTACGTCCGGCGGGCCGCGGCGGAACTCGCCGACCAGCCCGCAGCCCGGCTGGCGGCGGGTCGCATCGTATTTCCGCCGCCCCCGGGCGGCCCGGACCGAGAGGAGGTGCCATGACGTCCGAGACTCCCGAATTCTCCCGCATGGTGGCGGTCGATCGCATCGACCGGCGCGGGCTGGTGCGCGAGATCGAGGCGGACGCGGCGGAGCGGGCGGCGCTCGCCCGACGCTTCGACCTGATCGGGATCGATTCGTTCCGCGCCACCGTGCGTGCGCGCTCGGTCAACGGCGGGACGGCGATCCGCCTCGACGGCCATGTCGATGCGGAGGTCACCCAGCGCTGCGTCGTCACCCTGGGACCGGTGCCCGAGACCGTCTCGTCCGACTTCGTACTCCTCTTTACGCGCGAGGAGCCGGGTGAGGAGGTAGACGTGGCGTTCGAGGACGAGATCGTCGAGCCCCTGGAAGGGAACGAGATCGACATCGGCGAGGCGGCGGCGCAGGAACTGGCGGTCGCACTCGAGCCCTATCCCCGCGCGCCGGGCGTGTCCCTGGAATCCGTCGACGGCGAACGCCCCGACGGCGAATCCCTTGACGGCGACGGCGGGCAGGCGGCATGAAGCTGGGGAACCGGACAAGACGCGCCCGATGGTCGCGCCGCGTCGGCGCATAGTTGCGGCCGAGCGGAGCGATTGCGCGCCCGCACCGGATCGGATACAACGCCCGGCCTTTTGCGCCGCACACCTGTCTGCCGTTAGGATACCTGAGCCATGGCCGTTCCGAAGAAGAAGACTTCGAAGTCCCGCCGCAACATGCGCCGTTCGCACCACGCCCTGACGCCCTCGGCGCATGTCGAGTGCTCGAACTGCGGCGAGCTGAAGCGCCCGCACCATATCTGCGGTTCCTGCGGTCATTATGACGGCCGCGAAGTGGTGGCTGCGACCGGCGCCTGATCCCAAGACGATCCCGGGCGGGGCTGGCATTGGGCGACCGACTGACCATCGCTCTCGACGCGATGGGCGGCGACGATGCCCCCGGCATCGTGATCGATGGCGCCAATCTGGCGCTCAGCCGCTTTCCGCAGGTCGACTTCCTGCTGTTCGGACCCGAGCCGCAGCTGGCTCCGCTCGTCGAGCGGGCCGCGCGGCTGAAGGATCGGGTACGCATCGTCCACACCGACATGGTCGTCTCCGCCGATGCGAAGCCGTCGGCGGCGCTCCGCAACAGCCGCCAGTCGAGCATGCGGCTGGCGATCAACGCGGTGCAGGAGGGGCAGGCGGTCGGTGTCGTCTCCGCCGGCAACACCGGCGCACTGATGGCCATGGCCAAGCTGGTGCTGCGCACGCTGCCCGGTATCGACCGGCCGGCGATCTGCTCGTTCTTCCCGACGCTGCGCGGCGAGAGCGTGATGCTCGACCTCGGCGCCAACATCGATTGCGACGCCGACAACCTGTTCCAGTTCGCGGTGATGGGCCAGGTCTTCTCGCGGACGGTGCTGGGACTCGCGCGGCCGAGTCTCGGCCTGCTCAACGTCGGCGCGGAGGACCAGAAGGGGCACGAGGCGCTGCGCATCGCGAGCCAGCGCCTGCGGGACGCCGACCTGCCGATCGAGTTCCACGGGTTCATCGAGGGCAACGATATCGCGACCGGAACGGTCGATGTGATCGTCACCGACGGGTTCACCGGCAACGTCGCCCTGAAGACGGCCGAGGGCACCGTCAAGCTGTTCACCCAGTCGCTGCGCGCGGCCTTCCACAGCTCGCCGCTGGCGAGCATCGGCTATTTCTTCGCCCGCCCGGCCCTGCGCAAGCTGCGCCGCCGGCTCGACCCGCGCCGCTACAACGGCGCCGTGTTCCTGGGGCTGAACGGCATCGCGGTGAAGAGCCATGGCGGTGCCGACGCGCTCGGCTTCGCCAATGCCATCGGCGTGGCCGTCGACATGGCGCTGCACGGATTTCTCGACACCGTGCGGGAGGAGTTCGAGACGCTGCATCCGAGCCTGGGTCTCGCGCCCGCGGCGGCGGTCGCCCCGTGAGCGTGATCCGCCCTGCGAGTGTCATCCGTTCCGTCGTCGCGGGCTTCGGCGCCGCCCTGCCGCGCGAACAGGTGGACAACGACGCGCTCGTCGGCCGTGGCGTCGATACGTCCGACGAATGGATCCGCCAGCGGACCGGCATCGGCGCCCGCCACGTCGCCGGCGCCGACGAGACGACGGTGACCCTGGCCACGGCGGCGGCCCGGCAGGCCATGGAGCGCGCCGGCGTCGGCCCGGACGAGGTCGACCTCATCGTCCTCGGCACGACGACTCCCGACGATACCTTTCCGGCCTCCGCGACCCGGGTGCAGGCCGCGCTCGGCGTGCACGGCGGCTTCGCCTTCGATGTCCAGGCCGTCTGCTCGGGCTTCGTCTATGCGTTGGCCATGGCGGACAACTGCCTGCGGCTGGGCCAGGCGCGGACGGCGCTCGTCATCGGCGCCGAGACGTTCACCCGGCTGCTCGACTGGGAGGACCGGACGACCTGCGTCCTCTTCGGGGACGGCGCCGGTGCCCTGGTGCTGCGCGCCGAGCCCGGCGCGGGCACGGCCGCCGACCGTGGCGTGCTGACGACGCATCTCCATTCGGACGGCCGCCATCGCGACGCCCTCTACGTCGACGGCGGTCCTTCGACGACCGGGACCGTCGGCCATGTCCGCATGAAGGGGCAGGAGGTGTTCCGCCACGCGGTCAACCGCCTCGCCGAGGTGGTGGACGAGGCCCTGGCGGCGACCGGCCTTTCGGCCTCCGACATCGACTGGCTGGTGCCGCATCAGGCCAACCGGCGGATCATCGACGCGATGGGCCGTAAGCTGGGCCTGCCGGCCGAGAAGGTGGTGGTGACGGTCGACCGCCATGCCAACACCTCCGCCGCCTCCATTCCGCTGGCGCTGGCCGAAGCGGCCGGCGACGGACGCATCCGGCCCGGCCAGCTCGTGCTGATCGAGGCCATGGGCGGAGGCTTCACCTGGGGATCGAGCCTCATCCGCTGGTGAGACCGGCGGCCCCGAGCCGCCTGCGCGCGGCAAGGACGGCCGACAAATGCTTGCAAATCATGGTGATGGCGGATTGACGCCCATCCCGGCCTCTGCTTAGTTTCTGCGCGGGGACCGCACAGCGTAGCCGGGGGGCGGATGGCCGGGCGGACGATCACACGAGCGCATCTGAGCGAAGCCGTCTATCAGGAGGTCGGCCTGTCGCGGAACGAGTCGGCGGCGCTGGTCGAGCGCGTGCTGGAAGAGGTCGTGGGCGCGCTGGAGCGCGGCGAGATGGTGAAGATCTCCTCCTTCGGCAGCTTCTCCGTCCGCCAGAAGGGCCAGCGCGTCGGCCGCAACCCGAAGACCGGCGACGAGGTGCCCATCCTGCCGCGGCGCGTGCTGGTCTTCCGGGCGTCCCATGTGTTGAAGAATCGGATCAACGGCGTCGAGGAAGCTGTTGATACCAATGATGAAGATTGTTGAGAGGCGCGTCGATGGCGGTGTCTTCCGGGGATGAGGCGGTATCGGCCCGGCGCGCGAAGTCGGCGTCGGCCTTCCGCACGATCAGCGAAGTTGCCGAGGAACTCGACATCCCCCAGCACGTGCTGCGCTTCTGGGAAACCAAGTTCGGCCAGATCCGGCCCCTGAAGCGTGGCGGCGGGCGCCGCTACTACCGGCCGGAAGACGTCGTGCTGCTGCAGCGCATCCGCCGGCTGCTCTACGACGAGGGCTACACGATCAAGGGCGTGCAGCGGCTGCTGCGCGACAGCGGCCGCGGCGGCAAGGCCGCGCCGGCACCGGAGCCCGCGACGGCCGCGGAACCGCAGTTCCAGGCTTCGGAGGGCGTGGACGAGGATGCCCTCGACGATGCCCATGCCGAGATCGCGGCGCTGCGCTCGGCGCTGGAAGAGGCGCTGAACGAGCTGGTCGTCCTCCGTGCCATTCTCAAGACGGCGGAGAAGCGCGGCTTCACCCGCGAAGAGGCGCCGCCGGAAGGATGAGGCTGCGACGTCGCGGCGGCCCAATCGAGGGTTTGCATCCGGCGGCGAGACCAGTATAGTCCCGCTCCCTTCCGGGGGTGGCCGACGCGCCGCCCCGCCGGACCGGTCGGAGCGTAGCGCAGCCTGGTAGCGCATCAGTCTGGGGGACTGGGGGTCGTCGGTTCAAATCCGGCCGCTCCGACCATTATTCTCAAGCTTCTGCCTCTCGCTTCGCTGGTCGTGGCCGCATGGGCGCGGCCGTATGGGCGTGCCCCTGACGAACGCGGCGAGATCGCGGCTCATGACCGCCGCGCTGCTTCGCTGTTGGCTTGGCGCAGGACCTCTGCTTGTCTTCGGCGTGACAGCCGACATCGGTCCTGCCCGGCCGGCGGCGAGAGCGGGGGCCGGGCGAACCCGTGTCGTCCATGCGCCGGACGAGGCGAGCCGGACGAGGCGAGACGATGGCGCCCCGAGTACCCACTTCCGTCCTTCTTTCCGATCTGATGGTCGATGGCGACGCGGACGCCATGACCGCGTTCGGCCTCATCGCGCGGCTGGGCGATCGCTCGTTCGGGCTCATCCTGACGGTGCTGGGGCTGCTGGCCATGCTGCCGGGCGTGTCGGCCGTGGCCGGCATCGCCATCGTGATCCTGGCCGCTCAGATGGCCGCCGGCCGGAGCGGGCCGTTGCTGCCGCGGCGGCTCGGGAACCGGAAGCTCGGGCGAGCCGGGCTGGCGAAGCTGATCCGGTGGTCGGGGCCGGTGCTGCGGCTCGTCGAGCGCATCGCCAGGCCCCGCTGGCCCACCCCCGTCCGTGCGGCAAGAAGGCCGGTCGGCGGCGTGATCATGGTGCTGGGCGGGCTGCTGTTCGCGCCGATCCCCTTCTCCAACGTGCCTCCGGCGCTCGCGATCGTGCTGATCGCGGTGGCGTATGTCGAAGAGGATGGGCTCCTGCTCGGCGCCGCCCTGCTGGGCGGCCTGTTCCTGCTGATCGGCGCCGCAGGAACCCTGTGGGAGGGCATGAGCCGCCTGGGGTGGGTCGGCGGCATCCTGTGACCGCCGACGCGGGGCCGCTGTCTTGGACCTGCTGGCGTCCCGGACCTGCGGGGCGCCAGCCTGTTCCGCTCGGGGGACGCCGTTGCGTCCCCCGGGGTCGATCAGCGGGTGCCGGCGGCCGCGCGGGCGGGCGCCGAGGCGATGGCCTCGTCGACATAGCGGTCGACGACCTCGACGAGCTGGTCGACCTTGTCCTTGTAGAAATGGTCGGCGCCCTTGATCGACTTCAGCGTCACCGTGATGTCGCGCTGGCTGTTGAGCTTGTTGGCCAGCTTCAGCACGGCCTCCTCGGGCACCAGCGTGTCATGGTCGCCATGGACGATGAGGCCGGAGGAGGGGCAGGGGGCCAGGAACGAGAAGTCGAACATGTTGGCCGGCGGCGAGATCGAAATGAAGCCCGCGATCTCCGGCCGCCGCATCAGGAGCTGCATGCCGATCCAGGCGCCGAACGAGAAGCCGATCACCCAGCAGGACGGGGCATTGGGATTGTAGGTCTGCAGCCAGTCGAGTGCCGATGCGGCGTCCGACAGCTCGCCCTCGCCGCGGTCGTAGGTGCCCTGGGAGCGGCCGACGCCGCGAAAGTTGAAGCGCAGGGATGAGAAGCCGCGGCGGACGAAAGCCTGATACAGGTTGTAGACTATTTTGTTGTTCATGGTGCCGCCGTGCTGCGGGTGCGGATGCAGCACCAGCGCGACCGGCGAATTCGGGGTGCGGGCGTGGGAATAGCGGCCTTCCAGGCGGCCTTCCGGACCGTTGATGATGACTTCCGGCATCGCACTCCTCGGATCACGGCGCAGGCGGGACGGCAGGGCCCGCGCACGCCCATACTTGACTGGTTTAGTCGGAAAACCTATATGCTCGGCATCGGCCCCCGCGCCCGACGCGACCCCGAAAGCCACAGCTAACATAGTGGGATCGATGGTCTTTACCAACCTTCGCGATGATATCGCCGCCGTCATGGCCCGCGACCCGGCCGCGAAGTCCCGGCTGGAGGTTCTGCTGTGCTATCCGGGCATCCATGCGCGCATCTTTCACCGCTGGGCGAATGCCCTGTGGCGTCGCCGCTGGTGGACGCTCGCGCGCTTCGTCTCGCATGTCGGACGGATGGCGACCGGGATCGAGATTCATCCGGGCGCGACGCTCGGCCGGCGGCTGTTCGTCGACCATGGCATGGGCGTGGTGATCGGTGAGACCGCCGAGGTGGGTGACGACGTCACCCTCTATCAGGGCGTGACCCTGGGCGGTACCTCGCTGGAGAAGGGCAAGCGGCATCCGACGCTCGGCAACGGCGTGATCGTGGGTGCCGGGGCCAAGGTTCTGGGGCCGCTGATGATCGGCGACGGCGCCCGCATCGGCTCCAACGCCGTCGTCCTCAACGACGTGCCCGCCTGCGCCTCGGTGGTGGGCATTCCGGCCCGGGCCGTGAAGAGCAAGAATCCGCCGGTGCCGGACGCGTTCGCCGCCTATGCGAACACGCCGGGCGAGGTCGCCGATCCCGTCGCCCGCGCGCTCTCCGAACTGCGCGACGAGGTTTCCCGTCTGCGCTCGCGCGTCGCCGAACTCGAATGCGCCAGCGACGATCATCGCCGAGCCTCCGAGGCGGCCATGCGCATGGAAAGGGTCGAGCCATGAAGCTCAGCACGAAGGGCCGCTATGCGGTCATGGCCATGGTCGATCTCGCCAGCCACAGCGACGGGCGTCCCGTCGCGCTGGCCGACATCGCCGAACGGCAGGAAATCTCGCTCTCCTACCTCGAGCAGCTCTTCGCCAAGCTGCGCCGCGGCGGCCTCGTCCGCAGCGTGCGCGGGCCGGGCGGCGGCTACCTCCTGTCGCGGGAGACCGCGGACATGCGCATCTCCGACATCATCCTCGCGGTCGACGAGCCGATCCGGGCGACGCGCTGCTCGCCCGGGGTCGCGCGCGGCTGCCATTCCGACAAGAGCCGCTGCCTGACGCACGACCTCTGGGAGGAACTGGGCAACCAGATCCACCTCTATCTCAGCGCCGTCAGCCTCGCGGACGTCTGCGACCGCCGCGTCCTCGGCACCAGCGGCGTCGTCCATCATCGCGCCGTCGCGGCGGCGGCGGAGTAGGGAGCGGACCCGGCATGATCGCCTATCTCGACCATAACGCCACCTCGCCGCTGCGCCCCGAGGCGCGGGCGGCGATGCTGGAGGCGCTGGGCGAGACCGGCAACCCGTCGTCGCCCCATGCGGCCGGCCGGGCCGCCCGCGCGCGGCTGGAGCAGGCGCGGCGCACCGTGGCGGCGGCCTTCGACATGCCGTCGGACGCAGTGGTCTTCACCTCCGGCGGCACCGAGGCGAACAATCTGGCTCTGCGCGGCCTCGGCGCCGCGGCGACGCTGATTTCGGCGGTCGAGCATGATTCCGCGCTGCGCGCCGCTCCCGATGCCGAGCGCATTCCGGTCGACGGTGAAGGCATCGTCGACCTGGGCTGGCTGGAGCGGCGGCTCGCCGAGGGCGGGGTCGGCCTCGTCTCGGTGATGCTGGCGAACAATGAGACCGGCACGATCCAGCCGCTGGCCGAGATCGTGCGGCTCGCCCATGCCGAGGGTGCCCTGGTCCATACCGACGCGACCCAGGCGGCCGGACGCATCCCGCTGTCGTTCACGGCGCTGGACGTCGAGATGATGACGGTGTCCGCGCACAAGCTGGGTGGGCCGCCCGGCGCGGGCGCCCTGCTGATCCAGGAGGGCCTGCCGCTGCGCCCGCTGCTGCGTGGCGGCCGCCAGGAATCCGGCCTGCGGGGCGGAACCGAGAATGTGCCGGCCATGGCCGGCTTCGCGGCGGCTGCCGCGGTCGCGAGCGAAGGCGACGACGGGCGGATTGGCCGCCTGCGCGAGCGGCTGGAGGCAGGGCTGGCGGCGGCGGATCCGGCGGCGCGCATCTTCGGCCGGGGCGCGGCACGGCTGCCCAGCACGGTCTGCGTGGCGATGTCGGGCGTGCCCGCCGAGACGCAAGTCATGGCGCTGGACCTGGCCGGGGTGGCGGTTTCCGCCGGTTCGGCATGCTCGTCGGGCAAGGTCCGGATGTCGCACGTCCTGGAAGCGATGGGAGTGGAGGCGGCGGTCGCGCGCACGGCGATCCGCATCAGCCTCGGTTGGAACAGCACGGCCGACGACGTCGACCGCTGCGTCGGAGCCTGGGCGGCCCTTGCCGCGCGGGCAGGCGAACGCGCGCGGGCGGCCTGAGGCCGGACCGGAATTCGAGGAGCGAACTCATGCCCGAAGGCACCATGATCGAACGCAACGACACCGGCTATCCGATCTATCTCGACTATCAGTCGACGACGCCGACCGACCCGCGCGTGGTCGAGGCGATGCTGCCCTATTTCACCGAGCATTTCGGCAATCCGCACTCGCGCAACCACCGCTACGGCTGGGAGGCCGAGGATGCGGTCGAGAAGGCGCGCGCCCAGATCGCCTCGATCATCGGCGCGGACGCCAAGGAGATCATCTTCACCTCGGGCGCGACGGAATCGAACAACCTCGCTATCAAGGGGGCGGCCTACTTCCACCGCGACAAGAAGCGGCACGTCGTCACCGTCGTGACCGAGCACAAGTGCGTGCTCGACAGCTGCCGCCACCTCGAGGAGGAGGGCTTCCGCGTCACCTACCTGCCGGTGGGCCAGAACGGCCTCGTCGACCTCGACCAGCTGCGCGCGGCGATCGAGGACGACACGGTGCTGGTGTCGGTGATGGGCGTGAACAACGAGATCGGCGTCATCCAGCCGCTGGCCGAGATCGGCCGCATCTGCCGCGAGCGCGGGGCCTATTTCCACACCGACTGCGCCCAGGCGGTCGGCAAGATCCCGCTTGACGTCAACGCCATGCAGATCGACCTGCTCAGCATCTCGGGCCACAAGATCTACGGGCCCAAGGGGATCGGCGCTCTCTATGTCCGGCGCCGCCCGCGGATCCGGCTGCAGCCGCTGATCACCGGCGGCGGCCAGGAGCGCGGCCTGCGCTCGGGCACCCTGCCGACGCCGCTCTGCGTCGGGCTGGGCGAAGCCTGCGCCATCGCCGAGCGCGAGATGGCCGCGGAGGCCGAGCGCCTGGAGGGCCTGCGGCGGCGCTTCTACGACAAGATCACGCAGCAGCTGCCGGAGGTCTACCTCAACGGCGACGCCGCGCAGCGCATCCCGGGCAACCTCAACCTCAGCTTCGCCTATGTCGAGGGCGAGGGGCTGATGATGGGGATCAAGGGCCTTTCGGTCTCCTCCGGTTCGGCCTGCACGTCGGCCTCGCTGGAGCCGTCCTATGTCCTGCGGGCGCTGGGCGTCGAGGTGGAGATGGCGCACACCTCGCTGCGCATCGGCCTCGGCCGCTACACCACCGAGGCCGAGGTCGACTCCGCCGTGGAGCAGATCGTCGCCAACGTGACCAAGCTGCGCGAGATGAGCCCGCTCTGGGAGATGGCCCAGGAAGGGATCGATCTGCGCTCGATCGAGTGGGCGGCTCACTGAACGGTTGCGCCGGCGGCTCCGAGCCGCCACATCGGGTACAAGGATTCGAGGAGTAGCGACATGGCCTACAGCGACAAGGTGGTCGACCACTACGAGAACCCGCGGAACGTGGGTACGCTCGACAAGAGCGCGAACGATGTCGGAACCGGCCTCGTCGGCGCGCCCGCCTGCGGCGACGTCATGAAGCTGCAGATCAAGGTCGGGGCCGGCGGACTGATCGAGGACGCGAAGTTCAAGACCTTCGGCTGCGGCTCGGCGATTGCGTCCAGCTCGCTCGCGACCGAATGGATCAAGGGCAAGACGCTGGAAGAGGCGGCCTCGATCCGCAACACCGAGATCGCCCAGCACCTGTCCCTGCCGCCGGTCAAGATCCATTGTTCGGTTCTCGCCGAGGATGCTATCAAGGCCGCCGTCGCGGACTATCGCGCCAAGCAGCCGAAGGCGAGCGAGGCGGCGGAGTAGAGGCGGCCCCGAGGGCCAGCCCTGCATAGACAATCTTCATCTGGAGCTGAGTGAAAATGGCGCGACCGCAGGCCATGCAGATCACGGATGCCGCCGCCGAGCGCGTGAAGGCGCTGCTCGACAAGCGCGGCAAGCCGTCGGCGGGCATCCGTATCGGCGTGCGCACCAAGGGCTGTTCCGGCCTGTCCTACACGCTGGAATATGCCGACGAGGCGAGCAAGTTCGACGAGGTGGTCGAGGACAAGGGTGTGCGCATCCTGATCGACCCCAAGGCGAGCATGTTCATCATCGGCACCGAGATGGATTTCGTCGACGGCAAGCTCGAGTCGGGCTTCGTCTTCAACAATCCGAACGAGAAGGGCCGCTGCGGCTGCGGCGAATCCTTCCACGTCTGACCCCTCGGCCGTTCTGCGCCTTCGCGCCTCAGCCCTCACCTAGCGGAGCGATCGCCGAGGCCGTTCGGGAAGCCGGACGGCCTCGGTCCTTACCGGAACCATGGCGACACCATTCACCGACACCGCGCCCGGCGGCGCCCACTCCATCCGGCCCTGCTGGTCCTGTCGCGGGCCGGCGGCGGGCGATGCCGCCTTCTGCGAGACCTGCGGCGTCATCCAGCCGCCGGGGCAGGAGGACCATTTCGCGCGCCTCGGCCTGGAGCGCCGGTTCGATCTCGATGCCGGAACGATCGACCGGGCCTATTTCGCCCGCCAGCGTCAGGTCCACCCCGATCGCTTCGCTCGGCGGGCGCCGCGGGAAGCGGCCATCGCGGAAAGCCGCTCCGTGTCGTTGAACGCGGCCTACCAGACCCTGCGCGACCCGCTGCGACGCGCGACCTATCTTCTGGAACTGGCGGGCCATCCGATCGCCGGGGACGGGAAGACCATCGCCGATCCCGAGTTGCTGGCCGAGGTGATGGAGCGCCGCGAGGCGCTGGCCGAGGCCGATAGCCCCGAGGCGGTCGCTGCCGTCGCCGCGGACGCCCGGCACGAGCGCGTATCGGCCGAGGCGGCCCTCGGCGCGGCATTCGCGGCCGGTGACTATCCGGCCGCCCGTCGCCACGCGACCCGTCTGCGCTATCTCGGCCGCCTGGCCGAAGAGGCTCGGCGGCGCAGCGCGATGCGGGCCGCCTGATGCTGCTGCAGATCCACGAGCCGGGCCAGACGCCGCAGCCGCACGAGGAAGCGGGCGTTGCCATCGGCATCGACCTCGGCACGACCAACTCGGTCGTCGCGGTCGCCACCGACGGTAAGGCCGAGGTGCTGCGGGACGCCGACGGCCGCGGCCTCGTGCCGTCCGTCGTGGCCTATCCCGATACCGGCGAGCCGGTGGTGGGCGAAGCGGCGCGGCGAACGCTGCTCGACGAGCCGGACCGGGTCGTCTCCTCGATCAAGCGCCTGATGGGCCGCGGCGCGAAGGAAGTCCAGGCCCTGGCCGGCACGCTGCCGTACCGCATCGTCGACGAGGCGTCGGGCGGCATGGTCCATATCGAGGTTGCCGGCCGCCGACTATCGCCGGTCGCGGTTTCGGCCGACATCCTGCGCGCGCTGAAGGCGCGGGCCGAGGCGGCGCTGGGACGTTCCGTCGACCGCGCCGTCGTCACTGTGCCGGCCTATTTCGACGACGCCGCGCGCACGGCCACCCGCGATGCCGCGCGCGTCGCCGGGCTGGAGGTGCTGCGCCTCGTCAACGAACCGACGGCGGCCGCGCTGGCCTACGGGCTCGATCGCGAGGCCGAGGGGCTCTATGCCGTCTACGACCTCGGCGGCGGCACCTTCGACCTCTCGATCCTGCGGCTGGAGCGCGGCATCTTCCAGGTGCTGGCGACCGGCGGGGATGCGGCGCTGGGCGGCGACGATTTCGACCATGCGGTGGCCGAGCATTTCCTCGCCCGGATCGGCGGCGCGGCGCCGACCGCGGGGGAGGTGAAGCTGACGCTGGCGACCGCGCGGCTCGCCAAGGAGTGCCTGACCAGCCAGGAGGCCGGCGAGTGGCAGGTCGAACTGGCCAACCGGCGGCATCCCGTTCGCCTCGACCGGCCGACGCTGGAAGGACTGATCGCACCCTTCGTCGAGCGGACCACCGAAATCTGCCGCGAGGTGATGGCGGAGGCGGGGATCGAGCCGGCCGAGATCGCCGGCGTCGTCCTCGTCGGCGGAGCGACCCGGGTGCCGCTGGTGCGCCGGGCCGTCGCATCCGCCTTCGGGCGCGAACCGCTGGCCGACATCGACCCCGACGAGGTGGTGGCGCTGGGGGCCGCCCTCCAGGCGGAGGCGCTGACGGTCGGCTCCGACACGCTGCTGCTCGACGTGACGCCGCTCTCGCTCGGCATCGAGACGATGGGCGGCATCGTCGAGAAGGTGATCCCTCGCAACACGCCGATCCCGGTGTCGCGCGGCCAGGAATTCACGACCTACCAGGACGGCCAGGACGGGATGCTGTTCCATGTCGTCCAGGGCGAGCGGGAGACCGTCGACGGCTGCCGCTCGCTGGCCCGCTTCGAGCTGCAGGGCATCCCGCCGATGACGGCCGGCGCGGCCCGCGTGCTGGTGACGTTCGCGGTCGATGCCGACGGGCTCCTCACCGTCTCGGCCGAGGAGCGCACGACGGGCGCGCGCCAGCGTGTCGAAGTCCGCCCCTCCTACGGTCTGGCCGAGGAGGAGATGGTGCGGATGCTGCGCGAGAGCATGGAGCACGGGGCCGACGACATGCAGCGCCGCCTCCTGATCGAGGCGCGGGTCGAGGCCCGCCGGGTGTTGCTTGCGCTGGCGGCGGCGCGCTCGGCCGACCCGGAACTGCTGCCGGCCGATGAGGGCGCAGCCCTGGGCGAGCAGGCGGTGCGTCTCGAAGCCCTCTTGTCCGGCGACGACCGGGATGCGATCGACGGTGCGGTCGAGGAACTGGAGCGACGTTCGCAGTCCTTCGCCCAGCGCCGCATGGACAAGGCGATCCGCCTGGCGCTGGCCGGACGGTCGATCGACGAAGTGGCGGCCGAGACCCCGGGTCCGGCCGCCTGAACCTGCCACTATGGAACCACCCAGATGCCCAAGATGACCTTCGTCGAGCCGGACGGAACCGCCCGCGAAGTCGACGCCCCCGTCGGCCTGTCGGTGCTGGAGATCGCCCACCGCAACAACATCGACCTCGAAGGCGCCTGCGAAGGCTCGCTCGCCTGCTCGACGTGCCACGTCGTCGTCGACCCGGAATGGTTCGAGCTGCTGCAGGAGCCGACCGAGGACGAGGAAGACATGCTCGACCTCGCATTCGGCCTGACGCACACCTCGCGGCTTGGCTGCCAGATCATCATGCGCGACGAGCTCGACGGGCTGAAGGTCAAGCTGCCCTCGGCGACCCGCAACATGATGGTCGACAAGCGCTGAGGACGTCCGAGATGCCCCGCACGCTGCGCTGGACCGATGTCACCGACATCGCCATCGGCCTTGAGGAGGCGCATCCCGAGGCCGACGTCGTGAACCTGCGCTTCACCGACCTGTGGCGCTGGGTGCAGGAACTGCCGGACTTCGCGGACGATCCGCAGAAGTCGAACGAGCGCGTCCTGGAGGCGATCCAGATGGCGTGGCTCGACGAGCGGAGCTGACCGGCCGATGAGCGAGATCGTGCTCGGGCCCGATGGCGGGCTGTTCCAGCGCCTGCGCGGGGCCTGCCTCGACGAGTGGTACGGCTACACGCGCCACGACTTCGTGGCGCAGCTCGCCGCCGGCACCCTGCCGGAGGAGTCGTTCCGCCACTACCTGATCCAGGACTACCTGTTCCTGATCCAGTTCGCCCGCGCCTACGCCCTGGCCGCCTACAAGGCGGACGATGTGGCCGACATCCGCCAGGCGGCGAAGTCGCTGTCGACCATCGTCGACGGCGAGACCAGCCTGCATGTCCGCTTCTGCGCCCGCTGGGGTATCCCGGAGGCCGACATCCTGTCGGCGCCCGAGGCGACGGCGACCATGGCCTATACCCGCTATGTGCTGGAGCGCGGCATGGCGGGCGATCTTCTCGACCTGCTGGTGGCGCTGGCGCCCTGCGTCGTCGGCTATGCGGAGATCGCGCAGAACCTGATGGCCCACCCGGCCACCCGCGTCGACGGCAATCCCTACCGCGAGTGGCTGGAGATGTATTCCGGGACCGACTATGGCGCGGTGGCGGCCGGGGCGGCGGCGGCGCTCGACCGGCATTTCGCGCGCCGCGGCTCCGAGGGGCGGCTCGCCCAGCTGGAGACGACGTTCCGGGCCGCGACGCGGCTCGAGGGTCAGTTCTGGCAGATGGGCCTCGACCGCGCCATGTGATGGCGATGATCGACCTCGGCATTCCCAAGCCGCGTGCGGCGACGCGGGTCGTCGTCGCCATGTCGGGCGGCGTCGACAGTTCCGTGACCGCGGGCCTTCTCAGAGAGGCCGGCTACGATGCGGTCGGCGTCACGCTGCAGCTCTACGACCACGGCCAGGCGGCCGCCAAGCCGGGTGCCTGCTGCGCGGGGCAGGACATCCGCGACGCCCGGCGGGTCGCCGACGGGCTTGGCATGCCGCATTACGTCCTCGATTTCGAGGAACGGTTCCGCCGGGCGGTGATCGATGATTTCGCCGATTCCTACCTCGCGGGCGAGACGCCCATTCCCTGCGTGCGCTGCAACCAGCGCGTCAAGTTCCGCGATCTGCTGGATGTCGCCCGCGACCTCGGCGCCGATGCGCTGGCGACCGGCCACTATGTCCGCCGCAGCATCGGGCCGGAGGGGCCGGAGCTGCGGGCCGGTGCCGACCCCGCCCGCGACCAGAGCTACTTCCTCTTCGCGACGACGCCGGCGCAGCTCGATTTCCTGCGCTTTCCGCTGGGCGAGATCGACAAGGACGAGACGCGTGCGCATGCCGCACGCATGGGGCTGACCGTCGCCGCCAAGCCCGACAGCCAGGACATCTGCTTCGTGCCGACCGGCCGCTATGCCGCCGTCGTCGAACGGCTGCGGCCGGGTGCGGTCGAGCCGGGTGAGATCGTGCATGTCGACGGGACGGTGCTCGGGCGCCATGACGGGGTCATCGGCTTCACGGTCGGCCAGCGCCGCGGCCTCGGCATCGGCGGTCGCGGCGACGCCGACGAGCCGCTCTACGTCCTCCGCCTCGATGCGGCGCAGCGTCGCGTCGTCGTCGGTCCGCGCGCGGCCCTGGCGGTCGACCGCGTGCGCATCCGCGAGACCTGCTGGCTGGCTGCGGTCGGCGAGACGCCGCTCTCCGTCGCGGTGAAGCTGCGGTCGGCCCAGGCGCCGGTCGCGGGTACCGTCCGGGTCATGGGCTCCGACACGGCCGAGATCCGGCTGGATACGCCCGCCCACGGGGTGGCGCCCGGTCAGGCGGCCGTCTGCTACGACGGCGACCGGGTGCTGGGCGGAGGGTGGATTTCCGGGGCGGAGCGGGCTTCGTTTCCTTGACAGGGGGCGCTTCCAACCCCTATATCCCGCGTCCGTTCCGCGGCGGCGGAGTAGCTCAGCGGTAGAGCAGGGGAATCATAATCCCTTGGTCGGCGGTTCAAATCCGTCCTCCGCTACCACCGCGAAATCAATGACTTAGGGGCGCCTCGGCCAGCTGGCCTGGCGCCCCTTCGTGTTCCGGCATGGCGCGTCGCGACCATCCTCGACGCACGGCGCCGCGCCTGCCTGGCCCGCTCGTTCAAGGTCCGGTTATCCGGCCGCCCTCGCCATCGCAGCGAACTCGCGCCAAAACTATTGCAGGGAATCCGCAGGCGCGCTCTAGTTGCCGCGTGCAGCACCCTGAAAATGGGCGACAGCCTCTGGCTGTGGCGGGCGGCCGATACGGGTTTCGACAACGGGGAGGCATGCGATGACGAACGACCACGCGGACCGGGAAGCCGCGCCACCCGGCGATCCGTCGACGCTGCCGGGCTTGGGTAGCGTTCGCGATCTGCTGACCGGCCCCGGGCTCGTCGGCTTCCAGATGGAGGAGCAACGACCGCTCCATTCGAGCAGTGCGAAGGTCGGCAAGCCGTCGGACGATCCGCCTCCGCCGCCTCCACCGCCTCCGCCCTGACGCGTCCGAACTTGGCGCGTCCGAACTTGGCGCGTCCGAACTTGGCGCGGCGGGCGCCGGGTTGGCTTCGGTCCGGCGGGTATTCCGGCTCCCGTCATGCCCTTGCTTCATGCTCCAGGAAATCCCGGACATAGGCGAGGCGCAGGATGGTGATCATGGCGGCGGCGATCGGCGTCGCGAGCATCAGGCCGAGCAGCCCGAACAGCACGCCGAAGAATAGTTGCGCCGTGATGATGATGGCTGGCGAGAGATTGACCTTCTCCTGCTGCACCAGCGGCGTGATGATGTAACTCTCGAGCGCCTGCACGCCGACATAGACTCCGAGCACGAGCAGCATCGCCGTCTGGCCCTGCGGCACCGCCAGCAGCAGGGCGGGCGTGATCGCGATGACCGGCCCGATATTGGGGATGAAGGCGAGCAGCCCCGCGATGAGGCCGAGCACGAAGGCCAGCGGGATGCCCGCCAGCCACAGGGCCAGGGCCGTCAGCCCTCCGACCACGGACATCGAGATCAGCTGGGCGGTGAGCCAGTTGCGCAGGGTCGCCGCGGTGGCGTGCAGGATCTCGTCCGCCCGTGCGCGGAGGGAAGGCGCCAGCAGGCGCGTCAGGCCGCGCCGGTAGGCCGCCGGGTCGATCGCCGCATAGAGCCCGATGAAGAATATGATGATGCCGGTGCCGAGCGCTCCGAAGGTCGTGGAGAGCGCCGATGCGGCGGTGCTTCCGGCGCCGGACATCGCCAGCGAGGAGGGAGCGAGCCGGTCCAGCAGCTTCTGCCCCCAGGAATAGTCCGCGATGCGGTCGCGCAATGCGTTGAACGCCTCGGGAAGCCGCCGTGCGAGCTCGTTGGCCTGCTCGGCGACGGCGGGCGCCGCAGCGGTCGCGAACCCCGCGAGCGCGGCGACGATGGCGATGAGGAACAGGGCGATGCCCCAACCCTCGCCGATACCGAGCTTGGCGGAAATCCAGCTGCCGCCGCCATGGATGAAGACCGCCAGCAGCACACCTGCGATGACGATGAGCAGAACATCGGGTGCCAGCACCAGCACCGCCGCCAGAGCCGCGGACAGTGCCAGCAGCGAGATCGCACGTTTCGTCATGGGCCCCCTCTTCAGGGGGAAACGCCCGTCCGCGCGCGGGGTTTCATCCGACAGCCGAAACCATCGCCGTGCGAGCGTGGATCGCTTCGCCGTTCGCCGCCGCTGCCGGCGGGGAACGGACGGCGGGATGCCGTTGTGGAATGCCCGCGGTTATGGCCAATTGCCGACGGCATTGCAGGGGGAGCGTCGATGCACGGGGTTTCGCGGTGGTTCCTGGCCGCGTCTGTCATATTTGCGCTGGTCGGGATGACGCTGGGGCTGCGCATGGGCCTCAGCCAATCTCACGACCAGATTCCGACCCACGCCCACATCATGCTGGTCGGCTGGGTGAACTTCGCCCTGATGGGGTTCTTCTACCATCTGTTTCCCGCCGCCGCGGGTTCGCGGTTGGCCTATGGGCACTTCCTCATCCAGACGCTCGGGGCGGTCGTCATGTCCCTGTCGCTCTGGATGATCTATTCGGGGCATCCCGCATTCGGCCCGGGGGCGGGCATCGGCGCGTCGGCGGTGCTGATCGGGATGGCAATATTCGCCTGGGTGGTGCTGCGGCTGGCCTGGAAGCGATAGGCCCGCGCCCTGCCTAATGCAGGCGGCGGCCGGAGCCGGGGAAGAGCGTCTCGAACGGCACGGGCGTGCCGAGATAGTAGCCCTGGGCCATGTCGACGCCGATGGCGCGGACGGCGGCCAGCGTCGCCTCGTCCTCGACGCACTCGGCGACGGTGGTGATGCCGAGCGCGTGGCCGACATCGTTGATCGATTCGACGATGCGGCGATCGACCGGATTGTCTTCGATGTGGCGGACGAAGCCGCCGTCGATCTTGAGTTGATCGACCTCGAACTGCTTGAGGTAGGAGAACGAGGAGAGCCCGCTGCCGAAATCGTCGAGGACGACCCGGGCGCCCGCCGCGCGAACGGCGGTCACGAACTGGGAAGCGATGGCGAAGTTGTTGATGATCGCCGTCTCGGTGATCTCGAAATGGAGCCGTTCGGCGGCGATCCCGGACTCGCGCAGCTCGTCCAGGACGAACGGCCAGAGCAGCGGGTCGCTCAGGGAATTGGCCGATAGGTTGATGGCCAGCGAGATGTCGGGGTGGTCGCGCATGCCGTGGCGATGATCGCGAAGGACGGCGGAGATGACCCAGCGGTCGATCGACCCCATCAGATCGTAGCGCTCGGCGGCCGGAATGAAGGCGGCCGGATTTGTCAGCTCGCCGTTCTCGTCCATCAGCCGCAGCAGGATCTCATAGTGCCGGCGCCGGTCGGCCGGCGTGCGCAGGTCGCGGATCTCCTGGGCGTAGAGCCGGAACCGGTTGGCCTCGATCGCCGCGCGGATGCCCGATGCGACCTGGATGTCGCGATGGTAGCGCTCGGCGTCGCCATCGCCGGCGACATAGACCGACAGACGGTTGCGCCCGCCCGCCTTGGCGGCATAGCAGGCGACGTCGGCCTCCTTGAGGAGTTCCTCGTAGGAGCGCGAGCGGTCGCTGATCTCGGTCATGCCGACGCTGGCGCCGACGTCGTAGAGGCGGTTCTCCCACGGGAAGCGGACGGTCTTGACCGCCTCGATGACGCGCTCGGCGATCGTCCGCGCCTCGTCGATGCCGCAGTCGCGCAGCAGGATGCCGAACTCGTCGCCGCCCAGCCGCGCTGTCATGTCGCCCGGGCGGACCATCGCCTTGATCGTCCGCGCGACGAGCCGCAGCAGCCCGTCGCCGGCGGCGTGCCCGGCACTGTCGTTGACGACCTTGAAGCGGTCGAGGTCGAGGAAGCACAAGGTCGAGCGCTGATCGCCCGACACCGTGCGCCGCGCCTCCTGCAGGGCGAGTTCGAACGCCGACCGGTTCGGCAGGCCGGTCAGCGCGTCGTGCAGCGCCGAATGCGTCAGCTGCTTCTGCAGCTCGTGCGCCCGGGTGATGTCTTGGAACACCAGCACCGCCCCGATGATCTCGCCCGATGCGGTGCGCACCGGTGCGGCGGAATCCTGCACGTTCATGCGGTCGCCACCGCGGCTGATCAGCACCGCGCCGTCCTGCAGATAGAACGGGCGCATATGGCGCAGGCATTCCTCGACGGGGCTGGCGATCGTCTCGCCCGTATGCTCGTCGACGATCCGGAACACGACGTCCAGGGGCTGGCGGTCGGCCTCGCTCATCGCCCAGCCGGTCAGCTGTTCGGCGATCGGGTTCATGAAGGTGACCCGCATCTCGGCGTCGGTGCAGATCACGGCGTCGCCGATCGAGTAGAGCGTGATGCGCAGGCGCTCCTTCTCTTCGAACAGGGTGTCGGTCAGGCGGCGCTCCTCGGTCATGTCCCACTGGGTGCCGATGACCCGCAGCGCGCCCGCGGTCCGGTCCGCGGCGCCCCGGTCCGGGGCCGTGCGGCCGAGGAGGCCGAGGTGGCGGACGCTGCCGTCCGGGCGGAGGATGCGGAACTCGGTCTCGAACGGCTCGTCGCGGGCCAGCGCCTGATCGAACTCGCGTCGCACCCGGGGCAGGTCGTCGGGGTGCAGCAGGCGCTCCCAGTCCGCGCGGGTCGCGCCGAAACCCGCGGCCGTGCTGCCGTAGATCTCGTGCATGCGCCCGTCCCAGGAGAGCTGGCCGCTGGCGGCCTCCATCTCCCAGATGCCGATGCCGGCGGCCTCTACGGCCAGCTGCGTGCGCTCGGCCAGCGTCTGGAAGGCCGTCTCGCCCTGCTTGCGCGCCGTGATGTCGGTGCAGGTGCCGATCATGCGCAGCGCCCGGCCGTCGCTGGCGCGTTCGATGACGCGGCCGAGATCGTGCACCCAGATCCAGTGACCGTCGCGGTGCCGCATCCGGAACTCGGCCTCGCGGAACGCCGTCTCGCCCGCGATGCAGCGCCGGTCGAGATCGAGGACGCGTGCCCGGTCCTCGGGATGCACGAGCGCCTCCCAGAAGGCGGGCTCGCCGCCGACGGCGTCCTCGCCGTAGCCCATCAGCGACCGCCAGGTCGGCGAATAGTATGTGCTGCCGGCGACCAGATCCCGGTCCCAGACGCCCTGGCCGGCGCTTTCCAGCGCGAACTGCCAGCGGCTCTCGCTGCGGCGGAGCCGCTCCTCGCTGCGGCGGCGCTCGTCGATGTCCTCGATCTGGACGATGAAGTGGCGCGGCTCGCCGGTCATCTCGTCCTGCACGAGCGAGAGCGCCAGCAGCGTCCAGACTTCCGCACCGTCGCTGCGCCGGCAGCGGATCTCGAGGCGGTCGTCGAAGCGGCGGCCCTCGATCAGGGCGGGCAGCCGTGCGATGACCTGTTCGACATCCTCGGGATGGACGAACTCCCGCACGGACCGGCCGGCGAATGCGTCGGCCCTCTGGCCAAGCATCCGCGCGGCCGCCCGGTTCATCCGCAGGATCCGCCCGCCCGGGTCGATCAGCGCCATGCCGACGGCGGACTCTTCCATCGCGTGCCGGAAATGGCTCTCGCTGGCCAGCAGGCTGTCGCGCAGGACGGCGACCACGAAAGCGGGAAGGGTCGTCAGCGCCGCGGCGATGTGAGCATCGAGCGCGATCGTCGCGCCGTCGCCGAGCGGCGTTCGCCACCGCAAGAGGGCGATGACGGCGGCCACCGTCACTGCCACGAGGAGGCCCGTGCGGAACGCGTCGAGCCGGATCGCGGCGAGAATCAGGGGCAGTGCCACGACGATGAACGGATAGGAGGCATATTCCAGCGCGAGAGCGGCGGCGGCCAGCACCAGGACGGCATAGAGCGCGAACTCCCATCGCTGGGGGCCGCGGAAGGTGCGCTCCAGCGCGGCGCGGCTGACGGTCAGCGCGGGCGGCAGGAGCAGCGCGGCGCCGGTCGCCGAACCGACCCACCAGGCGACGAGGACGGACTGGAAGTCGGCCTCGGTCGCAGCCGCGAGCACCCCCGCTCCGAGCGGTGCGGCGAGGCCGGGCGCGACCAGCCCGGCGCTGAGCAGCACACCCAGGACGCGCCGGATGTCGGACGCCTCGCCGGCGGCGATCCGGCTGGCGAGCGCGAGCGCCAGCCAGATCTCGAAGCCGTTGGCAAGCGCCAGGCCGGCCGCGGCGGCCGGGGTGGTGCCGGTGAGAAGGTTGGCGGCCGCGCAGGCGATGACGGCAACCGCGATGCCCGCTGGGCGTCGGGCGCCTAACCAATGGAATAGGGTGCCCACCGCAAGCGCGTTCGGCAGCCAGATCGCCGCCACGTTGCCGGGCAAGCGGGCAAACAGGATGCAGCCTGCGGCCAGCATGAGATAGGCGGCGCCGAGCGCGGCTGCGGCCATCCACGCCGTCTCGGGCCGGGCTGAGGCTGGTCGCGCTATAGCGTGCGCTTTGCCGGAGCGGCCTGGCGGTTCCAATGTGGAGGGTGCGGGGTACAACGGGGCCCTGGCGCCTCGGCGCGGTCGTTGCTGGTGGCGCGAATAAGACTACAGGAACCAGCGCCGTCCGCCCACCGTGCCGGCGCCATGCCTCATCCGGCCCACGCCTCGCGGAGCGCTCGCGCCTTGGCCGCGACGGCAGCCGGCGAGTCGCCCGGCCGGTAGATGGACGATCCGAGACCAAAGCCGGCCGCGCCGGCCCGGTGGTAGTCGGCCATGTTGCCGGCGTCGATGCCACCCACCGGCAGCAGCCGGGTGCCGCGCGGCAGCACGGCCATCAGCGCCTTGACCGCAGCGGGAGGCAGCGCCTCGGCGGGGAACAGCTTGACGGCCGTGGCGCCCGCCCAGAGTGCCGCGAATGCCTCCGTCGGGGTGAAGGCGCCGGGCACCGCTGCCATCCGCCGGCGCACGGCGGCGGCGATCACCGCCGGATCGCAATGCGGGCTGACGATGAGGGAGCCGCCGGCCGCGTGGACGGCGGCGACTTCCTGCGCTCGCGTCACGGTCCCGGCGCCGATCACCGCCCTGTCCCCGAATGCCGTGGCCAGCCGCGCGATCGAGTTGCAGGGGTCGGGCGAATTCAGCGGCACCTCGATGATCGAGAAGTCCGCATCGACGAGCGCGGCACCGACGGCGACGGCTTCCTCCGGACGGATGCCGCGCAGGATGGCGACGAGCGGGCAGCGCGCAAAGGCGGCTTCGAAGTCGAGCGGCATCCGGGGTTCCTGCGTTCGAAATGTTTCAGACGGCGAGGAGGCCGGCCTGCCGCGCGAGTGCGAGATGTCCCGTGGCGACGCAGTCGGCTGGCGCCGCCTCGACGACCCGGCCCAGCCGCCCGGCCGCGCGACGATAGCGCGCGACGAGATCGTCCGCACCGATCAAGACTGGGGGCGCGTCGGCGGGCAGGGACGTCAGCTCGCTGGCGATCAGCAGGCCGGACAGGTAGTCGGCCGCTTCGCTCTCGGCCAGTTCGTCCATCAGGCGCAGGGTGCGGGCGCCGAATACGGCGTGGAGGAGGGGGCGCTCGGCGGCCGCGTCGACACCGCGATCGAAGCCCGAACCGTCGCCGCTGCCCGCCATCATGCGTCCCAGGATGGTGTGATGGCGCAGCGCCGCGAAGACCTCGCCCGTCATGAAGGTCCGGAAGCTGGTGATTGCGCCGCCTGCGGCGACGGCGTGCTTGGAATGGGTGCCGGGCAGGACGAACGTGCCCGCCGATCGCCCCATGGCCGCCAGGGCCCCCAGGATCTGGCACTCCTCCCCGCGCATGACGTCCGGGACGCCGTCCGACCGGACCAGGATGCCCGGGACGAGGCGGACCGGGCCGAAGCCCTCGACCGTGACGGGCATCAGGGCAGCGGCGAGTTCGGCAGGGCCGGCCGGTCCGGCGACATACGGGGCCTCGATCCAGCCCTGGCGGCTGCCGATCATGCCCGAGAGCATGACCGGCAGGTGGCCGGCGCCGGCAATCCAGTCCCGGCAGGTCGAGTGGAGAATGTCGGCAAAGCGGCCGTCCTCGACCGCGAGGATCCCCTGTGGCCCGTCGCGGCGCTCGATCACGCGGCCGTCGGCGGCGACGAGATAGGCGCGGAGCGACGACGTTCCCCAGTCGATGCTGATCAGTGTCGGTAACAGTGGCGGCTCCTCGCGATGGCGCGTCGCCGGCCATCTGAGCGCCGCCGAGGCGGCCGCGCAACCGCGAACCGGCTACGCGACCATCCGTTCGCGGTGGGATCCTGCGGCGCGGGTCGCGTCCGGACGCCGGACGGTCACGCCGGGTGCCGGTTCGTCCGACATCAGTTCGACGTCGTCGATCGAATAGGCGAACAGCGGCAGCTCGAAGCCGACGGCCAGAAGCGTGGCCCCGTCGGGGGCGACGCCGAGCGGCCGGCCGACGACCATATGCACGGCACGGCGGGCGGAACGGGCTGCGGCAAGGTGCCGGCCCGTCGCAACGGGATCGATGCCATCGGTCAGGAGCTGGATACGATCATCGCGGAAGACGGCCTCGTAGCAGGGCACGCCCCGTCCCGTCCCGTCGTCGCGGCGGGACTCCCCGAAGCGGATGTACTGGATGGGGCGATGTTCGCTGTCCTGATCCGTGTCCTCTGCTGGCATGCTGGCCTCCCGTCTCGGCAGCGCTGAAACGGAAACCGGGCTGGCCAAAGATGGTTCCCGTCCGGGCGGGAATAATTCACCCGCCCGGACGTAGCGCCCGGACTTGGCGGACGTCAGACGAGCGGGTTCATGACGTGCTCGCGATAGCCGGCGCGCTCGCCGAGGCGCTCGTACCAGGCCTTGACGTTCGGCAGGTCGGGCCGTTCCACCGGGAACTGGAACCAGCGGAAGGTCTGGATGGCGCTGGGGATGTCCGCGAGCGTGAAGCGGTCGCCGGCGACGTACGGCCGTCCGGAGAGCTGCCGTTCGAGAATCCCCAGCGCGTCGGCCGTGCGCTGCCGCGACGCCTCGATCGCCTTCGGGTCCTGGTCGGGCTTGGGGGTGCGGATGATCTGCAGGAACATCGGGGTGATGGCCGGGCCGATCACGGTCGCGCCCCAGTCGAGCCACCGGTCGATGGCGGCGCGCTCCTGGAGGTTGGCCGGCCACAGCGCTTCGGCGCCGTGCTTGGCCGCGAGGTAGCGCATGATGGCGTGCGACTCCCAGAGGACGAAGCCGTCATCGTCGATCGTCGGCACCAGGCCGTTGGGATTGAGGGCGAGATAGGCCGGGTCGCGGTTGCGCCCGAACGGGCCGCCGATATCCTCGCGTTCATAGGCGAGGTTCATCTCGCTGCACAGCCAGAGCACCTTCTGGACGTTCGACGAGGTCTTGCGGCCGAGTATCTTCAACATGGGGGACGTTCCTCCTGAGGGGCGGGCGATGCTAGCGCCCGCGCGCGTCTGATCCAAGGAGCGGCGCTGATGGCGAAAGACGACGATCGACTGGCGGCGGCCCTCCGGGAGAACCTGCGGCGGCGCAAGACACAGGGACGCGCGCGCGCCGAGCGCGAACCGGAGCCCCAGCCCGAGCCCCAGCCCCCTGCGGCGCCGACCGACTCCGTGACCGGCGCGCTTTCCGACCGGACGGCGATGGACTAGAAGGGCAGACCCGCAACCGGCACCCTCGGATTCGCCATGCCTGTGATGCCCGACACCTGGATCCGCGAGATGGCCGGCCGGGGCATGATCGAGCCCTTCGTCGAGCGCCAGACGCGCCAGGGCGTCATCTCGTTCGGGCTGTCCTCCTATGGCTACGACGCCCGCGTCTCGCGGGAGTTCAAGATCTTCACCAACGTCGACAACGCCATCGTCGACCCCAAGGACTTCTCGCCGAGCAGCTTCGTCGACCGCGAACTCGATGTCTGCATCGTGCCGCCGAACAGTTTCGCGCTGGCCCGCACGATCGAGTATTTCCGCGTGCCGCGCGACGTCCTCGTCGTCTGCCTCGGCAAGTCGACCTATGCACGCTGCGGCATCATCGTGAACGTCACTCCGCTCGAGCCGGAGTGGGAAGGGCATGTGACGATCGAGATCTCGAACACGACGCCGCTGCCGGCCAAGATCTATGCAGGCGAGGGCATCTGCCAGTTCCTGTTCCTGCAGGGGGCGGGCCCACCGGAGACCTCCTATGCGGACCGCGCCGGAAAGTACATGGGCCAGCGCGGCGTGACCCTGCCGCGCCTCTGAAAGGGCACGCCGCCGCCCTCGGCTGCCACCGCTCCGCCCCCGCCGCGCCATCGTGGCGGGGTTCATTTCCCCGCGATGAAGCTCCGGTATATGTTCGATTACGCCGTCCCCGCGCCGACGCTCTTCTGCGATTCCGGCGCCGAACCTGACGCGAGGTTGCAGCCCTCCATGGACAAGATCCGCATCCGCGGCGGCCGGCCGCTTCGCGGCACCCTGCCGATCAGCGGCGCCAAGAACGCGACCCTGCCGCTGATGGCGGCGGCCCTCCTCACGGACGAGACGCTGACGCTGGCGAACGTGCCGCATCTGGCCGACACCGCGACCATGGCGAGCCTGCTCGCCCAGCATGGCGTTTCGGTCGGCATCGACGGCGCGACCGGCGGCGGCCACACCGGACGCGTGATGTCGCTCAAGGCCGACCGCATCGTCAGCACGACGGCGCCCTACGACCTGGTGCGCAAGATGCGCGCCTCGGTCCTGGTGCTGGGGCCGCTGGTGGCGCGCGAGGGGCAGGCGCGCGTGTCGCTGCCGGGCGGCTGCTCGATCGGCACCCGCCCGGTCGACCTGCATCTGAAGGGGCTGGAACGGCTCGGCGCCCGCGTCGAACTGACCAACGGCTATATCGAGGCGACCGCGCCGGGCGGGCTGACGGGGGCCGAGGTCGTCTTCCCGTTCGTCTCGGTCGGGGCGACAGAGAACCTCATGATGGCGGCCTGCCTGGCGAAGGGCGAGACGACGCTCGTCAACGCCGCGCGCGAGCCGGAGATCGTGGACTTGGCGCAGTGCCTTGCCGCCATGGGGGCCGAGATCGAGGGCGCAGGCACCGACCGCATCCGCATCCGCGGCCGCGACCGTCTGGGGGGAGCCGAGCACACCGTCATCCCCGACCGGATCGAGACCGGCACCTACATGATGGCGGTCGCCATCACCGACGGCGACGTCGAACTGCTGGGCGCCCGGCTCGACCTCGTGGCGGCGGTCGCGGATGCGCTGGCGCCGGCCGGCGTCACGGTGCGCCAGACCGAGCGCGGCCTGCATGTCCGGCGGACCAACGGCCGGCTGACCGGCATCGACGTCATGACCGAGCCCTATCCGGGCTTCCCGACCGACCTCCAGGCCCAGCTGATGGCCCTGATGACGACCGCGGGCGGGGCGGCGATGATCACCGAGACCATCTTCGAGAACCGCTTCATGCATGTGCCCGAGCTGATGCGCATGGGGGCGAACATCAACGTCCATCAGGCGACGGCGCTGGTGCGCGGCGTCCCGAAGCTGACCGGGGCGCCGGTGATGGCGACCGACCTGCGCGCTTCGGTGTCGCTGGTGCTGGCCGGGCTGGCGGCGGAGGGTGAGACGATCGTCAATCGCGTCTATCATCTCGACCGCGGCTACGAGCGGGTCGAGGAGAAGCTGGCCGCCTGCGGTGCCGAGATGGAGCGCATCCGCGACTCCTGAGCAGGCGCCGTTCGGGCCCCGGCGCCGCCAGGGAGAGGGCGACATGGCGAAGCTGAAGCTGCGCGCGATCGATGCCGAGGACCTGGCGGTCCTCTCGGCCTGCCTGCAGGACGCGATCGTCGCGGTGTCCGACATGAGCTGGGACCGCGAGGCGCGGCGCTTCGTGCTGGTCGCCAGCCGGTTCTGCTGGGAAGACTGCGAGGACGCGGCCGGCGAGCGGCGCGAGCGGGTCCATGCCGGGCTCTGCATCGACGGCGTGGCCGCCGTCCGGCGCCGCGGCATCGACCGCTCCCAGCGCGACGCGATGCTGTCGCTTCTGGCGATGCACCCCGTCGATGGCGGCATCCACCTCGAGTTCGCCGGCGGCGGCACGATCCGGCTGGAAGCCGAGGGGATCCTGTGCCATCTACAGGACCTCGACGAGCCCTGGCCCACGCAGTGGCGGCCGTCGCATCCGCTCGAAGACCGTTGAGCGGCCGGCCGGGAGACACCCGGCCGGACCCACCCGCACCGTTTCAGGGAGTCCCCATTGCCCGCGAACGACGTTCTCGTGCTCGCGCTGCCCAAAGGCCGCATCCTCAAGGAGGTGATGCCGCTGGTGCGCCGTGCCGGGATCGAACCGGAGCCGGCGTTCGACGATCCCGACGACCGCCAGCTCCGCTTCCGGACCAACCGTCCGGACATCGACATCATCCGCGTCCGCAGCTTCGATGTCGGCGCCTTCGTCGCCTTCGGGGCGGCGCATCTCGGCGTCGCCGGCAGCGACGTGCTGATGGAGTTCGACTATCCGGAGATCTACGCCCCGCTCGACCTGCATATCGGCCATTGCCGGCTGATGGTCGCCGAGCCGGAGGAGCTCTCCCATTCCGACGATCCGACGCGGTGGAGCCATGTCCGCGTCGCGACCAAATATCCGCATCTCGCCAGCCGCCATTTCGCCGCCCGCGGCGTGCAGGCCGATTGCATCCGCCTGCACGGCGCGGTCGAACTCGCCCCGCGCCTCGGGCTGTGCCGCTACATCGTCGACCTCGTGCAGACCGGCTCGACCCTCAAGGCGAACGGCTTGGTCGAGATCGAGCGCATCGCCGACATCTCTTCGCGGCTCGTCGTCAACCGCGCGGCGCTCAAGACCCGCCCGGACGAGGTCCAGGACTGGGTCGACCGCTTCCGCTCGGTGGCCGACCCGCCGCCGACCCGCCACTGACCATGGTTCGCCGCCTCTCCACCGGCGATGACGGCTTCGAAGCCGGCTTTGCCGCCCTGCTCGCCGAGAAGCGCGAGGCCGACGAGGACGTCGACCAGATCGCGGCCGGGATCATCGCCGAGGTCCGTGCCCGCGGCGACGCCGCCCTCGTCGACTACACCCGTCGCTTCGACCGCTTCGATCCCGGCGCCGCGGGCCTGCGCATTGCGCCCGCCGATCTGGCGGCCGCCGTCGATCGCTGCGATCCGTCCACAATTGCCGCCCTCCGGCTCGCTGCCGGTCGCATCGAGGCGTTCCACCGGGCGCAGATGCCGACCGGGATCGATCATGTCGATGCCGCCGGGGTGCGGCTCGGCCTGGTGTGGCGGGCGATTCCTGCGGTCGGGCTCTATGTCCCCGGCGGCATCGCCTCCTATCCCAGCTCGGTGCTGATGAATGCGCTGCCGGCCCGGGTCGCTGGTGTCGGCCGCATCGCGGTGACGGTGCCGACGCCGGACGGCGTGGTGAACCCGCTGGTCCTGGCGGCGCTCGCGATCACCGGCGTCGACGAGGTCTATCGCGTCGGGGGCGCCCAGGCGGTGGCCGCGCTGGCATACGGCACCGAGACGATCCGGCCCGTCGACAAGATCGTCGGGCCCGGCAACGCCTTCGTCGCCGCCGCCAAGCGCCGCGTCTTCGGCACGGTCGGGATCGACATGATCGCCGGGCCGTCGGAGATCCTGGTGGTGGCCGACGGCGCGAACGACCCGGAATGGATCGCCGCCGACCTGCTGTCCCAGGCCGAGCACGACACGGCCGCGCAGTCGATCCTCCTGACGGACGACGGGCCCTTCGCCGATCGCGTCGTGGCGGCGGTCGCGCGCGCGCTCGAGACCATGCCGCGGCGGGAGATCGCGGCCGAGAGCTGGAGCCGCTTCGGCGCGGTCATCCTGCTCGGCAGCCTCGACGAGGCGCCGGCGCTGGTCGACCGGCTGGCGCCCGAGCACCTGGAATTGGCGGTCGCCGACCCGCAGGCGCTGGCGGACCGCATCACCAATGCCGGCGCGATCTTCCTCGGGCGGCATACGCCCGAGGCGGTCGGCGACTATGTCGCCGGGCCGAACCACGTCCTGCCGACGGCGCGCAGCGCCCGCTTCTCGTCGGGGCTGGGCGTGCTCGACTTCCTCAAGCGCACGACCTTCGTCGCGTGCGATGCCGCCAGCCTGGCGCGGATCGGGCCGGCGGCGGTGACGCTCGCCGAGGCCGAGGGGCTGCATGCCCACGCGCGGTCGGTCGCGATCCGGCTCGCCGCCGCGGGCTGAGACGCCCGAAGCGGGGTCGGCGGCGGCGGACCCGGTGTCCGGCGCCAGCCGCATCGCGCGGATCACGCTCGACGAGCATACCGTCCTGCGCCGCAGCCCGGACGTCGAGCACGAGCGGGCGGCCGCCCTGTTCGACCTCGTGGACGAGAATTGCTTCCGGCTCGTCGGCGGGCCGGACGGCCCTTACCACCTGCATCTCGCGATCTCCGACAATCGCCTCTGCCTCGGCGTGCGCGACGCCGACGACGCGGCGCTGACCGACATCGTCGTGCCGCTGATGCCGTTCCGGCGGATCGTGCGCGACTATTTCATGATCTGCGAAAGCTACTACGCGGCGATCCGGCGTTCCTCGCCCTCGCAGATCGAGGCGATCGACATGGGCCGGCGCGCCCTGCACGACGAGGGATCGAGCCAGCTGCGCCAGCGCCTCGCGGACCGGGTCCTCATCGATCATCACACCGCGCGCCGGCTCTTCACGCTGGTCTGCGTCCTGCACATCCGGGGCTGAGCCGTTGCGGCGACCCGGCAGCGTGCTCTTCGCCTGCTCGCACAATTCCGTCCGCTCGCCCATGGCGGAGGCGATCCTGAAGCATCTGCACCGCGCCCGGATCTTCGCCGATTCCGCGGGCGTCCGGTCAGACCCGATCGACCCCTTCGCGATCGCGGTGATGGCCGAGATCGGGCTCGACCTGTCGCGCCACCGCTCCAAGAGCTTCGACGAGCTGGAGGACACGTCCTTCGACATGATCGTCACCCTGTCGCCCGAGGCGCATCACCGGGCGCTGGAGATGACGCGGACGATGGCGGTCGAGGTGGAATACTGGCCGACCTTCGACCCGACCGTGGTCGAGGGCAGCCGCGACACGCGGCTGACCGCCTACCGCGCGGTGCGCGACGGCCTGTGGGACCGCATCGCGGCGGCCTTCCCGGGCCTGCCCACGCCGGCGCCGTGACTGTGCGAAAAGGGGGGGGCGGTGATGGACTGGAACGGTGTCGTCGAACTCGCCATGGCCAAGCTTCCGGCCGTCGAGAGCGGAACGTCCTACGGCACGCCGGCGCTCAAGGTCCGCGGCCGCCTGCTGACGCGCTATCGGCCCGAGGACGACAGCGTCACGCTCCACGACGTCCCGCCCAACGAGCGTGAGATGCTGATCGCGGCCGACCCCTCGGCCTTCCACACGACGCCGCACTACCGCGACCATCCGATCGTGCTGGCGCGTCTCGCCACCCTGCCGCCGGAAGTGCTGCTGCGGTTCCTCGAGCGGCGCTGGCGGGCGATCGCGCCGAAGCGGCTGGTGGCGGAGTTCGGTTAGGCGCGAGCCCGCGCCGCCGCCATCGCGATCACCGTGTCGAACATCTCGGGCGTCAGGCGCCCGGTGTTCGTGTTGTAGCGGGAGGAGTGATAGCTGTCGGCCAGCCAGCGGCCGCCCGGCAGCTCGTGCATCCGGCCATGGCCGAAGGGGTGGGCGGCCTTGCGCACCGCCAGCGCGGTCAGCACCGCGTCATGGGCGATGCGGCCGAGGGCCAGCATCCCGCCGCCCGGTGCCAGCGCCGCGATCTCCGCGGCGAGAAACGGCAGGCAGGCCTTCACTTCGGCCGGCGTTGGCTTGTTCTCGGGCGGGACGCAGCGCACGGCGTTGGCAATGCGGCAGCCGGTCAGCGTCAAGCCGTCGTCCGGGCGGGCGTTGAACGTGCCTGCGGCGAGGCCGTGGCGGATCAGGGTCGGATAGAGGAGGTCGCCCGCCCAGTCGCCGGTGAACGGACGACCGGTCCGGTTGGCGCCGCGCAGTCCCGGCGCCAGTCCGACCACGAGCAGCCGGCCGCCGGCAGCGCCGAAGGACGGTACGGGCGCGTTGTGCCACCCGGGCTCGGCCGCCCGCCAGCGCTCGCGGAAGGCGACGAGGCGGGGGCAGAGGGGACAGTCGCGGCCCGGCGCGAGCACAGGGTGGCGCCGGTCACGCTTCGTCGTTGGGCGCGGCGGCCGTGTAGCGCGCCGGCAGCCCTTCCTCCCGCGGTCCCTGGCCGCGCTGGATCGACGGGGCAAGGTCCTGGAGGTCGAGGAAGACGTCGGCCTGGCGGCGCAACTCGTCGGCGATCATCGGGGGTTGCGAGCGCAGCGTGCTGACCACCGTCACGCGCACGCCCTTGCGCTGCACCGCCTCGACCGCCGCCCGGAAGTCGCCGTCGCCCGACATCAGCACGATGTGGTCCACGCGGCTGGCCACCTCCAGCATGTCGACGGCGATCTCGATGTCCATGCTGCCCTTGAAGCGCCGCCGGCCGGTCGAGTCGGTGAATTCCTTGCTCGGCTTGGTCACCAGCGTGAAGCCGTTGTAGTCGAGCCAGTCGATCAGCGGCCGGAGGGGCGAATAGTCCTGATCGTCGGTGAAGGTCGTGTAGTAGGAAATCCGGATCAGCCGCGCCTTCTTGCTGAACAGGTCGTGCATGCGGCGATAGTCGATGTCGAAGCCGAGCGCGCGCGCGGCACCGTAGAAATTCGCACCGTCGATGAAGACCGCAATCCGATCCTCGGGATAGAAATGCATAGTGCCCGCTCCTGATGGTCATCCTTGCCGGACAACCGGCAGTCAATTATCCCGGTCAATTCTTTGGGCCCCGGATATGATCCACCCCGGGGCGCGCGGAGGATTGGCCGGCCAGGGCGTGCATTGCAAGGAAATCCTTCCGATGGCGAGGCAGCGCAGCGGGGAGAGCGACGTTCTGATCGCGCTCGGCGCCAACCTGCCGGGGCCGGACGGCCGGTCGCCGCGCGAAACCTGCGAGGCGGCGCTCGGCGAACTGGCGGCGGCGGGCATCCGCGTCGTCCGCCGCTCGGCTTGGTATCGCACCGAACCGGTCGGCGAGGCGGGGCAGCCCTGGTTCGTCAACGGCGTGGCCGTCGCCCGCAGCGGCCTCGCCGCGGAGGCGCTGCTCGCGGCGCTGCACCGCATCGAGGCGCGGCACGGGCGCCGGCGGGATCGTCACTGGGCGGCACGGACGCTGGACCTCGACCTGGTCGACTGTCGCGGCCAGGTGCGGGCCGGGCCGGACGGACCGGTGCTGCCGCATCCGCGCATGACCGAGCGCCGCTTCGTCCTGGCACCGCTGGCCGAGATCGCGCCCGACTGGCGGCACCCGGTCGACGGACGGACGGCGGCCCAACTGCTGGCGGCGCTGCCGCCCGGTCCGGCGGTCGAACTCCTGCCCGACGGAGCCCGACGGATCGTCGCAGGCCGGCGAAATCCTTGATGTGAAGCGGTGTCCGGACTACCTTGGAAGGCTGATCTCACGAACATCTGCTGAAGGAGCGGGTCGCACATGGCACGCGTCACCGTCGAAGATTGCGTCATGCGGGTTCCCAACCGGTTCGATCTGGTGATGATCGCTGGACAGCGCGCGCGCGAGGTGGCGGCGGGCGCGCCGCTGACGATCGATCGCGACAACGACAAGAACCCGGTCGTGGCCCTGCGCGAGATCGCCGATGCCACGGTCTCCCTGCCGGGGCTGCAGGAATCGCTGGTGCGCAGCATGCAGCGCCACATCGAGAACGACGAGCCGGAGGAGGACAAGGAGATGTCCGTCTCCGAGCAGGTCTGGACCGAGGCGATCCAGACGCGCAGTGCCGAGGCGGAAGTTGCCGACGCCGGCCTCGAGATCGACGATGTCGCCGCCGCCGAGCAGCCGGTCGCGGAGGAAGAGTAGCCGCCCGGCTGTCGGCCGCCGCCCGTCCGCACTCTGCCGTCTCGGTCCGGGGCGCGCTCGAGATGATGCGCCAGTTCGAGCTGGTCGAGCGCGTCAAGGGCTATGATCCCGGCGCCGACGAGCACGCCATCAACCGCGCCTACGTCTTCGCCGTGCAGGCGCACGGCAGCCAGAAGCGCGCGAGCGGCGATCCGTACTTTTCCCACCCGGTCGAGGTCGCGGGCATCCTCGCGGCGATGAAGCTCGACGCCGACTCGATCGTGACCGGGCTGCTGCACGACACGGTCGAGGACACGGTCGCCACGCTGGAGCAGATCGAGGGCCTGTTCGGCCGGGACATTGCCCGCCTCGTCGACGGCGTCACCAAGCTGTCGCGGATCCAGCTTCAGTCCGACGAGACCAAGCAGGCGGAGAATTTCCGCAAGCTGGTGCTCGCCATGTCGGAGGACATCCGCGTCCTGCTGGTCAAGCTGGCCGACCGCCTGCACAACATGCGGACGCTGCACTTCATCAAGCAGGCGGACCGCCGGCGGCGGATCGCGCGCGAGACGATGGAGATCTACGCGCCGCTGGCCGAGCGCATCGGCATGCACGAGATGAAGGACGAGCTCGAAGACCTCGCCTTCGCCGAGCTGCATCCGGACGCGCGGCAGTCGATCATCCAGCGGCTCTCGTTCCTGCGCGAGCAGGGCGGCCGGCTGGTCGAGCGCATCACCGGCGAGCTGCAGGGCCTGCTGACGGAGAACGGCATCGCGGCCGAGATCTCCGGCCGCGAGAAGTCCGCCTGCTCGATCTGGCGGAAGATGCAGCGCAAGAACGTCGGCTTCGAGCAGCTCGCCGACATCATGGCGTTCCGCGCCGTCGTCGACAGCGTCGACGATTGCTATCACGCGCTGGGGGTCATCCACAGCCGCTATCCGGTGGTTCCCGGCCGCTTCAAGGACTATCTGTCGACGCCCAAGCCGAACGGCTACCGCTCGCTGCATACCGGCGTGATCGGACCCGAGCGCCAGCGCATCGAGGTCCAGATCCGCACCCGCGACATGCACGAGGTCAACGAACTCGGCGTCGCCGCGCACTGGAGCTACAAGCAGGGCAGCGGCAGCACCGAAGGGCCGCAGTACCGCTGGCTGCGCGAACTGCTGGACATCCTGGAGCATGCCTCCAACCCGGAGGAGTTTCTCGAGAACACCAAGCTCGAGATGTTCCACGACGAGGTGTTCTGCTTCACCCCGAAGGGCGACCTGATCGCCATGCCGCGGGGCGCGACGCCGGTCGATTTCGCCTATGCGGTGCATTCGGCGGTCGGCGACCATTGCGTCGGCGCCAAGATCAACGGCCGCATCGTGCCGCTGCGCACCGAACTGCAGAACGGCGACCAGGTCGACATCATCACCTCCAAGGCGCAGACGCCCTCGCCGGTCTGGGAGCGGTTCGTCGTCACCGGCAAGGCGCGCGCCCGCATCCGCCGCTTCGTCCGCAGCCAGCAGCGCGACCAGTATGTCGACATGGGCCGCTCGCTGGTGCAGCGGGCCTTCAAGGCCGAAGGGCACGAGGTCCATGAGCGGCTCATCGAGCCCGTCCTGCGCAACTTCAACGTCGCGACGGTCGAGGATCTCTACGCCTCGGTCGGCGAGGGCCTCAGTTCCGCCCGCGAACTCGTGCTGGCGGTCCATCCGCAGACCGTCGAGGCGCGCGACAAGGTCGTGCCGCTGCGCCGCGGGCGTGCCCGGGCGTCGGGCCGCGCCGAGGGCAGCATCCCCATCCGCGGCCTCATCCCCGGCATGGCGGTCCACTATGCCGGCTGCTGCCATCCCTTGCCGGGCGACCGCATCGTCGGCATCGTCACGACCGGCAAGGGCGTGACCATCCACACGATCGACTGCGAGACGCTGGAGAGCTTCAGCGACACGCCCGAGCGCTGGGTCGATGTCGGCTGGGACGGCGCGCCGGGCGAGGGAGTCAACCATGTCGGCCGGATTCACGTCGTGCTGCTCAACGAGCCGGGCAGCATGGGCAATCTGACGACCATCATCGGCAAGAACCAGGGCAACATCTCGAACCTGAAGATCACCAGCCGGTCCACGGACTTCTTCGAGATCCTGATCGACATCGAGGTGCAGGACGTGAAGCATCTGACCAACATCATCGCGGCCTTGCGGACGAACGCGTCGGTCAATTCCGTCGAGCGGGCGAGGGCGTGATGGCCAGCCGCCTGCGCCTGGGCATCAACATCGACCACGTCGCCACCGTCCGGAACGCGCGCGGCGGCTCGCACCCCGATCCGCTGCGTGCCGCGCGCATCGCCGCCGACGCCGGGGCCGACGGCATCACGGCGCACCTGCGCGAGGATCGCCGGCACATCCGCGACGGCGACATCGGCCGGCTGGTCGAGGAGATCGCCCTGCCGCTCAATTTCGAGATGGCGGCGACCGAGGAGATGGTCGCGATCGCCCTGCGCCACCGCCCCCACGCCGCCTGCATCGTGCCCGAGAAGCGGACCGAGGTGACGACCGAGGGCGGGCTCGACGTGATCGGCGGCCGCGAACATCTGGTGCCGGTGATCCGCCGCCTCGCCGATGCCGGCATCCGCGTCTCGCTGTTCGTCGATCCCGAGCCGGCCCAGCTCGATGCCGCCATTGCCGTCGGCGCCCCGGTCGTCGAGCTGCACACCGGCGCCTACTGCGAGGCCGCGGGGACCGAGCGCGAGCACGAGCTCGAGCGCATCCGCCGGGCGGCCGCACACGCCGCCGCGATCGGCCTCGAATGCCATGCCGGCCACGGGCTGGCCTATGACAGCGTCGGCCCGGTCGCGGCGATCCCGTCGCTGGTGGAGCTCAACATCGGCCATTTCCTGGTCGGCGAGGCGATCTTCGTCGGCCTGGAGGCCGCCATCCGGCAGATGCGCCGGTTGATGGACGAGGCGCGCTCGGGCGCCGCCGGGTGACCGCCCAGACGCCATGATCATCGGCATCGGCAGCGACATCATCGACATCCGGCGCATCGAGCGCACGCTGGAGCGCTATGGCGACCGCTTCATCGACCGTGTCTTCACGGCGGTCGAGCGGGCGAAGTCCGACCGGCGGCGCCTGCGGGCGGCGAGCTACGCCAAGCGCTATGCCGCCAAGGAGGCATGCTCGAAGGCCCTCGGGACCGGCTTCCGCCGCGGCGTCTACTGGCGCGACATGGGCGTCGTCAACCTGCCCACCGGCCAGCCGACCATGCGGCTGACCGGCGGGGCGGCTGCCCGCCTGGCCGAGATCACACCGCCCGGCATGGCGACCCGGATCGACGTGACCATCACCGACGAATGGCCGCAGGCGCAGGTCATCGTCATCATTTCTGCGATCCCGGCCGCCGCCGAGGCCGCGGCGGGCGGCGCTTGACTCGGTCGAGACGGGCGGGCTTGATCCGCCGCGATTTCCGACCCGCGCCGTCTCCGGCCCCCGCAACCTGCTGACAAGGCGTCGTCGATGGCGTTCCGCAACAGTTCCATGTCCGAGAAGAAGGCCAAGGGCGGCCTGCTCGAATCGATCAAGACGGTCGTCTACGCGATCCTGATCGCCCTCTTCGTGCGCACGGTCGCGTTCGAGCCCTTCAACATCCCCTCGGGGTCGATGATCCCGACGCTGCTGGTCGGCGACTACCTGTTCGTGTCGAAATATTCCTACGGCTACAGCCGCTATTCGCTGCCGCTCGGCCTGCCACTCCTTTCCGGCCGGGTGCTGTCGTCGCCGCCGGAGCGCGGCGACGTGGCGGTGTTCAAGTACCCGCGCGACAACAAGACCGACTACATCAAGCGCATCGTCGGCCTGCCGGGTGACCGCATCCAGATGCGCCAGGGCGTGCTCTACATCAACGGCACCGCCGTCGAGCGCCAGCGTGTCGAGGATTTCGCCGAGCGCAGCCCGTTCGGCGGCACGATGCGCATTCCGCAATACATCGAGACGCTGCCCAACGGACGGCAGCACCGCATCCTGGAGATCACGGACAACGGCCCGTTCGACAACACCCGGGAATACGTCGTGCCGGCGGGCCATTATTTCGCCATGGGCGACAATCGCGACAATTCCGCGGACAGCCGCGACCCCTCGGCGGTCGGCTTCGTCCCGGCGGAGAATCTGGTCGGACGCGCCGAGTTCCTGTTCTTCTCGACCGACGGCAGCGCCGCCCTGTGGCAGGTCTGGCGCTGGCCGCTGGCCATCCGCTGGTCGCGGCTGTTCTCGGGCGTGGGATGATGGCGCGGGCCGCCGTCAGGGAGGCGCCGCCGGCCGACGGTCCGGAGAGCGACCCGGAACTGCTGGCCGATCGCCTCGGGCATCGTTTCCGCGACCGCCGCCTCCTGCGCGACGCGCTGCGCCATCCGAGCGTGACGGCGACGCCGCAGGCGACGGCCTACGAGCGGCTGGAATTCCTCGGCGACCGCGTTCTCGGGCTGGTTGTGGCCGATCTGCTGATGCGCCGCTTTCCCACCGAGCCGGAAGGACATCTCGCGCGGCGCTTCGCTGCCCATGTCCGGCGCGAGGCGCTGGCCGAGGTCGCGCAGTCGATCGGCCTCGACCGCCACATCATGCTCTCGCGCGGTGAGGAGGTGGGCGGGGGCCGCAGCAATGCGGGCACGCTCGCCGACTGCATGGAGGCGGTGATCGGCGCCCTCTATCTCGACGGCGGCCTCGAGGTTGCGGCCCGTTTCATCCAGGACCACTGGGACACGCGGCTGGCCGAGCGCCAGCCGCCGCGGGATCCGAAGACGGCCCTGCAGGAATGGGCGCAGGGGCGGGGCCTGCCGCTTCCCCGCTACGAGACGCTGGCGACCGCGGGCCCCGACCATGCACCGGCCTTCACGGTCTCGGTCGCGATCGAGGGGCATCCCGCAGCCTCGGCCGTCGGCGCATCCAAGCGTGCGGCGGAACGGGCGGCCGCCGAGGCACTGCTCGACGCTCTCACCGAGACGAAGGAACGTCGATGACCGAGCAACGGCCCACCCGGTGCGGCTTTGCCGCAATCATCGGCGCGCCCAACGCCGGCAAGTCGACCCTCGTCAACCGGCTCGTCGGCTCGAAGGTCGCGATCGTCTCGCCGAAGGTGCAGACCACCCGGGCCAGGGTGCTCGGGATCGCCGTCGACGGGGCGGCGCAGGTCATCTGGGTCGATACCCCCGGCATCTTCCAGCCGCGCCGGCGGCTGGAACGGGCGATGGTGGCGACGGCCTGGAAGGGGGCCGAGGACGCCGACATCAAGATCCACCTCGTCGATGCCGAGCGCGGCTTCGACGCGGACTCGCGCCGGATCACCGAGCAGCTCGTGGCTTCGGGCCGCAAGGCGATCCTCGCGCTCAACAAGATCGATCTCCTGAAGCCGGAGCGGCTGCTGCCGCTGGTCGCCGAGATGAGTGCGACCGGCGCCTATTCGCAGACCTTCCTGATTTCGGCCCGGACCGGCGACGGCGTCGGCGATCTCGCCGCCCGGGTGGCGGAACTGATGCCCGAGGGCCCGTGGCTCTATCCGGAAGACCAGATCGCCGACATGCCGCAGCGCCTGCTCGCGGCGGAGATCACCCGCGAGAAGCTGTTCCTCCAGTTGCACGACGAACTGCCCTATTCGGTGGCGGTCGAGACGGAGACCTGGGAGGAGCATCGCGACGGCAGCGTCCGGATCGGCCAGGTCATCTATGTCATGCGGCCGAGCCAGAAGGCGATCGTGCTCGGCCGCGGCGGGGCACGGATCAAGGCGATCAGCACGGCCGCCCGTGCCGAGATCGCCGAGATGCTCGACCGCCGGGTCCATCTCGTGCTGTTCGTGAAGGAGCGCCCGAACTGGCAGGACGAGCGCGAGGCCTACGAGGTCCAGGGCATGGACTGGACGGCGGGCGACCGATAGCGACCGTCTGGCGCACCTCCGGCACCGGCGGGTGCCGGGGACGTTGACCGGACTGCCGCATGCGGGGATCGCGCAGACGGATGCGCCGGCTCCCGCTGCTCCTGCAGAACCGGGGGAGGACGAGGACATGCCAGCGACTGCCATGGGCCGGAGAGGGATCCTCCGCACCGCCGGCGGGCTCGCCCTCGGGTCGCTCGCGGCGCCGTTCGTGCGCGGCGCCCACGCGGCCGGCGGACTGTCGGTGGCGCTCTGGCAACATCCCGTTCCCGGTGCCGACGCGGCCGTCCGGCGGGTGATCGCGGACTGGGCCGAGGCCAGCCGGATCGACGTCCGGATCGACTTCATCACGGCGGACGCGGACAGGATCCGCCAGCCGGCCCGGGCCGAGGCGCGGGCACGGGTCGGCCATGACCTCGTCGCCCACCCCGGGTGGCAGATCGCCGTCCATCACCGACAGCTGGAGCCGCTCGACGAACTCGTCGCCGATATCGAGGCCGAGCACGGTCCCGTCGGGGAGCCTGCGGCCTCGCTCGCCCGCATCGACGGTATCTGGCGCGGCGTGCCGACGGCGATCGGCGCCCATGCCTTTCCGATGATCTCCCGCCTCGACCTCTATCGGCGGCACCTCGATCTCGACCTGCGGCAGGTGTTTCCGCCCGATCCCGCCGGTCGCCGGGAGGAGTGGGTGGGTGCGTGGACGTGGGAGGCCTTCTTTGCCCATGCCGCTCTGCTGCGGGATGCCGGATGCCCCTTCGTCGCGCCGTTGGGGGCGGCCGCGGCCGCCCAGAACTGGCTGGCGCCGCTGTTCCTGGCTTTCGGGTCCGTCCTCGTCACCGCCCGCGGAGAGATCGCCGTCGACAGCGAGGCGACGCGGGCGGCGCTCGAATATCTCGTCCGGCTGGTGCGGAGCATGCCCGAGGGCATCGAGCGGTGGGACGGCGGGGAGAGCGATCGCCGCCTGAGCGGCGGCAGGGCCGCCACGATCGTCGATCGTCCGGTGATCCGCGTCCCGAACGGTGAAGGTTCGTCGGACCCGCAGGGGGCAGAGTTCTGGCATCACGGATTGCCACGGGGCCCGGGCGGGCGCTATCGCGCGGTCATGCCCTTCGCGTTCGGCATCTGGGAGTTCGCGACGAACAAGGCCGCCGCCCGCGCGCTCGCGCGCCATCTCGCGCGGGGCGAGGTGGTCCGGTCCTTGGCTGCCGCGGCCGCGGGACACGACTTGCCGCAACTGGCGTCCCTGGGCGGGCCGGAGGGAAGGCCGACCGTCGCGATACCGGCAGGGCCGCTCGCGAACTACCCGATCGGGGGAGACGAAATGGCCATCGTCCCAGGCTACCCCGCGCCGGCCAGGATAGCGGCGACGATCTTCGAGCAGCGCCTGATCGGGCAGCTTGCCGTCCGCGCGATCGATCCTGACGGAGGGGTGGAGCAGGCCGTCGCCTGGGCCCGGCGCGAACTCGAAGCCTATATTTCGGGATGACATCCCGACTGGTGGAAATCGCTTGAGCGTCCGCCGGGATCGGGCCACAGTAACTGCCACAAAAACGAGTCCATTCGCCACCTCCGGGTGAGCGGAAAGGACGCAACTCTGTCTCGACAGCAGAGCCGCGGAGACAAGCAGTGGAGGAAATGGAATGAACCGAACAAGAGTGTCCCGTCGTGGAGTGCTGAAGGGAGCGGCCGCCGTCTCGGTCGTCGGACTGAGCGCTCCGTTCGTGCGCGGAGCCCATGCCGCTGGCAAGCTCGCGGTGGGCTTCTGGGATCACTGGGTTCCCGGCGCCAACAGCGCGCTGACGAAGCTCTGCGAGGAGTGGGCGGCAAAGGAGAAGGTCGACCTCACGATCGACTACATCACCTCGCAGGGGAACAAGAACCTCCTGACGATCGCCGCCGAATCCCAGGCGCGCTCCGGCCACGACATCCTGGCGTTCCCGACCTGGCAGCCGGCCGATCAGGCCAAGAATCTCGAGCCGGTCGACGACATCATGACCGAGCTCATCAAGCAGAACGGTGCGGTCAACGGCACCGTCGAGTATCTCGGGCGCTCGGGCGGCAAGTGGGTTGCGGTGCCGGCGACGGCGGGCAGCCAGATCAAGGGGCCGTGCTCGCGCATGGACCTGCTGAAGCAGCATGCCGGCATCGACATCCAGGCGATGTACGCGGCCGGTGGCCCGCCGAAGGCCGACGCCTGGACGATGGACGCCTTCCTGACGGCGGCCCAGAAGTGCCACAAGGCGGGCGTGCCGTTCGGTGTCGGCCTCGGCCAGACCTCGGACTCGGTCGACTCCGCGGGCGCGTTCTTCCAGTCCTTCGGCGCCACCCTGATCGACGCCAAGGGCAACATCACCGTCAAGTCCGACGCGACCCGCCAGGCGCTGGACTTCTACAAGCGTCTCATCGCGGTTCTGCCGGCGGACGTCTCGGCCTGGGACGACGCGTCGAACAACAAGTGGATCGTGTCGGGCCGCGGCTCGATGATCATGAACCCGCCGAGCGCCTGGGCGGTTGCCAAGCGCGATGCCCCGCAGATCGCCGAGCAGCTCTGGACGCACGGCATGCCGTCCGGGCCGAATGGCCGCTACGCGCCCTTCCTGCCCTATTTCTGGGGCATCTGGGGCTTCTCGCGGAACAAGACGGCCGCCAAGAGCCTGCTCATGCACATCTCGCAGCCGTCCGCGGCGGAGAAGATGGTCATCGCGTCCGGCGGCTATGACCTGCCGGCGTTCGAGAAGCTGACGACCTTCAAGACCTGGGCCGAGGTCGGTCCGCCGAAGGGCACCCTCTACCACTACCCGAACCCGCACAACCATCAGACCCTGTCGATCGCCGCCGCGCCGGCGCCGCCCAAGATCGCGGCGCAGATCTACACGCAGGCGACCATGACCAAGATGGCGGTCCGGCACGCTCAGGGTGAGGCGATGGAGAAGACCCTCGCCTGGGCGGAGTCCGAACTCGAAGGCTTCTCCCGCAGCTAGCTGCCGCGGGGACCGGTCCGACGGCGGCGCCGTCGTCCTCACAACCGAGGGCGGCGGCGCCGTTGCCGCAACAGAGTGTTCGATCCGAGTTCGAGAGGTATTGCCGATGGTCGATGCGGCAACCGGAACAATGGGCGTGGGAACGCGAGCCGCGGCTCGCCGTCGACCCGGGCTTTTCCAGCGGAAGTCCACCATCGCTTTCCTGATGGCGTTGCCGCTGATCCTGATCATCGCGCTGCTGGTGCTCTACCCGGCGCTCTACTCGATGCACCTTGCGACGCTGAACAAGTCGATGGAGCGTTTCGTCGGCTTGGGGAACTTCGAGTTCCTGTTCAAGCGCGAGACGTTCTGGATGGTCGTCCAGCAATCGTGCATCTTCGCGATCACCGCGGTGCTGTTCAAGGCACTGATCGGCCTGTTCGTGGCCCATTTCGTCCATGCCATTCCGAACAAGGGCCAGCGCAAGTGGCGCGGCATGCTGCTGGTGCCGTGGGTCATCCCGCCCGCCATGTCGACGCTCGCCTGGTTCTGGCTGTTCGACCCGTCCTACAGCGCCTTCAACTGGCTATTCGCCCTGGTCGGGATCGATCCGGTACCATGGCTGGGCGATGCCTACTGGGCGCGCTTCTCGGTCATCCTGGTCAATGTCTGGTACGGCGCGCCGTTCTTCATGATCATGTATCTGGCGGCCCTGAAGTCGGTGCCCGAACAGCTCTACGAGGCCGCCTCGATCGACGGCGCCAACTGGTGGCAGCGGCTGTGGTACGTCACGCTGCCGATGATGCGGAACATCATCCTGATCACGGTGCTGTTCTCGACCATCGTCACCTTCGCCAATTTCGACATCGTCCGGGTGCTGACGGCCGGCGGGCCGATCGACCAGACCCACGTCTTCGCCACCTGGGCCTTCAAGCTCGGCATCGAGGGCGGCGACATTCCGCTCGGCGCGAGCGTCTCGCTCTTCATGCTGCCCATCCTGGGGTTGGGCGCGATCTTCATCCTGCGGGACATCAACAAGCGGGGGAACGAAGCCTGATGGCCACCGCAGTTCTTCATGATCGTGGCGGACCGAGCCGACCGGTCCGCTACGGCAGCATCAGCCGGTCGCGCAAGCGCGCCCTGGTCTGGTCCTATGTGTTCCTGGTGATCTTCGCGATCTTCTTCCTGATGCCGCCCGTCTACATGTTCATCACGTCGCTGAAGACCTCGCAGGAGATCTCGGCGGCGACGAACCCGTGGTGGGTCTTCGATCCGACGCTCGCCAACTACATCGAGCTGCTCAGTTCGAACCAGTACCTGACCTTCTTCAAGAACTCCGCGATCATCTCGATCGCGGTCGTCATCATCACGATGTGCGTCAGCATCCCGGCGGCCTTCGCGCTGTCGCGGATGAAGTTCTGGGGGTCGACGACGCTCGCGACCGGTGTCTTCCTCACCTATCTCATCCCGGAAACGCTGCTCTTCATCCCGTTGTTCAAGACGTTCGCCTTCGTCTACGAATACACGGGCATCCAGCTCATCAACAACTGGTGGGTTCTGCTCTTTCTCTACCCGACGCTGACGGTGCCGTTCTGCACCTGGATCATGATCGGCTACTTTGCCTCGATTCCGAAGGAACTGGACGAGGCGGCGATCATCGACGGGGCGAGCTACGTCCAGACCCTCACCCGGATCTTCATTCCGGTCGCCCTGCCGGGGATCATCGCCGCGACGATCTTCGCCTTCACGGTGTCGTGGGCGCAGTTCCTCTATCCGCTCGCCTTCACGACCTCGACGGACCAACTCGTGCTGCCGGTCGGCATCATCACGACGCTGATCAAGGGAGACGTGTTCAACTGGGGCCAGATCATGACGGGAGCCTTGCTCGGGGCGGCCCCGCCGTTGATCATCTACGCGTTCCTCATGGACTACTACATCGCCGGCCTGACGGCGGGCGCCACCAAGGGCTGACATCGGCCGCGCGAACAGGAGAGGGGAGAGGCTGTATGGCCCAGGTTACGTTGCGCAAGGTCGTCAAGAAGTACGACGACACGCTGGCGGTGCGCGGCATCGACCTCGACATCGCGGACAAGGAGTTCGTGGTGCTGGTCGGCCCGTCCGGCTGCGGCAAGTCGACCACGTTGCGGATGATCGCCGGCCTGGAGGAGATCTCCGACGGCGACATCGCCATCGGCGGCACCATCGTCAACGACGTGCCGCCGAAGGACCGGGACATCGCGATGGTGTTCCAGAACTATGCGCTCTATCCGCACATGACCGTCCACGAGAACATGTCCTTCGGCCTGCGCCTGAAGAAGGTGGCGAAGGACGAGATCAAGCGGCGGGTCGAGAATGCGGCGCGCATCCTCGACATCACCGAGCTTTTGGCGCGCAAGCCCAAGCAGCTCTCCGGCGGCCAGCGGCAGCGCGTGGCGATGGGACGCGCCATCGTCCGCGACCCCAAGGTGTTCCTGTTCGACGAGCCGCTCTCGAACCTCGACGCCAAGCTGCGCGTGCAGATGCGCACCGAGATCAAGAAGGTCCATCAGAAGGTCCGCACAACGACCGTCTACGTCACCCACGACCAGGTCGAAGCGATGACCCTGGCCGATCGGGTCGTCGTCATGAACGGCGGCCTGATCGAGCAGGTCGGCGCACCGAACGACCTCTACCATGCGCCGACGACCAAGTTCGTCGCCGGGTTCATCGGCTCGCCGTCGATGAACTTCATCCCCTGCCGGCTGGAGGAAGCGTCCGGCGCGCTGATCGCGCGCATGGGCGAGGTCTCGCTGCCGCTGCCCGAGGCACGGACCGCGCGCTACAAGCCCTATGTCGGCAAGGAGGTGCTGTTCGGCCTGCGGCCGGAGCACATGACCGAGCGCCGACCCTACGCCACCGGGCAGCCGCAGGACTTCTCCGTGACCGTCGACGTCGTCGAGCCGATGGGCATGGAGACGCTGCTCTACTTCCGGATCAACGGTGTCGAGGTGGCGGCCCGCGTCGAGCCGACCTCGGCGGTGGCCTCGGGCGAGGTGATGCCGCTTGCCGCCGACCTCGCACATATGCATCTGATCGACCCAGCGACGGACAAGGTCGTCTGACGCGGGGATCGGCCCCGCGCGGGCGCCGGCCTGTGCCGTCGACGATGCCGCGGTGACCGACCCTACACCCTTCGAACAGACGATCTATGTTCCCGCCGACGGCTTCCTCCCCCAACTCCTCACCGAGTTGGGGGAGGGGGCGTCGGTCGTCGGCGATCTCGTCGCCGCACCCGGGCCGGCGCGTGCGGCGGCCTGGGCGCGGAACATCTGGCACGAGCCCATGCTGCATCCGATCGCGTCGATCGGTGATGCGGCGCGCCGGCTGCGGGCGATCCAGCGCAACTGGCATCTCCATCCGATCGGCCATTTCCGCCGCGCCGAGCTGATCCGGGAGAAGCTGCCGCCGGTCGCCGCGCGCCCGCTGGTCTTTCCCGATCCGCCGCCTGCGGCACCGCTCGGCAGCTGGACCCTGCTCGATCCCGGCACGATGCTGGCGGCGCCGCGCTGCTCCAGCCCCGTACCGGATGGCGAGTGGCGTTTCGTCGAGGATCGGACCGCGCCGCCCAGCCGCGCCTACCTCAAACTCTGGGAGGCCCTGACGCGGCTCGGCCGGGGCCCTGGTCCCGGCGAACGCTGCGTCGATCTCGGCGCCAGCCCCGGCGGCTGGACCTGGGTGATCCAGCGGCTGGGCGCCCGGGTGACCGCGGTCGACAAGGCGCCGCTCGCGCCGTCGGTGGCGGCGCTCCCGGGGGTGGACTGGCTCGGCGCCAGCGCCTTTTCGCTCGATCCCGGTCAGGTTGGGCCGGTCGACTGGCTGTTCTCGGACGTCATCTGCTATCCGGCCCGCCTGCTGGCGCTGGTGCGGCGTTGGCTGGCGGCCGGCATGGCGCGCAACTTCGTCTGCACCATCAAGTTCCAGGGTGAAACCGACCACGAGACGGCGGCGGCCTTCGCCGCCATTCCGGGGGGGCGGCTGATGCACCTCTCGCAGAACAAGCACGAGCTGACCTGGACCCTGCTGGAGGCAGGCTAGGCGGCAATGGAGTGGGCCGAGGACGCCTTCGTCCTGGTCGCCCGCCGGCTCGGCGAGGCCGATGCCGTGGCGTCGGTCCTGACGCGCGGCCACGGCCGCTGCGCCGGCCTGGTACGCGGCGGCGCCGGACGGCGGCAGGGACCGGTGCTGCAGCCCGGCAACCGCATTGCCGCGCGCTGGCGGGCGCGTCTCGACGATCAGCTCGGAACGCTGGTCGTCGAGCTGGTCCGTGGCCATGCCGCGCGGCTGATGGGCGATCCGGATCGGCTGGCGGCGCTCGTCTCGGCCGTCGCCGTGCTCGAGGCGGCCCTGCCCGAGCGCGAGCCGCACCCGCGCGCCTTCGACGGGCTGGACGCGCTGCTGCAGCGCCTGGAGGGCGATGCCGCCTGGGGCGCGGCCTATGTGCGCTGGGAGGTCGATCTGCTGGCCGAGCTGGGCTTCGGTCTCGACCTCTCGCGCTGTGCCGTGACGGGGGCGGAGGAGGGGTTGGTCTGGGTTTCGCCCCGGACGGGCCGCGCGGTGTCGGAGGCGGCCGGTGCGCCCTATGCCGGCCGGCTGCTGCGCCTTCCGGCGTTCGTGCTGGCGGACGGGCCGGCCGCCCCGGCGGACCTCGCGGACGGCCTGCGCCTCTCGGGCCATTTCCTCGAAGGACACGTCTTCGCCGCCACGGGACGCGGCGGCGCGCCGGCCGCAAGAGGTCGCCTCGTTGACCGGATCGCGCGACTGGCTACTATGGGCGGCGGCGACAGGCCGCCGGCCCCACCAGATATTCGAGAATCATGACGGACACTTCCGAGATCCGCGACGTCGCGCTGGTCGATGCGCTGGGGGAGCGCTACCTCTCCTATGCGCTTTCGACCATCATGGCGCGGTCCCTGCCGGACGTGCGCGACGGCCTGAAGCCGGTGCACCGCCGGCTGCTCTTCGCGATGCGGCAACTCCGTCTCGACCCGGCGACCAGCCCGAAGAAGTCGGCGCGCGTCGTCGGCGACGTCATCGGCAAGTTCCATCCCCACGGCGACCAGTCGGTCTATGACGCGCTGGTACGGCTCGCGCAGGACTTCGCCGCCCGCTATCCGCTGGTCGACGGCCAGGGCAATTTCGGCAACATCGACGGCGATGGCGCCGCGGCGATGCGCTACACCGAGGCGCGCCTGACCGAGGTGGCCCAGGCGCTGCTCGCCGGCATCGACGAGGATGCGGTCGATTTCCGTCCCACCTATGACGGCGAGGGCGAGGAGCCGGTGGTCCTGCCGGCGCGCTTCCCCAACCTGCTCGCCAACGGATCGGCCGGCATCGCGGTCGGCATGGCGACCAGCATCCCGCCGCACAATGCCGGCGAGCTGTGCAGCGCCCTGCTGGCGATGCTGGAGGAGACGAAGGCGGCGCCCGTCGACCTGCTCGACCATGTGAAGGGCCCCGACTTCCCGACCGGCGGCGTGCTGGTCGAGGGGCCGGATGCCATCCGCACCGCCTACGAGACCGGGCGCGGCAGCTTTCGCGTCCGCGCCCGCTGGAGCGTCGAGAAGCTCTCGCACGGGCTCTACCAGGTCATCGTCACCGAGATTCCCTATCAGGTCGCGAAGTCCCGCCTCGTCGAGCGCGTCGCGACGCTGCTGGCGGAGAAGAAGCTGCCGCTGCTGGCCGATGTCCGCGACGAATCGACCGAGGACGTCCGCCTCGTGCTCGAGCCGAAGAACCGCACCGTCGACCCGGCCGTGCTGATGGAGGCGCTGTTCCGCGCGACCGAACTCGAGGCGCGCATCGGGCTCAACATGAACGTGCTGGACGCCCAGGGCGTGCCGCGCGTCATGAGCCTGAAGGAGGTCCTGCAGGCCTTCCTCGACCATCGGCACGAGGTGCTGGTCCGCCGCAGCCGGCATCGCCTCGGCGAGGTCGTGCGCCGGCTCGAGGTGCTCGAAGGCTATCTCGTCGCCTTCCTCAACATCGACGAGGTCATCCGCATCATCCGCGAGGAGGATGATCCGAAGGCCGAGATGATCCGGCGCTGGGCGCTGAGCGAGGTTCAGGTCGAGGCCATCCTCAACCTGCGGCTGCGGGCGCTGCGCCGGCTCGAGGAGATCGAGATCCGCCGCGAGCGCGACAAGCTCGCGGCCGAGCAGGCCGGCCTGCAGAGCCTGTTGGAGAGCGAGCGCAAGCGCTGGCGCGCGATCGGCCGTGAGATCAAGGAGATCGGCGACGCGTTCGGCGGCGATACCTCACTCGGACGGCGGCGCACCACGATCGAGGCGGCGCCGCTGGTCGCCGAGATGCCGCCCGAGGCCATGGTGGAGCGCGAGCCGATCACCCTCCTGCTGTCGGAGAAGGGCTGGGTCCGCGCCGTTCGCGGCCACGTCGATTCCGATGCCGACGTGAAGTACAAGGACGGTGATCGCGGCCGCTTCCTCGTCCAGGCCGAGACGACCGACCGCATCCTCCTCTTCGCGACCAACGGCCGCTTCTACACCCTGCCGGCCGACAAGCTGCCGCGGGGGCGGGGCTTCGGCGAGCCGATCCGCCTGATGATCGACCTGCCCAACGACCATGACGTGGTGACGCTGTTCCCGCACCGGCCGGGGCGCAGGTTGCTGATCGCGGCGAGCGACGGCCGCGGCTTCCTCGTCGAGGAGAACGAGACCCTGGCCCAGACGCGCGCCGGTCGCCAGGTCCTCAACGTGTCGGGCGCGGTCGAGGCCAAGGTCTGCGTGCCGGCCGCGGGCGACCATGTCGCGATCGTCGGCGACAATCGCCGCCTGCTGGTCTTCAAGCTGGAGGAGGTGCCGACGCTGGCCCGCGGCCGCGGCGTCATCCTGCAGAAGTACAAGGATGGCGGCCTGGCGGACGTCAAGGTCTTCGCCCGTGTCGACGGCCTCACCTGGCGGATCGGCGAGCGCACGCGCACGGAGACGGATCTCGAACCCTGGCTCGGCGCCCGCGCCACCGCCGGCCGCCTGCCGCCGAACGGCTTCCCGAAGAACCAGAAGTTCGGGTGAGGTCGCCGCTGCAGCGTGGCGCCACCGTGCCCATCGAGCAGGATTCCCACCATGCGCTGTCGCGCCGCGGAATCGGCCCGGGCGGCGGATCTCCGGCGACCTCAATCGGCCGCGTCGGCCGACAGCAGCATCGGGTCGGGAATGGCGGGCGGGGGTGCCATCGTTGCCCAGCCGGCGGGGCCGAGGGCTTCCAGGGGCTGGAAACGGGTCTTGTAGGCCATCTTGCGGCTGTCGGCGATCCAGTAGCCGAGATAGACGTAGGGCAGGCTGCGGGCGGCCGCGAGTTCGACGAGGCGCAGCACCAGGATGGTGCCGAGGCTGCGGCGCGGCTCGTCCGGCTCGAAGAAGCTGTAGACGGCCGACCAGCCGTCGTCGAGGCGATCGGCGAGGCAGGCGGCGTGGAGGCGGCCGGCGCCGTCGCGCATGGTCACCAGCCGGGTCTCGATCGGGCTGTCCTCGACCATGGCGCGATAGTCGCCATAGGTCATGGTCGCCATGTCGCTCTCGGCATGGCGCGAGCGCTGGTAGCGGCTGAAGAGGCGGTACTGCTCGCCGGTCGCCCGCGCCGGTTCCTCGGCGGTGACGAGGTCGTCGCTGAGGCGGGCGAGGCGGCGGAGGTTGCGGCTGGCGACGAACGGTCCGACCGCGACCCGCACCGGCACGCAGGCATTGCAGCCGGCGCAGGCGGGGCGATAGGCGAGGTGGTGGCTGCGCCGGAAGCCGGCCCGCGACAGGCCGTTGTAGAGCGATGCCGCGGCGGGGCCCGCGATCTCCGTAAGCACCTTCCGCTCCATCCGCCCGTCGAGGTACGGGCAGGGCAGGGCGGCCGTCCGGTAGAAGTGCTGAAGCGGCTGCGGCGCGAGACGGTTCATGGCGGCATTGTCGCCACCGTGGCGGCCCCCGTCCAGCGTCTCGGGGCGGCAATCGCCGGGAATCGTATCGCCGCGGCCGTTCCCGTGTTGGCGCGGCGGCGGCCTTGCTTTAGACCGATCCACCTTGCCACGATATGGGCGCCATGCCGTTCGATCATCGCCAGTTCCGCGACGTGATGGGCTGCTTCGCCACCGGCGTCGCGGTCGCGACCGCAGTCGACGGCCAGGGCCGCCCGGCCGGGGTCACCGTCTCGTCCTTCACGTCGCTCTCGCTCGACCCGCCGCTGATCCTCTTCTGCCTGGAATGGACGGCCGAAACCTGGCCGACGTTCCGCGACGGCGAGCATTTCGCCGTCAACATCCTGGGCGAGGGGCAGAGGGGGCTGTCGTCGCGTTTCGCGGCCATGCGCACCGACCGCTGGTCCGGGGTCGAGCACCGCCGCGGGCTGCATGGCTGCCCCTTGCTGCCGGACACGGTCGGCTGGATCGTCTGCCGCAAGGAGACGGTGCACGAGGGCGGCGACCACGCGATCATCGTCGGCCGCGTCGAGGCGCTGGATCGCGACGCGGCCCGCTCGCCGCTGCTGCACTTCCGTGGCGCCTATGGCCGGTTCCTGCGCGAGGAATAGGCGGCTTGCCACCAAATTGGCGCTTCGGTAGCGTCGCGATCCCACCTTTCTACGTCCCGAGGTAGTTGCGATGGCGCGGATGTCCGGTGGCGACGCTCTCGTCGCGACCCTGGTCGAGCACGGCGTGACGGTCGGTTTCACCGTCCCGGGCGAGAGCTTCCTCGCCGTGCTGGAGGGGCTGCGCCGCGCGCGCAACCGGATCCGCCTCGTCAACGCCCGCCACGAGGGCTCGGCCGCCTTCGCCGCCGAGGCGTTCGGCAAGATCGCCGGCCGTCCGGCGGCCGTCTTCGTCAGCCGCGGTCCGGGCGCGACCAACGCCGCCATTGGCATCCATACGGCGATGCAGGATTCGACGCCGCTGCTGCTCTTCGTCGGCGACGTGCCGCGCCGGGTGCAGGATCGCGAGGCGTTCCAGGGCGTCGACTATCGCCGTTTCTTCGGGGCGATCGCCAAGGCCGTGATCCAGCCCTTCGGCCCGGAGGACGTCGCCGAGGCGACGGCCCGCGCCTGGCGCACCGCGACGGCCGGACGGCCCGGCCCGGTGGTCGTCGTGCTGCCCGAGGACGTCACGGAGGCGGAGTTCGAGGGCGGCGCGATTCCCCGGCCGCCGCGCCGCATCGCCGCCGTCTCGGCGCCCGAGACGGTCGCCGCGGCGGCGGCGGCCATCGCCTCGGCCCGCCTGCCGGTCGTCGTCTTCGGCGAGATGGTCGGCAATGCCGGCACCCACGCCGAACTGGGGCGGTTCCTCGACTGCGCCGGGGCGCCGGCGTTCGCCGCCTTCCGCCGCCAGGACTGTCTGGCGAATGCCCATCCCGCCTATGGCGGCCACCTCGGCCTGACGCGCGAGCCCCATATCCGCGAAGCGTGGGCCGAGGCCGACCTCGTCGTCTCCGTCGGCAGCCGCCTCGACGACATGACGACGGAGGAGTTCACCTTCGTGCGCCCCGACCAGACGGTGGTGCTGCTGCATCCCGATCCGGCCGTCGCGGCCACGGCCGGGGCGGACATCCATCTCGCCGGCGACCTCGGGCCGACGCTGGAGGCGCTGGCGGCGGCCCTGCCGGCTCCGCCGATCGAACGCATCCGGCGCCGCGACCGGGTGCACGCCGCCGAGGCCGCCCATGCCGGCTTCGACCAGCGTCCGGCGATCGGCGCCGTCGACATGGTCAAGGTGATCGAGGCCGTCGCCGATGTGGTGCCGGCGGACGCCATGATCGCGACCGATGCCGGAACCTTCGGCAGCTGGGTCTATCGCCACTATCCCTGGCGCGGCCCCCGCACGCAGGTCGCGCCCGAGGTGGGGGCGATGGGGGCGGGAGTGCCGGGCGCGATCGGCGCCGCGCTCGCCCGGCCCGATGCCACGATCGTCGCCTTCGTCGGCGACGGCGGCTTCCTGATGACCGGGTCGGAACTGGCCACCGCCGTCGAGGAGGGCATCCCCGTCAAGGTCGTGCTCTGCGACAACCAGGCCTACGCCTCGATCCTGATCCACCAGCACCGGCGCTATGGCGCCGACGCCTATCACGGTGTCACGACCAAGAGCCCCGACTTCGCCACGCTGGCCCGCGGCTACGGGGCCGCAGCCTGGACGGTGCGCGAGACGGCGGAATTCGCGCCGGCGTTCCGCGCCGCGCTCGCCCATGACGGGCCGGCGCTCGTCCATGTGCTGACCGACATCCGCGACGGCTCGGCGAACGGGCCGCTCCAGCGATGACGCCGCGCGGACCGCTCGACGGCGTGCGCGTCGTCGACCTCACGGCGGTCTTTCTCGGGCCGCTCGCCTCGCAGACCCTGGGCGATCTCGGGGCCGACGTGATCAAGGTCGAGACCCCGGACGGGGATATCACCCGCTCGATCGCCCCGGCGCGCAATCCCGGCATGGGTGCCGGATTTCTGGCCGTCAACCGCAACAAGCGGTCGGTCGTGCTCGACCTCAAGCAGGCGGCGGGCCGCGCGGCGCTGCAGCGGCTGGTGGCCGGCGCGGACGTGCTGATGCACTCGATGCGCCCGCAGGCGATCGACCGCCTCGGCTTCGGCCCGGAGGCGGCGCGCGCGATCAACCCCGGCATCATCCATTGCGGCGCCTACGGCTATCGCCGCGACGGTCCGCATGGCTGGCGCCCGGCCTATGACGACGTGATCCAGGGGGCATGCGGCCTCGCCGCCCTCCAGGCCTATGTCGCCGGCGAGCCGCAATACGTCCCCAACTCGATGGTCGACAAGCTGGTCGGCCTCACCGTTTCCTCGGCGATCACGGCCGCCCTGTTCCACCGCGCGCGCACGGGCGAGGGGCAGGCGATCGAGATCCCGATGTACGAGACGATGGTGGCGTTCCTCTTCCCCGAGCACATGGCCGGGCGCAGCTTCCGGCCGCCGATGGGGCCGCCGGGATATGGACGCGTGCTGGCGCCGCATCGGCGGCCCTACCGCACCGCCGACGGCCATATCGGCGTGCTGCCCTATACGGTGCAGCAGTGGCAGCGGGTGTTCCGCCTGATCGGCCGGCCGGAGATGGCCGAGGATCCGCGGGTGACCGACGGCGCCACCCGCAGCCGCCATGTCGGCGAACTCTACGCCATGGTCGCCGCGGCCATGCCGGAGCGGAGCACGGCGGACTGGCATCGCGCCTTCGACGAGGCCGATATCCCGGCGATGCCGGTGCAGGATCTGGAGGCGGTGCTCGACTGTCCGCACCTGGCGGCGACCGGCTTCTTCGAGACCCATGCCCACGAGACCGAGGGCGATCTCGTCTTTCTCGGCCACCCGGTTCGCTACGAGCGCACGCCCGCCGGCATCCGGCGCCTGCCGCCGCGGCTCGGCGAGCACACGGTCGAAGTGCTGGCCGAAGCCGGCTTCGCTGCGTCCGAGATCGACGCCCTGATCGCGGCCGGCGCCGCCCGGTCCCGGACCGCACCGCCCGACGAAAACCATCCAACCGGAGGAAACCCATGACCAACCTGACGCAGGCCGATCTCGACGCGCTCACCGCCTGGGATACGCCGACCATCTGCAACGCGCTGGAACTGACCTCGCCCGAGCGCCGGGCGACCGGCTTCACGGTGCGCCACCTGCATTGCCCCTTCCCGGAGCTGAAGCCGATCATCGGCTATGCGCGCACGGCGATGATCCGGTCCAAGCATGTCCCGACGCGGGACAAGGCGGCGATGCGCCAGCAGCGCACCGGCTATTACGAATATGTCGCCGCCGGCCCGCGCCCGACCGTCTCCGTGATCCAGGACCTGGACGGCCCGGATGTCGGCTTCGGGGCCTTCTGGGGCGAGGTGCAGACGAACATCCACAAGGGTCTGGGTTGCCTCGGCGTCGTCACCGACGGCTGCATCCGCGACCTCGATATGGTGGCCGAGGGCTTCCAGATGCTGGCGGCCTCCTACGCGCCGTCGCACGCCCATGTCCATCTGGTCGATTTCGGCAGCCAGGTGCAGGTCGCCGGCATGATCGTCAGCTCCAATGACCTCATCCATGCCGACCGCCATGGCGCCGTCGTCGTGCCGGCCGACGCGGTCAAGAAGATCCCCGCCGCCATCGACCTCCTCACGCGGCGCGAGAAGGTCATCCTCGACGCCGCCAAGAGCCCCGACTTCGACATCGAGAAGCTGAAGAAGGCGATGGGCGAGGCGGACGAGATTCACTGAGGCGCTGGCCTGTCTGGAGTTGCATCGGTGAAGCCCGCGAACAGCATCCTGTCCGGCTACGGCACGACCGTCTTCGAGGTCATGTCGCAGCTGGCCCGTGCCCATGACGCCGTCAATCTCGGCCAGGGCTTCCCGGACGACCGCGGCCCGGAGGACGTCCTCCGGGCCGCGGCCGATGCCGTCGTCGACGGGCCGAACCAGTACCCGCCGATGACCGGCATCCCGGAGCTGCGGCAGGCGGTGGCGGCGCACGGCAAGCGCTTCTATGGGCTCGATGTCGACTGGCAGCGCGAGGTGCTGGTGACCTCGGGCGCGACCGAGGCGCTGGCCTCGTGCCTCTTCGGCCTGATCGAGCCGGGCGACGAGGTGGTGCTGTTCGATCCGCTCTATGACAGCTACCTGCCGATCGTGCGCCGGGCCGGCGGCATCCCCAAGCTGGTGCAACTGGCACCCCCGGCATGGGAACTGCCGCTCGACCGGCTCAAGGCGGCCTTCAGCGACCGCACCAAGCTGGTGCTGCTGAACACGCCGATGAACCCGGCCGCCAAGGTCTTCACGCGCGCGGAACTGGGCGAGATCGCCGCGCTCCTGGAGAAGCACGACGCCTATGCCGTCTGCGACGAGGTCTACGAGCACATCGTGTTCGACGCGCGGCGGCACGAGAGCCTGATCACCCTGCCGGGAATGCGCGAGCGCTGCCTCAAGATCGGCTCGGCCGGCAAGACCTTCTCGCTGACCGGCTGGAAGGTCGGCTACGTCACCGCCGCGGCCGAACTGCTGGCGCCGGTCATGCGCGCCCATCAGTTCCTGGTCTTCACCACGCCGCCCAACCTGCAGCGCGCGGTCGCCCAGGGGCTGGCGAAGGGCTCGGACTATTTCGACGGGCTCGCTGCCGGGATGGCGGCCAAGCGCGACCGCCTCTCCGCCGGGCTGACGCGGATCGGTTTCGACGTGCTGCCCTGCGAGGGCACCTACTTCGTCAACGCCGACTTCCGCCCGCTCGGCTTCAACGGCGACGACGAGGCCTTCTGCAAGCACATCACGGCAGAGGCGAAGGTGGCGGCCATTCCCGTCAGCGCCCTCTATGCCGATGGCGCGGTGCGGAACTATGCGCGCTTCTGCTTCGCCAAGCGCGACGAGATCCTGGACGAGGCCGTCGACCGCCTGAGCCGGTTCTTCGGCGCTGGCTAACCGGCAGGCTGGGCGCGGCGCAGGAGACCCAGCACGCGCTCGACATCGGGCAGCATGAAGGGCTTGGGCAGGGCGGGGTGCCCGCGCCACTCGGCCGGCATCCCTGCGAGGTCGTAGCCGGTGCTGAAGGCGAACGGGATGCCGCCCTCCGCGAGCAGGGTCGCCAGGGGAAAGCTCGGCTCGCCTGCGATGTTGACGTCGATGATCGCGGCGTCGGCCCCGCCCGGCTGCTCGCTCATATAGGCCCGCGCCTCGGCAATCTCCGAGAACGGGCCGACGGTCCGGCAGCCGAGGTCCGTCAGCATGTCGTCCAGCAGCATCGCCACCAGCGCCTCATCCTCCAGCACCAGCACGCGCATGCCGCCGAAGGCGGTCTCGCTCGCGGCCGTCATCGCTGCGCGACGGGCACGCGCGCGAACCAGAAATCGAATTCCATCGCATTGCCTTCCCTTGCCACATCCTCGCCCCTTGGCGAGGTGCCGGGCGGAACGGGCTTCTGCGATGTCAACGCGCCAGGGCAGGCAAGGTTCAGCGGCCGGTCGCTCCGGCCATCTCGGCGATCAGGGCGTCGGTCGATCGCATCCGGCCATAATGGCCGTCCATTGCGTGGATCGAGCGGCGGTGGTCGGCGTCGCTGCCGGCGGCGCAGCAATCCTCGACCTGGGTGACCAGGAACCCCCGGTCGGCCGCGTCCCGGATCGCGGATTCGACGCACTGATCGGTGTAGATGCCGTAGATCACCAGGAACTCGATCCCGAGGTTGCGCAGCACATACTCGACGTTGGTGCTGTTGAAGATGCCGGACGAGGTCTTGGGGATGACGATCTCGTCGCCCGCGGGCGCGACCGCCGGGATGATGGCGGCCTCCCAGCTGCCCTTCGGGTGGTGGATGCGCGAGATCTTGTGATCGAGGCTGCGGTCGCGGCCATCCTGGGTCAGGCTCTCGATCACGGTGTAGATCACCTCGATGCCGGCGCGCCGTGCCGCCGCCTGGAGCCGGCGCTGGTTGGGGATCAGTACCGTCTCGATGCGGTCCATCAGGGCGAGCCTGCCGGCGAACGCGGGATCGCCGGCGCGGGCCTTGGCGTGGGCCTCGGGGCTCCACTCCGCATTCTGCATGTCGATGGAGAGCAGCGCAGTCCGGCGCGGGTCGATCGGGCGCTCGCGATACGCGCCGCCGGGCGCGTCGATGGCGGGGATCTCGGACGTCATGGGCGGACCCTTTCGCGAAGTGCGGGCTCGATCGCCGCCAGCGCGTCGGCGAGGCGGTGGCCCCAGGCGACGGCATCGACCTCAGCCGTGATCTGGTCCTGGCGGACCTCGATCAGGACCGCCGGCAGGTCGCGATCCTCGCCATGGACGGGCACGGCATAGTCGCTGCTGCGGCTGCAGGAATAGGGCTGGTTGACGCCGACGACGAGCGCCGGATCGCGCCGCAGGGCCGCCGCCAGGAGCCGCGCCATCTCCGGATCGGAGCCATGGCAGGCGCCGACATGCCATGGTCGGTCCTGCCCGCGCATGCGCGGGGTGAAGCTGTGGACGCAGGCGAGGAACGTCGGACGCCCGGCGTCCCGGCGCGCGTCGAGCATGCCGGCGATCGTCCCGTGATAGGGCGCGAAGAGTTCCGCCACCCGGTCGGCGCGCGCCGCGTCCGTCAGCCCGCGGTTGCTGGGTATGGCGGTCCCGTCCGAGACCTCCGGGAAGCGGTCGGGAGCGTCGGGCGGCCGGTTGAGATCGATCACCAGGCGCGAATAGCCGGCGGCGACGAGGGGGGCGTCGAGGCGGTCGGACAATGTCCGGGCCATCGTCAGCGCGCCGATGTCCCAGCCGATGTGACGGAGCCGGTCCGCCTCCGCGACCCCGAGATCGCCGAGCCTGCGCGGGATGCGCGCCGACGCGTGGTCGCAGGTCAGGAAGAAGGGCGAGCGCCCGTCCGGCCGTGCCACGGTGACGGCGGGCGGTTCGTCGGGTGCGAGGAGGGAATGTTCGGGTGTCGGCATGGCTGTTCAAAGGCGGCCCGAAGAAGGATCATCGGACGGCAGGGCAGGCGGAGGGAGAGGGGAGAATGGCGGATTCGGGACCGGGGGAACAGGAGATCGTCTTCGTCGGCCAGGTCGATCTGGGCGGCGTCTTCCGCGGCAAGGGCGTCGTCGGCCATGAATGGCCCTATCGCTGCCGCTGGGGCGTCGGCTGGCCGCCGGCCAACCTGATGCTGACGCCGTTCGGAACACTGGCCGACAACGCCTTCGGCTCGCGTGGCGACGTCTTCATCGTGCCGGACCCGCCAACGCTGACGACGATTGCGGCGACGGCCGATGTGCTGCCCCTGCGCATCGCGCTGGGGCACCTGCGGACGCGGACCGGGGCGGCCTGGGACTGCTGCCCGCGCGCCTTCCTGGAGGCGGCGCTGGCCGACCTCGCGCGCGAGGCGGGCCTCTACGTCAAGGGCGCCTTCGAGCACGAGTTCCTCTATTCCGGCCTCGACCACCGCCTCGGCGACCCGTTCGCGCTGTCCGCCTATCGCCGCATCCAGCCCTTCGCCGATCGGCTGATCCCCGCGCTGGCGCTGGCCGGCGTGCCGGCCGAGACCGTCATCCCGGAATTCGCGCCGCAGCAGGTCGAAGTGCCGATCGCGCCCGCCGTCGGCATGGCCATCGCCGATCGCTCCGCCATCCTGCGCGAGGTCGTGCGGGCAGTGGCGGCATCCTTCGGCGAGCAGGCGTCCTTCACCCCGATCGGCGCGCCGGGCGGCGTCGGCAGCGGCGCCCATCTGCATTTCAGCTTCCTCGATCGCGGCGGGCGCCCGGCGGCCTGGGATCCGGCGTCTGCGACCGGCCTCTCGGCGGTGGCGGCCGCGTTCCTGGCCGGGGTGCGGCGGCGCCTGCCGGCGATGGCGGCGGTGACGGCACCCACCGTCGTCTCCTACGAGCGGCTGCAGCCGCACCGCTGGAGCGCGGCCTACAACACGCTGGCGGTGCGCGACCGGGAGGCGGCGCTGCGCATCTGTCCCGTCCGCCCCGACACCGGGCGGCCCGAGGCCGAACAGTTCAATATCGAGTTCCGCGCGACCGACGGGGCGGCCAACCCCCACCTCGTGCTCGGCCTGCTGGTCCGTGCCGGCCTCGAGGGCATCCGCGAGCGGCTGCCGCCCGACCCGCCGCTCGAGGGCGGTCCGGAGGACCTGCCCCCTGCGGAGCTGGTCCGCCTCGGCGTCGAGCGCCTGCCGACGAGCCTTGTGGCCGCCCTCGACCGCTTCGCCGGCGAGGGGCGTTCGCTGATGCCGGCGGCACTGGCCGACGCCTTCCTCGGCGTCAAGCGGGCGGAGATGGCCGACGTCGCGGGCCTGCCGGCCGAAGAGGTCGTGCGGCGCTATCGCGCGGCGTTCTGAAGCGGCGGATCGACCCGGTTGCCGGTCCAGGCCGGATCGAACAGGCGCAGCAGCCAGGGGGCTGCGTTGATCGCCCCGAAGACGACGAGGGCCAGGGCGATGACGCCGTAGGTGCCGGCAAGGCCGAGGTCGAGGATGTGGGCCGCGACCCAGCCGGCGCCGGCGATGATGGCGAGGCGGACGACGCCGGCCGCCAGCGGCCATGCCATCCGGCCGGTGCCCTGGGCGGCGAAGTACATGGCCATGCCCATGCCGAAGAAGGCATAGGCCGGCCCGACGATCGTGAAATATTCCGCTCCGGCCGCGACGACGGCCGGGTCGGCGGTGAAGAGGCCGAGCCATTCGCGGGGGAAGAGCGCTGCGGCGATGCCGATGGCGGCGGTGAAGCCGGCGACGGCGAGCGACCCGGCCCAGGCCGCGAGCAGCGCCCGTCGGCGCTTGCCGGCGCCGACATTCATCCCGACCATGGCGACCAGCGCCGAGCCGAAGCTGAAGGCGATCGGGATCTGGAGGTACTCCATGCGCGCGCCCAGCCCGTAGCCGGCCAGCGCGGCGGCGCCGTGCAGCCCGACGAGGCCGGTCGCCATCGCGACCGCGAGGTTGGAGACCAGCGTGCTGGCGACGCCGAACATGCCGACGCGCAGGATCTCCGCGAAATGCCGCCATTGCAGCCGGTGCGCCAGCGACAGGCGGACGAGGCCGTTGCCGCGCAGCAGGCTGAGCAGCAGCACCAGCGATCCGACCCCGTGGAAGGCGACCAGCGCCGCTGCGGCGCCGACGATCCCGAAGCCGGGCAGGGGCCCCCAGCCGAACATCAGGAGCGGCGCCAGCAGGATGACGGCGATGCCGCCACCGCCCAGCACCTGGGCCGGCAGGACCATGTTGCCGCTGCCGCGCAGGACGTTGGCGAGGCTGTTGAGCAGCCACAGCAGGGTGGCGCCGAGGAAGACGGTGTTGGAGTAGGCGATGGCGGCCTCCAGGGCCGCGCCGCGGCCGCCCATCGCGCGGTAGAGCGCAGGGCCGCCGAGCAGCGCCGCTGCGCTGAATGTGAGCCCGAAGCCGATCGCGATGACGACGGCATGGAGCACCAACGCCTCGGCATCGTGGAGCCGGCCGCCGCCGACCGCGCGGGCGACTGCCGAGGAAATGCCGCCGCCCATGCCGCCGGCCGACATCATCTGCATCAGCATGAAGAGGGGAAAGACGAGAGCCGCGCCGGCCAGCGCCTCGGTCCCGAGCAGGCCGACATAATAGCTCTCGGCGAAGCTCGCGGCGGTCTGGGCGATCATGACCGCGAAGTTCGGGGCCGCCAGCCCGAGCAGCGTCAGGAGGATCGGGCCTTCGAGCAGCTTGCGCGCGCGCGCCGCGCGGTCGGGGGCAGGCTTCGTCATGGGCGCCGAGGATGCGCCCATGACATTGCATCATGCAAGTAACTTGTATTGACCCTCAGGCGGCCGGAAGTGCGGGCTCCCCGAGGGACAGCATCAGCCGGTTCGCCCAGTTGAAGAAGGCCGCGGCGTGGATGACGTCGGAGATGGCGAGGTCGTCGAGGCCGACGGCGCGCAGCCGGTCGACATGCTCCGGGCCGAAGGCGAGGGGCGTCTCAGTCAGCGCGACGGCAGCAGCGACGATGGCGTTCCAGCGCTCCCCGAGGTCGACGCCGGTGCCGTCGGCGAGCAGGCGCTCGACGTCGGCCCCGCGCTTCGAGTAGGTCGCGGAGAACCGGGCATGGACCGAAGCGCAGTAGATGCAGCCGTTCAGGCGGGAGACGGCGGTGGCGGCCAACTCGCGCTCGGCCCGGGGCAGGCCGGCGTCGGGGTTGAAAAAGATGTCCTTGTCGGTGCGGGTGCGGGCCTGCAGGGCCTCGGGATCGCGAACCAGCAGGCGGAAATACTCCGAGTTCGCGCGGGCGGCATCGACGAGGCCGGCATAGTGGCGCTCGGTCAGCTCCTCCTTCGCCATCGGCTCCAGCCAGGACAGCCAGTCGAGCATGGCGCGGGTGAACACCACCGGCACCTCGTGCGGGGGCGGAACCAGGGTCTTGTCGCTCATGGCGGACCTCAGAGGCGGGTGGCGAGTGCGCGCAGCCCGGCGACCGCACGGAGCTGGAACGCGACGAAGGAGGCGATCTGCGACAGGGTCACCACGTCGGTCGTCGACCAGCCGGCATCGAGCAGCGCCTGGAGGTGATCGGCGGCGGCATCGCGCGGATGGAACACCAGCAGATGCATGTGCGCGAACGCGGCGCCGAGGCGCGGCCCGACGGCCGCCGCGGTCGCGGCATCGGCCGACCAGGCGGGGCCGGGTGCGTCCTCCGCACTGAGCGGGCCGGCGGGGAAGCGGCCGTACGGGCCCTTGCCGGCAGCGGCCATGGCCGCTGCGTCGATCGCGTCGGCGAGCGCGGCGTCCAGGCCGGCGAGCCGGCCGCGATAGTGGGCGGCGACGTCCGTGGCGCCATGGATCGCGACGACGAAGGTGGCGACCGCGAGGCGTTCTGCCGGCGCGATGCCGGCAGGGTCGGCCGGATCGAACAGGGCGGCATAGCTGGCCTGCGCCTGGGCGCGGGCTTCCGGGCGGCGGGCCCTGATCGCATCCAGCGGCGTGCCCGGGCGGATGCCGACCAGGAGGTCGATGACGTCGGTCATGGTCTTGGAGAACTCCGGGGTTCAGGCGACTTGGCGGGCCGCGTCCGGGCGGGCCTGCCAGCCGAGGGCGGGCGCCACCTTCTGCGCGACCAGTTCGATGGAGCGCAGCGTGAACGCATGCGGCGGGTCGATGGAATGGACCTGGACCGTGAATTCGGTCGCCCGCGCCAGCACCGTGTCGGCGCCGAGGGAACCGGTCACCGCCTCGGCTGTGCCGGCATGGAAGTCGGACTGGGCGATCAGATCCTCGACGGACTCGCCCGCGGTGTCTGGCTTCTCGCGCAGCAGCCGCTCGCGCAGGCGCTGGAAGCCCTGGCGGACGAGCCGCTCCGCCTCCTCGGCGCCATCGGCCACGAAGACCGAGCGGGACGCCATGATCCGCGGCTCCCGGCCTGCGGGCAGCGCGGCGAGGTAGGCGTCGATCATCGGGTTCTGGAGCGCGTCGAGCGGCGCACCTGCCTGTCCCGCGGGCCGCGGCTGGGTCCGCGACAGCATCAGCCCGTCGCCGGCCGCCCCGGCGCGGCGGGCGCCCTCGACGGTGAAGGTCGCCTGCCAGATGCGGTCGAGCAGCGGCGGCCGGTCGGGATAGAGCCGATCGCCGCCGGCTAGCGCGCGCCCCGCCCAGGCGTCGACGAGGACCTGGCGATGGGCGTTGAAGAGCTCGGCCCGCTGCGCCGCGTCGAGCCCGAAGGCCGTGAAGGCGGACAGGTTCCCGCCCGGACCGATGCCGACCTCGAGCCGCTCCCCCGACATGAGATCGAGCACCGCGGCATCCTCGGCGACGCGGATCGGCAGTTCGAGCGGCAGGGTGACGATACCCGTGCCGAGGCGGATGCGGCTGGTGGCGGCCGCCGCCTGGGCCAGGAAGACGAACGGGGCCGGCAGGCCGCCCTCGTCCTCGTGGAAATGGTGCTGGGCGACCCAGGCGGTGTCGAAGCCCTGGCGCTCGGCATGGCGGATCTGCTCGATCGCCAGCCGGTAGCGCTCGGCCGGCCCGGCCAGGTCGAGCACGCGCGTGAAGAAACCCAGGCGCAGCGGCGCCTTCGCGATCGTCATCCGTCGGCACCTCGATCGGGCGTGAACATCGGGATCGGCAGGCCGGTCGGGCCCGGGCGAAAGATCACCCGAACAGGCTGCCCGATCGCAAGCGCGTCGAGGTCGCAGTCGACGATGTTGGTCATCATCGTCGGGCCCTCCGCCAGGGTGACGTAGGCCAGCGCATAGGGCGGATCGGCGCGGCGGGCGACGCTGACGCTGTAGATCGAGCCGCGGCCGGAGGCCGCGCGCCAGTCGATGTCGGTGCTGCCGCAGAGCGGGCAGACGCTGCGCGGGTACCAGTGCGGCCGGCCGCAGGCGGTGCAGGTCGCGAGCACGAAGCGGCCCTCCGCGGCCGCCTCCCAGAAGGGACGCATCTCGGGGTGCCTGGCGGCAAGGGCGTCGATGGCGGCCGAAGTCGCGTCCGGCATGGGCGTCACTCCCGCTCCAGGATCACGGTCGCATGGCCGTGGCCGTTGCCCATCACCCGGCCGGGTCCGCAGGCAAGGGCGAGGTCGCAGTTCGCGACCTGCAGCGCGGGATGCGCCTCGCCGCGCAGCTGGCGCACCGCCTCGATCAGCTTGGTCATGCCGCCACGATTGGCCGGATGGTTGTTGCAGAGGCCACCGCCGTCGGTGTTCCAGGGCAGGCGGCCCTGGCCGGCGATCAGGTTGCCCTCCGCGGCGAAGCGCCCGGCCGTGCCTTTCGCGCTGAAGCCGAGATCCTCGAGCTGGATCAGGACCATGATGGTGAAGTTGTCGTAGATGGATGCGTACTTGATGTCGCCGGGCGTCACGCCGGCCTCGGCGAAGGCGAGGGCCCCCGAGCGCTCGGCGCCCGAGCGGGTGGCGTCGATATAGCCGCCGTTCTGCGTCCACACCGTTTCCCCCGCCCCCGCGAGCCGGACCAGCGGCCGGTCCAGGCTGCGCGCGATCTCCGGCCGCGTCACGACGACGGCGCCGCCGCCGTCGGTGATGACGCAGCAATCGTGCCGGCGGATGCCGTCGGCGATGACGGGGGAGGCGAGGACGTCCTCGACCGTCACCGGCTTGCGCAGGAAGGCGTGGGGATTGTGCTGGGCGTGGCGCGAGGCCGAGACCTTGACCCAGGCCATCTGCTCCGGCGTCGTGCCGTATTCGTGCATGTGGCGCCGGGCGACGAGGCCGTAGACGGCGGCGATGGTCGGGCGATAGGCGGTGTCGAACGGCTCGTCCGGCCGGTCGGGATCGGCCGCCCGCATCTGCGTGCCGATCGACAGCCCCTCGCTGCGCGGCCGCCCGGCCAGCGTCACCAGCGCGACGTTGCAGTGGCCGGCCGCGATGGCGGCCGCGGCATGGGCGAGATGGACAAGGTAGGAGCAGCCGCCGGAATCGGTGCCGTCCAGCCAGCGCAGCTTGAGGTTGAGATAGTCGGCCATCCACAGCGGATTGGCCCCCGGCGCGTCGGCCGCGCAGAAATACCCGTCGACATCGGCGAGCGTGAGGCCGGCATCGGCGAGCGCGCCCAGCGCGCACTCCGCATGCAGCTTCGCCACCGACCGGTCCGGCGCATTGCGCGTCGGATGCTCGAAGGCGCCGACGACGTAGGCTTGGCGGTTCACGGTCATGGCATCTCCTGCCCGGGGCCGCTGGTCAGGCGGCCCCGAAACCGGGACATGCGCCGCCCAGTACGATGCCGGATGGCCTCAGACCACCCGGCCTTGCACCGGATATTTCGGGTCGGTGTAGCCGTGGGTGGAGGCGTGGCCGGCCTTGACCAGGGCGTCGACCGCGGCCTCGTCGGCGTCGTCGAGCTGGTGCTCCAGCGCGCCGAGATACTCCTGCCACTGCTCGACGGTGCGCGGGCCGGCGATGACGCTGGTGACGAGCTGGTTGCGCAGCACCCAGAGGATCGCGAACTGGGTCGGCGAGATGTTGCGGCTGCGGGCGTGGTCGACGATGCGCTGGGCGATCGCCAGCGATTCCGGACGGAACTCGGTCTCCATCATGCGCGCGTCCTTGACGGCGGCGCGCGACCCCTCGGGCGCCTGTCCGTCGACGCCGTACTTGCCGGTCAGGACGCCGCGCGCCACCGGGCTGTAGGGCACGACGCCAAGGCCGTAGAACTCGCAGGCGGGCAGGTGCTCGGCCTCGATCTGGCGGTTGACCGCATTGTAGAGCGGCTGGCTGGCGACCGGAGGCGCGAGCCCGACCTGCTCGGCGACGTGGCACGCCTCGGCGAGCCGCCACGCGGAGAAGTTGCTGACCCCCCAGTAGCGGACCTTGCCGGCGCGCACGATGTCGGCGATGGCCCCCAGCGTCTCGTCGAGCGGCGTGGCGTGATCGTCGACATGGAGGTACCAGACGTCGACATGGTCGGTGCCGAGGCGAGAGAGGCTGGCGTCGATCTCACGCATCAGCCACTTGCGGCTGTGGTTGCCCTCGTTGGGGCCGGGGCCCATGGGATTGCCGACCTTGGTCGCGAGAACCCAGGAGTCGCGGTCCGCGGCGATCAGTTCGCCCAGCATCCGCTCCGAGCCGCCGTGGCTGTAGACGTCGGCGGTGTCGACGAAGTTGACGCCGGCATCGCGCGCCATGCCGATGATGCGCTCGGCCTCCGGGCGCTCGGTGCGCAGCGCGAACATCATGGTGCCGAGGCAGATGGGCGAGACGCGCAGCCCGCTGCGTCCGAGGGGACGGTATTCCATGGCGGTCAGTCCTTCTGCGTCGAGAGGCCGGCGATGCCACGGCGGACGATCTGGCGGGCGCGGACGTAGACCAGCTCCTTCCAGTCGTCATAGTCGCGATAGAAGGCATCGCGGATCAGGGCTTTGATTTCCTTCGCCCGCGCGCTCTTGAGGTCGCCGTGGTTGTGCAGCCAGCAGTCCGACCGCAGCGCGAGGCGGACATAGTCGTTGGGCCGGGTGCCGTACTCCAGCGTCGACTTGGTGTGGACGGCGTCCGGCAACGCCTCCATGACGCCGCCGCCGATCGTCCCGGACAGCCGCGTCGAGGTCGAGGTGCCGGTCTGGGCCGAGGTCACGCAGTCGCCGATCCAGTCATAGAGCCGCTGGTAGGCGTCGGTGCCGGGCGGGTGGCCGTTGATCGGCTCGGCATAGCCGTAGGGACCGAGGCCGGTGTGGAAGTCGAAGAAGAGGACGTGCGTCGCGTCCGGGATCATCTCCGGCAGGATGCGGCGCAGCGTGCGGTTCGACCAGGTCGGGCCGGTGCCGCCGTAGAAGAGGCCGTCGGCGAACGCGTACTGGCCGCCGCTGACGGCGGCCTGGAACGCCTTGGCGCCAAGCCGGTCCCGCGCCTTGGCGAGTTCGGCGTCGGCCGTCTCCAGTTCCTCGCCCGCGAAGTTCTTCGGCACGAGCCACTGGTGGATCTTCGCATACTCCTCGTTCACCGGCAGCGGCTGCGAGAAGTCCAGGAAGTTGCGGTTGAGGTCGACATTGTCCTCGTTCACCCGGCGCAGCCAGGCGAAGCCGTAGGGGTTGATGGCGTGGATGATGAGGAAGGCGGTGTTCGCCGGCAGCTCGCGGTCGATCCGCTCGGTCATCAGGCCGATCACGGAGCCCGACCCGCAGAACCCCTCGACGCCGTGGGTCGCGGTGTTGAGGACGATGTAGCGCTTGGCGTCGGGCGGGCCGATCCGGACCACGTCGGTCGCGAGATCCTCGCCGTCCGGCCCCTTGAGGGGATGGGCGTAGGTCGCGACCTCGGCGCCGAGGGCCTTGGCGGCCGCCTGGAACTTGGCGCGGGCGGTGCGATAGTCGGGGCTGAAGAAGGAAGCAGGGTTCAAGAGATCGTCTCCTCCACGGCGGTCTGGCGCCGCGCTTGCTTGGTTTCGTAGGCGGCCAGGCGCCGCCGGTAGGCATCGGATATCTGGGACGACTGCCGGGCCCGAACGGTGTCCGGCACGGCGATCTCCTCGGCGAAGTGGCAGGCCACCTGATGGCCCGGCGCAAGGTCGCGGAAGGCCGGCTCCTCGGCCTTGCAGCGATCCTGCACATGCGGGCAGCGGGTGTGGAAGCGGCAGCCCGACGGCGGGTTGAGCGGGCTCGGCACGTCGCCCTGGATGATCCCGCGCCCGTGCGGCACGGCCGGGTCGGCGACCGGGATGGCCGACAGCAGGGCCTGGGTGTAGGGGTGCCGCGGATTGGCGTAGAGCGTGGTCTTGTCGGTCAGCTCGACGATCTTGCCGAGATACATGACCGCGACGCGGTCGCTGATGTGCTTCACGACCGCGAGGTCGTGGGCAATGAACAGGTAGGACAGGCCGTACTTCGCCTGCAGATCCTGCAGCAGGTTCACCACCTGGGCCTGGATCGAGACGTCGAGCGCGGAGACGGGCTCGTCGCAGACGATGAGCCTGGGATTGACCGCGAGCGCCCGGGCGATGCCGATGCGCTGCCGCTGCCCACCGGAAAATTCGTGCGGGTAGCGGCCGGCGTGATAGGGCGCGAGGCCGACCACGCGCAGCAGCTCCTCGACCCGCTCCCGGAGAGCCCGGCCACTGGCCACTTCATGGACGCGCAGCGGCTCTGCCAGGACGTCGCCCACGGTCATGCGCGGATTGAGCGAGGCATAGGGGTCCTGGAAGATGATCTGCATGTCGCGGCGCTTCTTCCGCAGCGCCTGCCGGTCGAGCGAGAAGATGTCCACGCCGTCGATCTCGACATGGCCCGAGGTGCGTTCGAGCAGGCGCAGCACCAGCCGGCCGGTCGTCGACTTGCCGCAGCCGGATTCGCCGACGAGCGCCAGCGTCTCGCCGCTGCGCACCTCGAAGCTGATGTCGTCGACCGCCTTGACGGCGCCGACCTGCTTGGAGATGACGATGCCGCTGGTGACGGGGAAGTGCTTGACCAGCCGGTCGACCTTGAGGATCGGCGGAGCCATCACGCGGCCTCCTCGAGCGGTGCGTGCCAGCAGGCGACGGCATGTCCCTCGCTGAGTTGCCGGAGCGGCGGTTCCTCGCGCCGGCAGCGATCGTCGGCGAAGGGGCAGCGGGGATTGAAGCGACAGCCTTCCGGCAGGGCGAAGGGCGGCGGCACGGTGCCCTCGATCGAGGCGAGGCGGTCGCGCGTCTCCTCGAGCTTGGGGATCGAGCCCATGAGGCCGATCGTGTAGGGGTGCTGCGGGTCGGCGAAGAGGGCGCCGACGGACGCGCTCTCGACGATCTTGCCCGCATACATCACCACCACCTCGTCGGCGAGTTCGGCGATCACGCCGAGATCGTGGGTGATGAGGATGATCGACGTGCCGGTCTCGTCGCGCAGTGTGCGCATCAGGTCCAGGATCTGGGCCTGGATGGTGACGTCGAGCGCGGTCGTCGGCTCGTCGGCGATCAGCAGCTTGGGCCCGCAGGCCAGCGCCATCGCGATCATCACGCGCTGGCGCATGCCACCCGACATCTGGTGGGGAAAATCGTCGATGCGGCGCTCGGGCGAGGGGATGCGGACCCGCTTCAGCATGGCGATTGCGCGCTCCCGCGCCTCGGCGGCCGACACCCGCATGTGCGCGGTGATGGCTTCGGTGATCTGGTCGCCGACCGTGAAGACGGGATTGAGCGACGTCATCGGCTCCTGGAAGATCATCGAGATGGCGCCGCCGCGGATCCGGCGCAGCTCGGCCGGGCGCTTCTTCAGCAGGTCCTCGCCCTCGAACAGGATCTCGCCGCCGGCCCGGATGCCGGGCGGCCGGGGCACCAGCCCCATGATCGACAGCGAGGTCACGCTCTTGCCGCAGCCGGATTCGCCGACGATGCCGAGCGTACGGCCGCGCCGCACCTGGAAGGAGACGCCGTCGACGGCGCGGAACAGGCCGCCTTCGGTCTTGAAGTAGGTCTTGAGGTCGCGAACGTCGAGCAGCGGTGCGGCGGCTTCGGCCATCGGTCAGCCTTGGTCGGTCAATCCGGGGGCGGCCACGACGGGAGGTCGTGCCGGTCTCGGTTGCAGAAACGGACCGGGCGCCTGTCTCCATGGCGCCCGGTCCGCCGGGTCGGGTCGGCCTAGTTGAACTTGTAGTCCAGGCCCTTGTAGACGCCGCAGCCGTAGATCCCGTGGGCACGGACCCCGTCGAGGCGCTTGGTCGCCGTCAGGTACAGCTCTTCATGGATCGTCGGCAGCCAGACCGCGGCTTCCTGGATGCGCATCTGCACCTGGTCGTAATACTTGCGGCGCTCCTCGGCGCTGATCGCCGCCGTGCCCTTGGCGAGCAGCTCGTCGGTCGTCGGGTCCTTCCAGTTCATCCGGTTCGGCGTCGGCGCCGCGGCCGAGCGGAAGTAGAGGTTGTAGGCGTCGCCGACGCTGACATAGGGGTAGCTCATGGCGTAGGCGTCGAATTCCTGCGTCGCCAGCTTGCCCCAGGCGATCGTGGCGTCGAACAGGTTGACCTGCATGTCGATGCCGATCTTGCGCAGCTCGCCCTGGACGAACTCCGCCAGCTGGTTGGTCGGATTGCCGGAGATCGCATAGAAGACCGGCGCCAGCTTCTTGCCGTCCTTATAGCGGAAATTGTCCGCCCCGAGCTTCCAGCCGGCCTCGTCGAGCAGCTTCTTTGCCTTCTCCGGATCGTACTTCAGGACGACGTCGAGCGTCTTCTGGTTGAAGTCGGGCGTGGCCGGGCTGACCGGGGTGTAGGCCGGGACGGCATGGCCGAAATAGACGTTCTTGACGATCGCGTTCTGGTCGATCGCGAGGTTGATCGCCTGCCGGACGCGCACGTCCTTCAGGAACTCGCGGTCGACCTTGAAGCCGATATAGGCGGTCCAGAGGTAGGACTCGGCCTTCACGACCTTGAGGTTGGGCGCGCTCATCGCCTGGGTCAGGGCGATCTGCGGCACGTACTGCGTCAGGTGGACCTGGTTGGTCATGATCGATGCCAGCCGGGCCGAGTTCTCGGGGATGATCTTCCACACCACCCGCTCGATGTGCGCCGGTCCCCGGTTCTGGTAGAAATCCGGGCCCCACTTGTAGTGGGGATTGCGCTTCATCGCGAATTCTTGCCGCGGGATCCAGCTCTCCCAGCAATAGGGTCCGGTGCCGTTGAAGCCCTTGACGCCGAAGTCGGCGCCGAGCTTGGCGACCGTCTCCTTGTCGATGATCGACGAGAAGTACTGCGTCAGCTGGAAGGGCAGTTCGCTGTAAGGCTCCTGCAGCTCATAGACGACGGTGTACTTGTCGGTCGCCTTGATGTCCTTGACCTTGCCGGCACGGCCGCGCACCGGCGACTTCAGCTCCGGGTCGATCCAGCGCTTCAGCGAGAAGACGACGTCGTCCGCCGTCATCGGCTTGCCGTCGCAGAACTTGACGTCGTCGCGCAGCGCGAAGGTGTAGGTCTTGCCGTCCTCCGACACCGTCCACGACTTGGCGAGCAGCGGCTTCACCGTCTTCAGGTCGTAGTCGAGCGACAGCAGCGTGTCGGCGATCATGAACAGGATGTCGCCGGCCGAACGCGCGGTCGAACGCGGCGGGTCGTAGCGGTCGGCATCGATGACGCGCGAGATGTTGAGCGTGTTGCCCTGCGCCAGCGCGGTGCCCGCGCCGATCGCGACAACGCCCGCCGCGGCGATCGCGGTGGTCCAGGTTCGCATTCTCATTGCTCAGCCCTCCTGTCGTCGTTGGTCGTCCGATTCATGTCGGATCGTCGAAGATGCCGCGGCCGCTAGTAGCGCAGCCGCGGGTCGAGAATGTCGCGCAGCGCATCGCCCAGCACGTTGAATGCCAGCACGATGGCGAAGATCGTCAAGCTGGGGATCGTCGCGATGTGCGGCGCGAAGAAGAGGAAGTCGCGCCCGTTCGCGGCCATGGTGCCGAGCTCAGCCGTCGGCGGCTGGGCGCCGAGGCCGAGGAAGCTGAGCGCCGCCCCGATCAGGATGATCTGCCCGAAGCGCAGCGTCGAGAAGACGAAGATCGACGACAGGCAGTTCGGCAGCAGGTAGCGCCAGATGATCGCGCCGTCGACCAGCCCGACGGCACGGGCGGCATCGATATAGTCCTGCTGCATGATGACGAGCGCGCTCGACCGCGAGATGCGGGCGAGCAGCGGCACCGTCGCGATCGCGAGCGCGATGATGATCGGCGACAGGCCGGGGCCGGTGATCGCGGCGATCGCCAGACCGAAGAGGATCGCCGGGAAGGACAGCAGCACGTCCATGACGCGCATCAGCAGCCCGTCGACGCGGCGGTAGAAGGCCGCGACGATGCCGACCGCGGTGCCGAGGATGCCGCCCATGGTGAGCGCCACCAGCCCCATCAACAGGGTCAGGCGCGTGCCGTAGAGCAGGCGGCTGAGGATGTCGCGGCCCTGGGCATCGGTGCCGAAGAAGTATGCGGCATCCTCGAAGGGCGGCCGCATGCCCTTCGAAGGGTCGGTGTAGAAGGGATCGTAGGGCGCGATCCACGGCGCGAGCAACGCCGCGAGGACGACCGCGGCGAGGAAGACGGAGGCCAGGAGCGCGGCCGGATCGCGGGCAAGGCGGCGAACGACCGAGCGCCGCCCGGGCGCCTTGACGGCGGCAGCGGCGGGGGCCGCGACGACGGCGGTCATCGCTTCTGCACCCGCGGGTCGAGGAAGGCGTAGAGCACGTCCACCGCCAGATTGATGAGAAGGAAAGCAAGCGCCAGCACGATGATGGCGCCCTGGGCGACCGGAAAGTCGCGCGACAGGATGGCGCCGACGGCCAGGCGTCCGACGCCGGGCCAGCTGAACATCGTCTCGGTCACCACGGCGCCGCCGAGCAGGAAGCCGATCTGCAGGCCGATCAGGGTGACGATCGGGATGAGCGCATTGCGCAGCGCGTGACGCACGACGACGCGCGGCTCGGTCAGCCCCTTGGCGCGCGCGGTGCGGACATAGTCGGCGCCGAGAACTTCCAGCACCGTCGTCCGGGTCATGCGGGCGATCGGGCCGACGAAGACGCCGCCCAGCGTGACCGCCGGCAGGATCAGGTGCCGGATCCCGTCCCAGCTCCACAGCGGCCCGCCGCGGCCGGTGAAGGGCAGCAGCTGCAGCTTGTAGCCGACGTACCAGATGAGGACGAGGCCGAGGAAGAAGACCGGGATCGAGACGCCGGCGACCGAGAAGGCCATGATGATGCGGTCGAGCAGCTTGCCGCGGAAGACGGCGGCGACGGTGCCCATCGCGATGCCGAGCGGAATGGCCCAGATGAGGCAGGCGATGAGCAGCTCGATCGTCGGTCCGAGCGTCCGGCCGAGTTCCTCGGCGACGCCGAGATTGCTGATGATGGACTTGCCGAGATCGCCCTGGAGCACGCGGCCGATATACAAGCCGAACTGGTACCAGAGCGGCTCGTCGAGGCCGAGATCGCGGCGGATCGCGTCGACGATGTCCTGCGAGGCCATCGGCCCGGCCAGCACGACGGCCGGATCGGTCGGCACCACCTGGAGCAGGAGGAAGCCGATCAGCAGCACGCCGAAGAGGACGGGAACCGAAAGCAGCAGGCGCTGGACGATGTGGCGGCCCATCGGCGTCAGGCTGCGAGCTGGCCGTGGCGGTCGAACGACACGACGCCGCCGCGCAGGGTGATGTCGCAGCGCGTGTCGCTGCGGATCGCCTCGGGTTCGCAGGTGAAGACGTCGCGCGACAGCACCGCGATATCGGCCAGCATGCCCGGGACCAGCGTTCCCTTGTCCTGTTCGCAGAAGGAGACGTAGGCGCCATTGGCCGTCATCGCGTGCAGGGCCTCGCCGACGTCGAGCCGCTCCTGCCCGCCGAGCACGGCCCCGCGCGAGGTCTTGCGGGTCACGGTGCCGTAGAGGTTGACGAAGGGATTGATGTCGCAGACGGGCGCATCGGTGCTGGCGGCGGGCCGCACGCCGGCGGTCGTCCAGCGGCGCATCGGATAGCCGGTCGCGGCCCGTTCCTCGCCCAGCACCGAGATGTAGAGGTCGCCGAAATCGTACATGAAGACCGGCTGCGGCGCGGGCGACATGCCGAGCCGCGCCATCTGGTCGATCTGCGCGTCGCTCATGAAGCCGCAATGCTCGATGCGGTGGCGGCGATCCTGGGCCGGCATCCGGCGCAGCGCGTTCTCGACGGCGTCGAGGCAGATCTGGATGGCGTGGTCGCCGATCCCGTGCAGGGCCATCTGGTAGCCCTTGGAATGGTAGTCGAGGACCATGTCGCGCACGTCCTCGTCCTTGTAGACGAGGATGCCGGTGTCGTGCTCGTCGCCGCCCTCGTAGGGCTCGAACATCGCCGCGGTGCGGCCGCCGGCGCTGCCGTCGGTGAAGACCTTGACCGGCCCGACGCGCAGCATGTCGTCACCCGACTTCGTCACCAGCCCGCGGGCATGGGCCTGCTCGACGATGCCGTTGGGGCCGCCGGCGAGGCACATGTAGGTGCGCACCGGCAGGCGCCCGACCCGGCGGGCGGTCTCGTAGGCGGCGATCTCGTCCATGCCGCAGCGGGCGCCGACATTGGCGTCCATGACGCTGGCGATGCCGTGGCTGGCGCAGGCCTTGCCGGCGCGCTCGATCCCGTCGACGAGCGCCGACAGGGAGGGCTTCGGGATCACCGTCGAGACGAGGCGCTGGGCGGTTTCCATCAGCAGGCCGGTCAGGCGGCCGTTCTGGCGCTCGAGGGCGCCGCCCTGCGGGTTGGGCGACTCCTCGACGATGCCGCCGGCCTGCAGCGCCAGCGAGTTGGCGACGCCGACATGGCCGCAGGTGCGCTTGATGTAGACCGGGTTGCGCGGCGCCACCTGGTCCAGTTCCTCGCGCAGCGGATGGCGCTTGAGGTCGAGCTCGAAATGGTCGTAGCCGCGGCCGACCACCCATTCGCCGGGCGCGGCCTTGTCGGCCGCGGCCCTGATGCGTCCGAGCAGCGCCTCCATCGTCCGCACCTCGGTCGCACGGACATCGACCTCGACCATGGACAGGCCGAGCGGCAGGAGGTGCATGTGGTTGTCGTTGAAGGCCGGGATGGCCAGCCGGCCGGCGAGGTCGAGCGTGCGCGTGCCGGGGCCGACCAGCCCCGCGATGTCGGCGGCCTTCCCGGTGGCGAGCACGCGGCCCTTCCAGATGGCCGCCGCCTCGACGAAGCCGGCATCGAGGCCGCACCAGATGCGGCCGTTGCGCAGGACGAGTTCGGCTTTCGGCAGGGGCATTCGGGCTCTCGCGGTTGGCGGATCGGCGGGGCAGGACTAGCAAGATCGTGACCAGCCGGCGAGGCTGAGTCAATCTGGGCACGCCCGCCGTCAAATTGCCTCAGAAAGACGCGATCCCTGCCCAAACGGCGGGCGAGGTTGCCCGCCTCGGCGGCGAGAATCCGTCGGGACGTTCCAATCAGGAGGTATCGGGCCCGTGACCAAGCTCCTTCCGGCCGTCGGCGCCGTCTTCACCCTGGCCATCCCGCTCGCGACGAACGCTGCCGCTGCGGCCGAACTGGCCCTGCGACGGGTGGTCCTGTCGACGGCGGGGCTGGCCTATTTCGAGCATGAGGCGGAGGTCGACGGCCGGACCGAACTGCCGCTGACGGTGCGGCTGGACCAGGTCGACGACGTGCTGAAGAGCGCCGTCGTCTATGACGACCGCGGCTCGGTCGGCATGGTCCGCCTGCCCGGCCGGGAGCCGCTCGAGGAGGCATTCCGGCCGCTGCCCTTCGGACGGGAAGCGCTCGATTCGCCGATCGCGCTGCTGGATGCGCTGCGCGGCGCGCAGGTCACGATCGCCGGTGCGCGGACGATCGCGGGCCGGCTCCTCGCCGTGCGCGCCGAGGAGGAGCGCCTGCCGGAGGGCGGGATCGTGCAGCGCCACCGCGTGACGGTGGCGTCCGCGGACGGGATACGCCAGGCCGTTCTGGAGGATCTCGACACCATCCGCTTCACCGAGCCGCGCCTCCAGGCCCAGATCGAGGCGGCGCTCGCCGCCATCTCGGCCTTCCGTGAGAAGGACACGCGGACCCTGCAGATCGCGCTCTCCGGCGGCGAGCGGCGCAAGGTCCGCGTCGGATACGTCGTCGAGGCGCCGATCTGGAAGACCGCCTATCGGCTCGCCGTCTCCGGCGAAGCGGCGGGCCGGCTGCAGGGCTGGGCGGTGCTGGAGAACCTCAGCGGAGCCGACTGGAAGGATGTCGAGCTGACGCTGGTCTCGGGGCAGCCGGTCGCCTTCCGGCAGCCGATCTATACCGCCTTCTTCCAGCCCCGGCCGGAAGTACCGGTCGAGACTGTCGGCCGGGTGCTGCCACGCCCGGACGAGGGGGCGCTGGCGAAGCTCGACATGGCCGCGCCCGCCGCTCCGCCGCCGCCGGCCCCGGTGATGGCGCCGGCACCCGCGGCCGGGGGCATGGCGCGCAGCCGCGCATTCCAGCCCCAGGCGGAAGCGGCACCGCCGCGCCAGGCGCCGGTGGCGGTGTCGGCTGCCGCGGAGGATGCGGTCGCGCAGGTGCTGTTCCGCTTTCCCCGGCCCGTCTCGGTCGCGGCGGGGCAGTCCGCCATGATGCCGATCGTCGACCGCGACGTCCCGGTCTCCCAGGTCGCGCTCTACCAGCCCGGCACCGAGCCCAATCACCCGCTGGCTGCGGTCGCGATGACCAACGACACCGGTGCGACGCTGCCGCCCGGCATCCTGACGCTCTATGACCGGTCGAGCGGCGCGACCAGCCATGTCGGCGATGCCCGGCTGGCGACGCTGCCGGCGGGCGAGAAGCGGATGCTGGCCTTCGCGGTCGACCGCTCGGTGGCGGTCTCGCGGGAGGAGCAGCGGCGGCAGGCTGCGACCAGCGCCCGGATCGCCCAGGGCGTGATGACGGTGACGATGCTCGATCGCCAGACCACGACCTACCGGATCCGCGCGGCCCAGGGCGAGCGCCGGAGCATGCTGATCGAGCATCCCCGGCCGGTCGACTGGCGGCTCGCCACGCCGGCCGCGGACAATGTCGAACTGGCGCGCGGCGTCTGGCGGATCCCGGTCCGCCTCGGCGACGACGGCACGGCGGTGGTGCCGGTGACGACCGAGCGGCCGCGGCAGCAGGTCCTGCGGCTCGCCACCGCGCGCGATGCCGAGATCGGGCTCTATGTCGGCGCGACGGAGATCGATCCCAAGGTGCGCGAGGCCCTGCAGCGCGTGGTGGAGCTGCGCCAGGCGCTGGCCACCATCCGCACCCGGATCGAGGGCATCGAACAGGATCGCAAGGCCGCGACCGAGGAGCAGGCGCGCATCCGGGCCAACCTCGAGGCCGTCCCGGCACGCGATGCCATGCACACGCGGTTCCTCTCCGCCCTCAAGGCGCAGGAGGACCGGCTCGAGCGGCTGGCAGCGGAGCTGGAATCCGCGCGCAAGGCCGAGCGTGCGGCGCAGGAGGGGCTGGCGACCTACGTCGCCGGACTCGACATCTGAGGCGAAGTGCAGTGAATCTGGGATGATCCGTGACCGATGCCGTTGCGTCCCTCGACTTCGCTCGGGATGAGGGATGTCTTTGTTATGATTAAGAAATGTGACTCATCCCGAGCGAAGTCGAGGGACGCACGGCCGACGCCGTGAGCCAAGCGCTATGGTGCGCCCGAGGTGGTATGAAGCGGCGCCAGGGCGGCCATCATCGTGTTCTGCCCGGCCGCGGCGGGGCGGCCGGATCGGGCGTCGTCGTCGCCATGGCGCGGCCCTTGCCGATGGCGTCCCGCCCCAGACGGTCGCGCACCGTGTCGATCACCCGCTCGACGCGGGCTGCGCGGGCGCGGGTCGGGTCCACCAGGTCGGGCGGGTCGGCCTGATCGTCGGGGCCGAGGTCGGCGGCGCCGATGCCGATGAGGCGGAAGCGGGTACCGTTTGCCTCTTTCTCGAGCAATGGCAGGCCGGCGCGGTAGATCGTCTCGGCCAGCTGGGTCGGATCGCCGAGCTGGCGGCTGCGGGTCAGGATGCGGAAGTCGGCGGTCTTCAGCTTGAGGGTGATCGAGCGGCCCGCGATATGGCCGGCCTTCAACCGGCGAGAGACGGTTTCGCAGAGCGGCCACAGCGCACGGCGCAGCGATCCGGCATCGGCGAGGTCGACATCGAACGTCGTCTCGGCCGAGACGCTCTTGGCCGGCGCATTCGGTTCGACGCGGCGGGTGTCGTGGCCGAAGGCGAGGCGGGAAAGGCGCTCGCCGAGACCCCCGTGGCGGCGGATGAGGTCGGCTGCCGGTCGGCGCTGGAGGTCGCCGATCGTGCGCAGGCCGTCGCGCGCCAGCGCCGCCGCCGCCGCCTGGCCGACGCCCCAGATGAAGGTGACGGGGCGAGGGGCGAGGAAGGCCGGCGCCTCGGCCCGTCCGATCGCCGCGAACCCGCGCGGCTTGTCGAGGTCCGAGGCGATCTTCGCCAGGAACTTGTTGGGGGCGAGGCCGATCGACACGGTGATGGCCAACTCGGCCTCGATGCGCCGTGCCAGCAGCGCCAGCGTCCGTGCCGGCGGCCCGCCATGCAGCGCCTCGGTTCCCGAGAGGTCGAGGAAGGCCTCGTCGATCGACAGTGGCTCCACCAGCGGCGTGACCGCGAGCATCAGGTTCCGTACCGCCATGCCGACGGTCCGGTACTTCGCCATGTCGGGCTTGATCACGACTGCCTGCGGACAGGCCTTGAGGGCCTGGAACATCGGCATGGCCGACCGGACGCCATAGAGTCGTGCGATGTAGCAGCAGGCGGAGACGACGCCGCGCCGCCCGCCGCCGACGATGACCGGCTTCTCGGCCAGGGTCGGGTCGTCGCGCTTCTCGATGGCGGCGTAGAACGCGTCGCAGTCGATATGGGCGATGGCGAGGGTGGCGAGTTCCGGGTGGGCGATGCTGCGCGGCGACCGGCATCGCGGGCAGCGTCCCTCGAAGTCCGCTTCGAGGTGCCCGCAATCCCGGCACAGACGGGTCATCCCGCCGCCTCGGCGGGCGCCGCCATCTTGGGCCACAGCCAAGCCGCGCCGCGCACCCCGCTGGAGTCGCCGTACATCGCCGGCCGGAGCGGCGTGTCGACGCGGTCGGAGAAGACCCAGGCGCCCCAGCGGAGCGGCACCTCGCGGTAGAGACGGTCGATGCGCGACAACCCGCCGCCGAGCACGATCACGTCCGGGTCGAGCAGGTTGACGACGGTCGCCAGCGCCCGTGCCAGGCGATCGCAGTAGCGGTCGACCGCCGCCGCCGCTCCGGCGTCGCCCTGTTCGGCGGCAGCGGCGATGGCCGGGCCATCGAGCGCGCGCCTGTCCAGCGCCGCGAAATCCCGGGCGAGGCCGGGGCCCGACAGGAAGGTCTCGATGCAGCCATGCCGGCCGCAATAGCAGGCCGGACCGGGGCGTTCGGCATCGGCCGGCCAGGGCAGGGGGTTGTGGCCCCACTCGCCGGCCACCGCGTTCGGGCCGCGCAGCGGGCGCCCGTCGACGACGATGCCGCCGCCGACCCCGGTGCCGAGAATCGCGGCGAAGACGGTTCCGGCGCCGGCCCCGGCGCCGTCCGTCGCCTCCGACACCGCGAGGCAGTCGGCGTCGTTGGCCACGCGCACCGCGCGGTCGAGCGCGGCTGCAAGGTCGCGGTCGAAGGGCCGTCCGTTGAGGACGACGCTGTTGGCGTTCTTGACGAGGCCGGTTGCCGGCGAGATTGCGCCCGGCATGCCGATGCCGACTGGGACCGGGGGGCGGATCGCGAAGTCCCGCTCCAGTGCGCCGACCAGCCCGGCGATGGCGGCGATGGTGCCGGCATAGTCGCGGGGCGGCGTGGCGATCCGCCGGCGCGCCAGCTCGCCGCCCTCGCGGTCGAGCAGGATCGCCTCGATCTTGGTTCCGCCGAGATCGATGCCGATGCGGAAATGGGCACCCGGCTGCATCACGGGAGCGAGACTACCCCGCCGGATGCGGTGGGACCAGAAAAGCGAAGGGCCGCACATGGCGGCCCTGGCTGCATCCTCCGGAGAGGCCGACCTACTTGATCTTGCCTTCCTTGAACTCGACGTGCTTGCGCGCGATCGGGTCATACTTCTTGAGGCTCATCTTTTCGGTCTTGGTCTTCGGGTTCTTCCGGGTGACGTAGAAGTAGCCCGTGTCGGCGCTGCTGTTCAGCCGGATGAGGATTTGGGCAGGCTTGGCCATCGGATCTGTCCTGGAGTGCGGATTTGAAGGCGGAACTTAACGATGGGGGGCGGAGTGTCAAGCTTTCCTAGCGGCGCAACTCGGCCGTGGGCCGTCGGTCGGCGAGCGAGGCGCCCAGCTTCGGGTTGCCGACGGCGGCCAGCGAGAGGCGCAGCGCGCGCTGGAAGAGGCCGCTGTCGGACAGCAGGCGTTCGGCCAGCTTGACGTCCACGTCCTGTTCGCGCGCCTGACCGGTGCAGGAGGCCCGCAGCGTCCGCCAGCCCTGGTCGTCGAGCTGGGGCCGGGGGGTCGCGTTGACCCCACCCGGCGCCATCGCCTTCGATTCGCGCTGCAGTCCGAGACGAAGGCTGGCGATGTCGTCGATCAGGCCATTGGTGCAGATGGTCGGGATCACGCCATGCTCGTGCAGCGCGTAGCCGGCGGGCGACAGCAGGCGCGCCCAGGTCAGCGTCAACTCTCCGTCGTTCGGCAGGCGCATGACCGTCTGCACGGTGCCCTTGCCGAACGAGGCGCTGCCGACGACGACCGCACGGCCGCGATCCTGCAGGGCGGCTGCGACGATTTCGGCAGCCGATGCCGAGCCGCCATTGATCAGCACCACCATCGGGATGCCGCGCAGCAGGTCGCGGGCGCCGGCCTCGAACGACTGGTTGCTGGCCGGGTGCCGGCCGCGCGTCGCGATGATCGGCCCTTCGCCGAGGAAGGCGTCGGCGACCCGAACGGCCTGGTCGAGCAGGCCGCCGGGATTGCCGCGGAGATCGAGGACGACGCCGCGCAACTGGTGGCGGCGGTCGGCCATGAGCTGCTCCAGGGCCTCGATCAGGCGCCGCCCGGTCTGCTGGTTGAAGCTGAGGATCCGGACATGGGCTACCGGCCCGATATGCTCGACGCGGATGGTGGGAACGACGATGCGCTGGCGGGTGATCGGCAACTCCAGCAGGTCGACGATGCCGGGGCGCGCGACGGTCACGCGGACCACGCTGTCGACCCGACCGCGCAGGCGCTGCACGACCTCGCGCTGGTCCATGGTGGCGGTACCGTGCCCATCGATCGTCAGGAACTGGTCGTCGACCTGGACGCCGGCCATGGCGGCCGGGCTCTCGGGGATGACCGAGACGATGCGCACGATCCCATTCTCGACGTTGATCGTCACCCCGATGCCGCCGAACCCGTCGCGCGAGGCCCGCTGCTCGCGGGCCGTGTCCGCCCCGGCATAGCGCGAGAAGCGGTCGAGGCGCGCCACCATGGCGGCGAGGATCGCGTCGTAGATCGCATCGGTCTCGGCGCGGGCGAGGCGGGGCTGCTCGCTGCGCGCTGCCGCGACCGCCCGGGTCATGAGGAGCGCCCAGGCCGCGGCATTGCGCGAGGGCGGGGCCGAGACCTCGAGCACCTCGCGCCGGTCGTCGCGGATCCGGATCAGGTCGCCCTCGCGCGTCGCCAGGAACGTCGGGGCGACCTTGGTGAGCCCGTTGAGGCCGGAGATGGCGAGCGTGCCGAGGTCGACCGGCTCGATATAGAGGTCCGACACTTCCTGCAAGCTGGCGAGAAAGACCCGGTCGGGGCGCTCGTCCGCTGCTTCGTCCGCCGTCCGTCCGGGGCCCTGGCTGCAGGCGGCGACCGCGAGTCCGAAGGCGAGGGCAACGGCCGCGGCAACCTTGCGGAGCGGGAAATATTGCGCTGCGGCAGAGCGGTGAAGCAAAATGCCTCCGGCCGAAAGCGAACGATAAGAAGCGCTTGTCATCGCCCAACCCTTGCGCCCGCAGAAAATGTCATGCAGGTGCGAACGTCTGCCAGCTTATTGACGCTCCGTCCCCGCGGGAAGCGCTTTGCGCAAACGGTTGGCGACGGGGTTTATTCCGGCGCGGTCCCTGGTATTTTTGCAACGGCGAATCCGGTCACCGCGGCTTGCGTGCCCGGGGCGTGCGGCGCGTCGGCCCGGGGCGACTCGCGCGGGCGGCGACGATGCCCGGGGACCAGCGGTCCTCGGGGTCGAGCAATGCCAGGACGAGGCCGCCGGTCGCCGGATCCGCCTCGACGATCCGCACGCGCACGGATTCGCCCAGCCGATAGACGCGGCCCCAGCGGCGACCGACCAGGGCATGCGCCTTCTCGTCATGGTCATAGAAGTCGGTCGGCAGCGTGCTGACGGGGACGAGGCCGTCGGCGCCGGTCTCCTCGAGGCGCACGAAGAGGCCGAACCGGGTGACCCCGGCAATCCGGCCGGAGACTTCGCTGCCGACGCGCTCGGACAGGTAGGCGGCCGTGTAGCGGTCGACCGACTCGCGCTCGGCCACCGCCGCGCGCCGCTCGGTCTGGCCGAGATGCTCGCCCAGCGCATCGAGGGCACCCGTCTCCTGGCGTTCGGCTCCGTCGCCGAGCCCGAACGCGGCGATCAGGGCGCGATGGACCACGAGGTCGGCATAGCGGCGGATCGGCGAGGTGAAATGGGCATAGCGCCGCAGCGCCAGCCCGAAATGGCCGATGTTCTCGGGCCGATACTGTGCCTGCGACTGGCTGCGCAGGACGAGGTCGTGGACCATCGGCGCGTGGGGGGTGCCCTCGACGCGGGTGATGATGTCGTTGAAGTGGCGCGGCTTCAGAACCTGCCCGCGTGCGAGACGCAGGCCGAGGCTTTCCAGCACCGGGCGCAGCGCCTCGACCTTGGCCGGATCGGGGGCGTCGTGGATGCGGTAGAGGCAGGGCATCTGCCGACCGGTCGCCGCCTCGGCCGCAGCGACGTTGGCGGCAATCATCAGTTCCTCGATCAGCCGGTGGCTGTCGTAGCGCCGCCGCGGCACGACCCGGTCGATATGGCCATCGGGCCCGAGGATCACCTGGCGCTCCGGCAGGTCGAGGTCGAGCGTGCCGCGCTGGGCCCGCGCCTTCAGCAATGCGCCGAAGACGCCGTAGAGGGGGCGGATCACCGGCTCCAGCAGCGGCCCGGTCGCCTCGTCGGGCCGGCCGTCCGCGGCGGCCTGCACCTGGTCGTAGGTCAGGCGGGCGGCCGAGCGCATCAGCGCGCGGACGAAGCGGTGGCCGGTCAGGCGGCCTTCGGCATCGATCCGGAGGCGCACCGCCAAGCATGCGCGCGGCTCGTCGGGGCGCAGCGAGCAGAGGTCGTTGGACAGCGCCTCCGGCAGCATCGGCACGACGCGGTCGGGGAAATAGACGGAATTGCCGCGGCGCCGCGCCTCGGCGTCCAGTGCGCTGCCGGGGCGGACATAGTGCGCGACGTCGGCGATGGCGACGACGGCGTTCCAGCCGCCGTCCGCGGCGGCCTCGGCCCACACGGCATCGTCGAAGTCGCGGGCGTCGGCGCCGTCGATGGTGACCAGCGGCAGGTCGCGCAGATCCTCCCGGCCGTCGAGGGAGACGGGCCTGGCGGCCTCCGCCTCCGCGACGGCGGCGTCCGGAAACTCGGTCGGGATGCCGTGGGTGTGGATGGCGACGAGGCTGAAGGTGCGCGGGTTCGCCATGTCGCCCAGGCGGTCGATGACGGCCGCCTGCGGCAGGCCCATGCGGCTGCGCGGCAGGATGTCGCCGACGACGAGTTCGCCCGGCTCGGCGCCGCCGGCGTCCGTCATGGCGACGCGATATTCCGTCTTGTGTCGCCGGTCGGTCGGTACGATGCGGCCGGCGAAGCCGCCGCCGCGGAGGCGGGCGTCGGTCATGAAGACGCCGACGACGCGGCCGGCATCGCCCTCCATGATACGGATCGGGCGCGCTTGGTACTCGTCGGGCGCGGTGCGGCTGAGGCGGGCGAGGAGGCGGGTGCCGACGGCGATGGCCGGCGTGCCGCGGCGCTCGGGCTGCATGAAGATGCGCGGTGCGCCGGGTTCGTCGCCGCGCGCCCCGACGGGGCGGGCCAGCAGTTCGCCGTCCGGGTCGATGTCGGTGACGACGAGCATCGTCACCTCGGGCAGCGCGTCTCGGGGCCCGAGACGGCGGCCCGGCCCGCGTTCGACGGTGCCGGTGTCCTCCAACTCGCGGAGCAGCGCCTTGAGGGCGCCGCGATGCTCGATGCCGAGCTCGAAATGGCGGGCGATCTCGCGCTTGCCGACGGCCGTCGGGCTCGACCGGATGAACGCGACGATCGCGTCGCGGTCGGGGAAGGTGACCTGCTCGCGGTCCCGGCGACGGGCCAAGGCCGGTCAGGACTCGTCGTCGGCCGCGGGTGCGCGGCGCGCGGTCGGGGGTCGGGCGGGCTTGGCGGACGCCGACTTCGGCGCGGACTTCCGGGTGCCGGTGGTCGCCTTGGTGGCGGCCGCCTTGGCCTTGGGAGCCGCCTTCGTCTTCGTGGCCGGCTTGGCTTTCGCTGCCGCCGCCTTGCGGGGCGCGGGAGCCGCCGCATCGGCCGCCTTCGGTGCCGCCCGCTTCCGGCCCGCCGGCTTGGCCGGCGCCTTGGCCGCCCGCTCGGCCAGCAGCGGCAGGGCGACGGCCACGGTGACCGCGTCGGCTTCCATGCCGCGCGGCAGGGTGGCACGGACCTCGCCATGCTGGACGTAGGGGCCGTAGCGACCGGCATGGACGGTGATCGGCTTGCCGTCGGCCGGGTGTTCGCCGATCGGCCGGCCGGCCTGCCGTCCGCCGCGCGCGCCGGCCGAGGCCAGCAGGTCGACCGCCCGGTTCAGCCCGATCGTCAGGACATCGTCGCCCGCGGTGAGCGACTTGTAGACGGTGCCATGCTTGAGGTAGGGGCCGAAGCGGCCGATACCGGCGAGGATCGGGTCGCCGGACTCGGGATGATTTCCGACCGTGCGCGGCAGTGCCAGCAACGCCAGCGCCGTCTCCAGCGTGACGTCGGCCGGGGGCATGCCCTTGGGGATCGACTGGCGCTTGGGTTTCTCGCCGCCGTCGCTGTCGCCGAGCTGGACATACTGGCCGTAGGGACCCTTGCGCATCCATACCGGCAGGCCCGTATCGGGATCGTCGCCCAGTTTCTTCGGGACGTTGGGATCGCCTTCGGCCGACGCGCTGCCGTCGCCACCTTCGATGGCGAGCGGGCGGGTGTAGCGGCATTCCGGATAGTTCGAGCAGCCGATGAAGGCGCCGAACTTGCCCAGCTTGAGGCCGAGGCGGCCGTCGCCGCAGGTCGGGCAGGCGCGGGGATCGCGGCCGCTCTCGCCCGTCTCCGGGAAGAAGTGGCGCCCGAGATCCTCGTCGAGCGCGCTGACCACGTCCTTGATCGACAGGTCCTTGGTCTGGGCGACCTGGGCCGCGAAGTCCTGCCAGAAGTCCCGCAGGAGCTGGCGCCAGTCCATGCGGCCGTCGGAGACGGCATCGAGGCCGGTCTCCAACTCGGCGGTGAAGTTGTACTGCACCAGCTTCTCGAAGAAGCCGCTCAGGAAGGCGGTGACGAGGCGGCCGCGATCCTCGGGCACGAAGCGCCGGCGGTCGATGCGGACATAGCCGCGATCCTGCAGCACCTCGATGATCGAGGCATAGGTCGAGGGGCGGCCGATGCCGAGTTCTTCCAGCCGCTTCACCAGGCTGGCCTCGCTGTAGCGCGGCGGCGGCTGGGTGAAGTGCTGATCGGACGTCACGCCCTGGCGATCGACCGGGGCACCGTCGGTCAGGGGCGGCAGGCGCCGGTCGCCCTCCTCGTCGTCGGCGTCGTCGCGCCCTTCGCGATAGAGCTTGAGGAAGCCTTCGAATAGCAGCGTCGAGCCGGTTGCGCGCAGCGTCACCTGGCGGTCGCCGCACAGCAGGTCCGCGCCGACCTGCTCCAGCAGGGCGCTCTCCATCTGGGAGGCGACGGTGCGGCGCCACACCAGTTCGTAGAGGCGGCGTTCCTCGTCGGAGAGGTGGCTTGCGACCTGCTCCGGCGACCGGAAGAGATCGGTCGGCCGGATGCCTTCGTGCGCTTCCTGGGCGTTCTTCGCCTGGGTGCGATAGACGCGCGGCGAATCGGGCACGAAGCGCTCGCCGTAGCGCGAATGGATGAGGCGGCGCGCGGCGGCGATCGCCTCGCCGGAGATCTGCACGCCGTCGGTCCGCATGTAGGTGATGAGGCCGACGGTCTCGCCGCCGATGTCGACGCCCTCGTAGAGGCGCTGGGCGGTGCGCATGGTGCGCGCCGCCGTCATGCCGAGCTGGCGCGACGCTTCCTGCTGCAGGGTCGAGGTCGTGAAGGGCGGCTGTGGGTGGCGGCGCACCTGCTTGCGCTCGACCGGCCCGACATGGAAGGTCCGGGCCTCGACGGCGGCGACGGCTGCCGCGGCGGCCGCGGCGGTGCCGATGTCGAGCTTCTCCAGCTTGCGGCCGGCGAGGTGGGTGAGGCGGGCGGTGAACTTCTGCCCGTCCTCGGTCAGGAAGGTCGCCTCGACCGTCCAGTATTCCTGGGGCTTGAAGGCCTCGATCTCGGCCTCGCGCTCGCAGACGAGGCGCAGGGCGACGGACTGCACCCGTCCGGCCGAGCGGCTGCCCGGCAGCTTGCGCCACAGCACCGGCGACAGGGTGAAGCCGACGAGGTAGTCGAGGGCGCGGCGGGCGAGATAGGCGTCGATTAGTTCGCGGTTGAGTTCGCGCGGGTGGCGGAACGCCTCGATGATGGCCGACTTGGTGATCTCGTTGAAGACCACCCGCTGGACGGCGACGCCCTTCAGTGCGCGCCGCTGCTCCAGGATCTCGCGGACATGCCAGGAAATGGCCTCGCCCTCGCGGTCCGGGTCGGTCGCGAGATAGAGGTTGGTGGCGCCGCGGGTCGCCTCGGTGATCGCGCGCAGATGCTTTTCCGACCTGCCGTCGACCTCCCACTCCATGGAGAAATCATGCTCGGGATCGACCGAGCCATCCTTGGCGGGAAGATCGCGCACATGCCCGTAGCTCGCCAGGACCTGATAGTCCGGGCCGAGATACTTGTTGATCGTCTTGGCCTTGGCCGGCGATTCGACGACGACGACGTTCATGATGCTACGGGGTGGCCTTGCAGTGAGGAATGTGTCCGGCCCAGGGCGCGTTCCGGCGTCCGGAGCGGTTCAACGCAGCGACACCTTCTGCCCAGGATGTCGTTCGATCCGGCCCTGGAGTTCCAGATCCAGGAGGATCGCTGCAACGGCCGCTTGCGACAATTGGCACTGGCGCACGAGTTCGTCAACTGACAGCGGTGTCGGCCCGAGCTGCTCCATGATCCGCTCGGACGGTTCCGCGGCGGTCTCCGCCGTCTCCGGGCGCTCGGTCCGGGCGGTCGCGCGCCGGGCCTGGGGACGGGTCTGCGGGCGCAAAGTCTCGATCACGTCGCCGGCGCTCTCGATCAGCATGGCGCCGGCGCGGATCAGGCCGTTGGTGCCCTTGCAGCGCGGGTCGAGCGGCGAGCCCGGCACGGCGAATACCTCTCGGCCCTGTTCGGCGGCGAGGCGGGCGGTGATCAGCGATCCCGACCGTTCCGCCGCCTCGACGACCACGACCCCGAGCGCCAGCCCGGCGACGATGCGGTTGCGCCGCGGGAAGTTGCGCGCCTCCGGCCCCGTGCCCGGTTCCGATTCGGCGAGCAGCAGCCCGTCCTGGGCGACCGCCTCGTGCAGCGCCCGGTTCTCTTCGGGATAGACGCGGTCGATGCCGGTGGCGACCACCCCGATGGTGCCGCCGGCGAGCGATCCGCGATGGGCCGCGGCGTCGATGCCGCGGGCCATGCCCGAAACGACGCAGAAGCCGGCTTCGGCCAGTTCGCGCGCGATCGTCTCGGCGAAGCGCCGACCGGCGCCAGACGCATTGCGCGCGCCGACGATCGCGACTGCCGGGCGGGCGAGAAGGTCGCGCCGGCCCATGGCGGCGAGCACGATCGGCGGGTCGGCGAGGGCGGCCAGTCCCGGCGGATAGTCGGGGTCGCCCCAGACGAGCGCCGAGGCGCCGATCGCCTGCAGCCGCCGCAATTCCTCCGCGACCGCCGTCTCGGCGACGAGCGCGGGACCGTCCGGGCGTTCGGCGAGTGCGGCGATGGCCTGCCGGGCGGAGCCGTGCCGCTCGACGAGGGCGACCACCGTCGCCGGCCCGACCCGCCCGCTGCGCACGAGCCGCCAGCGGGCCATGCGCTCGTCGTTGGGGAGGCTGTCGGGCGGTGATGCAACCATCGGCCGTGAGCGCTATCGCGTCGGCCGGGTTGCCGTCAACCGTTCGCGGGCGGCTGGCTGCCGCGGGAGCCGATCCGCGGCTCGGTGCCTGCCAGCAGGCGGCGGATGTTGGTGTGGTGGCGGATCACCACCAGGAGGGCGATGAAGGCGACGACCCAGGTTCGCTCGGGATGCGCGACGAGACCGCCGTGATCGGCCAGCAGCCAGGAGATCGGTACCGCCGCCAGACACGCGGTGAGCGCGGCCAGGGACGATATGCGCAGGGCGGCCAGCATCGCCAGCCAGACCGCGATGAGGGCCAGCGCGAGCGGCCATGCCATCGCCAGGCAGACGCCGGCCGCAGTCGCCGCGCCCTTGCCGCCGCGGAAGCCGAGCCAGGGCGTGAACATGTGGCCGAGGGTGGCGCCGGCGCCGGCAACCGCCCCCGGCACCGGTCCGAACTGGGCGGCGATGGCCACCGCCACCACGCCCTTGCCGATGTCGAGCAGCATGGTCGCCAGCGCGAGATCCTTGCGCCCGGTGCGCAGCACGTTGGTGGCCCCGATGTTGCCGGAGCCGATCGCGCGGATGTCGCCGAGCCCGGCGAGGCGGGTCAGCAGAAGTCCGAAGGGGATGCTGCCCAGGGCGATGCCGCCGATGCCGGCCAGGATCACCATCATGGTCTGCGACATCGCCTAGCTCCCTCGCCGGATGCCCAACAGCAGGTCGATCATGCTCTCGAAGCTGCGCGCCTGGAGGTCCGTTCCGGCCAGGGGCGAGGCGCGCATGCGATCGGGAATACGGCGCCGGAGTTCGGCGAGGGCAGCGGGACGCGCGGCGAGATCCAGCACCTTGGCGACATAGCCGTCGGTGTCGCGGGCCACCAGTTCGCCCATGCCGAGGATCGACAGCGCGACCGCCGCATGCCGTCCGGCGTGGCGGGCGCCCGCGATGGTGACGATCGGGACGCCCATCGCCAGGGCCTCCATCGTCGTGGCGATGTCGCCCGCCGGAAACGTGTCGAGCGCCACGTCGACGCGCTGCCACATGGCGATCTGGTCGGCGGCGCGCTCGGGCGAATCGAAGTCCAGCCGGCGGCCCTCCACGCCCATCTCCATCAGGCGGTGGGCCACCCGCTCCCGGGCGCTGCCGACCCGCCAGTCGTCATGCAGCAGGCGCAGCTGCGCGGCCGGATGCTCCTTCATGATCCGGGTCCAGGCGGCGAGGGCGGCCTCGCCGATCGTCGCCGCGGGCCCGCACCAGCCATAGGCGAAGGCGCCATCGGCCGCGCGGTCCCGTCCGGCGGCGTCGGCCGCCGCCAGCGCCGGGCCGCCGCTGATCGCCACCGTCGGGAAGGCGGCGACCCGGATATCCATCGACCGCCCGGCTTCGGGCGGACAGTGCCCGCGGTCGGCGACGAGATGGGTGACGGTGGGATGACCGCTCGGCCAGCCCGTCTCCAGCCATTCCACGACGACGCGCGCGGGGCGGCGGTCGAGCGCCGCGAGCAGCTCCGGCTCGTCATGGCCGGCGAAGTTGACGAGAAGGTCGACCGCATCCTGCTGCATGCGGCCCGCGATCATGGCCGGGGTGGAGGAGCCGCAGACGACCACCTGGTCCACCCGCTCGGCGAGTTCCGACCCCTCGAACCGGCGGGTCAGGTCGACGCCGTAGAGGATCGCGCGATAGCGGTCGGGCGTGCGGTGCCGCAGGAGGTCGACCATCCACATCGCGGCCCCGCGGTGCCGCTGGTTCCAGAGGAAGCCGACGACCGGAACGTCCGGAATTGGGCGGCCTGCCGGCGCCGGCGCGATCCGGGATGCGGCGCGCGCGCGATAGCGCAGGGTTTCGGCAGCGAGGCGACCGGGATCGGCCTCGGTGCGCGCCAATGCGAACAGGCGGTCGGAGAAGGCGGCCTCCTCGTCCGGCCCGACCGCGTCCGCGGCCAGCATGCGGGCGGCCCGCTCGCAGTCCTGGATCGTCAGCAGGGCATGGGCGAGCGCGATGCGGGCCGCGCGGTCGGCGGGGGCGAGGTCGACGGCGCGCTCGTGGGCGAAGACAGCGTCCGACGGGCGGCCGAGCGCGGCATTGATGCGCCCGAACAGCTGGAAGCTCTGCGCGTTCGCCGTCAGCGAGGCGAGGGTCTGCTCGATGAGGTCGCGCGCCGCCTTGGCATCCCCTTGCGCGAGCAGCGCTTCGGCCCGCCGGCTGGACGCGACGGTGAGGCGGCGCTCGACCTCGATCATGCGCTGCATCGTTCCGGGCCCCGACGCGGCCGACGCCAGCGCGGGCAGGTCGGGCGGCGGCCGCCCCGCCGCCGGGACGACCGCTTCGGCGTCCGCTTCCGGCCGGCTGCCGGCCGGCAGCGGGACGCCGGACAGGGCGAGGAAGAGGCGCAGGCGGGCCCGGGCGGGGTCGGCCGCGTCCGCATCGACGCTGTCGCCCAGCGCTGCTGCCGCGCCGATGAGATCGCCTGCGAGGATGCGCCGTTCGGCGTCCTCCGGGCTGGGGGGGATGGCCGTTCCGGCCAAGGTCGGTCAGTCCTCGGCGCGGTGGACGACGCGACCGCCGAGCACGGTCAGCATCGTGCGGCCCTGCACCGGGCGGCCGTCGAAGGGCGAGTTCTTGGACTTCGACCGGAAGCGGTCGACGGCGATGCGCCAGGGCCGGTCCATGTCGACCAGCGCGAGGTCGGCCGGGGCGCCGATCTCGAGCCGGCCGCAGTCGAGGCCGAGGATGCGCGCGGGCGCGCGGCCGACCGCGTCCAGCGCCCGGTCCAGCCGCACGTCGCCCTGGTGGACGAGTTCCAGCACCAGCGGCAGCAGCGTCTCCAGCCCGATGACGCCGCTGGCGGCCGAACTGAAGGGCAGCCGCTTGGAATCCTGGTCGTGGGGGGCGTGATCGCTGGCGATGGCATCGATCGTGCCGTCGGCGATGCCGGCGACGACCGCGCGGCGGTCGCCGTCGCTGCGCAGCGGCGGCGACAGCTTGGCGAAGGTGCGGTACTCGCCGACCGCGGTCTCGTTGAGGGCGAAATAGGGGGGTGCCGTGTCGCAGCTGACCGGCAGGCCGCGGGCCTTGGCGGCGCGGATCGCCTCGACCGCGCCGGCCGTGGAGACATGGCCGGCGTGATAGCGCACGCCGGTCAGCTCGGCGAGGCGGAGGTCGCGCTCCAGCAGCACGATCTCCGCCGCAGCCGGGATGCCCGGCAGGCCGAGGCGGGTGGCGATCTCGCCCTCGTTCATGCCGCCCGGGTGCGACAGGGCCGGTTCCTCGGGATGCTGCACGATCAGGAGATCGAAGGTCCGGGCGTAGCTCATCGCCCGGCGCATGATGCCGGCATTGGCGATCGCGTGGGTCGCGTCGGTGAAGCCGACGGCGCCGGCGGCCGCCAGCATCCCCATCTCGGTCAGTTCCTTGCCGGCGAGGCCCTTGGTCGCGGCGCCATAGGGATGGATGTTGGCGAGTCCGATCTCGCGGCCGCGGCGGCGGACGAACTCGACCAGCGCCACGTCGTCGATCGGCGGGTCGGTGTTGGGCAGGCAGACGATGGTGGTGACGCCGCCCGCGGCGGCGGCCTGGCTGGCCGTCGCCATGTTCTCCAGATGCTCGGCGCCCGGCTCGCGCAGCTGTGCGCGCATGTCGACGAGGCCGGGGATCAGCGTCATGCCGCGGCAGTCGACCGTCTCGATGCCGTCCGGCACGCCGTCGGCGAAGAGGGCCGGGCCGAGATCTGCGATGCGGCCGTCGATGGCCAGGAGGCCGCCGGGCTGGTCGCGGCCGGCTGCGGGGTCGAGCAGGCGGGCGTTGACGAGGGCGAGGCGGCTCATGGGTTCACCCGGTTCACGGCCGTGCCTCCGCGGCGTTGCCCGAGTTGCTGCGGGCGAGGTTGTCGGCCAGCACCTCGAGGCAGGCCATGCGCACCGCCACCCCCATCTCGACCTGGTGGCGGATCAGCGAGCGGTCGATGTCGTCGGCGACCTCGCTGTCGATCTCGACGCCGCGGTTCATCGGGCCGGGATGCATGATGAGGGCGTCGGGCTTGGCGACCGCCAGCTTGGCGTAGTCGAGGCCGTAGAAGTGATAGTATTCGCGCACCGAGGGCACGAAGCTGCCGGACATGCGCTCGGTCTGGAGGCGCAGCATCATCACGATGTCGGCGTTGGCGAGGCCGCGCTTCATGTCGTGGAACACCTCGACGCCGAGCCGCTCGATCGCGGTCGGCAGCAGGGTGCGCGGCGCGACGACGCGCACCCGGGCGCCCATGGTGTTGAGCAGCGCGATGTTCGAGCGCGCGACGCGGCTGTGCAGGATGTCGCCGCAGATGGCGACGACGAGACCGCGCAGGTCGCCCTTGCGGCGGCGGATCGTCAGGGCGTCGAGCAGCGCCTGGGTCGGGTGTTCATGGGTGCCGTCGCCGGCATTGATGACGGCGCAGTTGACCTTGTCCGACAGCAGCTTGACGGCGCCGCTCTCCGGATGGCGCACGCACAGCACGTCCGGGTTCATCGCGTTCAGCGTCATCGCCGTGTCGATCAGCGTCTCGCCCTTCTTCATGGACGAGTACTCGACCGACATGTTGATGACGTCGCCGCCGAGCCGCTTGCCGGCCAGCTCGAACGAGGTGCGGGTGCGCGTCGAGTTCTCGAAGAAGAGGTTGATGATGGTGCGGCCGCGCAGCGAGCCGCCCTTCTTCTCGGAGCCCTGGTTGCGGGCGACGAATTCCTCCGACCGGTCGATCAGGTGAGCGATCTCTCCGGCGGAAAGCCCTTCGATTCCCAGCAGGTGGCGATGGGGGTAACCGAGGGCGGCAGCGAGCGCGGACATGAGCCGGTCCTATAGGTCAAAGGACGGAGTCCGGGCAAGGCATCGCCCCGGCCCCGACTCCGTCCCTGGTCCACTCGGTTCCCGGCCGGATCAGTCGTCGGTGCCGGGGCGCCCGACGCGGTGCGGCAGCTCCTTCTCGCAGGCCATGCGGAAGACGACCTGGCCCGGGAACGTCAACTGGCCGTCGCGCCGGCGGCTGAAGAGGACACCGGTCGCGGTCGCCTTGATCGGCAGGCGGCAGTCCCGGGCGAAGGGGTCGAGCGGGTCGATGATCTCGCACACCGTCTCACCGGCCTTCACCTTGACGCCGCGGTCCTTGAGATAGACGAGCATTCCGGCGCGCGGCGCATAGGCGACGTCCATGCCCCAGGCGGGAGTGATCTTGCACTTCGGCTTGGGCAGCGCGCCGGGATCGCCGCCGATGACGCCGCGCCGCTGCAGGAACTTGAAGAGCGCGGTGCCGTCCGACTTGCCGAGGGCATGGGAGACGTCGGCCTGGCCGCGATACTCGATCGTGACGGAGAACGAGGTCTTGGGCAGGGCCGCATCCGGATAGGCCTTGGCCAGCTTCAGCCACGGCGCGATGTTGCAGGCGCTGAAGCTCATGACCTGCGGGATGGCGTCCGGCCGTCCGACGGTCGTCGCCTGGCTGCCGATCTGGGCCGAGAGGTCGGCGACCGCATCGGCATGGCTGGCGCCGGCGAAGAGGTGAAGCGCGGCGTGGGCGTCGCAATGCAGGTCGAGGACGTAGTCGGCATCGACCGACATCGCCATCAGCGTCTTCTTGAGGAACTGCGGCTCGTTCGGAGCGGCGAAGGATTCGACCGCCTTGACCATCGCCTTGCGCACGATCTCGACGTTCTTCGCCTCGTTCTTGCCGAGCTTGCCCTCGACCTGGGCGGCGACCTGATCGCCGATGTCGAGATAGTTGCGGTTGTAGTTTTCCCGCAGGTTGAAGTCGTAGCGGCCGAGATGGTTGGCATAGAGGTGCTGCGACATGCCGACCGGGTTGGCGGTCGGGACGACGATGATCTCGCCTTGGATCTGGCCCGCCTTGTCGGCCGCCTCCAGCATCGGCAGCAGATAGTGCAGCGCCATGACGCCCGGCAGCTCGTTGGCGTGGATGGCGGCCTGGAGATAGGCCTTGGGCCGCGCCCCCGCCTTGCCGAAGCGGTAGACGGTGAGGAAGCGTTCGGTTCCGGGGCTGTTCGACAGCAGGGGCACACGGGTGGCGCGGCTGGGCATCGGTCGCATCCTTGGGGGTGGGGCAGGGAAGCCGGATCGGGGCCTCGGGCGGGAATTGCGAGGCCGAGGGGTATTGACCGCCGCCCGGGCGGAGGCGTCAAGCCCGCGCGGCGGCCGCCAGCCGGTCGAGCGCGCCCTGCAGGATGTAGGCGGCCGCCGCCCGGTCGATTGCCTCGGCCCGGCGCGCCCGCGTCACGTCCGCCTGGATCATCGCGCGCTCCACGGCGGCCGTCGACAGGCGCTCGTCCCAGAAGGCGATCGGCAGTTCGATGATGGCCGCGAGGTTGCGCACGAAGGCGCGCACCGACTGGGTGCGCGGCGTGTCGCGCCCGTCGAGGCCGAGCGGCAGGCCGACCACCAGCCCCGCCACGCCCTGCGCGCGCACGATCTCGGCCAAGCGCGCGGCATCCTCGGCAAAGCGCTTGCCGCGCCGGATCGTCTCCATCGGCGAGGCGATGATCCGCCGCGTGTCGGACAGCGCGAGCCCGATGGTCTTGGTGCCGACGTCGAGGCCGAGCAGTCGGCCGGGAGGCAGGGCGGCGAGGTCGGTGATGGGGAGGAGCGGCATGGCCCGGGCAACCTGCGCCCGGCGCAACCCCGCGCGCAAGCCGAGGGGTATTCCCCGGGTTTGATGCCATCGATACGGGGCGGGACATGGTAATGCTCGCCAATTAGGGCATCCGATCCCCGCAGGCCGCGTTCGATCGACGCAAGCGGTCATCCACGAGTATCTTGACCGGTACTGGCGTCCTTGCCTTGCCCGCCGGCCTCGCTGGACTCGGTATGCTGGACGTCGGGGGGGAGCGCGACTATTAGGGGCGGGTGGTCGCGCGCATATGCGTCGAGGGCGATACGGGTACTGCGGACAATGTCCTCGTCCATGCTCATCGTGAAGTCGGGCGGTGGCAGATAATCCTGAACGCGCTTGGTCATGACAGCCTCCCTTTGCGAGATGATTGGCCGGGTCCGGCCTCGCACTCCAGCCTCCGCAGAATCATATCCATCCACGCCGGGATATCCTGCTGCCCCCTCTCCAACCGTCGCCACGAGCGCGGCTGCTCGGCCCTACTTTTGCCTGCCGTCGCGGCGCTGCGTACCTGCCCGGGGGAGCGGCCGTGATCGCTCCGGCGATCAGCTTCCGGCCGGATGCCGGCGCCCGACGACCGAACGGTAGAATCCCGGGATCTCCTCGGAGTGCGGCATGCCCGCCGCCATCGTGAAGACGTCGCCGGGGCGGTAGGTGGTGGTGGCACCGCCGCAGGTCAGCGCGATCTCGCCGTCGAGCACGAGCGCACGGACCTCGAATTCATGGGTGTGCAGGTCGTTCTTGATCCCGCCGGGATTGTCCTTGACCTCGACCTCGAACCCGTCCCGGCGCAGTTGCGCCTCGAATGCGGCCTGATCCATCGCTGTCGCTCCTTCCGATCGCAGGGGGGATCGGAAGGCGAGCTTCCTACAGGGCCCACCGCGAATCAACGAGCGGCCGTCCGGTTGCGCCGGACCGGGCCGATTGGTAGGTTCCGGCGCCCCATTCCAGGATGTTTCGGCCGATGGCGATCGATTCCCAGACCGTCGCGCATATCGCGCGGCTTGCCCGCATCAAGGTGACCGACGAGGAGAAGGCCGCGCTCGCCGGCGAACTCTCCACCATCCTGCAATGGATCGAGCAACTGGACGAGGTGGACACCGCCGGCGTCGAGCCGGTGGCGTCGGTGGTCGATGCGGTCCTGCCCTGGCGGGCGGACGTGGTGAGCGACGGCGGCCAGGCGGAGAAGGTGCTGGCGAACGCGCCGGACGGCGTGCCCGGCTTCTTCGCCGTGCCCAAGGTGGTGGAATGACGATGGCTGCGAACCTGACCGATCTCACCCTGGCGGAGGCGCGCGACGGGCTGGTCGCGCGGCGTTTCTCCGCCATCGAGCTGACCGATGCCCATGTCGCGGCGGTGGAGGCGGGGCGCCCGCTCAACGCCTTCATCACCGAGACGCCGGATGCGGCCCGCGCCGCCGCGGCCGAGAGCGACCGGCGCATCGCCGCGGGCGAGGCGCGGCCGCTGGAGGGCCTGCCGCTCGCGATCAAGGATCTCTTCTGCACCGCGGGGGTGCCGACGACCGCCGGCTCGCACATCCTCGACGGCTTCAAGCCGCCCTATGAATCGACCGTCACCGCCAACCTGTGGCAGGCGGGCGCGGTCATGCTCGGCAAGGTCAACCTCGACGAGTTCGCCATGGGCTCGTCGAACATGACGAGCTATCACGGGCCGGTCGAGAATCCCTGGCGCCGCCGCGGCGACAACCGGCCGCTGACGCCGGGCGGCTCGTCCGGCGGCTCGGCGGCGGCGGTCGCCGCCCGCATGGCGCTGGGTGCGACCGGCACCGACACCGGCGGGTCGATCCGCCAGCCGGCCGCCTTCTGCGGCATCGTCGGCATCAAGCCGACCTATGGCCGCTGCTCGCGCTGGGGCATCGTCGCCTTCGCCTCCTCGCTCGACCAGGCGGGGCCGATGGCCCGCACGGTGCGCGACGCCGCGATCCTGCTGCGCGAGATGGCGGGCCACGACCCGAAGGATTCGACCTCGGTCGCCCTGCCGGTGCCGGACTTCGAGAAGACCCTCGACCAGGGCGTGAAAGGCCTGCGCATCGGCATTCCGAAGGAGTACCGGATCGCCGGCACGCCGCCCGAGATCGAGGCGCTGTGGCAGCAGGGGATCGCATGGCTGAAGGATGCCGGCGCCGAGCCGGTCGAGGTCAGCCTGCCGCATGCCCGCTTCGCCCTGCCGACGTACTACATCATCGCCCCGGCCGAGGCCTCCTCGAACCTGGCGCGCTATGACGGGGTGCGGTTCGGCCTGCGCGTGCCGGGCCAGACCCTGGACGAGATGTACGAGAACACCAGGGCCGCCGGCTTCGGCGCCGAGGTGCGCCGGCGCGTGCTGATCGGCACCTACGTCCTCTCGGCCGGCTACTACGACGCCTACTACCTCAAGGCGCAGCGCGTGCGCGCCCGCATCGTCGAGGATTTCCGCAACGCCTTCGAGAAGGTGGACGCGATCCTGACGCCGGCGACGCCGTCGGCCGCCTTCGGCCTCGACGACAAGCAGGACGACCCGATCGCCATGTACCTCAACGACGTCTTCACGGTGACGGCCAACCTCGCCGGCCTGCCGGGCCTGTCGGTGCCGGGCGGCCTCTCGGCCGAGGGGCTGCCGCTCGGCCTGCAGGTGCTGGGCCGCGCCTTCGACGAGGAGACGGTGCTGCGCGTCGGGCGCCAGATCGAGAAGGCGGCCGGCTTCACGGCGAAGCCGGCGATGGCGGGAGGCGCGGCATGAGCCTGATCGCGGGACGCACCGGCGACTGGGAGGTCGTGATCGGCCTCGAGGTCCATGCCCAGGTGGTGTCGAACTCCAAGCTCTTCTCGGGCGCGGCGACGGAGTTCGGGGCCGAGCCCAACACCCAGGTCTCCTTCGTCGATGCCGGCATGCCGGGGATGCTGCCGGTCATCAACGGCGTATGCGTGCGCCAGGCGGTGCTGACCGGCCTCGGCCTCAACGCCGAGATCAACCTCGTCTCGGTCTTCGACCGGAAGAACTATTTCTATGCCGACCTGCCGGCCGGCTATCAGATCTCGCAGTTCACCCGGCCGATCGTCGGCAAGGGCACGATCGTCCTCGACCTGCCGGGCGGCGCCACGCGGGAGGTCGGGATCACCCGCCTGCACCTGGAGCAGGACGCCGGCAAGAGCCTGCACGACCAGCATCCGACCAAGTCCTTCATCGACCTCAACCGGTCGGGGGTCGCGCTGATGGAGATCGTGTCGGAGCCCGACATGCGCACCTCGGAGGAGGCCGGCGCCTACCTCAAGAAGCTGCGCTCCATCCTGCGCTATCTCGGCACCTGCGACGGCAACATGGAGGAGGGGTCGATGCGGTGCGACTGCAACGTCTCCGTCCGCCGGCCGGGTGGGGAGCTCGGCACGCGCTGCGAGATCAAGAACGTCAACTCGATCCGCTTCGTCATGCTGGCGATCGAGTACGAGGCGCGCCGCCAGATCGAGATCATCGAGGATGGCGGCACCATCCGGCAGGAGACGCGGCTGTTCGATTCCGGCCGCGGCGAGACGCGCTCGATGCGCTCCAAGGAGGATGCGCACGACTATCGCTATTTCCCCGACCCCGACCTCCTGCCGCTCGTCCTGTCGCCCGAGTTCGTGGCCGAGATCAAGGCGGGGATGCCCGAGCTGCCGGACCCCAAGAAGGCGCGCTTCGTCGCCGAGTACGGCCTCTCGCCCTACGACGCCGGCGTGCTGGTCGGCGAGCAGGAGAACGCGGCCTTCTTCGAGGCGGTGGCCCGGGGCAGGGACGCCAAGCTGGCGGCCAACTGGGTGACGGGCGACTTCTTCGGCTTCCTCAACAAGTCCGGCCGGCCGATCGCCGAGGCGCCGGTCTCGGCCGAGGCGCTGGGCGGCCTCATCGACCTCATCCGCGACGGCACCATCTCGGGCCGCCTCGCCAAGGAGGTGTTCGAGGCGATGTGGGAGACGGGCAAGCCCGCCGCCGCCATCGTCGAGGAGCGCGGCCTGCGCCAGGTGTCCGACACGGGCGCGATCGAGGCCTCGATCGACGGCGTGATGGCGGCCAACGCGGACAAGGTGGCGGAGTACCGGTCGGGCAAGGACAAGCTCTTCGGCTTCTTCGTCGGCCAAGTCATGAAGGCGACGCAGGGCAAGGCCAACCCTGCCCTCGTCAACGAGATCCTGAAGCGCAAGCTGGCAGGTTGACCCCAACCCGATCCTACGCGACCCGATTCCTCTGGAGGAGACAGCGACCATGGCGATGACGCTCTACGGCAGTCCCTTGTCGTTCCCGACCTACAAGGTGGCGCTGATGCTCTCCATGGCGGGGGAGCCGTTCACCTTCAAGTTCGTCAACCTGCGCCAGGGCGAGCAGAAGAAGCCCGAGTTCCTGGCGATGAACCGCTTCGGCCAGGTGCCGGTCCTGGTCGACGGCGACCAGCCGATGAGCCAGTCGAACGCGATCCTGAGCCGGCTCGCCTACAAGTTCGGCAAGTTCGTGGGCGGCGACCCGGCCGGCCAGCGCGCGACCCAGGAGTGGCTGTGCTGGGAGGCGGACCAGCTGCTGTCCGGCATCGCCCGGCCGCGCTTCTTCAAGCGCTTCGTCGAGAAGCCGGACCCGACCCTGCTCGATCACTACACCCAGCGCGGCGAGGGTGCGCTCAACACGTTGGAGACGGCGCTGGCCAAGCAGTCGTTCCTCGGCGGCGACAGCCCGTCGATCGCCGACATCTCCTGCTATGCGACGGTCGTCCATGCCGGCGAGGGCGGCTTCGACCTTGCGCGCTGGCCGGCCGTGCAGGCCTGGGTCGGGCGCATGGGCCAGCAGCCGGGCGTCAAGCCGGCCGCCGACCTGATGCCGATGCCGAGCTGAACGGGAGCAGACCCGATGATCGACCTCTACACCTGGACGACGCCCAACGGCCGCAAGGTCTCGATCATGCTGGAGGAGCTCGGGCTGGACTACAACGTCCACCCGATCAACATCGGCAAGGGCGAGCAGTTTCAGCCGCACTTCCTCGCGGTCAGCCCGAACAACCGCATCCCGGCGATCGTCGACCATGACGGCCCGGGCGGCAAGCCGCTCGGCCTCTTCGAATCGGGCGCGATCCTGATCTACCTCGCCGACAAGACCGGCCGCTTCTATCCGACCGAGCCGGTCGCCCACTACACCACCCTGCAATGGGTGATGTGGCAGATGGGCGGCTTCGGCCCGATGCTGGGCCAGGCGCACCATTTCCGCCGCGCCGCGCCCGAGCCGATCCCCTACGCCATCGACCGCTACGTCAACGAGGCCAAGCGCCTCTACGGCGTCATGGACAAGCGCCTGGGCGAGGCGGAGTACCTCGGCGGGGCCGACTACACGATCGCCGACATCATCACCTATCCCTGGGCGGCGCGGCACGAATGGCACGCCGTCGACCTCGCCGAGTTCCCGAACGTGAAGCGCTGGTACGACCAGGTCGGCGCCCGCCCGGCGGTGCAGAAGGGCATGGCAGTTCCCCAGGTGTGATTTTGGCCGTGCGGCCGCGGCCCATCGTCGACCGGTTCGTTGACAGGGGCCGCGCCGCACGGCTAGAACCTTCCTTGCATACGCCGTGAAACGATCCACTCACGGGTGGAGGGGTGGCCGAGTGGCTGAAGGCGGCGGTTTGCTAAACCGTTATAGGATCTAAAGTCCTATCGTGGGTTCGAATCCCATCCCCTCCGCCAACTCTGAGTCGCCGTAGCGAGCACTCCCCAACATCCTGAATATCAAGGATGCTCTCGGGTGTGGAACCGCCTGTTCGGGTAGTGGACGCGACGCCCCCTCGGTCCGAGCACCGCGTTCTCCCGCGCGATCAAGCCACCTTCCCAAACTCAAAGTCTTTGGTCGCTCGTTCATCACGCGGCGCTCGCGGTCCAGGTCGGTGACGCGCTCCTCGGAACGTGCGATGCCGTCGCCTTGCGGCGGGAGTTCTTGTTCGCGTCGCCCCTAGGAACAGGCGTCCCGTCGCCTCTCGGTCCTGAACGCCGCGACCTCGCTCGACACGCTGTGCGCCCTACCGAGCAACCGGCTGGAAGCGCTGAAGGGCGATCGCGCAGGGCAGCATTCCATTCGCATCAATCAGCAATGGCGCATCTGCTTCGAATGGCCGGCCGGCGCGACAGGGCCGGAGAATGTCGAGATCGTGGATTACCACTGAGAAAGGAGAAGACCGTGTTCATGAGGGCCGTACATCCCGGCGAGATTCTGAAGGAGGAGCTGGAAGGGCTGGGCGTCAGCGCGGCGGAGTTCGCGCGGCAGATCGACGTGCCGCCCAACCGCATCAGCCAGATCATCGCCGGCAAGCGGGCGGTGACGGGCGATACGGCCCTGCGGTTCGGGCACTGGTTCGCCACCGATCCGCAGTTCTGGCTCAACCTGCAAAGCGCCTACGACATCCGCATCGCGGAGGAAAAGGCCGGCGGTGAAATTGCCCGTCTGCCGGTTCGCGCAGGGGCGCCGATGGCGGATGCGGCAGGCCACCAGCCGGGATAACTGCCAATGAGACCGCTGGCAGAAGGGACCAGAACGCGCCAGCGCGTCCGGGCGGCACAGCGTGGTTCCAATGCCGCGCCCGGCGCCCTCGCCGCAAGCACGGAAGACCCCATGCCCGAGCAGACACCGGTACCGCCCTCACAAGCGGCTCCCGACGCGGCCCTCGATACAAGAGGCTCGGAATTGATCGAGCCGTGCCGATACAAGCTTCTTTCACCGATATCCGCCGGCGAGAGCGAAGATCTTCTGGCCGGCAAATCGCAGGCGGATGGCCTGCGGCGCATGCAGGCGCTGCTTGCGCACTGGCTCCGCATGGAGAACGTGGTGGTGCTGATCGCGGCCGGCCTTTTCAACGTTTCGGGCGCGGCGGGTACGCCGCCATTCTGCTATGGTCGGGGGTCCGCTGAGGCCGGCCGCAGAGGGCCGCAATACAAGGGAAGGAATGGGCCATGACCCTTCGAATCAATTCCGAAGCGCCGAACTTCACGGCCGAGACCACCGAGGGAAAGATCAATTTCCACGAGTGGATCGGCGACCAGTGGGCGATCCTGTTCTCGCACCCCAAGGACTTCACGCCGGTCTGCACGACCGAACTCGGCTACATGGCCAAGCTGAAGCCGGAGTTCGACAAGCGCAACACCAAGCTGATCGGCCTCAGCGTCGACCCCGTCGCCAACCACGCCAAGTGGGCCGAGGACATCGCCGAGACCCAGGGCACGGCGCCCAACTATCCGATGATCGGCGACACCGAACTCGAGGTCGCCAAGCTCTACAACATGCTGCCGGAGGAGATCGGCGGCGGATCGGAAGGCCGCACCGCGGCGGACAACGCCACCGTGCGCACGGTCTTCGTCATCGGGCCGGACAAGAAGATCAAGCTGATGCTGAGCTACCCCATGACGACCGGCCGCAACTTCGACGAGATCCTGCGGGTGCTGGATTCGATGCAGCTGACCGCGAAGCACAAGGTGGCGACGCCGGTGAACTGGAAGAACGGCGAGGACGTCATCATCGTCCCGGCGGTGTCGAACGAGGATGCCGCCAAGACCTATCCCGAGGGCTGGAAGACGCTGAAGCCCTATCTGCGCGTCGTGGCCCAGCCAAAGGGCTGAGACAGGGAATGGGGGTGCCGGCGGACTGAGAGAAGGGAGGGGACCGATGATCTTCCGACAGCTCTTCGACCAGACGTCCGGCACCTACACCTATCTGCTGGCCAGCCGCCCGGGCGGCGAGGCCCTCATCATCGACCCGGTGCTGGAGAAGGTCGACCGCTACATGACGCTGCTGCGGGAACTCGACCTGCGGCTGGTCAAGGCGGTCGACACCCACCTCCATGCCGACCACATCACCGGCCTTGGTGCGCTGCGCGACCGCACCCGCTGCATCACCGTCATGGGCGAGCAGACCAAGGCCGACATCGTCTCGATGCGGCTGGCCGACGGCGACCGGCTGACGGTCGAGGGCCTGGCGCTGGAGGTGATCTACACGCCCGGCCACACCGACGATTCCTACTGCTTCGTCATGGCGGACCGCGTCTTCACCGGCGACACGCTGCTGATCCGCGGCACCGGCCGCACCGACTTCCAGAACGGCGACCCGCGGCAGCAGTACGAATCGATCTTCGGTCGCCTGCTCCACCTGCCGGAGCGGACGATGGTCTTCCCCGGCCACGACTACAAGGGCGACACCGTCTCCACCATCGGCGAGGAGAGGGCCCACAACCCGCGCCTCCAGGTGCGCTCGGTCGACGAGTATGCCGAGCTGATGAACAACCTCAACCTCGCCAACCCGAAGATGATGGACGTGGCCGTGCCGGCCAACATGCGCATCGGCCTGCAGCAGGAGGCCGTCGCCCGCCAGGGCTGGGCCATCCGGGGGGGCGAGGCGCTGGCATTGGCGGATGCGCCGGATGTCGTCTTCGTCGACCTGCGCGAGGCGGCGGAGCGCGAGCGCCACGGTGTCATCCCCGGCTCGCTGCACGTCCCCTATCCGGTGCTGAAGGAACAGATCGCCGAGGGCGGGCCGCTCTTCCATCTCGCCCGGCGCCAGGGCGGCCGGCTGCTCTTCTATTGCGCCTATGGCGAGCGCTCGGCCATGGCGGTCCAGGCCGCGCAGGACGGCGCGCTGGCGCGCTCCTGCCACCTCGAGGGCGGCATCGCCGCCTGGAAGGCCGCCGGCGGACGGGTCGCGCCCTGATCGCCGGGCGCGGCCGCCCATCGCGTCTCCTGGAGCCAGCATGACGAGCATCTTCCACGGCCCCGACGGCCGACCCCGCTGCCCCTGGTGCGCGGCCAGCCCCGAGTATCTCGCCTACCACGACAGCGAATGGGGCTTTCCGGTCGCCGACGACCGGCGCCTCTTCGAGAAGATCTGCCTCGAGGGCTTCCAGTCCGGGCTGAGCTGGCGGACGATCCTCGCCAAGCGGGAGAATTTCCGAGCTGCCTTCGCCGGCTTCGATCATGAACGGGTCGCGGCCTTCGGGGAGGGCGATGTGGCGCGCCTGCTGGCCGATGCCGGCATCGTCCGCCACCGCGGCAAGATCGAGGCCGCCATCAACAATGCCCGGCGCGCCGGCGAACTGATCCGCTCGGAAGGCTCGATCGCCGCCTATGTCTGGCGCTTCGAGCCGCCGGCGGGCGAGGCGGGGGTGCCGCAGACGCGCTCGACCTCGCCGGAATCGGTCGCGATGTCGAAGGACCTGAAGAAGCGCGGCTGGGCCTTCGTCGGCCCGACGACCGTCTATGCCTTCATGCAGGCGATGGGGCTGGTGAACGACCATGCCGAAGGCTGCGCGATCCGCGACGAGGCGGCGCGCGCCCGCGCCGGCTTCCGGCCGCCGGGCCGGTAGCTGTTCATCGGTAGCCGCCTACCGGTGGTGGATCAGGGGTCCGTTCGCCGCGCGGTGTCCGCCGTCCGCGTGCCGCGTGCCCGCCGGACGATGCGCTGATGCGCCTCGCTGGCGTGGCGGAGGCCGGGATCGCGGGCGAGCGCCCGGCAGGCCCGCAGCAGATGGTCCAGCGTATCGAACTCGGGCAGTGTGCCGAGGTCGGGATGCCGCTCGCGGGGGGCGGCGGTTTGGGCGTCGCAGATCCGAAGGCGACCAAATGGTTTCGCCATGGGATGCTCCTCATGCTCGGGGGGCGGCAGAGTGCTCCGCTGGCGATGTTGCGCTGTCCATGTGGCAGGATTGCGGCGGAGGGTCCGCCCGGGAGGGGTGAAGGAGGGCCAGGGAACGGGATCGGTCGAGTCTGGTTGTCGACGCACTGACATTCCCATTTCCGGAGGACGCAATGCCCGACACCAAGGACGCGATCGCCCTGCTCAAGGCCGACCATCGCCTGGTCGAGGATCTGTTCGAGAAGTATGAGAACGCCCGCACGGCGACGCAGAAGGCCAAGCTGGCCGAGCAGATCTGCCTCGAACTGACCGTGCACACTCGGATCGAGGAGGAAATCTTCTACCCGGCATGCCGCGGCGAGATGGAGGACGATCTCGTCGCCGAGGCGTTCGTCGAGCATGACGGCGCCAAGGTTCTGCTGGCCGAGATCGAGGCGGCCGAACCGGACGAGGAGTATTACGACGCCAAGGTCATGGTGCTGGCGGAGATGATCCGCCATCACGTCAAGGAGGAGGAGCGCCGCTCCGAGGGCATGTTCGCCCAGGCGCGCAAGGCCGGCCTCGACATGGAGGCGCTGGGCGCCGAGATGGCCCGGCGCAAGGCGGAACTGACGGCGGAGTACCGCAAGGGCGGGCTGCCCGCGCCCGAGACGACGACCTTCCACGCGACGCGGCTGGAGGCGCGCGCCGCCTGAACTCGGGCGGCGCCTGCGGACGCCGTTCCTCTGGCGGTTGGCGGGCGAGGTGGCTAGGGTCGTGGATGCGGATGTTCTTCCGCATCCATCCCCGCCCCAGAGCCCCGCCCGAGGTCGCCCGCCATGAACGCTCCCGATCGCCTGCGCAAGCTGCTTGCCGAACCCGGCCTCGTCACCATGCCGGCGGTGTGGGACGGCCTCAGCGCAAAGATGGCGGCGGCCGCGGGCTTCAAGACGGCGTTCCTGTCCGGCTCCTGCGTCGCGGCCAGCCGGCTCGGTGGGCCCGACCTCGACCTCGTCTCGTTCGGCGAGATGTTCGATTCCTTCAACATGGTGCATGCCGCCGCGCCCGAGACGCTGGTGCTGGCCGACGGCGACCATGGCTACGGCAATGCGATGAACGTGCAGCGCACCGTCCGCGCCTATGGCCGCGCCGGGGCGGCCGCCGTCCTCATCGAGGACAAGATCACGCCGCGCGCGCTGACCGCGGCCGGCAAGCCCTGCCTGCCGCCCGAGGAGGCGCGGATGAAGGTCCGCGCCGCCGTCGAGGCGGCGAAGGAGTCGGGCATCCTGGTCCTCGCCCGGACCGACTGCCGCCCGACCCAGGGCATCGACGAGGCCGTGGCCCGCATCGAGATGTTCGTGGAGGAGGGCGCCGACATCCTCTTTCTCGATTCGCCGGCCGACGAGGCCGAGATCCGCCGGGCCGTCGCCGCCGCCAAGGGCCGCCCGTCCTTCGCCGTCCTGTCGCCCGGCGCACCGCGCGCGACGCCGACCCAGGCCGAGGCGGCGGCGCTCGGCTTCAAGATCGGCACCTTTCCCACCGGGATGCTGTCGCCGGCGATCACCGGAATGAAGGCGGGGCTGGAGGCGCTGGCGGCGGGTGAATCGGAGTCCAAGGCGGCCCTGCCGCCGGCCGAGTTGCGGACGCTGCTGGGTTATCCCGCCTACGACGCGGCCGCCAAGCCGTTCATCGTCGCCGGCTGACCGAGGGGCTGACCGAGGGTCAGAGGCCGGAAATTTCCCGCTCCAGAGCCGTCGCGACGAGGTCGACATCGGGATCGCGGCGGCCCCAGCGCCCGAGAAGCGTCCGCCGCTCCTCCGGCGCGCGGTAGCGCAGCCCGAAGGCGACGGCGGTGCGGAAGTAACTGTCGCTGCTGTCCGCCACCAGGTTCTCGAGCGCCTCCCAGCCGCGGCGCGAGGCGATCCGGGCCCAGAGGATCGCCGCCGCCGCGCGCAGGGGGACGGGCACCGCCCCATCGGCGGCGAGACGCGGCAGCGTGGCGGCGAGCGTGGAGGGAATGGTCGGGGCCGTCCAGAAGGCCGCCAGGATCCACATGCGCTGCCACGGGTGCAGCTCCCCGAAGCAGGCGGCGACGGTGGCGGCGGCCTGCTCGGCGATAGCGCGGTCGTCGAAGAACTGGCTGAGATAGAGCCAGTGGATGCGGATGGCCCAGGGCGCCGACCGCAGGCCGGTCAATGCCAGCTCGATGCCGGCCGGATCGCGCGCGCGGCCGAGGGCGAGCAGCGCCCACCGCTCCGCATTGGTCGCGAACGCCCCGAAGCGGGAAAGGTCGGCGATCGCAGCGCGCGCGGCCGCGACGGGATCGGCGGCGGCGGTGGCGTCGTCGATGAGGGCGATCACCGGGTCGGACCAGCCGGCGGTGAACTCCGCGCGCGCCGAGATTCCCGTCTTGGTCGGGTTGGGCTCGAGGCCGAGGCCGGCCAGTTCGGCCGTCATGCGGCGTTGGACGGCCTCGGCGGCCGCCGCGCCGTCGGCCAGCGCGACCAGCCCGTCGATCAGCCGGAAGGACGGAACCCCCATGGCCGCACACACCTCGTCCATCCGGGCCAGCGCGACGGTCACCATCTGGCCCGAACCGATGCTGCCCGGCAGCCCGCACGGACCCATCGCCGGCGTCAGCGCCCGGTCGAGCCGGCGGCCTTCCTCCAGCCACTCGGGGCGCAGTCCGGCCGCGGCGAGGTCGGCGAGGAACCGGCCCCGGTCGATGGTGTGGCCGGCCCGCGCGACGTCGATCTTGAAGGCATGGGTCCAGCCGTCCCGGGCCAGCGCGGCGGATACCGCGCTGCGGTAGGCGGCCGCGCACCAGGGATCGGGGGCGACGAGTTCCGATTCGCCGGGACGTGGCGGCAGGGCCGAGAACACGCGCCGGCGGTCCAGCAGCGGTTCGGCCCGCGCGGCCGCGGCGGCGCCGAACAGCAGCAGCAGGGTGCGTTCCACCGGGGCCTGCGCCAGTTCGAGCCGTTCGCTGGCGCCCTCCGCCTCCGAATCGCGGCGCAGATAGCGATAGACGACCCCCGTGCCGAGCGGCCGGCGCGACCGGATGGCCGCGCGGATCCGGTCGAAGGCACGCTGCACGACGATCTTGTAGTGCGGTGCGAACACGGTCTCGCGCGCCGTCTCGGCGAGGAGAGCCTGTCGGGCCGCGTTCCAGGTCCGCTCGTCGAGTTCGCTCGGCGGCGGCCAGTCCGCCATCGCTTCGGTTGCTTCGGGATGGGTCAGGAATGCCATGTGCCGCGGTAGCTGGGATTGCGTTGTCATGGAAATAGCACAAAGCGGCCGACCAACCGGACGCCTTGCCGATTGATCGTCCGTTGCGCGGCCGATAAGGATGCGCCCGAGGGCGAGCAGGGAGGCAGGGCATGTCGGAGCGGGCACGGCGCAGGCGCGGCAACTCCGCGATGCGGGCATGAGACAGGCATCCCCCCAGGCCCTCGCGCGGATTCTCGCGGCCGATGTCTCGCGGTCGGCGGACGTGCAGGCCTCCGTGGCGCAGGCGGCGACCGGGTGTCGGCTCGATCCGTCGGCCGCCGCACGGCTGGGCCAGGCGGTCGAGGAGGTGTTCGTCTTCGTCGCCACCCGTGCGCCCGGCAGTTCCTTCGCCATCGAGGTCCGGGACCGGCACTGGCGCGTCGAGGCCCGCCTGCGCTGCCGCCTGCCGGCGGCCGACCTCCATTGGTTCAACGTGACGCAGCCGATCGACGTCGCCGATCCGGACGCGCTCGAGGCGCTCGGCCTGCTCCTGGCGTCCCGCCTCGTCGGCAGGCTCTCGGTGGCGCTCGAGCCGGATGGCGGCGTCGTCCTGTCGCTGGAGCAGATCCGCAGCTACGCGATGCCGGGCGAGGCGCTGGGCGGGGAGACCCTACCCGGCGGCGATAGCCGGCCGGAGCGCGCGGACGCCGCGGCGATCGCCGGCCTCGCCGCGCTGTTCCGGCGTCGCTTCGGCATGGCGGTGCCGCGCCCGTTCGTCGCCAACGCGCTGGCGCAGGACATGGCGGGCGCGGGCGACCTCGCGGCGCTGGTGCTGCGCGACGGCGGCGGTTGGGTTCGCGCCGGCATCGCCTGGACGATGCGCTCGCCGCGGCTAGCGGAGGTGCTGGGGCCGGTCGTCGCCGACGACGACCCCGCGACCGCCGCCGTCCTGGTCGAGGCCACGCTGGCGGCGCTCCGCGGCACCGGGGTCACCATGATCTTCGCCGAGGAGCGCGGGCCCGCTTTCCCGGAAGTCGAGTTCGACTGCCTCGGCCGCCTCGGCTCACGGCCGCTGCATTTCCGGGTCGTGGCGGAGGATGGTGGCGCCCTGTCCTGGGCGGACCCGGTGACGCGCCCGTTCCTGTCGGTGTTCTACGAGGCGCTCGCCCTCGACCGCGGGGTGCGCGACGCACCCGAGCCGGAAGGGGAACGGCCGGCGAGAGGCCTGCTCGCGGTGGAAATCGACCGCGTCGCCAGCCGGGTCACGCTGCGCCCGCTGCTCGACGGAGCGGACCTGGTGGCGCTGATCGAGCGCCATGTCGAACGCTTCGCCGACGAGGGGCTCGATGATTTCCGCTTCGAGACGGACCACGGCGTGCCCTGGCAGGGCCGCCTCGGCCCGGACCTCATGCGCGCCGGATTCTTCCCCCGCGTCGTCCTCCCGCATGGCGGGCTGGGCGATGTGATCGTATGGGAGCGGGACTGGCTGCCGGGCTGATCGGCGCTGCCGGCGCCGGTGCGTCCTTCGACTGCTTCGCTTCGCTTCGCGCTCAGGACAAGGACCGACCATAACTATCTGAAAATAATGCCACTCCTGTTTCCAGACGATCACGTCGCCCAACCCGGGACACGAGTACGGCGAGAAAAGGACAGGAACGCTTCTTCTCGAATAGTGATGGTCGGTCCTTGTCCTGAGCGCGAAGCGAAGCAGTCGAAGGACGCACCGACGGATGCCGCCGCCGATCCCTGCCGGGGCCTTTCAGCACTCGGCCCAGTCGCGCAGCAGGTTGTGATAGATGCCGGTCAGCCGCACGACGGCATCGTCGCTCTGACCGCGCTCGGCGCCGAGATCCTGGATCGTGGTATCGAGCTCGAAGAGCAGGCGGCGGTGGGCGTCGCTGCGAACCATGCTCTGGATCCAGAAGAAGGACGCCACGCGCGCGCCGCGCGTCACGGGCGTGACATGGTGCAGGCTCGAGGCCGGGTAGAGGACGAGGTGGCCGGCCGGCAGCTTCACCTGCTGCGCTCCGAAGGTGTCCTCGATCGTCAATTCGCCGCCGTCATATTCCTCCGGCTCGGCGAGGAAGAGGGTGGCCGACAGGTCGCTGCGGATGCGGAAGTCGCTGCCGCGCAGCTGCCGGATCGCGTTGTCGACGTGGGTCTTGAACTCCTCGCCGCCGGCATAGCGGTTGAACAGCGGCGGAAACACCTTCAGCGGAAGAGCGGCCGAGATGAAGGTCGCGCTGCGGCCGAGCGCCGCCAGCACCGCCTCGCCGACCTGGCGGGCGGCGGGCGAGCCCTCGGGCAGCTGCTGGTTGCGCTTGGCCAGGGCCGATTGGCTGCCCGACGTGGCGTTGCCGTCGGCCCATTCCGCCGCGTCGATCACCTGCCGGCAGCGGGCGACCTCGGTCTTCGACAGGACGGCGGGAATCTGCAGCAGCATCGGGGGCTCTCGGGCGGCGACGACATGCGGCCGGTAGCACGCCCGAGATTCCGATTGCAACGCATTCGCATCAACTGCGCCCGCCCGCCGCAGCGTCAGGCGGGCGCCAGTACCGTCCGTGCGCTCGCCTCCGCTGCGATCCGGGACCAGTCGTAGAGCATCGGCACCATGCGCCCGGCCGTCCAGTCCGGGTTCTGATCGGCATAGTGCGGGCTGCCGGGATGGCCCGATGCGCCATGGAAGACGGCCCAGCGGCAGCCGTCCCAGTTGCCGACATCGAAGACGTAGCGGGCTACCGCGCCGTAGGCGGCGGCGAAGCCGGCCGAGCAGATCATGCCGGTGGCCAGCACGCAGTCATTGTCGCCGCCGACCGGCAGCGAGGGCGGGTCGAGCAGGGGCGCCGCCTCGGGAAACTGGGCGGAGAGGGGGTGCGCGAAGCGGGGCCGATGCAGCGCGGCCCACTCCGCATCCGCCGCCGTACCGTCGGCCGCGGCCTGCGCCAGCGCCTCCGACAGCGCCGCGTCCCAGTCGAGGGCGCCGAGCAGGCCAGCGTCGTCGGCGCGCAGCAGGTTGGGCAGGGTCCACCAGAGCTGGTTCGCCGCCAGCACCGGCGGCGGTACCTGCAGCAGCGGGTTGGAGCGGGTGCCATCGAGACCGGACCGCTCCACCAGCAGCAGGGTCAGCGCCCGGCGGATGCGGGCATAGGCGGCCGCGGCCGCGGAGCCGCCGTCCATCCTGCCGTCCCAGGCGGCCAGACGGTCGCGCAGTGCCCGCGCGGCAGCGTCTGCCGGCTCCAGCCGCAGGATGCGCTCGCGCAGCAGGGCGGCGTTGGGCGAGGCCGTGTCCATGTGGATCGCGGCCATGTCCTCCGGCGCCCAGCGCTCCGTGCCGGCCAGCAGTGCGGCGATCCGGGCCGCGCGATAGGGCGGGTGGCAGTCGGTCGTCAGGTAGTCGGGATGGTCGTCGGCGACGACGCGGTTGTTGGCGGTGACGATCGCGCCGCCCGGCGGATCGAAGACGCGCGGCATCTCCTCCCACGGGATCATGCCCTGCCACTCGTGCGCGCCGGTCCAGCCGGGAACCGGCAGCCAGCCGTTGACGCGCGGCCGGCGCGGCACCTTGGCGCGGACCAGATGGCCGATGCGGCCGGCGGTGTCGGCCGCGACGAGGTTGTGGTCGATGAGGCCCCATTCGCGGGTCGACTGGAAGAAGTCCTCGACCGTCCGGGCGCGCAGCATCGGCAGCAGGCAGTCGAGCGAGCGGTCCGTTTCGGCCACCTGCACGCTGCGCAGCGTCACCGCCGCGCCGCTCGCCGGGTCGCCTGCGATGACCGGTCCGTGATGGGTTTCGACCACCGTGATCTCGACCGGGGCCGCGCCGCGCACCGCGATCCGCTCGATCCGCCGCACCGTCGGCAGCCATGCGTCGCGGAACTGGTAGGCGCCGTCGTCGCCCGGCCGGAAGCGCTCGACGAAGAGGTCGTAGATGTCCATGAAGGCGTGGGTCACGCACCACGCGACGCTGCCGTTGTGGGCGAAGTGCGGGAAGGCCGGCACGCCCGGCACGGTCAGTCCGATCGCGTCGAACTCCGGGCAGGCGATGTGGCCTTGCGCGTACATGCTGGGGATCTCGAAGACCCGGTGCGGGTCGCCGGCCAGGATCGGGCGGCCGGTCGTCGCGCGCTCCGGTGCCAGCGCCCAGTTGTTGCTGCCGCCGCCGGTCGCGTCGTCCCCGCCCAGCGCGGCCAGGGCCTCCAGGGCGGGGGCCAGGTTCGCCAGGGTCGCCACCCAGCGGTCGGCCTCGACACCGGGCGGGATGCAGAGCAGGTCGCGGCCGCCATCGTCGTAGCGCAGCTTCGTCACCTGCTCCGGTCCGACGATGCGCAGCGCGGCTGCCCGCCACAGCTTGAACCAGATCGACCCCATCAGGAAGCCGCGCTGGCGCATCGCCGCGATGCTCTGCCACGACTCCCAGGGCTCGAACTCGGCGCCGAGCAGGCGATATTCGGCCGGCAGGTGGCCGCGGTCCGCGAAGGCGTTCACCCCGGCGGCATAGGCCGCCAGCATGTCGCAGGTTTCGGCCGAGGCGGCCGCGAGATCGCGGCGCGAGGCGGCCTCGACGCCCGACCGCCTGGCCAGCGCGTCGGCGGCGACGGCGCCCGGTCCGGCCCATTCCGCATAGCGCCCGACCGCGCGGCGGCGCGCGGCGTCCATTTGCCAGAGCCGGTCCTGGGCGTGCGCGAAACCCTGCGCGAAGAAGGCGTCGCCGACGCTTCCGGCGCGGATGTGCGGGATGCCCCAGCGGTCGCGGACGATCTCGGCGGGACCTTCGATCCCGGCGACGATGGTGCGTCCTTCCATCGGTGGTACCGCCGCCCGCATCGCTTCCGCATCCATCGCCATCGCTGACCTCCGTCGAATCCCCTCTTGTCGGATATATCATATAGACGCTAGCGTTCCGGGCAACGCAGCGAACGGCGGGGCGACGGGGTGGCGCGGAACGCGGTGAATTCGGAGGGGCGGGTTGCCGTCCACGACCTGGTGAAGCGGTTCGGGTCGGTGGCGGCCGTCGACGGCGTGTCGCTGGATGTCGCCGCGGGCGAGTTCGTGGCGCTGCTCGGGCCCAGCGGCTCGGGCAAGACGACCATCCTGATGGCCATCGCCGGCTTCGAGTACCCGACCTCCGGCCGGGTCGAGATCGGCGGCGAGGACGTCACCTGGGCGCCCGCCAACAAGCGCAACCTCGGCATGGTCTTCCAGCGCTACACGCTCTTCCCGCACATGAGCGTGGCCGAGAACATCGCCTTCCCCTTGAAGATGCGCGGCATCGGCCGGGTCGAACGCGAGCGTCGGGCATTGGCCGCGCTCGAGACCGTGCGTCTGGCCGGCTATGGCGAACGGCGCACCAACCAGCTCTCCGGCGGGCAGCAGCAGCGCATCGCGCTCGCCCGCGCCATCGTCTACCAGCCGCGCGTGCTCCTGATGGACGAGCCGCTGTCGGCCCTCGACAAGAACCTGCGCGAGGAGATGCAGCTCGAGATCAAGCATCTCCAGCAGCAGCTCGGCATCACGGTCGTCTTCGTGACCCACGACCAGACCGAGGCGATGACGATGGCCGACCGCGTCGCCGTCCTCGACCTCGGGCGCCTGCAGCAGGTGGGCGCCCCGCGAGACCTCTACGAGGCGCCGGCGACGCCGTTCGTCGCCGGCTTCATCGGCGAGACGAACTTCCTGCCCGGCCGCGCCGTGGCCGCCGCCGCCGCGGGCGAGACCTTGGCGGTCGATCTCGATGGCGGCGGGCGGGTCGCGGCGGTCGCCGTCGACCGGCTCGCGGCCGGGGCGGCGCTGCGGCTGGCCGTGCGGCCGGAACGGGTGCGGCTGGCGCCATCCGCCGGCGGCCTGGGCGGCACCGTAGTCGAGGCGATCTATGCCGGCGTCGCGACCACCCTGATCGCCGAACTCGGCGGCGAGCGCCGGGTGCGCGCCCGCATCGCGGCCGGCACCGGCGAACGGAACTGGTCGGACGGCGAGGCGGTCGACGTCTCCTGGCGGCCGGAGGATGCGCGCGCCTTCGCCGCGGGCGCCGCGGGATGAGCGCCCGGCGCCCGTCCGCCTTCTTCCTCGGCGGCCGCCACCTCAGCGAGGCGGCGAGCCTGGCCTTGCTCGTTCCCTTCGCGCTGCTGCTCGTCGTCGTCTTCCTGCTGCCGCTCGGCACGCTGCTGCACGAGAGCCTGCTGGTGCCCGCACCGACGCTGGAGCATTACGAACGCGTCTTCGCCCAGCCGGTCTATCTGCGGGTGATGTGGCGGACGCTGCGCATCGCCTTCTACGTCACCCTGGTCGCCCTGCTGCTCGGCTACCCCCTGGCCTACGTCATGTCGCGGTCAGGCGGGTTGAAGCTCGGCCTGATGGCGGCCGCCGTCCTCTTGCCGCTGTGGACCAGCGTGCTGGTGCGGACCTATGCCTGGATGGTCCTGCTGCAGCGCAATGGGCTGGTCAACGAGGGGCTGACGGGGCTCGGCTTCGTCGATGCCCCGATCCGACTGCTCTACACCGAGGGCGCGGTGGTGCTGGCGATGAGCCATGTCCTGCTGCCCTTCATGGTGCTGCCGGTCTTCTCGGCGCTGAAGGGCATTCCCGACGACTATCCGCGGGCGGCGCAGATGCTGGGCGCGTCCGGCTGGTCGACCTTCCGCGAGGTGATCTGGCCGCTGTCGCTGCCCGGCGTCGTCAGCGGCTGCCTGATGGTCTTCCTGCTGGCGCTGGGCTTCTTCATCACGCCGGCGCTGATCGGCGGCCCGCAGCAGATGATGATCGCGACGCTGGTGTCGCAGCAGGTGCGCGAGATGCTGAACTGGCCCTTTGCCGGGGCGCTCGTCGGGGTGTTGCTGGCCTTCGTGCTGGCGCTGACGATCGCCTTCAATCGCTTCATCCGGCTGGAGCGCTTCGTGGGGACGCGGTCGTGACGGCGGGTCGTCCGCCGCGCCAGGGCGGCGTCGGCCGGCTGCTGCTCCACGCCTTCGCCTATGCGGTGATCGTGTTCCTGCTGCTGCCGACCGTGCTGGTGGCGCCGATGTCGGTGTCGCCGGAGAAGTACCTGCAGTTCCCGCCGTCGGGCTTCTCGCTGCGCTGGTACGGCGAATATTTCGCCGACCGCGAATGGGTCGAGGCGACGCTGTTCAGCGCCGAGGCGGGCATCATCTCGGCGATCGGCGCCACCGTGGTCGGGACCATGACCGCGCTCGCCCTGGTCCGCGGCCGGGTGCGCGGGCGCGCCGTCGTCGAGCTGCTGATCATCGGGCCGGTGGTCGTGCCGCACATCGCGCTCGCGGTCGCGATGTTCCTGGTCTACGAGCAGCTTCGCCTGACCGGGACGCTGCTCGGCTTTGCCATGGCGCACATCGTGCTGGCCCTGCCGTTCGCCATCTTCACGGTCCTGGCGGCGCTCTACCGCTTCGACGCCGACCTCGAGATGGCGGCCCTGTCCTGTGGCGCCAGCCGCATCGCGACCTTCCGCCACGTCACCCTGCCGATGATCGCGCCCGGCGTCGCCTCGGCCGCCCTCTTCGCCTTCATCATCTCCTTCGACGAGGCGGTGGTGTCCTTCTTCATCTCCGATCTCGACCGCAAGACGCTGCCGCGCAAGATGTTCGAGGACATCGACTTCGACGTCTCGCCGGTGCTGGCGGCGGTCGCGACCATGCTGAGTCTCCTGACCATCCTGGTGCTGGTGCTCGGCCATTTCTTCAAGCAGATGGCGGACCGCCGCGCGGCGCCCGCCCGGGAGGGGAAAACGCCATGAAGACGATGCTTGCCCTGTCGCTGTCCCTGGCCCTCGTGGCCGGGCCGGCCCTGGCCCAGAAGAAGGAGGTGGTCATCGCGGCCACCGGCGGCACCATGGAACGCGCGCTGGTCGAGCATTTCTACAAGCCCTTCGAGGCCGAGACCGGGATGCCGGTCAACAAGGTCACGACCGAGCTGCCCGCCCAGTGGGCCCGCGTCCAGGCCAACGCCCGCACCGGACGGCAGCAGTTCGACATCGTCACGGCCACCTTTCCCGACCTCATCCAGCATCGCGACCAGCTGGTGCGGATCGATTGCGACAAGCTGCCGAACATGAAGCGCGCCGCCCCCGGCGCCTGCATGGAATACGGCGTCATGCGCTCGATCGGCGCCATGGTCATGGTCTGGAACACCGACATGGTGAAGGGCAAGACGCCCGAAAGCTGGAAGGACTTCTACGACGTCCAGAACTTCCCCGGCCCGCGCGGCCTGCCCGACACCGGCGATCGCGAATACTGGGTGCCGGTGACGGCGCTGCTCGCCGACGGGGTGGAGAAGGACAAGCTGTTCCCGCTCGACCTCGACCGCGCCTACCGCAAGCTCGACACCATCAAGCCGCACGTCGCCGTCTGGTGGAAGAGCGGCGACCACGTCCAGCAGATCCTGCGCTCGGGCGAGGTGGCCATGACGATGAGCTACAGCGGCCGCGCGCTGATCATGTCGCGCGAGCGGCAGAACATTCACATGACCTTCAACCAGAGCATCCGCGACGTCGGCATCTGGGCCGTCATCAAGGGCGGTCCGAACACGGACGGCGCCATGGCCTTCCTCGACTTCTTCATGGGCGGCCCGGAGCGGCACGTGAAGTTCGCCAATCAGCTCAACACCGCCACGGCCAACCTCGATGCGCTCGACCTGCTGCCCGAGGCGGAACGCCGCCGGCGGGCGAACCATCCCGACAACTGGTCGCGCCAGGTGATGCCGGACTTCGAATGGATCGGCGCGAACCGCGAGAAGCTGCGCGAGCGCTGGGTTTCCTGGCTGACCCGGTGAACCGGCGATGACGGCGACGGTCGGGTCGTCTCCGGCGGGATCGGGCTTCGGCCCGCTCGAGCGGGAGAGCCTGACCGCGCGCGTCTATGGCGAGCTCCGGACCGCCCTGATGGAGGGGCGGTTCTGGCCCGGCCACCGCTTCAAGATCCGCGAGCTGGCGGCGACGATGGGGGTGTCCGAGACGCCCGTCCGCGAGGCCCTGATGCAGCTCGTGCGCGAGCGTGGGCTGGAAATCCATTCCGGCCGGGCGATCACCGTCGCCCGGCTGTCGCTCGCCCAGTATCTCGAACTCCGCACCATCCGGCTCATGCTGGAGGGGCTGGCGGCGGAGACCGCCACGCAGCGTATCGGCGAGGACGGCATCGCCGCGCTGGCGAATGTCCATGCCGATCTCGTCGCTGCCGAGCGGGACGGCCGCTGGCGCGATGCCATCCGCGCCAACTGGCGCTTCCACCACACGCTCTATCGCGCGGCCGACATGCCCGAGCTGCTGGCCCTGCTCGAAGGGCTGTGGCTGCGCAACGGACCGCTGCTGAACTACCTCTACCCGCACGCCATGCCGACCTATGCCGGCCGCCATCAGCACCTCGAGGTGCTGGACGCGCTCGCCCGCCGCGATGCGACGGGGGTGCGCGATGCGATCCGGAACGATACCGTCGAGGGCGGCACCCGGCTGGTTCGCCTCCTGGAGGACATGGAGGCAGGCCGGATCGCCCTTGTCGAGGCGACCGACCCGCGGCCGGCCGCGACCGCTGAAGCTGTCAACCGATGAACGAGGAGGAGGGCAAGATGGGGGTCTCGAGACGAGCGATCCTGGCCGGCGCGGCGGTGCTGGCGGCGCTGGCCCAGCCGGCCTTCGCCCAGAAGGGCGAGGTGGTGATCGCCACCACCGGCGGGCTGATGGAGAAGAGCCTGCAGGAGCATTTCTACAAGCGCTTCGAGGCCGAGACCGGCATCCGCGTCCGCTCGGTGCCGATCGAACTGCCGGACCAGTGGGCCCGTGCCGTCGCCGGCGCACGCAGCGGCAACGTGCCGTTCGACATCGTCACGGCGACGCCGCCCGATCTCGTGCAGCGCAAGGATCTGCTGGCAAAGCTGGACTGCGCGCGCATCGAGCCGAACGCGCTGCCCAATTCCTGCTTCGAGCACGGGCTGATGCGCACCGCCGGCGGCATGACGCTGGTCTGGAGCAGCAAGGCCTTCCCCGGCGCCAAGGCGCCGAAGAGCTGGGCCGACTTCTTCGACGTCAAGAACTTCCCCGGCCCGCGCGCGCTGCCGGAGACCGGGGACCGCGAGTGGTGGGTGCCGACGATGGCGCTGATCGCCGACGGCGTGCCGGCGGACAAGCTCTTTCCCCTCGACATCGACCGCGCCTACCGCAAGCTCGACACGATCAAGCCGCACGTCGCCGCCTGGTGGAAGAGCGGCGACAACATCATGCAGATCATGCGCGGCGGCGATGCCGTCATGACCATGTCCTATTCCAGCCGCTCGGTGCCGCTGGCCCGCTCCGGGGACTTCGACTTCACCTGGAACGGCGCCATTCGCGACGTCGGCAACTGGGCGGTTCTGAAGAACGGGCCCAACACCAAGAACGCCATGACCTTCCTGGAGTTCTTCGTGAAGGGGGCCTCCGAGCATGTTCCCTTCAGCGCCAAGGTGAACTTCGACAGCAACAACCGGGAAGCGGCCGGCATGATCCCGGCCGATGAGCGGAAGTTCCGCCCGTCCTGGCCGGACAACTGGTCGAAGCTCGTCATCGCCGACTACGAGTGGATCGCGGCTAACCGCGAGAAGCTGCGCGAGCGCTGGACCACCTGGATCACGAAGTAGGACGCACGTCTCCATGCTGGTGAACGATCCGGCCGCCGCTCACTTCGAGATCGATCCCGATCGGACCGATCTCGTCGAGGAGTTCCGGCGCAACCCGAAGGGCCCGCACAGCGACACCCTGCGCAAGGTGCTTCACCGGATGCGCTGGTCCGGCGAGGGCGGCCGGTTCGTTCTCGTCACCGTCGAGCCCGGCCGCCGCTGGGTGCTCGGGCGGCTGCCCGAGCGCCGCGGCCGGCCGGTCGAGCTGTTCCACAACCAGACCTTCGACGACCCGGCGGATGCCGAGTGGCACGTCTTCAAGGTCCGCTGGCAGGCGATTACCGGGCGAGCGATCGCGGGCGGACGGAGCGGGGAACCGGACTGACATGGTCGACACCAACTCCGTCCTCGGCTACGCGACCCCGCTCATCGTCTCGCCGGGGGAGCGCGTGCGCTTCCACCTTTCCAGCCGCTCGATGACGGAATGCGGGGTGGAGGTCGTCCGCGTCCGCTGCGGCGACCCCGATCCGGCTGGCCCGGGCCTGCGGCTGCACGCCATGAATTCCGCGGTCGACGGCCGTCGACCGCTGCGCTTTCAGCCGATCCGCCCGGGCTCGTTCGCGCTCGTCCCGAACCGCCTGCCGTTCGGCACCTTGTCGAGCTTCGGCTTCGCCTGCTTCCTCTGGCCGACCTGGCCGGCCAAGGGCGAGAGCGAGCGCGGCGCGATCCAGACCGTGGCCGCCCGGGTTGCGAACGGCGGCGCCGGCTGGCGGCTCGAGATCGGCCCCGATGCGCGCCTGCGCTTCGTCGTCGCGGCGGCCGGCGGGCGAACCGCGACCGCCATCGCCGAGGAGCCGCTGCGCGAGCGGGAATGGGTCTTCGTCGCGGCCCGCTACGACGCCGGCGGCGCCATGCTGCTCGACGTGGTCAGCCTCGACCCGCAGGCGGGGCGCGACGCCACCAGTTCGGCCGGCACCTCGGCGCCGGGCGGCGTCATCTGGTCGGGGAGCGCACCGCTCACCTTCGGTGCGAGGCAGGCCGGGGAGGAGCGCGGCCGGCCCGTGACCGCCGACCATTTCAACGGCAAGATCGACCGGCCGCGGCTGGTCTCGGCGGCGCTGCCGGCCGGCGAACTGCGCGGCCTGTGCGAGGCGGTCGACCCGCGGCCCGGCGACCCGCGGATCGTCGGCGCCTGGGACTTCGCCCACGGCATCGGCACCGACCGGGTGCACGACCGGTCCGCCAACCGGCTCGACGGCCAGCTCCACAACCTGCCGGCGCGCGGCGCGACCGGCGCCAACTGGGACGGCAGCGCCGTCTCCTGGCAGGCCAGGCCCGAGCATTACGGGGCCGTCCACTTCCACGACGACGACATGGCCGATGCCGGCTGGGAGCCGGACTTCGCGCTCGAAGTGCCGCCGGACTGGCCCAGCGGCTTCTACGCCCTGCGCCTGACTGGCACCGGCGCCGGCGGCGACCCCATGGACAGCTTCGTCGGCTTCTTCGTGCGCGCCCCGCTCGGCCAGGCGCGGGCGCCGGTCGCCTTCGTCGCCTCGACCGCGACCTTCCTCGCCTATGCCAACAGCGCGCTCCGCCTCGACCAGGTCCATGCCGAATCGATGCTGGAAGGGCTGATGCAGCTGTCGCGCGACGACTGCTATATCGCCGAGCATCGCGAACTCGGCCTGTCGACCTACGACACCCATTCGGACGGCAGCGGCTGGATCTACTCGACCGCGCTGCGCCCGATCCTCAGCATGCGGCCCAGGGCCAACAGCTTCAACTACGTCAACGACACCCACGTCCTCGACTGGCTGGAGGAGAAGGGCTTCGCCTACGACGTCATCGCCGACGACGATATCCATCGCGAAGGGGCGGCCCTGCTCGGGCAGTACCGCTGCGTCATCACCGGGACGCATCCCGAATACTATTCGCGCGAGATGTGCGATGCCTTCGACGCCTACCAGCGCGGCGGCGGCCGGCATATGTACCTCGGCGGCAACGGCTTCTACTGGCGCATCGCCTGGAACCCGGCCTTGCCCTCGGCGATCGAGGTCCGCCGCGACGTCAGCGGGGTGCGTACCTGGGAGGGGGAGCCGGGCGAGGCCCACCATTCCTACACCGGCGAGTTCGCCGGCCTGTGGCGCCAGAACGGCCGGCCGCCGCAGCGTCTGGTCGGCGTCGGCTTCGACGCCCAGGTCTTCGACCGTTCGGCCTGGTACCGCCGCCTTCCCGAAAGCCACGACCCGCGCGTCGCCTTCATCTTCGAAGGGGTCGGTGCGGACGAGCGCATCGGCGATTTCGGCCTGCGCAACGGTGGCGCCGCCGGACTGGAGATCGACCGCGCCGAGCCGACGCTGGGCTCGCCGCCGCATCTGCTGCGGGTCGCGACGGCCGACCGCATCGGCTATGGCGGGTTGCCCTCGCCCGAAGAGTTCCGCACCTCCCATCGCGGCCTCGACGGCGAGCAGAACGCCAATGTCCGCGCCGACATGGTGTTCTTCCCGACCGCGGCGGGCGGCGGCGTCTTCGCCACGGGATCGATCGCCTGGGCCTGCGCCCTCTCGTGCCGTGGCTACGACAACAACGTGTCGCGCATCACCGAGAACGTGCTGCGCCGCTTCCTCGACCCTGCGCCCTTCGCGGGCTTCTAGCCCCGCACCCCCCGAGAGAAAATCCCATGCCGAGCCTGCCCAACTCCGTCGATTCCGCGCTGCGCCAGCGCGCGGCCCGCGTCGTCCCCGGCGGGATGTGGGGCCATCTCCACGCCGCCCGCCTGCCGGAGGGCTATCCCCAGTTCTTCGCCCGCGGCGAGGGCTGCCGCCTGTGGGACGTCGATGGCAACGAGTATGTCGACCTGATGTGCAGCTGGGGGCCGATCGTGCTCGGCCATCGCCATCCCCGCGTCGAGGAGGCGGTGCGCCGCCAGGCGGCCGAGGGCAGCTGCATGAACGGGCCGGGCGCGGTGATGGTCGAACTGGCCGAGAAGCTGGTCGCCACCATCGCCCATGCCGACTGGGCGATGTTCCAGAAGAACGGCGGCGACGCCACGACGACCGCGGTCACCATCGCGCGCGCCGGAACGGGCCGGCGCAAGATCCTGGCCGCCCGCGGCTCCTACCATGGCTCGATGCCCTGGTGCTCGCCCTCCCTGGTCGGCGTCACGGCGGAGGACCGCGCCCACATCCAGCACTTCGACTACAACGACGTCGCCAGCCTGGAGGCCGCGGTCGATGCGACGAAGGGCGATCTTGCCGGCATCATCGTCGCCGCCTTCCGCCACGACCTCGGGCGCGACCAGGAACTGCCGTCGCCGGAATTCGCCCGCCGCGTCCGCCAGCTCTGCGATGCCGCGGACGCGGCCCTCATCCTCGACGACGTGCGCGCGGGCTTCCGGCTGCACCCGGCCGGCAGCTGGGAGCCGCTCGGCGTCCGCCCCGACCTGTCCTGCTGGAGCAAGGCGATCGCCAACGGCCACCCGCTGGCGGCGGTCACCGGCAACGACCGCTTCCGCGAAGCGGCGTCCACGATCTTCGTCACCGGCTCCTTCTGGTGCGAGGCCTCCGCCATGGCGGCCGCGCTGGCGACCCTGGAGGCGATGGAGGAGGAGGGGGCGATCGCCCGGATGACGGCGATGGGGCAGCGCCTGCGCGACGGGCTGGCGGCCCTGGCGGCGGAGAACGGCATCGTCCTGCGCCAGACCGGCCCGGTGCAGATGCCGATGGTCCTGTTTGCCGACGATCCCGACTTCGCCAAGGGCGAGCGGTTCTGCGCGGCGGCGCTGCGCGCCGGCGCCTTCTTCCACCCCCGCCACAACATGTTCCTGTCGGCCGCCCATCGCGAGGCCGACATCGACCGCGCGCTGGAGGCGGCGGCGGTGGGCTTCGCGGCGGTGCGGCGTACGGGGTGAGGAGCGCGGCTACCGGTGGTGCGACCCAGTCGGATGGAACCATCCGATTGGACAAGTCGCCCCGCTAGCTGCACCGGCGCGCATATCTGCAAGCCGCGGGAATGGCGGGGGGGGCGCTCGCGTTGGCGCGGTCGGTCACCGCCGGCCCGGCAGCATCCTTGCATATTCGGTTCAGGATTCCGAATATGCAAGGCATGATCCATCGCCGCATCGCTTCCACGCTGCGCGCCCTGCTCGACGAAAGCCCCGCCGTCGCGCTGCTCGGACCGCGCCAGGTCGGAAAGACGACGCTCGCGCTCGCCATCGCCGAGCAGCGGCCGTCCATCTACGTCGATCTCGAGTCCGAGGCGGACCGGGCGAAGCTCGCCGAGCCGGAACTCTACCTCGCCCGGCATGAGGACAGGCTCGTCATCCTCGACGAGGTGCACCGCGCTCCGGGCTTGTTTCAGGCCCTCCGCGGTGTGATCGACCGCGGGCGGCGGTCGGGGCGCGGGGTGGGGCGGTTTCTGCTGCTGGGCTCGGCGTCCGTTGATCTGCTGAAGCAGTCGGGCGAGACGCTGGCGGGCCGGATCGCCTATCTTGAACTCCACCCCCTCGACGCGCTGGAAACGCCGGCCGAGGACGCGGAGCGGCTCTGGGCCCGCGGGGGCTTCCCCGACAGTTTCCTTGCCGCGAGCGACCGCGCAAGCCTGCGCTGGCGGCGCGACTTCATCCGCACCTACCTCGAACGCGACGTGCCGATGTTCGGGCCCCGTATTCCCGCGGAGACGCTGCGCCGATTCTGGACGATGCTCGCGCACCGGCAATCCGGGCTGCTCAACGCCTCGGAGCTGGGTCGTGCGCTGGGCGTCGACAGCAAGACGGTCGCCAGCTACCTCGATCTTCTCGTCGACCTGCTGCTCGTCCGTCGCCTGCCGCCCTGGCATGCCAATCGCGGAAAGAGGTTGGTGAAGTCGCCCAAGGTCTATGTGCGCGACAGCGGCCTCGTGCACGCGCTGTTGGGCCTGGAGACGCTGGAGGAGATACTCGGCCACCCCGTCGCCGGTGCGAGTTGGGAGGGCTTCGTGACCGAGACGCTGATCGCCGCTGCGCCCGAAGGCACCGAGGCGCATTTCTTCCGCACGGCGGCAGGAGCAGAGATCGACCTGCTGCTGTCGTTGCCCGGCGCCCGTCTCTGGGCGTTCGAGATCAAGCGAAGCCTCGCGCCCACGGTGGAGCGGGGCTTCCATGTCGCCTGCGAGGACCTCAATCCCGAGAGGCGGGTGGTGATCTACCCAGGCGCCGAAACGTTCCCGATGAAGCACGGCGTGGAGGCGATGCCGCTGCGGCTAGCGGCGGAGGCGCTTCACGACATCGGCTGAGAGCCGCAATGCGAGGTCCTTGCGCTTTGTTCGAGGCCTCGAAAAACGTCAGCAGCGGTTGAGTAGGGCTGACCGACGACCTTGCAGATTGCCTCATCGCCGTCGAGGTAGCTGAACTGGATCTCGTACGGGGCGAAGGCCGACTTTTCCTCGGTATGCGATTCGCATACCATGGCCATCGATGGACCTGCGAGGTGGCGATGGCAACCGTGGAGAAGATGACGATCGCTCTCACGCCCGAGATGGCCGGCTTCGTGCGCCGGGCGGTGGCGGCGGGAGAGTACGCCTCCACGAGCGAGGCGATCCGGGAAGCGGTGCGCGAATGGAAGGAACGACGGGAGCCGCTCGGCTATACGGTCGACGAACTCCGGGCCCTGGTGCAGGAGGGCGCCGACAGCGGCACTCCGGTCGATGGCGCCGCTGCGTTCGCTCGTATTCGAGCACAGCTGTAGTCGCCCTGAGGGGCTATGCGCTATCGGCTTGCGCCGCGGGCGGTCGCCGATCTCGAAGAGATCACCGACTATGTCGCGGCCGAGAATCCGCAGGCGGCCCGTTGGCTGCTTGTCGCGATCGAGCGTCGGTTCGAGCAACTCGCCAGCCAGCCCTGGTCGGGGGTGGCGCGCGATGACATCGCGCCCGGCATCCGGCATCTGGTCGCCGGCCGGTATCTCGCGCTTTATCGCGTGACGGACGATGACGTGGTGATACTCCGCATCCTCCATGGCAGGCGCCGCATCGGGACCGATAGCGTCGCCAAGGTCTGTTGACGCTACGCTCGCGGTCGGCGAATGATCGCCGCATGATCCTGCCTTCGCCGCGCACGAGCCGACGTCGCATCCTGCGGGCTGCGGTGCGCTTTCGTGCGTGCCGGTCGGCAGATGGGAAATGCCGGGCCTAGGCCCAGCGCCCGACCGATCCGTCAGCCCGGACCCGCCGATCTTCGGCGGGTTTTTTGTTGCCCGTCATCAGGGAGAAGCGACCATGTGCGACGAGAGCCCGGCGACGTCCATCCGCACCGCCACCCCGGCGGATGCCGCTGCCGTCCGCGACCTCACCCGGGCGGCCTATGCCAAGTGGGTGCCGCTGATCGGCCGGGAGCCGCTGCCGATGCGGGCCGACTACGAGACGGCCGTGCGCGAGCACCGGATTGACCTTCTGCTGGTCGGCGACCGGCTGGCGGGCCTGGTCGAGATGATCGACGGCGGCAGCCACCTGCTGATCGAGAATCTCGCCGTCGATCCCGCGATGCAGGGGCGCGGTTACGGTCGTCGTCTGCTCGTTCATGCCGAGCAGGTGGCGCGGGCGCTCGGGCGGCCGGAGATGCAGCTCTATACCGACAGGGCCTTTGCCGCGAACGTCCGGCTCTACCAGCGCCACGGCTATGTCGTCGCGCGCGAGGAACCGTTCCTGGAGGGCTTCACGGTCTATATGAGGAAGGCTCTGCCGGCCGATCCAGGTGCGGAGTGAGCCATGGCATTCGCGATCAAGGCACCGATCGCCGATTCCGGCGCCGACCGCTTCGTCTTCCCGGCCCACAAGACCATGTATGGCGGCAAGGCCATCGGCGCCGGCGACACGGTGTTCCTGTTCGCCAGCGAGCGGTCGGGCGGTCGCGGTCTCTTCGCCCGCGGCATCGTCACCGCCGCCCAGGCGCTCCCGAGGCGGCCCGGCATCGAGCGCCAGACGCCCTGCGTCGATGTCCGGGTCCAGCGCACCGCCCTCGCCAGCCGGCCGTTCGGCCGCGCCGAACTGCCGCGCCGGACCGATTGGAGCGACGGGTCGCCAGAGGCCGAGATCGACTTCAAGTTCTACCGGCAGGGGACCGACAAGGTGGTCGGCCTGTCGGACGAAGCGGCGGCGTTCCTGGAGACGTTCTTCCGGTGAACTGTCAGCGCAGCCGTCAGGCCAGGATTTCCGCCAGCCGCTCCGGCGGCCGGCACAGCCGCACACCCTTGGCGGTGACGACGATCGGGCGCTCGATGAGGACGGGATTGGCCGCCATCGCGTCGAGGATGGCGTCGTCGCCGACGGCGGGATCGTCGAGGCCGAGTTCGCGCCAGAGCGCGCCCTTGGTCCGCATCGCCTGCCGCGGCGTCAGCCCGGCGCGGGCGAGGAGGTCGGCGAGCGTCGCGCGGTCGGGCGGGGTCTTCAGATACTCCACGATGCGCGGCTCGATTCCGGCCGCGCGGATTGCGGCGAGGATCTTGCGCGACATGCTGCAGGCGGGGTTGTGATAGATCGTGGCGGCGGTCTCTGCCATGGCGGGCGGTCCTTCGGGCTCAGAACGCGATCTCGGCCGGCGCCTGGGGCACTTGGGCCCAGCTTTCCGGATCATGGCCGAAGATGATCCGCGCCCCGCCGCGCTCCAGGTCTGCCAGCCGCTGCAGCGAGGCGTGCATCGCCTCCCGGTCATAGACCCGGGCGGGCAGGCGCCGCTCGCGCAGGGTCCGGCAGAAATAGCAGGCGTCGCCCGCCAGCACGACGTCGCCGCCGTCGAGCCGGACCCGCAGCGACTGGTGGCCCGGCGTGTGGCCGGGCGTGGGGATGCAGACGACCCGGCCATCGCCGAAGATGTCGTGCTCGCCATCGACGCGCCGGACCGGATGGCCGAGCTTCAGGTCGTCGCCGTCGAGGCCCCATCGCGGCCCGAGTTCGGCGTCGGTGCCGACCTCCCACTCCGCCTGCTGGACGATGATCTCGGCGTTGGGAATGAGGCTGTTGCCGCCCGAATGGTCGAAATGCAGGTGCGAGGCGACGATGCGCTCGATCCTCGCCGGGTCGCGGCCGATCTGCTCCAGCCGGGCGCTGACCTCCTCGCCCGGCGCATAGTCGTAGCCGAAGCGCGCCGCCTTGGCGGCGCCGAGGCGGGCGGCGGGGTCGGTCTGCAGCAGGGGGTGCATGCCGGTGTCGAACAGCACGTTGCCCCTGGGGTGCTCGACGAGGAACGTCGGCACGGGGACGAACTGCTGGCCGCTCTCTCCCTCCATCATCACCGCCATGTCGACGCCGAGGCGGCCACAGGTGAGCGCGAAGAGACGGACGGTCATGGCGGCGGCTCCGGTCGGATCGGCTGGGAGCCCGAGCATGGCATGGCTGGCCCGGGCTGGTCGATGGCCCCGCCCAGCCGGTCGAGCGCGGCGAGCGCGTCCAGAAGCCCCTGCCGGACGAGACGGTGCGCCACGCCGCGCTCGGGCTCCTCGCGGTCGAGGTCGAAGCGAAGGTGGGGGTTCGTGTTGACCTCCCAGAAGCATGGGCGACCGGCGACGATGCCGAAATCGACCCGGCCATACGCGACCCCAGCCAGCTCGAACACCTCCGCGGCGGCCTCGGCCCAGGGGTTGTCCCGCACGATGCGCAGCTCCTCGGCATGGTGCCGTGGGGACGCGATCCCGGCGCTGCCGATCTTGGCGACCCAGTGGCGCTCATAGACGCAGGCGTCGGCGAGGTAGCGGTCGCCGATGCGATAGACGGCGAGACGGCGGAAGAGGCCGTCGGCATCGGGCGCGGCACAGTACTCGACGGCGATCAGCTCATCCGGCCGCCGACCGGCCGCGGTGGCCTCTGCAAGCGCTGCCCGCAGGCGGGCGGGGTCGCCGATCAGCTCGGGGATGGGGCCGGCATGGCCGCGCTCGCGCCGCAGGAACACCGGCCAGCGCGTCGGGGGCTCGCTCGCGTCCATCGGCCATGATGAAAAGGGGTTGATCCCGGCATCGTGCAGCCGGCGCAGCAGGTCATGGCGTCCGAGGAAGCGGGCAGGATCGTTCACGACGGGCCAGCCGCGATCGGACAGTCGGCGGTGCAGGCGAACCGCCGCCGCGCGACCGGCCGGGCGCAGCCGGTCCAGGTCGGCGAAGACGTAGGTCGCGCGCGGCAGCGGCACCCCGGCGAAGGCGTCGGCGTAGCTCAGCACCCGCACGCCCGGGCGACAGGACCGGATCGCGTCCAGCGTGAACGCGTGCTCCGGCGTGACGAGGAATACGATCATGGGCGGGCCTGGAATATCGCGCCGCGCCCTCGATCGCAAACGCCCGCATGGGCCGACAGGGGTACCCGCTGCCGCCGTTTCCGGTTCTTATGGCGCCCATGTCGATTCGCCTCGCTTCGGCGCCGGAAGGCCGCGCCCGCACCGCCCTTCGCACCGTCTTCGGCTTCGAGGACTATCGGCCGGGACAGGAGCAGGTGGTCGAGGCGGTGCTCGCCGGCCGGGACGTGCTGGCGGTGATGCCGACGGGCAGCGGCAAGTCGCTGTGCTATCAGCTGCCGGCGCTGCTGCGCGACGGGCCGGTGGTGGTGGTCTCGCCGCTGATCGCCCTGATGCGCGACCAGGTCCGCCAGCTCCGCGACTACGGGGTGTCTGCCGGCAGCCTCAACTCGTCCAACGACCCGGACGAGAACCGGCGGGTGCGGCAGGCCCTGCGCGACGGCACCCTGCGGCTGCTCTATGCCGCGCCGGAGCGGCTGGTGCGCGAGGACACGATCCAGATGCTGCGCGAGTGCCGGCCGTCGCTGCTCGCGATCGACGAGGCGCACTGCGTCTCGCAATGGGGCCACGACTTCCGGCCGGAGTATCTGGCCCTCGGGCAGGTGCGGGCGGCCCTCGACGGCGTGCAGACGATCGCCCTCACCGCGACGGCCGACGCCGCGACCCGGGCCGACATCGTCGAGCGGCTCTTCGACCGCCAGCCGGAGGTCTTCGTCGAGGGCTTCGACCGCCCGAACCTCTTCCTTGCCATGAGCCCCAAGGGCAGCGCCCGCAACCAGATCGCCGCCTTCGTCGCCCAGCGCGCGGGCCAGAACGGGATCGTCTATTGCGCCTCGCGCCAGAAGACCGAGGATCTGGCGGAGTATCTGCGCGGCCAGGGGCATCGGGCGCTCGCCTATCATGCGGGGATGGAGAAGGCCGCGCGCGACAGCGTCCAGGACGTCTTCCAGGCGGAGGACGGGGTCGTCGTCGTCGCGACGGTCGCCTTCGGCATGGGGATCGACAAGCCGGACGTGCGCTATGTCGCCCATGCCGACCTGCCGAAGTCGGTCGAGGCCTACTACCAGGAGATCGGCCGCGCCGGCCGCGACGGGTTGCCGGCCGACACGCTGACCCTCTACGGGCTCGACGACATGCGCCTGCGCCGGGTGCAGATCGAGGAGAGCGATGCCTCGGAGGCGCAGAAGCGGGTGGAGCGCCAGCGCTTCAACGCGCTGGTCGCGCTCTGCGAGGCGCCGCGCTGCCGGCGCCAGACGCTGCTCGCCTATTTCGCGGAGACGACCGAGCCCTGCGGCAACTGCGACCTCTGCCGCGAGGGCGTCGAGACCTTCGACGGCACCATCGAGGCGCAGAAGGCGATGTCGGCGATCCTGCGCACCGGCGAGCGCTTCGGCACCGAGCACCTGGTGCAGATCCTGGTCGGGGCCGACACCGAGGCGATCCGGCGCTTCGGTCACGACCGGCTGCCGACCTACGGCGTCGGCCGCGACCGCGATGCCAACGGCTGGCGCTCGATCTTCCGCCAGATCTATGCCGCGGGCCTCATCCAGATCGACATCGTGCAGCATGGCCGCTGGCTGGTGACCGAGCGCGGACGCCGCGTCCTGCGCGGCGAGGAGCGCATCGAAATCCGGCGGGACGTGATGGCTTCCGCGGCGCGGACGCGCACCAAGTCCGCCCCGCCCAGCCTGGCGCGACCCGCCGACGAGCCGCTGCTCGCCGCCTTGAAGACACTGCGGGCCGAACTCGCCCGCACGCAGTCGGTGCCGGCCTATGTCGTCTTCGCCGACCGGTCGCTGATCGACATGGCCCAGCGCCGGCCGGCCTCGCTCGACGCGATGCGGCTGGTGCACGGCGTCGGCGAGGCCAAGCTCGCGCGCTACGGCGAGCGCTTCCTGGCGGTGGTCGAGAAATTCCGGTGACGCGCGGGCCGGCCCGGCTCGCGGCCGTGACCGCGGCGGCCCTGCTGCTGTCGCCGCTGCCGGGAGCGGCCGCAGGGGAAAGCGCGATCACCGCGCCCGGCCCGCACGGGCCGCTTGCGGGCACGCTCTCCGTGCCCTCGGGAGCCGCCAGGGGATCGGTCGTGCTGATCCTGCCGGGTTCCGGGCCCACCGACCGCGACGGCAACAATCCGCTGGGCGTGCGTGCCGCCCCTTACCGCCTGCTGGCGGAGGGGTTGGCGGCGCGCGGCATCGCCAGCGTGCGCATCGACAAGCGCGGCATGTTCGGCAGTGCCGCCGCCACGCCCGACGCCAACGCCGTCACCATCGCCGACTATGTCGCCGATACGCGGTCGTGGATCGCGGCGATCCGGGCGCGGACCGGCGCCGGCTGCGTCTGGCTGCTTGGCCACAGCGAGGGCGGACTGGTCGCGCTCGCGACGGCCGCCGGGCGGCGCGACCCGATCTGCGGCCTGGTGCTGCTGGCGACCGCCGGTCGTCCGTTGGGCGCGGTGCTGCGGGACCAGCTGCGCGCCAATCCTGCCAATGCCCCGATCCTCGAAGCGGCCGATGCGGCGATCACCCGGCTGGCGGCGGGCGGACGCAACGATGTCGCGGATTTGCCGGCCGGGCTGCGACCACTCTTCGCTTCGGCGGTGCAGGGCTTCCTCGCGAGCGCCTTCGCGGCGGACCCGGCCGACCTGATCCGGCGGGCGGACGGGCCGATCCTCATTCTGCAGGGTGGGCGCGACATCCAGATCGGCGAGGTCGATGCCCGGCGACTGGCGGATGCGGCACCCCAGGCGCGCCTCGTGCTGCTGCCGGAGGTGAACCACGTCCTGAAACGGGTCGCGACGGTCGATCGCGCCGCGAATCTGGCCGCATATGGCGATCCGGACCGTCCCCTGGCCCCGGGGGTCGTCGAGGCCATTGCCGATTTCGTTCGGACGGGCAGCCGGTAGGCTGCCGCCGTCGGTCAGTGGATGCGGGCGAGGCCGGGGTCGACGCCGGCCTCCTGAACGGCGCGGGCCTCGATCCGCAGCGACGGAATCCAGAGGTCGGCATCGGCGGCCGCGCGCGCGAACTGGCCGAGATGGCCGAGGCCGATGCGGACCGCCGAGGCCGGCATCCAGCGCGTGAGCAGGCGGGTCGCGCCGAGCGGCCGGCGGCGCTGGAGATGGCCGACCGCGAGCAGGAAGGTCGCCTCGTCGCACCCGAGCCGCGGACAGCGCGCACAGCGGACGTCGAGGGTCGCCGACGAGGTCGCGAGCAGGGTGCGCATGAAGGCGTCGAAGGCGCCGGCGGCGTGGTCGTCGATGTCGGCCAACGCGAAGCCCTCGCGCCAGTCCGGGTGCGTTTCCTCGGGGCTGCGATAGGGCGCCGCCCAGAGCCGCAGCGCCGACAGTGGGAAGAGTTCGCCGGGAGTCAGCGCGGAGACCGGCCCGTCGGTCTCGTAGCCGGACGGACGATGACGGGCGAGATCGATCACGCTTGCGGTGACCGGAGCGGGGCGATCCACGGATCCTCCTTGCGACCAATTGCCGCGATGCGGTACAGGTTCATTGATACTGCAAATCATTCGCAGAAAAAAGCCTCCCGCGACGTCATGTAGTGTCGCACCTGCCCGATCCCACCGCTGCGAGCCGGCCCAGCCCCATGAGCAACCTGCGCGAGGAACGCGTGCTGTCGGTCCATCACTGGACGGACACGCTGTTCAGCTTCACGACGACCCGCGACCCGTCCTTCCGCTTCCAGAGCGGCCAGTTCACGATGATCGGCCTGCCGGTCGACGGGAAACCGCTGCTGCGCGCCTACAGCATGGCCAGCGCGAACTACGACGAGACGCTGGAATTCTTCTCGATCAAGGTGCCGGACGGGCCGCTGACCTCGCGCCTGCAGCATCTCGAGGTCGGGCAGACGATCCTGGTCGGCCGCAAGCCGGTCGGCACGCTGCTGCTCGACAACCTGCTCCCCGGAAAGGTTCTCTACCTGCTCGGCACCGGGACGGGCCTCGCGCCCTTCCTCAGCCTGATCCGCGACCCGGAGACCTACGAGCGGTTCGAGAAGGTGGTGCTGACCCACACCTGCCGCGTCACGGCCGAACTCGCCTACCGCGACCTCATCACCCGGGAGCTGCCGGAGAACGAGCTGATCGGCGACATGGTGCGCGAGAAGCTCGTCTACTACCCGACCGTCACGCGCGAACCCTTCCACACCCAGGGCCGGATCACCGACCTCATCGAGGAGGGGCGCATCTTCCGCGACCTCGGCCTCGATCCGCTCGACCCGGCGACCGACCGGCTGATGCTGTGCGGCAGCCCCTCGATGCTGCGCGACGCGCGGACGCTGCTCGAAGCGCGCGGCTTCGAGGAGGGCAGCCAGGCCAAGGCAGGACACTTCGTGATCGAGAAGGCGTTCGTCGAGCAGTAGGAGCAGCGCGCGATGGCGCTGGGCGGACCCAGCCTCTGGCAGGCGACGGCCGAGCCGCCGGCCGCCTGTCCGCCGCTGGCGGGCGAGCGGGAGGCGGCCGTCGCGATCGTCGGCGCCGGCTTCACCGGGCTTGCGACCGCCATCACGCTCGCCGAGGACGGCATCGATGTCGTGGTGCTGGAAGCCGAGGAGCCGGGCGCGGCGGCCTCCGGACGCAACGGCGGCCAGGTCATCCCCGGCATCCGCCATTTCCCGGACGAGCTGGAGGCGGCCTTCGGGCCGGCGGTCGGCCGGCGCGTCTACGAGTTCGGCCTCGGCACCGCCGATGCCGCCTTCGCGCTGATCCGCCGGCACGCCATCGCATGCGATGCCGTTCAGACCGGTTGGCTGCAGCCTGCCGACAAGCCGGCCCATCTCGACGCTTCGCGGCGGCGGGTGGCGCAGTGGCAGCGCATGGGGCATGCCGCCCGCACCCTCGACCGCGAGGAGATGGCCGCCGCGCTCGGCAGCGAGGCCTACCTCGGCGGCTGGATGCATCCGGGCGGTGGGTCGGTCCAGCCGCTCTCCTATGTGCGGGGACTGGCGCGGGCGGCGCTCGCGGCCGGGGCGGCGGTCCACGGCGCTTCGCCCGTGACGGCGCTGGAGCGGCTGGGCGAACGGTGGCGGCTTCGCACCCCGCGCGGGTCGGTCGTGGCCGGCCGGGTGCTGCTCGCGACCAACGCCGGACCGGGCAATCTCTGGCCCACGCTGCGGCGCTCGCTGCTGCCGGTCTGGAGCTTCCAGATCGCGACGGCTCCGCTGCCGGCCGCCGAGCGCGCCCGCGTGCTGCCGGGCGGCCAGCCCGCCTCCGACACGCGCGAGGTGCTGCGCTATTTCCGCCTCGACCGGGACGGCCGCTTCGTCGTCGGCGGCAAGGGCCGGCTCGGCGGCCCGCGCGGCCCGGATTCCTTCGCCCTGCAGCGGCGGATGGTGCGCCGGCTCTACCCGGCGCTGGCCGACCTGCCGGTCGAGCATGCCTGGGGCGGACAGGTCGCGATCGTGCCCGACCGCCTGCCGCGGGTCCACGAGCTGGCGCCGGGCCTGATCGCCGCCATCGGCTGCAACGGCAAGGGCGTGGCCCTGTGCTCGGCGCTGGGCCGGCCGCTCGCCGAGGCGCTGTCGGGCCGGCCGCTCGCAGACCTGCCGCTGCCGGTCGCGCCGGTGCGTCCGATCCCCTTGCACGCGCTGCGGCCCCTCTACGTCGCGGCCGGCTCGGCTTGGATGAAGGTCAAGGACGCCTTCGTCTAGCGTTGCGCGCGGGCGGCGGTTGAGACAGTCTGCGGCCGCGTTTTCCCAGACCAGCCGGAGCCCGCCACCCATGAAGACCCGTGCCGCCGTCGCCTTCGAGGCCAAGAAGCCGCTGGAGATCGTCGAGGTCGAGCTGCAGGGACCGCAGGCCGGCGAGGTGCTGGTCGAGGTCAAGGCGACCGGCATCTGCCACACCGACTACTACACCCTGTCCGGCGCCGATTCCGAAGGGCTGTTCCCCTCGATCCTCGGCCATGAGGGGGCGGGCGTCGTGCTCGAAGTGGGTTCGGGCGTCACCAGCCTGAAGCCGGGCGACCACGTCATTCCGCTCTACACGCCCGAGTGCCGCGAGTGCGAGTACTGCCTCTCGCGCAAGACCAACCTCTGCCAGAAGATCCGCCTGACCCAGGGCCGCGGCGTGATGCCCGACGGAACCAGCCGCTTCAGCCTCGGTGGCAAGCCGCTCTACCACTACATGGGCACCTCGACCTTCTCGAACCACGTCGTGGTGCCGGAGATCGCGCTGGCGAAGATCCGCTCCGACGCGCCGTTCGACAAGGTCTGCTACATCGGCTGCGGCGTGACGACCGGCATCGGCGCCGTCATCTGGACGGCCAAGGTCGAGGCCGGCGCGCGGGTCGTCGTCTTCGGGCTGGGCGGCATCGGCCTCAACGTCATCCAGGGCGCGCGCATGGTGGGGGCGGCCCAGATCGTCGGCGTCGACCTCAACCCGACCAAGGCCGAACTGGCGCGCAAGTTCGGCATGACCGATTTCGTCAACCCGAAGGACGTCCAGGGCGACATCGTCGGCCACCTCGTCGAGTTGACCGGCGGCGGCGCGGACTACAGCTTCGACTGCACCGGCAATGTGAAGGTCATGCGCCAGGCGCTGGAATGCGCCCACAAGGGCTGGGGCCAGAGCATCATCATCGGCGTCGCCGCGGCCGGCGAGGAGATCATGACCCGGCCGTTCCAGCTCGTCACCGGCCGGGTCTGGAAGGGCACGGCCTTCGGCGGCGCCCGCGGCCGCACCGACGTGCCCAAGATCGTCGACTGGTACATGGATGGGCGCGTCAACATCGACGATCTCATCACCCACAAGCTGCCGCTGGAGCGCATCAACGAGGGTTTCGATCTGATGCACGAGGGCAAGTCGATCCGCAGCGTGGTGGAGTTCTGATGGCGGCGACGCTCCGCGGCCGCCACCGCGCCTTCGGCGGCTGGCTGCAATACCATTCGCACGTCTCGGCAGAGATCGGCGGCGAGATGCGCCTTGCCGTCTACCTGCCGCCGGCAGCCGAGCGGGGGCCGGTGCCGGCCCTCTTCTATCTCGCCGGCCTGACCTGCACCGAGGAGACCTTCGTCATCAAGGCGGGCGCGCTGCGGAGCGCGGCCGAGGCCGGGATCGCGCTCGTCGCGCCCGACACCTCGCCGCGCGACCGCCGCTTTCCGGGCGACGACGCGGCCTGGGATTTCGGCCAGGGTGCCGGCTTCTATGTCGATGCGACTGAGGCGCCGTGGCGCGACGCCTATCGGATGTACTCCTATGTCTCCCGCGAGCTGCCGGACCTGGTGGCGGCGGAGTTCCCGGTCGACCCGGGCCGGCTCGGCATCTTCGGTCATTCCATGGGCGGCCACGGCGCGCTCGTCGTCGGCCTGCGCAACCCGGACCGCTTCCGCTCGGTCTCGGCCTTCGCGCCGATCGCCGCCCCGATGCGCTGCCCGTGGGGCGAGAAGGCCTTCTCGAACTATCTCGGGCCGGACCGTTCGGCCTGGGCCGCCTATGACGCGAGCGAGCTGGTCACCTCCGGCGCCCGCACCGGCGCGATCCTGGTCGACCAGGGGCTCGAGGACCCGTTCCTGACGAATCAGCTCAACCCGGAGCACTTCGAGGCCGCCTGTCGCGCAGCGGGGCAGCCGCTGGAACTGCGCCGCCACGCCGGCTACGACCACGGCTATTTCTTCATCCAGACCTTCGTCGACGACCATATCGACCATCACGCCCGCCTGCTGGCGGGGTGAGGGCCTATCCCGTGCGGAGGATCCGCGCGGCTGCGTCCGCGAAGACCTGGCAGCCGAGCACGATGTCGGCCTCGGCCGTGTCCTCGCTGTAGTGGTGGCTGACGCCGCCGATCGAGGGGATGAACAGCATCCCGGCGGGCAGCTTGTGGGCAAGGATCTGGGCGTCATGGCCGGCGCCCGACGGCATCCGCATCCAGCCGCCCGGCAGCTCGGCTTCCGCCGCGTCGGCAAGGGCCTTCTGGAAGCCCGCGTCCATGATCGTCGGTGCGGTATCGGAGGTGCGTTCGAGTTCGACGGGGCAGGGGCCGGCGGCGTTCATCTCGGCCGCCAGCGCGTGCACCGCCGCTTCGAAGCGGTCGAGGACCGCCGCATCCGCATCCCGGAACTGCAGCATCATCTCGGCGCGGCCCGGGATGATCGAGGGCGCGCCCGGCTGGAGTTCGATCTTGCCGACGGTCCAGACCGTGCGCGGGCCGGACAGTTCGGCGAAGCGCTCGTAGATGCGGTTGCAGAAGCGCACGAGCGCGACGCCGGCGTCGCGGCGGATCGGCATCGGCGTCGTGCCGGCATGGTTCTGGGTTCCGGTGAAGGCGACGCGGTAGGCGCGGATGCCGACGATCGAGGTCACGACGCCGATGCGCAGCCCCTCGGACTCAAGATATCCGCCCTGCTCGATATGGGCCTCCAGATATCCCGCGTAGCGTCCGGGCTCGATCGCGAGCCGCGGGCGGCCGGCGAGGCCGCAGCGGGCCAGAGCCTCCGGCAATGTCGCACCGTCGTCGCGGCCGCGGGCACCGGCGATCTCCGCCTCGTCGAGTTCGCCGACGAAGGAGCGGCTGCCGAGGAAGCTGAGGAAGTTGCCCTCCTCGTCGGCCCAGGAGGCGACGTCGATCCCGACATCGGCCAGTGCGGAATCGTCGCGGAAGGCGCGGGCCAGTTCGAGGCCGTAGATCACCCCCATCACGCCGTCGAGCCAGCCGCCGCGCGGCTGCGTGTCGGAATGCGAGCCGACCAGCAGCCGCGGCCCGTCGCCCGGCCGGCGGCCGATCACGTTGCCGACCCCGTCGATCACCGCCTCCAGCCCGGCTTCCTGCATCCGCTCGGCCAGCCAGTGCCGCGAGGCGATGTCCGGCTGCGACAGCATCGGCCGGTGGACGCCCGTCTTGTAGCGGCCGAACTCGGCCATCCGCTTCAGGTCGGCGATCAGCCGCGCACCGTCGATCCTCGGCATGTCGTCCTGCACTCCCTTCAGGCGGCCGGCGGTTCGGACAGGAACGGCAGCGACCAGAAGTCCTTGTTCAGCAGCTTCCGGGCCAGTTCGTCGGCAATGCCGGCGATCAGGCGCTCGCCCTTCTCGGGCGTCGCCGCCTCGGGATTGCCCATGACGCCCGACGCGGACATCGCGCCCAGGGTGCGCCAGCGGTACATGCCGCCGCCGACCAGCGCCGAGACCTCGGGCGTGACGTTCGCCTTGGCGAGCGGGATGCGGTCGCGGGCGACGAGGTCGGGGCGCAGGGCCATCATCATCGAGGTCTCGGCCTCGCAGGCGTGGCGCAGGCCCTTCTGCGTCTCCAGGATGGCGGCGATCGGCTCGGCCGCGGCGTACCAGTAGGTGAACTGGACGATCGGCACCTCGAACTCGGGCGTCAGCATGTCGGCGGCGACGCGCATCGCGTTGTCGTTGCCGCCATGCCCGTTGAGCAGGACGATGCGGCGGAAGCCGTGCCGGACGACCGACTTCACGATGCAGCGCAGGACGGCGAGGAAGGTCTGGTCGTCCAGTGTGATGGTGCCGCCGAAGCTCATGTGATGCTCGGACAGGCCGGTCCACAGCATCGGCAGCACGAGGATCGGTTCACCCGTCGCGGCGACGCGCCGGGCCGTCTCGAGCGCCACGGTCTCGCCCAGCATGGTGTCGACCTCGACCGGCAGGTGCGGGCCATGCTGCTCGATCGAGCCGACCGGCAGGATCACGATCGCGTCCTCGGCGGCGCGGCGGCGCAACTCGTCGGCGCGCAGCTTGCGCCACTCGATCTCCATGGTCATCGGCAGGTACCCCTTCTCGGCAGGAACGGCATTCGCGGCCCAGCGTCCCACGACCGCCGCCGGCTGGCAAAGGGCCGGCGGAGAAAATCACAGGCCGTCGCGGCGGCTACTGGCTGCCGGGATCGGTGCCGATCTTGGGGGTCCACATCGGCCGGCTGTAGCGCTCCGAGAAGCTGGAGAACATCAGGTTGAAGGACAGGCTGATGCGATTCTGCTCGGCCCGATTGGGGTCGACGGCGTGGCGCAGCCAGGAATGGAACAGGATCAGGCGTCCCGGCTGCACGCTGACCGTCATCGAACTCGCCGTGTACGGCGTGTGGCGCCGCGTGGGCATGGACAGGATATGCGCCTGGGGTCGTGGGTCGTAGAAAATGACGCTGTCGGCCCCGGCCGGCGTCGTCAGGTAGTAGACGCCGCTCAGATAGTTGTTGGGATGGCTGTGCTCGTGGTGGCGGCTGCCCTTCGGCCCGACATTGATCCAGCATCCGGTGACCTCCGGATCGTCGGTCTTCAGCTCGAGGCTCTTCAGCACTTCTTTGGCGGCATCGGTCACGAAGCCGTTCAGGCGAAAGAACTCCGGCTTCCGATGGAAATCATGGTCGGTCTGCTGCGACAGGTCGCTGCGGCTTCGCTCATTGTATCGCGCGGACCGCGCGAGCCAGCCGAGGATGCCCCCGTTTATGGTGCGGGCGTCGCCGGCCGGCAGGTCGAAGACCCAGACGAGCGTAGGGAACAGGGACAAGGTCACCTGACGTTCAAACATGAAACGGGATTCCACAAGAGAGCGTCAAGTGATCGCTTCAATCATAGGGGCAAGTCGGGTCCGGGCGCGATCAACCATCGCGATGCCGACGCACCTGTTCGGCGGTCGTGACAAAGGTGCCACAACACCCTCCATGACATCGGCAGCCTGGCGGCCAGCGAGACGATGGGCAGCTTGCGCCACGCGATCTCCATGGTCCTCGGCAGGGGGGCTGGGGGGAGGATGCAGCGGCGACGCGACAGATTCTGCCACCGCAAGCGCCGATGATGGAAGCCCGTCGCCCGTCGTTGGAAGCCCGTCGTCGCGCCGCGCCGTCAGTCGGTTCGTGCGGTGCGCCGGGAAAGCACACGCGCGTCGATCAACGGCGCGTCGCGCGCGCTCGGCTGCGGCCGGCCGCAGAAGAAGCCCTGGACCTCGGTGCAGCCCTTCGCGGCCATCTGGTCGCGCTGGGCTTCGGTCTCGACCCCTTCGGCGACCGTCGTCATGCCGAGCCGCTGGCCCAGCTCCGCGACCGCGCGGACGACGGCGGCGCAGTCGGGACGGAACTGGGCGTCGCGCACGAACGAGCCGTCGATCTTGATCTTGTCGAAGGCGAAGCTGCGGAGATGGGCGAGCGAGGAATAGCCGGTGCCGAAATCGTCCAGGGCGACCCGCAAGCCGAGTTCGCGCAGGCGCTGGAGGTCGTCGATCACGTCCGCCCGGTCACCGAGCAGCACCGTTTCGGTCACCTCGACCTCCAGCCGGTTCGCCGGCAGGCCCGACGCCGCCAGGGCGGACACAACCGCCGGCACCAGCGTCGCCTTGCCGAGCTGGCTGGCGGAGACGTTGACCGCCACGCGCACGCCGTCGTCCCAGCCGGCAGCCTCGCCGCAGGCGCGATGGAGCACGAAGGTGCCGAGCGCGTCGATGAGGCCGCTGTCCTCGGCGACCGGGATGAACTCGTCCGGCGTGATCCAGCCGCGCGTCGGATGGTGCCAGCGCGCGAGGGCCTCGCGCGCCGTCACCCGGCCGGTCGCCACCTCGACGATCGGCTGGTAGAAGACGAACAGTCCGTCCGACCGGTCGAGCGCGCAGCGCAGCTCGGCCTCGAGATGGACCCGCTCGCGGATTCGCGTCTCCATGTCGGCCGAGAACAGACGGAAGGTGCGCTTGCCGGCGGCCTTTGCCGCGAAGAGGGCGATGTCGGCCCGCGCCAGCAGGGCGGCGGCGTCGTCCCCGTGCAGGGGCGCGAGCGCGATGCCGACCGAGGCGCCGATCCGGAGGATGCTGTCGTGGCGGCCGCGGTAGGGCTCGCTCAGCGCCGCGACGATCGTGCCGGCGAGCGCGGCCGCCCGGTCGGCATCGGCGTCCGGCGCCAGGATCGCGAACTCGTCGCCGCCCAGCCGCCCGACCGTCATGCCGGGCGCGGTGCAGAGCGCCATCAGCCGGCCTGCCACCTGTTGCAGCAGAGTGTCCCCGACGTGATGGCCGCGGGAGTCGTTGACGAGCTTGAACCCGTCGAGGTCGACGAACAGCAGCGCCGATCGCCCGTCCGGCACGGCCAGGCGGGCCTCCAGGCGCTCGCGGAACATCGTCCGGTTGGGCAGCCCGGTCAGCGTGTCGTGGTGCGCGAGCCGGCGAATCCGCTCCTCCGATTCGACCTCCCGGGTGACGATGGCCCAGCTCAGCATCGGACCGAGGAAGCTGCCGTCGTCGCCGCGCACCGCCGAGACCTGGAGTTCGAGCATCTCGGGACCGAGGCGGATGCGAGTCGTGTGCGGCAGGTTGTCGGGGTCCGAGAGCAGGCGGCGCTGGTGCTCAGGGTGCGGGTGGAACACGTCGATGCAGGTACCGAGGATGTCGGCCACCTTGATCGGCAGGAGATGTTCGATGCGGCCCAGCGTGCGCCGCGAGGTTTCGTTGACGTAGTCGATGCGGAACGTCACCGGGTCGACCGTCATCACCGCTACCGGCATGTCGTCGAGCATCCGCAGCAGGCGGCCCTGCTCGCGATGGGTCCGGCGCGCCCGCGCCTGGGCATCGACCATGCGGTCGAAGTCCCGGCTCTGGATCATGACGACCGCCGTCACCGCCGCCGTGACCAGCAGCACGTTTACGGCCATCGCCTCGAAGGTCGGCACGCCGGTCGAGGCGAAGAAGCCGACGAAGCCGACGACGCCGATGCCGGCGACGAGCAGAGCGGCGGTGCGGATGTGGATGAGGCAGCAGATCGTGCAGATCATCGAGATGGTCGCGAAGAAGGCGACGTGGCTCTGCTCCAGCGGGCTGCCATAGGGGAAGAGCGCAATGCCCCACAGCAAGACCGCCACGCTCATGACCGCCGCCATGACGTTCGTTCGGCGGAACTCGCGGACGATCCGCACCGGCTCCATCGCAGAGACCCGGGTGCGCCACCAGGTTCCCAGGCGCACGATGCAGACCGCGGTCAGCACAAACGCGGCGTGGATCGTCAGCCAGTCGGGCGCCTTGCCGGCAAAGGCCGTCGCCAGCACCCAGACGTTGGCCGCCAGGATGAAATACATCAAGGGGATGAGCCTGGAGAGGGCGTTCCCCTGCGCCTTCAGCAGGTCGGGGTTGTCGACGGGCATCGAGACGAACCGGCCAAGTCGATCCAGCACAGTTCGTGGCCCCATTCCCCGCCCTCAGCCGCGCGCTTCGTTGAGCATATTAGGTTGTGAAAGAGGACGCGAGCGAATGCGATGCGATGGCCGGCTTTCGCCGGCGCCGGGGACATGCGCCGGGGACATGCGCCGGGGACATGCGCCGGGGACATGCGCCGGGGACATGCGCCGGGGACATGCGCCGGGGACATGCGCCGGGGACATGCGCCGGGGACATGCGCCGGGGACATGCGGTAGTCTCGACCGCACCGACGGCGGGAGGGGGGCGACCATGTCGAAGGGGCTGGGCCGTGTGACCTACGAGCCGGTCGGACCCGGCTATTTCGCAGCGCGCGGCCTGCGCCGCCATGCCGGCGTGCTGGCGCTCTGGGCGCTTGGCGTCGGCGCCGTGATCTCGGGGCATTTCTCGGGCTGGAACCTCGGCCTCGCGACCGGCGGATGGGGCGGCCTGTTCGTCGCCACCCTTGCGATCACCGTCATGTATCTCGGGCTCGCCTTCTCGATCGCGGAGATGAGCGCCGCCCTGCCGCACACCGGCGCCGCCTATTCCTTCGCGCGCTCTGCCATGGGGCCGTGGGGCGGGTTCCTGACCGGGCTCTGCGAGAATGTCGAGTACGTGCTCGCGCCGGCGGTCATCGTCTCGTTCATCGGGGCCTATGTCGGCACGATCGTCGGCCTGCCTGCGGCGTGGCAGCCGGCGATCTGGGTCGTGGGATATCTCCTCTTCGTCTGGCTCAACGTCCATGGCGTCGCCATGACCTTCCGCGTCACGGTGGTGGTGACCCTGGCGGCGCTGGCCTGCCTCGTCGTCTTCTGGGCCTCGGCCTGGCCGGTATCCGACTTCGGCCGCTGGGCGCTGGACATCGCCGCCGGGCCGGACGGCAAGCCCGTTCATCTGCCCGAGGGGCAAGGGCCGTTCCTGCCGTTCGGCGCGATGGGTGTGTTGGCGTCGCTGCCCTATGCGGTGTGGCTCTTCCTGGCGATCGAGGAACTGCCGCTCGCCGCCGAGGAGTCCCTCGACCCCCGCCGCGACCTGCCGCGCGGCCTCGTTCTCGGCATCGCCACCCTGATCGTCTCGGCGTTCCTGACGCTGTGGCTCAACTCGGCGATCGCCGGCGGGGCGTTCCGGTTGTCGACCTCGGCCGAGCCGCTGCTCGACGGCTTCCGGGCGATCTACGGCGACGGCATCGGCCGGCTGCTCGCGGTCGTCGCCGCGCTCGGGCTGATCGCCAGCTTCCACACCATCATCTTCGCCCAGGGCCGCCAGATCTATTCGCTGTCGCGGGCCGGCTACTTTCCGCGCGCCCTCTCGCGCACGCACGGAGAGCGCAAGACCCCCCATCTCGCAATGATCGCCGGTGGGGCCGTCGGTCTCGGCATCATGGCGGTGGTCTGGGTTCTGCTCGGGCCGGAGCGGGGAACGGTCGTCATCTCGGGCATGCTGCTCAACATGGTCGTGTTCGGCGCCATGTTGTCCTACGTCCTGCAGTGCCTCGCCTTCATCGTCCTGCGGCGGCGCATGGGCCATATCGAGAGACCGTACCGCAGCCCGTTCGGCATTCCGGGTGCGGTGGTCACCATCCTGATCGCGCTGGTGACCCTGGGCTTCCAGTTGGCCGACCCCGTCTACCGCGCCGGTGTCATCGGCGTCGCCGTCTGGTTCGCGATCGGCATCGCCTATTTCGCCTTGATCGGGCGCCATCGCCTGGTGCTGTCGCCGGAGGAGCAGTTCGCGACCACCGGCGGTCGCGAACCGTACAATTCGCCGCCGGAGTAGCGGGCGACGAGGGGGCTTCGGGCCCGGACTCCCGCGGCCGAGTGCATGCCGTGGCCACCGCCCGCGCGCGCGAATGTGGCTAACCGAGTGCGGTAATCTGCGATAGATTGTCGCGATCCCCGGTCGAACGATCGGGCGTTCGAAGAGAGCAGGGAAGCGGGCATGGCGCGACGACCGGCAGGATTGGTGGACATCATCGCAGCCCATGAGGACGAGATCATCCGGCAGTGGCAGGCCGAACTGGCGTCGAACGGCAGCGAGCGGCGCCTCAGCGCCCGCGAGATCGAAACCCAGTGCCGGTCAATGCTGGACGCCTTCCGGGAGAGCGCCGAGGCGGGGCAGGCCAGCGAGCGTCTGCACGATCTGCTCGCCGGCATGACCAGGACCCGTGCCCTCCAGGGCTTCCCGATCAGCGAGACGGTGTCGTTCGTACTGTCGCTGAAGAGGCCGCTGGCCGATGCCGCGATCAAGGCACTCGAGCGGCAGCCGGCCGCGGCGCTGCGCGAGGTCATGGCCGCCGGCGACCTGATCGACGGTCTGGTGCGCAACGTCACCGAGGCATTCGCTCGGGCGCGCGAGGAAATCATCCTGCACCAGCAGCAGGAGATTTCCGAACTGTCGACCCCGGTCGTCAAGCTGTGGGACGGCATCCTGGCGCTGCCGTTGATCGGCACGCTCGACAGCTCGCGCACCCAGGTCGTGATGGAGAATCTGCTGCAGGCGATCGTCGACGAGGGGGCGCAGATGACGATCATCGACATCACGGGCGTACCGACGGTCGACACGCTGGTCGCCCAGCACCTGCTGAAGACGATCGCGGCCGCGCGGCTGATGGGCGCGGAGTGCATCATCAGCGGTATCCGTCCCCAGATCGCCCAGACCATGGTCCATCTCGGAGTCGAGCTCTCGGTCGTCTCCAAGGCGACCCTGGCGGAGGCGCTCGGTTACGCGCTGGCCCAGAGCGGGCGCGCGGTGGTCGCGCGGCGCCCGGCGGGAGGCTGAATTGGACCGGATACCGATCCTCAAGATCGGGCCGGCCCTGCTGGTGACGATCCAGGTCGACCTGCATGACGACGTGGCGATGGCGCTGGAGGAGGATCTCGGCAACCGCATCGTCAAGTCCGGCGCCAAGGGCGTTCTGATCGACATCTCGGCGCTGGAGATCGTCGACAGCTTCATCGGCCGGACCCTGGCGAACATCGCCGGCGTCGCGCGGCTGCTGGATGCGGAGACGGTGGTCGTCGGGATGCGTCCGGCCGTCGCCATTACCCTGGTCGAACTCGGCCTCAGCATGCCGGGAATCCGCACCGCCCTCGATGCCGAGCGCGGCATGGCGGTCATCCGGGCACGCATCGCGGAGGTCGGCACGGCCGACGATCATGTCGTCGACAAACGTTGAGCGGCACGTCATCCAGAACTCCGACGATGTCGTGAGGGTGCGGCAGGCCGTGCGCCGTGCAGCGCTCGATGCCGGCCTGTCGCTGGTCGACCAGACCAAGATCATCACGGCGGCGAGCGAGCTTGCCCGCAACACGCTGGACCATGGCGGCGGCGGCGAGGCGCTCCTGGAGCGCCTCGCCGATGGCGGGCGGAGCGGGGTGCGCATCCGGTTCGAGGATACCGGGCCGGGCATCGCGGACATCGATGCCGCCCTTCGGCCCGGCTTCACCACCGGGCGCGGCATGGGCCTGGGGCTTGGCGGTGCGCGGCAGCTTTCCAACGAATTTTCCATCGTCTCCGAACTCGGGCAGGGAACCCGGGTGACGATCGCACGCTGGAAGTAGCGATGTTGCGGCTTCCCCTGACCGACCAGAGCCACATCGGCGCAGCCCGTCGCGAGGCCGTCCGCCTCGCGATCTCGGCCGGTTGGTGCGAGGAGGAGCAGGCCAGACTCGCCCTCGTCGTTACCGAGATGTCCGTGAACACGATCCGCCATGGCGGTGGCGGCGAGGTTCTGGTCGGCCGCCGCGCATTCGGAACGCCGGGCATCGAGGCGATCTGGATGGACCGGGGGCACGGGATGGCCGATCCCGAGGCCTGCTTCCGCGACGGCCATTCGACCGCCGGGACGCCCGGGAACGGATTGGGCGCCGTCATCCGGATGTCGGACGCGTTCGACTGCTATTCGCAGCCGGACCAGGGCACCGTGGTCCTGGTCCGGATCGACGACCGCGCCCGGAACGAGTTCGCGCCGTGCGGCTGGGCGATCGGGGCGGTCGACGTCGCCAAGCCCGGACAGGACGTGTCGGGCGATGCCTGGGCGGTGCGGATCGATGGTCCTCATCTTTCCTGCATGGTGGTGGATGGGCTGGGCCACGGCCCCGCGGCCGCTGCTGCTGCGGCGGCGGCGGTGCGCGCGTTCGATCAGGCACCGCCGGGCGAGCCCGTGCCGGTGCTGCAGGCTGTCCACGAGGCGATGCGACCGACGCGGGGAGGGGCGGTGGCCGTGCTGCGCGCCGATCGCGACCGGCGGACGGTCTCGTTCTCGGGCATCGGCAACATCGCCGGCGGCGTCGCGGGCGTCGGTGTCCGGCACATGGTGTCCATGAACGGAACGGCCGGCGGCGCCGCGCCGCGTCTTAGGGCATTCGACTACCCCTTTGCCGCGCAGGACGTCGTCATCCTCCATTCGGACGGCGTGTCGACATCCTGGTCGCTGGCGGCCTATCCGGGGCTCGTGGTGCGTGATCCAGGAACGATCGCAGCCGTGCTACTGCGCGATCACGGTCGCGGTCGCGACGATGCCACCGTCCTGGTGGTTCGGGACCGCGCCGCTTGAGCGGGCAGCCCGACCCTGGCAGGGACCCCGATCTCCTGCTGGCGCACATCGCCGCTCTCGATGAAGAGAAGCGGTTGCACGAGCGCGAGATGGAGGCGCTCGCCTCCGAACTCGAGAGCACCAATCGCGGCGTCGTCGCCCTCTATGCCGAACTCGACGATCAGGCCGTCCAGCTCCGCTCGGCGAGCGAACTCAAGAGCCGCTTCCTGTCGAACGTCAGCCACGAGTTCCGCACGCCGCTCAACTCGATCCTTGCCATTGCGCGGCTGCTGCTGGATCGCATCGACGGCGAGCTGACCGGCGAGCAGGAGCGGCAGGTCGAATACATCCTGGCGTCGGCGCGCAGTCTCTCGGAACTGATCGACGATCTGCTCGACATCGCCAAGGTCGAGGCTGGAAAGGTCGAGGTGCGGACGGCGCCGATCGCCGTGAGCGCCCTGCTGGCGACCCTGCGAGGCGTGTTGCGTCCGTTGCGCGGGAGCGGCGCCGTCGATCTGGTGTTCGAGTCCGGCGAGGGGCTGCCGCTTCTCCATTCCGACGAAGGCAAGGTGTCGCAGATCCTGCGCAATCTCGTGTCCAACGCCCTGAAATTCACCGAAGCCGGAGAGGTCCGGGTTGCGGTCCGCCATGATCCTGCCCCGGATCGCCTGCTCTTCGCCGTCTCCGATACCGGGATCGGCATCGCGCCAGCCGACGGCGAGCGGGTCTTCCAGGAGTTCGTCCAGATCGAGCATCGGCTGCAGGCGCGCGTCCGCGGCACCGGGCTCGGGCTGCCCTTGTCGCGTCATCTCGCGCGCCTGCTCGGCGGCGAACTCGAGCTGGAAAGCGCGCCCGGCCATGGCTCCACCTTCACCCTGTCCCTGCCGACCGGGCGGCCGGCGATCTCGACCGGAATGCCGGGTGAAACATCGGTCCTCGTGATCGACGACGACCCGATGGCGCGCTACGTCCTGCGACACGCGCTCGGCGAGGGCGATATCGCCGTCGTCGAGGCGGAGGACGGCGCCGCCGGGCTGGCGGCGGCGCGCGCGGTGCATCCGGCGATCATCTTCCTCGACTTGCGGATGCCGGGGCTGAGCGGCTTCGACGTGCTCGAATGCCTGGCCGCCGATCCCGGGACCGCCGACATCCCGGTCGTCGTCCTCACTTCCTCCGACCTTGGCGCGGCCGAACGGCGGCGGCTGGTCCATGCCCGCGCGATCCTCTCGAAGTCCGAAGTGGGGCGCGAGCGCATCCGGGCGCTGCTGTCGAAGCTGGTGCCCGAGTCCTGCAATCTCTCGGACGTCGCGTCATGAGCTTTCGCACCGGCAACATCCTCAACGTGGACGACAACGAAGCCGCGCGCTATGCGCGGACGCGGGTGCTGCGGCGGGAGGGTTATTCCGTCGACGAGGCGGGCGATGGCGCCACGGCGTGGGACATGGTCTGCCGGCGCCAGCCCGACATCGTCGTGCTCGACGTGCGCCTTCCCGACGTCAGCGGGCTCGAAGTCTGTCGCCGCATCAAGGCGCGTTTCCCGACTGTCATGGTGTTGCAGACGTCGGCCTCCCTGACAGGCGGGCGGGATCGGGCACAGGGCCTGGAATCGGGGGCCGACAGCTATCTGATTGCGCCGATCGAGCCGGAGGAACTGCTCGCCACGGTGGCCGCGCTGATGCGTCTCCATGCCGCCGAGGAGGCCCTGCGGCGGTCGAACGAGGAGCTCGAGGCACGAGTCGACATGCGCACCAGCGAGCTGGCCGAGGCCAACCGGCGCCTGCGGGTCGAGATCGAGGAGCGGGAGCGGGCCGAGGCGCATCTCCGCCAGGCGCAGAAGATCGAGGCGCTGGGCCAGCTGACCGGCGGCATCGCGCATGACTTCAACAACCTGCTGACGGTGATTCTCGGCGGCATCGAGCTGGCCCGCGACAGGACGTCCGACGAGCGCTCGCAGCGCCTGCTGGCGAACGCCGCGGAAGCGGGCTACCAGGCGGCGCGACTGACGGAGCAGCTCCTGTCCTTCGCCCGGCGGCAGCATTTCGAGCGCCGCAAGCTGGCGCCGGGGCGCCTGCTCCGCCGCTTGGAGGATTTCCTCCGCCAGACGATCGGATCGCTCTATCGCCTCGAGATCGTGCTGCCGGAGGAAGACTGGTTCACGGTGACCGACCGTGGCCAGTTCGAGGCCCTCATCGTCAACCTGCTGATCAATGCCCGCGACGCGATGCCCGACGGCGGTCCGATCCGCATCCTGGTCGAAAACCTGTCGGCCGAGGCGCCGCGCCCGGGTCTGCTGAAGGGCGAGCTTCTCGCGATCTCGGTCTCAGACCGTGGCGTCGGGATGACCGAGGCGGTGCGCGCCCGGGCGTTCGACCCGTTCTTCACGACCAAGCCGGCCGGGCGCGGGTCCGGGCTCGGCCTCAGCATGGTGCACGGGGTCACGATCCAGTCCGGCGGCGAGATCGCGATCGACAGCGAAGTCGGATGCGGCACCACCGTGCGCCTGCACCTGCCCCGGGTTGCGGTCTCGCCGGATGAAGCGGCGATCGACCTGGACGACCGGCGACCGCCGGCCAGCCGGCCGCCGCCGATCACGGCGCTGCTCGTGGAGGACAATGATTCGGTGCGCGAATACACCGCGACGGTCCTGGCGGGGGAGGGGCACGGCGTGCGCGTATTTCCGGACGGTCCCTCGGCGCTGGCGGCCGTGGCGGAAGGTGCCGAGTACGATCTGGCGATCGTCGACTACGCGATGCCGAATATGACGGGTGCCGAACTGGCGGCGGAACTGCGCCGCCTCCGGCCGGGCCGCCCGATCCTCGTCCTGACGGGATATGCCGATGCGGGCGCGCTGCAGCGCCTCGCGCTGGACCATGTCGTCGTCAAGAAGCCCTACAGCCTGATGGAGCTGCGGGCTGGCATGTCGGCCGCCCTGTCGCGCCGCGCATGACCGCCGACCCGCTCTATCGCGATCCCGCGCTGGCCGCCTTCTACGACCTGGAGAACGGCTGGGCCGCCGACTTCGAGTTCTGCACGCAGCTCGCGGCCGCAGCGGGTTCTGTGCTCGACCTCGGATGCGGCACCGGCATGCTGGCCGCCGCGCTGGCGCCGGGGCGGCGTGTCGTCGGGGTCGATCCGGCAGCAGCGATGCTGGACATCGCGCGCCTCCGCCCGGGCGGGAACGCGGTTCGTTGGGTCGAGGCCGATGTCCGCAGCCTCGATCTTGGCGAGCGGTTCGACCTCGTCGTGATGACCGGCCATGCCTTCCAGGTCTTCCTCGGTGCCGAGGACCGCGCCGCGGCGCTGGCGGCGGTCGCGCGGCACCTGGCGCCGGGCGGCCGCTACATCTTCGACAGCCGCAACCCGGACTGTGCCGCCTGGCGTGCCTGGGGGCCGGACGAGAGCCGGCGGCGGCTCGATGGCTCTCCACTCGGTCCGGTTGCGGCCTGGAACGACGCCCGCTGGGATGCCGCGACCGGCATCGTCACCTATCGCACCGTGTACGAGACGGCTGACGGCAGGCGGCTGGAGGCGGATGCGCGGATCGCCTTCCCGCCGCGCGCGGAGATCGCCGCCGCCCTGGCCGATGCCGGCCTCGGCGTCGAACGTTGGTTGGGCAGCTGGGCCGGCGAACCGTGGCGGGACGGCGATCCGGAGATCATTCCGCTGGGCGGCCTTCTCAATGGCGGCCTACCAGCTTCGGCAGGAAGGTGCTGAGTTCGGGGACCAGCGTCAGCGCCAGCAGGACCAGGATCTGCAGCCCGAGCATCGGCAGCAGCGCGCGCGAGAGGGCGGCCATCGGCACCTTGGCGACGAGCGAGACGATGAAGAGCAGGCCGCCGACCGGCGGCGTGATCAGGCCCATCGTCAGGTTGACGATGACGACAATGGCGAAGTGGGTCGCATCGATGCCGAGTGCGGCGGCCATCGGCGCCAGGATCGGCACCAGCACCATGACGCCCGGCAGCGGCTCGATGAAGATGCCGAAGACGAGGAGCAGGATGTTGACGCCGATCAGGAAGGCGAGGGGCGACAGCTCCAGCCCGCCGATCCAGTTGGCGAGCGCCTGCGGCACCTGGGCATAGGTCAGCACCCAGGCGAAGGCGGCCGACATCGCCACGATCAGCAGCACCGACGCCGTCAGCAGGGCCGAGCGGGCGAGGATGCCCGGCAGCATCCCCCAGGCGAGGGTGCCGTAGACCCAGCGCCCGACCGCCAGCGCATAGAACACCGCGACCACGGACGCCTCGGTCGGCGTGAAGGCGCCGGAATGGATGCCGCCCACGATCAGAACGGGCAGGATCAGCGCCGGCACCGCCCGCCAGCTGGTGGCGACGATCTCCGCCAGGGTCGGCGGCCCGCCCTCGCCGCGATAGTTGTTCCGCCGGCTGATCCAGGCGTTGTAGCCGAGCATGGCGCCCGAGATCATGAGCCCCGGCACGACGCCGGCCCAGAACAGCCCCAGCACCGAGACGCGCTCGTCCTGCAGGGCATAGATGATCATGATGATGGAGGGCGGAATGATCGGCCCGACGATGGAGGCGCAGGCGGTCAGCGCCGCCGCATAGGCCGGCGGATAGCCCGAGCTGCGCATCATCCGGATGAGGATGGCCCCGGGCCCCGCCGCGTCGGCCAGGGCCGAGCCGCTGATGCCGGAGAAGAAGGTGATCGTCAGGATGTTGGTGTGGCCGAGGCCGCCGCGGCGGTGGCCGACGAACATCGCGGCGAAGCGCAGCAGGACGTGCGCCAGCGCGCCGCCGGTCATCAGTTCGGCCGCCAGCAGGAAGAAGGGGATCGCCATCAGCGGGAAGCTGTCGATGCCGGTGAACAGCTTCTGCACCAGGCTGATGTAGGGCAGGCCCTGCACGGTCAGTGCCGAGAAGGCGGCGGCGCCGATCGCGAAGGCGACGGGCACGCCGAGGGCGAGGAACAGCACGAGGCTGCCGAAGAGAGTGGCGGTGATCACAGGGAGCCTGCCGCGTTCGCGTCGATCTCGGCGCCGGTCTCGAAGCTGCGGTCGCGCACGAAGCCGCGCAGGACCGCCAGGAGATGCCAGAGGGCGAGCGCGCCGCCGACCGGGATGGCGGCGGCGACATAGCCGAACGGCACCTCCAGCACCGGCGTCGTCTGCACCATGGTGCGCATCGCGAAGCGCGATCCGATCCAGACCAGGAAGACGCAGAAGGCGAAGACGATCGCCGCCACCAGGAGGCGCAGGGCGCGCGCGGCCGGCGGCGGCAGCGCATCCTGCAGGTTGTCGATGGCGACATGGCCACCGATCCGGATCAGCGGCCCGATGCCGAGGCAGGTCAGCCAGATCATCAGGTAGCGCGCGACCTCCTCGGCCCAGACGATCGACTCCGACGTCAGGTAGCGCAGGGCGACATTGACGAAGACGACGACCGACATGACGGCGAGGGCGAGGATCATCAGCGCCCGGTTGGCGCCGAGGATCCAGCGGTCGAGGGTGGCCAGCATGAACGTCTCGCGGGAGGAAGGGGCCGCGGGCCGGCGGCAGATGCCGACCCGCGGCACGCCGTCAGGGCTTGTAGTTGCGAATGGCGTCGATCTTCGCCTGGCCGAAGCGCTTGGCGTACTCGGCATAGGCGGGCGCCAGCACGGCCTGGAACTTCGCCGTATCGACAGCGGTCACGACCTGCATCCCCTGGCCCTTCAAGGTCTCGACGCCCTTGGTCTCGACGTCGTCGACGAACTTGCGCATGGCCGCCGCCGCCGCCTTGCCGGCCGCGCGGAAGGCGGCCTTGTCGGCATCCTTCAGCCCGTCGAAGCGATCCTTCGAGACGATGACGAGGGCGGGGGAGAAGACATGCCGGGTCAGCGTCAGGTGCTTCTGCACTTCCGACAGCTTGGCGCTGACGATGACCGAGATCGGGTTCTCCTGCCCGTCGATCGTGCCCTGCTGCAGGCCCTGCACGACCTCCGGCCAGGCCATCGGCGTCGGGTTGGCGCCCAGCGTGCGGAAGGCCAGCATATGGACCTGGTTCTCCATGGTCCGCAGCTTGAGGCCCTTCAGGTCGTCCGGCGCCTGGACCGTACGGCGCCCGTTCGTCAGGTGGCGGAAGCCCTGCTCGCCCCAGGCGAGCGCGACCAGCCCCTTGGCCGGGAACTTGGCGAGCAGATCCTGCCCGATCGGGCCGTCGAGCACGGCGCGGGCATGGGCGGTGTCGCGGAAGAGGAAGGGAATGTCGGTGACGGCGACGTCCGGGACGAAGTTTCCGACCGGCCCGCTCGAGGTGATCACAAGGTCGAGCGTGCCGAGCTGGACGCTCTCGATCATCTCGCGCTCGCCGCCGAGCGCGCTGGCCGGGAACTGGTCGACCTTGAAGCGTCCCGGCGCGGCGCGCTCGAGTTCGGCCGCGAAGGCGTTGGCGCCGGCGCCGTAGTGCGAGCTGTTGGGCAGCGCATAGCCGATCTTGACGGCGGTCTGGGCCGAGGCGGACGCGCCGGACGCCAGCACGCCGGCCAGCGCCGCCAGCCCGAGAAAGCGGGTGATCTTCACGAAATTTCCTCCCGAGGAGATTGGCCGAGGAGATAGGCGGCGCGCAATCTGAGCGCTCGCGGGGCGGCCGGCAAGGCGCATCGACGCCGTGTCCGCATCGCGATCCCGCGCCCTTTCGCGATCCCGCCTTCCGGTGATGGTCTCCGGTGATTGCCGAGCACGGTGTGGCCGCACGCCCGCGGGCCGGGCCGCGGACTCGACGGCCGTGTCCGGGCCGGCCGGCCGTCGGTGGTCACAGAACCGGAAGTCGCGCATCCACCGCAGAAGAGGAAAAGGGGCCGTCAACCACACGGCATCGCACGTGCCCCGGCCAACCGCCAGCCCCCGGCGAGTGCGAATCCAACCAATCATAGGTGGCGCAGGGGGAGCCAGGTTCCGCGTATAGGTCGGATAGCCCCTCGCGTCGGATGATACCCGGAATGATCGTGGTGTGTGCGATACATTCTGCCGAGCCTTGCCGACAGGCTCCTGTGGCGGCCCTCCTTGCGGCACCGGAGCGGGGCGACCTACTTCACGGTTCGGGCCTGGCGAGCCAGTAGCCGGACAACGGACCTCGCGATGCTGAAGGCGGAGAAGAAAGCAAAGACTCCGAGCGTGATCGCGTTCGCGGCCGCAGACATAGCGGCAGAAATATCAGGACTTCTGGGGGTGCCGGCGGGTTGGACGGTCACATGTGTCGCCCCGGGACATAGTCGCGAAGACGAGGCATGGAGCACGCTCCTGGCCCGGGCGGTCGCGGCGTGCCTCGCCATACCGTTCGAGCCGCTGTTCAAGCCCCGGCCGGTGAGCGGCAGCAGCCACCCGCGGCAGAACCTGCACCTCCCGCCCCTGGAATGGGCGGACCGTCCGCGTGGGCCGACGTTGCTGGTGGACGATGTCGCCACCAGCGGGTGGCATCTCGCCGAAGGACTCGCGATGCTGCGGGGCGCTGGCATACCCGCCCTAGGGGCAGCCTGGATCGGTGGTACGTCGCAGGAACGGGCGGAGGAACAGCTGCCCCACCGCCCGGTTACTCACCTTCCGCTCGGCCCCTCCGACCATCTGCCGGATGCGATCCGGAGTGGCTCGGACGTCGGGCAGTAGCCGGGCCGGCCCCGTTGCGGACCGGGTCGCCGCCGAGGGATTCCCGCTCGGGGTCGAGCACGGCGATGGCCGTGGCCGACCCGCCGTCCTCAGAACGGCCGGCTGCCGGCGCGGCTGGCCGCCCCGCCATCGACGGCATAGACCACGCCGCTGAGATAGGCCGCGCGCGGCGAGGCGAGGAAGCAGACGAGGTCGGCGACCTCCGCGGGCTCCGCGGGCCGTCCTTTCGGCAGGTGCCGGAAATACTCGCGCCAGCGCTCCGGGTCGCCGTGCTCGGCTTCGGCACGCGTGCGCATCAGCTGGACGATGCGGTCGGTCATGACCGCGCCGGGGTTCACCGCGAGGACGCGCACCCCATAGTCGAGGCTCCAGCTGCCGAGCGCGCGGGTGAAGGCCATCAGCCCCGCATTGCCGGTGCTGCCGGCAATGTAGCCATAGTCGAAGCGTTCGCCCGCCAGCCCGATGACATTGACGATGACGCCGGCCTGCCGGGCCTTCATCCGGGCATGGAAGGCGCGGGTGAGGTTGATGTAGCCGAACACCTTGAGGTCCCAGGCGGCGCGCCAGCGCTCCTCGTCGACCGTGTCGAGGCTGCCGCCCGGGATGGCGCCGGCATTGTTGACCAGGATGTCGGCATCGCCGCAGAGGTCGGCCAGCCCTTCCGCCGACCCGCGGGCCGCAAGGTCGAGCGGATGGGCCGCGACCGTCACCTGATGGCGCGAGCGGATCGCGTCGGCGGCTGCCGCCAGCCCGTCGGGGCTGCGGGCGACGAGATGGAGATGGCACCCTTCGGCCGCCAGCGCCTCGGCGATGGCCCGACCGATCCCCTTGCTTGCGCCGGTCACGACCGCCGTCCGGCCGGTCAGTTGCAGATCCATTCCTGTTCCTCCCCTTTCGCCGCGGGCCGTCCGGTGCCTATGATTCGGCCGAGACCCACGACGCATCCCATGGCCGACGCCCGATCATCCCGCGACCCATCGTCCAGCGACCGCACCGACCGCTCCGAGCAGGATACCACCAGCATCGAGGAGCAGATCGCCCGCGAAATCGAGGAGGACATCATCTTCGGCCGGCTGGAGCCGGGCGCCCGCCTTCGCGAGGAGCACCTCCACCAGCGGTTCGGCGGCTCGCGCCATTTCGTGCGCCAGGCGCTCGTCCGCCTGGAGCGCGCCGGGATCGTCGTGCGCGAGCGCAACAAGGGCGCCGCCGTCCGCTCCTTCTCGGCGGGCGAGGTGCTGCAGATCTACGAAGTGCGCGAGATGCTGCAGCGCCAGGCGGCGCTGCGCATCCCGCTGCCGGTCGCGCCGGAGGCGATCGGCCGCATCGCCGCCATCCATGCCGAGTACGAGCGCTGCGCCGACGCCGGCGACCTCGGCGGGGTGCACGAGGCGAACGACCGGTTCCACACCGCGCTGTTCGGCCTCTGCGGCAACGAGTACCTGCTGGCCCTGGTCAAGCAGTACATGGACCTGACCTATGCCATCCGCGCCAAGACGCTGGCCGATCCGGACCAGTTGGAGGTATCGCGCGCCCATCATGCGCTGATGATCGAGTATCTCGGCGGCAATGATCCCTGGGCACTGGCGGAGCTGTGCGTCCATCACGTCCGTCCGAGCAAGGACGCGTACCTCCGGCGGATCGCCGGCCGCGAGGGTGGCGCCGGCCGCGTCCGCCGCCTCGGCCGGCGGCGCTGACGGCCGGTGGGCGAGGGCGAATGTCGACAGTGCGTTGCCATCCGGTGCCAATCTTCCGGCTTGGCGCGCCGGATTGTTGACAGGTGGTGCGGCGCTCCGCAGGCTCCGCAGCCCACTGCCTGGCCCCACTGCCCGAAGAGCCTCCGACCATGAAGAAGACCGGTCTCCGATCGCGCCTGACGAGCTACGGCGACGAGGGCTTCGCGCTGTATCTCCGCAGTGCCTTCCTGAAGTCGGCCGGCTATGACGACAGCGCGCTGGACCGGCCGATCGTCGGCATCGCCTCGACCGCTTCCGACTTCAACCCCTGCCATGCGACCGTTCCGAAGCTCGTCGAGGCGGTGTCGCGCGGCATCCGGGATGCGGGCGCCATCCCCTTCGTCTTCCACACCGTCTCGCTGCACGAATCCTTCATCCATCCCTCGACGATGATCCTGCGCAACCTGATGGCGATGGACACCGAGGAGATGCTGAAGCGCCAGCCGATCGATGCGGCGGTGCTGATCGGCGGCTGCGACAAGACGGTGCCGGCCCAGATCATGGGCGCGATCAGCGCGGACATGCCGGCGGTGATGCTCGTCGTCGGCCCGACCGTGACCGGCCGCTTCGAGAAGGAGCGCCTCGGCGCCTGCTCGGACTGTCGGCGGCTGTGGGCGGCGCACCGGGCGGGGGAGATCGACGACCGCCAACTAGCGGACGCCAACGGCCGGCTCGTCTCCAGCCACGGCACCTGCACGATCATGGGCACCGCCAGCACCATGGCCGCCATGGCCGAGACGCTGGGGCTGATGCTGACCGGCGGCACCTCGATCCCGGCGGTGCATTCGGAGCGGCTGCGTCATGCCGAGGCGGCCGGGCGCCGTGCCGCGGAGATGGCGATCGCCGGCGGGCCGCGGCCGAGCGAGATCGTGACCGCCGCCTCGCTGCGCAACGCTGCCGTCGTGTTGCAGGCGCTGGGTGGCTCGACCAACTGCATCGTCCATCTCTCGGCGATCGCCGGCCGTATGGGCATTCCGCTCGATCTCGACGAGGTCGACCGCATCGGCCGCGAGACGCCGGTGCTGATCGACGTCAAGCCGGTCGGCAAGAACTACATGGAGGATTTCCATGGCGCGGGCGGGCTGCCGGCGCTGATGAAGCGCCTAGGCGATCGGCTCGACCTTTCGGCCGCGACGGTCTCCGGGCAGACGCTGGGCGAGGCGCTCGCCGGCGTGTCCGACTGGGTCGACGATCGCATCATCCGGCCGCTCGAAGAGCCGATCCAGCCGGGCGAGGCGCTGTGCATCCTGCGCGGCTCGCTCGCCCCCGACGGCGCCGTCATCAAGCGTGCCGCGGCGACCGACGCGCTGATGCGCCATCGCGGCCCGGCCCTGGTGTTCGAGACGATCGACGACCTGATGGCGCGCATCGACGATCCGGACCTGCCGGTCACGCGCGACCATGTCCTGGTGCTGCGCAACGCCGGCCCGGTCGGAGCGCCGGGCATGCCGGAGGCCGGCGGTATCCCCATCCCGCGGAAGCTGGCGCGGGACGGCGTCAAGGACATGGTCCGCATCTCCGACGCACGGATGAGCGGCACGGCGTCGGGCTCGATCGTCCTCCATGTCTCGCCCGAGGCCGCGGTCGGCGGGCCGCTGGCGCTGGTCCGCGACGGCGACATGATCGAGATGGACGTGGCCGGGCGGCGACTCGACCTGATGGTCGATGGCGCCGAGCTGGAGCGGCGGCGCGCGGGCTGGGTCCCACCGGCACGGGCGGCGCGCGGCTACGAGAAGCTCTATGTCGACCATGTCATGCAGGCCGACCGCGGCTGCGACTTCGATTTTCTGCAGGCCGAATCCATGCCGAAGCCGACCCGTCCTGCCTGAGATCCCACCCCAACGGAGGTTGAGCGCATCATGATCCACGTCCTTGCCGTCATCACCGCCAAGTCCGGCATGCGCGACACGATCCTGGAGCATTTCCGGGCCAACATGCCGGCGGTCCACGCCGAGAAGGGCTGCGTCGAGTACGTCCCCGTGGTCGATGCCGAGGGCTTCCCCGCGCTCTACGGTCCGGACACCTTCGTCGTCGTCGAGAAGTGGGAAACCGCCGAGGATCTCAAGGCCCATGCGGCGTCCGCCCATATGGCCGCCTATGCCGCCAAGACGCGCGAGATGGTGGCCGAGCGCAAGATCCACGTCCTGTCGCCGGCGGCCTGAGAAGCCCTCCACGCCGAACAATTTCGCCGCATGCGACCCGGCGCCGGTGCCCCTGCGGCGCCGGCTTCGGGCGTGCGCGCCAGGGATCGCGGGCATCCGACCAGATTGGACCAAATGCCCGGTTTTCTTCCCGCAATCGACACAACCGAATTGGACCAGATAGCGTTTTAGGCGAATAGCACCCTCCCGCCATGATGGCGACACGCAACACCACGGGGATGCGGAACCGCCCCGATCGCCCGTTCTCCGGTTGATCCCGTTCCCGCCCCCGGCGTCGCCGACGATGGAGGGCAGGGCCTTGGATCATACCGTCCAGATCACGTGGAACTGGGGCGTTCACGAGACGATCGCGTTCGATCCGTCGCACCAGATTCTGGACTTCGGCTGGATCACCGGGGACTACATCGAAATCTCGGAAGTCGACGGCTCGGTGGTGATCGAGCTGCCGAGCAACCAGCGCAGCATCACGCTCGCCGGCGTCACGCTGGACGAGCTGTCGCTCTCCAACATCACGGCGAACGACCCGTCGACGCTCGACGTCTGGGCGGCAGCGCTCGAAGGCGAAGATGACGGCGGCATGGGTGGGGACGGCGGACATGGTGGCGGCCACGCCATCGCGATCACCTGGAACTACGGCGTGCACGAGACGATCCAGTTCGATCCGTCGCACCAGATGCTGGATTTCGGCTGGATCACCGGCGAGCACATCGAGATTTCGGAGGTCGCCGGCTCGGTGGTGATCGCGCTGCCGGGCAACATGCGCAGCATTACGCTGGACGGGGTCACGCTCGACGAACTGTCGCTCGCCAACATCATGGCCAACGACCAGTCGACGCTCGACGTCTGGGCGGCGGCGCTGGACGGCGAAGACGACGGCGGCATGGGCGGGGACGGCGGGCATGGCGGCGGCCACGCCGTCACGATCACCTGGAACTACGGCGTGCACGAGACGATCCAGTTCGACCCGTCGCACCAGATGCTGGATTTCGGCTGGATCACCGGCGAGTACGTCGAGATCTCGGAGGTCGGCGGCTCGGTGGTGATCGAACTGCTTGGCAACATGCGCAGCATCACGCTGGACGGGGTCACGCTCGACGAGCTGTCGCTGGACAACATCATGGCCAACGACCAGTCGACGCTCGACGTCTGGGCCGCGGCGCTGGACGGCGACGATGACGGCGGCATGGGCGGGGACGGCGGCCACGGCCATGGCGGCGACCATATCCTCATGCTCGCCCTGAACCCCGGCGTGCACGCCATGCTGCAGTTCGACCCGACGCATCAGGTTCTCGACTTCGGCTCGATCGACGGCGACGACTTCACGGTCGCGGAAGTCGAGGGGTCGGTGGTCATCGCGCTGCCGGCGGCGCAGCAGAGCTACACACTGATGGGCGTCACGCTCGACGAGATGTCGCTGGCCAACGTGACGGCCGACGACCAGTCGGTGCTGGACGCGTGGGAGGCCGTGCTCGGCGATGAGGGAACGCAGGATCCCGATCTGCCGGCCGGCGGCACCCTCTATCAGGTCTCGACGAGCGGCGCCGACATCGTCGGCTTCGATCCCGCGACCGACCGGCTCGACCTCGGCCAGGTGTCCGTCCATGTCTTCATCCCGGTCGACACGCCGGAGGGGCTGGGCTTCATGAACCCCTGGAACGGCAACATCCAGATCATCGACGGAATCAATCTCGGCGAGCTCGACGTCGGCAACTTCTCGCCCGTCTGGAACAGCCATCTCCTGCACGACCTCAGCGGCGCCCTGACCTGGGAGCACGGGATCGTCGAGCAGCCGAACACCGTCTATGCCCGCTCGCACGAGATGAACCAGGTCGACCGGGTCGCGTTCGATCCGGAAACCGACCGGGTCGATTTCCGCTACTACGGCACCCGCGAACTGATCTCGATGTACCAACTCGGCGACGACGTGGTGATCGCCAACGGCGGCACCGGCCAGAAGCTGGTCCTGCTCGGGACCGACATCGGCGATCTCGACGGCGGCAACTTCATCTTCCATGCGGCCCAGGTCTACGAGGATCACCTCGACCAGCAGCTCGGCATCACCTTCGATCCCGCCAACGTGTGGAGCCGTCCCTCGGCCGTCGATGCCGGCGCCGGCTCGGCGATGGGGGCGAGCGACGGCGTCGACGGCTATCCGGAGGCGGGCGTGACGACGACGATCGCCTGGAGCTGGGGCAGCCACGACGTCCTGGACTTCGATCCGAGCGAGGACCGCCTGGACTTCGGCTTCCTGACGACGCAGCAGGCGACGGTGGACGACACGGCGGAGGGCATCCTGATCACGCTCGTCGGCGGCAATCGCACCTACCTGCTGGAGGCTCTCGATTTCGCCGACCTGCAGGTGGACAATGTGCTCGCGGCCGATGCCAGCATGATCGCCGCCTGGGCCGGCTACCTCTCCTGACGCCGGGGCCTCATCCGAGGCGGCGGGCGTTGGCGGCGGCGGTGCGCAGCACCGGCGCCGTCATGCTGCCGGCAGCTTCGGCCATCGCCCGTCCCAGCCCGAGATAGAACGACCAGGTCCGCGCGGCGGCCTCGCCGGCATATTGCCACTGGGCGCCGACCGCGGCGGACGGCGTGCGGGCGGTGGCGACGCGGACGCCCGCCTGTACCGCGGCACCGGCCTCGACGGCGACAAAGCGGGCGACGAGCGCTGCGGCTGCCGGCTGCCTGCGCAGGCCCGCCGCTGCGGCCGCCATGACGGCCGTTCCCTTCTCGCTGACCATCCGCACGAACTCGTGCGGATCGGCGCCTGCGGGATCGTGCAGCGCCGCATGGCCGAGCGCGAGCCGCCGGCCGATCACCGCTGCGGAGGCAACCGCAAGCCGTGCTGCCTGGACGCTGTTCTTCTGTGTGCGGAGCGCACTCGCGGCGATGCTGCGGGCGTCCTTGGTGCTGTGGGAGCGGGGCATGTCTGACCTGACGCGAATGGTGCAATGCATCATGAACGCCGCGCCCGCCATTCCGCTCCCGCCACCGGACGGGGGCTATGCGTGCGCCTGCCCTTCCTGCGGGTCCGGCTCGGAATCGCGCGGCGGGTCGAGTGCGAAGCTGCCCGTCGTAACCGCGCCGGCACGGCGGTAGTTGGCGACGATCACACCTCCCGGCGAACTCGAGGAGCCGGTCAGCCGGAAGGCGCCCGGCAGTGTACCATTGCCGAACAGGCGCTTTCCCCGGCCCAGCACCAGCGGGAAGACGAGCAGGCGGAACTCGTCGACGAGATCTTCGGCGAGGAGAATCTGGATCAGCTCGCTGCTGCCCTGCACCAGCAGGGTCGGACCTTCGCCCTCCTTCAACCGGCGCACGCCGGCCGCGATGTCGGGGCCGATCGCCTGCGAGTTCTGCCAGGTCAGCGTCCCCGGCCGGTGCGTCGCGACGTGCTTGGCGACCGCGTTGAAGAGGTCGGCGATGTCCTTGTCAGGGCCCTCGGTCACGCGCGGCCAGTGTCCGGCGAAGATGTCGTAGGTGCGCCGGCCGAGCAGGAGGTCGAAGGGCGCCGCGAACAGCTCGCCCATCGCCTCGCCCAGCGCATCGTCCCAGTAGGGCACGGTCCAGCCGCCATGGGCGAACCCGCCCAATGCGTCCTCCTCCGGCCCGCCGGGCGCCTGCATCACGCCGTCCAGGCTGACGAATGCTCCCACCACGATCTTGCGCATGATCCGTTCTCCGATCGTTGCTCGAATAGACAATCTAGGGCCGCGGCGAGAAGCCGTCGGCGCTCCACCGCTCGCTGCCGACCCCATGGTGGACGACGAACAGGCCGCCCGGGTCGTACGTTTCCTTCACCTCGCGCAGGCGGCGGTAATTGGCGCCCCAGAACAGCGCCTGCCAGTCCGCCGCGAAGAAGTCGCTCTCGCCGAGGTAGGAGCCGTGCTCCGGCAGGATGCCGCGGATCGCGGCCATCGCCCGGTCGACGGCGGCGGCCTGTCGGCGCGCGCGGGCCCTGTCGGGTTCGTGGCCAGGAACTCCGGGATAGGCGGGCGGGCCTTCCGCGCCGGCGATGACGAGGGCAAAGGCGTCGCGAACCATCGGATGGATCGCGGTGGCGGCCGATGCGGCGCGGGCGGCCGGCGTCGCAGCCGAGAGCCCCTTGTTGAGATGCAGGGAGACGGACCAGTGCCGGCTGGCGGCGAACAGGGCGTCGGCCAGCGTCGCCGCGGCGCCAGACCGGAGCAGGCGCTCGGGCAGCCATGCCGACTGGTAGGCGTGGAGCACCTGCCCGGCTTGGCTGCCGTCGCCGGCCCAGAAGATATTGTCGGGCGGGGCGCCGGGCCGATCGTCGGCGGCGACCAGGCCGGGCATCCGCCGCAGGAACGCGGGATCCCACAGCCGGCGGGCCGGCACCGCCAGGACGACCGGCGGCGACTCCAGGACGAAGTCGCCGGGCGAGGCCGTCAGGCGATCGAAGAAGGGCTGCCAGAGGCGCCGTACCGCATCCTCCTCCAGACCCTGGAAGAGCAGGGCGATCGAAAGCGTGTCGTTCGGCCGGAACGCGATCTGCTCGCCCCAGTGGGGGTTGTGCAGATGCTCCGAATAGAACTGCAGCATGTCTGCTATCAGGCGGTGGAAGGCCTGCGGCGACCGTGCGCGAACGCTGGCGGACACGGCGCCGAAGGTGGCGGGCAGGGGATGGGTCGCCAGGGTCAGGCGCGTGAGGACGCCGAAAGTGCCGCCGCCGCCGCCGCGGATCGCCCAGAAGAGGTCCGGCTCGTTGCAGGCGTTGACGGTCCGCACCGCGCCGTCCGCCGTGACGATCTCGGCCTCCAGCAGGCTGGCGGCGGCAAGGCCATAGGCCCGCGAGAAGCTGCCGAAACCGCCGCTCTGGACGAGGCCTGCGACCCCGACCGTCAGGCAGCCGCCGCCCTGGACATAGTGGCCGCCATGGGTCGTGACGGCGTCGTAGACCGGGCCCCAGAGGGCGCCCGCGCCGATGGTCACGGCCGGCGCCGGGTCGGCTTCGCAGCCTTGCGGCACGAAGGCGTCATGCAGGACGACCGAATTCATGCGCCGCGTCCAGACGAGCAGCGAATCGGCGGCGTTCGAGGTGCCCTGATAGCTGTGACCGCCGCCCTTGACGGCGAGCCGGAGGTGCCGTGTGCGTGCGAAATCGATCGCTGCGGCCACGTCCGCCGCACTCTCCGCCGCCACGGCAAAGGCGCTGGGACTGGACGTCCAGGCGTCGACCCAGCCGAGCGTCTGCGTCAGGCCCGGCTCGTCGCCGAGGAAGTAGGGGTTGCGGAGGCTGCGGAACAGTTCCTTGCAGGATGGAGGGGCGGTGCCGTCGGCGCAGTCGCGCAGCGGCGATCGCACGGGCAGAAGACGGCCTCCGACAGCGCGGCGAAGTCGCTCCCAGCCGGCGGCGTCGGGCCAATCCGCCATGCCGGGGCGGACGCGGCTCGGACCGGCGGACATTGCCGGCGTCGTGCCCAGGCCGGCAGCGGATGCCAGGGGCAGCGCCGCGGCGACCCGCAGGATCTGGCGGCGGCTGAGCCGCTCGCGGAAGCTGATGACGGGACTTCCTCTCCGCATTCCTCGACTCTCTCGCGCTTGCTTCCGGCGGCTGCGGATACACCGTTGATCGGCGGCCCGGGATCGGTCGATGACCTGGGATGTCATCAGGCTGCTAAGGTGCCGCTCGTGTCGCGGCATATTGCTTTACTGAATGGTTAAATAATGGAGCCGGCAGTCATGAGCAAGGCCTTCATGCGTGAGGATGGTGGCGATCAGGGGGAGAGCGACCTGCCGGAGCGGCCGATCTCGCCACATCCCAACTTCGTCACGGCCGAGGGCCTGGCCGCCATCGAGGCCACGATCCTTGGCCTGCAGGCGGAGGCGGCGGCACTGGATCCGGACCGCGACGCCGAGGTCGGCGCGCGGATCGCTCGCGATCTGCGCTACTGGCTGGCCAGACGGGGGTCGGCCCAGGTCGTCGATCCGCCGGCAGGCGGCGATACCGTGCAGTTCGGGTCCAAGGTCACGATCGAGCGTGCGGACGGGCGCCGGCAGACCTTCCGGATCGTCGGCGAAGACGAGGCCGATCCCGCCGCCGGCAGCATTTCCTGGGTATCGCCCATGGGCGCTGCGCTGCTCCGGCGGGAAGAGGGCGACGTCGTTCGCGTCGCCGGCTCCGAGGTCGAGATCGTCGCGGTCGAATAGCCGGCGCAGGAGCAGCGCCGCTCCGCCGTGCAAGGGCGCGACGAAACAGGGAGCATCGCCGATGCGGATTTGGATCTTCGCGCTTCACCTCGCCGCCGCGGCCTTCGCCGCAGGACCGGCATCGGCATCGGAGGCGTCGGCCGATCTCAGGGCGGACCTGCGCGACGGGGCGACCGGCCGCGTCGCCTTCGCGTCGCGCACCCCGACCGGGCCGTCGGAGCTGATGGCCGGGCAGGGGGCGCCGACGGCGGTGACGGCGGAGCTGAAGCTGCCGGATGCGACGGCCGGCCGGCGCATGCCGCTGATGATCCTGAGCCATGGCAGCGGCGGCATCCTGGCCGGCCGGGAAGAGGCCTGGGCCGAGCGGCTGCGCGCCTGGGGGGTCGCGACCATGCTCGTCGACAGCTTCACGCCGCGAGGCATCCGCTCGACCGGCGAGGACCAGGGCCGGCTCTCGACTGCCGCCAGCGTTGCCGATGCGCTGGCCGCATTGGCCATCGCGGCGACCCATCCCGCCATCGACCCGGACCGCATCGGCGTCATGGGCTTCTCGAAGGGCGGACAGGTCGCGCTCTATACCCTGCTCGAGCCGTTCCGCCGCGGAATGGCGATGGGCGAGCGGCGGTTCGCGCTGCATGTGGCGCTCTATGCGTCCTGCTCGCTGCCCTACCGCTCCGAGCGGACCACCGGCGCGCCGGTGGTCATGCTGCTCGGCGGGGCGGACGACTACACCCCGGCGGAGCATTGCCGGCGCTATGCCGACTGGTTCCGCACCCGCGGCAGCGCGGTCGAGCTCGCCGTCTTTGCGGGAGCCCACCACGGCTTCGACGTCCCGGGGCCGGTGCGGCGGCTCAGCCGGGTGCAGACGGCCCGGAACTGCGGCCTCGACATCGAACTGGAACCGCTGCCGACCGGCCGGCGCTGGGCCGACGACACGGTGATCCCGAACGACGGGATCGGCGCCTATCTGCGGGGCTGCATGGAGCGTGGGGCCAGCTTCGGCGGCGATCCCGAGGCGCTGGCGGCAGCCATCCTCGCGGTGCGGACGGCGGTCGAGCGCCACCTGCGCCCATAGTCCGTATCGGAGCCGATCGCCTTCCGGCATCCGGGAACTGGCGGGGACCCGCCGCGTTATCGACGCGCGGTCGGACCCGCCGGTCCGGCAAGGCCTTGCGAAACTGAGCAGATCGAGGGAAGCGGTGCGCATTATCGAACCCGGGCGTACCTGCTGGCGCGTGGCGGAAACCAGCCGCGCTTCGGTGCTGATCGACGGCGCCGAGTATTTCCGCCGGCTCGACGCGGCGCTGCGCAATGCGCGCCGCTCCATCGTCATCATCGGCTGGGACTTCGACGGGCGCATCCGCCTGCGCCCCGACCTTCCCGGCTCGCCGGAACTGGGTGACCTGCTGCGCAGCCTCGTGGAGGCGAACCCCGACCTCACGGTGCGCATCCTCATCTGGAGCGTCGCGGTGCTGCATGCCCCGGGCGCGCCGCTGCCCCTCATCCTAGGCGCGGAATGGCAGGACCATCCACGCATCGACCTCAGGCTCGACGGCCGCCATCCGATCTATGGCGCGCACCACCAGAAGATCGTCACGATCGACGGCTCCATGGCGTTCGTCGGCGGCATCGACCTCACGGTCGGGCGCTGGGACACGCCGGAGCACAAGGTCGACGATCCCTTGCGGCTGACGCCCGAGGGCAAGCCGCACGAGGCCGTCCACGATCTCCAGATGGCACTCGACGGCGAAGGCGCGCGTGCCATCACGGCGCTCGCCCGCCAGCGCTGGAAGGTGGCGACCGGCGAGATCCTGCCGGCCGAACCCCAGACTTCGGATCCGTGGCCGGACGATCTCACGCCCGACTTCCGCGATATCCCGGTCGCGATCGCGCGCACCGCCCCGGCCTGGGGAGAATTGCGCGGGGTGGAGGAATGCGCCGAACTGACCTACCGCGCGATCGACGAGGCCCGGCAGTCGATCTACATCGAGGCGCAGTACCTCACCGCAGGACCGGTCGGCCGCCATCTGGCGGAATCGCTGCAGCGCCCGCAGGGGCCGGAGATCGTCGTCGTCGCCACCTGCTTCTCCGCCGGGTGGCTCGAGCAGTGGATCATGGGCCGGAATCGCGACCGGCTGGTGCGGCGGCTCAAGCGGGCCGATCGCTATGGCCGCCTGCGGGTGTTCTGCCCGGTCGTTCCCGATGGCGAGACGAGCCGGCTGCTGCTCGTCCATGCCAAGCTGATGCTCGTCGACGACCGCTTCATCCGCGTCGGGTCGTCGAACCTGAACAACCGCTCGATCGGTCTCGACACCGAGTGCGACATCGGCATCGAGGCGACCGATGCCGCGACCCAGGCGACCATCCGCCATCTCCGCCATACGCTGCTGGGCGAGCATCTCGGCTGCGCCCCCGCTGCCGTCGCTGCGGCGGAGGGGTCGGAGCAGTCGCCGCTGCGGGCGATCGCCGAACTCAATCGCGGGCTGCGCGGCCTGCGCCCGATGGACGATATGCCGATCGAGGGGCCGGTGCGCCCGATCTTCGGCACCTCCATCCTCGATCCCAAGCGCCCGTTCGAGCCGCTGTGGTTCCTGCGCAAGAAGCGGGCGGGCAAGGCGCGCCGCACCGACAGCCGCACGCCAACGCCGCGCCGCCGACGTTCGGCGGGGCGGATGCAGTCGGCGACCTGATCAGCGTCGCCGCAGAATCTCCGACAGGCCGAGAACGAGGAGCCCGATCGCGAACGGCACGAGGAAATAGGCGACGCGGAACAGGACGACCCCGCCGATCGCCTCCGAGCCGGGGATCAGCGCGAGGACCACGCTTTCGAGGACGCCGAGCCCGCCCGGCACATGCGAGACGAGCGCGGTGACATTGGCGACGACATAGACCGAGAGCACGTCGAGGTACGCGACATTCCCGCCGGCAGCCAATGCCTGATGCAGGGCGCCGGCGACGCAGGCGAGATTGAGCGGGCCGATCGCGACCTGACCCAGCGCGACCGGCAGGCGCGGAATTTCGATCGTCCAACTGCGGATGCGGATGCGGCCCCGTCCAGCAGAGGCGAGGCCGATGTATGCCAGCGGACCGAGCAGGGCGATGGCGCCGATCGCGCGGACGGCGCCGGCGGACAGGCCGGTCCGGTCGCCGGCGAGATCGGGGGCGGCGAGGAGGGCGATGCCGCCGACGCCGGCAAGCGCCAGCCCGATCGTCGTCGCGCAGAACAGGATGACGCGGGCGACGTCGCCGGCGCCGAGGCCCCAGCGGCGATAGAAGCGATAGCGCACCGCGCCGCTGCTGAGCACGGCGAGCCCGACCGTGTGGCCGATCGACAGGGCGGTAAACGACGCCAGCGCACATCGCCTCCAGGCGAGGCGATGCCCGGCCGCCCGTACGGCCAGCCAGTCGACGACCGTCAGGCAGAGATAGCTGGCGGCGACGAACGCGCCGGCGGCTGCGATCCGCGCGGCCGGGATCTGGGTCAGCGACCGGCGGATTTCGTCCCAACCGTACTCGGCATGGATGCGCCGCAGCAGATAGGCGGCCAGAACCAGCGCCGCGGCGGTGGCGGCCCAGCCGAGCCAGCGCCGCCAGTGGTTCGGGCGGGCCGCGCCCGCATCCGCGGAGGCGGTGCTCATTCTTCCTCCGCCAGCGCGAAATCCATCAGCAGTGGCAGATGATCCGACGCGACGCGGGCGAGCGTGCTGCGCACCACCTCCGTCCGCAGCACCCGGACCGCCGGACTGACGAAGATGTGGTCGATGCGGATGACGGGCAGCCGCGCGGGAAAGGTCGGCCGCGGCACGCTGCCGGTGGCACGCTGGGCATCGCGGAAGCGGGCGGCCATCCGGGCATAGGCGCGCGAGCGGGGGACCGCGTTGAAGTCGCCGATGAGGATGGTCGGGTCGCGGCAGTCGGGGTGGCCGGTCCAGTCCGGCCCGAGGAGCGCCTGGACCTGCAGCTTCCGCTCGTAGGCCAGCAGCCCGATATGGGCGTTCACGATCTGCAGCGGCCGGCCGCCGATCTCGACTTCGGCCCACAATGCGCCCCGCGCCTCGAGGCCGGGATAGTGCTCCAAGCCTGGCAGGTTGGCCGCCCGGACGATGCGCGAGGGGTTGGCGGTCAGGATGGCGTCGCCATAGCGCTCTTCCATCACATGATAGGCGGGATGGAAGTGGAGCTGCATGTCGAGCTCGCGTGCGATCTCGCCGGCCTGGTCGACGCCGCCCGAGCGTCGGCGGCCGACATCGACCTCCTGCAGCGCCACGATGTCGGGGGCGTGCTCGGCGATGACCCGCGCGATGCGGGCCGGTGACAGGCGTCCGTCGGCGCCGCGGCAGCGGTGCACGTTGTAGGTCAGGATGCGCGGCAAGCGGTGTCGTCCATCGGCAGGTTCCGGAACTTCCCGGCATCAACGCACGAATCGCGCCCGGGGTGCCGCGATGATTGACTCTGCCCGCGCGAAGCCAAATCATCACCGGCGAAACGGACGCCCGGGGCATCGTACCCGCGGGCGCGACAGGGAGGAGGGGCTTTGCAGAAGCCCTGCTCGAGGCCGGTTTGCCGCCCTAGCCCGGATTCCGGGAACGCTCCCCCATTGCCGCCAGCGTCAGCCATCCTTCCCTGGCAGGAGTGACGGGCATGTCCGCGTCCGACCGCGTTCTCTTCCGAAACGTCCGTGTGATCGACGGGGGCGGCAAGGCGCCCTTCTCCGGCGAGGTGCTGGTCGCCGGCAACCGCATCGAGGCGGTGTCCCGCCGCGCGGGGACGATCGCCGCCGCGAATGCCGAGGTGGTCGACGGCGACGGGGCGACGCTGATGCCCGGCCTGGTCGAGGCGCATGCCCATCCGAGCTTCGCCAACACCTCGACCCTGGAGGCGCTGGGCGACATTCCGCCCGAGGAACATACGCTGTTGACGATGAAGCATGTCCGCCTGCTGCTGGACCACGGCTTCACCAGCATCAGCAGCGCGGCCGCGGCCAAGCCGCGCCTCGACATCGTCATCCGCAACGCCATCCGGGCGGGCGACATTCCCGGTCCCCGCATGCTGGCCGCCTCGCCGGAGATCACGCCGACCAGCGGCCTCGGCGACGTCCGCCTGCACCACATGCACCGCGACACCTTCGCGGTCGTGGCGGACGGGGCGGACGAGTTCCGGCGGGTCGCGCGGCACTTCGTGCGCGAGGGCGTCGACACGCTCAAGATCAACCCGTCCGGCGACGAGTTCGTCCCGCATGCCCGGGCGCGCCACACGGTGATGAACGACGACGAGGTGGCGGCGGTTTGCGAGGTGGCGCGCTCGCGCGACAAGCGCGTCGCCGCCCATGCCCGCAGCGCGGAGTCGGTGAAGATGGCGCTGCGCCACGGCGTCGAGATCATCTTCCACGCCACCCTGTGCGACGAGGAGGCGCTCGATCAGCTGGAGGCCGCGAAGGACCGCGTCTTCGTCGCCCCGACCGTCGGCGTCACCTGGTCGACGCTGAAGGAGGCGGGGGACTACGGCATCCCGCTGCCGGCCGACGTGCTCCATGCGCTGGAGGTCGAACTGGAAGCGGCGGTCGCCGGCATGAAGGCGCTGAAGAAGCGGGGTGTGCGCATCCTGCCCGGCGGCGACTACGGTTTCGCCTGGAATCCGATCGGCCGCAATGCTCGCGACCTCGAGCATTTCGTGCGCCTGTTCGGATTCACGCCGCTGGAGGCGATCACCGCGGCCACCCGGCATGGCGGTGAGTTGATGATGCAGGGCGGCGAACTCGGCCAGATCCGCATTGGATACCTCGCCGATCTGCTGCTCGTGGACGGCGACCCGTCGCGCGACGTCTCGATCCTCCAAGATCGTGACCGGCTGCTCGCCATCATGCTCGACGGTCGGTTCCACAAGCGGCCGCATCCGCGGGCGGCCGCAGCCCGACCGATGGCCGCAGAGTAGCGACCAGCTCGTATTGACTTGGGGAAGTGGCGCCGGCAATACTTTCAAGGGTCGGGACTAGTTTTCGTAATACGAAAAACTACGGCGAGAAGGAAAAATCCTCCGCCGAACCCACGGGGAGAAACGTCATGAAGCGAAGCCTGCTCCTGTCGCTCGCGGCCGTCGGTGCGGTGGCGTACCCGCTGGCTGCGATCGCCGCCGATCCCATCCGGGTCGGCTATCCAATGATCCTGTCGGGGCCGGGCGCCCTGTTCGGCGAGCCGTCGCTGAAGGGCGCGCAAATGTATGTCGACGAGGTCAACGCCAAGGGCGGCGTGCTCGGTCGCAAGATCGAGCTGATCTCGCGCGACACCCGCGGCAGCGCCGACGAGGCGGTGCGGGTCACCCGCGACCTCATCCTGCGCGACGACGTCCAGTTCATCGTCGGCACGCTGACTTCGGCCGAAGGCCCGGCCGTGTCCCCGATCGCGCGGGAGAACCAGATCGTCTTCATCGCGCCGATCACCAAGACCGACCAGCTGACGGCGCCGGCCAACCTTCATCCCTACGTCTTCCGGACGGCGTCGACGACGACCATCGAGGGCCGCTCGGCGGCGGAGATCGTCGCCAAGTGGAACGTCAAGCGCATCGGCACGATCAGCCCCGACTACGCCTATGGGCAGGACGCGACCAAGGCCTTCATCGAGCATTTGAAGAAGATCAAGCCCGACGTCGAGATCGTCGACCAGCAATGGCCGAAGCTGGGCGAGGCCGACTACACGCCGTTCATCAACGCCCAGATGGGCAAGAAGCCCGAGGCCGTGTTCTCCTCGCTCTGGGGTGGGCACTTCGTGACCTTCGCCAAGCAGGCGGTGCCGCTCGGCTACTTCAAGGCCCTGAACCACAACTTCGTCGGCGCCGGCGAGGCCGGGTCGATCGAAAGCGCGAAGGCGATGGGTCCCGACTACCCGGTCGGCATCTGGAGCAACACCTACGACCTGTTCGACTGGCCCGCCGGCCCGCCCGCGCACAAGGCCTATATCGACCGACTGAAGGCCTACACGAAGCAGGAGTACCCGTCCTCCTGGCCGATCACCGGCTACATCTCCATGCAGTTCCTCGTCGAAGCGATCCGCAAGGCGGGCAGCGTCGAGTCCGACAAGGTCTCGAAGGCGCTGCTGGGTCTCAGCATCGACACGCCGATCGGCAAGCAGACGATCCGCGCCAAGGACCACCAGGCCAATCGCGGCCAGTTCTGGGGCAAGATGAAGATGGACCCGAAGTATCCCTTCGCGGTCATGGAGAACGTGACCTACATCGATCCCGCGCCGTTCATGGACTGAGGGCGGACGCCCGATGAACGAGTCCGTCGGAGAGACGGCGGACGGCACGGTCAAGAGCGTCGCCAAGGTGCTGGACCTCCTCGAGCACCTTGGCGCCGCGCGCCAGCCCGTCGGCATCTCCGATCTGGCGCGCGCGACCGGCCTGCATGTCTCGACCGCCCACCGCCTGCTGCGCACCCTGGTCTGCCGCGGCTTCGTCGAACAGCGGCGCGACAGCCGGCGATACGCGCTGGGCCCGCGGGTCCACGCCCTGGGCGGGGCCTATCTCGGCGGCAGCGACATCGTCGGTGCGGCCTACCCCGTGATCGACGAGCTGCGCGACCGGCTGGGGGAGACGATCCACGTCGCCGTCTGGGACGACGGCTCGGTGCTGGAGGTCTGCCACGCGGAAACCACCCAGCCGGTCGGCGTCTCGCTCCGGCTCGGGCGCCGCGATCCGGCCCACGCGACGGCGATCGGCAAGGTGCTGCTGGCGTGGCGCGAACCGCTCGATCTGGAGGCCTTCCTCGCCCGGGCGCCGCTGGCCGCGGTCACCCGGCGCACCATCACCGAGGAGGGAGCGCTGCGCGCGGAACTGGAGCGCGTGCGCGCGCGGGACTTCGCCATCGACGAGGGGGAACTGGCCGAGGGGCTGTGCTGCGTCGGCGTGCCCATCCGCAACCGGCGCGGCTTCGTGGTCGCCGGCCTCAGCGTCGCCATGCCGGCGGGGCGTTTCGATCCCGCGCGGATCCCGGAATGGGCGGCGGCGCTGCATCGCGCGGCGCAACGCCTGTCCGACCGGCTGGCCTGCTGATCGGAAGCGGCGATGCCGGAACCATCCTTCATCTTCGGCCAGTTCGTCGGCGGCCTCACCGCCAGCATGTTCCTGTTCGTCACCGCGGTCGGCCTGTCGCTGATCTTCGGCGTCCTGCGCGTGCTGAACTTCGCCCACGGCTCGCTCTACATGCTGGGTGCCTATCTGGCCTGGCAGATCATGAACTGGCTCGGTCCGGGGCCCGAGCATTTCTGGCTCGCCGCGCTCGGCTCGGCCGTCGTCGTCGCCGGCATCGGGGCTGCGATCGAGCGCCTGCTCTTCCGCCACCTCTACGGCCGCGAGGAGCTGTACCAGCTGCTCTTCACCTATGCGCTGGTCCTGGTGCTGGCCGACGTCTGCAAGATCGTCTGGGGAACGCAGCAGCTGTCCGTGTCGCGGCCGCTCAGCCTGTCGGGCGGGACGACCATCTTCGGAACGCTGGTGCCGCACTACAACCTCTTCATCATCGTGCTGGGACCGGCGCTGGCGCTCGCCCTGTGGCTCCTCCTGCACCGCTCGCCGGCGGGCCGGATCATCCGGGCGGCCGTCCTCGACCGCGAGATGCTGGGCGCACTGGGCGCCAATGTCGGTTGGATCTACACCGGCATGTTCGCCCTCGGCGCATTCCTGGCCGGCCTCGGCGGCGCCCTCGTCACCCCGGTCAAGACGATCGTCCCCGGCATGGACGTCGAGGTCATCGTCGAGGTCTTCATCATCGTCGTCATCGGCGGCCTGGGATCGATGTGGGGCACCTTCCTCGGGGCCGTCGTCTTCGGGCAGGTCCTGGCCTTCGGCATCCTGCTGATGCCGCGCTTCTCGATCTTCTCGGTCTTCGCCCTGATGGCGATCATCCTGATCGTGCGCCCGTGGGGCCTCCTCGGGCGGCGGCTGACGCGATGAGGCGGGCCGGATGAAGCGGATTCCCTGGACCCTCGTCGTCTTCGCCGTGGCGTTCTTCGTGCCCTGGCTCGGCTCGCGCTTCTACACCTTCATCGCCACCGACGTCGCGATCCTGGCGCTCTTCGCACTCAGCCTCAACCTGCTGCTCGGCTATACCGGCCTCGTCTCCTTCGGGCACGCGGCCTATTTCGGCATCGGCGCCTATACCTCGGCCATCATGATGAAGACGCTGGGCCTGCCCTTCTGGCTGGCCTGGCCGGCGGCCGGCCTCGCGGGCGGGCTGTTCGCCCTGGTCTTCGGCTTCTTCTGCGTGCGGCTGACGAAGATCTATTTCGCGATGCTGACGCTGGCCTTCGCGCAGATCGTCTGGGCCGTCTGCTTCAAGTGGAACGACGTCACCGGCGGCGAGCAGGGCATGCCCAACGTGCCTTATCCGTCGCTCGGCTGGATGGCGGCGATCCCCGGCCTCGACGGCTTCCGGGTCGGCGACCGCTTCTATCTGCTGACGCTGACGCTCGTCGCCATCGCGGTCGCCGCGCTGCGGCGGATCGTGGCCTCGCCCTTCGGCCGCATCCTGACCCTGATCCGCGAGAACCCGGAGCGGGCGGAGTTCATCGGCATCGACGTCCGCCGCTACCAGCTCGCGGCCTTCTCGATCGCCGGGATCTTCGCCGGGCTGGCCGGCTCGCTCTTCGGCATCTTCAATCGCGGGGTGTTCCCGGACTTCGCCTACTGGACCAAGTCGGCGGAGGTGCTGATCATGACGATCCTCGGCGGCATGGGCCATTTCTGGGGACCGGCCGTGGGGGCGGCGGCGCTCACCATCCTCAACCTGCAGATCACCGCCTACACCGAGTACTGGCCCCTCATTCTCGGCAGCATCCTGATCCTGCTCCTCTTCGCCTTTCCCGGCGGCCTCGTCGGCACCACGGTCGATCTCGCCCGCCGTCTCCGCGGCGGAACGCGCGGCAATGGGGGGCGCGATGCTCGACGTCCGTGACCTCAAGAAGTCGTTCGCCGGCTTCCTCGCCGTCGCCGACGTCACCTTCTCGCTGCTGCCGCGGTCGGTGACGGCGATCATCGGGCCGAACGGGGCGGGCAAGTCGACCCTGTTCAACCTCATCACCGGGCATATTCCGCCGTCGGGCGGGCAGGTCTTCCACAAGGGGACGGATATCACCGCGGCGGCGCCGCATCGCATCTGCCGCCGCGGCATCGGCCGGTCCTTCCAGCACACCAACATCTTCCCCGGACTGACCGTGTTCGAATGCATCCAGGCGGCCTTCATCGCCCATCACGGGCGCGGCCGGAACATCTGGGGGCGGGCCGAGCGGCTCTACCGGGCGGAGACCGACGCGCTGCTCGGGCGACTGGGACTGGCCGACAAGGCGGACGCGGTGGCCGGCGCGCTTTCGCACGGCAATCAGAAGCAGATCGAGCTCGGCATCGCGTTGGCGAGCGACCCCGACATCCTGCTCCTGGACGAGCCGACGGCCGGCATGTCGGCGGTCGAGACGCGCGAGACGATCGGGCTGCTGCGCTCGATCACCGAAGAGCGCGGCCTGACGCTGCTCTTCACCGAGCATGACATGGAGGTGGTATTCGGCATCGCCGAGCGCATCGGCGTGCTCCACCAGGGCCGGCTCATCGCCCTCGGGACGCCGGACCAGATCCGGGCCGACCCCGAGGTCCGGCGCATCTATCTGGGCGGCCACTGATGGCAAGCCTGCTCGAGGTTCGCGACCTGCATACGGCCTACGGCCTCTCGCAGGTCCTGTTCGGGGTGTCGCTGGAGATCCAGGCCGGCGAATGCGTCTGCCTGCTGGGGCGGAACGGCGTCGGCAAGTCGACGACGATCCGGTCGATCATGGGCCTGACCCGGCCAAGCCGCGGCGAGGTCCGCTGGAAGGGCGGCAGCATCCTTGGCTGGCCGCCGTTCCGGGTCGCGCGAGCCGGCATCGGCTTCGTGCCGGAGGATCGCCGGGTCTTCGCCGACCTCACGGTCCGGGAGAACCTGGACGTCGCGCGGCAGGTCTCCCGCCGGCCCGGCGAGTGGACGGCGGAGGCCGTCTTCGAACTCTTTCCGCCGCTCCGGCCGATCGCCGGGCGGCGTGCCGGATACCTGTCGGGCGGCGAGCAGCAGATGCTGACCATCGGCCGCACCCTCATGGGCAACCCGGAGCTGCTGCTGCTCGACGAGCCGTCGGAGGGGCTGGCGCCGCTCGTCGTCGAGCACCTGCTGGAGCAGGTGACGGCGCTGAAGCGGCGCGGCCTGACGATCCTGCTGGCCGAGCAGGGCATCGCCTTCTCGCTGCAGCTTGCCGACCGGGTCTATGTGCTGGAGAAGGGGACCGTCCGCTTCTCGGGGGCGGCGGCCGAACTGCGCGAAGACGAAGCGCTCCGCGACCGCCTGCTCGCCCTTTGATCCTGCAACCGCAACCGCCAGGGAGCGATCCATGCCGTTCGTCAACATCCGCATCGTCGAGGGCCACTCGCCCGCCCGCAAGGACGAGATGGCCCGCCGTATCGCCGCCACCATCTCGGAGGTCGCAGAGGTTCCGCAGGAGGCGATCTGGGTCGTCTTCGAGGACGTGAAGGCCGACGAATGGTACGTCGGCGCGGATTCCGTGGCGGTCCTGCGCGCCAGGGCCGGGTGACGATGTCGGTCGATATCCGCGATCCGCGAATGGCGGCCGTCGTCGGCGGCGCCGTGCGCTTCGACAAGATCGCCGGCGACTGCCTCTTCACCGAAGGCCCGCTGTGGCATCCGGGCGGCCGCTACCTGCTCTTCAGCGACATGCCGGGCGACCATCTGCGCCGCTGGAGCGAGGCCGAGGGCGTCACGACCTTCCGCAAGCCCTGCAACCAGTCGAACGGGCTGGCCTGGGACCGCGAGGGCCGGCTCCTGGCCTGCGAGCACGCGACGAGCCGGGTGACGCGGACCGAGGCGGACGGCACGATCACGGTGCTGGCGAGCCACCATGAGGGCAGGGAACTCAACAGTCCGAACGACCTCGTGGTGAAGCGCGACGGGGCGATCTATTTCAGCGATCCGACCTACGGCCGGGCGGAATATTACGGCCGGCCGCGGCCGACGGAACTCGACTTCCGTGGCGTGTTCCGCATCGCGCCGGACGGCGGATTGCGCCTGCTGGCTGACGATTTCGCCCAGCCGAACGGCCTGTGCTTCTCGGCCGACGAGCGCCGCCTCTTCGTCAACGACACCGACCGCCAGCACATCCGCGTGTTCGACGTCGCCGCCGACGGCTCGCTGTCCGGCGGCAGGGTGTGGGCGGAGACGCGGGGCGAGGGGCCCGGCGCCCCGGACGGGATGAAGATGGACTCCGCCGGCAACCTCTATTGCTGCGGACCGGGCGGCATCCATGTCTTCGCGCCGGATGCCGCCTGCCTGGGCGTCATCCGGGTGCCGGAATATGCCGCGAATTTCTGCTGGGGCGACGACGACCGCAAGAGCCTGTTCGTCACGGCCTCGACCTCGGTCTACCGCATCCGTCTGGCCGCGCCCGGGACTTCGCAGTTCTTGGACTGAGCCCCGCAGCCGGTGGCGTCACTCGTCCCGCGGCGCGGGAAGGGTGACGCGCACGGTGGTTCCGCGTCCCGGCTCGCTGGTGATGGAGAGGGCGCCGCCATGGAGCGCGGCCAGCCGCGCCGCGATCGGCACGCCCAGTCCCGTGCCGCCGCCTTCGCCGCCGACCTGACCGAACGGCTCGAGCGCCTTGGCGATGCCGGCGGCGTCCATCCCGATGCCGTCGTCGACGATCTCGATGTCGATGCAGCCGTCGGCGGCCGTCGCGGCGTGCAGCACGACATGACCGCCCGCCGGCGTGAACTTCACTGCGTTCGACAGCAGGTTGATCAGGATCTGCCGCAAGGCCAACTCGTCGGCATCGACGACGAGCCCGGGCACGGCGCGCGTCGACAGGATCACGCCTTTCTGCACGGCCTGCGGGCTGACCAGCCGCATGCAGGCCTCGGCGACATGAACCCAGTCGAGCCGGCGGATCGTCAGCTCGCGCCGTCCGGCCTCGATCTTCGACAGGTCGAGGACGCCGTTGACGATCTCCACCAGCAGCAGGCCGCTCTCGTGGATGTGCTCGACATACTTGCGATAGCGCGGATTGCCGATCGGTCCCCAGGTCTCCGAGCGCATCAGCTCCGAGAAGCCGATCATGGCGTTGAGCGGCGTGCGCAGGTCGTGGCTGGCGGCGGCGACCAGCATCGACTTGGCACGGCTGGCCGCCTCGGCCTCGCGCAGTTCGCTGACCAGCGAGACGATCGTCAGCACCGTCAGCGCCAGGAGCACGATCAGGACCCCCACCAGCTGCAGCGGATTGCCGATCGAGGGATCCTGGAAGGGCCCGAAGCCGGCGACGGTGGCCCCGGCCGCAACGATGGCGACGAGGGATACGAGCGAATAGGCCGCGCGCAGGGAGATCCGCAGCGCCACCCACGACAGCGGGATGACGAGGAGGAACGGCAGGCCCCAGGGGATCGCGCCCGGCAGGGGCAGGGTGGCGAACAGCGCAATCGCCCCGACGGCGACCGCGATCCAGATCGCCAGATTGCGCCCGAACGCCTGCTGTCCCTCGTCGGTCGCCTCGCGCTCGATGCCGAGCAGCAGCAGCAGCGCCGGGGCGAAGCAGAGCGTGCCGCCGCTGTCGCACAGCCACCACTGCACCCAGACGGAATAGGCCTGGCTGAGGGTGAGGTCGTTCGCGAGCGCGATCGCGGTGGCGCCGGTCGTGGCCGTGATCGCCGGATGCAGCAGGACGTTGCACAGGATGAAGGCGACGACGCCGGTGAAGCGGGTGAAGACGCCGCGCGCCGGCCGGAAGTGCCGCAGGAGCGCCGCGGCCGCCACCGGGCCGAGGGAGTTTCCGAGCGATATCAGGACCGTCGCCGGGAAGGAGGCCGAGAACACGAAGAAGTTGACGAGGAACGAGCCGATGAAGATGCCGGGGGCGAGGCGGATGCCGCCCAGCATGGCCGCCACCACCGCGACGCTGGCCGGCAGCCAGATCGGCGCGGGGAACAGGCCGTAGACGGCGAAGAACTGGCTGACCGCCAGCCCGAGCACGCAATAGCCGAGTGCGGCCGCCAAGTTGGCGCCGAGCCAGTGGGCCGGGCCGAAGGCGGTACCGGTCGTGCGGATCGCACGCTGCGGCTTTGCGGCCGGCGGGATCAGCGGCGCATCCGCGGATGCGGACAGGCTCATGCGGGTGTGCTTCCTCGTTCGCTGCAACGGCGGCAGGCCCATGCCGGTCTCGCCCTCGCGCACTGCAATATTAAATCATTCGATGCCGCGGCCAAAGTCGTCTGCGACCACACGTCCCGTGCGGATTTCCCTCCCGGCCATGGTAGAAGCCGGCGTCCCGGCGCCTGTGGTAGAAAGATCCCCGATGATCAGACGTTGGACGCGGCCTGCGGCAAACCGGGTGCGCCGCTGGCGCGGCACCATGGCGACGCCATGGCAGCGGGCGCTGGGTCGCTTCGAATTCGTGTTCATGGATCACGCGTTCTTCCGCCACATCAAGCTCAACCTGCACCAGGTCACGCCGCAGATGTGGCGATCGGCCCAGCCGTCGCCAAGCCATATCGCCCGGATGGCGCGCCAGGGCGTCCGGACGGTCATCAATCTGCGCGGCGCGCGCGACTGCGCTACCTACCTCCTCGAGCAGCAGGCGTGCCGGCGGCACGGCCTGACGCTGGTCGACTTTCCCCTGACTTCGCGCGAGCCGCCATCGCCGGATCGGATCGCCGCCTTCGACCGGATGCTTGCCCAGATCGAGTACCCGGCGGTGATGCACTGCAAGTCCGGCGCCGATCGCGCCGGCATCGGTGCGGCGCTCTATCTCATGCTGCGCGAAGGCCGTCCGCTGGCCGACGCGCAGGCCCAGCTCCATTGGCGCTTCGGCCATGTCCGCCAGTCGCCGACCGGCGTGCTCGACTACATGCTCGAACGCTACGCCGCCGCCCTCGGGAACGAGGGCATCGATTTCCGCGAGTGGGTGCGCCGCGGCTTCGATCCGCTGGCCATGCGCGCGGAGTTCCGCGCCGGCCGCGCCGGCACCTTCCTGGTCGAGCGCATCCTACGACGGGAGTGACACGGGCTCCGGGGCGTCGTGGAACTGCATGCGGCTGAGCCGGGCATAGATGCCGTCGGTTCGCAGCAGTTCCTCGTGGGTTCCGCGCTCGACGATGCGGCCGCGATCCATAACGCAGATGAGGTCGGCCCGTCGCACGGTCGCGAGGCGATGGGCGATCACCAGCGTCGTCCGCCCCTCGGACAGCCGTTCCAGGGCACCCTGGACCAGGGTTTCGGATTCGGCGTCGAGCGCGCTTGTCGCCTCGTCGAGCAGCAGGATGGGGGCGTCCCGCAGGATCGCGCGGGCCAGCGCGATGCGCTGGCGTTCGCCGCCGGACAGGCGGGTGCCGCGGTCGCCGACCCTGCTTGCGTAGCCTTCGGGCAGACGCGCGACGAAATCATGCGCGTGGGCCGCCCGTGCGGCGGCCTCGATCGCGGCGTCGTCGGCGCCGGGGCGGCCGAAGGCGATGTTGGCGCGAACGGTGTCGTCGAACAGGATGGCGTCCTGGCTGACCAGCGTGATGGCGCCGCGCAGGCTCGCGAGCGTCACGGTGCGGACATCCTGGCCGTCGATGGCGACACTGCCGCCGTCGACGTCGAAGAGGCGCGGGATCAGGTTGAAGATCGTCGACTTGCCGGCGCCGCTGCGGCCGACCAGGGCGACGGTCTTGCCCGCAGGCACCACGAGATCGACGCCGTCGAGGGCGGCGGCCTCGTCGCTATAGGAGAAGCGGACGTCCGAGAAGGTGACGCTGCCGCCGGCGACGACGAGCGGGCGCGCGTCCGGCCGGTCGATCACGCAGGGCGCCCGGTCGAGCATGGCGTAGATGCGCTCCAGCGCTGCCATCCCTTCCTGGACTACGGCGTTGAGCGTGCCGACGGCCCGCACCGGCTGGGCCGCCATCAGCAGCGCCGTCACGAAGCCGGTGAAGGTCCCGACCGTGCCGCCGCCGGTCAGCATCCGCCAGCCGGCGAAGGCGATGACCCCGCCGACCGCGACCCCGCCGAGCACCTCCAGGATCGGGTCGAGCCGGGCCCGGCTGCGGGTCGACCGCATATAGAGGTCGTACAGCCGTTCGAACGCCCCGTCGGCGCGCCGGCGCTCGTAGGATTCCAGGCCATAGGTCTTGACCATGCGCGCGCCGGCCAGGCTTTCGCCGAGCATCGAGGTGATCTCGCCCAGATGCTCCTGCGTCACCCGGGAAACCCGGCGCAGGCGCTTGCCGACACCGATGATCGGCAGGGCCGCGATCGGGTAGACGACGAAGACCACCAGCGACAGCATCCAGTCGAGATAGATCATGGCGGCGACCAGCGCCCCGATCATCAGGACGTCGCGCACGAGGTTGTTGATCGCCCGCTGCAGGGCGACGCGCACCAGGGTGACGTCGTTGACGAAGCGCGAGACGTGAGTGCCCACCGGGACGGCCGTCACCTCGCCGAAATCGGCGCCGAGAAGATGGCCGAACATGCGTTTCTGGAGGTCGGCGGCCGTGCGCTGGACGAGCTTCTCGGTCAGCACGTTCTGGCCGTAGGTGGCGATCCCCTTGAGGAGCGTCACCGCGAGCGCCAGCGCCGGAACCAGCCACACGACCATGTGGTCGCGGGCGGTGAAGAGGTCGAAGGTCCAGTCGATGATGAGCGGGTAGACGCCCGCGATTCCGGCAACCGTCGCCATCAGGATCAGCACGGCGACGATGTCGAAGCCGCGGCCGGCGATGTGGTCCGACCAGAGGCGCCGGATCAGGGACCAGTCGGCGCCGCGTCGCGAGACGGTCTTGCTGGGAGCGTTCGTCATTGCGTGCGGATAGCTGGAACTGCCGCCCGTGCCAAGGCGGCCAGTCACCGCGGCAGGCGAAACACGGGCCGGAGGCGGACGTGGTCGGGCAGGTCGAAGCCGAGACCGGGGGCGGCAGGGATCGCGATGCGGCCGGCGACCGGCCGGCGAAGGCCGTCCGGCACCAGTTCCTGCAGGTGATCATGGACGCGGTGGTGCTCGACCCAGCCGACGCCGGGAATGGTGCCGCAATGCAGCGCGGTCGCCTGCAGGACGGCCGTCGCGTGGCATTGTGGAGACAGCGGCACGCCATGTTCGCGCGCCAGTGCGGCCAGTTGCGCGATCCCGCCGACACCGCCGACGAGGCCGGGGTTGGCCTGCAGCCAGCCCGCCGCACCGCACTCGACCAGGCGGCGCTGAACCGTCGGATCGTATGCGCCCTCGCCCAGCACCAGCGGGATCGGCGCATGGCGAGCGATCTCCGCAAGGCCCTCCAGGTCGGCCAGCAGGATCGGGGCCTGGAAGGCCGCGACTCCGGCATCGGCGAGCCGCGCCGCCATGCGTGCGCCGCTGCTGCGGTCGTAGCACTCGACGCCGTCGACGATCAGCAGCGCGTCCCCGGTCGCCGCACGGGCGGTGCGAACCCGCCGCAGGTCCTCCTCCGCGTCGAGGCCGCCGATCTTCATCTTGACCGCCGGAAAGCCGTCGCGGACATAGCTCGCCAGTTCGGCCGCCAGCGCTTCTGCGTCCTTGCCCGGCCCGTAGAGGCCGCCGCTGGCATAGGCGGCGACCGCGCCGTGGCGGCTGCCATGGAGGGCCGCCAGCGGCAGCCCGGACCGGCGGGCGGCGAGGTCCGACAACGCGATGGCGACGGCGCTGGCCGCGCCCGCCTCGGGCCAGCCGGCCGGCGGCGGGGCGGGCCGTTCCGACAAGGCCTCGGCGTCCGCTCCGACGATCGCGGCTGCCACCCGCTCCAGCGCCGCGAAGCTCAAGGCGATCTCGTCCTGGCGGCACCACGCCTCGCCGATGCCGAAGGCGCCGTCCTCGTCTTCGATCCGCAGCAACGGCGCCCGGCGCTCCCGCCACACCGTGGCGGGGTTCCAGGACGGCGGGTCCATCGGCTGCCGGAACTCGAAGGCGGTGACCCGGCGAATGCTCAACCGGAAGCCGCATCCCGCGCCCGGCGCCGCTCGCTTCTGTTCAAGCGCGCGTCGGACCGCTTACAGTCTCTCATTGTGGAACTCGTCCTCGAGGAGGGGCTGCGATGAGTGCATCTAGCATCGATCGGCGCGGAATGCTCCGCGGTTCGGCGGCGGGCGTGGGCGTCGCGGCGGCGGCCGGCCTCCTGGCAGGCGGCCCGGCCATGGCGCAGGCCCCGGCCGGATCGACCTGGAACCAGATCCGCGAGCGCGGCGAGCTGCGGATCGGAGCGGCTCCGAGCGAACCCTGGTTCGCCAAGGACCAGCGGTCCGGCGAATGGAGCGGGATCGGCTGGGCGATGGGCGTCGCCGTCGCCAAGGAGCTGAACGTCAAGCCGGTCGCGGTCGAGACGACCTGGGGCAATGCCGTCGCCGGCCTGCAGGCGAACCAGTTCGACGTCATGTTCGTCATGGACGCGACACCGCAGCGGGCGCTCGCCATCGACTTTCCGGCCCAGCCCTTCTTCTATTACGCCCAGGGCGTGCTGGTGCGCGACGGCCTCGCCGCCCGGCGCTGGGACGACCTCAACAAGCCGGAGGTCAAGCTCGGCGTCACCCTCGGCACCTCGCCCGACCGCGACGTCACGATCCGGCTGCCCAAGGCGTCCATCGAACGCTTCCCCAGCAACGACGAGACGACCGCCGCCTTCCAGTCGGGACGCGTCGACGCCATGTCGTTCTTCCATCCCGCGCTGGTGATGCAGCAGCGCCGGGTGCGCAAGGGCACCGTCGTGCTGCCCGAGCCGTTCCGCTTCTCCACGACCAGCGCCGGGGTGCGGCGGGAGACCGACAAGACCTGGCGCGACTGGCTCGGCCTGACGCTCGACTACTACTATTTCACCGGCCAGACGCAGCGGATCTACGAGGAGTTCCTGGCCTCGCGCCAGATCGACCCCAAGACGGCCCCGGCGATCATGCGCGAACTCTGGAGCCGCAGCTAGGTCGGCGGCGGGTAGCAGCCGGCGATGGAGTACCAGTGGGATTTCAGCGTCGTGGCGCGCCACCTGCCGCTCCTGCTGGAAGGGTTGGCGCAGACGCTGCGCCTCTCGCTGGCCGCCATCGCCGGCGGGCTGGCGATCGGCCTCGTGCTGGCGCTGATGCGCCTGTCGGGCCGGCGCTGGCTCGCCTGGCCGGCGATCGCGGTCATCGAGTTCTTCCGGGCGACGCCGCCGCTCGTGCACCTCTTCTGGGTCTTCTATGCCCTGCCGATCCTGATCGGCGTCAACCTGTCGCCGTTCGCCGCGGCGATGCTGGCGCTCTCGGTGCAGTCCGGTGCCTTCTTCGCGGAGGTCTATCGCGCCGGCATCGTCTCGGTCGAGCGCGGCCAGTGGGAGGGGGCGCGGGCGATCGGGATGCGGCCGGCGCAGGTCATGCGCCGCGTGGTCCTGCCCCTGGCGCTCCGGCGCATGGTGCCGCCCTTCGTCGAGCGCGCCTTCGAACTCGTCAAGACCACCGCGCTGGCGGCGACCCTGGCCTATGGCGAATTGCTGTACCAGGCGATGGTGGCGGTCAGCCGCAGCTATCGCCCGCTGGAGATCTATTCGGCCGTGGCGGTGATCTTCTTCCTGGTGCTGTTCGGGGCCAGCCTCGTCATGCGCCGGATCGAGGATCGTCTCCGCCGGGTCGAGCGGTGAGGCGCCGTGTACCAGCCGGATTTCACCGACATCCTGCTCAATGTCGACCTGCTCGCCCGGGGCGCGTGGATCACGATCGCGCTCTGGGCGATCGCGTTCGCCTTCGGGCTCGCCGTGGGCCTCGGCCTCGGCCTGGTGCGCTCCTCCGGGAACCGCTGGCTGTCGCTGCCGGCGGCGGCCTATGTCGAGGTCTTCCGCAACACGCCCGTCCTGGTCCAGCTGGTCTGGTTCTACTATGCCTTCCCGGTGCTGACCGGGTGGCAGATGTCGGGCTTCACCGCCGCGGCGCTGGGCCTCGCCCTCAACACCTCGGCCTATTGCGCGGAGATCTATCGTGGCGGGATCGCCTCCATCGCCCGCGGCCAGTGGGAGGCCGGCCGGGCGCTCGGCATGGGCTGGGCCCGGCTGATGCGCCGGATCATCCTGCCGCAGGCGGTCCGGCGCATGATCCCGGCCTTCACCAACCGCGGCATCGAACTCGGCAAGATGACGGCGATCGCCTCGGTGATCGCGGTGCACGAGCTGATGTACGAGGCGCGCCTGCTGTCCTCCCAGACGTTCCGCCCGCTCGAGGTCTTCACGGTGATCGCCGTCATCTATTTCATCGTCATCTATCCCGGCACGCTGCTCAGCTACCGCATCGAGGCGCGGATGGCGCGCCGGTCATGACCGAGGCGCCGCTCCTGCGGACCGAGGCGCTGGTCAAGCGCTTCGGCGACCTCACGGTGCTCGACGGCATCGATCTCGCCGTCCAGCCGGGCGAGCGGATCGCCATCCTGGGATCGAGCGGCTCCGGCAAGAGCACGCTGCTGCGCTGCCTCAACTTCATGGAGCTGCCGACGGCGGGCCGCGTCCATTTCCATGGCGCGCCCGTCGGCACCGCCGGAAGCCGGGGCGAAGTCCGCTACCGCGAGCGCGACCTGGCGGATCTCCGGCGCCGCATCGGCATGGTCTTCCAGCAGTTCAACCTGTTCCCCCACATGACGGCGCTGGAGAACGTCATGGAGGGGCCGCGGACGGTGCTGGGCCAGCCGCGGGCGGCGGCCGAGGCGGCGGCGCGGGCCGAACTCGCCCGGGTGGGGCTGGCCGACCGCGGCGACGCCTATCCGGCGCGCCTGTCGGGCGGCCAGCAGCAGCGGGTGGCGATCGCCCGCGCGCTCGCCATGCAGCCCGAGGTGCTGCTGTTCGACGAGCCGACCTCCTCGCTCGACCCGGAACTGGTCGGCGAGGTACTGCGGGTCATCCGTGCGCTGGCCGAAGAGGGGCGGACGATGCTGCTGGTCACCCACGAACTCGGATTCGCCTATCATTTCGCGACCCGCGTCCTCTTCCTCCATGACGGCCGCATCCTGGAGGACGGCCCGCCCGAGCGCATCCTCAAGACCCCCCGCGAGGAGCGCCTGCAGCAGTTCCTCGCCCGGTTCACCGAGTTCGGGTTCTGAGGCTGCGCGGGTTCGCCGGTCGGGGGCGGCAGAGCGGCGCGTCGAGGAAGTGGCTAGTCCATCTGGGGGGCGTGCATCCGTCCGGTGGAGGTCATCCGGGCGATCCGGACGAAGGCCGCTACGGCGCCAACTCCGATCGCGCAAGTGACGCCCAACGCGGCCAGCACGCCGAACTTTTCCATGACGAACGCGAATGCGAAGGGAGCGCTGGCCGACACGATCAGCCGGATGGCGGCGATGCGGCCGGTGAGGTCGCCATAGCCTCTCCGGCCGAACAGGGCGAGGGGCAGCGTGCCCTGGACAATGCTGCCGAGACCCGAGCCGAGGCCGAAGACGACCGAGAACATGACGGCTCCCGGCACCCAGGGGGCCGATATCATCAGCGTTGCGACGGCAAGCGGCTCGAACAGCGCGGCGACGACGGCGAGTGCCGGTGCGCTCAGCCTGCCGCCGAAGACCATGTTGGTGAGGCGGCTGGCAACCTGGGCGGGACCGAACAGGGCGCCGACCAGCACGCCCGTTGCGCCCAGTCCCAGCGCGCCGAGGAGCGGCAGCATGTGGACCAGGATGGCGGCATTGACGAAGCTGAGGAGCGAGAACCCGGCCGCCATGAGCAGGAAGAGCGAACTCCGCTTCGCGGTGCTGCGGTCGCCCGCCGAGGCAGGGGCCGCGGCGGCCGTGCCTGCCGGGTCTGCATCGCCGGCACCCGATCGCGCCACTGTCGAAAGCCAAGCGTGGATCGGCAAGCACACGAGAAGATGGACAGAAGCAAACAGAAAATAGACCTCGCGCCACGTCAGCACCTGATGCAGTGCCGTAGTGATCGGCCATAGCAGCGTCGAGGCGAAGCCGCCGATCAGCGTCAGGTAGGTGATGTTGCGCGGTGCGCGCTCATGGTCGATCTGTACCAGCAGGGCAAAAGCCGCGGTGTACTGCACGAAGGTCGAAGCGACCTCGATTGCCACGAGACCCAGCAGGAAGATCGCAATGTTCGGCGAGAGTGCGGCACCCGCCAGTGCCAGAGCGGCCGCGACCGACCCGAGCGCCATGACCCGGCCGGCACCATGGCGGTCGCTCCAACGCCCTGCCCACGGCGCGGCCAGACCGCCGGCGAGGAGGGCGACCGACAATGCGCCGAAAATCCATTCCGTCGACCAATCGAGGTCCTTCGCGATGCTCGGCGCGAGGACGCTGAAGGCATAGTAGAGCGTGCCATAGCCGATGATCTGGCTGAGGCCCAATGCGGCCACGACCAGGCGATGGTCGACGCGTCCCGGACCGCGCCGCAGCGGCACAGGGCTCACCACGACCGCGGGCGGAGTCGGCCGTTCGTCGCCGTGTCCGCCAGCCCCGGGCGCGGTCGCTGGCAGAAGCCATGTCGCTCTGCGCCCACCCGGGCGAACCTTTCGCCCCCAGGGACGTCCGGGATTGTCATTCGGCGATTCCCTTGGGAGTTGGGATGCGGCGCGAGGAGCGCGGGGCTGCCCCGGTGGCGATATTCCATATTTCCGCAATAACAGAAATATTGGTCATGCCGATGACGGTCAATCTTCGACGCCGATGCCTCCGCCTGACGGCGCGTCGGCGCAGCACTCGGCCACGAGGAACGCGATCAGCGCCTCCATCGCGGGATAGTTGGCCCGGCAGATCAGCGTCGTCGCATGGCGCTCCTGGGCGACCAGCCGCATGGCGATCAGCCGGCGGAGGTGATGCGACAGGGTCGAGGCGGCAATTCCCAGCTGCTCCTGAAGCCGGCCGACGGGCAGTCCGGCATCGCCGGCCCGCACCAGGTTGCGGTAGATGCGCAGCCGTGTCGGGTTGCCCAGCGCCTCGAGCTGGGCGGCCGCCTGGTCGATCATCATGAACGTGGACATGCCGCGGTCCGGCGGAACGATCAATATCCATCTCCGCTTCAACAGGGCCGGAATCGCTTTTCGGCGCGCGGATTGCGTACGGGCCGTCTCCAGCATGACATGTATTCGGTTGCCCCCCTGCGCGCATGACGCTAGGGATCGGACAGGCCGAACACCATTGGAGGTTCCGATGCGCCGCACGCTTCTCGCCCTCACGGTCCTTGCCGCCGCCGCCCTGCCGGGCGCCGCCGCGGCCGACGTCATCGACAAGATCAAGGAGCGCGGGACGCTCGTCGTCGGCGTCAAGACCGACTACAAGCCCTTCGGCTTCCGCAATCCGTCGGGTGCCATCATCGGCATCGAGCCCGACATGGCGGCCGAAGTCGCCAAGAAGCTCGGGGTCAAGCTGGAACTCGTGTCGGTCGTCTCCGCCAACCGCATGGAATTCCTGCGCCAGGGCAAGATCGACCTGATGATCGCCACGATGTCCGACAAGCCGGAGCGCCGGAAGGTCGTCCAGGTGGTCGAGCCGCTCTATTATTCCGACGCCGTCAACGTGCTCCTGTCCGACAAGGTCAAGGTGACGAAGTGGGAGCAGCTCAAGGGCGCCAAGCTCTGCGGCACCACCGGCGCCTTCTACAACAAGGACGTCGCGGCGAAGTACGGCGCCGAGATCGTCTCGTTCGACGGCTCGGAGAAGCCGCTGATCGCGCTCAAGCAGGGCAACTGCATCGGCTATCTCTACGACCAGACCTTCATCGCCGGGAAGCTGCTCGATGACGACTGGAAGAAGGGCTACCACATGCCGCTCGAGGGGATCATGGAGACGCCCTGGGCGATCGCCGTGGCCCCGGGCGAGGACCGTCTCGCCAAGCTCATGAGCGACCTCACCAAGGAGTGGATGAAGGCCGGCTACATCGTCGCGCTCGAGAAGAAGTGGGGTGTCAAGCCGACCGAGTATTCCGTGCGGATGCACAAGGAATACAAGGGCTCCTGATCCGGGACGCCCCGCTTGGAGGCTTTCTACGAATGGTTCCGGTGGCTCTACGAAGCCACCGGGATCAATCTCACGATCTTCTATGACGCGTTCGACCGGAACCGGATGATCTCCGGCTTCTGGATGACGGTCCGACTCTGCCTGCTCTGCATCTTCTTCTCGATCGTCATCGGCGTCGTCGGCGCCTGGCTGCAGGGCTCGCAGCTCAAATGGACGCGCCGCGCCGTGCACGGCTTCATCGCGCTGTTCCGCGACACGCCGCCGCTCGTCCAGATCTACTTCTTCTATTTCGGCCTGGGCGCTCTGCTGCCGCGGGTCGACAACGCCTTCGGCATTCCCGAGCCGATCCTGACCAACGTGCAGTGGGCGGTGATCTCCCTCTCGCTCTTCGCCGGTGCGTTCAACGTCGAGATATTCCGATCCGGCATCGAGGCGGTGCCGAAGGCGACGGTCGAGGCGGCCGAGGCCCTCGGCTATTCGCGGCTGCGCGCCTACATCCACGTCGTCCTGCCGCTCGCCGTCCGCATCTGCCTGCCGGCGCTCAACAACAACATCGTCAACCTGGTGAAGACCACGACCCTGGCCTACGCCATCGCCGTGCCCGAGATGCTCTACGTCACCAAGCAGATCTGGTCCGACGCGACCAACGTGCCCGAGATGATGGTCTTCCTGTTGCTCGCCTATGTCTTCCTGGTCGGCTGCGTCGTCTGGGTCATGGCCCGCATCGAGCGCTGGCTCAAGGTTCCGGGGATCGGGCTGTGAAGATCCTGCCGGTCCTCCTGCCGCCGGCATCGCCGCAGCCGTGGCGCGCGCCGCGACTGCGGCTGCGGCACGGCGTGCTGATCGCGCTCGGCCTGCTCTGCGTGGTCGGTGCCGCCGACGCGCAGGGGACGGCGGCCGGCCGGCCCTCCGTCATCGCCACGCTCTGGCGCTGGACGCCGCTGCTGCTCGAGGGCTTCGTCTTCAATATCGCGATCTCGCTGCTGGCGATGGCGATGGGCACGGTGGCCGGCGTGCTGCTCGGCCTGGGCCAGGTGTCCCAGGCCCGGCCGGTGCGCGGCGCCGCATGGTTCCTGACCCAGTTCTTCCGCAACGCGCCGTGGCTGGTGCTGCTGTTCTTCGCGATGTTCCTGCTGCCGTTCGAGTTCACGATCGGCGGCGTGACCATTCCCTTTCCCGGCTGGATCAAGGCCACCATCGGCTTCGCGCTGCCGGTGATGGCGAACACCTCCGAGATTGTCCGCGGCGCCATCCAGTCGATCCCGCACGGCCAGTGGGAGGCCGCCGAATCGCTGGCCTTCGGACGGCGGCAGACGATGTGGATGATCATCCTGCCGCAATGCGTGAAGCGCATGCTGCCGCCCTGGATGAACCTCTACTCGCTGGTCACCATGGCGACGGTGCTGGCGTCGGTCGTCGGCGTCACCGAGATGCTGACGCTGGTGTCGGAGGTCCATGCGGCCGAGGGCGGGCGGCCGGAGCTGCTGGCGCCGCTCTACGGCTATGCGCTCGTCTGCTTCTTTCTCTACTGCTATCCGATCGGCCGCCTGACCGTGCTCCTGGAGCGCCGGTTCCAGGTGCGGATCTGAAGGACGAGGGGCCCCATGCCGGAATCCGCCGTTCCCCTGCTTCGCCTCCGCGACGTCCACAAGCGGTTCGGCGCCGTCGAGGTGTTGAAGGGCGTGTCGTTCGACGTCGCCATGGGCGAGGTGGTCTGCATCATCGGCCCGTCCGGCTCGGGCAAGTCGACGATCCTGCGCTGCATCAACGCGCTGGTGCCGATCGAGAGCGGCTCGATCCTGGTCGACGGGCAGGAGGTCAACGACCCCGCCCTCGACAAGCTGGCGCTGCGCCGCAAGGTCGGGATGGTCTTCCAGCAGTACAATCTCTTCCCCCACAAGACGGCGCTGCAGAACGTCATGATGGCGCCGATCCATGTGCTGAAGCAGGATCGCAAGGCGGTCGAGGAGCGCGCCTGGGCGCTGCTCAAGAAGGTACGGCTGGAGGGCAAGGAGGCGAGCTATCCGGGCGAGCTTTCGGGCGGGCAGCAGCAGCGCGTCGCCATCGCCCGCTCGCTCGCCATGAACCCCGAACTCATGCTGTTCGACGAGGTGACGGCGGCGCTGGACCCCGAAACCGTCAAGGAGGTCCTGGTCACCATCCGCGAACTGGCGGAGGAGGGGATGACCTGCATCCTGGTGACCCACGAGATGGGCTTCGCGCGCGAGATCGGCGACCACATCTACTTCACCGACCGCGGCGTCATCGTCGAGCACGGCCCGCCGAAGACCTTCTTCGTCGAGGCGAAGGATCCGCGGACGCGGCAGTTCCTGGATCAGATTCTGTAATGGATGCCTAGAAGTTGGCCGTGAATGGGGGTTCTCGACCTGCCTTCGCGGCTGCGTCTCGGATTGCCTGCAGCAGTGCTCGCTTTTCGGCCGTCCGACGGCTGCCGTTGTTGAGCGGGAGGGACTGCTGCGGGTCCAAGCCGAGCGCCTCCATCCGCTCCGCTACGGCCGCGGCCTGCGCCTCAAGCGTCGTCCGTTTCTCCATTGCTCTGCGCCTTTAGAAACGCCAAATCGAAATCGTTGAGCGTCTCGGTTCTGATCCGGAGATCAATGTAATACCAAGTCCGGTGGATGTGGAACGGCCCGTCATTGGTGCCGTTGCGTCCCTCGACTTCGCTCGGTATGAGGGTGATTTCTTAGCGATTATAAGAATGCGCCCCATCCCGAGCGAAGTCGAGGGACGCACGGTCGCTGGTCGGCACCATGAGTCATGGCTTTTCGGAGTGGGTATAAGTTTCAAGTTCCAGTGCAACCTGAATATGTAAATGGCCTGCTTCGCGCAGTGCCATCGTCGCCTTGGCCAACAGGGCAAGGCCATCGCGAAACAGTTCGCGGTGCTTCAGGACGAGTGGCACGCCGTTCAACTCGGAAAGTGCCGCCCCAGGTCGTCGATCTGGCCGCTCGTCAGCCAGCGGGTGCGGCGACCCTCCATCATCAGGTAGAGCCGCGCGGTCTCCTCCAGCTCCTCGGCATTGTAGACGGCGTCCTCCAGGCTCTTGCCGGCGACGACCGGCCCGTGGTTTGCCAGGAGTACGGCGTGATGGTCGGCGGCGAGCGCGCCGACCGCGTCGGCGAGCCCCCTGTCGCCCGGGCGGAAGTAGGGGACGAGCGGCAGCTTGCCGATGCGCATGACGTAGTAGGCGGTGATCGGCGGCAGGACGTTCTCGGCGTCGACATCGGCAAGGCAGGAGACGCAGACGGCGTGCGTGCAGTGGAGATGGACGACGGCGCGCGCCGCCGGCCGCGCCCGGTACATGGCGAGGTGGAGGAACGCCTCCTTCGACGGCGGGTCGCCGGCCAGCAAGGTGCCGTCTTCGGCGACCTTGGAAATCCGCTCGGGTTCCAGGTCCCCCATGCAGCTGTTGGTCGGCGTGATCAGCATGCCGCCCGGCAGGATCTCGTCGGGCAGGCGGACGCTGATGTTGCCGCTCGACCCGTGGGCGTAGCGCCGGTCGTAGAGCGACTTCCCGTGCCGCGCGATGGCGCGGCGGATATCGGCTTCGGATGGCATGTCGGCAGGGCTCCCGCAGGCTGGCATGGCAGGCGGCCAACGGATACGGTTCGGGCCGACCGCGTCAAGAACCCTTGGGAGAGGAAGGCCTCCGATGCTGCTGGGAGTGATCGCCGACGACTTCACCGGTGCGACCGACATCGCGTCGATGCTGGCGAAGAACGGGATGCGCACGGTGCAGACGGTGGGCGTGCCGACGGGTGACGAGGCGCCCGCCGCCGATGCCGTGGTCGTCGCGCTGAAGAGCCGGACGATTCCGGCGGCCGACGCGGTGGCCCAGTCGCTGGCGGCCCTCGACTGGCTGCTGGCCCAGGGCGCCCGGCAGATCGTCTTCAAATACTGCTCGACCTTCGACAGCACCGATGCCGGCAATATCGGGCCGGTCGGGGAGGCGCTGCTGGACCGGCTCGGCGGCATCGCCGTGGTTTGCCCGGCCTTTCCCGCGACCAAGCGCACCATCTATCGCGGCTACCTCTTCGTCGGCGACGTGCTGCTGTCGGAGAGCAGCATGAAGGACCATCCGCTGACGCCGATGACGGACCCCAGCCTCGTCCGCGTCATGGCCCGCCAGGTACGCGACCCGGGCACGGTCGGCCTCGTCGGCTGCGAGACGGTCCAGCAGGGGGCGATGGCGATCAAGGCCGCGCTCGACCGGCTGCAGGCCGAGGGCAAGCGCTTCGCCGTCGTCGACGCGGTGGCCGACGCCGACCTCCGGGCGATCGGCGCCGCCATCGCCGACGCGCCGCTGCTGACCGGTGGGTCCGGCATCGCCATGGGCCTGCCGGACAATTTCCGCCGCATCGGGGCCCTGGCCGAAGGCGGGACGGCCACTCTGGAAGTACCCGAGGGGCGATCGGCGGTGTTGGCCGGAAGCTGCTCGGCTGCGACCCGCGGACAGGTCGCCGCCGTGGCCGGGCGCTGGCCCACCATCCGGCTCGATCCGCAGGAACTCGCCGCGGGGCAGCAGAGTGCGGAGGCCGTTCTGCGCTGGGCCGGCGAGCAGGATCCCGGCAGCCCGATCCTGATCTATTCGACAGCGGAACCCGACGCGGTCCGCGCCGCCCAGGACGCGCTCGGCCGCGATCGGGCGGCGGCGGTGCTGGAGGAGGCGTTCGCGGCCGTCGCCGCGGGGCTCGTCGCCGCCGGCGTGCGCCGGATGGTGGTGGCGGGCGGCGAGACCGCAGGCGCGGTGGTCGGGGCGCTCGGGATCGACCAACTCGCGATCGGTCCCGAGATCGACCCCGGCGTGCCCTGGGTGCAGGCGAACGGCGCCGAAGGCCTCTGCCTGGCGCTGAAGTCCGGCAATTTCGGTACCGAGGACTTCTTCACCAAGGCCTTCGCGCGCCTCGCCTGACGCCTCACCGCGCGAGGAAGGCCCGGATCGCCGGGCCGGCCTGCGCGATCGCCAGCACGCCGTCGAGATGCCCGCCCTCGCCGGTGATCGTCACCGTCTCGACCGGGGTGCCGTTCGCCTTGAGGATCGCCCCTGCCGCCGCGGACATGCGGGGCGGCAGCAGCAGGTCGGAGGCGGCAGGGATGAGCAGCGTCTTCGCCTTGACCGCCTTCAGGCCCTCGGCCAGGGAGGCGGCGTGGCCGGCCGAAAATAGCTGGTTCGCCTTGACGAGGTAGAGGAAGTGGTTGGCGTCGCTCGTCTTCGCGCGCGCCAGGGCGGCCTTGTCCAGCGTGTCCTCGATGGCGAAGCGGTTCTCCATCGCCGCCGCCGGGTCGCGCGCCGGATCGGCCCATTTCCGGCCGAAGGCACGGTCGGCCCAGCCGGCCGCGCGCGCGTGCAGCGTGACGATCTTGAGCGCATGTGCCAGCCCGTCCACCGGCTCCGGCCCGCCGTAATAGTCGCCGCCCTTCCAGTTGGGATCGAGGCGGATCGGCGAGGCCCAGACGTCGAGCCAGCCGATGAGGAAGGCATCGGCCTCGGCGCCGCCGATGACCGGCACGATGCGCTCGACCATGGCCGGATGCGCGGCGGCCCACTCGAACGCCTGCAGCGCACCCATCGAGGCGCCGACGACCGCATGCAGTTTGCGGATGCCGAGCGATTCGAGCAGCGCCTTCTGGACCTCGACGAAGTCCCGGATGGTGACCACCGGAAAGCGCATGCCATAGGGCTTGCCGGTGTCCGGGTCGATGGTGGCGGGACCGGTGGTGACGGTCTGGGGATGCCGGGGTGACAGGTTGACCAGCGTGTCGGAGCTGATGACGAAGAAGCGGTCGGTGTCGATCGGCTTGCCGGCGCCGATGATCGCGTCCCAGTAGCCGGGCGCGGCGTCGCCCGCGGCATACTTGCCGGCGGCGTGCGAGTTGCCCGAGAAGAAATGTGTCACGAGGATCACGTTGTCGCGGGCGTCGTTGAGCTTGCCGTAGCTCTCCCACCCGACCTTGACGTCCTTGATCGTCTTGCCGCCGCGGGTCGTGTAGCTCGGCATCGAGAAGGTCTTCTTCTCGACGATCCCGTCATAGGCCGCGGCGGGCCCCGCCACGGCGAGGGCGATTCCCAGAACGGCCAGTCCCAGCTTGCGCAGCATCGGCGTCCTCCTTGATGGCGGGTGCCGTCCCGCGACACCTTCGCCGGACCTCGAGCCTACCAGTTTCGGATGACGGATGCCCTGTCGCTCTCCGAAGGGTTGGCGGTGCGACCAATTGGCGCTATCTAGCCTCCATCCACGCAATTCAGGGGAGGATGCAATGCAGAATTGGCGGACGGGCGCGCTCGCGCTCGCCCTGGTGGCCGGCCTGTCGGCCGGCGCCGCGGCACAGTCGACACGCCAGCTCTCGATCGTCACCGGCGGCACCGGCGGCGTCTATTATCCGCTGGGCGGCGGACTCGCCAACGTCCTGACCAAGCATGTCCCGGGCTGGCAGGCGACCGCCGAGGTGACCGGCGGCTCCGTCGACAACCTGAAGCTGGTCGGTGCCGAGCGCGCCGAGCTCGCCTTCGCGATGGCCGATGCGACGCTCGACGCCGTCCGCGGCCAGGACAAGTTCAAGTCCGGCAAGCTCGACGTCATGACGCTGGCGGTGCTCTATCCGAACCGCATGCACGTCGTCACGACCGAGAGCACCGGCGTCAAGACGATGAAGGATCTCAAGGGGCGCCGCGTCTCGACCGGGTCGCCCGGTAGCGCCACCGAGGTCATGGCCTTCCGCCTGATCGAGGCCGCCGGCCTCGACAAGGACAAGGACTTGCGGCGCGAGCGCCTCGGCGTCGCCGAATCGACCAATGCCATCAAGGACAACAAGATCGAGGCCTATTTCTGGGTCGGCGGCCTGCCGACCTCGGCCGTCACCGATCTCGGCGCCACGCCGGGCGTCAAGCTGAAGCTCATCGACCATGACGACGCCGTCGCGCCGATGAACAAGAAGTACGGCCAGCTCTATTCCAACGGCGTGATCCCGGCCGGCACCTATCCGGGGCAGGACGTCGCCAACAAGCAGGCCAACGTCTGGAACATCCTCGTCGCCAACCGGAAGATGTCCGACGACGTCGCCTACCAGGTGACCAAGATCCTGTTCGAGAAGAAGGACGAGATCGTCGCGGTCCACAAGGAGGCGGCCAGCTTCCTGCTCGAGAACCAGAAGGCGGAGAACTCGCCGGCGCCGTTCCATCCCGGCGCGCTGAAGTACTATCAGGAGAAGGGCATCAAGGTCGGCGGCTGACGCCGCCCGCCTTCGGCTCCACGACGACGAGGAAGCCCGGTTCGCGCGTTCGAGCCGGGCTTCCGCTTTTTGCGGCGGGGCGTTGCCGCCCCGGGGGACAGGACATGGCGAAGCACGATGAGAAGGCCACGGCCGTGGTCGAGCCGGAGGTGGACGAGGCCGCGCTGAAGAAGGCGGAGGAGTTCATCGAACAGGAGGAGGGCGCGACCCACCGCATGGGCGGCTGGGTCGGCTGGTGCCTGACGGCGCTCGCCGTCAGCATGTCCCTGTTCCACCTCTGGGCCGCCTACGACATCGTGCCGACGACGATCCTGCGGCCGGTTCATGTCGGCTTCGCGCTCGTCCTGATCTTTCTGCTGTTTCCGATCGCGCCCCGCTTCCGCAACCGCATCCGGATCTGGGACCTGGCCCTGGCGGCCGCGGCCATCGCCACCATCTGGTACCTGATCCAGGGCGGCGACGAGTTGACCGACCGGGCGAGCCTGCCCGAGCCGATCGACCAGTGGTACGGCGTCATCTTCCTGCTGCTGGTGCTCGAGGCCGCGCGCCGCTCGACTGGCTGGATCATGCCGGCCGTCGCCGTCGGCTTCATCGCCTATGCCATGACCGGGCCCTACCTGCCGCCGCCATGGACCCATCGCGGCTATGACATCGAGCGGCTGACGGGCCAGCTCTACATGACGCTGGAAGGGGTCTTCGGGACCGCCATCGACGTATCTTCCAGCCTCATCATCCTCTTCACCATCTTCGGCGCCGTGCTGCAATTCTCGGGCGCCGGCAAGTTCTTCATCGACTTCTCGTTCACGCTGATGGGCGGGCGACCGACCAGCGCCGGCCGCGCGGTCGTGCTGTCCTCGTTCCTGCTCGGCGGCCCGTCCGGCTCGGGCGTGGCGACGACCGTCACCCTGGGCTCGGTCGCCTATCCGATGCTGGCGCGCGCCGGCTATGGCAAGAACGACGCCGGCGGCCTGCTGGCGGCCGGCGGCCTCGGCGCGATCCTGTCGCCGCCGGTGCTCGGCGCCGCTGCCTTCCTGATCGCCGAGTTTCTCAAGATCTCCTATCTCGACGTCATCCGGATGGCGATCATCCCGACCTGCCTCTACTACCTCGCGCTCTTCGTGATGGTGGAGCTGGACGGGCGCCGCTTCGGCATGACGTCGGTGACGATGGTCCAGCGCGAGAGCCTGTGGCAGCTGACGCGCCAGTACTGGTTCCACTTCACCTCGCTGATCTCGATCATCGTCTTCATGCTGTGGGGCTTCTCCCCGGTGCTGGCGGTGTTCTGGTCGACCATCCTGGCCGCTGCCGTCAGCTTCTTCCGCCGCGAGACGGCGCTGACCCCGCCGCGTCTGATCCAGGCGCTGGCCGCCGGCTCGATCGGTATGCTCAACGTCGCGGCGACCTGCGCGGCCGCCGGCATCATCGTCGGCGTGGTGACGCTGACGGGCCTCGGCCTCAAGTTCAGCGCGATCGCGATCGAACTGGCGGGCGGGAGTCTCGCGCTGACGGCGGTCTTCACCGCGCTGGTGGTCTGGGTCGTCGGCCTCGCCGTGCCGGTGACCGCCAGCTACATCATCTGCGCCGTCATCGCCGCCCCGGCGCTGACCAAGCTCGGTGTGCCGGACTATGCCGCGCACATGTTCATCTTCTACTACGCGGTGCTGTCCGAGGTGTCGCCGCCGACCGCGCTCTCGCCCTTCGCGGCCGCCGCCATCACCGGCGGCGATCCCTACAAGACGACGCTGCAGGCGTGGAAATACACGATGCCGGCCTTCCTGGTGCCGTTCGTCTTCGTCCTCGACCCGCTCGGCGTCGGCCTTCTTCTCGAGGTGGCCACGGCGGGCGGCTGGATCGACACCGCCTGGATCACGCTCACCACCACGGCCGGCATCGGCATCCTGGCTGCGGCCGGACAGCGCTGGCTGCTCGCGCGCCTGACCCTGCCCGAACTGGCGGCGGCCCTGCTCGCCGGGCTCTGCCTGCTCTTCCCCAGCATCGTCGCCAGCTATCTGCCGGGCGAGTTGCCGCTCGGCGAGATCAAGGCGGTGGGGCTGGCGATCGGCGGGCTCCTGCTGGCGCTCCAGTGGCTACGCCGGCGCGCGCTGGCGACGGCGTAGGGGGACGACAGACGGCGTCTGCGGACGGGCCTTGGCGGGGAACCAACGGGGAGTCTAAACTGTCACATTGGCTGGGGTGCCGGCGGGGTTCGTTCCGCGACGGCTGAGAAGACACCCATCGAACCTGATCTGGATCATGCCAGCGAAGGGAGCCCGTGGCAGCTTCAGGCACTCATAGCGCGTCCGCCCCCCACGTCGCCGTCATCGGCGGCGGCATCTGCGGTCTGGCATCGGCATGGCGTCTGGCCGAGGCCGGGCTGCGCGTCACCGTCTTCGAGCGCGAGCGCGCCGGCCGCGGGGCGACCTGGGCCGCGGGCGGGATGCTCGCCGCGACCCTGGAGGCCGAGCCCGGCGAGGAGGCGATGATCGGGCTTGCCCGCTGGTCGCAGTCGCTGTGGCCGGAATGGGCGGCGCGGCTCGGCCGCATCGCCGGGTGCGGCGTCGGCTATCGCGACGAGGGCACCGTGCATCTCGCGGTCGGGCGCGACGAGCTGACGGCGCTCCATCACCGGCTGCGCTATCTCAAGCGGCTGGGATTGCCGGTCGAATGGCACGACGCGGCCGAGCTGCGCGTGCGCGAGCCCGCCCTCAGCCCGGACGTGCTGGGTGCCATTGCAAGCCCCGGCGACCATCAGGTCGACCCCCGTGCGGTGGTGCCGGCGCTGCTGGCCGCACTGGCGGAGGCCGGCGTCGCGCTGCGCGAGGAGACCGTGGTCGCGGGGATCGAGCCTGCCGGAGACGGTTGGGCGATCCGCCTCGGCGACGGCGGGCGGGAGCGGGCGGACCATCTCGTCCTCGCGGCCGGCGCCCATGCCGGCGGGCTTGCCGGCTGGCCGGCGCCGCCGGTGCGGCCGGCCAAGGGGCAGGCGCTGGTCCTCCAGATGGACCCCGCGGCACCCTTGCTGCGGCACGTCGTCTGGGGCAGCGGCATCTATCTGGTGCCGCGCGCCGACGGCCGGCTCTATGTCGGCGCGACGGTCGAGGATCGCGGCTTCGACCGCCAGCCGACGGCCGGCGCCGTGCTGTCGCTGCTGGAAGCCGCATGGCGCATCCTGCCGGGGCTGGAGGAACTGCCGCTCCTCGAACTCGTGACCGGGCTGCGGCCGCGCAGCCGCGACGACCTGCCGGTCATCGGCCCGGTCGGTGGCGGCCTGCATGTCGCGACCGGCCACCATCGCAACGGCATCTTGCTGGCACCGGCGACTGCCGAGCTGGTGGTGGCGGGGGTCCTGGGGCGGCCGGAACCGGTCGACGCCGCGCCGTTCCGTCCCGGACGCTTTCCCCACAAGATCGAGGTTCCGCTTTCCGCATGAATACGAACGCCATTCTCGTCAACGGCGCCCCCAGCGCCTTCGGCGGCGGCAGCGTCGCCGAACTCCTCGACGCCATCGGCATCGAGCGCGAGCGGCCCGGCATCGCGGTCGCGCGCAACGGCGAACTCGTCCGCCGCCGCGACTGGGCCGACACGGCCGTGACCACCGGCGACCGCATCGAAGTCGTCACCGCCCGCGGCGGAGGGTGAGCCCGATGGATCGTGGACCCGACTTTCTGGAGATCGCCGGCGAACGCTTCGGCGCGCGCATCCTGATCGGCACGGCCGGCTATCCCAGCCGGCAGGTGATGCTCGACGCCATTGCCGCGAGCGGGGCGGAGATCGTCACCGTCTCGCTGCGGCGGGTGTCGCTGGCCGGCGGCGAACCGGACGACATGGTCGACCTGCTGGCCGGCCGCCGCATTCTGCCCAATACCGCCGGCTGCAGCACCAGGCGAGACGCGATGCTGACCGCCGAGCTGGGGCGCGAGGCGCTGGGCACCGACTGGGTGAAGCTGGAGCTGATCGGCGACCGCGAAACGCTCTATCCAGACGGCGCCGAGCTGGTGGCGACCGCGGCCGAGATGGTGCGGGAAGGCTTCACCGTGCTGCCCTATGCGACCGACGATCCGGTTCTCTGCCGCCGCCTGACCGATGTCGGCTGCGCGGCGGTCATGCCGCTGGGATCGCCGATCGGGTCGGGGCTGGGCATCCTCAACCCCTTCAACATCGAGCAGATCGTGCGCCGCAGCCCGGTGCCGGTGATCCTCGACGCCGGTATCGGCACAGCGTCCGACGCGGCACTGGCGATGGAACTGGGCTGCGCCGCGGTGCTGCTGAACAGCGCCGTCGCCAAGGCGGACGATCCCGTGCGGATGGCCCGCGCGATGGGCTTGGCGGTCGCGGCCGGCCGCGACGCGGCGCTCGCGGGCCGCATCCCCCGCCGCCGCTACGCCGATGCCTCCAGCCCGCAGCTCGGCCTGATCGGCAGCTGACCGGTCAGCCGCGGCAGCGCGCCCGCATCTCCGCCAGCGCCCCATCGAGGCCGTCGAGCGGCACCTCTAGCAGGCTGTCCAGCATCCGCACCACGGTCAGGGTGCGGGCCTGGGCGAGCGCCCGCGCGGTGGCCGCCTCCCGGCCGGGGGAGCCGAGGATGCCTCCGTCGCGGACGATCGCGGCGAGGCGCTGCTGGTCGGCGAGGAAGACGACCCGCTCGCCGGGGCGGACGAGGTCCTGGTCCGCAGGGCCGGGGGTGAAGCGCAGGACGCCCGCTGCATCGCCTGGTGCTGATCGGTCGCGCTCGATGGCGAGGCGGCGGCCGCGCGGGCCCGTGCGGGTGACGATGCAGCGCTCGCCGGTCACCGTGACCTCCCAGGCGGGATAGGCGAACGGGACCGCCGCGGGTCGCGGCCGCGGTGGCGGATCGAGTACGGCGGTGCGTTGCGCGATGGCGGCGGCAATGCAGTCGCGCAGGCGGCCGCTGCCGTCCGGTTCGGCTTCGCACCGGTTGCGCTGTCGCAGCCAGCCCTGCTGGTCGCGGCGCAGGGCGGCGGCATCGCCGGTCGCAAGCTGTCGGCGATAGAGTTCGGCCAGTCGCCGATCGGCCGCGGAGAGGCCGGCGTCGGCGCAGATGGCCCGTTCGACGCGGGTGCCGGCGCGCGCGCAGTCGAAGCTGGGGCCGGGGGAAGGCGCCTTGGCGGCGGCGGGCAGGGCCGCCAGCAGTGTCAGCGCACCAGCCGCAGCTTGGCGGCGAAGACCCGCAGGGCATCGTCGATGTTGCCGGCCTGGGCCAGCCGCTCGCGTCCGCTCATCACGATCCATTGGCTGTTTCCGTCGTTCCCCGGCGGTCCCTTGACGATAGCGTAGAGCGGCCGCTCGTGGGTGTGACGATAGACGGAAAAAATGGCCCGGCCCGGCGTGTGATCGATCGCGTAGTCGCGCCATTCCCCGCTGCTGACATGCCGGCTGTAGAGGCCGAGCAGGCGGTTCAGTTCGCTGCGATTGAAATAGACCGGGCGTTGGCGGCCGCGGTGGTCGGACAGGCGTATGACGGTGGAAGCCGTTCGCGCCACGGAGAGCCTCTGTCGCACCCTGGATCGGCCGACAGTGTTCCCCATTTTCATCAAATCGTAAAGCGGCGGCACGGTTTGCCTTTGCAGGGGCCTGTCGCTATGGTGCCGGGCGTTTTTCGGGCCGGAGTGATCGGCGTGGCCGATATTTTTCAAGAAGTTGACGAAGACCTGCGGCGCGATCGTGCGACCGCGCTATGGCGACGCTACGGCGTCTATGTGATCGGCGTGGCGGTCGTGCTGGTGCTTGCCACCGCGGCGTGGTCGGGGTGGCAGTACTACCGGACGAACCAGCGGCTGGCCGCCGGGGACCGCTTCACCCAGGCGATGCTGCAGGCGAACCAGGGACAGGTCGACGAGGCGACCACCGGCTTCGCGGCCGTCGCGTCGGACGGTCCCGCCGGCTATGCCGTCATGGCGCGCATGCAGGGCGCCGTCCTCAAGGTCCGCGCCGGTGATCAGGCCGGGGCGGCCGCGATCTACGAGGGCGTTGCGGCCGACGCCGACGCGCCGGAGATCTATCGCCGCGCCGCACTGCTGCTGTCGGTGATGCTGCAGGTCGACACCGGCGATCCCGCGACGCTGTCCACGCGCCTCGATCCGCTGGCTGCCGACGACAGCCCGTGGCGGTTCTCGGCGCGCGAACTCCAGGCCGTCCTGGCCCTGCGCGCCGGCGACCAGGCACGGGCCCGGGCGCTCCTAGAACCCCTGTCGGCCGATGCGACGGCGCCGCAGTCGCTGCGCAACCGGGCTGGCGAAATGCTGCGCGCGCTGGGTGGTGGTGCATGATGTCGGGCCTTTCTCGTTCCGCCCATCGCGGCATCGCGGTCGTTCTGCTGGGCGCCGGCCTGGTCGCAGGCTGCGACTGGTTCGGCGAGTCGCTGCCGCCGCCATTGCCCGGCACCCGCCTCTCGGTGCTGGCGCTCGACCGGCAGATTCGCCCCGATCCGGCACTGGCCGATCTCCGGGTGGAACTGCCGCGGCCGGTGGAGAACGCCGAATGGCCGCAGGCCGGCGGCTATCCCAATCACGTCATGCACCATCTGGCGCTGGGCGACGCGCCGAAGGTCGCATGGCGGGCCAGCCTCGGTGAGGGTGGCGGCGACGACCGTCGCATCATCGCGACGCCCGTGGTCGCAGGTGGCGCCGTCTATGCGATGGACTCCGGGCGGCGCGTCTCGGCGCTGAACGCGGCGTCCGGCAACGCGATCTGGAGCTTCGACGTCCGCCCGGAGGGCGAGCGCGACGGCGGGTTCGGCGGCGGCGTGGCCTATGCCGACGGCCGCGTCTTCGTCGCCACCGGCTGGGCGGAGGTGATCGCGCTCGACGCCGCCAGCGGCAAGCTGATCTGGCGCGCGCCGCTGGGCGGGCCTTCGCGCACGGCCCCGACCGTCTCGGGCGGCCGCGTCTTCGCGGTGACGATCGACAACCAGGTGGACGCCCTATCGGCCGAGGACGGCCGCAAGCTGTGGAACCAGCCGGCCATCTCGGAAACGGCCGGCTTGATGGGCGGGGCGAGCCCGGCCGTCGAGGGTGATGCGGTCGTCGCCGCCTTCACCTCCGGCGAACTCTTCGCCATGCGGGTCGAGAACGGCCGGGTGGCGTGGCAGGACAACCTCGCCGCCGTGCGCCGCATCGACGCCATCTCGGACCTCGCGGACATCCGCGGCCGGCCGGTAGTCGATCGCGGCACCGTCTTCGCCGTCAGCCATTCCGGGCGCATGGTGGCGATCGACCTGCGCACCGGGAACCGGATCTGGGAGCAGGAGATCGGCAGCCTGGAGAGCCCCTGGGTCGCCGGGGACTTCATCTATGTCCTGACGCCCGACTCCGAGGTGGTGTGCCTGTCGCGCGGCGACGGCCGGATCCGCTGGGTGCGGCCGCTGCCGCGCCATCGGCGCGAGGTCGAGCGCAAGGATCCGCTGTTCTGGACCGGCCCGGTGGTGGCGGGCGATCGCGTCGTGGTGGTCGGCTCGAACAAGGAGGCCTTCGCGATCTCGCCGTACACCGGCGAGCTGCTGGGGACGATCCAGCTTCCCGATCCGATCTATGCGGCGCCGGTGGTGGCCGGTCGCACGCTGTATCTCGTGACCGACGAAGCCGTCCTGATCGCACTGCGCTAGCGGATGACACCCCGGATCGCGATCGTCGGTCGGCCCAACGTCGGCAAGTCGACGCTCTTCAACCGCCTCGCGGGCCGCAAGCTCGCCATCGTCGACGACCTGCCCGGCGTGACCCGCGACCGGCGAGAGGCGGAAGCGCACCTCGGGCCCTTGCGCTTCACCGCGATCGACACGGCCGGCCTGGAGGATGTCCGCGACGAGAGCCTCGAGGCGCGCATGCGCGCCCAGACGGAGGCCGCCGTCGACGAGGCGGACCTGGTGCTGATGGTGATCGACGGCCGCGATGGCGTGACGCCGATCGACAGCCACTTCGCCGGCTGGCTGCGACGCCGTCAGCGGCCGGTCGTCCTCGTCGTCAACAAATGCGAGGGCCGGGCCGGGCTGTCGGCACAGGGCGAGGCCTATGCGCTGGGCCTTGGCGACCCCGTCGCCATTTCGGCCGAGCACGGCGAAGGCATGGCCGAACTCTACGATGCGCTCGTCACGGCGGTCGGCGATCCGCCCGACGAGGTCGAGAGCGCGCCGGAGGGCGAGGAGGCCGAGGCCGCGCCGGACCAGCCGATCTCGATGGCCATCGTCGGCCGCCCCAATGTCGGCAAGTCGACGTTGACCAACCGCCTCATCGGCGAGGACCGGATGCTGACGGGTCCGGAAGCCGGGATCACCCGCGACGCCATCTCGGTCGACTGGGAGTATCGCGGCCGCCGGCTGCGGCTGGTCGATACGGCGGGGTTGCGGCGCCGCGCCAACGTCGTCGAGCGCCTGGAGAAGCTGGCGACCGACGACAGCGACCGCGCCATCCGATTTGCCCAGGTGGTGGTGCTGGTGCTGGACGCGACCCAGCCGATGGAGAAGCAGGATCTGACGATCGCCCGGCGCGTCATCGACGAGGGTCGCGCCATGGTGATCGCGGTCAGCAAGTGGGATCTCGTCGAGGACCGGCAGGCTGCCCTGCAGCGCTTCCGCGACCGCCTCGAGACCTCGCTGCAGCAGGTCAAGGGCATCGAACTGGTGCCGGTTTCGGGCGAGACGGGGGCGGGCGTGCCGCGCTTGATGGAGGCGGTGTTCCGGACGTTCGAGGCCTGGAACCGCCGCGTGCCGACCCATGCGCTGAACCGCTGGCTGAAGGTGATGACCGAGCGCCATCCGCCGCCGATGGTCCAGGGCCGGCGCCTGCGCCTGCGCTACCTGACCCAGACCAAGGTTCGTCCGCCGACCTTCCAGCTGTTCCTCAGCCGCCCCGACGCCCTGCCGGACGATTACGGGCGCTATGTCGTGAACGGCCTGCGCGAGGATTTCGCCATCCCGGCCGTGCCGATCCGCCTGGTCCTGCGGCGCTCGGACAATCCCTTCGCCGGCAAGGACGACAGTTAGCCGCCGAAGGTTTCGAGGGTGTCGGCTGCTCGGGCGATCGGCGCCGTCCAGTCGTTGGGACCGTCCGAACGGAAGAGGCGGACGGAAGGATACCAGGGCGAACGGTCGCCGCCGGCCGGCACCAGCCAATGCCAGAGCAGGCCGCTGCCGCGCGGCAGCAGCACCCAGCATGGCCGTCCCAGCGCCCCCGCGAGGTGGGCGGTCGAGTTGCTGGCGGCGATCACGAGGTCGACCGCAGCGATCTGCGCCATGAGGCCGTCGATGTCCGCGACCGGGTCGATGTCGGGATCGACATGGACCTGTCCGCCGGCCGCCGTGATCTCGGCGGCGCAGTCGCCGTGCTGCAGGCTGATCCAGCGGGCAGGGCGACGGGCGAAGAGGGGATGCCAGTCGGCCAGCGGGATCGACTTGCGGTGTCCGAAGGCGGCGTTGGTGCTGCGCCACGCGATGCCGACGACGAGCCCGGGATGATCCCGCCGGTAGCGGGCTGCGAGGTCCGCCACCCGGCCCGCGTCGGCGGAGAGGTATGCGGCGCGGTCGGGAAAGGCACCGAGGTTCGGGCGGAAGAGGCCCGGCAGGCGGCTTGCGGGCAGGTGCGCCGCGATGGCCGGGGGCGGCCCGCCGCGGGCGACGGCCGCAATGTCCGGCATCGAGCGGCGAACCGCTGGCAGCAGGCGAGGGTCGCACTCGATCACCAGGCGGCCGGTCCTGGCGGCGGCGTCCTGCGCCATCCCGAGGGAGAGCACCTCGTCGCCGATCCCGTGCTCGCTCCACAGCAGGACGCCGTCGACCGCCGCAGCGCCGTCCCATTCGGGGACGGCATGGCGCCGGGTTCGCGTCGCACTCCAGTGCCGGTCGAGTTCGGTCCACGCTTCGGCGAGCCGCCCGGCGCCGGCCAGCGCGTGCCCGAAATTGTAGCTCCGCGCCGTCCCCCCGGGGTCGATCCGGTCGGCTGCCGCATATTCCGCGACCGCTTCGGGATAGCGGCCGGCGAGCATCAGCAGGTTGGCGAGATTGGCCCGGATTTCGGGAGCACGCGGGGCAAGGGTGGCGGCCCGCCGCAGGGCGGCCTCCGCCTCGGGCCAGCGCCCCAGCTCCTGCAGCGCGCTGCCGAGATTGGAGAAGTCGCCCGCCTGTGCGACGCCGAGCGCCACCACCCGTTGCAGCCGTGCGGCGGCGGCCTGATGGGCGCCCGCCGCCGCGGCCTCACCCGCTTCCTCGCGCAGCATGGCCGACAGCACTGCGCGTGGCCCGCGGTCCGTGCTTCGCGCGGCGAGGGGTTGGCAGGCCGCGATCGCCTCCGACCTGCGACCCAGGCGGCGCAGGCCGGCCACCAGCGCCAGCCCGGCGCCGAGGTCGGTCGGTCGCAGACGCGCCGCCTCGGCATAGGCGGCGATCGCGTCATCCGCATGTCCCAGCGCCGACAGCAGATGGCCCAGTTCCAGCGCGATCCGCCCTTCGCGGGGCGCGGCGCGCGCCGCCCGCGTCAGCAGGTCGAGAGCGTCCGAGGTGTTGCCGGCGCGTCGGCGCGCATAGGCGAGCAGGCGCAGGGCACCCGCATGTTCGGGATCGGCGGCGAGGATGGCCTCGCAGCGGCGGACGAGCAGCGGGATGCGGCCGGCATGGGCAACCGCCAGGGCGGACCGATAAAGCGCGTCCGTCGGGGCCATCGCGGATGCCGGGGTCAGCGCGGTGCCGGCACCGCCATGCCGCGCTGCTCCATCACCCGGCGCAGGATATCGGGCCGGTCGGTGATGATGCCGTCGACGCCACGGTCGATCAGTCGGGCCATGTCCTCGGCCGCGTTGACCGTCCAGACCACGACCGGCAGGCCAAGCCGGCGCGCTTCGGCGAGATCGGCGTCGGTCGGGTCGCGCCAGAAGGGCGACCAGACCGCGCCTCCGGCGGCCTTGACCATGCGCGGCACGGAGCCGTCGTGATCGGCGGGGGCGATGCCGTCCGTCCAGGGACTGACGGTGCTGCTGCCGGCCTGGATCGTGTCCAGGAACTGCTGCTGGGCGGACAGATGCACCGTCGGGATGGCGGGCCGCCTAGCGCGGACGAGCCGCAGCGTGCGCCAGTCGAAGGACTGGATGGTGACCCGGCCAGCCATCCCCGCGGCATCGATCGTCGCGAGCAGGCGCTCGACGATCCGTTCCGGCGAGGCCGTCTCCTCCGGGCGGCGGGGATCGATCTTGGTCTCGATGTTGAAGCGGATACCGGGGTTCGCCTGCACGGCCGGCATGGCGAAGAGCTGGGCCAGCGTCGGGATGCGCTCGCCGTCGACGGCACGCTGGTCGGGATAGCGGCGGACATGGCGCGAGGCGGGCTCGGCGCGGCCGACATCGTAGGCCGCGAGCGCAGCGGCGGAGAGGTCGCGGATCAGCGGCGTCGGAGCGACGATCCAGGTTCCGTCCGGGCCCCGGGTCAGTTCGGGATTGAGGCGCGCATCGTGATGAATGACGACCACGCCGTCCGCCGTCAGCCGGGTGTCGAGTTCGAGCACGGAGACGCCCAGCGCCAGCGAGCCGGCGAATGCGGTCAGCGAGTTCTCGGGCCAGAGGCCGCGGCCGCCGCGATGCGATTGCAGTTCGAAGGCCGCCGCGACCGGAGCCGCGAGGGCGACGAGGGCGAGTGCGGCGGCGGCCAGCAGCCTCACGCGAAGGCGACCCGCTCGCCCTGCGCCGTATAGGCCGGCAGCAGCATCGGCAGCATGGCGCGCGCGGCCTCCTCCGGGGCACGCACCGCATCGGCCTTCTCGCCGGGGAAGGCGGCGGCCCGCAGGCCCGTGCGCATAGGGCCGGGATCGAAGATGTTGGCCTTGACTGACGTCGTCGCCAGCTCGGCGGCATAGAGGCGCGCCAGCGTCTCGAGGCCGCCCTTGCTGACGGCATAGCCGGCCCAGTAGGCGTCACGCCCGCCGGCCTCGGCGCAGCTCACGAAGACCGCACGGCCCGCGTCGGACAGGCGGAGCAGCGGATCGAGGCTGCGGATCAGGCGCCAGTTGGCCGTCAGGTTGACGGCCAGGACGTCGGCCCAGTGCTCCGGCCGGATATGCCCGACGGGCGTCAGCGTGCCGAGCGCGCCGGCCGCCGCGACCAGCATGTCGACCTTGCCGAAGCGCTCGTGCAGGGCGGCGCCCAGCTGGTCGATGCGATCCGATTCCTTGAGATCGAGCGGCACGAGGGTGGCGCTGCCGCCGGCGCGGCGGACTGCGTCGTCGGTCTCTTCCAGCCCGCCGACCGTGCGGGCGACGAGCACGAGATGGGCGCCTTCGGCGGCGATGGCTGCGGCCGCGGCGGCGCCGAAGCCGCGCGAAGCCCCGGTGACGACGGCGACGCGCCCCGCCAGACGGCGGGGGTGGACAGGTTCGGACATGAAGGTCAGGCGATCTCGGCGAGTAGGGACAGCTGCGAGGACGTTCCTGCCGCGTCGTAGTCGGCCAGCTGGGTGGGATAGTCGCCGGTGAAGCAGGCGTCGCAGAATTGCGGCTGACTGTTGTTGCGGCCGTCGTGGCCCATCGCCCGGTAGAGCCCGTCGATCGAGATGAAGGCCAGGGAATCGGCGCCGATGTACTTGGCCATGCCGGCGACGTCGAAGCGGGAGGCGAGCAGCCGCTCCCGCTCCGGGGTGTCGATGCCGTAGAAGCAGGAATTCGTCGTGGGCGGGCTCGAAATCCGCATATGCACTTCGCGCGCTCCGGCCTGGCGCACCATCTCGACGATCTTGGTGGAGGTCGTCCCGCGCACGATGCTGTCGTCGACCAGGACCACGCGCTTGCCCTCGATCATGGCGCGGTTGGCGTTGTGCTTCAGCTTCACGCCGAGATGGCGGATATGGTCGGTCGGCTCGATGAAGGTGCGGCCGACATAGTGGTTGCGGATGATGCCGAGCTCGAACGGCACCTTGGCCGCCGCGGCATAGCCGATCGCCGCCGGCACGCCCGAGTCGGGGACGGGGATCACCACGTCCGCGTCGATATGGCTTTCGAGGGCCAGTTCGGCGCCGATGCGCTTGCGCGCCTCGTAGACGCTGCTGCCTTCGACGATGCTGTCCGGCCGGGCGAAGTAGATGTACTCGAAGACGCAGAAGCGCTTGGGCGGCCGCGCGAACGGGAAGATGCTGCGGATGCCGCTCTCGTCGATGACGACCATCTCGCCGGGCTCGACATCGCGCACGAAGTCCGCGCCGATGATGTCGAAGGCGCAGGTCTCGGACGTCAGGATCCAGGTCGAGCCGAGTCGCCCCAGCACGAGCGGCCGCACCCCCAGCGGGTCGCGCACGCCGACCAGTTCCTTGCTCGACAGCGCCACCAGGGAATAGGCGCCCTCGACGCGATGCAGCGCGTCGATCATGCGGTCGACGACGGTGGCACGCAGGCTGGTCGCGATGAGATGGACGATGACCTCGGTATCGGTCGTCGACTGGAAGAGGCTGCCACGCCGCACCAGTTCCCGGCGGATGCCATAGGAGTTCGTCAGGTTGCCGTTGTGGCAGATCGCGAGCCCGCCGAATGCGAAGTCGGCGAACAGCGGCTGGACGTTGCGCAGGGTCGTGTCGCCGGTCGTGGCGTAGCGGACATGGCCGATCGCGGTCGAGCCGACCAGCGACTGCATGGTCGAGGGCGCGCTGAAATTCTCACCCACCTGGCCGAGGCCGCGATGGGCGTGGAACTGCACACCGTCGTACGACACGATGCCGGCCGACTCCTGGCCGCGGTGCTGGAGGGCGTGGAGGCCGAGCGCGGCATGGGCGGCTGCCTCGGGATGTCCGAAGATCCCGAAGACGCCGCACTCCTCCTTGAAGTGATCGTCGTCGAAGGGATGGGTGGTCAGCGTCTGCATCGCCGTTCTCCGCTGCCCGTCCGCTGCGGCCGATCCGTCCAGGGCCGCCTGCGAGGGCTTATAGCTGTCCGAAAAGAGTCACGCACGCGCTTTCCTGCCTGCCCGCCGGCATAAAGCGCGAAGGCCGGCCCTAGGGCCGGCTCTGATTGATCATTCGGTCCATGTCTCGCCGTTCGTTCGGACTGTAGCCCGGCTTCGGCGGCGGCGTGCCGACCGGCGGGCTGGTCAGGGCGTCGAACGTGCGGCGGGTGTCCCGGGTCTGCTCGCCGAGCCGGCGGGTCTCGTCGGCGGCGCGGTCCCGGAACTCCTTGGGCACGAGCTTGGTCAGCCATGTGGCCCCTTGCTGCACCAATGGCAAGGCGCGCGCCTCTTTGACCCAGGGCGGATGGTCGGCCGCGGGCACGGCCCAGGTCATCAGCAGGTAGGCGAGGCAGACGAGGACGCCGCCGCGCACGATCCCGAAGAGGAGGCCGAGCGTGCGATCGACCGCGCTGAGCGCGCTGCCGCGCACGCGCGTCGCGATGCCATGGCTGATCAGCGAGAAGATGATCAGGGCGAACAGGAACAGCACCGCGCCGAGCGCGATGTCGGCGATGAGGCCGGACCCGAGCAGGTCGTGGGCGTGCGGACGCAGCGGCGCAAAGCCGTAGAGCGCGACGAGGGCCGCGCCGATCCAGCCGGCGACGGCCAGCACCTCGCGGACGAAGCCGCGCATCAGGGCGAACAGCGCCGACAGGATGATGACGCCGACGATGGCGATGTCGAGATAGGTCCAGGTCATCCTACTGCCGATCCGGGGGCGACCGGCGGCTGGCCGGCCGGGTGTCGAACAGGGCCACGAGGTCGGCCGCGGTACCGATCTCGGTCTGGGACAGCTCGGTGCGCGCCGGCCGCCGCCCGCGGAGCGGCGGCATGAGCGCACGCTCGAAGCCGAGCTTGCTTGCCTCCTTGAGGCGCTGTTCCGTCTGGCTCACCGCACGCACCTCGCCCGAGAGGCCGATCTCGCCGAACACCACCGTCGCCGCCGGCAAAGCCTCGCCCGTCGAGGCCGAGATCAACGCCGCTGCAACGGCGAGGTCGGCTGCCGGTTCCTGGATGCGCAGACCACCTGCGACATTGAGATAGATATCGTTGGCGCCGAGCGCCACCCCGGCGCGCGCTTCCAGCACCGCCAGGATCATGGACAGGCGCCCGCCGTCCCAGCCGACCACCGCGCGCCGGGGGGTGCCGGGGGCGGACGGGGCGACCAGCGCCTGGATTTCGACCAGGACCGGGCGCGTGCCCTCCATGCCGGCGAAGACGGCCGCGCCCGACACGTCGCCCTGGCGATCGGCGAGGAAGAGGGCGGAGGGATTGGTCACCTCGGCCAGCCCACGGTCGGTCATCTCGAAGACCCCGATCTCGTCGGTCGGCCCGAAGCGGTTCTTGACCGCCCGCAGGATGCGGAACTGGTGGCCGCGCTCGCCCTCGAAATAGAGGACGGTGTCGACCATGTGCTCCAGCACGCGGGGTCCGGCGATCGTCCCCTCCTTGGTGACGTGGCCGACGAGAACCAGCGCGAAGCCGCGCCGCTTGGCGAGGCGGATCAGTTCCTGTGCGCTCGACCGCACCTGGGCGACGGTGCCGGGCGCGGAGTCGAGCGTGTCGAGATACATGGTCTGGATCGAATCGATCACGACCATCGCCGGCGCCTCGCCCTGGTCGAGGGAGGCGACGATGTCGCGGACGCTGGTCGCGGCCGCGAGCGCCACCGGCGCCGCCGCGACATCGAGGCGGCGGGCGCGCATGCGCACCTGCTCGACGGCTTCCTCGCCGGAGATGTAGATCACCGGACCGGTCGCCGCGAGACGCGCGGCGACCTGCAGGAGCAGCGTCGACTTGCCGATGCCGGGGTCGCCGCCCACCAGCAGCGCGCTGCCCGGCACCAGCCCGCCGCCGGCCACGCGGTCGAATTCGCCGATGCCGACCACGCGGCGCGGCGCCTCCTCGCCGGGGCCGGACAGTCCGACCAGTTCGATGCGCCGGCCCTTGCCCGGTCCCAGCCCCTTCGGCGGAGCCTCGCCGCCCGACTCTTCGACCAGGGAGTTCCAGGCGCCGCAATCCTCGCACCGCCCGGCCCATTTGGGATGGACGGCGCCGCATTGCTGGCAGACGAAGCGGGCAGCCGGCCGGGCCATCGCGCTCAGCGGGGGGCGGGCGGGGCAGGGGCGGCCGTCACAGCGGCCGCACCTCCATCTTGATCGGCCCTTCGGCGTGACCGTTCACGAACTGGTCGACATAGGCATTGCCCGAGGAGTCGATCGCCGAGGCGGGGCCGTTCCAGATGATGCGGCCGCCATAGATCATGGCCACCCGGGTCGCGATCTTGCGGGCCGAGTGCATGTCGTGGGTGATGGTGATCGTCGTGGCGCCGAGTTCGTGGACGCAGTCGACGATGAGGTTGTTGATGACGTCGGCCATGATCGGGTCGAGGCCGGTCGTCGGCTCGTCGAAGAGGATGATCTCCGGCTCGGTCGCGATGGCGCGGGCGAGGGCGACGCGCTTCTGCATGCCGCCGGAAAGTTCCGACGGATGGAGGTTGCCGACCTGCTCGCTGAGCCCGACCGCGGCGAGCTTGTGCAGCGCGACGGCCTTGGCTTCGCCGCGGGAGACGCCGCGGCCCTGGATGAGGCCGAAGGCGACGTTCTCCCAGACCGGCAGGCTGTCGAACAGGGCGCCGCCCTGGAAGAGCATGCCGAACTTGCCCATGACGCGCTCGCGGCCGCGGCGGTCGAGCTTGGTGATGTCCTCGCCGTCGATGACGATGCTGCCGGAATCCGGGGCGATCAGGCCGAGGATGCACTTGATCATGACCGACTTGCCGCTGCCCGAGCCGCCGATGACGACCAGCGACTCGCCCTGCGCGATGTCGAGGTCGACGCCGTCCAGCACCACCTTCGGGCCGAACCGCTTGCTGAGGCCGCGGACCTGGATCTTGGGGGCTGCCGTCATTGGCGAGAGAAGAACAGCTCGGTGATGAGGTAGTTCGACAGCAGGATCAGGATCGAGGCGGTGACGACCGCCTGGGTCGTGGCCGTGCCGACGCCCTGCGCCCCGCCGCGCGAGCGATAGCCGTGGTAGCAGCCCATCAGCGCGATCAGGAAGCCGAACACCGACGCCTTGACCAGGCCGGACACGACATCCATGACCTGGAGATAGTCGAAGGTCCGCTTGAGATAGCTGGCGGGATTGAAGCCCAGCTTGTGGACCGAGACGACATAGCCGCCGAAGACGCCGATGACGTCGGCCACCAGCACCAGCAGCGGCAGCATGGTCATGCCGGCGAGCAGCCGCGGGGCCACGAGATACTTCATCGGATTGGTGGCGAGGGTCGACAGCGCGTCGATCTGCTCGGTGACGCGCATGGTGCCGATCTCGGCGGCCATGGAGGCGCCGATGCGCCCGGCGACCATCAGGCCGGCGATCACCGGGCCGAGTTCGCGGGTGATCGAGATGACGACGACGGTCGGGATGGCGCTGTCGGCGGCGAAGCGCGAGAAGCCGGTATAGCTCTGCAGCGCCAGCACCATGCCGGTGAAGAGCGCGGTCATGCCCACGACCGGCAGCGAATAATAGCCGATGTCCATCATCTGGCGGGCGATCAGCCGCCAGTGCCAGGGCGGGCGCAGCGACAGGGCCAGCGCCTGCCCGGCGAAGAGGCTGACCGACCCGGTCGTCTCCAGCAGATGCAGGACGGCGCGGCCGATGGCGGCGAGAAAGCCCACGGCTTAGGTCACGCCCCGCCGCGATAGACGCGGGCGTAGCGCTGTCCGAGGCCGGTCAGGAACTCGTATCCGATGGTGCCGGCATCGCTTGCGACGGCGTCGAGCGAGCGCGCGTCACCGATCGCGACCACGGTCGCGCCGGGGCGGGCATCGGCATCGGCGAAGTCGGTGACGTCGAGCGTGATCAGATCCATCGAAACCCGGCCCAGAATCGGCGCCGGCGCGCCGTTCAGCAGGAAGTGGCCGCGGGAACTCGACGACCGCAGGAACCCGTCGGCATAACCGATTGGAACCGTTGCAACTTTCGTCGGCTTGGACGCGCGGTGCGTCGCACCATAGCCAACGCTCTCGCCCCGGTCAATGTGACGGACCTGGAGGATCCGGGCCTCCAGCCGGACGACCGGCCGCATGGGGTTGGGCGCGTCGGGCGTGGGGTTGACGCCGTAGAGCGCGACGCCCGGGCGGCCGAGATCGCAGTGATAGCCGGGGCCGAGAAAGATGCCGGAGGAGGCGGCGAGGCTCGCGGGCACGCCTGGAAATGCATCCCGCGCGGCGGCGAAGCGGCCGCGCTGGATCGCATTCAGCGGATGCCCCGGCTCGTCGGCGCAGGCGAGATGGCTGATCACGAGCCGGAGGTCGATTCCCGACATCCGCTCCGGCTCCTGCCGCAGGGTCGCCAGCTCGGCCGGCGGCAGCCCGAGCCGCGCCATCCCGGTGTCGAGCTGCAGGACGGCGGGCAGCGGGCGGCCGGCGCCGGTCGCGGCCGCCCGCCACAGCGCGATCTGGCCGAGGTCGTTCAGCACCGGCAGGAGGTCGTGGGCGAGGAAGGCATCCTCCAGGCCGGGCCAGATGCCGTTGAGCACGGCGATGCGCACCGGCGGCTGGAGGGCGGCGCGCAATGCGATCGCCTCGCCGAGGTGAGCGGTGAAGAACCATTCGGCGCCCGCCGCGGCCAGCGTGCGGCCGACCGGCGCGACGCCGAGGCCATAGCCGTCGGCCTTGACGACCGCGGCGCAGGGCACTTTGCCCAGCGTTCGGCACAGCAGGCGATAGTTCCCGGCGATGGCGTCGAGGTCGACCGTCAGGGTCGCGCCGGCGCCGGGCGCCCCGTCAGAAGTTGCCATCGGGAATATGGTCGTCCTCGGCTAGGTTCTCGAACTTGGTGATCCGCCCCTCGAAGCGCAGACGCACCGTGCCGGTCGGGCCGTGGCGCTGCTTGGCGATGATGACCTCGGCGGTGTCCGCGACCTCCTGCAGGCGCTGCGACCAGCGCTGGTAGCGGTCGTTGAACTTCTCGTCGTTCTCCTCGGGGCGGCGGGTCGGCTCGTGCCGGAGGTAGTATTCCTCACGGAAGACGAACATGACGACGTCGGCATCCTGCTCGATCGACCCCGATTCGCGGAGGTCGGCGAGCTGCGGCCGCTTGTCCTCGCGCTGCTCGACCGCGCGCGACAGCTGCGAGAGGGCGAGTACGGGGACGTTCAGTTCCTTGGCGATCGCCTTCAGGCCGCGGGTGATCTCGGAGATCTCCTGCACCCGGTTCTCCTGTCGCCCGGCGCCGGAGCCGCGCAGGAGCTGGAGGTAGTCGACGACGATCATGCCGAGGCCGCGCTGGCGGGCGAGGCGCCGTGCCCGGGTCCGCACCGAGGAGATCGACAGGGCCGGCGTATCGTCGATGAACATGGGAATGGACGCAAGCGTCTGGCTCGCCTCGACGAACTTCGGGAACTCCTCCGCGGCGACCTCGCCGCGCCGGATCTGGTCCGAGGCGACGCCCGACACTTCGGCCAGGATGCGCGTGGCGAGCTGCTCGGCCGACATCTCGAGCGAGAAGAAGGCGACGACGGCGCCGTCCTCGGCCTTCACCGACCCGTCCGCGTTGCGCCCCTCGCGGTAATGGCGTGCGGCGTGGAAGGCGATGTTGGTCGCCAGCGCCGTCTTGCCCATGGCCGGCCGGCCGGCAAGGATGACGAGGTCCGAGGGGTGGAGCCCGCCCAGACGCCGATCCATGTCGATGAAGCCGGTGCCGACGCCCGCGACATGGCCCGATCGCTTGAAGGCCGCCTCGGCCATGCGGATCGCCTCGACCAGCGCGCTCTCGAACGTGCGGAAGCCGCCGTCGCTGCTGCCGGTCGTGGCGAGGTTGAAGAGCCGCTGCTCGGCCGTCTCCACCTGGCTGATGGCCGGGGCGTCGGGCTCGGCGTCGTGGGCGGCGTTGACGATGTCCTCGCCGAGCGTGATCAGCTCGCGCCGCAGCGCCAGGTCGCGGACCGCCTGGGCATAGTGTTCGGCGTTGATGATGGTCGCCGATGCCGCCGCGAGCCGGGCGAGATAGGACGCGCCGCCGACATCGGTCAGCGCGCGGTCCTGCTCGAAGTAGGTGCGGAGCGTGACCGGGTCGGCGATCTGGCCGCGTTCGATCAGCTTGGCGGCGGCGGCGAAGATGCGGGCGTGGGCCGGGTTCGAGAAGTGCTCCGGCGCGACGATCTCGCTGACGCGCTGGAATGCCTGGTTGTTGACGAGGATGGCGCCGAGCAGGGCCTGCTCGGCCTCTTCGTTGCGGGGCGGCGTGCGGTAGGCCGGCCCGTCGCCGTGGGGGCCGGCGATGGCGAGCGAGACGATGTTCTCCATCGGCCGCACACTACGCCATCCCGGGGACGGAATTCATCCACAGCCCTGTGGAACCCGGTGAAGGTTGGTCTCGCGGCGCTCCCCCGCTTGCCGGCCGCCCGCGCGACTCAGGCGGCGATGCCGGTCCGCGCGTCGTCGCGATGCTCCCACTCGTAGATGTAGTCGCGTGTCAGCGGCACGGTTTCCAGGCTCCGGCTGATCTGCATCTGGAACACCATGTGGCCCTGGTTCACGAAGGCCAGTTCGCAGCCGACGAGATAGAACTCCCACATCCGGCAGAAACGCTCGTCGTAGATGCCGGCGATCTCCGCCCGGTTGGCGAGGAAGCGCTCGCGCCAGTTGCGCAGCGTGTGGGCGTAGTGCAGGCGGAGAATCTCGATGTCGGTGACGAACAGGCCGGTGCGCTCGACCACCGACAGGACCTCCGACAGCGCCGGCGAATAGCCACCCGGAAAGATGTACTTGCGCAGCCACGGGTTGGTCGCGCCGGGACCGTCGGCCCGCCCGATCGAGTGGAGGAGCGCGACGCCGTCGGTGGTCAGCAGCTGGCGCACCTGGCGGAAGAAGGCGTTGTAGTGCCGCACGCCGACATGCTCGAACATCCCGACCGAGACGATGCGGTCGTAGCGGCCGGTCTCCTGGCGGTAGTCGCGCAGCAGGAAACGCACCCGGTCCGAGAGGCCGGCCTTCCGCGCGCGCTCCTCGGCGACCTTGTGCTGCTCCTCGGACAGGGTCAGGCCGGTGACCTCGACATCGCAGGTCTGCGCCAGATACAGCGCCAGTCCGCCCCAGCCGCAGCCGATGTCGAGGACGCGCTGGCCGGGCTCCAGCAGCAGCTTGGCCGCAATGTGCCGCTTCTTGTTCAGCTGCGCCGATTCCAGGCTGTCCTGCGCGTCGGCGAAGTAGGCGCAGGAATACTGCCGGTCGGCATCGAGGAAGAGGTCGTAGAGGCGGCCCGAGAGATCGTAGTGGTGGGCCACGTTCTCCTTCGCCTTCCCCACCGGGTTGTACTGGCGAAGCCCGCGCAGCCAGTGCTCGACGGCACGGCTGGCCTTGATCACCGGCGGTTCGGGCGCCCGCGCCAGATTCTCGGTCGCGAGCAGGAGGAAGTCGTAGAGGTCGCCTTCCTCGATCGTCAGGGTCCCGTCCATGTAGGCTTCCCCGACATGGAGTTCGGGCTTCAATGCCAGCCGGGTGTGCAGCGACCGGTCGTGGAGGCGAAGGGTTACAGGGGTTCCGGTCGCGTCCCCGAAGGTCCAGCTGCGGCCGTCGGCGTCGACGAGCCGGAGATTGCCGAAGCGGATGATGCGACCGAGAAGTCGAGCGAAGAGCATGGTGACGTTCCATCCCCGACCAGCGATGCCGGCGCGCGGACGTTCACCCGGATTGCCGAGGGCCGCGCCAGATGGAATTACGCCACAACCACGATGCCGCCTCAATAGGCAGATGCAACCGCATCCCGCCCGCGATCAAAGGGTTAGAGGGCGAGGGGAGGTGGCGGCGCCACCTCCCGGGCCGTTTCAGGCCTCTTCGCTTGCCTCGTCGTCTTCGCGTTCGACCTCGGCCGCCGGCTCGGCCGGGGCCGCAGCGCGCGCCTGGGCAGCGGCTTCCTCGGCGGAGAGCGCGACGTTCACCGTGACCGTGACCGTCACCTCGGGATGGAGTGCGACGCGCACGGGATGGAGACCCAGGGTCTTGATGGGCTGGTCGATCTGGACCTGGGCGCGGTCGATGGTGAAGCCCGCGCCGGTCACCGCATCGGCGACGTCCTTGGGCGACACCGAGCCGTAGAGCTGGCCCGACTCGCCGGCCTGGCGGATCGCCGTGATGGACAGGCCGTGCATCTTGGCCGCCACCGACTGGGCTTCCTCGCGGCGCTTCAGGTTGGCCGCCTCGAGCTGCGCACGGCGCTGCTCGAAATGCGACATGTTCTCCTTGGTGGCGCGGAGCGCCTTCTTCTTCGGCAGCAGGAAGTTGCGTGCATAGCCCGCGCGCACCTTCACCACCTCGCCCATCTGGCCGAGATTCTCGACCCGCTCGAGCAGGATCACGTCCATTGCAACTACTCCTTATCGGCCGGAGGCGGCTCGCCGAGGCGCCGCCGGATTCCGGCCCACTGCTCCACGAAACCAAGGATGACCAGCGCCATCGCGGGCCACCCGAAGATCATCACCGCCGCATAGATCCCGACCAGGATGACCCAGCGCAGGGGCTGCCGCCGGGCATAGGCATGCACCACGGCGAGGCCCACGAAAAAGAACGGCAGGCACAGCACCAGACTCAGGTTCGAGCCGAAATGCCCCGCCGTGCCGTCGGTCAGGATCGCCAGGCCCAGCGCCGCCGCCACGGGCGCCAGCGCCCACCGCGGCAACTCGATGTCCGACACGCGCGGCGTCGGGCGGCGGTTGTGCCCGAACCGGACCAGCAGGGCCTGCGCGAGCGCGCCGTTGACGGCGATCATGACCATCCAGGACACCAGCACGATCGAGGGAAACAGCGGGGCGATCGCCCCGACTGCCCGTTCGATCTGCGCTTCGGAGCCCCCGACCATCAGGGTCAGGCCGGCCTGCAGGAAGCGCTCGACCGTGCCCGGAAGCCCGCCTTCGGCTCCGGAGAAGCCGATATAGGCCAGGACCAGCCCCGCGACGGCCATCCCGGTCAGCCAGCTGACCAGCAGGCCCGGCGGATACCAGCCGACGCTGCCGTCTGGCATCGCCCGGTTCAGCATCGCCAGCCGGGTCAGCCAGTAGGCGGGCAGCACGTTGATCGCCAGGAAGATGGCGGCGAAGAGGCCGCTCTCCAGGAGGATCAGCATGGCAGCCGCCATCGCGCCGGCGATCGCCAGCATCCCCGCCGATTGACCGAGGCCGACCGCGAAGAGCGGCAGCTGGGTCAGATAGGCGAAGATGATGGCGCCCGGGGTGCCGAGCGTGGCGGCGAGCGCGAACGCCGCGCTCGCCAACCCGGCGCCGAAGGCTTGGATGACCGGCGCCGGCATGGCGTCGTTCCCGTTGCCGAACCCGATCCGCCCCTACTTAACGATGTAGGGAAGGAGGCCGAGGAACCGCGCCCGCTTGATCGCCTGCGCCAGCTCGCGCTGCTTCTTGGCCGAGACAGCGGTGATGCGGCTGGGCACGATCTTGCCGCGCTCGGACACGAAGCGCTGCATGAGCTTCACGTCCTTGTAGTCGATCTTCGGCGCGGTCGGCCCGGAGAAGGGGCAGCTCTTGCGCCGGCGGAAGAAGGGCCGGCGTCCACCGCCGCCACCCATGCCACCCGATGGGGACCTCATGCCTCGCCTCCCGCGTCGGCGGCCGCCGGTGCCGGTGCCGGTTCGGCCCGCTCGCTGCGATCCGGGCGTTCGCCGCGATCACCACGATCGCCCCGGTCGCCACGATCACCGCGGTCGCCGCGGTCACCACGATCGCCGAAGTCGCGACGGGGCCGCTCGCGGTCGTCGCGGCCCTTCGACTGCATCATCGCCGACGGGCCCTCCTCGAGGGCGTCCACGCGCACCGTCAGGTGGCGCAGCACGTCCTCGTTGATGCGCATCGTGCGCTCCATCTCGACCACCGCTGCGGACGGGGCGTCGATGTTGAGCAGGACGTAGTGCGCCTTGCGATTCTTGCGGATGCGGTACGCGACGTTGCGCAGGCCCCAATACTCGCGCTTGGTGACCTGGCCGCCGTTTTCCGTGATGACGGCGGTGAACTGGTCGGCCAGCGCATCCACCTGATTGCCGGCGATATCCTGCCGCGCAAGAAATACGTTCTCGTAGAACGCCATCGTGCCATTGACTCCTTATGGCTGTTCGCGCCGCCTGGGCCGCCGGACCGATCCGGACAGCCGAAGAGGCCTAGCCGGCTGGGCCGGCAAGGAGCGAAGGCGCGGGACTATACACATCGCGATTGCCGGCGCAAGTGCGTCCTGGCCGGCTTGACAGCCCAATCGCGCCGCCTATTGAGTGGCCGGCAATCGCGAGGGGGGAAATGACAAGAGCATTCGTCTTTCCGGGACAGGGTTCCCAGGCCGTCGGTATGGGCCGGGATCTGGCGGAAGCCTTTCCCGTCGCCCGGCTCGTCTTCGAGGAGGTCGACGACGCCCTGGGGCAGCGCCTGACCCGCCTGATGTTCGAGGGGCCGGAGGCGGACCTGACCCTGACGGAGAACGCGCAGCCCGCATTGCTGGCGGTCAGCGTCGCCGTCGCCCGGGTCGTCGAGGCCGAATTGGGGCGCCCGCTCTCGTCCATGGGCGCGCTGGTGGCGGGCCACTCGCTGGGCGAATATTCCGCGCTCGCGGCGGCCGGCAGCTTCGCGCTCGCCGATGCCGCACGGCTGCTGCAGCTGCGCGGCCGGTCGATGCAGAAGGCGGTGCCGGTCGGCGTGGGGGCCATGGCCGCGCTGCTGGGGCTCGACGTCGAGCAGGCGCAGGCGGTGGCGGCGGAAGCCGCGCAGGGCGAGGTCTGCGATGCGGCCAACGACAACGCGCCGGGCCAGGTCGTGGTCAGCGGCCATCGGACGGCCGTCGAACGGGCGCTCAAGATCGCCGCCGAGAAGGGCGCCCGGCGCAGCATCCTGCTGCCGGTCAGCGCGCCGTTCCATTGCGCCCTGATGGCGCCGGCGGCCGAGGTCATGGCCGAGGCGCTGGAGGGTGTCACGATGGCGCCGCCGACCCTGCCGCTGATCGCCAACGTGACGGCGGCCGCGGCCAGCGACCCCGAGACCATCCGCCGCCAGCTCGTGGAGCAGGTGACCGCGATGGTGCGCTGGCGCGAGAGCGTGCTGGCGATGAAGGCGGCCGGCATCGAGACGGTCGTCGAACTGGGCGCGGGCAAGGTGCTGTCGGGACTGGTGCGGCGCATCGACCGGGAACTGGCGAGCCAGGCAGCCGGCGGACCGGCCGAGATCGAAGCGTTCCTGAAGACGGTGTAGGGGGGCGGACGCCCATGTTCCGACTGGATGGCAAGCGCGCCCTGGTGACGGGCGCCTCGGGGGGCATCGGGGGTGCCGTGGCACGGGCGCTGCACGCCCAGGGCGCGGCGGTGGCGCTGGCGGGGACGCGGCTGGCGGCGCTGGAAAGCCTGGCCTCGGAACTCGGCGAGCGCACGGCCGTCGCCACAGCCGATCTCTCCGACCCGGCCGCCGCCGACGCGCTGGTCAAGGAGGTCGAGGGCCGGCTCGGGGGCATCGATATCCTGGTCAACAATGCCGGTCTGACCCGCGACGGCCTCGTCATGCGGATGAAGGACGAGGACTGGCAGCGGGTTCTCGACGTCAACCTGACGGCTGCCTTCCGCCTCACGCGGGCGTGCCTGCGTGGGATGATGCGGCAACGCTGGGGGCGCATCGTCTCGGTGACCTCGGTGGTCGGCCACACCGGCAATCCCGGACAGGCCAACTACGCCGCGTCCAAGGCGGCCATCGCCGGAATGACCAAGGCGGTGGCCGCGGAGGTCGCCTCGCGCGGGATCACCGCCAACTGCGTCGCGCCGGGGTTCATCCGCACCGCCATGACGGATGTGCTGACCGACGAGCAGAAGCAGCGCATCCAGACGCAGATCCCGGCCGGGCGCATGGGCGAATCGGAGGAGGTGGCCGCGGCCGTCGCCTGGCTCGCGACCGCCGAGGCCGGCTATGTCACGGGCCAGACCATCCACGTCAATGGCGGGATGGCGATGATCTGAGCGGGAGGCCCCGCCGCCGTCCCGGCGATGCTGGTCAACCCCGGAGCTTCATGCTATGGGGGCGCGCTTATCCCAGATCGCACCAAATCCGGCCCCAACGCGTCGTCCGCGCTGGGGCCTGTCTCGAAGTACAGCCGGTCAATTCCAGAGGAAGGCCCAGATGAGCGACGTCGCCGAACGAGTTAAGAAGATCGTGGTGGAGCATCTCGGTGTCGAGGAAGCCAAGGTCACCGAGAACGCCAGCTTCATCGACGATCTGGGCGCCGACAGCCTCGACACGGTCGAACTGGTGATGGCCTTCGAGGAGGAATTCTCGATCGAGATCCCCGACGACGCCGCCGAGAAGATCGCGACGGTCAAGGACGCGATCGACTTCATCACGAAGAAGCAGGCCTGAGGCGGGGCCGCGCGGGTCCCGGATCGCCCATGCGTCGCGTCGTCGTCACCGGTCTCGGCCTCGTCACTCCGCTCGGAGTGGGGGTCGAGCACAACTGGAAGCGCCTGGTCGCCGGCGAATCCGGACTTTCCGCAATCCAGTCGTTCGACGTCTCCGACCTGCCGTCCAAGGTCGCAGGCCAGGTACCGCGGGGCGAGACCGCCAGCGGGCTCTTCCATCCCGACGACTGGGTTTCCGTCAAGGACCAGCGCAAGATGGACCAGTTCATCATCTATGCGCTGGCGGCGGGGGTCCAGGCCGTCGAGGATGCGGGCTGGAAGCCGGACGATGCGGAGGAGCAGGAGCGGACCGGGGTCATGATCGGCTCCGGCATCGGCGGTCTGCCGAGCATCGAGGAAGGGGCGCTGACGTTGCGGGACCGTGGTCCGCGCCGCATCAGCCCGTTCTTCATTCCCGCCTGCCTGATCAATCTGGCGTCCGGTCATCTCTCGATCCGCTACGGGTTCCGCGGTCCGAACCATGCGGTGGTCACCGCCTGCTCGACCGGTGCCCACGCCATCGGCGATGCCTCGCGGATCATCGCCTGGGGCGATGCCGACGTGATGGTCGCCGGCGGCGCCGAAGCGGCGGTCTGCCGCCTCGGCCTCGCGGGCTTCGCGGCCGCCCGGGCCCTCTCGACCAACTTCAACGACACGCCGGAACGGGCGTCGCGTCCCTGGGACCGCGACCGGGACGGCTTCGTCATGGGCGAGGGTGCCGGTTGCCTCGTGCTCGAGGAGTACGAGCACGCGCGCAAGCGCGGTGCGAAGATCTATGCCGAGATCCGGGGCTACGGCATGTCGGGCGACGCCTACCATGTCACGGCGCCGCCCGAGGACGGCAACGGCGGCTTCCGGGCGATGCGCAATGCCCTGAAGTCGGCCGGCCTCAATGCCGACGACATCGACTACGTCAACGCGCACGGGACCTCGACCCCCCTCGGGGACGAGATCGAACTCGGCGCCGTGAAGCGGCTCTTCGGCGAGCACGCCTATAAGCTGTCGATGTCGTCGACCAAGTCGGCGATCGGGCATCTGCTCGGGGCGGCCGGCACGGTCGAGGCGGTCTATTCGATCCTCGCCATCCGCGACGGCGTGGTCCCGCCGACCCGCAATCTCGACAACCCCTCCGAGGGCTGCGACATCGATCTCGTGCCGCACCGGGCCAAGGAGCGGCCGGTGCGCTATGCCCTCTCGAACTCTTTCGGGTTCGGCGGCACCAACGCCTCCCTGATCTTCGGCCCGGCGCCCTGACGGGCGCCGGGATCGGCGATGCGCGTCGTCTTGCGACTGCTGGCCGTCCTGGTTCTGCTGGGTGTCGCGGGACTGGCGGGTTCCTGGTGGTGGGCCGATCAGCGCATCCGGCAGGCCGGGCCGCTGCCGGAGGAGCGCCTCGTGCTGATCCCGCGTGGCACCGGTGGTGAGGAGATCGGCCGCCGTCTCACGGCTGCAGGCGTGGTCGAGCATCCGCTGCTTTTCCACTTCGCCGTCTTCCGCGCCGGTGTCGAAGGGCGCCTGCGGGCCGGGGAATATGCCTTCGCGGCCGGCGTCTCCACCCTCGACGCGGCCCGCCTCGTCGCCTCGGGCAAAGTTCATCAGCGACGGCTCACGGTGGCGGAGGGGTTGAGTGCCCGCGAGGTCACGCAGCTCATCGCCGATGCCCCCGGGCTGGACGGCGAACTCGAACGGCCGCTCGCCGAGGGAGAGGCCTTTCCCGAGACCTATTTCTACGTCTGGGGCGACCGCCGCGAGGAAGTGGCCGAGCGGATGCGCCGGGCCATGCGCCAGGAGATTGCGCGGGCCTGGGCCGAACGCGATTCCTCCATTCCGCTGGAGACGTCCGCCGAGCTGCTCGTGCTCGCCTCCATCGTCGAGAAGGAAACGGCGCGGGCGGACGAGCGGGCGCGGGTCGCGGCCGTCTTCGTGAACCGGCTGCGCCGCGGGATGCGCCTGCAGTCGGACCCGACGGTGATTCACGGTCTGACGGGCGGCGGGCCGCTCGATCGCAGTCTGACGCGCCGCGATCTGGAGCACGCCTCGCCCTACAACACCTATGCCGTGGCGGGGCTGCCGCCGGGCCCGATCGCGACGCCGGGGCGGGCGTCGCTGATGGCGGTCGCCCGGCCGGCCTCGACCGACGACCTATACTTCGTGGCGGACGGCACGGGCGGGCACGCCTTCGCGACCAACCTGCAGGACCACAACCGCAATGTCGCCCGCTGGCGGCGGCTGCAGCGCGAACAGGCGACCGAATAGACCAGGGCGGGCTATCGGCCCTTGGCGGGCAGGCGCCGCAGGATCGGGTCGGTCCAGGCGACGGGCAGGCCGGCCAGCAGCCGGACGAGGGCATAGACCGGCCAGGGGAAGGCGATGCGGGCGCGATTGCGGTCGAGGCCGCGCCGGATGATCCGTGCCGCCCGGTCGGCCGGCATCAGCAGCGGCATGGGAAAGCGGTTCACCGCCGTCATCGGGCTCTCGACATAGCCGGGGCAGATGACGGAGACCCCGATCCTGTCCCGCGCCAGCTCGCCCCGCAGGGCCTCTCCCAGCACCCGCACCGCGGCCTTGCTGCCGCAATAGGCCGGGGCGCCGGGGAAGCCGCGGAAGCCGGCGAGCGAACTCATGATCGCGATCTGGCCGCGACGGCGCGGGCGCATCCGCGCGACAGCCGGGTGGATCGTGTTGAGCACGCCGTCGAGGTTGACGGCGAAGATGCGCCGTGCCTGGGCCTCGGACTCGCCGCCGTCGCCGGTGCCGGCGGAGATGCCGGCATTGGCGACGACCAGGTCGAGGGGCAGGCGATCGTCGGCTTCGGCGATCCAGCCGGCCGTCGCCGCCGCGTCGGTCACGTCGACCAGGGCGGTCGCGACGGTCGCGCCGCGCTGCCGGCAGGCGGCGGACACCGCTGCGAGCCGCTCACGGTCGCGGCCGCCGAGGGCCAGGGTGGCGCCCGGCCGCGCGTAGGCCAGCGCCAGGGCGGCGCCGATTCCGCTCGACGCGCCGGTGATCAGGATGGTCCCGCCCGCATGCGACCCTGCATTCATTGTTCGAGGATAGCGACCGCCGCTATAACGCGCACGCGTCGGCCGCGGGCCGGCCGTTCGGAACGGTTGGGAAGGGGCGGACGAGCTTTGCACATCGCCAGCATGACGGGATACGCCCGCCGCCAGGGCCAGCAGGGCGACGAGAGCTGGGTCTGGGAGTTGAAGAGCGTCAACGGACGGACGCTTGAAGTCCGTGCCCGCCTGCCGGCAGGCTGCGACCACCTCGACATGCCGTTGCGCGGCCTGCTGGCCCGGACGCTGAACCGCGGCAACGTCTCGGTCACGCTGACCCTGACGCGCGGCGGCGGCGGCCAGCGCCTGGCGGTCAACGAGGCCATGCTGGACCAGCTCATCGCCCTGATGGGTCAGGTCGAGCGGCGCCTGGACGTCGCACCGCCCCGGATCGACGGTCTGCTCGCCATCCGCGGCGTCCTGGAGATGGTGGAGGCGCCGCTCGATGCGGCCCATGGGGAAGAGCGGGATCGCGCCGTGATGGCGGACTTCGCCGCGGCGCTCGATCAGATGGCGGATGTCCGCCGGGAGGAGGGGGCTCGGATTCTGGAGGTCCTTCTGCTTCGGCTCGACGAGATCGCCGGCCATGTGGCGGCGGCGCAGATGTCCGCCGGGGCGCAGCCGGCGGCGATTCGCGAGCGGCTGATCGCCCAGATCCAGGGGCTGCTGGACGGGGCCGCGGCATTGCCGCCCGAGCGCCTGCAGCAGGAAGCCGCGATGCTGGCGGCGAAGGCCGACATCCGCGAGGAGATCGACCGGCTGCATGCCCACATCGCAGCGGCCCGCGCGATGCTGGCGGAGGGCGGCGCGGTCGGTCGCCGACTCGACTTCCTCTGCCAGGAGTTCAACCGCGAGGCCAACACGCTGTGCTCCAAGTCGGCCGATATCGGCCTGACCCGGATCGGGCTCGACCTGAAGCAGTCGATCGAGCAGTTCCGCGAGCAGATCCAGAACATCGAATAGCGCCGGACAGGACGATCGGGGGAGGGGGCGATGGAGCCGAACATATTGCGGCGCGGAATGATGCTGGTGCTGTCCTCGCCGTCGGGCGCCGGCAAGACCTCGATCTCGCGGCGCGTGCTGGCCGAGGAGCCGGAACTGCAGATGTCGGTGTCGATGACGACGCGGGCCCGCCGGACGGGCGAGCGCGACGGGGTCGACTACCACTTCGTCGACCTGACGACCTTCAACCTGATGGTCAACCGGCGCGAGTTCCTCGAGTACGCCAAGGTCTTCGACAATTACTACGGGACGCCGCGCAGCACCGTGGAGGCGGAACTGGCCGCCGGGCGCGACGTGCTGTTCGACATCGACTGGCAGGGCACCCAGACGCTGAAGCAGGCGGCGCGGGACGACCTCGTCAACGTCTTCGTCCTGCCGCCCTCGACCGCCGAGCTGGAGCGCCGGCTGCGGACGCGGGCGCGCGATTCGGCCGACGAGGTCGCGCGGCGGATGTCGCGGGCGGCCGACGAGATGAGCCACTGGCCGGAATACGACTACGTCATCGTCAATTGCGACCTGGAAGAGAGCGTCGCGCGCGTCCGGGCGATCCTCTGGGCCGAGCGCCTGCGACGCCAGCGGCAGCCCGGCCTGGCCGAGTTCGTCAAGCGCCTGCGGGAGGGCCAGTAGGCTCCCGCAGAAAGTACAGTAACTTTCTGACGAAATCTCTTGCGAGTTCCGAGCGGCCGGAATATACAGTGACTTGTTGATGCGGTGAGCGCATCGAATGCCGCCTGATGAAGACGCTTGGCACGCGTCGAAACGGGTAACCGTCGCGGCAGCCTCGATGATCACCGGAGACGGATGTCAACTTCGCCCCCCCGACGTCCGCCGCCGGTACCAGTCCGCCCGACCATCGAGGCTGCCGTGCCTACCTCCCGCCGCCGCCTGCGCACCCCCGCGCAGGCGGCTGGGGAGGCAGCCCGGGAAATCGGTCGCCCGAGAGATCGATCGCCCGACAATTCGGTGGACCGGCGAGACGGCATCCAGTAACTCTATGACATGGACACCCGATCAGACCGACATTGAACGGAGGTTGGTGATGTACGCGCAGTATGTGCGTTCGGCCGACCACGCACGGCAGCTCCGCCAGGAAGCAGGGCGCTGGCTGCGGTCGTGTCGCGATGCCCGGTCGATGACGCAGCGCGATCTGGCCGAACGGGTGGGCCTGCGCTACTACACCTTCATCTCGCAGATCGAGGGTGGACACGGGCGGATCCCGCCCGACCAGTACGAAGCCTGGGCGCTGGCGCTCGAGATCGAGCCACGCGAGTTCGCCAAGGCGATGCTGCGATTCTACGACCCGTTCACGTTCCGGCTCTTGTTCCCGGAAGACTTGGCGGCATCGGCCTAGCCGGGCCAGGACAGCCGATCGCGACGGTCGGACGGCGGAGGAGCGAGTGGGGGACGTGATCGAGCTGTTCGGGTCGCAGCCGCGACCGAACGGCTGGACCGAACAGGAAAAGGCGGAGTTGTACCGGGCGGCCGCGCTTCTGGGCGCCCGCGGATTGCCGTTCGACAGCGAGTTCGGGACTTCCGACGAGGGCGATCCCTGGTTCCTCTTCATCGGCCGCGGGACCGGCGAAGTGCTCGCCCACTTCGCCCGCATCGGCGGCAAGTTCGTCGTCCATCATTCCGCGACCGATGCGATGTTCGAGTCGCGCGACATCCGCGATCTCGTCGATCGCGTGCTGGTGTCGTCCGACCGGTCCGTGGTCCGCGCGTCCGGCGATGCCTTCTACTCCCATCTGGCGGTCACGGCTGCGGCGCTGGCCCTGTCGCTGGAGTCGCTCTCGTCCTTCGTCGACGGCGACGCGGGCGCGGCGCTGCTGGCCGATACCGTGGAGCCGTACGAGCACCCGGCCGACACGGTGGCGGCATGGCTCCTGGAGGATCAGGTGCCGGAAACGCTGCAGGGTGACGACTCGCTCATCGGCAGTGACGGACTGGAGCCGGACGACGGTGACCAGCGGCCGGCGGATCCGGAGAACCGGTTCGCGGCCGTTCAGGTCGACGACGTGGCCCCGGCGGAGACGGATTTGCCGGCGGAGAGCGCGGCGACCGGATCGGCGGATGCCGAGTCGTTCGACGGTTTGACGGAGGCGGAATTCGCCGGCGCGGGTTTCGTGCCCGTGCCCAGCAGCTTCGACGGGGTGGTGCTGGCCGAAGGCGGTTCCGACGATACGATCACCGGCACGAGCGGCGCGGACTTCCTGGTCGGCGCGGACGGCCGCGACCTGATCCTGGGCGGCGCCGGCGACGATGTCGTCCTGGCCGGCCGCGGAGACGACACGGTGCTGGGCGGCGAGGGCGACGACGTGCTGGTCGGCGGGGAGGGCGACGACCAGCTGCACGGCGGCCCCGGCGACGACCTGCTGCTGGGCGGTGCCGGCGACGATCTGATGTATGGCGGCAAGGGCGACGACACGCTGCAGGGCTATGCCGGTCGGGACACCCTGTCCGGCGACAGCGGCGACGACCTTCTGATCGCCAGCGACGGCGATGCGGTCCTGATCGGCGGCGACGGCACGAACATCTTCCACTTCGCGCCGGGCTCGGCGATCGCCTATGGCGGCGTCGACCGCGATATCTTCGTCTACGAGGAGGGCGAGCGCTCGGACGTCGTGATCCGCGACTTCGACCCGGACGAGGACGAACTCTACTATCTGGACCCGAGCGGCCAGCGGGAACTCATCGACGTCGCGGCGGATGCGGTCGACGGCCAGTTGGTGATCGAGGCGTCGCTCGGCGGCAAGCTCACCATCCTCTTCGACGACCCCGACCCCGTTCTCGGCTGACCCCGTTCTCGGCTGACCTGGGCGGCGTCAGCCCGGCGCCGGGCCGCCGACCAGGGACAGGAATTCCCGCCGCACGGCCGGATCGCTGCGGAAGCGGCCGAGCATGCGGCTGGTGACCATCGCGACACCGCTCTTGCGCACGCCGCGGGTCGTCATGCAGTGGTGTTGCGCCTCGATCACCACGGCCACGCCTTCTGGACGCAGGACGCTGTCGATCGCCTGGGCGATCTGGGCCGTCATCTTTTCCTGGATCTGGAGCCGCTTGGCATAGGCATCGACCACACGGGCGAGCTTGCTGATGCCGACGACCCGCTGGCGGGGCAGGTAGGCGACATGCACCCGGCCGATGATCGGCACCATATGGTGCTCGCAGTGCGATTCGAAGCGGATGTCCTTCAGCACGACCATCTCGTCGTAGCCGTCGGTCTCGTCGAAGGTGCGCTGTAGAAGCTCCACCGGATCGGCCCGATAGCCAGCGAAGAACTCTTCGTAGGCGCGCACGACCCGCGCCGGCGTATCGACCAGGCCCTCGCGCCCGACATCGTCGCCGGCCCAGGCGATCAGGGTGCGCACGGCAGCCTCGGCCTCCTCGCGGGTCGGAGGGCGCGGCTGCGTCCCCTCCGGAAGAAGACCTGGGGGCAGCCGGTTCAGTATGTCCATCGCGCGGGATCCTCCGAAGCAGGCCTTATATTCGCCATCCATAGCGGATTGGATCGGCCGCGGCGATTGGATCGGGCGTCCGGCGCGTGATATGCACCCGCGCCATGATCGAAATTCGCGCCATGACCTACCGGATCGCCGGCCGGGTTCTCTTCGACGGCGCCGAGGCGACGATTCCGGACGGCTGCCGGGTGGGCATCGTCGGCCCGAACGGCACCGGCAAGTCGACGCTCTTCGACCTCCTGCTGAACCGCCTGCAACCCGACGGCGGATCGATCACGATCCGGCCCGGGGCGAGGGTCGGCTTCGTCGCCCAGGAGGCACCGGAGGGCGAGACGACGCCGCTCGACGCCGTGCTGGTCGCCGACACGGAGCGGGCACGCCTGCTGGCGGCCCTCGACCATGCCGCTCCGGAGGAACTGGCCGACATCCATGCGCATCTGGCCGCGATCGGGGCCCAGTCGGCGCCGGCGCGCGCGGCGTCCATCCTGCACGGCCTCGGCTTCGACGCCGAGGCGCAGGCGCGGCCGCTCGCCAGCTTTTCGGGCGGCTGGCGCATGCGCGTCGCGCTCGCTGCCGCACTGTTCGCCGAGCCCGACCTGTTGCTGCTGGACGAGCCGACCAACCATCTCGACCTCGAGGCGACGATGTGGCTGGAGGGCCATCTCGCGCGCTACCCCCATACGCTGCTCGTCATCAGCCACGACCGGACGCTGCTCAACACGGCCGTCGACCAGATCCTGCACCTGTCGCAGCAGCGGCTGACGCTATATGGCGGCAGCTACGACACGTTCGAGCGCCTGCGTGCCGAGCGGAGGGCTCACGAGGCGGCCTTCACCCGGACGATCGAAGCGCAGCGCAAGCATATGCAGGCCTTCGTCGACCGCTTCCGCTACAAGGCCTCGAAGGCGCGCCAGGCGCAGAGCCGCCTCAAGGCGATCGCCAAGTTGCCGCCGCCCGCGGCCGTCGCGGAGGATCCGCACGTCGTCTTCAACTTCCCCGCGCCGGTCGAACTGGCGCCGCCGATCATCACCTGCGACCAGGCGTCGGTCGGCTACAATGGGCGGGCGGTCCTGAAGCGGCTGGATCTGCGGGTCGATCCCGACGACCGCATCGGGCTGCTCGGCGCCAACGGCAACGGCAAGTCGACGCTGGCCAAGCTGTTCGCCGGCACGCTGGAGCCGCTGTCCGGCGGGGTCACGCGATCCTCCAAGCTGACCGTGGGGTTCTTCGCGCAGCATCAGCTCGACGCCCTCGACGGCGAAGCGACCGCGGCCGAGCAGATGGCGCGCGCCATGCCGGACCTGCGCGAGCCCGCCGTGCGCGCCTATCTCGGCCGCTTCGGCCTCTCGCAGCAGAAGGCGGATGTGAAGGCGAAGGACCTTTCGGGCGGCGAGAAGGCGCGGCTGGCGCTCGCCCAGGTCTGCCGGGTCGCGCCGGCGCTCCTCATTCTCGACGAGCCGACCAACCACCTCGACATCGATGCGCGCGGCGCGCTCGTCGCCGCGCTCAACGACTACAGCGGCGCGGTCGTCATGGTCAGCCACGACTGGTCGCTGCTGGAGGCCACCGTCGACCGCCTGTTGCTGGTGGCGGACGGCACGGTAAAGCCGTTCGAGGGCGACCTCGACGACTATCGCCGACTGCTGCTCAACCGCGACCGGCCGGCGCCGCAGGCGGACGGCCCGAGCGAGAACGAACGCCGTGCCCAGCGGCGCGAGGCGGCCAGCCGGCGCCAGGCGGCGGCGCCCTTGCGCAAGAAGGTGCAGGCCGCGGCTGCGCTGGTCGACCGGCTGGAACAGGAGCGCGCGAAGATCGAGCAGCGCCTCGCCGACCCGGCGACCTACGCGAAGGATGGGGCGGCCGTGCCGGACCTGCTCAAGGCCAAGGCCGATTTCGACCGCCGGGTCGCGGCGGCGGAGAACGAATGGGTCGCGGCCGAGGAGGCACTGGCCGAGGCGATGGCGGACGCCTGACCTCCGGCGCTAGGATCGCGGGAGCGCCAAGCGTGCAACCTCGAGGAGCAGCATTCCCGTGATCCGCCACCACATCATTCCGGGCCTCGCCCGACCAATCTCTCCGTCGAGCCACGCGGTCATCGTCGATGGCTGGGTGTTCATGACCGGCCAGCTCGGCCGCGACCTGGACGAGCCCGACGGTGCGCTCTTCGACGGGATCACGGCGCAGACCGAGCAGGCGCTGCGCAACATGGATCGGGTGCTGCAGGGGCTGGGCGGCTCGCTCGCCAACCTCGTCTCGGTCCGCGTCTTCCTGACCGAGTTCGATCGCGACTACGCCGCCATGAACGCGGCCTATGGCGCGTTCTTCCCGGTCGACGCGCGACCGGCCCGGACCTGCATCGGCGTGACCGGGCTCGTGAAGCGCGCGCTGGTCGAGATCGACGGGATCGCCCGGCTGGGTTGATCGCGTGATGGATCGCGCCGTGCCGATTCTCGCCAGTACCCCAGCCTGGGTATGGCTGGCCGCGGCGGCCCTGGGGGCCGCCGTCCGGCTGCACACCGATCGCCGCATCCGATAGTCGCGACTGGCACAGGGTCTGCTACCGTAGTCGGCGACCGACCGGAGGAGACACAGATGGCGCCCGCGCAGGATGGTTCGATCGTGACGCAGCCCGCCCCGATTGCCCTTCATCCGCTCGATCCGCTGACAGCCGACGAGATCGCTCGGGCGGCTCGCATTCTTCACGACCATTTCGGGCTCGGCGCGGCACTTCAGGTCGAGACGATCGACCTGGCGGAGCCGGACAAGGCGACGGTACGGGGCCATGTCGCCGGTGCTCCCGTCGCGCGTGCCGCCCGCTTCACGGTCTATCGACGCGGCGCGGCCGGCGTCTGGGCCGGCTGGGTCGATCTCGATGCCGGTGCGGTGACCGTCAGCAAGTTCCTGCCGGACGCCCGGCCGATGTTCTCGCCCGAGGAGTTCATGCAGATCGAGGCGGCGGCAAAGGCCGATCCCCGCTTCCAGGAGGCCATCCGCCGCCGCGGCATCGATCGCATGGACCTCGTCTGCGTCGATCCCTGGACGGCAGGGAACTTTCCGGGCGAGGGCGAGGCCGGCCGGCGCGTTGCCTACACCTTCGTCTGGCGTCGCGCCTTCGAGCTCGACAACTACTACGCCCATCCGGTGGAGGGGCTGAACGTCGCCGTCGACGTCGACACGTTCGCGGTGATCCGGGTCGACGACCACGCGGCGGCCTCCGGCAGCTTCGTGCCGGTGCCGATGACGCCGATCAACTACGATGCCGACCTTCTTCAAGGCAGCCGCCAGCCGTTGAAGCCGCTCGACGTGGTGCAGCCGGACGGGCCGAGCTTCGTCGTCGCGGGCAACCGCATCGTGTGGGACAACTGGGATCTGCGTGTCGGGTTCAGCGGCCGCGAGGGCCTCATCCTGCATCAGGTCGGATACACGGTCGGCGGCGAGCGGCGGCCGATCCTCTACCGCGCCTCGATCGCCGAGATGGTCGTGCCCTACGGCACCCCGGAGGGGGTGCACTACCGCAAGAACGTGTTCGATTCCGGCGAGTACGGGTTCGGCAAGCTGGCGCAGTCGCTGAAGCTCGGCTGCGACTGCCTGGGCCACATCCACTATCTCGATGTCGTCCTGCACGACATCCTGGGCAACCCGCGGGTCATTCCGAGCGCCATCTGCATCCATGAGGAGGATGCCGGGCTCGCCTGGAAGCATTTCGACTTCCGCACCGAGCGCACGGAGACTCGGCGGATGCGGCGGCTCGTGGTCTCGTCGATCACGACGGTCGGGAACTACGAGTATTGCAGCTACTGGTACCTCTACCAGGACGGCACGATCGAGTTCGAGATGAAGGCGACGGGCATCATCAACACCGCCGCCTGCATTCCCGGCGCACCGCAGGAGTACGGGACGGAGGTGGCGCCCGGCGTCATCGGCCATATCCACCAGCACATCTTCTGCGCCCGCCTCGACATGGAGGTGGACGGGCCGGCGAACACGGTCGTGGAGTGCGATACCGTCGCGCCGCCGATGGGGCCGGGCAACCCGATGGGCAACGCCTTCAAGGTCGTCGAGCGACCCCTGACGACCGAACTGGCGGCCCGCCGGCGGGTCGATTTCGAACGGATGCGCTACTGGAAGGTCGTCAATCGCCAGCGTCGCAACCATGTCGGCGGCGCCACCGGATTCAAGCTGGAGACGCCGTCGGCGGTGCAGCCCTACCTCGACCCGGCCGGTCCGTCGGGGCGGCGGGCCGGCTTCATCTACAACCACCTCTGGGTGACGCCCTACCGGGCGGACGAGCGCTACCCGGCGGGCGAGTTCATGAACCATTCGACCGGAGCGGACGCACTGCCCGGCTGGACCGCCCGGGACCGGCCGGTCGAGGACACCGACATCGTCGTCTGGCACTCCTTCGGCCTGCACCACCTGCCGCGCCTGGAGGACCATCCGGTGCAGCCACGGGTGACCTGCGGCTTCAAACTGATGCCGGTCGGCTTCTTCGACGGCAACCCGCTGATCGACCTGCCGCGCGAAACGAACCGGTCCAGCAAGGGCAACCAGTCGGCGGGGAGCTGTTGCGTTTGAGCCGGCTCACCCCAGAAGTTCGGCCGCGGCTCCTTGAGCCAGGAGCCGTGAAGCGGCGCGGCGATCGAACGTGAGGAATATCTCCCCGCCAAGGGTGCTCCCGTCATGGGCGATGACGCCGTCTGCGAAATCGCCGCCTTGGCTCAGCATCGCGAGGCCGGCTTCGACGGCAGCGGTGTCGGACACGACGACCGAACTTTCGGTGAGGTGTCGAATTGCCGTTGCGACTGCGCTCGGGGTGAACCGGTAGCCGCGGGTCAGTACCCAGGACAGTTCGCACAGGACTGCGAGCGGCACGGCCAGGAGCGTCGCTCGGCGCAGCGCGTCCAGTGCGATCTCAGCCTGGCGGGGATCGTCGCGGACCAGATAGCGGACGAGGACGTTGGTGTCCGCAATGACCTTCATCGGCGGCCGGACCAACCCTCTGCAATGAGGGCATCGAGTTCATCCAGCGACAGCGGCTGCACCCCGGGCGCGGCCAGGGCGCCGTAGAGGTCGAGAATGTCCCGGGAACGGCGAGCCGGACCCAGGGCGATGCGCCCGTCCGGCAAGGTGTCGATCTCGACCTTGTCACCCGGCTTGACGCCCAGGTGCCGCATCAGGCTCCGACGCAGGGTGACCTGTCCCTTGGCAGTGATCGTCAATGTCGCCATGACCTGTTCCGCTGGTAAGGCAGTCGGTAAGGTAGAACTGGACGGCTGCACATTCAAGATCGCGGCGGTGTCGCGGCAGGCTGTCCCGGGCTCGACGGCAGTTCTGGGTCCAGACATGCCCAACTCGGCGCTGAGCCCGTCCAGATGACGCTGTGCGGCCGGGCGATCTCCGGATCGTCGAGGGCGCCGGCACGCACGACCATGGCGTCCGGCCGGTCGTCGGAGCGGGCGAAGAGGGGGGTGCCGCATCGCGGGCAGAAGCTGCGCCGCATCGCGTTGCCGCTGGCCGCGCGGCTGCGGAAGTCGGCGACGTCGCCGGTGACGGCGAAGGTCCCGGTCGCGAAGATCGCATTGACCGAGCCGTTGCCCGAGGAGAGGTGCTGGCAGTCCCGGCACCAGCAGATGCGCGTGGCCAGCGGCGGCTCGGCGAAGGAGAAGCGGACGGCGCCGCAGAGGCAGCCACCGGTGATCGGGTCAGGCATCGGGCAGGCTCCGGCACTGGCGTCGCGGCCACCGCCGGGCACGACGACGCATCTCGTCACACGAGCCCGACGGTGCCAGGATCATGACCTTGAGACAATCGAGGTCAATGCCCATGCGATGCCTTGCAACCCTGCTCGCCGGTGCGGTTCTGCTCGCGGGCGCCAGCCCGGCGGCCGTCCGCGCCGAGTCCGTGCGCGAGCCTCGTCCCGTCCAGCTGGCGGCCGGCGAGGCCTTCGGGGCCATCGCCTATTCCCGCGCGACGGGAAACTACGGCTATTCCTACGGGAAGGCCTCGCGGCCTGAGGCGGAGCGGGTCGCGGTCGGGTTCTGTGCCGCACAGCGTGACCGCGCAGAGGACTGCAACGTGCTGGTCTGGTTCTGGAACTCCTGCGCGGCGCTGGCGAAGGCGTCCAACGGTGCCTATGGCGGCGATCATGCCGCCGATCGACAGGCGGCGCAGCAGGCGGCGCTGCGCATCTGCTCGAACTATGGCGGGGGCGACTGCCGGGTGATCCAGACGGTCTGCAGTCGCTAGCCGGCCGGGGCCGGCCGTCGGCGGAAGAGGCCGACGACCCGGCGCTGGAGGCCGGGCACCGACCACAGGATTGCGAAGAGGGTGAGCAGCGCGAGGCCGGCGCTGATCGGGCGGGTGAAGAAGGGCGTCGGGTCGCCGCCGGTCAGCGACAGGCCGCGCAGCAGGTTCTTGTCGAGCAGGTCGCCCAGGACGAGGCCGAGGATCAGCGGCGCCATGGGGAAGTTGAGGAGGCGCATGCCGAAGCCGATCATGCCGAAGGCGAGCATGACGTAGATGTCGAAGACGCGGGACGTGATGGCGAAGGCGCCGACCGTGCACAGCACGAACACGATCGGCATCAGCCGCTCGCGCGGGACGAGCAGGATCCACAGCAGCGGCCGCACCAGCGTCAGCCCGAAGAACAGCTTCATCATGTCGGCCAGCACCAGCATGGCGACGATCTGGTAGACGAACTCGGGCTGGGTCACCATCAGCATGGGACCGGGATTGACGTTGTGGATCAGCATCGCCGCCAGCAGCACGGCGGCCGGCGCCGAGCCGGGGACGGCCAGCGTCAGGACCGGAATGATCGCGCCCGGAACGCAGGCGCTCTCGCCCGTCTCGGCCGCCATCAGCCCCTCGACCGAGCCCTTGCCGTACTTCTCCTTCTCCTTGCTGGCGCGCCGGGCGGCGGCATAGGAGGTCCAGGCCGCGGTGTCTTCGCCGAGGCCCGGCAGTACCCCGATGAAGGTGCCGATCCCGCCGGAGCGCAGGATCGTGCGCCAGTACTGCAGCACGTCGGCGATGCGCGGGATGACGGAATCGATCTTGCTGGCCACCGCCTTGAAGGCCGGGCCGCTCATGACGTGCAGCACCTCGGCGACGCCGAAGGCGCCGACCAGCGCCGGCAGCAGGCCGATCCCACCGGCGAGGTCGACGGTTCCGAATGCGAAGCGGGGATAGGCGTGGACCGTCTCCTGGCCGATCGTCGCGACGAAGAGGCCGAGGAAGCCGGCGATATAGCCCTTGAGCGCGTCCCCGCCGGACAGCGAGCCGGCGATGACGATGCCGAAGACGGCGACCCAGAAGAACTCGTAGGAGCCGAAGGAGAGCGAGATCTCGCCGAGCGTCGGAGTGAAGATGGCGACGCAGAGGGTGCCGAACAGGGTTCCGAGCCAGGAGCCGGCGGTCGAGATGCCCATGGCGCGCCCGGCCATGCCCTGACGCGCGAGCGGGAAGCCGTCGAGGGTCGAGCAGGCGCTGGCCGGCGTGCCGGGGATGTTCAGCAGGATGGCGCTGCGGCTGCCGCCATAGATCGCCCCGACATAGACGCAGATCAGCACGAGGATCGCCGAGTTGGGGGCCATCGTGTAGGTCAGCGTCGTCATCAGGGCGACGCCCATGGTCGCGGTCAGGCCGGGCAGGGCGCCGACGACGATGCCGAGCAGGGTCGCCCAGAAGACGATGAAGAGGGTCGAAGGGGTCGCGAAGCCGGCGAAGGCCTGGCCCAGCAGGGCGAGATTGTCGAACATCCGGAACGCGACCTCAGGGCAAGCGCACGAGGAAGAGCCGCTCGAACACCAGGCTCACCGCCAGGCCGGTGGCGAGGCCGAGCGCCAGCGCCGTCGCAATGCGGCGCAGCCGTCGCGGCGTTGTCTCGTCCTGCCACTCGAACAGGAGGACGAACGCGGTGACGAAGGTCGCGGTCGCGAGCCAGAACGGGAGCGTGCCGATCAGCCCGATGGCATAGCCGAAGCAGACGACGACCGCCGCCGCCAGCCGGGACACCCGGGAATACGCAAAGGCGCCGCCGCCGCTGGCGCCGCCGCCCGGTCGCAGGGCGCCGCGCAGGACCGAGCGTGCCGCGAGCACGATGCCGAGCAGCGCGAGCACGAGCCCGTAGAAGCCGGGCACGATGCCGGGCGCGGTGAACGGGTCGCCGCCGCGGTCGGTGAAGGTCGGCATCGCCCAGGCCATCCGCATGACGGCGAGCCCGAAGGCGAGGATGACCACCCCCGTGACGAGGTCGGTGCGCGGTGCCGGCTCGGGCCGGACATGGTCCATCGGCGTCGGTTCGGCGGCGTCGGTCATGGCATCGCGTCCGGCGGAAGGAGAAGGGGGCCGCCCGCAAGGCGACCCCCTCCGGGACTACTTCAGGCGCTGGATGCCCAGCGTGTCGGGCGACACCTTGGCCTTGCCGCCGTCGAAATAGAGCCAGGCCGTCTGGCGTACCATCTTGAACGCCTCGTCATGCGCCTTCTGGCCGTGGATCGGCGTGAAGAGGGCGCTGCGCTGGGCGGCATAGCGCTTCAGCACCTCGGAGTTGGCGATCTTCTTCTCCCAGGCCATCTGCATGGTCTTGATCACCGGGTCGGGCGTGCCCTTGGGCGCCCAGATGCCGAAATAGTTCACCGGCGCGACGAGGTTCGGGATCCACTTGGTGATCGGCGGAATCTCGCCATAGCCTTCGAGCGTGATCGGCTGCTCGCTGTAGACGACGAGCGGCTTCAGGCGCTTGCCGCGGATCATCTCGGTCATCTCTACGAGAAGCTGCGAGACGATCGGCACCTCGCCGGAAACGGCCGCGATCACCGCCGGATTGCCGCCGTCATAGGTGACGTGGCGATAACTGATGCCGGCCGTCGCCTTGATCGACTCCATCATGTTGTGGCCCGCCGACGACAGGCCGGCGGTCGAGACCGCGACGGGCGTGCCGCCGGACTTCAGGGCCGTCAGCAGCCCACCGAAATCCTTGTAGGGCGCGCCCGGATTGGCCGAGATGGCCGAGACGTTGGCGACGGCGAGGAAGAGGTGCCAGTCCTGCAGGCCGCTGTCGAGCATGCCCAGCACCTTGTAGGTGCCGACATCGGCCGCCGCGCCGGCCGCCCAAGTGTAGCCGTCCTTGGTGGATTCGAGCGCGTTCTTGGTGCCGATCGAGCCCGAGGCGCCGGGCTGGTTCACGACCACGAATTTCTGCTTCAGTTCCGCCTCGAGCTCGGAGGCGACGATGCGGGCCATCTGGTCGGTCGAGCCGCCCGCCGCCCAGGGCACGATGATGGTGACCGGCCGTTCCGGCTTCCAGGGGTAGTCCTGCGCCTGCGCGCCGGATACGCAAAGGGCCGCCGCGATCGCCGCGCCGGCCCATCGGAAAATGCTGGACATGAATGGCCTCCCCGAAGGCATCGTTGAGGTCGTGATCGTTCCGTTCCTTTGCCCCATCCGTCAAGCCGCATCGCCCGCCGCGTGATGACTCCGACGCGCATTCTCCAGATCGGCTATGGCGCCTTCGGGGCGACGCATCTCGATGCCTGGGCCCGCCTGCTGCCGGCCGAGGCGATCATGGTTGCCGATCCGCGGCCAGACGCGCGGACGGCTGCCGCCGCGCGCCGGCCCGGTATCGTCGCGGTCGCCGACTGGCGCGACGGCCTGGCCTCGGCCGAGGCCGTCGACATCCTGACGCCGACCGATACCCACCATGCCATCGCCGCGGAGGCGATCGACCGCGGCCGCCATGTCTTTCTCGAGAAGCCGATGACGGCCGATGCCGCCGAGGCGCGGGATCTCCAGGCGCGGGCCGGGCGGGCCGGGGTGGTGGTGCAGGGTGGGCTCTATTTCCGCTTCCACCCGAAGGCCCGCGCGCTGCGCGACATCGTTCGCGCCGGCGGCATCGGCCGCCTGCGCTTCCTGCAGGGGCGGTTCGCCGGCTTCAAGCGGGCGCGGGGCGATTCGGGGGCATTGCTCAACGATGCCGTCCACTTCGTCGACCTGTTCGGCTGGATCACGGGCGAACGGGCCGAGACGGTTCATGCGGTGACGCGGGACCATTTCGGCCGCGGGTCGGAGGATCTGGCGCTGGTCACGTTGACCTATCCCTCCGGCGTTGTCGCCCATGTCGAGACGGGTTATGTCCAGCCGGGCCGCTGGCCGGATACCGTCGTGCCGGGTGCCGTCACGTCGAAGGAGATCAAGGTGAGCGGGTCGGAAGGGGCGGTCGAGATCGATTTCGCGGCCGAAACGATGGTCCGGCACCGGGTCCGGCACGAGTTTTCCGGGGGGCTGTGGCGGCCGGTCTTCGGCGCAGGCGGGCCGATGGCCGTTCCGGGCGCCGACCCGGTCGCGGTGGTGGAGGCCGAACTGGCGCATTTCCTCGACTGCATCCGGACCGGGCGGGAACCGGACGCCGGGCTGGCCGAGTGCGGCGTCGGACTGGCGCTGGTCCTCGATGCCGCCCGCCGGTCGGCCGCCGACGCAACCGTGACGAAGGTGGGGCCATGAGCCGGATGAAGCTGTCGCTGTGCAACGAGGTGGTGGCGGAACTGCCGTTCGCGCGGCAATGCGCGCTGGCGGCCGAACTGGGCTATGACGGGCTGGAGGTCGCGCCCTTCACCTTTGGCGACGAGCCGCATCTGATGTCGGCGGAGGCCCGCAGCGGCATCCGCCGCGCTGCCGCCGAAGCCGGCGTGCGGGTCTCGGGGCTGCACTGGCTGCTGGTCAAGCCGACCGGCCTGTCCCTGACCAGCCCCGACGCGGCCATACGCGCGCGCGCAGTCGACGTGCTGAAGCGTCTGGTCGGCCTCTGCGCCGAACTGGAGGGCGAGGTGCTGGTGCATGGTTCGCCGGCGCAGCGCCGACTGCCGGAGGGAGCGGGCGCCGATGCGGCCCGGGGCTGGGCCACGGACGGGCTGGCCGCCGTGGCGGAGGCCGCCGCCGCCGCCGGCGTCGTGCACTGCCTGGAGCCGCTGGCGCCGCGCGAGACGAACTTCGTCAACAGCGTCGGCGAGGCGGCCCGGATCGTGGAGGCGATCGGCAATCCCGCGCTGCGCACCATGATCGATTGCAGCGCGGCCGGCCTCGCCGAGACCGAGACCGTGCCCGAGCTGATCGATCGCTGGCTGCCGACCGGGCTGGTCGCCCATATCCAGGTCAACGACGCGAACCGGCGCGGCCCCGGCCAGGGCGAGCAGCGCTTCGCGCCGATCCTGGACGCGCTCGCTCGCAACCGGTATCGCGGCTGGATCGCGGTCGAGCCGTTCGACTATGTCCCGGACGGGCCGGGCTCGGCCGCCCGGGCGGCGGGATATCTGCGCGGCATCGAGGAGGCGCTGCAATGGCGATGAACGGGGCGGGACTGAACGCCGAGGCGGTCACGGTCGAGGCCGTCGAACTCTTCGAATGGCCGTACCGGCTGCGCCTGCCGTTCCGCTTCGGCGTCATCACGGTGACGCATGGCCGGCAGGCGGTGCTGCGCGTGCGCATCCGCACCGCCGACGGCCGGACGGCCGAGGGCATGGCGGCCGAGGCGCTGGCCGCCAAGTGGTTCGACAAGAACCCGGATGTCAGCGACGCGCAGAACCTGGAGCAGCTTCGCCTGGCGCTGGAGATTGCGTCCGGCCTCTACCGGGCGAGCACGCCGCGCACGCCCTTCCGGCTCTTCGCCGACCACTATGCCGACCAGATCGCCGAAGGCGCGCGGCGCGGGCTGCCGCCCCTGGTCGCGAGCTACGGACCGGCGCTGCTCGACCGCGCCGTCGCCGACGCGCTCTGCCGGGCCCGCGGCGTCAACTTCTACGAGGCCGTCCGCCGCAATCTCCTCGGGATCGAGGCGCACCCGATCGTGCCCGACCTCGCCGAATTCGACCTGGGCCCGTTCCTCGGCAGCCTCGCCCCGTCCGACCGCATCCATGTCCGGCACACGGTCGGGCTCGTCGACCCGATCACCGCCGCGGACCAGGCCGAGGGAACGCGCGTGGAGGACGGGCTGCCGGAGACGCTGGAGGAGGTCGTCGCGACCTACGGGCACCGCTACTACAAGCTGAAGGTCGGCGGGAACGTCGCCGCCGACGTCGACCGCCTCGCCCGGATCGCGGGCGTGCTCGACCTCCAGGGGCACGACTATGCCGTTTCGCTCGACGGCAACGAGCAGTATGCCGACGAGGGCGCGGTGCTCGAACTGTGGCGGGCGATGCGGGCCGAGCCGCGGCTGCGCCGCCTCGTCGCCTCGATCCTCTATATCGAGCAGCCGATCAAGCGGCAGAACGCGCTTTCGGCGCCGGTGACGAAGCTGGCGGCCGAGCGCCCGGTCATCCTCGACGAGTCCGACGGGGAACTCGATGCCTTTCCGGCCGGCCGCAGCCTCGGCTATCGCGGCGTCTCCTCGAAGAACTGCAAGGGGTTCTACAAGTCGATCCTGAACCTCGCGCGCTGCCGCATGTGGAACGGCCTCGAAGGCGAGGGAACCTACTTCATGTCGGCCGAGGATCTGACGACCCAGGCGGGCCTGTCGGTGCAGCAGGACCTGGCGCTGGTCAACCTGCTCGGCCTCGTCCATGTCGAGCGCAACGGCCATCATTTCATCGACGGCTTCGCCGGCCGGCCCGAAGCCGAGGCCCGGGCCTTCCTGGCCGCCCATCCGGACCTCTATCACGAGCAGGACGGACGGGTGCGGATGCGCATCACGGCGGGCGAGGCGCACATCGGCTCGCTTGCCTGTCCCGGGTTCGGGGCGGCCGCCGCTCCCGATGTCGCGGCGATGGAGCCGATGAAGCGCGCGGAGTGGGCCGGATAGGCGCAGGCACCGACACCATCTGGATGTCGGCCGAGCGGCGCTGATGGCCGGACCTGGTATCAGGCAGGCGGCCGACCGTCGTGCGACAGGACGCCGAAGCCCAGCGGTGGCAACACCAGCCCAGCCTCCTTGCGGGTCGCGACGCAGCCCGGTGCCGGTACGCAGCTCCACCCGCAAGCTGCCGGGAACAGGCGCTCATCCAGGCTGAAATTGACAATGCAGCGCAGCGTCATCCGGTCGTCGAAGCGATCGTAGCCGAGCAGCGGCGCGAGCTTGGCGCCGTGGACGATCTCGCCACCCCACTTCAGTACCGGCTGCTCATGCCGCCACGCCACGAACTGCCGGAGGAAGGCTAGGGTCGAGTCCGGGTCCGCCTCCTGGCGGTCGACGGCGAGCGGCCGATGCTCCTGCGGTACTGGCAGCCAGGGGTCGGAAGCTTCCGTGAAACCGGCGTGCGGCGCATCGGCGATCCAAGGCATCGGCGTGCGGCCGCCGTCACGACCCTCGAAGTCGGGCCAGAGCGCGAGGCCCCAGGGGTCGCGCAGCGCCTCCCTCGGCAGCTTGGGATGCGGCAGGCCCAGTTCCTCGCCCTGAAAGATGGCGCAGCCGCCCTTCAGCGTCAGTTGCAGGAACAGGAGCATTCGCGCCGCCGCCGGTCCCTGCCCGGCATCGATGGCGAAGGCGGCGAGGTTCGAGAGCGCACGCCTCGAGTCATGGTTGGTCAAGACGTTGTAGAGCCAGCCCGTCCGCTGATACGCGTCGCGCCTCTGCAGGATCGCGGCAAGATTGCCGACTTCGGCCGGGCCGTTGATAAGGTCAAAATCATAGATGGCATGGAAGGCCTTGCCCTCGGCGGTGTATTTTTCCGCGGCGCGCGAGGAATCGACGTCCGCCAGTTCGCCGATCAATATGCGTTCGGGCAGGTAGTCCGACACGGCGTCCCGCAGCCGTTGCAGGATCGGCATCGCCTCGGGCACGTCCCGGTCGAACTCGTGGAGTTGGCGGCGGAAGGGGTTGTTCGGCCCGCCGCCGAGCAGGATGGGCGATCCGGCGCGCGGCGAGGGCGGGTTCGACCGGAACTCCGGGTCGCAGGCGAGGCACTGGACGGCATCGAGGCGGAATCCGTCGACGCCGAGATCGAGCCAGAAGCGCATCTCGCCGATGACGGCGTCGAGCACCGCCGCGTTCTGCAGGTTCAGCGCCGGCTGACAGGCAAGGAACGGGTGGTAGTAGTACTGGCCGCGTCGCGGCTCCCATTCCCAGGCCCCGCCACCGAAGGAGGAGAGCCAGTTGTTGGGCGGGCAGCCGTCGCGCGCCGCGTCGGCCCAGACATACCAGTCGGCCCGAGGATTGGTCCGGTCGGAGCGGCTCTCGATGAACCAGGGATGCTCGTCGGACGTATGGGCCGGTATGAAGTCCAGAATCAGCTTCAGTCCGCGCGCATGCACCGCCTCCAGCAACTCGAGGAAATCCGCCATGGAACCGGCGACGGGATCGACATTGCGCAGGTCGGTGGCGTCGTAGCCGAAATCCTTCTGCGGCGAGGGGTAGAACGGCGACAGCCACAATGCATCGACGCCGATGTCGGCGATGTGGTCGAGCTTCTCGATGACGCCACGGAGGTCACCGATGCCGTCACCGTCGCTGTCGCGGAAACTGCGCAGATAGACTTCATAGATGACGGCGCCGCGCCACCAAACCGCATGCACCGGCGGCTCGCGCTTCGGCGCCATGGCATACTTCGCCAGCAGCGTCTCGCGGGTTTGCGCGCCGGTCATGGGCGTGTTCCGAAGAACGCCCCGTATGGGGGCAGGCTCAAGGTTTCGCCACTGCGGACGCTGCCGAAACCGTGGCCGTCGAGGGCCGGTCCCGTGACGGCTTCGGGAAAGGCGGCTTCCGCCTCCACGCCGCACAGATTGAAGGCGCAGAAGATGCGCTGATCGCCGAGGAAGCGTTCGAATGCCAGGATCTGGGGGGGCGCCTCCATGAAGCGCAGGCCGCCCGCGCGCAGCGCGGGCTGCTCGCGACGCCATGCCAGGAAGCCCTTGAGGCGGTTCAGCAGCGAGCCCGGCAATGCCCTTTGCGCTGCCACTGCGCGCGGAATGTGACTTGCGGGGATCGGCAGCCAGGGCTCGTGGCTGCTGAATCCGCAATGCGGCAGGTCGCCATCCCACGGCATCGGCGTGCGGGCCCCGTCGCGTCCGCTGAAGGCGGGATGGAACTCCGCGCCGTAGGGATCCATCATCCGCTCGGGCGGGACATCGGCATGGGCAAGGCCAAGCTCGCTGCCCTGATAGATGCACAGTGCGCCGCGGAGGCATGACAGCGCCGCGAGGATGGCGAACGGCAGTTCGCCGGAGGCGGCGTCCGGCCCCAACCGTGTCGCCGAGCGCATGAAATCATGGTTGTCGAGTGCCCAGCACGGCCAGCCGCAGTCCATCTCGTGCCCGAGATCGGTGGCCGTACGAATGATGGTTTGCGCGTCCATCGTATCGGCGCCGAGAAGCCAGTAGCCATAGGCGAGCTGCAGCCGGTTGGCGGCGGTGTATTCGGTGTGCAGCCGCACGGCCTCGTTCTCGTGCAGCTCGCCCAGCAGGAGGCGATCGGGATAGGTGTCCGTCAACGCGCGCAGGCGCTCCAGGAATGCCAGGTTCTCCGGCTGGCCGATGTCGCGCTGGTGGTGTTGCAGCGAATAGGGGTTGAACATGAAGTGCCGAGCCGAGGAGCGCGCCGGATTGGGCGGATTGTCCCTCAGCTTGGCGTCGTGGAAATAGAAGGCGCAGACATCGAGGCGGAAGCCGTCGACCCCCATGTCCAGCCAGTAACGGGCGATGTCCAGGATCGCGTCCTGGACGTGCGGATTGTGGTAGTTGAGGTCGGGCTGCTCACGCAGGAAGTTGTGCAGATAGTACTGGCCGCGCCGTGGTTCCCACTGCCAGGAACTGCCGCCGAAGACCGATAGCCAGTTGTTGGGCGGCGCGCCGTCCGGGCGGGGATCGGCCCAGACATACCAGTCGGCCCGAGGGTTCTGACGGTTCTCCCGGCTTTCGAGAAACCACGGATGCTGGTTGGAAGTGTGGCTGAACACCTGGTCCATCAGCACCCGGAGACCGCGCTCATGGGCGGCCCCGAGCAGAGCCTCGAAGTCGTCGAGCGTACCGAAGAGCGGGTCGACGCTCCGATAGTCCGATACGTCATAGCCGAAATCGCGCATGGGCGACTTCACGAAGGGCGAGATCCACACCGCGTCCGCGCCGAGGCCGGCGATGTGATCGAGCTTGCGCCGGATGCCGTCGAGATCGCCTACGCCATTGCCGGTGGTGTCGAGAAAACTGCGTGGGTAGACCTGATAGATGATGGCCCCTTGCCACCAGTCATGGCGGCTCGTGCCGGAAACACCCATGATCGCGATACCCTCCCCTGTCGGCTCGCTCCGGGCGGGCGCCGATCGGGCGCCGCCTCCGGGAATTCAACGCGCTGGAGGGCGGAGGGTTTCGGCCGCTGTCGGACGGGGGTTCGCGCGCAGGGAGGCGGCCGGGCGCGCCTACGTGCCCGACCGCCGCCTGCCGGGAATGCGCCGAGTGTCGATCAAGGCCGAACCTGATGACGGTCGCCGGTCCTTCTCGCCAGATAGTAGCCGTAGCCGACATGGGCCGCGTTCCGTTCGTAGAGCGCGATCTCGAACTCCTCCGCCGCGACGATGGCGGACGCGGCCGCCGAGGGGCCGTTGCGCGCGAGGAACCCCGCGAAGCGGGCCTGCATCGGGCGGTAGTAGTTCTCGAGCCAGCACCGTTCCGGCAACGCGAAGTACCCGATCGGGGCGTAGCCGTTCGCCTCCAGGACGGCGATCTTGGCGGAGGCCGTGGCCACCTCCGGATACTGCTCCCGCCAATGTCGCTCGAGCTCGGCCGGCCGTTCGCTCGTCAGCCAGGTCAGTTCCGATACCGCCAGGATGCCGCCCGGCTTCAGGTGCCGCCGCCACGACTGGATTCCGGCGGCGAACCCCATGTTGTAGATCGCGCCCTCCGACCAGATCGCGTCGAGCGAGCGGTCGGGAAATGGCAGCGCCTCCATCGCGGCGGAGCGGGTCTCGATGCGTTCGTCCAGACCCGCCTGCCCGGCGGCGCGGTCGAGTACCTGGAGAAACTCCGGAACGAGATCGACCGCGGCCACCGTGACGTCGAGTTCCTGCGCGAGCACCAGGGCCGAGGCGCCGGTGCCGCAGCCGATGTCGGCGATCTTCAGGCCCTTGGCGCTGCGCAGACCCGACAGGGCGACGGCAAGTCGGGTTTCCTCGTCTCCGCCTGGCCCCTGGCGCGCGGCATGCCGGTGGAGGTCGACGAGCAGGCGGAGATGGTCCGCACCCGTCACTCCCACGGTGCCTTCGCGCCCTCCGGGATGAAGGCGATCTGGCCGCCGAGCGCGGGGCCGCCATCGACCAGCATCGCCATGCCCTTGTCGACATGGGGGATGAGGTTGGCGTCGAGATGGGCGCGCGTCGCCGCGAGGTCGGCCACGGTCAGCGCGTATGCGGCCATGCAGGGCAGGGCGGGGACGGGCGCGCCGAGCAGGCGCTGGGCGTGTTCCTGGCCGGTGACGACGATCGAGCCGCGGTCGAAGTCGAGCAGGTACGCCCCGTCGTCGCGCCGGACGGCCGGACGGCCGGTGTAGCGCGCGAAGCGCTCCGCCGCCTCCTCGGGGTCGTCGGAGGCGATGAGGATCGAGCCGAGGCCGGTCGCCCCGTTGGCATGGTCGAGCCAGCGGCCCTGCCACATGTTCTCGGGCGTCAGATGATTGCAGAACTGGACCCGGCCCTCCGGCATCGCCTCGGGCGGCACGCGCAGGACGCGGAAGCGGACATGGCCGGCAGCGCCGCTCTCGGTCTCGATCTCGCGCTCCAGCCGGACCACGGGCAGCGGCGCGAAGCCGGAGGCCTGGAGGCGCGCGGTCTCCGCGTCCGGGTCGGAGAGGCCGAACGCGATGAGGTGGACGCCGACATAGCGCGCCATCCCCGCCTTGAGGGTGCGGGCATTCGGCGTGTCGCCGGTCGTCGTCAGGATCTCGATGTAGCCCTGCCGCAGCATGATCGTGCGGTTGGCGGTTCCCGCCGATACCGGCGGCGCGTCGGGCGCGGCGCGCGTCACCTGGTGGGAGAAGGGCGCCATCGTGAAGCCCAGGGCATCGAGGCGGGCCGAGGCGGCCGGCTCGTCCGGCACCCAGTGCGCGAGATGATCGAGGACGAACGCGCCCTGGCTCGGAACCTGGCGGGCGGCGATGGCGGCGGCTTCGGTCGGGTTCATGGCATGGCCTCCGGGCTGGGATGGATCGACCGCCGGCGGGCGCGGCGGCGGCCGGCGAGGGCGATGAAGGTCGAGGCGATGGCGGCGACGCCGATCGCGGCGGCGAGCGCCGGCAGCGCGCCGATCGGCATGATGAGGGAATAGAGCGTCACGAGATAGGCCACGAAGGACAACATCCCGACGGTGCTGGCCAGCAGGGTCGCGGCCGCTGCGCCGCCGCCATGGCGCCGGTGCATGATGAAGGCGATGGCGGTGAAGGCGGTCGGGAACGCCATCAGGACGCCGGTCGCCTCGGGGCCGATGAGGGCGCTGATGCTGACCACGCTGGCGATGATGCCGCCGGTGATGAGAGCCCGGCCGACGAGTTCGACCCCGGATATGCCGACGGGCCGCGGCGGCGGCTTCAGGCCCGGCGGCCGCGGCACCAGGATCGCCGCGGCGAAGGCCGCCAGCGTCAAGCCCAGGGCCGACCAGAGCTGCAACGGCAGCAACTGTACGACGTAGCCGACGCCGCACCAGACGAGCAGCGCCCCGCCGATGCTCGCGAACGCTCCGAAGCGCACGGCCAGTCGTGGATAGACGATGAGGAAGACGGCGATCGCCGCGCTCATCGCCAGGGTGTAGAGGACGCTGTCGGCGACGAAGCGGTCTTCGGCCTGCAGCGCCAGGAAGAACATGCCGGGGCCGGAGGAGATCGGCAGGCTGATGATGACACCGCCGAGCAGGGGCCCGGATCGCTCCGCCACCACCGAGGCAGTCACCACCACCGCCGCGGTGAGGACCATCTTCACCAGCAGCATGCCGAGTTCGATCAGCATTGCGCGTGCAGGGTCAGCTGCCGACGGTGATCGGGTCCACGAGGCTGCGCAGTGCCGCCAGGATGCTGGGCGCGACGATGCGGCTGGTGCGCGGATTGGTCGGCGACGGCCGGTTGCGGCTGATCAGGGTGAGGTCCGCATCCTCCGCCTCGACGTCGACCTGGTGGACCGTGCCGGCGATGTCGGGGTCGCAGAATACGGTGATGCGCGTCCGGTCGAAGCCGATGCCGCCGAGGCTGAGCGTGATGGCGACGTTGAAATGGCGGGGGAAGGCGGCGGCGGCCTCGCCGGCGCTGCCGTCGAAGACCTGTACGGCGGAGGCGGGTGGCGTCGAGAAGTCGAAGCCGCGATCCAGGATATAGGGCTCGTGCGCCAGCGAGTTCGGGCGCAGCCGCGTCGTCAGGCGGACGGAGCGGATCGTGCCTTCCTTGACGCTGCGGATGATGTCGAGCCCGGGTAGGGCGCCGCTCGCGACCTTGACGCGGCCGCCATGGGTGCGCGCCAGCTCGAGCAGCTCGGGGCAGTTCGGCAGCCCGCCGACGCTGACGGCGACGAGCAGCCGCCCGGCGCCGACGACGGTGCGCGCGATCTCCGGAAAGGATTCGGCGGTGGCGCACTCGACGACGACGTCGGCATGGGCCGGCAGTTCGGCCAGCGGCACGATGGCGAGGCCGGGGGCGATCGCGGCGGCGTTGGCGGCGGCCTTTCCGAGGTCGCGGGCGCTGGCGGCCGTCAGGGAGATTTCGGGGATGGCACCCGCGGTGAGGCGGCGGGCGAGATCCTGGCCGACATTGCCGAACCCGGCGAGTCCGACGCGCAGTGTCTGGGGCATGGAGAAGGGGCTTCCGTGGCGGGGCGAGCGATCATGCCGCCCCGCCGCCGGCAGGCTGTCCTCAGAGCGTCAGCCCGCCGTCGACATGGACGACCTGGCCGGTAACGTAGCTCGCATCGGGCGAGAGAAGGAAGCTCACCATGGCCGCGATCTCGTCGGTGCGGCCGATGCGCCCCAGCGGAATGCGCTCGGAGACCATCGCCCACTGCTCGGGCGTCAGCGAGGAGTGGGTGCCCGGCTCCTTCTCGACATAGCCGGGGGCGACGACGTTGACCGTGACGCCCTTGGGCGCCAGCTGGATCGCCAGCGACTTGGCGAGCCCCTCGAGCCCGGCCTTGGCCGATGCCGATGCCGGGAAGATGCCGCCGCCCAGCCGGAAGACATGGGCGAGGAAGGTGCTGATCGCGACGACCCGGCCCGCCTTCGACTGTTCGAGATGCGGCAGCGCCGCCGTCGCCAGCCGGAAGAACGCCTTCTGGATGGCCGCGATCGACTCCTCGTATGCCGCGATGTCGAGTTCGCCGAAGCGGCGGCGGTCCGCGAACCCGGCATTGGAGACGATCCCGTCGAGGCCGCCGAAGCGGTCGACGGCGGTGGCCACCAGGCGCAGGGCGGTGTCGTTCTGGGTCAGGTCGCCCAGCAGCTCGACGACCTCGGCACCGCCGGCACGGGCGGCCGCCGCGACCCCGGCGAGGCCGGCTGCATTGGCCTTGGTCGTCAGCACGAGGTTGGTGCCGGGCGCGGCGAGGCGGCGGGCGATCGCCTTGCCGATGCCGGTGGCGGCGCCGGTCAGCAGGACGGTGCGGGTGGCGGGCGTTTCGGTCACTTTCTGGCCTCGACTGGGGCGGGGGAGGCGCCGACCCGGCCGAGCGCGAAGAACTGCGGCAGCCAGATCAGCAGGGCCAGCACCGCCGCCAGGGCGGCGATGCGCGGCCAGACGTCATAGCTTTCCAGCAGGACGACGACCAGGGCGAAGAGCGCCAGGGGCGGCCGCCACAGCGGGTGGACCGGGGCGCGGCAGAACCCGAACATGGCGGCTGCCAGCAAGGTCAGCCCGATCAGGTTGACCGCGACCTGGGCCACGACCTCTTCCACCGGGCCGATCATCATCAGGCTGGGCGTGTAGAGGTAGCTGTAGCCGATGATGAAGCCGGCGAGCGCCAGCCGGAAGGCGACCAGCCCGGTCTGCATCGGCTCGGCCTTGGCGATGGATGCCGCGGCGTAGGACGCGACCGAGACGGGCGGCGTCGCGTCCGCCAGGATGGCGAAATAGAAGACGAAGAGGTGCGCGCCCAGCACCGGCACGCCGAGATTGACCAGGATCGGCGCCCCGATCGAGGCGCCGATGATGTAGGCGGCGGTCGTCGGCACGCCCATGCCGAGGATCAGCGTCGTGAACATCAAGAGCACGCCCGCGATGAAGAGGTTGCCGTCCGACAGCGAGGTGATGATGGTCGACAGCGAGATGACGAGGCCGGTGACCGTGAGACAGGCGACGAACATGCCGGCGCCGGCGCAGGCGAGCGCCACCACCACCATGTTGCGCCCGCCGGCCTCGAGGATGTTCCAGATCTGGCGCGGGCCGAGGCGCGTGTGCCGGCGCAGCCAGGTGCAGAAGAACACCGTCACGATCGACCAGAACGCCGAGAAGTGCGGCGAATAGTGAAACGCCATCAGGGTCAGGAGCACGAGGATCGGGATCAGCAGGTGCAGGTCGTGGACGACCGCCTTCCAGGGCGGCACATCGGCCTCGGCCACGCCCTGGAGGCCGAGCCGCTTGGCCTCGAAATGGACGCTGATCAGGATCATGAAGAAGTAGCAGACCGCGCCGATCGTCGCCGCGATCAGGATCTGCGTGTAGGGAATGTTCGTGATCTCGGCCATCACGAAGGCGCCGGCGCCCATCACGGGCGGCATGATCTGGCCGCCGACGCTGGCCGCCGCCTCGACACCGCCGGCGAACGGCCGGCGATAGCCGAGCCGGATCATCGCCGGGATCGTGAACGATCCGGTGGTGAAGACGTTGGCGGTCGAGGAGCCGCTGATCGTTCCGAAGAAGGCCGAGCTGACCACTGCGACCTTGCCCGGCCCGCCGGACTGGCGGCCGGCGATGCGGGTGCCGGCGTTGTGGAACAGGCGACCGATGCCGCTGCCCTCGATGAAGGCGCCGAAGATGATGAAGATGGCGACCATCGTCGACGAGATGCCGGTGATCGAGCCGAAGATGCCCATGCCGTTCAGCAGGTACATCGTCTCGACGATCTCCGACGTCGCCAGGTTCCGGTAGTTGAGGATGCCCGGCATGTATTCGGTGGTGAAGAGATAGGCGATGCCGATGGTCACCAGGCCGGCCAGCACCGGCGTGACCGCGCGGCGCAGCGCCTCCAGCAGGAGGACCGTCAGGATCGCGCCCCAGATCCATTCGCCGAGCAGCAGCGGGTCGACATTCTCGAAGCGCAGGTTGATCCGCGGCGATTCCAGGTAGGAGTAGATGCAGGATCCGATAGCGAGCGCCGCCATCGCCCAGTCCGGCAGGCTGGGGCGATCCTCGGGCGAGCGCCCGGGTCGGGCGGGGTAGAGCATGAAGGCCAGCGGCAGCAGCAGGCCGAGATGGATCGAGCGCTGCTCGCGCGGCTCGAAGAAGCCGTACCCCGACGTGTAGAGATGGAACAGGGTCGCCGTCGCGGCCCAGATGCCGATTGCGACGGCGGTCGGTCCCGTCAGACGGCGCATTGCGCTTCTCCTGTCGCTGCCGAAAACAGAACGACCCCGCCCAGGGTGGGCGGGGTCGTGCGGGAAAGGGTCAGCCTAGGAGCTGAAGCCCTTTTCCTTGTAGTACTTCATCGCGCCGGGGTGGACGGGGACGGGCTGCACCTTCACCGCCGTCTCGCACTTGAAGACCTTCATGCTGGCATGGATCTTCGGCAGCTCGGCGGTGCCTTCGCAGAGGGTCTTGGTCACCTTGTAGGCGATGTCCGCGCTCAGGTCGGCCGAGGCCATCAGCGTCGTCGCCATCAGGATGGCCGGCACGTCGGCGGTCTGGAACGCCGGGTAGGTGGTCTTGGGGAAGGTCGCCGGCGAATAGCCGTACTTCTTCATCAGGGTGTCGGCCAGCGGCTTCGGCCACGGCATCAGTTCGCCGGCGCGGCCGGTGCCCATGTCGATCACGGCGGCGCCGGGAATCCCGAGCACCAGGAAGATGTAGTCGACCTGGCCGTCCTTGTAGGCCGAGGCCAGCTCGTTGTAGTCGCCCTGGACGATCTTCCAGCCGTTCGACCGCTGCTTGTCGTAGCTCTGACCGTACTCCTCCATGACGAAGCGGTAGGTCATCTCGTCCGACGAGCCGGCCTTGGTCACGCCGATCTTGATGTTCTTCTGCTTGAACACGTCCTCGAAGCTGTGCGGTGCGTCCTTGGCCTTGAGGAAGTGGACGTAGTTGTCCGAGAAGCTCTGGCCGATCATCACGACCTTGTCGTGCTTGCGGCCCTTGTAGATGCCGCTGCCGTCGCGCGCGGCCTTGGCGAAGATGTCGAGGCCCATGCCGAGCTGGCTCTGGCCCTGCTGGATCTTCGACGGGTTGGCGGTGCCGCCGCCCGGCACGACCTTGACGGTCAGGCCCGGGTTCTTGTCCTGCATCATCTTCGCCATGCCGGACGACATGGTGTACCAGCCACCGCCGAGCTGCCCGGCGACGAACTCGATCGTCTGGGCCGACGCATGGCCGGTGAAGGTGAGAGCCGCGCCGATCCCGGCCACCAGCAGCGAATTGCGCATCATCGTCCGTCTCCCGTCTTGTCTCCGGCGCGGAGAACCCGCGCCGGCAGAGCCTGTTGTTCGGCCGATCGGCATTGCAAGCCCTGGGCCGCCGCCTGTCAATTGCCGACGACCGCGGTCATGCGTCGCTGCCGCGCTCGCGCCATGGGCGGGGCGCGCTGGCGGGATGGCCGAAGTCCCGCGGCGACAGGCCGCCGTGGAACCAGGTGACGAAGCTGTAGATGTCGAACACCGGCAGGCCGACATGGGCCCGCAGGGCGGCCGCGTAGGGCGCCATGTTGGTGCATTCGAGAACGATCGCGCCGATCGCCGGGTCGCTCGCGGCCAGCCTGGCGCCGAATTCAAGGATGTCCGCCTCGGCCGCCGCGACGTCCATCACGGGCTCGTTCTCGATGATGGCGCGGGTGAACTCGCGCCCGCCGTCGGTGCCCATCACGGGGGTGGCCGGGTCGACCCCGGCCGCGGCGAGGTGGGCGTCGGTCATGGAGGCGGCGCTGATCGTCAGGATGCCGACCTTGCGGCCGGGCGGCAGCGTCGCCTGCACCATCGGCACCTGCATCAGGCTCGAGGTCGCGACCGGGACGCCGACATGGGCGGCGAGCTCGCGCTGGTAGAGCGACAGGAACCCGCAGTTCGTGGTGATGCCGTCCGCCCCCAGGCGGACCAGTTCGGCGGCCGCTTCGAGGAAGTCCGGCAACAGCCCCTCGGCCTTGCGCCGGACGACCCGGTCGGGCGAGGCCCCGGACACCACCTTGTAGAGCACCGGAAACGGCCAGGTGCGGGCATTGCCCATGTCCCCCGGGATGCGCGGAAACTGCGCCTCCAGCATGAGGATGCCGAGGCGGGCGCCGAAGACCGCCTTGCCGCCATGGGCGATACGCGAACCGGTGGAAGCCATGGATGATCGTCCGATCGGGTTGCCGAAACGGCCGCCAATCTAGAAGTGCGCCGGTGCCGGGACAATGGCGGCTGGCTCGCCGGCGGCCACGCGCATCGCCGCGTCGACGGCGTCCTCGGAATAGTGCTCCCGGATCAGATCGAGGCCGGCGGCGGATACCATCCGGTTGGCGGCCTCGTCATCGTGCAGCCGCAGGATCCGCGCCACGATCCTGGAAACCTCGTCGGCAACGAGGCGGCGCAGCAGCGGCTGCAGCGGAATGCCTTCGGCCGCGACGGTCGTGAGCACGCAGGGCAGCCCGGCGGCCAGGCTGTCGAGCACCTTGCCCTTCAGCCCCGCGCCGAAGCGGAGCGGCGCCACCGTCAGCCGCACCTCCTGCAGAACGGCGCGGAGATCGTCGACCGGCCCCAGAATGCGCATGCCGGGCGGCGGTACCCGCCGCAGGCTGTCCGGCGGGTTGCTGCCGACGACGACGCATTCCAGGTCGGGTCGGACCGTGCGGAGCGCCGGGAGGATCTCGCGGCCGATCCAGGACACGGCGTCGACGTTCGGGGCATGGTCGAAGCCGCCGACGAACGCGATGCCGCGCCGCCGGCCGAAGTCCGCAGGCGGCGGTGCCGGGACCAGCGACCAGGGGATCGTGTGGACCGGGGTCCGCGGCACCGCTTGCCTCAGAAGATCGGTCTCGACGGTCGAATGGGTGATGACCGCGTCGGCGCGCCGCGCCGCGACGAACTCGATCTTCTTCATGCGCCGGCTGTTGTGCAGCAGGTCCGGGTCGCCGGAGATGGCGGCCTGCCGCTCCAGTCGCAGATGATGCAGGTCGCAGACGCCGTAGAGCAGCCGCGCCGCCGGGCAATGGCGCCGCACCAGACCGAGATAGGCGTCGGCGCTCGGCCCCCGGTAGAGATAGATCAGCCCGGCCGATGGACCCTGCCGGCGCAGCATCTCCTCGATCGAGCCGTAGGCCGGCCAGCCGAGCCAGGCGATGCCATTGTCGGCAAGCGCTGCGAGCGCCCGCGGGTCGGGTGGCGCACCCGCCGCCGTCAGCCCGACGGACCAGCCCAGGCGGCGGAGGGAGCGCATGTGCGCCATGATGGCCACTGCCCCGGCGTGGCGGGTGGGATCGGGTGCGAACTCGTCGATGACGATGGCCCGGGGGGCCCCGGCCTCGCCCGACCGGTCCGCCTCGCGGTCGAGGCGCCGCGCCTGCCAGGCGAGGAACGCAGCCACCGACCGCCGCTCCTCCGCCGACGCGACGGCGTCGACCGCGCTGGCGACCCTGCGCTTGAGCCGGTCGTCGAAGGCACCGGCGTGATCGAGCCAGATCGGAGAACCGGGAGCGTGCTCGCCGTCGGGTTCGGCGCGGATCGAGATGCTGTGCCGGCGATCGGCGGAAAGATGGCTGGGAAAGCGGAACTCGAACGCATGACGGCCGTCGCCGATGCCGGCTCTCTCGAGGTCTTCGCGATAGCGGTCGGCCCGCACGCGTGCGACGGGGTGCCCGTCGACCGTGATGCGGAGCACGACGCCGCTGTCGGGATCGCCCGGCCGGTGGACCCAACCGGAAATGCCATAGCGCGTCGCGCGGTCGATGGACCCTTGCAGAGGTTCTGCCATGCTCGTGCCTCAGCCTCCGGCCGGGTGAAGGAAAAGCCTCTAGCACGCGATTGGCATCTCGACCCGTCGACGTCTCGAGTCTGGGCGGACCGCGGCCCCGCGGCTATCCTCGCAGCACTGGGGAGGATGCGGCATGCGATTGACGGCAGCGGAACAGCGAATGCTCGACGGCGGCGACGGGCCGGCGAAGCAGAAGGCGATGGCGGGGCTGGTCCAGCTCGGCCGCGCCTTCGGGGCCGAGCGGATGGTGGAGATCGGCTATGCCCACATCCATGCCGGCATGGCGCTCTATCTTCACGACGTCGAGCTGATGGAGGATCTGGCCGAGCTCGGCGCCACCATGGCGGTGCCGTCCTCCGTCAACATCGCCAATGCCGACACCGTCAACTGGCAGGCAACCGGCGCGCCGGAGAAGTTGGCGCGCCTGCAGCAGCGCGCGGCCGACGCGCAGAATCGCATGGGCGCCGCCTGCACCTTCACCTGCACGCCCTACTGGGCCGGCCACTGGCCGACCTGGAACACGCACATGACCTCGATCGAATCGACGGTCACCATCTTCTGCAACTCGGTCCTCGGTGCCCGCAGCAACCGCGACGGCTTCTTCGCGGTCTATGCCGGGATCACCGGCCGCTATCCGCTCTTCGGCTATCATCTCGACGAGAACCGGCGCGGCACGCACCTGGTGCGGGTCGACACGCCGCTGCGCTCGATCACCGACTTCTCGGCGCTTGGCTTTCATGTCGGCCGTATCGTCGGCGAGGGCGTGCCCGTCTTCGAAGGCTTCGAGCGCCGGCCGAGTCTCGACGAACTCGACGCGCTGGGGGCCGCGCTGGCCACTTCCGGCGGCGTCGCGCTCTTCATCGTTCCGGGCGTCACGCCGCCCTATGCGACGGCGGCGCAGGCCTTCGGCGGCCGCGTGCCGGACGAGGCGGTGGACGCGCGCCGGGCCGACCTCGACGCCGTCTACGACTATTTCTGCACCCGCGACGACGGGGTCTTCGACATCGTCCATGTCGGCTGCCCGCATGCCTCCTTCGAGGAGATGAAGGAGTATGGGCGTCTGCTCGACGGCCGCCGGATCGCCGACGGCATGGAGCTGTGGGTAACGACCAGCCGGCCGGTGCGCCGCATGGCCGAGGAAGCCGGCATCGTGCGGACGCTGGAGCGGGCAGGGGCCAAGGTGATCTCCGACACCTGTCCGATTTCCTGCCACTTCGCCCGCACCGTGTCGCCCGATCCCGAACTGGGGGTCGTGCCGCCGCCCCTGCGGGCGATCGTCGTGGATTCGGCCAAGCAGGCGAAGTACGTCCGCGACATGATCCGCTGCGACACGCTGCTGACCGGCACTGCGGAGGCCATCGAGACGGCGCTCACCGGGCGCTTCGTCCGCCACGGGAGGGCGGCATGACGGGCTCCATCCGCGGGCGCGGCATCGTCGAGGGCCAGGCCTCCGGCCCGGTCCTGATCGCCGCGGAGGCGATCTCGTTCCTCGGCGACGTCGACATCAACACCGGCGCCATCGTCGGCGACCTGCCCAGTGTCCATGGCCGGTCGGTCAAGGGCACGGTGCTGGTCTTTCCCTACAGTCGCGGATCGGCCGGTGCCTGGCGCTTCCTCTACCAGCTGTTCAAGCACGGCAACCACCCGGTCGCGATCGTGACGCGTGACAGCCCGGACCCCAGCGTCGTGCAGGGCGCGATCCTGGCCGGCATCCCGATCGTGTCGGACGTGCCGCAGTCCTTCTGGGGCAACATGCGTGACGGCGAGACAATCGCGGTCGACGGCACTTCGGGCGAGGTGAAGGCGATCGACTAGATATCGGCGGCCGGGCCGCCGGGCGGCTCGCTGCGCGCGGCGCTGTGCGACAGCACCGCCAGGAGGTCGGTCTGGGTGACGACGCCGAGGATGCGCCCGTCCTCGTCGACCACCGTCACGGCATGGGTGCGGCCGTCGGTCAGCAGGTCCGTCAGGTCGATGGCCGGGCGGTCGGGCGGGCAGGTGACGGGCGGCGACATCAGTTCGGCGACCCGCACGCCCGCGCCGAACAGCTCGCGCAGCCCGACCGTGCCGGCGATGCGGCCGTCCGGGCCGAGGACCGGCAGGGCCCGCATGCCGTGCCGCAGCAGGATGTCGCGCGCCGTGTCCGGCTGGGTGTCGCAGCCGACGGTGATGACGTCGCGCGACATGATCTCGCCGCACGCGGGAAGGGAATGGCTGCGCTCGAGCGCGCGCAGCTCGACCCGGCGCAACAGCCGTTCGAGTTGACGCGGATCGATGTCGAAGGTCTCGCCGAGATCGGCGAGGGCCGCGTCGATGTCCTCCGCACGGAAGCCCACCCGCTGCCGGGACGGCGGATCGGCCGTGTCCGGCCGGACCGGCGCCGCCTCGTCGACATAGGGCCAGCTTCGGCCCGACAGCCGGTGGAAGATCCATCCCGAGGCCAGCAGCACGAGGCAGTTCGGCGCGACCGGCAGCAGCGGGAAGAGGAACCCGGCGTCGGCCGCCTCCGGCCCGCCGAGGATCGCCGTCAGGGCGACGGCCGCGCCCGGCGGATGCAGGCAGCCCGCCAGCGACATCGCGCCGATCGCCAGCGTGACGGCGAGCCCCGCGGCAAGGGCCGGGTCGTGGATCCAGCGGCCGACGGCGGCACCGACCAGCGCGGACAGGATGTTGCCGCCGAGCAGGGGCCAGGGCTGGGCCATGGGGCTTGCCGGCACGACGAACAGCAGGACCGTGGCGGCCCCCATCGGCGCGACCATCATCGGCACATGGATGCCCGGATCGAGGATCGCCGCGGTGACGAGCCAGGTCAGGGCGATGCTGACCAGGGCGCCGCAGCAGGCGACGACGCGCTCGCGCAGGCTGGCGCCGGCCAGGATCGGGACGAACAGCCGAAACGCGGTCGGGCGTGACGGGCGGCGATGACGAATTGGTGACATCAGACTTGGGAGAATAGACGCCCGGCCTGCGCCGGCCCACATGATTTGGCGACGGCCCGTCCCGGTGCGGCCGCCCGGAACGTGCCGGCGCGGCCGGCCGGTCCGCCCATCTCGGGCCGATGAAAGGATCAGCGAATGAAGATCACCAAGACCGCGTCCGCCCAGTGGATGGGCGGATTGAAGGACGGCAAGGGCAGCCTTTCGACCGAGAGCGGAGCCCTGTCCGGCCACCCCTACGGCTTCAACACGCGCTTCGAAGGCGTCAAGGGCACCAATCCCGAGGAACTGCTGGGCGCTGCCCATGCCGGCTGCTTCACCATGGCGCTGTCCCTGATCCTGGGCGAGGCCGGACTGACGGCCGAGCGCATGGACACGACCGCCCGGGTGACCCTGGAGAAGCAGGATTCCGGCTTCGCCATCACCGCCGTCCATCTGACGCTGAAGGCGAAGGTGCCGGGCGCCGACGCGGCGCAGTTCGCCGAACTGGCCGACAAGGCGAAGGCCGGCTGCCCGGTTTCCAAGGTGCTGAACGCGGCGATCAGCCTCGACGCCTCGCTCGAGGACTGACGGTCGGCGTCCGTGGCCGGCCCGCGCCTCCGCGTCGATCCCGGTGCGGTCGGCCGCCCGGCCGGCCACCACGCACAGGATCGTCGTCTTGCCGCAGCCCGAACGGCCGTTCACCAGCGAAACGAAGCCGAGCTTGCCGGCGTCAGCCTCGGTTTCGATGCGGGTGAAGACACGCGCGCACGATGTCGACCTTCGCGCCCGGAAACTTCTTGTTGAACTCTTTCATGTCGATCCGCTCGCCGGCGAGCGCCGTCGCGGTGCAGAGGACGAGCTTGCTCTCCTCGTCGGCGGCGTCGACCAGCAGCCCAGGGGCAGCATTCCTGCGCCGCCGCGCGGCCGTCGATGACAAGTGGCGCCAGCCCCGGCAAGGTATTGGGCAGGATATCCGGTTTCCTGGACGATAGCCCCGGCCGCTCCTCCGGATGCATTGTCAGGCGGTACCCTCGAGGGCGAGCCCGGGCAGTCGGCTGTGGACCGCTGCGGCTTGGCCGTTCCGTGCGAATGCGCGGTGGATCCACAACCCTCCGCGAATTGCCTTGCGAACATGCGATCAGGAAACGGGAAGGAAGCGATGACGGCCGAGACCACCCCCAGCTCCGAGCCCGCCCTGCCGCTCTCCGGCGTCCGGGTCGTCGATCTGTCCTGCTTCCTGGCGGCGCCCATCGCGTCGATGTTCATGGCCGATTTCGGCGCCGACGTGGTCAAGGTCGAGCGCCCGGACACCGGCGACGAAATGCGCTACTGGGGCAACGACAAGGACGGGGTCGGCCTCTATTACAAGGTCATCAACCGCAACAAGCGGTCGGTCACCATCGACATGCGGACGCCCTTCGGCGTCGAGGCCGTCAAGCGGCTGGTCCGGGACGCCGACATCGTCTGCGAGAACTTCCGGCCGGGCACGCTGGAGCGCTGGGGCATCGGCTGGGACGTGCTGTCGGCAATCAACCCGAAGCTGGTCATGCTGCGCATCACCGGGTTCGGGCAGACCGGCCCGAATCGCTCGCGCCCCGGCTTCGGCACGCTGGCCGAGGCCTATAGCGGCTTCGCCTTCACCAACGGTTATCCGGACCGGCCGCCGATCCTGCCGTCGTTCGGGCTGGCCGATTCGACGGCCGGGCTGATGGGCGCCTATCTCTGCATGGTCGCGCTGCAGGGGCGGGCCAACAATGGCGGCCGCGGGCAGTACATCGACCTTGCCCTCTACGAGCCGCTCTTCACGCTGATGGGGCCGCACGCGGTCAATTTCGACCAACTCGGCATCGTCCAGGAGCGCACCGGCAGCCTGCACAACTTCACCGCGCCGCGGAACTGCTACCGCACCCGCGACGGCCGCTACGTCGCCATCGCCGGCGCCGCGCAGTCGACTTTCGAGCGCATGTGCGAGGCGCTGGAGATCCCGGACGTGCCGAAGGATCCGCGCTTCCTCAACAACCGGCTGCGCCTGACCAACGTCCATGCGCTCGATGCCGTCATGGCCGAAGCCATCGCCGCGCTCGACTATGACGAGATGCTGCAACGCTTCCTCAAGGCTGACGCGACCGTGGCGCCGGTCAACGACATCCGCCAGATCTACGAGGATCCGCACTATCAGGCGCGCGAGAACATCGTCACGGTGCCGGACCCCGAACTCGGCTCCGTGCGCTTCCAGAACGTGGTCGGCAAGCTGTCGGACACGCCCGGCCGCGTCGCCCATGCCGGCCCCAGGCTCGGCATCCACAATCGCGAGGTCCTGATCGGCGAACTCGGCTTCACCGAGGACGAGATCCGCGCGGCCGGGCTCGCGATCTGAAGGGAATGCGGCAATGCTGAACCTTCCCGACCGCCTGACGGTCGTTGACGTCTCCGCCCGCGACGGGCTGCAGAGCTTCCATCGCTGGGTCGACACCGACGTCAAGGTGGCGATGGTCGACCGGCTGTCCGATGCCGGGTTCCCGGTGATCGAGGTCACCAACTTCGCCCATCCGCGGGTCATCCCGCACCTCAAGGACGCCGAGGCGGTGATGGAGCGCATCCGCCGCCGGCCGGGCACGGTCTATCGCGGCCAGGCGCCGAACCCGCGCGGCGCGCAGCGGGCCGTCGCCGCACGGGTGGACGAGGTTCTGGGCCTCATCACCGCGAGCGAGGCCTACAACCGCAAGAACCAGAACATGACGATCGCCGAGGGCGTGGACGCGGCGATCGAGACCTTCCGCATCGCGGACGCCGCCGGCGTGCCGTTCCTGCTGGCGATCGGGATGTCGTTCTGGTGCGCCTATGACGGCCTCATCCCCGAGGAGCGGGTGCTCGACCTGATCGGTCGCTTCCGCGACGCCGGCATCCGACGCTTCTACCTCGCGGGTTCGCTCGGGATGGAGGATCCGCGCCATGTCGGGCGGCTGTTCCGCCGCATCCTCGACCGCCATCCGGATGTCGAGCTCGGCTTCCACGTCCACAACCTGGCGGGCACGGGGACGGCCAACATCCTGGCCGCGATCGACGGCGGCGCCAGCTTCGTCGAGGGCAGCATCTGCGGCATCGGCGGCGGCATCATGACGCCGACCTCGATGGTCTCGGTCGGCAACCTGCCGACGGAGGACATCGTCCACATGCTGAACGGCATGGGCATCGACACCGGCGTCTCGACCGAGGCGGCGGTGGCCGCCGCCGGCGACATCGCGGAACTGCTGGGCATCGAGCCGCGAAGCCACGTCGTCCATGCCGGCACGCGGGAGCGGATCATGCGTTCGGCCGCGCTGCACGGGCGCGACCATCCGATGTGACGGCGCCCGAGACGCCGGCCCGCAACGACGGGCGGCGAACGCCTGGCGCTCGCGCTCCTCGCGCGCTTCCTACCCGACATGCCGAAGATCCTGTCCAGCTCGCGGATGCAGATCCACAAGGAGTTGGAGGAGGCGTCCCGCGTCTGCGGCCGCGGCACGCAGCAGACCATCCTGCGCATCGCGCTGCCGGTCGTCCGGCCCGATGTCGTCGCCGGCATGACGCAGATCTTCATCCTGGCGATCCGGGAACCGGGGCTGTCGAGCCTGCTGTCGCGCACGGTCTCGGGGGTGGTCGCGCGGTCGTGAGCGGGGCGGCGACCGGGAAGAAGTTCCGGTCGCTTCGCCCGCGGCGAATCCTTAGTATCCGCGCCCAACGATAATACGATCGGGAGGAGACCATGTTCGACCGCAGGACGATTCTGTCTGCTGCAATCGGCGTGCTGGCCAGCGCCGGCGTCGCCGTCGCGGACACCTATCCCTCGAAGCCGGTCACGTTCATCGTGCCGTGGCCCGCCGGCGGCTCCAGCGACCTGACGATGCGGGCGCTGTCCGACGCCGCCTCCAAGCATCTCGGACAGCCGATCGTGGTCGAGAACCGCGCCGGTGCCAGCGGCACCGCCGGCCCGGCCGTGATGGCGGCCTCGGCCAAGCCCGACGGCTACACGATCGCGCAGATGCCGATCACCGTCTTCCGCCTGCCGCACATGGTGAAGACGGCCTTCGATCCGACCAAGGACTTCACCTACATCCTCAACGTCACGGGCTACACCTTCGGCGTCGTCGTCAAGGCCGATGCCAAGTGGAAGACCTTCGGCGAACTCGTCGCCGACGCCAAGGCGAACCCCGGCAAGATCAGCTACGGCACGCCGGGGGCGGGCACCTCGCTCCACATCACCATGGAACAGATCGCCGCCATGGCCGGCGCCAAGTTCATCCATGTCCCGTTCAAGGGCGGGGCCGAGACGAACGCCGCCGTCCTCGGCGGGCATGTCGCCGCGGTCGCTGATTCGACCGGCTGGGGCAGCCTCGTCGACGCCAAGGAACTGCGCCTCCTCGTGATCTGGGGCAAGGAGCGTTCCAAGCGCTGGCCGGACGTGCCGACCCTGAAGGAGGCCGGCTTCGACCTCGTCTCGAATTCGCCCTTCGGCATCGCCGGCCCCAAGGGGATGGACCCCAAGGTCGTCGCCAAGCTCCACGATGCCTTCAAGAAGGGCATGGCCGAGCCGTCCTATGCCGAGGCGATGAAGAAGTTCGACATGGAGCCCTTCTACATGTCGACGGGCGACTACGACCGCTACGCGCGGCAGACGATCGCCGAGCAGGCCAAGCTGGTCCAGATGCTCGGGCTGGTGAAGAAGTAGGGGGCGTTCGCCCGCTGGCGAGGAAGCGCCAATGAAGGCGGATCTGCCGAGCGGCATGCTGTGGCTCGGGATCGGGGTCTTCGTCGCGTACGAGGGCTACGATCTCGGCCTCGGCGTGCCGAGCGACCCGGGCTCGGGCTTCGTGCTGTTCTGGGCCGGGCTGCTGATGGCGGGGCTGGCGCTGGTCCAACTGGCGGCCAGCGTCCGCGGCCATGGCGGTGGCCCCATCGCGGCCATGTGGCCGGGCCCCCTCTGGTGGAAGCCGGTCGCGGCGATCGTGGCGCTGGCGATCTACGGGACCTTTCTGCTGCCCGTCGGCTTCCTGATCTCGACCGTCGTCTTCCTTCTCGTGCTGATGCTCGCCGTCGACCGCAACCCGCCGGCCGTCGCCGTTACGGTCGCGCTGGCGGCCACCATCATCGTCTATCTCGTCTTCGACCGCTGGCTCGGCGTCGGCCTGCCGCGCGGCATCTTCCATATCTGATCGGGTCGCCGGCGATGGACCTGCTGCACAGCCTCTCGCTCGGCTTCCAGGTCGCCCTGGCCCCGACCAATCTGCTCTACTGCTTCACCGGCGTCTTCGTCGGCACCCTGATCGGGGTGCTGCCGGGAATCGGGCCGGTCGCGGCGATGTCCCTGCTACTGCCGGCGACCTTCGCGATCCCGCCGGAGTCGGCCATCATCCTGATGGCGGGGGTCTATTACGGGTCGATGTATGGCGGCTCGACCACCGCCATCCTGGTCAACATCCCGGGCGAGGCGGCGTCGGTGGTGACCTGCCTCGACGGCTACCAGATGGCGCGGCAGGGGCGGGCCGGTGCGGCGCTCGGCATGGCGGCCATCGGCTCCTTCATCGCCGGCACGCTCGCCGTCCTCGGGCTGATGCTGGTGGCGCCGACGCTGGCCCGCTTCGCCATCCGCTTCGGGCCGGCCGAGTATTTCAGCCTGATGGTGCTGGGCCTCTCCATCCTCGCCTACCTGTCCCACGGCTCGCTGGTGAAGGCGCTGCTGATGGCGACCCTCGGGCTGGTGCTCGGGCTGGTCGGGCTCGACTCGATCACCGCCATTCCGCGGCTGACCTTCGACCGCCTGGAACTGGTCGACGGGCTGGGGCTGGTGCCGATCGTCATGGGCCTCTTCGGCGTCGCCGAGATCCTCGCCAACCTCGAGCAGGAGGTGAAGCGCGAGGTCTTCTCGCGCCGTGTGACCGGGCTCCTGCCGACCCGGGACGACTGGCGCCGCAGCGCCGCGCCGCTGGCGCGCGGCTCGCTCCTGGGCTTCGTGCTGGGCATCCTGCCGGGCGGCGGCGCCGTCATCTCGTCGTTTCTCTCGTACGGGCTCGAGAAGCGCCTGTCACGCACGCCGGAACGATTCGGGAAGGGGGCGATCGAGGGCGTGGCCGGTCCCGAGGCCGCCAACAACGCGGCCGCCGGCGGCGGCTTCATCCCGCTGATGACGCTGGGCATTCCGCCGAACGTCGTGATGGCCCTGCTGCTGGGCGCCTTCATCGTGCACGGGCTGCAGCCGGGGCCGCTGCTCATGACCCAGAAGCCGGACCTCTTCTGGGGCATCGTCGCCAGCATGTATATCGGCAACATCATGCTGCTGATCCTGAACCTGCCGCTGATCGGCATGTGGGTGCAGGTGCTGCGCGTGCCCTACCGGATCCTGTTCCCGCTGATCCTCTTGTTCTGCGTCATCGGCGTCTACACCGCCTCGGGGGCGATCTTCGACGTCTACCTGATGGTCGCGTTCGGCATCCTCGGCTGGCTGATGCGGCGCTTCGGCTACGAGCCGGCACCGCTCGTGCTGGCCTTCGTGCTCGGCCCGATGCTGGAGAACAACCTGCGCAAGGCGCTGCTCCTGTCCCAGGGCGATTTCATGACCTTCGTCGAGCGGCCGATCTCCGCCACCTGCCTGGCGGTCGCGGCACTGCTCTTGCTTTCCCCGCTTCTGCCGAGCTTCGGCGCGCGACGTAATGCAATCGCGCTTGAGCAATCGTAGAAGTATCGCTAACCACCTACTCGTGAGGACGGGCGGAGGAGCGCGACCGTGAAGGCTGGTTCCAATCGCGAAAATTCCGGCAATATCAAGTTCGTCGCAGTGGCGGCTTCGGCTGCGGCGAAGGCCGGCGAGACCTACAGGAGCGGGGCGTACGACGGAGCCCCGGAAAGGGAGCCGGTGATGACAATCCGGCCAGAGCTGCCACACGGCTACGTGCCATCGGAGCGCGAGCCGTTCATGGGGCCGCTGCAGCGGGAGTATTTTCGACAGAAGCTGCTGCGCTGGCGGGCCGACCTGCTCCGCGAATCGACAGAGACCCTTCAGCACCTGAAGGAGGACACGCTCTCGCAGCCGGACCTGACGGACCGGGCCTCGCTGGAGACCGACCGGTCGCTCGAACTGCGCACCCGCGACCGCGAGCGCAAGCTGATCGCCAAGATCGATGCCGCCCTGGAGCGGATCGAGGACGGTAGCTACGGCTATTGCGAGGAGACGAGCGAGCCGATCGCGCTGCGTCGGCTCGAGGCCCGTCCGATCGCTACGCTGAGCCTGGAGGCACAGGAGCGGCACGAACGGATGGAGCGGACCCACCGCGACGATTGAGCCGGCCGCGGGCGATGCCCGCGGTCCCTCCTTCCCGCACCAGTCGCGCGCTCCCGTGGTTCTCCGGCCATAGTGTCGGAGAACAGACAACGAACATTCACCCTCGACGGGGGTGAACAAAGGCAGTACATTCCCCTGCATTGCATCGCCTCGCCGGGCGTGGAATAAGGGGACCGGACTATGTCGCAAGCCGCGCTGCGTTTGGTGGACAAGGATATCGTGGACAAGACCAAGGCGCTCGAGGCCGCGCTCGGCCAGATCGAACGGGCTTTCGGCCGCGGTTCGGTGATGAAACTCGGTGCCCGCAGCCCGGCGACCGACGCCGACGTGGTGTCGACCGGCTCGCTCGGGCTCGACATCGCGCTCGGCATCGGCGGCCTGCCGCGCGGGCGGGTGGTCGAGATCTACGGGCCGGAGAGTTCGGGCAAGACGACGCTGGCGCTGCATGTCGTGGCCGAGGCCCAGAAGGCCGGCGGCACCTGCGCCTATGTAGATGCCGAGCATGCGCTCGATCCGACCTATGCCCGCAAGCTGGGCGTCGATGTCGACGAGTTGCTCATTTCCCAGCCGGATGCCGGCGAGCAGGCGCTGGAGATCGCCGACACGCTGGTCCGGTCGGGGGCGATCGACGTCCTCGTCGTCGACAGCGTCGCCGCGCTCGTGCCGCGGGCCGAGCTCGAGGGCGAGATGGGCGACAGCCATGTCGGCCTGCATGCCCGCCTGATGAGCCAGGCCCTGCGCAAGCTGACCGGCTCGATCTCCAAGTCGCGCTGCCTCGTCATCTTCATCAACCAGATCCGCCTCAAGATCGGCGTGATGTTCGGCAATCCGGAGACGACGACCGGCGGCAACGCGCTCAAGTTCTACGCCTCGGTCCGCCTCGACATCCGGCGCATCGGTTCGATCAAGGATCGCGACCAGGTGACCGGCAACACGACGCGGGTCAAGGTCGTCAAGAACAAGATGGCGCCCCCCTTCCGCGTCGTCGAGTTCGACATCATGTATGGCGAAGGCATCTCGAAGCTGGGCGAGCTGGTCGATCTCGGCGTTCAGGCCGGGGTCGTCGACAAGTCCGGCTCGTGGTTTTCCCATGACGGCCAGCGCATCGGCCAGGGGCGCGAGAACGCCAAGACCTTCCTCCGGGAGAATCCGGCCCTCGCCCAGACGATCGAGCAGGCGATCCGGCAGAATGCCGGCCTCGTCGCCGATGCCATGATGAGCGGTGCCTCGGCCGGGGAGGCCGAAGGCTAGGCCGTCCGGCTCCGCCGCCTTCCGATCGGATCGGGGAGGGCCGGGGCCGAAGGGTCCCGGCCCTCGCTGTCTTCCGGCGCCCCCCAGGCCCGCGTTCTGGCGGGCGGGCGTTCTGGACAGCGTTTCCGGCACCCTCTAGAAGGTCCGGTCCGACATCGAGCCGGCGGGCGGATGCTCGCACGGCGGCAGGAGCGAGAGGTCCCCCGCATGACTTCGGCGAACGACATCCGCGCGCAGTTCCTCGGCTATTTCGCCAGCGAGGGGCATCAGGTCGTCGCCTCGAGCCCGCTCGTGCCGCGCAACGATCCGACGCTGCTCTTCACCAACGCCGGGATGGTGCAGTTCAAGAACGTCTTCACGGGCGCGGAGAAACGCGACTATGTGCGCGCCGCGACCTCGCAGAAATGCGTCCGTGCCGGCGGCAAGCACAACGACCTCGAGAATGTCGGCTACACCGCGCGGCATCACACCTTCTTCGAGATGCTGGGCAACTTCTCGTTCGGCGACTACTTCAAGGAACGGGCGATCGAACTCGCCTGGAACCTCGTCACCCGCGATTTCGGGCTCGACCGCGACCGCCTGCTCGTCACGGTCTATCACGAGGACGACGAGGCGGCCGGCCACTGGAAGCGCATCGCCGGGCTCGACGACCGCCGCATCATCCGCATCGCGACCTCGGACAATTTTTGGGCGATGGGCGACACCGGCCCGTGCGGTCCGTGCTCCGAAATCTTCTACGACCATGGCCCCGCGATCGCCGGCGGCCCGCCCGGCAGCCCCGACGCCGACGGCGACCGTTTCATCGAGATCTGGAACCTCGTCTTCATGCAGTTCGAGCAGGTGGCACCGGACCAGCGCGTCGCGCTGCCGCGTCCCTCGATCGACACCGGCATGGGGCTGGAGCGCTTGGCTGCGGTGCTGCAGGGCAAGCACGACAATTACGACATCGACCTGATGCGGGCGCTGATCCTGGCTTCGGCCGAGGCGACCGGCACCGCCGCGGACGGCCCACACGCGGTCTCCCACCGGGTCATCGCCGACCATCTGCGCTCGACCAGCTTCCTCATCGCCGACGGCGTGCTGCCGTCCAATGAGGGCCGCGGCTACGTCCTGCGCCGGATCATGCGCCGCGCCATGCGCCATGCCCATATCCTCGGCGCCACCGAGCCGGTGGTGTGGAAGCTGGTGCCGGCGCTGATCCGCCAGATGGGCCAGGCCTATCCCGAGCTGATCCGGGCCGAGGCGCTCGTCACCGAGACGCTGCGACTGGAGGAGGCCCGCTTCAAGCAGACCCTCGATCGCGGCCTGCGCCTTCTCGACGAGGAGGTCGAGCGGCTGCCGCCGGGCAAGGGGCTGCCGGGCGAGGTCGCCTTCCGGCTATACGACACCTACGGATTTCCCCTCGACCTGACGCAGGACGTGCTGCGCGGCCGCGGCATCGCCGTCGACACGGCCGGCTTCGAGCAGGCGATGGCGCGCCAGCGCGCCGAGGCCCGGGCGGCCTGGGCGGGCTCGGGCGAAGCGGCCGAGGGCCAGGTCTGGTTCGACCTCAAGGAGCAGGTCGGGGCCACCGAGTTCCTCGGCTACGACACCGAGGTCGCCGAGGGCAAGGTCGTGGCGATCCTGGTCGACGGCCGCGAGGCGGAGGCGGCCGAGGCGGGCGCGGAGGTCGCCATCGTCGTCAACCAGACGCCGTTCTATGCCGAATCCGGCGGCCAGATGGGCGACAGCGGCGCGATGTTCTCGCCGGGCGGGGCCGAGGTCGCGGTGTCCGATACGGTCAAGCGGGCAGGGGTTCTCTTCGTCCATCAGGGCACGGTGTCCCGCGGTCGCATCGCTGTCGGCGACGTGGTCGAACTGCGTGTCGACGGCGAGCGCCGGACCCGGGTGCGGGCCAACCATTCGGCGACGCACCTGTTGCACAAGGCGCTGCGCAACCGTCTCGGCGACCATGTCACCCAGAAGGGATCGCTGGTCGCGCCGGACCGGCTGCGCTTCGACATCAGCCATCCCAAGCCGCTGTCGGCGGAGGACATCGCCGCCGTCGAGGCGGAGGTGAACGCGCGCATCCGCCACAATTCCGACGTCATGACCAAGCTCATGGCCCCCGACGAGGCGGTCGCGGCCGGCGCGATGGCGCTGTTCGGCGAGAAGTACGGCGACGAGGTTCGCGTCGTCTCGATGGGCGGCGAGGATTTCTCGGTCGAGCTGTGCGGCGGAACCCACGTCCGGCGGGCCGGCGACATCGGCGTCTTCAAGATCGTCGCCGAGGGCGCGGTCGGGGCCGGCATTCGGCGCATCGAGGCGGTGACCGGCATCGGCGCGCTCGCCCATTTCGAGCGCGAGGAGGCACTCCTGCGCGAGGCAGCGGGCGCCCTCAAGGTCAGCCCGGCCGAACTGCCGGCCCGCGTCGTCAGCCTGATCGAGGAGCGGCGGCGCCTGGAACGGGAACTCGCCGATGCCCGTCGCCAGCTTGCCTCGGGCGGCGGCGGGGCGGCCGCAGCGATCAAGGACGTCGCCGGCGTGCGCTATGCGGGCCGCCGGGTCGAAGGCATGCCGGCGCGCGAGCTGAAGGGGCTGGCGGACGAGCTGAAGCGGCAACTCGGATCGGGCGTCGTCGCCCTGGCTGGTGTCGACGACGGCAAGGTCTCGCTGGTGGTCGGGGTCACGGACGACCTGACGCAGCGTTTCAGCGCCGTCGACCTGGTGCGAATCGGCGCCGAGGCGCTCGGCGGGAAGGGCGGTGGCGGCCGGCCCGACATGGCCCAGGCCGGTGGACCCGATCCGGCGCGCGCCGAGGCGGCGCTCGCGGCGATCGAGGCGGCGCTGTCCGAGCGGGCGGCGGCGGCCTGACCAGGCGTCTCCGCTGGATCGAAAGAAAAAAGGGGCGGCCCCGCGGGCCGCCCCTTCGCTTTCGGGCCGGGCGTAGCGGCCGATCAGGCCAGCGCGGCCTTGAGGTTCTGGTCGAGCTTGTCCAGGAACTGGTTGGTCGTCAGCCAGGGCTGGTTCGGCCCGATCAGCAGCGCCAGGTCCTTGGTCATGAAGCCGGCCTCGACGGTGTCGATGCAGACCTTCTCCAGCGTCTCGGCAAAGGTGGCCACCTCCGGCGTGCCGTCGAACTTGGCGCGATAGTAGAGGCCGCGGGTCCAGGCGAAGATCGACGCGATCGGGTTGGTCGAGGTCTCCTTGCCCTTCTGGAACTCGCGATAGTGGCGGGTGACCGTGCCGTGCGCCGCCTCGGCCTCGACGGTCTTGCCGTCCGGCGTCAGCAGCACCGAGGTCATCATGCCGAGCGAGCCGTAGCCCTGGGCAACCACGTCGCTCTGGACGTCGCCGTCATAGTTCTTGCACGCCCAGACGAAGCCGCCGGACCACTTCAGCGCGCTCGCCACCATGTCGTCGATCAGACGGTGCTCGTAGGTAAGCCCGGCTGCCTTGAACTTGTCGGCGAACTCGTTGTCGAACACCTCCTGGAAGACGTCCTTGAAGCGCCCGTCATAGGCCTTGAGGATGGTGTTCTTGGTCGACATGTAGACCGGATATTTGCGCTCCAGCCCGTAGTTGAAGCAGGTGCGCGCGAAGGCCGCGATCGAATCGTCGAGGTTGTACATCGCCAGCGCCACGCCGGCGCCGGGGAACTTGAAGACCTCGAACTCCATCGGCTCGCCGCCGCCCTCCGGCTCGAACTTCATCGTCAGTCGGCCCTTGCCGGGGACGACGAAGTCGGTCGCGCGATACTGGTCGCCGAAGGCGTGGCGGCCGATGATGATCGGCTGGGTCCAGTTCGGCACGATGCGCGGCACGTTCTTGCAGATGATCGGCTCGCGGAAGATCGACCCGTCGAGGATGTTGCGGATGGTGCCGTTCGGCGACTTCCACATCTTCTTGAGGCCGAATTCGGCGACGCGCGCCTCGTCCGGGGTGATCGTCGCGCACTTGACCGCGACGCCGTACTTCTTGGTCGCCTCGGCAGAGTCGATCGTGATCTGATCGTTGGTCTCGTCGCGCTTCTGGACGCCGAGGTCGTAGTACTTGAGGTCGATATCGAGGTACGGCAGGATCAGCTTGTCCTTGATCATCTGCCAGATGACACGGGTCATCTCGTCGCCGTCCATTTCGACGACGGGGTTCACGACCTTGATCTTCTTCACGGGAGGGTCTCCGGACTTCGGAAAACGGGGCCGTTCCGCCCTGCGGCAGGGGCGGGCGGCAGCGGCCGCACGATAGCACCTCGCGACCCGGAGGCAAGCCTGCCGTGGCAGGCCGGGCCCCTATGCCCAGCGCTCCTTGAAGGCGAAGCGCGGGGACGGTGCCGCTTCGAGCTTGCCGAGCAGACCGTCCACCGTCGGGTCGACCAGGAAGATGTCGCGGAGTGCGGCTGTCCCGTAGCCGTGGCGGATCGCATGGTCGACGAGGTGGAGGAGGGGCTGCCAGTAGCCCTCCACGTCGAGCAGGCCGATCGGCATCTCGTGCAGGCCGATCTGGCGCCAGGTCGCCATCTCCATCGTCTCGTCGAGCGTGCCGAGGGCGCCGGGCAGGACGGCGACCGCGTCCACGCGCTCGGCCATCCGGCGCTTGCGCTCGTGCATGTCGCCGACGACGACGAGTTCGGTCAGGCCGGTATGGGCGACTTCCGCGGCGAACAGATGGGCCGGGATGATGCCGACGGCCCGCCCGCCCGCCGCCAGGCAGGCGTCGGCCACGATGCCCATCATGCCGACCCGGCCGCCGCCGAAGACGAGTTCGACGTTCCGCGCGGCCAGGGCCGCGCCCAACTCGCGCGCGGCGGCGCGATGGCTGGGGCGCGTTCCCGTACGGGCACCGCAATAGACGCAGAGCGAACGGATGGCAGGCATGGATCGCGTAACGCACTCGTGATGGCCGCTTCCGTCGCATAGCCGTCGCGATACCCTATAGGGTAGCGGCGTTGCGCCGGAGGGCGTGAAAAAGGGAGAAATAGAGACATGAGCATTCTGGGTCGAGGCTCGGTCTTCGCGATCGCAATGGTCGCGGTACTGGGGGCGGGGATTGCGGCGATGGCACAGCAGCCGGCTGCCGTCATCGAGACGCGTCAGAAGGGCATGAAGGAACTGGGCGCGCAGATGAAGGCGATCGGTGACGCCGCCAAGGCGGGGGCGATCACCAAGGAGGACGCGGTCGCGCGGTCGCGCAAGATCAACGAGATCGCGACACAGACAGCCACCTGGTTTCCCGCCGGAACCGGCGCCGAAGCCGGCGTGAAGACCGCGGCGCTGGCTGCGATCTGGGAGAAGCCGGCCGAGTACAAGGCGGCCGCCGACGCCTTTGCGGAGGCGGCGGCCAAGCTTCAGGTCGCCGCGGAGACTGGCAACGCCGCGACGATCGCGGCCGCCCACGCCGAGGTCGGCAAGAGCTGCGGCGGCTGCCACCGGCCTTTCCGCCAGCGCAACTGACGCCAGCCGGAACCGGCGCGACGACCGGCCGGGGCGGGTCCTGCCGCCCGCTCCGGCCGTCCTGGAACTTCGGGGAGCGACGATGGCGCGCAGACCGGCCGGCGAGCGGGTGAAGGTGTGGGACGGGGCGGTGCGCCTCGTCCATTGGGGGATCGTGGCGACCTTCGCCGTGTCATGGTGGAGCATCGAGCAGGGGCGGATGGACATCCATCTGCCTGCCGGCTACGTCATGCTGACGCTGGTGCTGTTCCGCATCGTCTGGGGCTTCGTCGGCAGCGACACCGCCCGCTTCTCGCGCTTCGTGCGGGGGCCGGCCGCGGTGTTCGGATATGCCCGCACGATTCTCGACCGCCGACACTCGCTCTGGATCGGCCACAACCCGCTGGGGGCGCTCAGCGTCGTCGTCCTGCTCGGGCTGTTGCTGGCACAGGTGCTGTCGGGGCTGGTCAGCGTCGATATCGACGCCATCGAGTCGGGGCCGCTCGCCCATCTCGTCTCGTTCGACGCCGGCCGACAGGCGGCCGGGTTGCACGGCCTCTTCTTCGACGGGTTGCAGATCGCGGCCGGGCTGCACCTTCTGGCCGTCGCGTACTACATGATCGTCAAGCGGACCGACCTGATCGGGCCGATGATCACCGGTATCCGGCGCCTGCCGATCACCAATCGCCGCCCGGTTCGCATCGTCAGCCCCTGGATCGCCCTGGTGCTGTTCGCGGTGGTGGCCGGTGCCGTCTGGATTCTCGTGACGCATCCGCCGCGCTGACAAGACCGGCGCTTGTTGCCGCCCATGTGGCGCGCGTATTACGTTCGCGTTCCATGGGGCCTTCACAGATCGTCAAGCTTTTCGGACTGCTCGCAGTGCCGGCCGTCGCCGTCGCGGCCGGCATTGTGTTCTGGCAGCCGCCGCAACCACCGGATACGGCGACGGCGCCGCCCTCGACGTCCGAGGCGGCCTCGGCGGCGACAACCGCAACGGGCAGCAGCCCGCCCGCTCCTCCCATGCCGGCGGCTGTTCCGGGACCGACGGCTGCGGTCGTGCCGCCCGCCGCGGCGCTGGCGGCGCCTTCACCGCCCCAGGCTGCTCCTCCTTCGGACGCGGGCCGACTACAGGCGGCCACGACGGCTCCACCCGTCACAGCCGCGCCGCCGGTGCCCGCCGCTGCGGGCCCGGCGGTGCGCTCGGATCGTCCGGCTCCTCCGCTACCTCCACTTCCTCCGGTGCGGGCAGCGGCGCCTTCGGCGGCCCAGCCGCCTGCAGTCGCGCCTGCACCGATCACGCGACCGCCGCCTCCCGCCGCTCCGGCGCCGGCAGCGGTAGCGCGCGCGCCGGCACCGTCGCCCACCGCCGCTTCTCCCGCCGCACCGTCCTCCGCCGCACCCCCGCCCGCCTCGCCGGCCGCGGCCGCCGCCCATCGTCGCCCGCCGCAGTTCCCGGACGGCCGCACCGGGCGGCCGCGCCCTCACCAGCCGCGCGGCCCGCCGTCACCGTGTGGGTACAGGTGGGGCGCGGGTCCGCCGCAGTTGGCTCCGCCGGCGCCACTGGCGCGCACCATGGCGGGTGCGCCGGAAGGCTCGGTCCAGGGGCGCCCGGCAGCAACCGCGGGCGATCCGGCACGGCAGGGTCCGCCGGCGAGGCCGCCAGGGCAGCAGGATGCTGGGCCTGCGCCGCGGCCGCCAGCACCGGCACTCGCGCTCGCCACCCCGCCGGCGATGGACCGGCCCGCCGCAGCCGCCCGCGAGCGGCCCCGTCCCGCCGCAATCAAGCCGAGCTTCGACATCGTCCGCGTCGATCCGCGCGGCTCGGCGGTGATGGCGGGGCGCGCCGCGCCCGGCGCGACGGTGACCATCCTCAACGGCGGGCGGAGACTGGGATCGGCGACGGCCAACGCCCGCGGCGAGTGGGTGTTCATTCCGGACGGGCCGCTGGCACCCGGATCCCATTCCCTGGCGCTGGAGGCGCAGGTCGGCGGCCAACGCACCGAGAGCGAGCAGGTGGTGGTCGTCGCGGTCGACCGTCCCGCGCCGGGTCCGGCGGCGGCGCCGCGCGCCGCGCCGCTCGTCGTCCTCAGCAGCCGCAGCGGCGAGACGGCATCGCGGCCGCTCCAACTGCCCAAGGCGGCAGAGCCGCCATCGCCGTCGGCGGCGGCCGACAACGCCGTCGTCGCCAGCCTGTCGGCGCCGACGCCCGCGGCGGAGCGGCAGGCACTGCCCCGGCTGCCGGCGGGCGCACCGCCGACGGTCGACGCCATCGATTACGGCCAGGAGGGCGCGGTGCGCTTCAGCGGGCGTTCGGCGCCCGGCGCGACCTTGCGGCTCTACCTCGACAACAAGCCGATCGGCGAGACGGTGGCCGGCAAGGACCAGGGGTGGCAGCACACGCCGCCCAGCGACGTGCCGCCGGGCAACTACCAGCTGCGGGTCGATCGCGTCACGCCCGACGGCCGGGTCTCCGGCCGGGTCGCCATTCCCTTCCAGCGCACGACGGTTCCGGTGGCGGAACTCTCCGAGGGGTCGGTGGTCGTGCAGCCCGGCAACACGCTGTGGCGGATCGCCCGCAACGAGTACGGGCGCGGCATCCGCTACACCGTCATCTTCCGCGCGAACCGCGAGAACATCCGCAATCCGCACCTCATCTATCCGGGGCAGGTGTTCACGATCCCCCGGCCTGCGCCGGGCTGAGGCTCACTCCCGCAGGGCACGCAGATCGGTCGCGACCCGGCCGATCAGGTCGGGCCAGTCGCCGGCGGCGGCCTGGCGGTAGAGGCGCATCGTCGGATACCAGGGGCTGTCGCGGCGCTCGCGGAGCCAGTACCAGAACAGGGCCTTGCCTCTCGGCAGCATGGTCCAGGTCGGCACGCCGAGGGCGGCCGACAGGTGGGCGCCGGTGTTGCTGATCGAAATCACGAGGTCGAGCGCGGCGATCTGTGCCGCGGCCGCGTCGAGATCGCGGATCGGGTCGATGGCGGGATCGACCAGGATGTCGATGGCGGCCTTTTGCAAAACGTCCCGGACCTCGCTGCGATGGTCGCCATACTGCACGCTGACGAAGCGGCAGCCGGGCGCGCGCAGGATGGGGGTCCAGCTGTCGAGCGGCAGGCTCTTCTCGTCGCCGATGGTCGGGTGACGGCTGTTCCAGGAGAGGCCGACCAGCATCCGCCCGTCATGATAGCGCTGCCGCAGATCGCGGCCACGGGCGGCATCGGGGAGCAGATGGGCGATCGGCTGCCGCGGCAGACCGTCTGCCGTCTCATGCATCCGGCCGAGCAGGCTGCCGGTCGGGCATTGAAGATCCGCGGCCGCCGCGGCCGGGTCGGGCGGATCGGCGCGCGGCACCACCGTCGCCGTCGGAAACGACCGGGCGAAGAGGGGCACCAGCCGCGGGTCGCATTCCACCACGACCGCCCCGCCCGCCGCCGTCAGTTCGAGGATCAGGCGGGAATACATGATCTCGTCGCCGGGTCCATGATCCCCCCAGACGAGGAGGCTGCGGCCGGTGAGCGGGCTGCCGTCCCACAGGGGCTGGCGATGCGGCCGGCTCCACTTGTCGAACCGGGGCAGGCGCCAGCGCCGGTCGAACCCCGCCTGCCCCTCGCGGAACCGCCCCTGGGAGAGCTGCAGCCAGCCGAGGCTGAACTCGGCCTCGGCGAAGCCGGGGCGGGCGGCGATGGCTTCCCGGAAGCGAAGTTCGGCGGCGGCCGGATCGTCCACGACCTCGGCGACGGTGCCGGCGACGTGCAGGGCATCGGCGTTGCGGGGGGCGAGTTCGACCGCGCGGGCGGCCAGGGTCCTGGCGCTCTCGACCTCGCCCAGTTCCATCAGCACCAGGGCGAGATTCGCCGTGGCCTGGGCATCGTCCGGGGCCGCCGCCAGCACATGGCGGTAGGCGTCGGCGGCCTCGGTCCGCCGCTCGAGGATGCGCAGCGCGTTGCCGGCATGCAGCCAGGCTTCGTGGTGGGCGGGCTCCCTGGCGAGCGCGTCCTGCGCGGCGGCGAGGGCCGCCTCGGCCCGGCCGGCATCGAGCAGCGTCGCCGACAGCGCGACCGGCAGGCGGGGGGAGGCGGGCACGGCCGCAACCCCTTCCTCGGCGGCGAGCACGGCCGCGTCGCGGCGGCCGACCGCACGCAGACAGGCGATCAGCGCCAGGCGCAGATCCTCGCGCTCGGGCGCCCGTTCGATCGCCTCGCGATAGGCCTGGGCCGCGGCCTCGATCCGGCCGTCGAGCCGCAGCGTCGCGGCATGGTTGGCGCGATATTCGACCCGGTCGGGCTCCAGCGCGATCGCCTGTCGGATGGCAGCCGCGGCATCGTCGTTCCGACCTCGGCCGCGCAGGAAGATGCCGAGGTTGTTGTGCAGGGCCGCGTCGTCCGGCGCCAGGTCCAGCGCCCGCCGATAGGCCGCCTCGGCCGCGTCGGGATGGCCCAGCCGCTCCGCGATGATGGCACGGCGGCGCCAGGCGACGACATTGTCCGGATCGCCCGCGAGGGCTTCGTCGATCAGCTTCGCCGCGCCGGGGAGGTCCGACTGCAGCAGCCGTACGGCGGCGCGGTCCGACAGTCCGTCGGGGGAGAGCGGCGCCAATCCTTCGGCCCGCTGCAGGGCGGCCTCGGCGTCGGCCGGTCGCCGCAGCGCGATCATGGCCTTGGCCAGCAGCAGCCAGCCCTCTGCCGCCTCCGGTCGCTGTGCGGTTGCGGCTTGCGCCAGGGCGGCTGCAGCCGCGTTCCGCCCCTGGGCGAGCAGCCGGCGGATCTCCGCCGTATCGGCGGGCGCGCTCATAGGATGCCGTGGCGCGCGAAGACGTCGGCGAGCTTGTGCCCGGCCTGGAGTTCCTCCCGGGTGCGATCCTCGCCCTCGACTTTCTCCAGCGCGAGTTCCAGGCATCGCCGCTCGATCTCGACCGGCACGACCACGATGCCGTCGCCGTCGCCGAAGACGAGGTCGCCGGACCGCACATGGACGCCGCCGCAGAGCACCGGGACGTCGATGGCGATGACCTTGCCGCGGCCCTTCGAGTCGAGCGGCCCGATGCCGCCGTGGAATACCGGGAACTTCATGGCCCGGATCTGCCGGATGTCGCGGACCAGCCCGTCGGTGACGCATCCGGCGCCGCCGCGGGCGACGGAGGCGGTCGTCAGCAGCTCGCCCCAGGGCGCAATGCGCGGGCTGCCCTGGCACGCCAGCACCGGCACTTCCCCCGGTGCCAGATCGTCGATGAGCGCGATCTCGAGCGCGTAGGGGTTCTCGCCCGGCTCGACCGAGTAGACTTCGGCATAGAGCCCGGTCCGCGCCCGGCCGAACAGGACGAGATCCTCGTCCAGCGGCCGGATTCCGGGACGGAACGCCTGGTCCCGGTGCCCCATGCCGTCCAGGGTGTCGGACAGCACGGCGGTGAACAGCCGCTCGCGCGCCCGTGCGAGCAGGGTGTCGTCGGCACGCATCGGTCGGGTTCTCCGGGTCGGGGATCAGGGACGATTCAGCTCGCGGGAGCCTGCCACCGACGCATGGTTCGTATCAACAACGGTGCGAACCAGACCAGCAGCGTGACGGCCCCGAGCGTGCCGGCGATCGGGCGCTCGAACAGGCCCCAGATGTTGCCGTCGGACTTGATCATCGAGCTGACGAAGGTGTCCTCCAGCAGCGCACCCAGGACGAGGCCGAGGATCGCCGGCGCGACCGGAATTCCGTTGCTCTCCATCAGGTAGCCGACAATGCCGAACACGAGCATCAGCCCGACGCCGAAGGCGGTGTTGTTGATGGCGAAGGAACCGACGATGCAGAACAGCAGGATGATCGGCATCAGCACCGATCGCGGCATCCGCAGGATCTGCTTGGCCGCCTTGATCGCCGCCCATCCGAACGGCAGCATCATGAGGTTGGCGATGAAGAAGACGATGAACACCGCATAGAGCTGCGGCGCGTTGTTCATGAAGACGGTCGGCCCGGGGTTCATGCCCTTCATGTAGAGCACGCCGATGACGATCGCGGTGATCGAATCGCCGGGAATCCCGAAGACCAGCGCCGGAATCCAGGCGCCGCTGACCGCGGCGTTGTTGGCGGCGCCGCTCTCGACGATGCCCTCGGGATGTCCGGTGCCGAACTTCTCGGGCTCCTTCGAGAGTTTCTTGCTCATGGCGTAGGCGATCCAGGCCGCGATGTCGGCACCGGCACCGGGCAGGGCACCGATCAGGGTGCCGAGCACGCTGCCGCGGAGCAGCTGGCGGCGGTAGGTCACCATCATCCGGCCCATGCCCGTGAAGACGTTGCCGATATTGTTCTGGACGTGGAACGGGGCGGCGCCGGGCGATGCCGCCCAGCGGATGATCTCGGACACGGCGAACATGCCGATCATCGTCGGGATGAAGCTGACGCTGCCGAGCAACTCGATCGATCCGAAGGTGAGCCGCGGGTATCCGGCCGGATTGTCGAGCCCGACCAGCGAGACGGACAGGCCGAGGAAGAGCGAGATCAGTCCCTTGACCGGATCGCCGGTCGAGATGAAGACCGCACAGGTGAGGCCGAGGCAGACCAGCCAGAAATACTCGAAGCTGGAAAAGCGCAGCGCGACCTCGGCCAGCGCCGGCGCCGCCAGCACGAGCACGATCGAGCCGAAGATGCCGCCGAGCGCCGAGAAAACCAGACCCGCGCCGAGGGCCTGCTCAGCCTGTCCCTTGCGGGTCATGGCGTAGGCTTCGTCGGTGTAGGCCGCCGAGGCCGGGGTGCCGGGGATGCGGACGAGGCATCCCGGAATGTCGCCGGAGAAGATCGCCATGGCGGTGGCGGTGACGATGGCGGCGATCGCCGGCACCGGTTCCATGAAGAAGGTGACCGGTACCAGCAGCGCCGTCGCCATGGTCGCGGTCAGGCCGGGGACGGCGCCGACGAAGAGCCCGAAGGCGGCCGATCCGGCGATGACGAGAAGGACGTAGGGGTCGAGGACGAGGCCGAAGGCCGTCAGCAGCGCATCCATGCCGGCGTCACCAGGAGAAGGGGGTGAGGAGGCCCCAGGGCAGCGGCACCCGCAGGAGCTTGTAGAACGCGAAGTGGACGAGCAGCGAGGCGACGACGGCGATGGTGATGGCGCTGAACCACCGCACGCCCTGGCTGCGGAACAGCACGAGCAGCATCAGCGGCGCGACGATGAGGAAACCCAGTTCGTCGGCGGCCAGCAGATAGAACAGGATGCCGCCGAGGACGGCGGCCACGCCGGCGAGGCCGCGGCGATCCCGCAGCCCGGTATCGAGCTCCATGAGGCCGGTGCCCCGGCCCGCCGCCATGCCGCGGGCGATCAGGACGAGCGAAGTCAGTCCCATGCCGGCGCCGACGATGGTGGGGAAGAAGCCCGGCCCGAAGTCCTGGCCGGGCATCGCCGGCAGGCTTCGGGCATAGGCGACGAGGGCCAGTGCTCCGATCAGGAGCACCAGCCCCACGATACCGTCGTGGAAGCGCAAGGGTGCGCTACTTCGCGATGCCGACCGCCTTCATGACGTCGCCGAGCGCGGTGTTGGACTTGGTCAGGAATGCCGTCGCCTCGGCACCCTCCGCCCAGAACACGCCGAAGCCCTGCTTGGCCATGAAGTCGCGGAACTCCTTGCTGCCATGGATCTTCTTGAGCGCCGGCAGGAGCTTGTCGGTGACCTCCTTGGGCAGCCCCTTGGGGCCGACGACGGCGCGCCACGCCGCCATCGTCCAGTCGGAGCCAGTGGCCTCCTTCAGCGTCGGCACGTCCGGATAGACCGGGTTGCGCTTGCCATCCATGATCACGAGCGAGCGCACCTTGCCGGCATCGAGCATGGCGCGGGCCTCGGGAATGGAGCAGGGGACGACCTGGACGCCGCCGGCGACCATGTCCTGCAAGCCCGACGCCGCACCCTGGCTCGGGACCCACGGGGCCGCCGCGGGATCGATCCCGGCGTCCTTGAGCATACCGGCGATGGCGAGATGCCAGATGCCGCCCTGGCCGGTGCCCGAAGCCTTCAGCTTGCCGGGATTGGCCTTGATCGCATCCAGCAGGTCCTTGATGGACTTGTAGGGGGCGTCGGCCGCGACCTGGACGCCGGCCGGGTCGATATTGTAGATAGCGATCGGCGTATAGTTCTCGTGGGTGAGCTTCGTCAGCCCCTGCCAGTGCATCATGTTGATTTCGACGGTCATGATGCCGAGCGTGTAGCCGTCGGGGGACGCCGTCGCGATGGCGGTATGTCCGACGACGCCGCTGCCGCCGGTCCGGTTCACGACGTTGACGGGCTGGCCCAGCTCCTTCTCGAGCAGGCTGCCGATGACGCGGGCGGTCGCATCGGTGCCGCCGCCGGCGCCCCACGGCACGACCATGGTGATCGGCCGGGTCGGCCATGCGGCCGCGGTGCCGGCGAATGCCACCATCGCCGCACCGGCGGCGAGCGCGAACAGGGATCTGCGGTTCATTCGGGGTCTCCTCCAGTTGTTCGGGCCTTGAGCGATTCAATGCCCGCAATTGTTGCGCGAGACCCTAACAGCACGTCGCCCGGGCGGGCAACGCTGCACGAACGATAGAAGCCGAAGCCGCGGCGCGTCCGCCGGCAGACCGGCCGGACGAGGTGAAACGATGAGCGGGCTCCAGATTCGATCCGATCGCCAAAGGGCGGTCCTCGGCGAGATGCGGGCGCTGCTGGCGCTCGCGGGGCCGCTGACCCTGACGAACCTCGGCCAGATCGCGATGATGACGACCGACGTGCTGATGGTGGCCCAGCTCGGCGCGCACGCGCTGGCGGCCTCGGCACTCGGCAGCGCGCTGTTCTTCACGCTCTGGATGTTCGGCGTCGGCACCGTGACCGCGGTCGCGCCGATGGTGGCGCAGGCCCGCGGCCGCGGCCGCGACGTCAGGACGGAGTGCCGGCGCTCCGCGCAGCAGGGGCTGTGGCTGGCGATTCTCGTCTCGCTGCCGGCGATCGGCCTGCTGCTGCTGGCCGAGCCGATCCTGCTGCGCATGGGGCAGGATCCGGCGCTGACCGGCGACACCATGACCTATCTCATGCCGCTGATGTGGTGCATGCCGCCATCGCTGTGCTTCATCGTGCTGCGCACCTTCCTCGCGGCGCTGGAGCGCATCCGCCCGGCGGTGGTGGTCACCTTCGCCGCCATATTCGTCAACGCGCTCGCGAACTGGGTGCTGATCCACGGCAAGCTCGGGTTTCCGGCGCTGGGCCTGTTCGGCGCCGGGCTCGCCTCGACGCTGGCCGCGCTCTTCATGGCGGTCGCGCTCGGCCTCGTCGTCGGCTTCGACCACGGATTGCGGCGCTACCGCATCTGGTCTCGGCTCTGGCGGCCCGACCTGCGCCGGCTGCGCGAGCTGACCGCGATCGGCGTTCCGATCGGCGCCATGATGACGCTCGAATGCGCGCTGTTCTCGGGCGCCACGCTCGCCATGGGTCTGATCGGCGCCGATGCGGTCGCCGCCCACCAGATCGCGCTGCAGTGCGCGTCGGTCACCTTCATGGTGCCGCTCGGCATCGGGCAGGCCGCCACCGTGCGCGTCGGGGTCGCCGCCGGGCGGGGGGATGCCGTCGCCGTCGCCCGCGCCGGCTGGACGGCGATTCTCTCCGGCTGCGCCTTCATGGCGACGATGGCGGTGCTCTTCTTCGCGCTCGCCCATCCGATCGTCGGCCTCTTTCTCGACTGGGGCGATGCGGCGACGGCGCCGACCGCGGCCCTGGCGGCCGGCTTCCTGTTCTACGCGGCGGTGTTCCAGCTCGCCGACGGGGGACAGGTCATCGCGGCCGGCGCCCTGCGGGGCCTCAAGGACACGCGTGTCCCGATGGCGATCGCCGCGTTCGGCTATTGGGGGATCGGTTTTCCCCTCGGCTTGGCGTTCGCGTTCCCGCTCGGCTGGGACGGGGATGGCATCTGGATCGGGTTGACGGGCGGGCTCGGCGTCGTGGCGGTGCTGCTGGTCCTGCGGTTCCGTCAGCGCTCGCGCGGCGGCTCAGCCCGGCACGACCGGGCCCATGCCCGGCCGGGAGCGGTGGCGGTAGAGGTGCCATAGCAGCAGCGCCGCGGCGCTGCGGGCCGGCCGGAACTCCTCGCCCAGCGGACGCAGCGTCCGCCCGTCGGGACGCAGGCCGAGCCCGCGGAGATGGCCGTAGGCGGTCTGGATGGCGATGTCGTCGGCCGGCCAGATGTCCGGGCGGCCCTCGGCGAAGAGCAGGTAGATCTCGGCCGTCCAGCGGCCGATGCCGCGGACCGCCGAAAGGGCGCCGATCGCCGCCTCGTCGTCCAGTCGCCGCAGTGCCTCGAGGTCGAGCCGCCCCTCGGCGAGCAGCCGGGCGAGATCGCGGCAATAGACGATCTTGGACCGGCTGAAGCCCGCCTCGCGCAAGGCGTCGTCGCCGAGGTCCAGCCAGGCGGCCGGGGTGAGGGGGCTGGCCAGCCGCGCCACCCGCTGCCAGATGGCGGCTGCCGCCTGGGTCGAGACCTGCTGGCCGGTGATGATCTGCAGCAGCGTCGCGAAGCCGGCCGGCCGGGTCCGCGGCGGCGGCAGTCCGGCCTCGGCGACCAGCGCCGCCAGCGCCGGCTCCCGGGCGATCAGGCCCGCGAGCCCCTCGGCGATCGCCGGCGGATGGTCGGTCACTGTGCGGGCGCCGGCCGGCTCTCCCCGCGCGCCGCGCGGCGACGCTCGCGCCACGCGGCGACGTTGCCGCGGATCATCAGGGCGCAGGGCGTGACCAGGAGCGTCAGGATCGTCGAGAAGCCGAGCCCGAAGCAGATGGCGGTCGACAGGCCGATCCACCACTGCGTCGCCGGCGCGTCGATCGTCACTTCGCGCTCGAAGAGGTCGATGTTGACGCCGATCATCAGCGGCAGCAGTCCGAGCACCGTGTTGAACGCGGTCAGCAGCACCGGCCGCAGGCGTTCCCGCCCGGTCTGCAGCAGCGCCTCCATGACCGACGGGCTGGTCTTCACCAGCTGGTCGAAGGTGTCGATCAGCACGATGTTGTTCTGCACGACGATGCCCGCCAGCGCTACGACGCCGATGCCGGTCATGACGATGCCGAAGGGCTGGCCCGTCACGATCAGGCCGACGAAGACGCCGATGGTGGACATGACGACGCCGGTCAGGATGACGAAGGTCGTGTAGAAGCTGTTGAACTGGGCCAGCAGGATCACGAAGATCAGGAAGATCGCCGCGAGGAAGGCCTGGGAGAGGAATTCCTGCGCCTTCTGCTGCTCCTCGTCCTGGCCCTTGAAGCGCACCGACAGTCCGGGCGGCAGCGGTTCCTCGCGGGCCTTGGCGCGGAACTCGCGCAGCTTGTCGTCAGCCAGTACGCCCGCCTCGACATCGGCCTTGACGGTCATCGTGCGGCGCCCGTCGACGCGCTGGATCTCGCTGACGCTGGGTGCCGGGCGCCGCGTCACGAAGTTCTCGATCGGAACGAGGCCGGCGTTCGTCTGTACGCGGACGAGGCCGAGCTGGGCGATGCCGCGCTCGTCCCGCGGATAGCGCGCGACGATATCGATCTCGTCGTCCGAATCGTCCGGGCGGTACTCGCCGAACTTGAGGCCGTTGGTGACCAGCCGGATGGAGCTCCCGACCGACTGGACGTCCGCGCCGAACTTCGCCGCCTGCGCCCGGTCGACCAGGATCTGCCACTCGACGCCGGGCAGCGGGCGGCTGTCCTCGATGTCCTTCAGCCCCTCGATACCTTCGAGAATCTCGCGCACGCGCCGTGCCGCCGGCTCGAGCATGGCGGGATCGCGCGCGGCGAGCTGCACCTGGATCGGCTTGCCGATCGGCGGCCCCGCCTCCTGGCGGCGGGTCTCGACGACGATGCCGGCGAGCTGCCGGGTGCGCTGCATGATGTCGGCGAGGATGGCGGAGGCCTTGCGCCGGGTCTTCCAGTCGGCGAACTCCAGCTGGATGACGCCGACCACGTCCTCGGCCATGTCCTTGCCGAGTTCGCGGGTCCGGGTCGCGCTGTAGATCGTCGCGAACTCGCCGCGCTCGCGGTGCAGCGCCAGGATGCGGTTCTCGACCTCGCGCACGAGGCGGTCCTTCTCGTCCGTCGACAGGTTGCCGCGGGCCGACACCGTCACGATGGCGAGGTCGGGCTCGACGTCGGGGAAGAACTCGACGCCGTTGCCGTGCGTCGCATACCACCATTGCACGCCGACCAGCGCGACGACCGTCGCCAGCAGGACCATGACCGGCCGGCGCAGCGACCAGCCCAGCATCCGGACATAGAGGCGCGTGCCGGCATCGTCGGGCGGCGGTTCGTCGATCGCTCCGCCGGGCGAGCTGCGACCGAACCAGGTGCCCAGCACCGGGATGAACACCAGCGCCATCAGGACCGAGGCCGACAGCACCACCAGCTGCGTGATCGGCAGGAATTTCATGAACTCGCCGACGACGCCCGGCCAGAAGAGGAGGGGCAGGAAGGCCGCGATCTGGGTCGCGATGGCCGAGATGATCGGCCACGCCATGCGGGTGGCGGCGAGGCGGTAGGCGGCGGCGCGCTCCATGCCCTCGGCCATGCGGCGATCGGCGAATTCGGTCACGACGATGGCGCCGTCGACGACGTTGCCGGCCGCGAAGATCAGTCCGAACAGGACCACGATGTTGATCGTCAGCCCCATCCCGGCGAGCAGCAGGATGGCGGTCAGGAAAGAGCCGACGATCGACACGCCGACGAGGATGGTGGAGCGCATCCCGAGCGACGCCAGGACGATCACCATGACCAGAAGCACCGCGATGCCGAGATTGTTCTCGAGATCGGCCAGCATCATCTTGATGTCGTCGGACTTGTCCTGCGTGAAGCCCACGACCACGTTGGCGGGCCAGCGCTCCTGCTCCTCCTCGGTCGCCTTCCGCACCTCGTCGATGGTGTCGATGATGTTCTGGCCGATGCGCTTGGAGACCTCGAGCGCGATCGCCGGCCTGCCGTCGACCCGCGCGTAGGACTGGCGGTCCTTGTAGGTCCGCCGCACCTCGGCGATGTCACGGACCCGGACGACGGCGTCGCCTTCGACCTTGACCGGCATGTCGAGGATCTCGCGGACGCTCTCGAACAGCCCGGGAACCTTGATTGCGAAACGCCCCTGGCCGGTGTCGATCTGGCCGGCGGCGATCAGCTGGTTGTTGCGCGAGATCGACTGGGCGAGGTCGCCGGCCGACAGCCCGTAGGTCTCGACGCGCAGCGGGTCGATCAGGATTTCGACCAGCTCCTCGCGGTCGCCGGCGATGCGGACCGAGAGGACGGACGGGATCGTCTCCAGCCGGTCGCGCAGGTCGCGCGCCAGGCGCAGCAGGGTGCGCTCCGGCACCTCGCCCGACAGCGTCACCACCAGAACCGGGAAGAGGCTGACATTGACCTCCTTCACCAGCGGCTCGTCGGTGTCCTGGGGAAGCTCCGACTTGGCGCGGTTGACGCTCTCGCGCACGTCGGTCAAGGCCTTCTGGGCGTCGAACCCGGCCTCGAACTCCAGGATGACGTAGCCGCCGCCGAGATAGGCCGTCGAGCGCATCTCCTTGACGCCCTCGACCGAACGCAGCTCCTTTTCCATCGGGCGTAGCAGCAGGCGCTCGGAATCCTCCGGCGAGACGCCCTCCAGTGCCATCGAGACGTAGATGATGGGGATGTTGACGTCCGGCTCGGCCTCCTTGGGGATCGATCGCCAGGCCATCGCGCCGAACAGGAGGATCAGGACCAGCAGCGCGACCGTGACGCGCCCGCGCTGGATCGCGGCGTCGATCAGGGTCTTCACGACGCGGTCGCCGGCTCGCCGGTCGCCGGACGCACCGTCTGGCCTGCCCGCACGAATTCCTGCCCGACCGTGATCAGGCGGACGCGATCGGGCAGGCCCTCGATCCACATGCCGTCCGGGCCGTCATCCAGGATGCGCACCGGGTGGAACACGACGCGGTCTTGCGCGTCGACGGTCTTGACGCCGACGACGCCGCGCTCGTCCAGCGACAGCAGGGCGGGGGTGATCCGGTGCGCGGCGACCCGCTCGACCTCGAGCAGGATCTCGGCGGTGATGCCGCCGATGACCGCCCGGTCCGGGTTGGCGGCCTCCAGTTCGACCCGGAACGTGCGGGTCGCGGGGTCCGCATTGGCCGCGAGATAGCGGACGCGCGTCGCGATGCGCTGGCCGGTGGCGAGCTTCGCCTCGCCGGTCTGTCCGAGGCGGACCCGGCCGCGCTCGGTTTCGGTGAGGTGGGCCACGACGATCACGGGATCGAGGTCGACCAGGGTCGCGATGGCCTCGCCCTCCTTGAGGTAGTCGCCGAGTTCGACCCGACGCTCTTCCAGCACACCCGCGAACGGGGCGCGGACCCGCGTGCGCCGCAGTTCGAGCTCCATCCGCGTCACCATGGCGCGGGCGGCATCGAGCTGGGCGCGGGCAACGGCATGCTGGTTGTCGGCGCGGAACCCTCGCTCCGACAAGGTCCGCGAGGCGCGGAACTCGATCTCCCGCTGCGTGAGCAGCGCGCGCGCCTCGGTCAGTCGGGCCGGACGATCGTCCTCGGCCAGTTCGACGATCGCCTGCCCCTCGGTGACGGGGTCGCCGCGGGTGGCGTTGATCGCGGCGACGCGGCCCATGGTTTCGGCCTTCAGGACGACCTGGCGGTTGGGCTCGGTGCGGCCGCGCAGCACGACCCGGCGCGCATGCTGCTCGGCGTCGGAGGGAGCGACCCGGACCGTCGCGAGCGGGGCCGCCGCCGCGGTCTCGGGCGGCCGGGGCGGCGGGTCGGCCGGGTTCTCGCCGCCGACGATATGCCCCGAGGCGACCCAGGCCGTGGCGCCGGCCGTGACCGCCAGGGCCATCCAGTAGGAACTTCGCATCCAGGTGCTCCGCTAGCCCCTCTTCGAGGGGTCCGAGGACAGTTGGTCGACGAACTCGCCGCGATGGTTTTCCAGGTAGCGCGCCGCCGCCTCATATACGGCGACGCCCAGCCCATGGACGAAACGCTGACCGGGGGTGCCGCAGTCCCTGGCGTCCTCTTTCCTGTCGAGCTGGGCGATCAGGCGGCGGTGGCAGGCGATGTAGCCGTCGAGCACCTCGACCGCTTCGTCCGGCGGCACGAGATGCGCGAAGAAGAGGATGACCAGGGCGTCCGAGCGCAGAACGTCCGCGCGTGGGGGCTGGCGCAGGGCGCGGACGAGCCGCCGCCGCCCGTCGTCGGTCAGGGCATAGATGCGGCGATCGGGCCGCCGGTCCTGGGGCTCCTCGGTCGCGGTGACCGCGCCGGTCTCCTCGAGGCGGCGCAGCGCCGGATAGATCGATCCGAAGCTGGCCTCGTGGAAATGGGCGAACGGCCCGTCCTCGAACGCCTTGCGGATGCCGTAGCCGGTGGCGGGGCCGCGGGACAGGGCGGCGAGGCACAGGGTCGGCACATCCAAGGGCGTCGGCTCCGAAAGTCGGGTCGTTGGCAGATCGCATATGACGATCCGGAATATGTCGGATCGATATGGTCCCCTGGGTGCGCTGCGGCAAGCGGAAAGCGCCGCTCTTGACATGACGCCACCACTTCGCCGCATTTGTCGGAATTCGAAACGCGAGTTGCTCACAGGGGGTGCATCCATGCGCGTTCTATCGACCTTCGCCGCCGCGCTGCTCGGCACGGCCCTGCTGGCGCCGACCATGGCTTCGGCCCAGGCGCCGCAGTTCTTCCGCATCGGGACGGGTGGTGCCGGCGGCACCTACTTCCCGATTGGCGGCATCATCGCCACGGGCATTTCCAATCCGCCCGGCTCCCGCCCGTGCGACAAGGGCGGCGCCTGCGGCGTCCCCGGCCTCGTTGCCATCGTCCAGGCCTCCGACGGCTCGGTCGGCAACGTGAATGCGGTCAATTCCGGCCAGATGGAGTCCGGTCTCGCCCAGTCCGACGTGACCCACTGGGCCTATACCGGCACCGGCCTCTTCGAGGGCAAGCCCAAGGTCGACTCGCTGCGGGTGATCGCGAACCTCTTCCCCGAGCACATCCAGGTCTTCGCCAAGGCATCCAGCGGCCTTTCGAAGATCGAAGATCTCAAGGGCAAGAAGGTCAACTACGGTCCGCCGGCCTCGGGCACCCTGGTCGGCGCGCGCCTCTTCTTCGACACCTACGGTCTGAAGGAGAAGGTCGACATCCAGCCGGAATACCTCAACCCGCAGCCGGCTGCCGACCGCATCCGCGATGGCCAGCTCGACGCGGCGTTCCTGATCTCCGGCACGCCGACGGCGGCGCTGGTCGAACTCGCATCGACGGCGGGCATGAGCCTGCTGCCGGTCGAGGGCGCGATGCGCGACAAGGTCCTGAAGGCGATCCCGTTCTGGTTCGCGACGAGCGTCCCGGCCGGAACCTACAAGGGCATCGACAAGGAGATCCAGACGGTCGCCGTCGGCGCCTGGTGGATCACCAGCGTCAAGCAGCCGGAGGACCTCGTCTACAAGGTCACCCAGGCGATGTGGAACAAGAACACCCGCAACCTCCTCGACAACGGCCATGCCAAGGGCAAGGCGATCCTCCGCGAGAACGCCGTCAAGGGCGTCAGCGTCCCGTTCCATCCGGGCGCGGAGAAGTTCTACAAGGAAGTCGGCCTGCTGAAGTAGGCCTTCGACCGACTGGCTGCGACGGGGCCGGGGGATACCTCCGGCCCCGTTTTGCATGGCGCCGACGGACGGGATTGGCGGAATGACGACGGACAAGCTCGACCTGAAGGCGGCCGCGGAGCTCGAGGCTCGCTACGATCCCGAGATGCACTTCCGCCCGATGGTGCAGCCGGCGAAGCTGGTCACGGGCGCGCTGCTGCTGGCGATGTCGCTCTGGCACATCTACATCGCCGGCACCGGCATGCCGCAGACCCATTGGCTGGCGGCCATGCACCTCGCCTTCGTGCTGTCGACGTGCTTCCTCGTCTACGGCGCGACCAAGCGCCACCATGACGACATGCCGCCCTCGCGCTGGTACGCGCCGGGCGGCGTGCCGCTGTACGACTGGGCGCTGGCGGCGATCGGCGCCCTTGCGGCCCTCTACATACCCTGGACGCTCGACGATCTCGCCTTCCGGGTCGGCAATCCGACCAATCTCGACATCCTGTTCGGCACGATCCTGATCTTCGTGGTGATCGAGGCGGCTCGCCGGTCGATGGGCTGGCCCCTGACGGTCATCGTGCTGATCGCGCTTGCCTACGCGCTCTACGGCTACGTCGTCCCCGGACTCCTGGCCCATCCCGGCTCGACCTGGGGTGGCGTGATCAGCCACATCTATCTTCTCGACCAGGGCATCTTCGGCATCCCCATCCAGGTGATGGCGACGCTGGTCTTCCATTTCGTGCTGTTCGGCGTGATCGCCACCCGCATGGGCCTGGGCCAGCTCTTCATCGACATCGGCTACTGCATCGCCGGCCGCTCGCCGGGTGGGCCGGCCAAGGTCAGCGTGATTTCCTCGGCCATGATGGGCACGATCTCGGGCTCGTCGGTCGCGAACACGGTGACGACCGGATCGCTCACCATCCCGGCCATGAAGAAGATCGGCTACCGGCCGCACTTCGCGGGCGCGGTCGAGGCGGCGTCCAGTACCGGCGGGCAGATCACGCCGCCCATCATGGGCGCGGCCGCCTTCGTCATGGCCGAGTTCCTGGCCATCCCCTATCTCGACATCTGCATTGCCGCCGCGGTGCCGGCGCTCATGCATTATGTCGGCGTCTTCACGATCGTCCATTTCGAGGCCCGGCGGACCGGGCTGCGCGGGCTGACGACGGAGGAACTGCCGCGGCTCGGCAAGGTGCTGTGGGAAGGCTGGCCGACCGTCATTCCGCTGGTCGTCCTCGTCACGATCATCTTCCGGGGCTACACGCCCTACATGGCGGCCTTCTGGGGCATTCTGGTCGCCCTGGCGGTCGGCGTGATCAACCCGCGCAGCAAGATGGGCTGGCGCGACATCCCCCATACGCTGATGGAGGGCGCACGCTATGCCATCGCCGTCGGCGCGGCGGCCGCGGCGGTCGGCATCTTCGTCGGCGTGATCACCCTGTCGGGCCTCGGCTTCAAGGTCTCCTACGCGGTCACGCAGACCGCCGCCCAGGTCGCCGAGGACCTGCTGCCGCTGTTCGCCTTCCTGCCGACCGATGCGGTGACGCTACCGGATCTGACGCTGTTCTTCACGCTGGTCTTCGTCGGCCTCGCCTGCGTCGCCATGGGGACGGGCATCCCGACCACCGCCCTCTACATCATCCTGGCGGCGATCGCCGCGCCGGCGATCGTGCTGCTGGGCGTGCCGCCGCTGGCGGCGCACCTCTTCGTCCTCTACTACGGCGTCCTGGCCGACCTGACGCCGCCCGTCTGCGTCGCCGCCTACGCGGCCGCGGGCATCGCCGGCGCCAATCCGTTCCGAACCGGCGTCCAGGCCTTCCAGATGGGCAATGCCAAGGTGCTGGTGCCGTTCGTCTTCGTCTACTCGCCGGTCATGCTGATCGTCGCCAAGCCGGGGTTCAGCTGGATCGACTTCGTGGTCACGACGGGCAGCTGCATTGCCGGAATCTTCTTCCTCGGCATGGCCATCGCCGGCTTCGCCTTCGGCCGGCTGGGGGGCCTGTCGCGGCTGCTGCTGGCGGTCGCGGCCGTGATGATGATCTCGCCGAACGTGTCCGCGACCATGCTCGGCATCGCGGTGGCAATGATCCCGCTCGGCCTCAACTGGCTGGCGGGACGCCGAGCGGGAAGCGGCGTGCCAGCCTGAACGGTTCGCCCGGCGCCGGTTCGGCGAACAGGGCCAGATCGGCAAAGGGCAGCGGCGCTCGGCAGAACGGCGCGACCAGCGGCGCCAGTGCCGCCCGTACGAGCGTGCGCTCGTCCTCCGCCAGGGGACCGGTCAGGGTCAGATGGAACCCGAAGCGGTCGAGCAGGTAGGGGTAGCCCCACCGCGCGAGCAACTGCTCCTGGCGCGGATCGAGCGTCGCCCGCCGCCGCCGTTCGAGTTCGGCGGCGGTCGGCGGTGCGCGCAGCGCATCGAGGCCGGTGACGCAGGCCGCCGCGACCGCCGCCAGCGTCGGCGACGGTGCCTCCGGCACGAGCGCCAGGAAGCGGCCGAGCGCCCGGAGGTCCAGCGGCGGCAGCACGAAGCCGGCAAGGCCGGCCGCGATGTCCGCGAGGCGTTCGGCGAGTTCGGGCTCGCTCTGACCCTCGGCCAGCCGGAAGGGCGGCTTCAGAGTGCCGTGGAAGCCGTACCGCGCCGGCTCGGCGACGATCTGCCCCAGCCGTTCGCGATCGACCCCGGCGATGGCGGGGCGTGGACCGATCGGCCCGCCCTCGGGGCACCGTCCGAGCCATCCCGAGGCGAATCGGGACAGCGGATGGTCGGCGGGCGGCGCGAAATAGACGGCATATCGGTACATGGCGGCGGACCCTATCGGCCCCCGTCGGCCGGTGCCAGTGGATCATCGCGACGCCTCCTCCGTCGGGCGGGGCGCCACGTCGGAACGGCCGCTCGCGCGAAAGCACCCGGCTTCTCCCCGCGGGCGGATCGCACTATGCTGGCCCCTGGCGTGCCTGGAGCAGGGACGGGACGGCCGGCATCGAGGATCGGCGGTCGCATGCTTCCCAGGGCGCGCCGGAGCGTTTCCGTTCCGCCCGGTTCTTCCGACCCTCCCGCCAACGCCTCCGCTTCGAGAGGAGCCGACCCATGGCCGCCCATCCGCTGTTCGCCGAGGGTTTCAAGACCACGCCCTACTGGTGGGAAGCCGCCAAGCCCGCACGCTTCGATGCAGCCCTGCCCGACCAGGCCGACGTGGTCGTCATCGGCGGCGGCTATGCCGGACTGAACTGCGCCCTGACCCTGGCCAGGGCGGGAACCTCGGTCGTCGTCGTCGATGCCGCCGAGATCGGCTGGGGCGCCAGCTCGCGCAACGGCGGCATGGTCTCGGGCGGGATGAAAGTGTCCGACCCCAAGATCGAGAAGGCTTATGGCGCCGACGTCGCCCGCGGCATCCGCGAGGACGGCTGGAGTTCCTTCTCGCACATCGAGGACCTGATCCGCCGCGAGGGCATCGACTGCGACTATGTGCGCTCGGGCCGCTTCGTCGGCGCCCACACGCCCGCCGACTATGCCGGCATGGCCGCCCGCGCACCCAAGCTGCGCGAGGTCACGGGCGCCGTCGTCGAGATGATCCCGCGCGAGCGCCAGCGCGAAGAGATCGGCAGCGACTATTATTTCGGCGGCATGGTCGTGGAGGGCACGGGCAGCCTGCACCCGGCCAAGTATGTCCGCGCCCTGGCCCAGCGCGTCGCCGACGCCGGCGCCGTCCTGTGCTCCCACGCGCGGGTCGAGGGGATCGTCCGGGAAGGGCAGGGCTTCGTCATCAAGACCACCCGCGGCTCGCTCCAGGCGCGCGAGGTGATGGCGGCGACCAACGGCTATACGGGGGGCGTGACGCCCTGGCTGCGCCGCCGCCTGATCCCGGTCGGCAGCTACATCATCGCCACCGAGCCGTTACCGGCCGAAGTCACCCGCCGGCTCTCGCCGCGCGGGCGGATGTTCTCGGACAGCAAGAAGGTGCTCTATTATTTCCGCCTGTCGCCGGACGGCGCGCGGGTGCTGTTCGGCGGCCGCGCCAGCTTCCGCCAGACGACGCCGGAGGCGGCCGCTCCGGTGCTGCACGGCTTCATGACCGGCGTCTGGCCGGAACTGGCGGGTACGAAGATCACCCACAGCTGGACCGGCAACGTCGCCTTCACCTTCGACATGGTGCCGCATATGGGCGTGCATGACGGCGTCCACTACGCCATGGGTTGCCAGGGCAGCGGCGTTGCCATGGCCAGCTATCTCGGCAACCAGGTCGCGCTGAAGATCCTCGGGCGCACAAATCGCCAATGCGCATTCGACGGCCTGCCGTTCCCGACCCGTCCGCTCTATCGCGGCAACCCCTGGTTCCTGCCGATCGTCGGGTCCTGGTACCGGCTGTCGGACCGCGTGGCGCGCCTGCGCGCCCGCCCGCAATGACTGCCCAAGAAGAAAGAGGCCGTTTTCCGATGGATGTCCTGCAGTCCGTTTCCGCGAGCTTCGCCGTCGACTATCTCGAAGCGCGCCGCAAGTTCGCCGATGCCGTCGCCGAGACCGGCGGTCGCATGCGCAGCTATCGCAATCCCAACCGCGGACCGCGCGGCGAGGAGCTGGCGACCGACACCGCATGGTACGGCGCGCCCGACGCGCCGACGGTGATGGTCGCCATCTCGGGCACGCACGGCGCGGAGGGCTTCTGCGGCTCGGGCGCCCAGGTCGACTGGCTGCGCTCGGGCGCGCTGGCGTCGGTGCCCGGCAACGTCGCGGTCCTGATGGTCCATGCCATCAATCCGCACGGGTTCGCCTGGATCCGCCGGGTGACGGAGGAGGGCTGCGATCTCAATCGCAACTACATCGATTTCACCAAGCCGCTGCCCGAGAACCCCGGCTACGACGAGTTGGCGGATGCCTATATCCCGGCGGAGCTGTCAGGGCCGGCCTTCGAGGCCGCCGAGGAACGGGTGCGGGCCTATCGCGAGAAGCACGGCGTCTACGCCGCGTCCGTCGCCCGGTCCGGCGGCCAGTACCGGCATCCGGGCGGCCTCTTCTATGGCGGCAACGGCCCGACCTGGTCGCGCCGCACGATCGAGGCGATCGCCGCCGACGAGAAGCTGGCGGATCGCCGGCTCGTCGCCGTCGTCGACTATCACACCGGCCTCGGCCCCTACGGCTATGGCGAGCTGATCTGCGACCACACCGTCGACAGCATCAATGTGCGCCGGGCCAAGGAATGGTGGGGCGAATCCGTCACCGAGCCGCAGCTCGGCACCTCGGCCTCGGTACCCAAGCACGGGCTGGGCGAGATCGGCTGGGAGCGGATGCTGGGCGACCGGGTGTCGTTCGTCGCGATCGAGTACGGCACCTTCCCGCCGGAATCGGGGCGCATCGCGCTGCGCGACGACCACTGGCTGCACAATCGCGGGCCGGTCGACTGGGATGCGGCCGAAACCCGCCGCATCAAGGCCGCGCTGCGCCGCCAGTTCTATCCCGACACGGACGAGTGGCGGGAGATGGTCCTGTGGCGGTCGCGCATGGTGATGCGCCAGGGCATTGAGGCGCTGGCGAAGGGCTGACGCGGCCCTGCGGAGGGTAGATCCGCCCGCTTCCCCGCCGCGCCACCTTGGCCTTGGGCGGCGGGCGGCTACCGCTGCGCCCGCAATGGCTGCCCGAAAGGACGGAGGCCGCTCCGGGATGGATGTCCTGCAGTCCGTTTGCTCCAGCTTCGCCGTCGATCATGCGGCGGCGCGCCGAAAGTTCGCCGATGCCGTCGCCGAGAGCGGTGGGCGGCTGCGCAGCTATCGCAACCCGAACCGTGGGCCGCACGGCGAGGAACTGGCGACGGATACCGCATGGTACGGCGCGCCCGACGCGCCGTCGGTGCTGGTCGCGATCTCCGGCACGCACGGGGCGGAGGGGTTCTGCGGCTCGGGCTGCCAGGTCGACTGGCTGCGCTCCGGCGCCCTGCGGTCGCTGCCGGAGCCTGTCGCCGTGCTGCTGGTGCACGCGATCAATCCGCACGGCTTCGCCTGGATCCGGCGGGTGACGGAGGAGGGCTGCGATCTCGACCGCAACTACATCGACTTCTCCCGGCCCCTGCCGGAGAACCCGGGCTACGACGAACTGGCCGACGCCTTCGTTCCGGTCGCGCTGACAGGCCCCGATTTCGAAGCGGCGGAAGAGCGCATCCGAGCCTATCGCGAGGAGCACGGCCTGCACGCCGCCCTGGTCGCGCGTGCCGCCGGCCAGTACCGGCATCCCGGCGGCCTCTTCTATGGCGGCACCGGCCCAACTTGGTCGCGCCGGACGCTGGAGGCGATCATCGCCGACGAGAATCTGGCCGGCCGTCGGCTCGTCGCCGTCGTCGACTATCACACCGGCCTCGGCCCCTACGGTCATGGCGAGCTGATGTCCGACCACACGCTCGGCAGCATCAATGTCCGCCGGGCCAAGGAATGGTGGGGCGAGGGGGTGACCCAGCCCCAGCTCGGCACTTCGGCCTCGGTGCCCAAGCACGGGCTGGGCGAGATCGGCTGGGAGCGGATGCTGGGCGAGCGGGTGTCGTTCGTCGCGCTGGAGTTCGGGACATATCCGCTGGAATCGGCCCGCATCGCGTTGCGTGACGACCACTGGCTGCACAATCGCGGGCCGGTCGATTGGGATGCCCCCGAGACGCGGCGGATCAAGGCCGCGCTGCGCCGCCAGTTCTATCCCGACACCGACGAGTGGCGGGAGATGGTCCTGTGGCGGTCGCGCATGGTCATGCGCCAGGGCATCGCGGCGCTGGCGAAAGGCTGACGCAGAGGGGCTCCCGGTTCCGGGAGCCCCTCCATTCTTGTCGATCAGGCCGGCTCCGGCTCGCGCCGCGGGATCCAGCTGCGTTCCTCGCCGTCATATTCGCGGCCGGGATTGCCGCGGACGGTGGTGCGCCACATCAGGCGCCGGTGCCTGTCCGCGTCGAACCAGGTGGCGGCGTGGACGAGGCAGCGATTGTCCCAGATGATCATGTCGCCGTCGTCCCAGTCCTGGGCGTAGGTGAAGTCCGGGCCGGTCAGGTGGTGCATCAGCTCGCGCACCAGTTCGGCTCCCTCGCTCTCCGGCCCCTTGCCGAGCCCGACGACCGGGCCCTCGATCCAGTCCATCTGGCCGTGTTCGCAGAGATAGAGCGACGGCTTGCCGGTGACCGGATGGATGCGCACCAGGGGCTGGCGCTGCGGCTGCTCGTGTGCGCGCAGCGGCTTGGGCGGCCGGCCGTCGCGGATCGCCTCGGGCGAGCGGTTGCTGCCGGGCATCACGTGCAACCCGTCGAGGTCGGCAATCCGCCTCTTGGTCGCCTCCGGCAACGCCTCGTAGGCGCCGGCGCAGTTGGCGAACAGCGTCTGGCCCTGGCCCTTCGGAACGGCGATGGCGGCGAAGAAGAGCGAGATGTCCGGCGGCGGCCGGCGATAGCTCTGGTCGGTATGCCAGCCCTTGCGATGCGGATACTGCATCGGTAGCCCGCCATCGGCCCTGCGCGGCGGGTCGGGCAGGGCCGGCGGCGGCTTGCTGGCGGGCGGCATGTTGGAGACGACGAGGATCTCCTTCACCGTCTCGTGCACCTTGCTCCGCTCGGTCAGGGTCTCGTGGTAGTTCTCGACCTCCGGGCCGAACAGGCGGCTCAGCCGGACGAGCAGTTCGGGGTCCTGGCGGATGCCGTGCAGGCCGGGCACCAGCAGCAGGCCCTCGTAGCGGTAGAGGGCATCGGGCACGGCCTGCGGCGCGGCCTCGGCGGCGGCGATGAAAGCCTGGGTATAGTCCGGGCCGGCGGCCCCTTGCAGGCGGACCAGTCCACCGAACGGGGAATTCGGCAGGGGAACGATCTCGAACCCGGCGCTCATCGTCGGCAGTCCTCGGCGTTTGGCAGGGACCGCCAGAGTGCGGCAGCCGAATGCGAATCTCAAGGCGCGGGCATCAAGGAGGCGGGTAGTTTTCGGGCGCCTTGAACGGCGCGGTCATCGCGCCCGTCGCCGCGGTCCAGCCGGCCGGCGCGCCGCCGGCCCGCTCCCAGGCAAGGCCGCGGATACGTCCGCCCGGCGCCACTGGCCCGGCGCCAGCCCGTCGAGCGTCCAGGCACCGACGCTCCAGCGCACGAGCCGCAGCGTCGGGTGCCCGACCGCGGCCGTCATCCGGCGCACCTGCCGGTTGCGCCCCTCGCGGATCGTCAGTGCCAGCCAGCGGTCGGGCACGGTCTTGCGGAAGCGCACCGGCGGATCGCGCGGCCAGAGGTCGGGGGCATCGATCAGGCGCGCCTCGGCCGGCAGGGTCGGGCCGTCGTTCAGGTCGATTCCCCCGCGCAGCAGGGCGAGCGCGTCCTCGTCCGGCACGCCCTCGACCTGGACAAGGTAGGTCTTGGGCAGCTTGTGCCGGGGATGGGTGATGCGGGCCTGCAGCTCGCCATCGTCGGTCAGGATCAGGAGGCCTTCGCTGTCGCTGTCGAGGCGCCCGGCCGGATAGACGTCCGGCAGGTCGATATGGCCGGACAGGGTCGGGCGCCCCGCCGCCGTGCCGCGGTCGCTGAATTGCGACAGCGTGCCGTAGGGCTTGTTGAAGAGGATGACCTGGCTCATCGGCTGGCGTCCCGCACCCCATCGCCCTTGTCCCGACCGGGGGTGCGCGCCCGGCAGCGCCCCGCGGTCGACGCTCGCATATTGCCGCGCAAATCCCTATATCTCGCGGCCCCGATGCTGACATCCGACTTCGACTTCGTGCTGCCGGCCGACCGGATCGCCCAGGAGCCGGTTCGCCCGCGCGACGCCGCGCGTCTGCTGGCGATCGGCGCCGGCGGCCTCGGCGACCATGTCGTCCGCGACCTGCCGCGGCTGTTGCGCCGCGGCGACCTCATCGTCAGCAACGACACCCGCGTCATTCCGGCGCGCCTCGCGGGGCGGCGGGGCATGGCGGCCGTCGAGGTGACCCTGCATTTGCGCGAGGGCGAGGATCGCTGGCGCGTCTTCGCCCGACCGGCCAAGCGCCTGCGCCCCGGCGATCGCATCGATTTCGCCGCCGACTTCGCGGCCGAGGTCGAGGCGAAGGGCGAGGGCGGTGAGGTCACGCTGCGCTTCTCGGTCGGCGGTGCCGCGCTCGGCGAGGCGCTGGAACGCCACGGCCATGTGCCCCTGCCGCCCTATATCCGGGGCGGATCGGACGTCGCGGACGACCGCGCCGACTACCAGACCCTGTTCGCGCGCCGCGACGGTGCGGTCGCCGCGCCGACGGCCGGGCTGCATTTCACGCCGGAACTGCTGGCGGCGCTCGAAGCGGCCGGGGTCCGGCGCACGGTCGTGACGCTCCATGTCGGCGCCGGCACCTTCCTGCCGGTCAAGGCCGAGCGCGCTGGCGACCACCGGATGCATGCCGAATGGGGCGAGGTGGGCCCCGACGCCGCCGCGGCCGTGGCGGAGACGCGGGCGGCCGGGGGGCGGGTCGTCGCGATCGGCACCACGAGCCTGCGCCTGCTGGAGGCGGCTGCGGCAGGCGAGGGGCGGGTGCGCCCCTTCCGCGGAACGACGGACATCTTCATCCTGCCCGGATATCGATTCCAGGTGGTCGACCTGCTGATGACCAACTTCCATCTGCCGCGCTCGACGCTGTTCATGCTGGTGTCCGCGCTGGCCGGGCTCGACCGCATGCGCGCCGCCTACCGGCACGCGATCGATGCCGGCTATCGCTTCTACTCCTACGGCGACGCCTGCCTCATCGAGCGCGCGGCATGAGTACCGGCTTCGAACTGCTCGCGACCGACGGCGCGGCGCGGCGCGGCCGGCTGGCCACCGCGCACGGGACGGTCGAGACGCCGGCCTTCATGCCGGTCGGCACCGCCGCCACCGTCAAGGCGATGACGCCGGACGCCGTGCGCGCGACCGGCGCCGAGATCGTCCTCGGCAACACCTACCACCTGATGCTGCGGCCCGGTGCCGAGCGGATCGGCCGGCTCGGCGGGCTGCATCGCTTCATGGGCTGGAACGGCCCGATCTTGACGGATTCCGGCGGCTTCCAGGTCATGTCGCTGTCGGCCCTGCGCAAGATCGACGAGAACGGCGTGACGTTCCGCTCCCATCTCGACGGCAGCGCCCATGCGGTGACGCCGGAGCGTTCGATCGCGATCCAGCATCTGCTTGATGCCGACGTCACCATGGCATTCGACGAATGCACGCCCTTTCCGGCGACCGAGGACGCGGCGGCCGCCTCGATGCGGCTGTCGATGCGCTGGGCGGGGCGCAGCCGCGAGGCCTTCCGCGACCGTCCGGGATACGGGCTCTTCGGCATCGTCCAGGGCAGCACCTACCGCGACCTCCGGGCGGAATCGGCGGCGGCGCTGCGGGCGATCGGCTTCGACGGCTATGCGATCGGCGGCCTCGCCGTGGGGGAGGGGCAGGCGGCGATGTTCGAGACCGTCGGCTACACGGCGCCGATGCTGCCGCCGGACCGGCCGCGCTACCTCATGGGCGTCGGCCGGCCCGAAGACATCCTGGGCGCGGTATGCCGCGGGGTCGACATGTTCGACTGCGTGATGCCCACTCGCTCCGGCCGGACCGCCCAGGGCTTCACCCGGCGCGGGACGGTCAACATGCGCAACGCCCGCCATGCGGAGGATCCGCGTCCGCTGGACGCCGCGTGCGCCTGCCCGGCCTGCCGCAACCATTCGCGCGCGTACCTGCACCATCTCGTCAAGTCGAACGAGATTCTGGGTGCGATGCTGCTGACCTGGCACAATATCCAATACTATCAGGACCTGATGGCCGGCCTGCGCGATGCGATCGTCGCCGGCCGCCTCGATGCCCATGCCACTGAGCTGGAGCGCGGCTGGGCCTCGGGCGACATACCGGCCGGAGAGACAGGATGACCGACAGCCTGACGCAACTGGGGCGGCAGACGCCCTTACCCGCATCGCCCGAGGAAGCGGTGCTGGAGCGGGTGGGCAACCCGCATCCCGACCGGCGCTACATGATCCGCTTCACCCAGCCGGAATTCACCTCGCTGTGCCCGATCACCGGCCAGCCCGACTTCGCCCATCTCGTGATCGACTATGTGCCGCGCGCCTGGATCGTCGAGAGCAAGTCCCTGAAGCTCTATCTCGGCGCGTTCCGCAACCATGGCGCCTTCCACGAGGCCTGCACCGTGGCGATCGCCCGCCGGCTGGTCGACGAGGTCGCGCCGGAGTGGCTGCGGATCGGCGGCTACTGGTATCCGCGCGGCGGCATGCCGATCGACGTCTTCTACCAGACCGGCCCGGCGCCCGATGGCGTCTGGATCCCGCCGCAGGAGGTGGCGGCCTATCGCGGCCGCGGCTGACATCCGCGCGGCCGTGCGCGAGCGCGCGCTGGCCGAAGGGTTCGATGCCGTCGGGTTTGCGCCGGCCGTGCTGGATGCGCGGGTCCGGGGCTGGCTCGCCGATTTCCTCGCCGCCGGACGGCATGGCGACATGGGGTGGCTCGCGGCCAAGGCGGAATGGCGGACCGACCCCCGCGCGATGTGGCCGGAGGCGCGCAGCGTCGTGGCCCTCGGTCTCTCCTATGCGCCTGCGCGCGACCCGATGGCGCTGCTCGACCATCCGGACCGCGGCATCGTCTCCGTCTATGCCCAGGGGCGCGACTATCACGACGTGGTCAAGCGCCGGCTGAAGCGCCTCGCGCGATGGCTGCACGAGGCGCACGGCGCCGGCGTCAAGGTCTTCGTGGATACCGCCGCGGTCATGGAAAAGCCGCTCGCTGCTCGCGCCGGCGTCGGCTGGCAGGGCAAGCACACCAACCTCGTGTCGCGCGAGCACGGTTCCTGGCTCTTCCTCGGCATGGTCTACACCGACCTGGAGTTGGAGCCCGACCCGGCCGAAGAGGATCATTGCGGCAGCTGCCGCCGCTGCCTCGACGCCTGCCCGACCGACGCCTTTCCCGCGCCCTACCAACTCGACGCGCGGCGCTGCATCTCCTACCTGACGATCGAGCATGCCGGGCCGGTCGACCCGGAACTGCGGCCCAAGCTCGGCAATCGCATCTATGGCTGCGACGATTGCCTCGCCGTCTGCCCCTGGAACAAGTTCGCGCAGCGCGCCAGCGAGGACGAGTTCCTGCCCCGCGCGGAACTGACCGCGCCGCGCCTCGCCGATCTGGCGCGGCTCGACGATGCGGCGTTCCGTCAGGTCTTCTCGGGCTCGCCCGTCAAGCGCATCGGCCGCGACCGCTTCGTGCGCAACGTTCTCTACGCGCTTGGGAATTCGGGTGATCCAGAGAGCCTGCGGGCGGCCGCGCATCTGATCCAGGACCCTGATCCGGTCGTCCGCGACGCGGCCAAGTGGGCTGTAGAACGGCTCGATACCTGCAAGGGAGAGGAGGGCGCTCCATGACCACGATGACCGTGCAACTGCGCAGCATCCCGGACACGGCGGCCGCCGTCGGCTGGGCCGGCAGCCATACGATTGTGGTCGACCGGCCGGCCGGACGGGCCGGGGGCCAGGGGCTCGGCTTCAACGGCGGCCAGCTGCTGGCACTGGCGATCGGTGGATGCCTCTGCAACGACCTGTACTATGTGGCCGAGGCCATGGGCGTGACGCTGACGGCGGTTTCGGTCGGCGTGACGGTTCATTTTGCGGGGCAGCCGCTGCTGGCGACGTCGGCCGAGGTGGTCGCCACGGTCGAGGCGGCTGATGCGGATGTTGACACCAATGCGATCATCCGCCGTGCCGAAGCCATCTCGACCGTGAGCAACTCGATCGCACGCGGACTGCCGGTCCGGCTGAAGGCGGGCTAGGGGCGTCCCGGCAGGCTCGCGCGCGGCGCGGTGCTCAGCCGCCCTTCACACCCTGCGTATTGACGTAGAGCGCGTAGAGCGACTTGCTGCCGGCCATGAAGAGGCGGTTGCGCTTGACCCCGCCGAAGCAGACGTTGGCACAGCGCTCCGGCAGGTTGATCCGGACGATCGGCTTGCCCGACGGGTTGACGACCAGCACCCCGTCATGCCCTTCGCCCATCCCCCAGCCGATCCAGAGGTTGCCGTCGACGTCGCAGCGCATGCCGTCGGGGGTTCCGGACTGGCCCGCGTCCATGAACGTCCGCGGGTTGGTCAGCTTCGTGCCGTTCTCGACCACGTCGTAGACCCGGATGACGCGCGGCAGCACGCCGCCCTCGACGACATAGAACTTGCGCTCGTCCGGGGAGAAGCAGAGGCCGTTCGGGCGGTTGATGTCGCCGATCATCACGCTCGCCTGGCCGGTGCGTCCGTCGAGGCGATAGACGTTGGTCGGCAGTTCCGGCGTCGCCGTGTGGCCCTCGTAATGGCCGAGGATTCCGAAGGGCGGGTCGGTGAACCAGATCGAATCGTCCGACTTCACGATGACGTCGTTGGGTGAATTGAGCGGCTTGCCCTCGAACTTGTCGATGAGGACGGTGATCGTCCCGTCATGTTCGGTGCGGGTCACCCGCCTGGTATCGTGCTCGCAGGTGACGAGGCGTCCCTGCCGGTCGCGGGTGTTGCCGTTGGAGAAGTTGGACGGCTGCCGGAAGGTGCTGACCCGGCCGGTGGTCTCGTCCCAGCGCAGCATGCGGTTGTTCGGGATGTCGCTCCACAGGAGATAGCGGCCGTCGCCGAACCACACGGGGCCCTCTGACCAGCGGAAGCCGGTGGCGAGGCGCTCCACGCCGGCCAGCGCCAGGCGATAGCGGCCGAACGAGGGGTCGAGGATCTCGACGAGCGGGTCGGGATAGCGGCGCTCCGGCTGCCACTGGGCGAGCGCGGCGGGGGCCGCCGTCGCTGCGGTGGCCGCGGTGGTCCATCCGAGGAAGTCTCTTCGTGTGCCGATCATCGGTCGTTCCTCCGGCGGTGTTGCGGGCGCGACAGACTTCCCCCGCGCCCGGAGGGGGTGCTCACAGCCGTACCAGGCTGGGCACGAACAGCGAGACCTCGGGCACATAGGTGACGAGCGCCAGGACGACGAGCATGGCGAGGTAGAAGGGCCAGATCTCGCGCGCCACCTGCTCGATCCGCACGCGCCCGACGGCGCAGCCGACGAACATGGTCGCGCCGACCGGCGGCGTGATCAGGCCGATGCCGAGATTGACCAGCATGATCATCCCGAAATGCACGGGATCGACGCCGAACGTCTTCACGACCGGCAGCAGGATCGGCGTGCAGATCAGCAGCAGGGGCGCCAAGTCCATCAGGCAGCCGAGCACCAGCAGCATGATGTTGATGAAGAAGAGGATGACGTACTTGTTGTCGGACAGGGTGAGGAAGAAGGCCGTCACCTGGGCCGGCAGCTGCATCAGGGCCATGATGTAGCCGAAGGACGATGCGAACCCGATCAGGATCATCACCATCGCCACGGTTTTGACGACCCGGTGCAGCAGCTTCGGCAGCTCGCGCCAGCGATAGTCGCGATAGACGAACATCGTGATGAGGAACGCGTAGACGCAGGCGACGGCCGCGGATTCGGTCGCGGTGAAGACGCCGGACAGGATCCCGCCGAGAATGATCACCATGGTCAGCAGGCCGTAGAAGGCCTCGATCACGATCCGCACCGCCTGACGCAGCGGCACGGGCTCGCCCTTGGGATAGCCCTTGCGGTGGGCGATGAAGATGCAGAGCCCGATCAGCGAGCCGCCGAGCAGCAGGCCCGGCACGAAGCCGGCCAGGAAGAGGTGCGCGATCGAGACCGTGCCGCCGGCGGCCAGCGAATAGATCACCGCGTTGTGGCTGGGCGGGATCAGGATGGCCTGCACCGAGCCGGCGATCGTCACGTTGGTCGCGAAGACGCGCGGATAGCCCGCCCGGACCATCTGCGGGATCATCACCGAGCCGATCGAGGAGGTGTCGGCGACCGACGAGCCGGAGATGCAGCCGAAGAAGCTGGAGGCGAGGATATTGACGAGCGCGAGCCCGCCGCGGATGAAGCCGACCAGGACGTTGGCGAGCGCGACGAGCCGGCGGGCCATGCCGCCCTCGGCCATGATGGCGCCCGCCAGCACGAAGAAGGGGATCGCCAGCAGCGAGAAGTTGCGCACGCCGTCCGAGATCTTGAGCATCACCGCTTCCCACGGGATGTCGATCCAGACGGCACCGACCAGCGCCGCGGCGCCGAGGGCGTAGGCGACCGGCAGGCCGAGCGCGATGAGCGCGAAGAGGCTGCCGAGCAGAACAAGCGCGTCCATGGTCGCTATTCCTCCTCGATCGCCGTGTCCTTGAAGACGATCGAGTCCGGCGGCGGCGGCCCGATCCACAGGCGCTCGATGATGAAGAGGAGGGTGATCGCCCCGCCGATCGGCAGCGGCAGGTAGGTGATCCCGACCGAGAGGAAGGGGAACTCGGCGATCACCTGGTTCCAGGTCGTGAGGGCGAGCTCGTAGCCGTAGACGACCATGAACAGGCTGACCGCGCCGAGCAGCAGGTCGACCAGCAGCGCCAGCAGGCGCCGGACGGGCGGCGGTGTCGCGCCGGCGACCATGTCGACCGCGATATGCGAGCCGGCGCGGTAGCAGGCGGCGGCGCCGAGGAAGGTGAAGAGCACCATGAGGAGGATCGCCAGCGGCTCCGGCCAGGCCGACCCGCGGTTCAGCACATAGCGGGTGAAGACCCCCCAGGGAACGACCAGGGTGATGACGACCACCGCGAGGCCGGCGACGGAGACGCTCGCGAGGTACAGCGCGTCCATCGCGCGGCGATAGGCATGGGACATCGGCGTTCGGACCCGGAAAAGGGCCGGCCGGCGGGAAGTTCCGCCGGCCGGCCGGGGCAATCGACTACTGGACCGCCTGGATGCGCTTCACGAGTTCGGCATACTTGCCGCCGTACTTGTCCCAGACGGGCTTCACCGCGTCCTGGAACTGCTTCTTGTCGGCGAAGGTCACGATCTCGATGCCGGCCGCCTTCATCTTGGCGACCGATTCCTCCTCCATCTTGTACCAGAGGGCCCGCTGCTCCTGCTGGGCCTCCTTGGAGACCTTGCGGATCAGCGCCTGGTCTTCCTTGGAAAGCGTGTCCCAGGTGCGGCGCGAGAACACGAAGATCTCGGGAATGATCAGGTGCTCGGTCATCGAGAAGTACTTGGCGACCTGATAGTGGTTCTGGACGATGTAGGTCGGCGGATTGTTCTCCGCGCCGTCGACCACGCCGGTCTGCATCGCGCTGTACAGCTCGTTGAAGCCCATCGCGATGCCGTTGCCGCCCATCGCGTTCATCGTGTCGACGAAGATGGGATTGCCCATCATGCGGATCTTGAGGCCCTTCAGATCTTCGGCCGAGCGGATCGGGCGCTTGCTGTTGTAGACGTTGCGCGATCCGGCGTTCATCCAGCCGAGCGCGATCAGCCGGGTCTGCGGGTTGCTGGAGATCTTGGCCAGCAGTTCGTCGCCGATCTCGCCGTCGATCACCTTCTCCATGTGCTTGGAGTCGCGGAAGACGAACGGCATGTTGAAGACGTTGAGTTCGTCGACGATCGTGCCGACCGGCCCGACGCTGATGCGGGCGATCTGGAGGGCGCCGAGCTGCGCCTGCTCGATCATCTCCTTCTCGCCGCCGAGCTGCATCGACGGGAACATCTGGACGCTGAGGCGGCCGCCGGTCGCGGCCTCCAGCTTCTTGCCCATGCGGACGATCGCCTCGACCGTGGGATAGCCCAGCGGATGCACGTCGCTGGCCTTCAGCACCATCTTCTGCTGGGCAAGGGCCGGGGGCGTCGCGAACGTGCCGAGGGTGAGCGCAGCCGCGGTCGCGGCCGCCAGAACGAGCCGATAATGGAACATCTTGTCTCCTCCCGACGCCGCTTCGTGGATGGCGGCATTCAGCGCGAAGACGCTAGCATGGCCCCGGATTGGCAACAATCGGACTGCAATCGGTCGGCGATCCGGCGGAGGAAACACGCGTATGGCGACGATCCTGCTCACCCATCCCGAGAGCGCGCGGCGCCTCTATTACGGCGAACGGGCCCTCGGCGGCCTCGCGGCGCTCGGGGCCCTGCGCGTCAACCCGCACGACCGGCCCTTCTCGGAGGCGGAGCTGATTGCGGCGGCCGCTGAGTCGGATGTGATCGTCTCGGATCGGCAGACCCCCGGATGGCCCGGGGTCTTCGATGCGCTGCCGGGCCTCGTGGCCTTCGTCCGCTGCGCGGTCGACATCCGCAACATCGAGGTGCCGGCGGCGAGCCGCAATGGCGTGCTCGTCACGCGGGCCGGGCCCGGCTTCGGGCCGGCAGTGGCGGAGTGGATCGTCGGCGCCATGATCGGCCTTGCCCGCCATTCCGCTCACTACGTCGCCGGCTATGCCGCGGGCGCCGTGCCGGGATCCCGGATGGGCCGGGAGATCCGCGGCAGTACGGTCGGGATCGTCGGCTACGGCACCATCGCGCGCCGGCTCTGCCGACTGCTCGCTCCGTTCGAGCCGCGCCTGCTGGTCCATGATCCCTATGTCGCGATCGAGGACGCCGGCGTGCACCAGGTCGACCTCGCGACGCTCTTGGCCGAAGCTGATTTCCTGATCCCGCTGGCGGTTGCCACGCCGGAGACCGAGAACCTCGTCAATGCGGACCTGCTGGCGCGCCTGAAGCCCGGGGCGCTGCTGGTCAATGCCTCGCGCGGCAACCTGATGGACGAGGCGGCGGTCGCGGCGGCGCTCGATTCCGGCCGGCTCGGCGGCCTTGCCATGGATGTCGGGCGGGCGGCAGACCAGATGCCGTCACCGGAACTGGCCGGCCGCCATGACGTCCTTGCGACCCCGCACATCGGCGGCCTGACGCCGGAGGCGATCGCCTATCAGGCCGACGAGACGGTCCGCCAGGTGGCGGAGATCGTGGCGGGCCGCGTCCCACCCGGCGCGGTCAATGCCGAGGCCGCGAGCCGGCTCTCACGCCTCGGCAACGGCGCGCCGGCGTGAACCGCCCCTTCGGCGTCGCCCTGGTCGGCCTCGGCATGGCGGTCTCGCCCCATGCGAGGGCGCTGGCCGATCTCCGCGAGAGCGTTGTGGTGCGTCACGCCTGGAGCCCGTCCGCCGCACGCCGGGCCGCTTTCCATGCCGCGACGGGGTTCCCCGTCGCGGACAGCCTGGAGGCGGTCCTGGAGGACGCGGCGGTCGAGGCCGTCATCCTGCTGACGCCGCCCGACACCCATCTCGAACTGGTGGAACGTGTCCTGGCCGCGGGCAAGCATGTCCTCTTGGAGAAGCCGCTCGAAGCGGACCCGCAGCGCGCGGAAGCCGTGGTGGCGTCCTGTGCCGCCGCGGGCCGCGTCCTCGGACTCGTGCTGCAGCACCGTTTCCGTCCCGCGGCTGAGCGCCTTTCGGCGCTGATTCAGGACGGAGCGTTGGGCGCGATCGTCGGGGCTGGAGCGGTCATCCGGCTGTGGCGGCCGCAATCCTACTACGACCAGCCCGGCCGCGGCCGGCGCGCGCGGGACGGCGGCGGCGTGCTGCTGACCCAGGGCATCCACACGCTGGACCTGCTGCTGTCCCTGGCCGGACCGGTCGCCGAGGTCGCCGCCTTCGCGGTCACCTCGGCGGTGCACCGCATGGAAACCGAGGACCTCGTCGCGGCGGCCTTGAAGTTCGGCTCCGGCGCGATCGGCACGGTCGATGCCACCACGGCGGCCTTTCCCGGGCAGCCCGAGCGGATCGAGATCATCGGCACGCGCGCGACCGCTTCGCTCATCGGCGCCGAACTCGATGTCCGCTGGCACGACGGCCGGACCGAGCAGGTCCGCGGCGAGACGGGGACGGGCGGCGCCGGTGCCGATCCGATGGCGTTTCCCCACGACTGGCACCGCGCCCTCATTGCGGACTTCGCCGCCGCCGTGCGGGCCGGCCGCAGCCCGCGCGCGGACGGGGCGGCCGGCTTGGCCGTGCACGACCTGATCGGCGCGATCCTCCGATCGGCCGAGCAGGGTGCCGCGGTGGCAGTGCCGGTGCGTTAGTGCCGCATATGCCCGGCTGCCGCGGCTGCTCCGACGGTCACGTCGACGACACGCCGGCCGGCCTTCTCGAAGGTCAGGTCGAGCGGGAAGCGGTCCCCGGCCTTCAGCGGAGCCTTCAGTCCGATCAGCATGATGTGATAGCCGCCCGGCTGCAGCTTCTGCGTCGCACCGGCGGCGACCTCGATCGCCTGCACCGGCCGCATCCGCATGACGTCGCCGTCCTTGACCACGGTGTGCAGTTCGACCGCCTTGGCGACGGAGGCCGCGGCCGAGACGAGACGATCGGCGTCCGAACCGCGGTTGTGGATCGTGAGATAGGCCGCGCTCATCTTGCCGCTCCCGGCGGACGGGCGTGCCCACGGGGCGCTGACCTCGATCGATGCATTCTGGGCGAGGGCGGGCAGGGCGGGGAGGATGGCGAGGGCCGCAACCGCGGCCAGGGTGCGAATGCGCATGTCGGTTCCTTTCGTCTGTTTCATGGCGTTCCGGCCAGCTTGCGCGGGTCGAGACGCCCGATCTCGAACGCGATGCGGACGGCCTGCGCCAGTCCGGATTCGTAGGCGCGATCGGCACAGGCCGTCTGCGCGGCCTCGATCGCCTGCCGCAGGCGGGCCGCCGCCTCGGGCGAGGGCCGTGCGGCAGCCAGCATCTGCGAGACCTCCCGCAGCGGCCCGTGGCAGAGTTCGGTCAGATGCTCGTCGAGGGCATCGGGATCGCAGGCGCCGGCGGGGGCGGGCGCGACCGCCGCCGCGAGCGCGATGGCGCTCGCGGCGGCGATGCGGATGAGCGGCATCGTGGCACCTCCTCGGGATTGGGGACGGATCGACAAGGGCTGGCCCTACCAGCGCAGCCGCAGCCCGCCATAGACGGCGGTGCCGGTGCCCGGTTCGAACAGGGCCGAAGCCGGCGTCGCGACGGCGGCGACGCTGGTGCTGGCGATGTACCTCTTGTCGAGCAGGTTCCGGCCGTCGACGAAGAGCGAGACGTGCTCGTTCACGTCCCAGCCGGCGCGGAAGCCGAGCAGGGCGTAGCTCTCGGTCTTCAGCGTGTTGGCGTTGTCGACATGGTAGGCGGTCGGCACCCACTCGACGTTCGGGCCGAAATAGAAGCCGGCCGGGTTGCGATAGAGCAACTCCGCCCGCAGGAAGTGCCGCGGCGCGCCGGGCAGGTCATTGTCGCCCCAGTTGCGGTCCCCGTCGAAGCGGAAGTCGCTGAAGGTGTAGGCGGCGTTGATCCACAGCCGGTCGGGATCGCTGCCGGTGGCGAAGAGGCCCTTGGCAAAGGCCCAGCCGCCGGCGGCCTCGATCCCCTGGTGGATCGTGCGGTCGGCATTGGTGACCTGATAGTTGCCGCCGCCGAGGTCGAAGAACTGGAACTCGTTCTTCAGGCGCATGTGGTAGAGGGCGACGTCCCAGGTGATGTCCGGCCGCCGGCCGCGGGTGCCGACTTCGAAGGTGGTTGCGCGCTGGGCCTTGGTTTCGGCGAGGACTACGTTCGTGAAGTTCAACTCGCCGAAGGTCGGTGCCTCGCCGCTGCGCGAGACGTTGGCGAAGACCTGCCAGCCGGCATCGACCTGCCAGAGGACACCGACCTTCGGATTGAAGAAGCTGTAGTCGTTCTCGCCGGAAGTGTCGGTCGCGTCCGGCAACCGGTCCTCGCGCTTGCGGGTTGCGCGGACATACTGTCCGCCGGCGATCAGCGACACGCCCTGCACCACCTCGAACGCGTTCTCCGCAAAGACGGTCGTCGTCTGCGAACTGTCCTTCGAGCGGGACAGAAGGTTGCCCTTCACCGCGCCCGGCAGGTTGACGTACTGGCGGTTGTCGACATGGCCGAACGCATGGTTGACGCCGACCGTCAGCCGGTTGCGATGCCCGGCGATGTCGCGCTCGTCGGTGACGCGCGCGAACCCGCCGAAGTCCCGGTACTCGTAGTCGAGATACTGGAAGATGGGATGGATGAGGTGCTTGTCGACGGCGTAGCCGCCCACCTCGAAGGTCGTGCCCCCGATCCTGAGCGTCGTCTTGTTCGCCACCCGCAGCGAATCCATGTTCCGCTGGTAGTGCTGCACGAGGTTGCCGGCGGCGGCCCGCCTGGGATCGGTCAGGGCAGAATGCCGGGTGACCGAGCCCGGGATCTCCTGCCGGATGTCGGTGGCGTTGAAATAGAAGCGCGTCTCCAGGTCGGGCGCGATCTTCCATCCGACGTTTCCGGCGGCGCGGGTGGAGCGGCCGGCGCTGTGGTCGCGAAAGCCGTCCTGCTCCTGCCAGGAGCCGGTGATGTATCCGTCGACCGTGCCGTAGACGCCCCCGGCGCTGCCCTGCAGTCGACGGAAGCCGAAGCTGCCGAGGTCGGCCCGTCCCTGGACGAGGTCGGCGTCGTAGCCGGTCGGGGAGACGAAGTTGACTGCCCCGCCGATCGTGTTCGACCCGTAGCGCAGGGCATTGGCGCCCTTGAAGACCTCGGCGTAGCGGAAGCCGGTGACGTCGAGTTCCTGGAAGTCGCTGCTGCCGTCGGACGCGTTGATCGGCACCCCGTCCTGGAGGATCGCGACGCCGCGCATGTGGAAGTTGCGCGACAGGCCCGAGCCGCGAATGGAGAGGCGGGAATCCTCGCCCCACTTGGGCTGGACGAAGACGCCGGGGGTGTAGTCGAGCACGTCCTTCAGGGTCGTGGCGGGCGTATCCGCCCATTGCGTGCCGGGAACGAGGGAGACGGCACCGGGGGTCTGTTCGATGGCGGTGCGGGCCGCGTCGGTCGTCGGGACCGTCAGGCTCTCCGCCGGTCGCGTGCCTTCGACGGCCAGCGGCTGCAGCTGGACCTGGGCCGCCGCGCCGCCCGCGGCGAGTGCCGAGGCGGCCGTGGCGACGCCGAGCAGATGCCGGGCCGAATGGATGTGGCGCATGTCGGCGTCCTCAGGAGCGCGGCAGGAGGAGGAGGACGGGCGCCGGCTCGCGCAGCCGTTCGCGCTGTTGTCCGGGAGCCGGCTCCTCGATCCAGCGATGCTCGCCCTCGCTGCAGCGCTGAATGACGGGAAAGGCCAGGGAGTCGCCCGGACGGTTCGGAAGCCGGACATGGAAGGCGAATTCGTCGAACTGCCAATCCTCGAGGCGTCCACCCGTCCAGACGATGCGGCCGACCCGCTCCGTCACCATGGTGCCGTGGCCGTCGCGGAAGGGCGCCGCCAGCGGCTCGCGGACGACCGAGACCTGCCACCCCGGCTTGGGTTGCGGCTTGGCGCCGACGACGCCTTCGGGAAGCTGGAGTTCGATTTCGACGGTCGGCGAGGCCTTGCAGCCATGGCCGATCCGGACCGAGAGCTTCTGATAGCCGCCGGCGACGGCGGTCCGGCTGTCCAGCACCGCATGGGCGCCGGCATCGACGGGGAAGAGGATCGCCGCCGCGACGAGCGCGGCGCCGATCATGGGAGCGCGGGTGAGCCGCTCGCCGGGCGAGCGGCCGCAATGGCCGATATTCATCGGGATCTCCGGAAACGATATTCGCAAGCGCCGGCGGCGAGCGCGAGGCCGCGGCCGGCTACGGGTCGTTCAGGAGAGGGCGGGCGGTCCCCGGGCGGTCTGGGGGCGGTGATCGCGGGCGCCGGGTGCGGCGGCGGCAAACGGCGGCAGCCAGACGGAGCCGGGTTCGAACTGCGGCAGTGTCGCCGCCGGAGCGGCTGGCGGCGGCACGGCCGGCGTGATGCAGAGCTGGCAGTGCCAGCCGCCGTCCGGCGGGAGCACGTCGCCGGCCGGCGCGGTCTCGCCAGTCGCCGGCTCGGCGAGGCGGAGGCCGTCGATCGTGCAGATCGGAACGATGCGGCCGAGCGCGGCCGTGGCGGTCCCGTCCCCGAGGCGGATTGGGCCCAGGGCGGGGACGAGAAGCTGGAGGAGGAGCGCCCAGACGAGCAGGCCGGACAGCCAAGCGCGTCGCGCCGAACCGCCGGTTTCGCCCTTGTCTCTGTCGTGTGCCCGCCCCATGGTCGGTGGGGAGGGTAGGTGTCCAGGCCGGACGAGGCAAGCGTCACCCTGTCACGGGTCGCCCATTCACGGTGAGGCAACGGGAGATGTCCGGATGACCGAATCCTTGCTGCCCGACTTCGTCCTGCGCGGTGAGATGGCGGCGCTCGTCCGTGGCTTCGACTGGGGCAGGACCAGGCTGGGCCCCCGCGAATCCTGGCCCGCCAGCCTCAGTGCCTGCGTCGACATCGTCCTGGCGACCCCGGTACCGATGGTCATCCTCGGCGGGCCCGAAGGCGTCATGATCTACAACGACGCCTATGCCGTCTTTGCCGGCGGCCGGCATCCGGCCCTTCTCGGCAGCGTGGTGGTCGAGGGCTGGCCCGAAGTGGCGGACTTCAACCGCCGGGTTCTCGACGTCTGTCTGAAGGGCGGTACGCTCTCGTTCCGGGACGAGCATCTGGTCCTCCATCGCCATGGCGTGCCCGAGGACGTCTGGATGGACCTGAACTACAGCCCCGTCCGCTGCGCCGACGGCCGGCCCTGTGGGGTGCTGGCCGTCGTGGTCGAAACGACTGGGCGGATGCTGGCCGAGCGGCATCGGCAGGAGGCGGAGGAGCAGCTGCGCCAGCTCAATGCCAGTCTCGAGGATATGGTCGTGGCGCGCACCGAGGAACTGCGGCGTGCCGAGGCGCATCTCCAGCAGGCCCAGCGCATGGAGGCCATGGGTCAGCTGACGGGCGGAATCGCCCATGACTTCAACAACTTACTGCAGGCACTTGCGGCTTGCCTTTCGATCATCGGCCGGCGGGTCGACGAGCCTGCGATCGCTCCGATCCTGGCCGCCGGGCAGCAGGCGGTCGATCGCGGGGCCAAGCTGACCCAGCAGCTGATGGGCTTCGCGCGACGCGAGAGCTTGCGGCCACAAGCCTTTGATGTCCGTGAGCAACTGGTCGGCATGACGGGGCTCATCGAACGTGCGCTGCGGGCCGATATCGCGGTGCGCCTCGCGCTGGCTCCCGATCTCTGGCCGGCGGAGGCCGACCCGACCCAGTTCGAACTCGCCGTCCTCAATCTGGCCGTCAATGCCCGCGACGCCGTACCGGGGGCGGGACAGTTCGAAATCACCGCCGAGAACCAGCCCGCCGGCGACGGGGGCGCGGCCGGAGGCGACCTTGTGCGCATCCAGGTCCGCGACACCGGCAGCGGCATGGCGCCGGACGTGGTCGCCCGCGTCTTCGAACCCTTCTTCACGACCAAGGCGGTCGGTAAGGGCTCCGGGCTCGGCCTGTCGCAAGTCTACGGCTTCTGCCGGCAGTCGGGCGGCAGCGTGACGGTCGAGAGCACGCCGGGCGCGGGAACGACCGTGACGATGCTGCTGCCGCGGGCGGTCGCGAGCGTCGAGCCGGCAGAGGCCGCGCCGCCGGCGCCGGTGGGTGTGCCCTCCGGCGCCCGGCTGCTGCTGGTCGAGGACGATCCGCTGGTCGGCAGCGTCGTCGCGTCCTCCCTCGATGAGCTGGGATACGCCGTCACCCTGGTGACGACGGGCGACGAGGCGCTGAACCGCCTGCGCGGCGCGGCCGAATTCGACCTGCTCTTCAGCGACATGGTGATGCCGGGCAGCATCGGCGGGGCAAAGCTTGCGCAGGCGGCCGCGGCCTTGCGGCCCGGCCTGCCGGTCATTCTCGCCACCGGCTACAGCGAGGAGGTGCGGATGGTGGGGGAACTGAGGATCCTGCCCAAGCCCTACCGGATCGAGGAACTGGTAGCCGCCATCGAGCAGGAACTGGCGGTGCGCCGGGCCGCTCAGCCCCCGGCGTCGGAATAGTCCATCCGGCGCGTCGGAAAGCCCCCGTCCGCCAGCGCCGCGACCAGCCGGCCGGCATGGCGGTGGCTGCGCACCTCGACCACCGCGTCCACCTCCGCCCGCTTGACGGGCACGTCGAAGAACAGGCGCTGGTGGTAGATCTCGATGATGTTTCCGCCGGCATCGGCGACCAGCCGCGTCATGCGCGACAACGCGCCGGGCTGGTCGTTCAGATCGACGCGCAGGCGGATGAGCCGGCCGTCGCGGGCGAGGCCGCGCATCAGGATCGAGGCGAGCAGCCGGTCGTCGATGTTGCCGCCGCCGACCACGGCGACGACGCGGCGGCCGCGGAAGCGGTCGCCGTTGGCGAGCAGCGCTGCGACGGGAGCGGCACCGGCACCTTCGGCCACGATCTTGGATTCGCCGACCAGCAGATGGACCGCGCGCTCGATGGCGATCTCGTCGACGAGCAGGATGTCCTCCAGCTGGCCGGCGAGCATCGCGCGGGGCAGCCGGCCGGGTTCTGCGACGGCGATGCCTTCGGCGAGCGTGTCGCCGCCGGCCGAGATCGTCTCGCCCGCGAGCGCCTGCCGCATGGCCGGAAAGAGCGCGCTCTGGACGCCCCAGATGCGGACGTCCGGCCGCAGTCCGTGGATGGCCGCGGCGATGCCGGCGACCAGCCCGCCGCCGCCGATCGGCACGACGACGTCCTCGACATCGGCGACCTGTTCCAGGATCTCCAGCCCGATGGTGCCCTGGCCGGCCACCACCATCGGGTCGTCATAGGGGTGGACGAACGTCAGGCCCTCCTGCTCGGCCAGCGCCAGGGCATGGGTGCGGGCGGCCGCCAGCGTCTCGCCGTGCAGCACGACGCGGGCACCAAAGGACTCGGTGCGCTCGACCTTCGTGAAGGGCGTGCCCGCGGGCATGACGATGGTGGCGGGAATGCCGAGCCGCGCCGCATGGCAGGCCACGCCCTGGGCGTGATTTCCTGCCGACATGGCGATGACGCCGGCCTTTGCTGCCTCCGGCTCGAGCGTCAGCAGGCGGGCGAGCGCGCCGCGTTCCTTGAACGCGCCCGTTGCGTGCACGGTCTCGAGCTTGAGGAACACCTCCGCGCCGATGCGTTCGCCCAGCCGCGGCGCCGCCACGGCGGGCGATCGTGCGATGGCGCCGTCGATCAGGCGGGCCGCGCGCCGGACATCCTCGAGGCCGACCGTCATGGCGGCACCAGCCGCAGGCTGCGGCTGGCGGGCATCGGCGTACCTGCGGCCGGCAACGCGATCCAGGCGAAGTCGCGCCACGGTTCGGCAAGATCGAGGAAGTTGCGCGAGAGCGGATTGCCGGACTGGCCCGGGACGACCATGAAGCGCGACCGGTCGAGATCGGCGAGATCGAAGATGGCGCGGAAGCCCGCGCCATGGACGTTCGCGAAGGGGGCGTCCTCGCGGGCGACGCGCATCTGCCCGCGATTGATCGTGTCGTGCCCGCCATCGGTCGCGAGTTCGGCCGAGAACCACCGGCCGAGCAGCGGTATGTCGCCGAGATAGGGCGGGGAGAAGCGAACCGTGTGTGCCGCACCCCATTGCCAGCGGCTGCGGTCGCGGCCATGGCGCGCCTCCAGGAACGCCAGCGCCTGGCGCAGGGCCGTCGCCGCCTGGTCGGAGCAGTTCTCGGTCCGATCTGCCGTCATCTCGTCGTCGCACCAGGCCGGTTCGGCGCGCAGCACCTGCTCGACCAGGGCGGGACGGAGGTCCCAGAATTCCTCGAAATGGGCGCCGAGTTCGTCGGCGAACACGGCCCGGACGAACTCCCGCAGCCACGCCACGAAGACCAGTGGCTCGGGGCGGAACCGGTCCATGGTGCCGTCCCACGCAGCGAGGCGATCGAGAATCTCGGCGTTGCCGGGCTCGCGCGGAACCAGGGGCAGCAGGATGGGCAGCAGGTCGCGGGCGGACTGGGACACGGCGTCGGCCATGATCGCGGCACTGGTCTCGACCCGGTGCCGGCCGGGCTCGTCCAGGCGCTCCAGCAGGCGGCGGGCGCGATAGGGCGCGTCCCATTCGCGGGTGATGAAATAGGGATAGCTCTCGTCGACGACGCGATTGTTGGCGTTGGCGATGGCGTCGTAGGGCCGGCCGGTGCGCTGCGGCAGGCGCTCGAAGGGGATGAAGGCGGGCCACCGGTCGCGCACCGCACGACCCTCGGCCGGCATCCAGCCGTCGCCGTCGGAGCGGATGGGAATGCGCCCGGCGGTCACCATACCGAACGCCCCGGCGGTGTCGGCGAAGTGGATGTTCTGCGGCGGTCCGTGGAAGCGTTCGAGGGCCGCCCGGAAGGCGGCGGCGTCGCCGGCCCGGGTCATTGCGCGGAGCGCATCGGCCGTGCGGTCGCCCGGCATCAGCCACGTCGCCTGAAGCGCCACGACATGCCCCGGGGAGGGCGGCTCGACCCACGAGACGACGTCGGAGACGACGGGGCCGTGCCGCGTCGTCCGGACCTGGAGGGTGACCGGCGCGCCGCCGCGGACCAGGATCCGCTCCTCGCGCACCGCGAAGGGGACCGGTCCGTCGGGGGTGACATAGTGCGAGGGATCGCCGGCCGCGATCTCCTCGACGACGAGGTCGGCGACGTCGGCGTTCGTCGTCGTCATGCCCCAGGCGACGCGGCCATTGTGGCCGAGGACGTGGAACGGCGCGCCCGGGAATGCGGCGCCCGCCACCGTCAGACCGGGGGCTTCCAGCCGGGAAAGGTGCCAGACGCCGGGCACCCGGAGGCCGAGATGCGGGTCGTTGGCGAGCACCGGCTTGCCCGAGGCGCTGCGGTCGCCGCCGACGATCCAGGCGTTCGATGCACCCTCCGTCGTGCTCGGGCCACCGGCCGCCGGCCAGAGGGCGTCGATCCGCTGCTGCGACAGCCGCTGGCGCATGCGCTGGCGCAGCGCCTCGCCCCGGAAATTGCCGGACAGCTGGAGCGCCATGAGCTTGCCCCAGGCCACGCTGTCCGCCACCGTCCACGGCTCGGGCCGATGGCGCAGCACCAGGAATTCCGGGGGCGGCGTGCGGGCTCCATAGCTGATGTAATGGTTTATGCCTGCCGCATAAGACTCTAGGATACTTGCCGTTTCTGCGTCGAGCGTCGGCACGATGCGGCGCGCCATCTCGTGGATGCCGAGCGTGCGCATGAAACGGTCCGTGTCCAAGCCGTTGGCGCCGATCACCTCGGCCAGGCGTCCCTGCGCGATGCGGCGCTGGAGTTCCATCTGGACGAGCCGGTCCTGGGCGTGGGCGAGGCCGAGGGCGAAGTAGGCGTCGGCGGTCGATTCCGCGGATATCCGCACGAGCCCGGCTTCGTCGCGCTCGATGGTGGCCGGCGCCGAGATGCCGGCCGCCCGCTGCATGCCGTCGGCCTGCGGCAGCGATGTCCAGAGATAGAGGAAGCCGCCTGCCAGAAGGCAGGCGGCCGCCGGGAGCGAGAGCAGAAGGACGCGGCGGATCAGTCCCATACCGGCCTCCGGGGCCTGCGCTACAGCATATTGATGATGACGGTCTTCTTGTGCGTGAAGTGCTCGAGCATCGCTTCGAGCGAGGCCTCCTTGCCGAGGCCGGACTGCTTCACGCCGCCATAGGAGATGTTCGGCTGGACCACGAGGTTCTGGTTGACCTGGACGATGCCGGCCTCCAGGCGGCGCGAGGCATCGAGGGCGGTGCGCAGGTCGCGCGTCCAGATGGTCGCCGCGAGGCCGTATTCGGAATCGTTGGCCTGTTCCAGCACGTCCTCGTACTCGTCGAAGCGGATGATGCAGGTCACCGGGCCGAAGATCTCCTCGCGGGCGATCCGGCTGTCGTTGTCGACGCCGGTGAATATCACCGGCTGGACGTAGAGACCGTTCGCCAGCTTCGGATCGGTCGGCATGGCGGAGCAGACATTCGCTGTCGCTCCAGCTAGTTCGCTGCCGATCTTGATGTAGGACTTCACCTTCTCGAACTGCTGCGTCGAGATGATCGTGCCGATGTCGGTCTTCTCGTCGAGCGGATCGCCCATGACCATCGCATCGACCTTCGCCTTGAGGCGTTCGGCGAAGGTGTCGTGGATGCTGGAATGGACGAAGATGCGGCTGGCGGCCGTGCAGCTCTGGCCCTGGCGGGTGAAGCGCATGCCGGTGATGGCGCCGGCCACGGCCTTGTCGAGGTCGGCGTCGCCCATGACGATCATCGGGCTCTTGCCGCCGAGTTCGAGCGTCACCGGGATCAGCTTGTCGGCCGCGGCGCGGTAGACGATCTTGCCGGTCTCGACCGAACCGGTGAAGGTGATCTTGCCGACCTTGGGGTGCGTGACCAGCGGCGCGCCGCACTCGGGACCGAATCCCGACAGGATGTTGAAGACGCCGGGCGGCAGCACCTGGTTCATGATCTGGCAAGCGCGCAGGACGGCGAGCGGTGCCTCCTCGGCCGACTTCACGACGACGGCGTTCCCGGCGACCATGGCGGGCGCGATCTTCAGCGCCATCAGCATCATGGGCACGTTCCACGGGATGATCGCGCCGACGACGCCGATCGGCTCGCGGAGCGTCAGCGACAGCATGTCGGGATTGAAGGGCACGGTCTCGCCCTTCAGCTCGCCGCCGAGGCCGCCGTAAAAGACGAAGGCGTCGGCCAGGACCGACGCCTCGACGCGGCTTTCGGTGCGCAGCGCCTTGCCGGTCTCCAGCGCGATCAGGCGGCCCAACTCCTCGACATGCTCGGTCAGGCGGCGCCCGCATTCGGCGACGAGGCGCCCGCGTTCGCGCGCGGGCAGGCGGGCCCAGCTCTTCTGCGCCTTGACGGCGGCGGCAACGGCGGCATCGACGTCCGCCGCCTCGCCATAGGCGGCGGTGGAGACTTCCTCGCCGGTGGCGGGATTGACCACGGGAAAGGTGCGGCCGGAGGCGGCCGGGACGAGCGCCCCGTCGATCAGGTTGCGGCCGGCCAGCTCGCGGGCGAGGGCGAACGGGTCGAGCTGGGGCGTGAGTGCGTTCTGCATATGGTCCTCGAAAAGCATTCTCAGGCGCGGCCGAGCGCCTTCAGGATGGCGTCCCGGTCCGCGTCGAGCGCGGGGGCCGGGTCGCGGGTCGTCGGGTCTTCGAATCCCCAGATCTTCACCGGGTTGCCGACGAACGGCATCGATCCCATCACCGGGTCGTCGATGGTCACCAGCATGTTGCGGGCCGCGGCCTGGGGGAACTCGACGGCCTGCTGGACATTGTTGATCGGCCCGGCCGGCACGCCGGCCGCATCGAGCACCGACGACCAGTGCACGGTGCCGGCCGTCTTCAACGTCTCCTCCAGCTGAGCCTTCAGCGCGTCGACGTTCTGGTTCCGCAGGTCGTTGGTGATGTAGCGCAGGTCGTTGGCCAGCTCGGGCCGGCCCAGCGCGTCGCACAGCTTGCGGTAGAGGGCGTCATTGCCGGCGGCGATGATGATGTAGCCGTCGCCAGTGCTGAAGACCTCGAACGGGGTGATCGAGGGGTGGCGCGCGCCGAGCGGGCCCGGCGGCTTGCCGGTCACGAAAAAGCGCATGATCGCGTTCTCCAGCAGCGCGAGCTGGCAGTCGAACATGGCGATGTCGACCTTGCGGCCCTCGCCGGACTGGGCACGGTCGAAGAGCGCCGAGACGACCCCGATGGTCGTGTAGAGGCCGGCGCCGATATCGCCGATCGAAGTGCCGATGCGGGTCGGCGGGCCGCCCTCGTGGCCGGTGACGCTCATGATGCCGCCCATGCCCTGGACGACCATGTCGTAGGCGGCGCGCTTCGATTCCGGACCGGTGTGGCCGAAGCCGGACGCGGAGGCGTAGATCAGCTTCGGGTATCGCCGGTGGAGTTCCTCCCAGCCATAGCCGAGCTTCTCCATCGTGCCGGGCCGGAAATTCTCGACGACGACGTCGGCGATGCCCAGCAGATCCTCGAAGATCGCACGGTCGCCGTCGTTCTTGAGGTCGAGGGCGATCGATTCCTTGCCGCGGTTGACCGACTGGAAATAGGCGGACTTGCCCTTCACGAACGGTCCGTAGTGCCGGGCGTCGTCGCCGCGCTCCGGCGGCTCGACCTTGATCACGCGGGCGCCGAGTTCGGCCATCAGCATGGTGCAGTAGGGGCCGGCGAGGATGCGCGAAAGATCGACGACGGTGACGCCGCTGAGCGGCCCTGCAGCGGTCATGCCGCAACCTCCTCGGGTTCGTTCCATGGGCGGGGAGCCGTTGTCATAGCTCGCGCGGTGCCGCGGCGGCAAGGGCGGGTCGGCGGCCTGCCCGGCCCTGGTGCAGTGCGTAGGCGGCAAGCGCCGCCACGATGAGCCCGCCGCCCGCCAGCGTGCGCTGATCGGGCACCTCGCCGGCGCCGAGCCACGCCCAGACGGGCGCCAGGACCGTCTCGGTCAGCGTCAGCAGGCCGGCGCGGGCGGCGGGCAGCAGCGCGATCCCGAGGACGAACAGCGTCAGCCCCAGACCGACCTGGAAGACGCCCATGAAGGCGCAGATCGCGATGTCCTTGGCCGAGACGCCGAGCGGATCGCCGACGAACGCCGATCCGACCGCCAGGAACAGCCCGCTCAGCACCACGGCCGGCACCATGTCGGTCCCGGGGCGCGTGCCGCGCACCACGACGATGTTGATCGCGCCGAAGAACGCGACGCCGAGGCCGAGCAGCCCGCGCCAGCCGCCGGCCAGCAGGTCGACCGGCCCGACCATGATGCCGATCCCGGCCATGGTCGCCGTGATCGCCAGCAGGGTCGCCGCCCCGAACCGCTCGCCGAGGACGACCCATGCCAGGAGCGCCGTCAGCAGCGGCGTCGTGCTCATCAGCACCAGCACGGTCGCGACCGAGGCGTCGGCCAGGGCGACGAAGTAGAAGAGGGATGAGCCGGCAACCGCAATGCCCGAGGCCGGCCCGCGCCAGCCCATGGCCCGGAACGCGCCCGGCAGGCCGCGGCGGTGCCGCCACAGGACATAGGCCCCGACCGCGACGGCGAGGAAGACCGAGCGCCAGAACGCGGCTTCCCAGGGGCCGGCATCCATGAAGCGCACGGCGACGCCGCCCGTGCTCCAGCACGTCGCCGCACCCGCGACGAGGAGGCCGCCGCGCATCGTTGGGGTCATGGGAGGTTCCGCTTCCGCGCCGGCGGGGTGGGGAGTGTCGGCGCGGCAGCCGTGATAGCCAAGCTGCGGCAACTAGTCCACAGTCAGGCCGATGCGGGTCTTATCGAACCGATATCGGGCGATAATGTGGGCCGCGCGTGGCCGGCGCACGTTTTTCGACTTGCCGGATGCTCCGGGGCCGGATACTCGACCGCTCGCCCGCTGCGGCCAGCCCACGAATCCCGCCTTGGAACAGCAAGGATCGACATGGTCGAGAACAAGCCGACGGTTCTGATCGTCGACGACGTGTCGGTGAACCTGGCGCTGATGAGCGCGATTCTCGAGAACGACTGCCGCACCATCTGCTCGGACGACAGCGCGCAGGTGCTGTCGCTCGCCCTCGAGCATCAGCCGGACCTCATCCTGCTCGATATCATGATGCCGGGCATGAACGGTTTCGAGGTCTGCGAACGGCTGAAGGCGAACCCCAGCACCAGCCGCATCCCGGTGATCTTCCTGACCTCCCTGACCGAGGAGGAAGACGAGGAGCGCGGCTTGAGCCTGGGGGCCATCGACTACATCACCAAGCCGTTCAGCGTGCCGGTGGTTCGCGCGCGCGTGCGTAATCATCTGGAGATGCAGCGCCAGCGCGACATCCTGGAGCGGCTGTCGAGCATCGACGGCCTGACCGGGATCTCGAACCGGCGTGCCTTCGACCAGGCGCTGGAGCGCGAGTGGCTGCGGGCCCTGCGCCACGAATCGCCGCTGTCCCTGCTGCTCATCGACGTCGACCTGTTCAAGCAATTCAACGACGGCTACGGCCATATCGCCGGCGACGACTGCCTGAAGCTGATCGCGCGCACGGTCGCCGATCAGGCCGGACGGACGGCCGATCTCGTCGCGCGCTACGGCGGAGAGGAGTTCGCCTGCATCCTGCCGGACACCTGCCGCGGCGGGGCCATCCGGGTCGCCGAGAAGATCCGGCAGGCGGTGGCCGCCCTGCACATCCCGCACGCGTTCTCGAGCGTGGCGAACGAGGTGACGGTGTCGATCGGCGGCGCCACGACGCACCCGTCCAAGCGCATCGACCTGGCGGAGATGGTGCAGCGCGCCGACGCCCAGCTCTACGAAAGCAAGAATTCGGGACGGAACCGCATTTCCTACGCGCGGGACGATCGCTAGCCTGGAGCAGTCCATTTTCCCGCCCCGACCGGAGTTGCTGCGGTGATGCCCGAAACCCGATACCTGTCCTGCCTCGGCGCCAAGGGATTCCACCGGATCGCCTATCATGTCTGGCCCGGCCCGACCGACCGGCCGCCGGTGGTCTGCGTCCACGGGCTGACGCGCAACGGGCGCGACTTCGACCGGCTGGCCGAGGCCCTGTCGGCGAGGCGGACGGTCGTCTGCCCCGATGTCGTCGGCCGCGGCGACAGCGACCGCCTGGCCGATCCGGCCGAGTACGGCTATCCGCGCTACATGGCGGACGCCGCAGCCCTGGTTGCCCGCCTCGGCATCGAGCAGGTGGACTGGGTCGGCACTTCGATGGGCGGTTTCCTCGGCATGCTGCTGGCGGCGATGCCCGGCAATCCGATCCGGCGCATGGTCCTGAACGATGTCGGTCCCGTCATCCCGAAGGCGGCGCTGGAGCAGATCGGCACCTATGTCGGGCAGGATCCGCGCTTCGCCGATCTCGCCGAGGCCGAGGCCTATCAGCGGCGGGTCGCGGCCGGCTTCGGGCGGCTGCCGGACGAGGGCTGGGCGCACATGGCGCGCCACATGACCCGGGCGGATCCCGATGGCGGCTTCCGGCTGGCCTACGATCCCGGCATCGCCCATCCGTTCCGCACGCAGCCGATCCGCGATGTCGATATCTGGCCGGTCTATGACCGGGTCCGCGCCCCCAGCCTGGTGCTGCGCGGCGCCGAATCCGGGCTGCTGCTCGCGGATACCGCACAGGAGATGACGGTGCGCGGCCCGCGAGCCGAACTGGCGACGATCGCGGACTGCGCCCACGCCCCGGCGCTGATGACGGCGGATCAGATCGCGCTGGTGGCGGAGTTCCTCGACCGCGGCTGACGGGGCTCGGTCAGGGCGATCCGCAAGCCGGCGAGGACTGCGCCGAGGCCGGCCAGCGGCAGCCAGCCCAGCGGCTCGCCGAGCAGGCCGGCACCCAGGAACGTGGCGGTCACGGGGCCGAGCCCGAGGAACATGGTGACGCGCGTCGGCGAGGTGCGGCGCAACGCCCACAGCCACAGGAAGTATCCGGCCCCGCTGCCGGTGCCGATGAAGAGGATGGCGCCCCATGCGCCGGCCTCGATCCTGCCGAGGGTGGCGAACGGCGCCTCCCACAGCGCCGGGACGGCGAGAAAGAGGACGGAGGCCAGCATCGCCAGCGCGCCGACCGACAGGGGCGAGTAGCGCGCGACGTAGGGCCGGTAGAGGATGGTGCACACGGCCCCGCAGAGTGCGGCCAGCAGGATGATCGCTTCTCCGATGCCGGCCCTGAACTTCGCAAGGTCGAGCCCGTCGGCCATGGCGAGGCCGACACCGAGGATGGTCAGGACGACGCCCGCGGCCTTGCGGCTGTCGAGCCGCTCGCGGCCGATGGCGGCAGCGACGAGCATGGTCAGCAGGGGGAAGGTCGCGAAGACCAGGGCGGCCCGGCCGGCCGGCACCGTCTGCAGGCCGACATTGAGCAGCGCGATCAGGACCCCGAACTGGACGATCCCGAGCCCCGCGATCGGCAGCAGGTCGCGCGGCGCACAGCGCAGGCCGGTGCCGGTGGCGACGAGCGCCGGCACGAGGCAGAGGAAGCCGATCGCGTAGCGCAGGAAGGCCAGCGAGGCGGGTCCGACATCGGCCCCGATCCAGCGCGTGGCGACCATCGCGGCACCGACCTGGATCCCGGTGAAGGCCGCCGCCGCGATCGCCGCCGCCGGCATCGGCCCGGCGGGCGGCACTACAGGTCGATCGACCAAGTCTCGGCGACCAGATCCTGGCCGTAGCTGCGCTCCGGCTGCTGGTCGACGAGCCGGAAGCCGGCCTTCTCGTAGATGCCGCGGGCAGCGGTGAGGCAACTGTAGGTCGAGAGCGTCATCTGCCGGTAGTCGGCGGTGCGGCGGGCGAAGGCGAGGCATTCCTCGACGAGGCGGCGCCCGACGCCCAGCCCGCGGGCTTTGGGGTCGACGATGAGGATGCGGAGTTGCGCCAGCCCTGGCGCCTTGGCGACCACCGCGACCGAACCGATGCGCCGACCGTCCTTCTCGGCGACCCAGCAGGCGTCGGTCGCGGGATCGAAGCGCGCGACGATCTCCGCCGCGATGCCGGCGACCACGCCCTCGAAGCGGCCGTCCCAGCCGAACTCGGCAGCGTAGAGTTCGCCATGCCGTTGCACGATCCAGCCGAAGTCGCCGATGCGATGCGAGCGCAGCAGCCAGCCTGACGTCTGCTCCGAGGGCGGCGCCAGCAACGCGCGGATCGTCCGCATCGCCGCGAGAAGGTTCTGCTGGGCGTCCGGCGGCAGTTCCGTCAGCAGGGCGGCGATATCATGGCTCGATGCCTCCTCGAGCGGGTCGAAGACGGCGATCCCCTCGTCGGTGAGGCGCAGCCGATGGCGGCGCGCGTCGGCCGGTTCCGGCTCGCGGCGGATCCAGCCCTTCTTCTCGAAGCGGGCGAGCAGGCGGCTGAGATGCCCGGCATCCAGGCCGAGATCGCGGGCGAGGGCCGCGGCGGCCGGGCCGTCCCGGTGGCGCAGCTCGTAGAGCAGGCGCACCTCGGTGAGCGAGAAGGGGCTGCGGAGGTAGCCCTTGTCGAGGACGCCGATCGCCTTGGTGTAGAAGCGGTTGAAGGCCCGGACTTCCTCCGTCCGCGCCTGAAGCTCGGGATCCCGCATTGCCTTCCGCTCCCACCGATGAGGCGGTCACGATAGCTCGGTAATTGTCGTTGGCAACCAAATCGTTGCTAACGGCAATTATTGGTTCAGGCGCTCGGCGGCTTCGATGGCGAAATAGGTCAGTACGCCGGCGGCACCGGCCCGCTTGAACGCCGTCAGCGATTCGAGGATGACGCGATCCTCCATCCAGCCGCGATCGACGGCCCCGCGGATCATCGCGTACTCGCCGCTGACCTGATAGGCGAAGGTCGGCACGGCAAAGGTCTCGTGGACGCGGCGGACGATATCGAGATAGGGCATGCCCGGCTTGACCATCACCATGTCGGCGCCCTCGGCGAGGTCCAGCGCGACCTCCCGGATCGCTTCGTCGCCGTTGGCGGGGTCCATCTGGTAGGTCTTCTTGTCGCCCTGGCCGAGCGCGCTGCCGGAGCCGACGGCGTCGCGGAACGGGCCGTAGAAGCCCGAGGCGTACTTCGCCGCGTAGGACATGATACGGACATGGCCGAAGCCGGCCATGTCGAGCGCCGTTCGGATCGCCCCGACCCGGCCGTCCATCATGTCCGATGGCGCGATGACGTCGCAGCCGGCCTCGGCCTGGACGACCGCCTGGCGAGCCAGCACGTCCAGCGTCTCGTCATTGACGACATAGCCCTCGCGCACCAGGCCGTCCTGACCGTGGCTGGTATAGGGGTCGAGGGCGACGTCGCACATGACACCGATGCCGGAAACCTCGGCCTTGATCGCGCGCGTGGCGGCGCAGACGAGGTTGCCGGGATTGCAGCTCTCCTCCCCATCCGGCGATTTCCGGGCGATCTCGGTCTCGGGGAAGAGGGCGACGCAGGGGATCCCCAGGCCGGCCGCCCGCCGGACCTCGGCCGCGATCCGGTCGACGGAATGGCGGCGGACGCCGGGCATGGAGGCGACGTCGCGGCTGACGCCCTCGCCCTCGCACACGAAGATCGGCCAGATCAGGTCGTCGACCGACAGCCGCGTCTCGGCGACGAGCCGGCGGGTCCACGCGTCGAAACGGTTCCGCCGCATGCGGGTGGTGGGAAAGGCGCCATGGGGGCCGCTGAAGCCGTTGGTCATGCAGGATCGTCCTGAGCAGGCAGGTGTCCGGGATCGTGGCGGGATCATACCGGCGGCCGGCGCCCGGCGACAGGGTTGCAGCGACAGGGTTGCGGCGGGGCTCGCGTTGAACCGCCGCGCCCGGGCCGATATCATCGCCGCCCCATCGGGGGTCAAGTTGCGAGGAAAGGAACAGCGAACCCATGCCGAACCAGAGCGGACGCCACGCAGCATGACGGCCGATATTGCGATCACCACGGCCGACGGCGTCGGGACTGCCGTCCTCGACCGGCCCAAGGCGCTGAACGCGCTCACCCTGCCGATGATCCGCGAACTGGCGCCGGCGCTCGACGTCTGGGCCGCCGATCCGCAGGTGCGGGCCGTGATCGTCAAGGGCGCGGGCGACCGCGCCTTCTGCGCCGGCGGCGACGTCCGCGCCATCTGGGAGGCCGGCCGCAACGGCCGCGACGCCTCGGCCGATCATCCGACGCGGGCCTTCTTCCGCGAGGAGTACCGGCTCAACCGGCAGATCCACCGCTTTCCGAAGCCCTATGTCGCCCTGCTGGACGGCATCACCATGGGCGGCGGGGTCGGCCTGTCGGTCCATGGCTCGCATCGCATCGTCACCGAGAAGACCATGTTCGCGATGCCGGAGACGGCGATCGGCCTCTTTCCCGATGTCGGCGCGACCTGGTTCCTGACGCGCTGCCCCGACCGGGTGGGAACGTGGCTCGCCCTCACCGGCGCGCGCCTCAAGGGTGCCGATGTCCTGGTCGCCGATCCGGCAGCGCATTTCGTGCCGAGCGAGCGCCTGCCCGAGCTCGAGGCGGCGATCCGGTCCGGCCAGCCGGTCGACGATGCGGTGGCGGCCATGCGCGCCGACCCCGGCCCCGGCACGCTCGGCCCGCACCGCGACACGATCCGGCGCTGCTTCGCCCACGGGACGGTCGAGGAGATCCTCGACGCGCTCGCCCGCGACGGCGGGGAGTTCGCGCGCGAGACGCGGGACGGGCTCATGCACCGCTCGCCGACCAGCCTGCGCGTGGTGCTGGAGCAGATGAAGCGGGGGCAGGGGCTGTCGATCGAGGACGCGCTCGTGCTCGAATACCGCCTCGTCCAGGGCTGCATGGACGGGCACGATTTCTTCGAGGGCATCCGCGCCGTCCTCGTCGACAAGGACCACGCGCCGAAATGGCAGCCGTCCCGGCTGGAGGATGTCGGCCCGGACATCGTCGAGCGTCATTTCCGGACCCCGCCGGAAGGCGATCTCGACTTCGCTTGACCAGCATGGCCCGGCCGCGCGCCGGGCAGGGAGCAGAACGACATGGCCAGGATTGCCTTCATCGGCGTCGGCAACATGGGCGGCCCGATGGCCGCCAATCTCGTCAAGGCGCAGCACCAGGTCCGCGCGTTCGACCTGTCGGCGGAGAATCTCGATCGCGCCGAGGCCGCCGGGGCCGAGCGGGCGGCCTCCCTGGCCGACGCGGTGCGCGACGTCGATGCCGTCGTCACCATGCTGCCGGCGGGCCCCGAGGTCCGCGCGGTCTATCTCGGCGAGGGCGGGATCGTCGGCTTGGTCGCGCCGGGCACCCTGCTGATCGACGCCTCGACGATCGACGTCGACGCGGCGCGCGCGGTGGCGGCCGGCGCCGCCGCGGCCGGCTTCGAGATGATCGACGCGCCCGTGTCGGGCGGGGTCGGCGGGGCGAGCGCCGGCACGCTCACCTTCATGGTCGGGGGCAGCGAGGCCGCCTTCGCGCGGGCCGAGCCGATCCTGCAGCACATGGGCAAGACCATCGTCCATACCGGGGCGTCCGGGGCAGGGCAGGCGGCGAAGATCTGCAACAACATGATCCTCGGCATCTCGATGATCGCGGTCAGCGAGGGCTTCAACCTCGCCGAGAAACTCGGCCTCGATCCGCAGAAGCTCTTCGACGTCGCCAGCCGGTCCTCGGGCCAGTGCTGGTCGATGACGACCTACTGCCCGGTGCCGGGGCCGGTGCCGGCCTCGCCCGCCAACCGCGACTACCAGGCGGGATTCACCGCGGCGATGATGGCCAAGGACATGCGCCTGGCGCAGCAGGCGGCGCAGACGTCGGGCGCCGTCACGCCGCTCGGCGCGGCGGCGGCACAGCTCTACGGGTTGATGAATGCCGTCGGCCGCGGCGGCCAGGACTTCTCCGGCATCATCCGGGTGCTGGCCGGGAAGTAGCGAACGGACGGGTCGGGTGACGTGGCATCGATGCCGCGTCACCCGACCCTTGCCGTCAGTTCGCGAAGGCCGGAATGCCGGTCTGCGCGCGCCCCAGGATCAGGGCGTGGACGTCGTGCGTGCCCTCGTAGGTGTTGACCGTCTCGAGGTTCATGACGTGCCGGATGACGTGGAACTCGTCGACGATGCCGTTGCCGCCGTGCATGTCGCGGGCCTGGCGGGCGATGTCGAGCGCCTTGCCGCACGAGTTGCGCTTGATCAGCGAGATCATCTCGGGCGCGGCCTTGCCTTCGTCCTTGAGGCGGCCGACGCGCAGGCACGCCTGCAGGCCGATGGAGATCTCGGTCTGCATGTCGGCCAGCTTCTTCTGGATGAGCTGGTTGGCGGCGAGCGGCCGGCCGAACTGCTTGCGGTCCAGCGTGTACTGGCGGGCGGCGTGCCAGCAGAACTCGGCCGCGCCGAGCGCGCCCCAGGCGATGCCGAAGCGCGCGTTGTTCAGGCAGCCGAAGGGGCCGCCGAGGCCCTTCACGTTCGGCAACAGGTTCTCTTCCGGCACGAAGACATCGTCCATGACGATCTCACCGGTGACCGAGGCGCGCAGGCTGAACTTGCCCTCGATCTTCGGCGCCGACAGGCCCTTCATGCCCTTCTCGAGGACGAAGCCGCGGATGACGCCGTCGTCGGTCTTGGCCCAGACCACGAAGACATCGGCGATCGGGGAGTTCGAGATCCACATCTTGGCGCCCTTGAGCAGGTAGCCGTCGGCGACCTTCGTCGCGCGGGTCACCATGCTGCCGGGATCGGAGCCGTGGTCCGGCTCGGTCAGGCCGAAGCAGCCGACCCATTCGCCGGTCGCGAGCTTGGGCAGGTACTTCTGCCGCTGCGCTTCGCTGCCATAGGCATGGATGGGGTGCATGACGAGGCTCGACTGCACGCTCATGGCCGAGCGATAGCCGCTGTCCACCCGCTCGACCTCGCGCGCGATCAGGCCATAGCTGACATAGTTGGTGCCGGCGCAGCCATAGCCCTCGATGGTCGGGCCGAGCAGGCCGAGCTCACCCAGCTCGTTCATGATCTCGCGGTGGAAGATCTCCTTCCGGTTGCCCTCCAGGACGCGACTCATCAGCTTGTCCTGGCAGTAGTCGCGGGCCGTGTCGCGGATCATCCGCTCCTCTTCCGTGAGCTGGTCCTCGAGCAGGAAGGCATCGTCCCACTGGAACACGGGCTTGGCGGAGGTACGGGCGGGCGCGGCGACGGCGGCCTGCGAAGCGGTCATGGCTTGGGCTCCGGATAGGGCTAGATTGGCGATCTTATATAGAGCGGCAGCGGCGGCTGGAAGTGCGGCACCGCGGCACGACCTCGAGGGAGCGGCAGAGCGATGAGCGAGCAGGAAGGCGCGGTGGGGCGCGCCTGGGACCGGAATGCCGATGCCTGGACACGACAGGTCCGGGCCGGAGGCGACCTTCTGCGCGAGCGGATGAACCGGCCCATGTTCATGGCCTTCCTGCCCGACCTCGAGGGCCGCAACGTCATCGACCTCGGCTGCGGCGAGGGCAGCAGCGCCCGCATGCTGGCCGAGGTCGGCGCGCGGGTGACGGGCATCGACCTTTCCGAGGGATTCCTTGCAGCGGCTGCCGCCGAGGAGGCGGCGCGCCCACGCGGCATCGCATACCGGCGCGATTCCTTCACCAGCCTCGCGACCTGCGACGACGCGAGCTTCGATGCCGCGGTCTCGTTCATGGCCCTGATGGACGGGCCGAGTTTCCCAGAGGCGATGCGGGCGACCGCGCGGGTGCTGCGATCCGGCGGCACGCTGCATTTCTCGGTCCTGCATCCCTGCTTCTGGCGTCGGGACAGCCGCTGGATCGCCGGCGGCGAAGGCAAGATCCTCGGTATCGTGGTCAGCAACTACTGGAGCGAAACACCCTACGAGGATCGGGTGGCGTTCTTCGGCCAGAACGCCGGGCCGGGCGAACGCTTTGCCGTGCCGCGCTTCCCCATGCGGATGGAGGACTATGTCTGCGGCATCGCGGCGGCCGGTCTCGTCATCACCGGCATGTCCGAACCGCGCCCCAGCGAGGAACTGGCGCGCGAGCATGCGATTTTCCGCCGTCAGCGCGATCACGCGCCCATGTTGCTCTACATCGCCGCCCGCAAGCCTTGAGCGTTGCGCAAGGGAAGGGCAGCTTGCCGTCTCCGCATGAGCGCGCTAGCTTGGTCGGAAGAGAGGCGGGCGGCACAACAGAACCGCTCCTGACCCGGCAGGGGGCATGGAGTATTTCCTTCAGCAGCTGATCAACGGGCTGACACTCGGCGCCATCTATGGCCTGATCGCGATCGGCTACACGATGGTCTATGGCATCATCGGCATGATCAACTTCGCCCACGGCGATGTTTTCATGATCGGCGCCTTCATCTCCATCATTGCATTTGCGCTTCTCTCGATTCTCGGTGTGGCTTCGGTGCCGTTGGCCATCCTGCTCGTGCTGGCGACGACCATGGTCTTCACTGCGGCCTATGGCTGGGCGGTCGAGCGCATCGCCTACCGGCCGCTGCGCGGCTCCTTCCGGCTGGCGCCGCTCATCTCGGCGATCGGCATGTCGATCTTCCTGCAGAACTATGTGCAGCTGCTGCAGGGCGCCCGCATCAAGCCGCTGCCGCCGATGATCACCGGCGGCATCCTGCTCACCGAGGGTGACGGCTTCGCGGTCCAGATCAACTACACGCAGATGATCATCATCGCGGTGACGGTCACCCTGATGGTCGCCTTCACCCTGCTCATCACCCGCACGGCGCTGGGCCGGGCGCAGCGGGCATGCGAGCAGGACCGCGGCATGGCCGCGCTGCTCGGCATCAACGTCGATCGCACGATCTCGCTGACCTTCGTCATGGGCGCGGCCCTGGCCGCGGTCGCCGGGCTGATGTTCGCCCTCTACTATGGCGTCGTCGATTTCTTCATCGGCTTCCTGGCCGGCTTGAAGGCGTTCACGGCGGCCGTTCTCGGCGGCATCGGCTCGCTGCCCGGGGCCATGCTCGGGGGCATCCTGATCGGCCTGATCGAGGCCTTCTGGTCCGGCTATTTCAGCGTCGAATACAAGGACGTCGCCGCCTTCTCCGTGCTGGTGCTGGTGCTGATCTTCCGGCCGACGGGCCTGCTCGGCCGGCCCGAGGTCGAGAAGGTCTAGCGCCCATGACCGTCACGGCGCAGCGCCCGGCTGCGGGGCTGCCTCTCGGAAGCATTCTCGTCGACGGGCTGTTGGCCGCACTGGTGGCCTTCGCCCTGGCCGCGCCGATGATCGGGTTCGAGACGGTCGACGGGTCGGGCGGCTCGCTCGGCCTCGCCTACCGGTTCGACGCCGTGGCCGTGGCCGTGGCGACGGTCTTCGTCGGCCGGCTCGCCCTGTCCGCCATCCGCTTCGGCCATGCGCTGCCCGTTCTCGTCGTGGCCGCGGCGGCGACGGCCGTCGCGCTGGCCGGTGCGGTCGCTGGAACGATGCTGGCGGGGTTGCTCGCGGTGCCGGCGGCCGTCCTCGCCATCCGCGCGGGGATTGTCGTCTGGCGTGGCGTCACGGCCGAGCGGGATGTCCGCTTCGTGGTGCCGGACACGGTCCGCGGCGCGCGGCGGGCGGTGCCGGCCGCCTTCCTGGCGCTGGCGGTGCTCTTTCCATTCCTGCCCTTCGTCGACCAGCGATTGCTCGACATCGCCATCCTGGTCCTCACCTACATCATGCTCGGCTGGGGCCTGAACATCGTCGTCGGCCTCGCCGGCCTGCTCGATCTGGGCTACGTCGCCTTCTACGCGGTCGGCGCCTACACCTTCGGCATCCTCGCCAACTGGGCGGGCTTCACCTTCTGGATGGCGCTGCCGCTGGGCGGGCTGATGGCGGCGCTCTTCGGCATCCTGCTGGGCTTTCCGGTGCTGCGGTTGCGCGGCGACTACCTGGCGATCGTCACGCTCGGGTTCGGCGAGATCATCCGCATCGTCCTGCTCAACTGGTACGAGGTGACGGGCGGACCGAACGGCCTGTCGAACATCCCGCGGCCGACCTTCTTCGGCCTGCCGTTCCGGGCGTCGCCGCAGGACGACGAGAGCACGTTCGCCGACTTCTTCGGCCTCGAATTCTCGCCGGTCCACCGGGTCATCTTCCTCTATTTCGTCATCCTGGTGCTGGCGCTCATCGTCAACGCCTTCACCCGACGCATCCGCCGCCTGCCGGTCGGCCGCGCCTGGGAGGCGCTGCGCGAGGACGAGATCGCCTGCCGGTCGCTCGGGATCAACCCGACCAACACCAAGCTGTCGGCCTTCGCCATCGGGGCGGGGTTCGCCGGTTTCGCCGGCTGCTTCTTCGCGGCCCGGCAAGGCTTCATCAGCCCCGAGAGCTTCACCTTCATCGAGTCGGCGGTGATCCTCGCGATCGTCGTGCTGGGTGGGATGGGCAGCCAGCTCGGCATCGTTCTGGCCGCCATCATCCTCATCGGCATGCCGGAGTTCCTGCGCGAACTGAACCAGTTCCGGATGCTGGCCTTCGGGGCCGGCATGGTCGGCATCATGGTCTGGCGGCCGCTCGGCCTGCTGGCACGGCGCGAGCCGACCATCCGGCTGCACCCTGCCGGTGCCGGCCGGCCGGGAGGTGCGGCATGAGCCGGCTGCTGACCGTCGAGCACCTCACCATGCGGTTCGGCGGCCTGACGGCCGTCGACGATCTCTCCTTCGTTGCCGACGCGCGGTCGATCACGGCCATCATCGGCCCGAACGGAGCCGGCAAGACGACGGTCTTCAACTGCCTGACCGGCTTCTACAAGCCGACCGTCGGCCGCCTGACCCTCAGCCATGGCGGCGACGACTACCTCCTGGAGCAGCTCGAAGGGCATCGCATCGCCAAGGATGCGCGGGTCGCGCGGACGTTTCAGAACATCCGCCTCTTCCAGCGCATGACGGTGCTGGAGAACCTGATGGTCGCCCAGCACAACCGGCTGATGCGCGCATCGGGCTTCACGTTGCTGGGCCTGGTCGGGCATCCGTCCTACGCCCGTGCCGAACGCGAGGGTGTGGATCTGGCGCAGCACTGGCTGGAGCGGACGCGGCTGACCGATGTCGCCGACTGGGAGGCGGGCAACCTGCCCTATGGGGCACAGCGGCGGCTGGAGATCGCGCGCGCCATGTGCACGCGGCCAGTGCTGCTGTGCCTGGACGAGCCGGCGGCCGGGCTCAATCCCCGGGAATCCTCCGAGCTCAACCAGCTGCTGCGCTCGATCCGCGACGAGGAGGGCTGCGGCGTGCTCCTGATCGAGCATGACATGACCGTCGTGATGGAAATCTCGGACCATGTCGTCGTCCTCGACTACGGACGCCGGATCGCGGAGGGGGCGCCGGCTGCGGTGCGGAACGACCCGGCCGTCATCCGCGCCTATCTCGGCGAGGAGGAGGACGAGGAACTGCCGCCGGAGATCGCCTCCGACCTGGCGGAGCAGGGCTGAGCGAGATGCTGTCCATCCAGGCGCTGCGCACCTTCTACGGGCATATCGAGGCCTTGAAGGGCGTCGACATCGAGGTCCAGGCGGGCGAGATCGTAACGATGATCGGGGCCAACGGCGCCGGCAAGTCGACGCTCCTCATGTCGATGTGCGGCAACCCCCGGGCGCGCTTCGGGAAGGTGATGTTCGAAGGCCGCGACATCACCCAGCTGCCGACCTTCGAGATCGTGCGCCTCGGCATCGCGCATGCGCCGGAAGGGCGGCGCATCTTTCCGCGCATGACCGTGATGGAGAACCTCCAGATCGGGTCGACCACCGCGCCCTCCTATTTCGAGGAAGGGCTGGCCCGCGTGCTCCGGCTCTTTCCCCGGCTCGACGAGCGGCGCCAGCAGCGCGCCGGCACGCTCTCGGGCGGCGAGCAGCAGATGCTGGCGATCGGCCGCGCGCTGATGAGCCGGCCGCGGCTGCTGCTGCTGGACGAGCCGTCGCTGGGCCTGGCGCCGATGGTCGTGAAGCAGATCTTCCAGGTCATCCGCGAGATCAACGAGGCCGAGGGCATGACCGTCTTCCTGGTCGAGCAGAACGCGTATCACGCGCTGCGCCTCGCCCATCGCGGCTATGTCCTGGTCAACGGACGCGTCACGATGAGCGGTAGCGGCGCCGAGCTGCTGGCCAACCGCGAGGTCCGCGCGGCCTACCTCGAGGGCGGGCATTGAGTGCGATGGAAGCGCTGCTGGGAACGAGCCTGCCGGTCTTCGTCGGCCTGACGGTGATCCTCTTCGGTGCTGCGGCCTTCATGACGGGGCAGGCGGTGGCCGCCACCTGGCGACCCTGGTGGCAGATCGTGCCCTATTCCCTGCTGCTGGGGATCGGCGACCGGTTCCTCACCTTCGCGCTGTTCGAGGGCGAGTTGCTGTCGCCCGTCGGCTATCTCGTGCATTCGCTGGTGCTCCTCGGCATTGCCGGGTTCGCCTTTCGCGTGACCCATGTCCACCGGATGGTCGCGCAGTACCCGTGGCTGTACGAGCGGTCCGGCCTGTTGTCATGGCGATCGCGGGCGGGCTGACCGCTCGCGCGGGGCCCGTCGATCCCATAGGATCGACGGCAGGGAGCGGCGCTTGCGGTGCCCACGGTACCGGCGCCGACGACTGGGCGGAGCGGCGACGTTCCGCCAGAGGCAACAATCACTTGGAGCGGAGACCATGCGCAAAGTGACAGGTTTCGTCGTGGCGGCTGCAGCGGCGGCGGGCTTCGGCGGGATGGCGGCAGCTCAGGACATTGTCGTCGCCTCGGTGGGTCCGATGACCGGCCAGTACGCCGCCTTCGGCGAGCAGCTGCGGCGCGGTGCCGAACTCGCCGTCGCGAACATCAATGCCAAGGGCGGGGTGCTCGGTCGGAAGCTGAAGCTCGAGATCGGCGACGACGCCTGCGATCCGAAGCAGGCCGTCGCGGTCGCCAATCAGCTTTCGTCCAGGCGTGTCGCGCTCGTCGCCGGCCACTTCTGTTCGTCGTCCTCGATCCCGGCATCGGCCGTCTACAACGAGAACGGCATCCTGCAGATCACGCCGGCCTCGACCAATCCGGCGCTGACCGAAGACGCGGCCAAGAAGGGCTGGAAGAACGTGTTCCGCACCTGCGGACGTGACGATGCGCAGGGGCTGGTCGCCGGCAAGTATCTCGCCACGAAGTACAAGGGAAAGCCGGTCGCGATCCTCCACGACAAGTCGGCCTATGGTAAGGGGCTGGCCGACGAGACCAAGAAAGCGATGAACGGCGCCGGTCTCAAGGAAGTGATGTACGAGGCGATCACCCAGGGCGACAAGGACTTCACCGCGCTCATCAGCAAGATGAAGGCGGCCAAGGTCGAGGCGATCTACCTCGGCGGGTACCATACCGAAGCCGGCCTGCTGGTCCGCCAGGCGCGCGAGCAGGGCTTCGGCGCCCAGCTCATCTCGGGCGACGCGCTGGTCACCGACGAGTTCTGGCGCATCACCGGCAAGCCGGGCGAGGGCACGCGGATGACCTTCGCACCCGATCCGCGCCGGGCGCCCGAAGCCAAGGACGTCGTCGCCCAGTTCAAGGCGAAGAACTACGATCCCGAGGGCTACACCCTCTACACCTATGCCGCGATCCAGGTCTGGGCGGAGGCCGCGAACAAGGCGAAGTCGATCAAGACGGCGGACGTCGCCAAGCAGCTCCGCGGCGGCAAGTACAAGTCCGTGATCGGCACGCTCGATTTCGACGCCAAGGGCGACGTCGTCAATCCGCTCTACGTCTTTTACGAGTGGAAGGACGGCAAGTACGCCGAAGTCGCGTCCGGCAGCTGATCGCGGCCGCGATCCCGGACCCCTCGTGAAGACGGCCCGGCGGGAAACCGCCGGGCCGTCGTCGTCTGTGCCGCAATGCGGCCGGCCACCGGCCGGCCGTCGGGGTGCTACTTCTTGCCGCGCTTATTGGCGGTCCGGCCGCCGGTCCGGCCGAGCCCGATCTTCTTGGCGAAGTCCGAACGCTGGGCCGCATAGTTCGGCGCGACCATCGGATAGTCGGGCGCCAGGCCCCACTTCGCCCGATAGTCCTCCGGGGTCATGTTGTAGGTCGTGCGGAGGTGGCGCTTCAGCATCTTCAGCTTCTTGCCATCCTCGAGGCAGATCAGGTAGTCGGGATTGACCGACCGCTTGATCGGCACCGCCGGCTTGAGCGGCTCGGCCTTCACTTCGGGAGTGCCGCCTTCCAGCGCCTTCAGCGACGTGTAGACCGCGCCGATGACATCGGAAATCTGCGTCGCCGGCAGTTCGTTGTTGCTGACATAGGCGGCGACAACCTCGGTCGTCATCCGCAGCAGTTCGTCATGCTGGTCGCTGTTCATGCGCTCTTCATCCATGGAGTAAAGCCCCGGTAGATCTGAATAAGATGAGCGGAAACTGGCACCGTCGATATTCGAAGTCAACGATGGACCGGTCAGAAGATCGGGAACGGGCCGCGAATGTGCGGCCCATAGTCGATTTCATCTCTTGCCCACACGGCAGATTTCCCGTTGTCGGTGCCACAATCGCGGACGACTCGCGCCGGCGACCACGGCTTGGGGGCAGTTGGTAGAGGCCGTCGACATATGGTAATGGAACCCGCCACCATTCGGGAATTGCAACGATGAGCGCCGCGTCGGAGACGCCGGAAGTGATCGGTCTCGCTTCGGATCACGCCGGAGCGCAACTGAAGGCCGTCCTGATCGGCGAACTCGAACGTCTTGGTTACCATCCGCTCGATCTCGGCACCGCGCCGGGCGCGGCGGTCGACTATCCCGACATGGCCGACCGGCTGGCCACCGCGCTCGCCGATGGCCGGTGCCGGCGCGGCGTCCTGGTCTGCGGGACCGGCATCGGCATCTCGATCGCGGCCAATCGCCACAGGCACGTCCGGGCGGGGCTGTGTCACGACGTGACCGGCGCGCGGCTCTGCCGCGAGCACAATGATGCGAACGTGCTGGCGCTCGGCGAGCGCCTCACGGGTGCCGAGGTCGCGAAGGATTGCCTGGCCGCATTCCTGTCGACCGGGTTCGCCGGCGGGCGGCATGCGCCGCGCGTCGCGAAGCTCGGCTGAGCATTCGAGTCTGAATTTCCAGCGGAAGCGATCGAGATGGATTCCACCCAGCCCGCCACGGGCCTGAGCGACGACTTCTTCACCGCCGGCCTGGCTGCGGCCGATCCCGAACTGCTGGCGGGCATCCGGGGCGAACTGCGCCGTCAGCGCAACGAGATCGAGCTGATCGCGTCGGAGAACATCGTCTCGCGCGCCGTCCTGGAAGCGCAGGGGTCGGTGCTGACGAACAAGTATGCCGAGGGCTATCCCGGCCGCCGCTACTATGGCGGGTGCGAGTATGTCGATATCGCCGAGGAGCTGGCGATCGCCCGTGCCAAGTCGCTGTTCGGCTGCGCCTTCGCCAATGTGCAGCCCCACTCCGGGGCACAGGCCAATCAGGCCGTGTTCCTGGCGCTGCTGAAGCCGGGCGACACGATCCTGGGCATGACCCTCGCCGCCGGCGGCCATCTCACCCATGGCGCGCCGCCCAACCTCTCGGGCAAGTGGTTCAACGCCGTCGGCTACGGCGTGCGCCAGGAGGATGCCCGCATCGACTATGACGAAGTGGAGCGACTTGCCCGCGAGCATCGTCCGAAGCTGATCGTCGCCGGCGGATCGGCCTATCCGCGGGTCATCGACTTCGCCCGCTTCCGCGCGATCGCCGATCAGGTCGGTGCCTACCTGATGGTCGACATGGCGCATTTCGCGGGGCTCGTCGCCGGCGGTGCGCATCCCAGCCCGCTGCCGCACGCGCATGTCGTCACGACGACGACGCACAAGACCCTGCGCGGCCCGCGCGGCGGCATGGTCCTCTCGATGGACGAGGAGATCGGCAAGAAGATCAACAGCGCCGTCTTCCCGGGCCTGCAGGGCGGACCGCTGATGCATGTGATCGCCGCCAAGGCGGTCGCCTTCGGCGAGGCCTTGCGCCCGTCCTTCGCCGCCTACGCGCGGGCGGTGGTCGAGAACGCCCAGGCGCTCGCCGACCGCCTGACCAAGCGGGGGCTCGCCATCGTCTCCGGCGGCACCGACACGCATTTGATGCTGGTCGACCTGCGGCCGAAGGGGACGACGGGCCGCGATGCGGAAAAGGCGCTGGAGCGCGCCTGGATCACCTGCAACAAGAACGGCATCCCGTTCGACCCGGAGAAGCCGATGGTGACCTCCGGCGTGCGGCTCGGCACGCCGGCCTGCACGACGCGCGGCTTCGGCCGGGCGGAATTCGAACGGGTCGGCGACTTGATCGGCGACGTGCTGGAGGAGCTTTCCAAGGGGCGCGAGGCCAACGGCGCCGCCGAGGCCGCGGTCCGGGCCGAGGTCGAGGCGCTGACGGCCCGGTTCCCGATCTATCAAGGGCTCGCCTGACGACGGGCCGGGCTTTCCACGGGGGGGAACAAGCGATGCGATGCCCGTTCTGCGGGTCGGACGACACGCAGGTCAAGGACAGCCGGCCGACCGAGGACAAGGCGGCGATCCGGCGCCGGCGATCCTGCCCGAACTGCGGCGCCCGGTTCACCACCTTCGAGCGGGTCCAGCTCCGCGAGCTGACGATCGTCAAGAAGACGGGCGGACGCCAGCCCTTCGACCGCGACAAGCTCGCGCGCTCGATCTACATCGCGCTGCGCAAGCGCCCGGTCGAGCCGGAGCGCATCGAACGGGTGATCAACGGGATCGTCCGCCGCCTGGAAAGCGCCGGCGAGAGCGAGATTCCCTCGGATCTGGTCGGCCAGTACGTCATGGAGGCCCTGTCGCAGCTCGACCCGGTCGCCTATGTCCGCTTCGCTTCGGTCTACCGGAACTTCCGCGAGGCAAAGGATTTCGAGGATTTCGTTGGCCGTCTCGGCGCCGACCCGGACTAGGGCGGCGCCGCTGCTTCCCGACGACATCCGCCATATGCGTGCCGCCCTCGCCCTGGCGGAGCGCAATCTCGGACGGGTCTGGCCCAATCCGTCGGCCGGCTGCGTCGTCGTCCACGGCGGCGAGGTCGTGGGCCGCGGCTGGACGCAGCCGGGCGGGCGGCCGCATGCGGAGGTCGAGGCGCTGGCGCGGGCGGGCGAGGCGGCCCGCGGCGCCACCGTCTATGTCTCGCTGGAGCCCTGCTGCCACTGGGGGCGGACCCCGCCCTGCACCGACGCGCTGACGGCGGTCGGTGTCGCGCGCGTCGTCTATGCGGTCGACGATCCCGACCCGCGGGTGCAGGGCAAGGGGGCGGCACGGCTGCGGGCCGCGGGAGTGGCCGTGACCGCGGGCGTGCTCGCCGAGGAGGCGGCGGCCCTGAACGAGGGGTTCTTCCGCCGCATGCGGGACGGCCGCCCGATGGTCACGCTGAAGCTCGCGACGAGCCTCGACGGGCGCATCGCGACGCATACCGGAGCCAGCCGCTGGATCACCGGCCCGCTCGCGCGGGAGCGCGCCCATCTGATGCGAGCGCGCCACGACGCGGTGATGATCGGGATCGGCACCGCGATCGCCGACGACCCGCTGCTGACCTGCCGCCTGCCGGGCCTGGAGGATCGCCAGCCGGTCCGGATCGTCGTCGACAGCCGGCTGCGCCTGCCGCTGACCTCGAAGCTGGTGCGCGGCGCAGCGCGCGCGCCGGTCTGGCTGGTGACGCTGCCCGACGCCGATGCGACCCGCGCGGCCGCGTACGAGGATTGCGGTGTGACCGTCATCCGCGTCGACCCGCGCGAACCCGGTACCATCGATCTCGACGACGCGCTGGCCGAACTCGCCACGCGCGGCCTGACCCGGGTGCTGGTGGAGGGCGGCGGCCGGCTTGCGGCCGCCCTTCTGCGCGACGACCTCGTCGACCACCTCGCATGGTTCCGCGCGCCCGCGGTGATCGGCGGCGACGGCATCCCGGCCGCGGTCGCCTTCGGGATCGACGCGCCGGACGCGGCGCCGCGCTTCGAGCGGACCGGGCAGCTCGATCTCGCCCCCGATCTCCTGGAGCTTTATCGTCGCCGCGAGCCCGATTGACGGGCGGGGCTCGAAAGGCTTAGACCGCGGGCCGCCGGGCGTTTCGGCGCGTGGCCGCGGCAGGCGCTTCGGGGCCGGCGATAGACCAGGAAACCAGACCATGTTCACCGGCATCACCGTCGATCGCGGGCGGGTCGCGACCGTCGAGGCGCGGGGCGACACCTACCTGACCATCGAGACCCGGCTCGACCCGCGCGACCTCGCGGACGGCGCCTCGGTCGCGTGCAGCGGGTGCTGTCTCACCGTGATCGCCTCCGGTCCGGGCTGGTTCCGCGTCTCCGCGTCGGCGGAGACCCTGGCCTGCACGACGCTGGCGCGGTGGCAGCCGGGAACGGAAGTCAACCTCGAGCCCGCCCTGCGCCTCGGCGACACGCTGGGCGGGCATATCGTGTCGGGCCATGTCGACGGCCTGGCGACGCTGCGCTCGGCGGTGCCGGAGGGCGACAGCGTGCGCATGCGCTTCGCGGTACCGCAGGAACTGGCCCGTTTCGTCGCGCCGAAGGGGTCGGTTGCGCTCGACGGCGTCTCCCTGACGGTCAACCGGGTTGACGGTGCCGAGTTCGAGGTGAACATCATCCCCCATACCCTGGCCGTGACCACGCTCGGGCGGGCGCATTCCGGCGACCCGCTGAACTTCGAGATCGACACGATCGCGCGGTACGTCGCACGCCTTCTGGGAAAGGACGCAGCGTGAGCTTCACCGAGGTCCAGTCGCCGATCGAGCAGATCATCGAGGAGGCGCGCAACGGGCGCATGTTCATCCTCGTCGACGACGAGGATCGGGAGAACGAGGGCGACCTCGTCATTCCGGCGCAGATGGCGACGCCCGAGGCGATCAACTTCATGGCGCGTTACGGCCGCGGCCTGATCTGCCTCGCCATGACCCGCCGCCGCGTCGGCGAACTCGGCCTGCCGCTGATGCCGCAGCAGAACGCCTCGCGCCTGTCGACCGCCTTCACGGTCTCGATCGAGGCCAAGGAAGGGGTGACGACCGGCATCTCGGCGCCGGACCGGGCACGGACCATCGCCGTCGCGATCGACCCCTCGCGCGGCCCGGGCGACGTCGTGACGCCGGGGCACATCTTCCCGCTGGTCGCCCGCGACGGCGGCGTCCTGGTGCGGACCGGACATACCGAGGCGGCGGTCGACATCGCACGGCTGGCGGGCCTCAACCCGTCCGGCGTCATCTGCGAGATCATGAACGACGACGGCACGATGGCGCGCCGTGCCGACCTCATCGCCTTCGCACAGCTGCATGGCCTGAAGATCGCGACCATCGCCGACCTGATCGCCTATCGTCGTCGCCACGACCGCATCGTCGAGCGCGCCGTCGAGACCACCCTGGAAACGCGCTTCGGCGGGGCGTTCCGGATGTGCGTCTACGTCAACAAGGTCGCCTATGCAGAGCATATCGCCCTGGTGAGGGGCGACCTGTCCGCACCCGGGCCGGTGCTGGTCCGCATGCACGCGCTGAACGTCCTCGACGACGTGCTCGGCGACGTCGCCGGCGGCCGCGGCGGCGAACTCGAAGCGGCGATGCGGGAAATTGCCCGGGAGGGCCGCGGTGTCGTCGTGCTGATCCGCGATCCCTTGCCGACCAGCCTGTCCGACCGGGTGCGCGCGCGCGTGCGCGGCGAGCCGCAGAACGGCGGAGAGCTGCGGGACTACGGCGTCGGCGCCCAGATCCTCCTCGATCTCGGCGTGCGCGAGATGATCCTGCTCTCCAACCGCCGCAAGACCCTGATCGGCGGCGAGGGGTACGGCCTGACGGTCGTCGAGCAGCGCGCGATTCCCTGCGGAACGGAAGACTGACATGAGAGCACCGCACGTCCTGATCGTGGAGGCGCGCTTCTACGAGGATCTGGCCGACGAGCTGGTCCGCGGCGCCTCCGAGCGCTTGGCGGCGGCGGCATGCACCTTCGAGCGCGTCTCGGTGCCGGGCGCGTTCGAGATCCCGGCGGCGATCGCGATGTTCGACCGTGCCGCCCGGACGGTTCAGGGGGCAACGCGCTTCGACGGCTATGTCGCGCTCGGCTGCGTCATCCGGGGCGAGACGACGCACTACGACTATGTCTGCGGGGAGAGCGCGCGCGGACTCCAGGATCTGGCCGTCCGCGAGGGGCTCGCCATCGGCTACGGCATTCTCACCGTCGAGAACGGCCAGCAGGCCTGGGCACGGGCGCGGGTGACGGAGAAGAACAAGGGCGGCGATGCGGCCGCAGCCTGTCTGGCGATGATCGACCTGAAGCACAAGCTGGGCCTGGCATCGTGACCGAAGCCCCAGGACCATCTGCGGGGACGACCATCGCGGGCCGCCGGGCGGCGCGGCTTGCCGCCGTCCAGGCGCTCTATCAGATGGAGTTCACCGGCGTCTCGGCCCGGCAGGCGATCGGCGAGTTCGTGCGGCACCGCCTCTCCCAGGGCGATGCACCCGACGGCGAGCCGGACGAGGCGCCGCTCGAGGCACCCGACCGTCTGCTGTTCGCCGCGATCGTCGAGGGGGTGCGGTCACGGACCGACGATCTCGACACGATGATCGCCTCGGCCCTGTCCGCCGAATGGAAGGTCGAGCGGATGGAGGTCATCCTGCGGTCGATCCTGCGGGCGGGCGCGTTCGAACTCTATGCGCGGCCCGAGACGGCGCCGGCAATCATCATCAACGACTATGTCGACGTCGCCCACGCCTTCTTCACCCAGAAGGAGCCGGGCCTCGTCAATGCCGTGCTGGACCGGTTGGGGCGCGGCCTGCGCCCGGAGATGGGGGAGGGGCGGCGTGCCGGAGACGGCGCCGCTGGGTGAGTTCGAGCGGATCGGCCGCTTCTTCCGTCCGCTCGCCGCGCCCGGTGCCCTCGCGCTGACCGACGACGCCGCGCTGCTGGCGCCGGCGCCAGGGCATGTGCTGGTGGTGACGGCGGATGCGCTGGTCGAGGGCGTGCATTTCCGGGCGGCCGATCCGCCCGATCTCGTCGCCCGCAAGATGCTCCGGGTCAACCTCTCCGACGTGGCGGCGATGGGCGCGCGGCCGCTCGGTTACGTCATGACGACGGCGCTGCCGCAACGCTGCGGGGAGGACTGGCTGGCCGCCTTCGCGGCCGGGCTGGCCGCCGACCAGCGGGAATTCGGGGTGGGCCTGCTCGGGGGCGATTCGGTCGCGACACCCGGCCCGGTCACCCTGTCGCTCACGGCGTTCGGCGAGGTGCCACTCGGCCAGGCCGTCCGTCGCGGCGGCGCCCGGCCCGGCGACGGCATCTACGTCACCGGCACCATCGGCGACGGCGCTCTCGGACTGCTGGCGCTGGAGGGGCGGCTGCCGTCCGGCGTGGCGGCGGCGAGCCTCACCTTCCTCGGCGACCGCTATCATCTGCCGCGACCCAGGGTCGCGGCCGGCCCGGCACTGCGCGGCATCGCCGCCGCCATGCTCGACGTCTCCGACGGGCTGGTCGCCGACCTCGGCCACATCGCCGAGACCTCCGGCGTCGCGGCGGAGGTCGAGCGCGATCGGATTCCGCTTTCGCCCGCCGCGCGCGACGCGCTCGGCCACGATCCCGGTCTCTGGGCGGCGGTGGTGGGCGGCGGCGACGACTACGAACTGCTGTTCACCGCGCCGGGGCCGGTGCCGGACGTGGTCGCGGGCGTCCCCGTGCGGCGGATCGGCCGGGTGGTGGCGGGACGCGGCGTCAGCGTGCTAGACGAAGGCGGTCGATCGTTGCCGGTGGCCGGAGGAGGCTACCGGCACTTCTGACGCGGTTCCCCACCTCCGCGGAAGACCCGGACGCCATGCCTGCCCCCGTTTCGCTCGCCGTCAAGGCGAACGTGGCCCTGCTCGCGCTCTGCCAGGCGCTGTCGATGACGGCGACCAACGTCATCATGGTCGTGACCGGGCTGGTCGGCCTGTCGCTCGCCGACGACAAGTCGCTCGCGACCGTCCCGCTCGGCCTGCAATTCACGGCAATGATGCTGTCGACCCTGCCGTCGGCCTTCGTCATGAAGCGATTCGGGCGGCGGGCCGGCTTCACCATCGGCTCCGCGACCGGGATGGTCGGCGCCGCCATCGCGGCCTGGGCCATCCTGCACGCATCCTTTTGGGGGTTCGCGGCCGGCAGCTTCGTCATCGGATTCGCCAACGGCGTCGCCCAGCTCTACCGCTTCGCGGCCGCCGACGCCGCGCCCGAGTCCTTCCGCAGTCGCGCCATCTCGCTGGTCATGGCCGGCGGCATCGTGTCGGCGTCCTTCGGGCCGGAGTTCGCCAAATGGTCGCGCGACCTGCTGGCCCCGGTCACCTTCGCCGGCTGCTTCGTCGTCGTCGGCGGGCTGCACTTCGCCGCCATCATCGTGCAGCGTTTCCTTACCATTCCGACGCCGACGCGCGCGGAGCGGCAGGACCAGGGCAGGCCGCTCTCGGTGATCGCCCGTCAGCCGACCTTCGTGGTCGCCGTCCTCGGCGGCATGGTCGGCTATGCGGTGATGTCGCTGGTCATGACCTCGACGCCCATCGCCATGGCGGCCTGCAACCTGCCGTTCGAGGATTCCGCGCTCGTCATCCAGTGGCATGCGCTCGGCATGTATGTGCCGGCCTTCTTCACCGGGCACCTGATCCACCGATTCGGCGTCATCAACGTCATGCTGGCGGGCATCGCCCTCAACGTCGCCTGCGTTGCCATCAATCTCAGCGGGATCGATCTCTTCCACTTCTGGACGGGCCTGCTGCTGCTCGGAGTCGGCTGGAACTTCGTCTTCGTCGGCGCCACGACGCTGCTGACGCGGACGCACACGCAGGCCGAGCGCGCCAAGGTGCAGTCGCTGAACGACTTCCTGGTGTTCGGCCTGGTGACGGTCGCCTCCTTCTCCTCGGGGGCGCTGCTCCAGAACATCGGCTGGGCTGCCGTCAACATCGGGGTCGCCCCGCTGCTGGTCGCGGTCCTGGCCGCGGTGCTGTGGCTGCGGGCGCGGCAGCCGGCACTCGCCTAGAAAATGCCGCCGAATCGCCGCTTGTTGCGCGGAATTGGGGCTTCTGGCATAACGCGCGCCGCTCTTGGGGGTGCCGATCCCGCGCCGGGAGGCTTGGTGCGCGGCATTCGGCATGCGGACCCGTCCGGGTCTCACGAAAGAAGGAACGGGCAATGACAGCGGCCTACTGGTTCACGCTCGCCTGCGGCGTGCTGGCGCTTATCTATGGTCTTTATGCCAGCCGTCTGGTTCTCGCGGCGAGCCCCGGCAACAAGCGGATGCAGGAGATCGCGGCGGCGATCCAGGAGGGCGCTCAGGCCTACCTGAACCGCCAGTATCGCACGATCGGCATCGTCGGGATCGCCGTCTGTATCGTTCTCGGCATCTTCCTCGGCCTGCACGTCGCGATCGGCTTCATCATCGGCGCTGTCCTGTCCGGGGCGGCCGGCTATATCGGCATGAACGTGTCGGTGCGCGCCAACGTGCGGACCGCCGAGGCGGCGCGCCAGGGCCTGCAGCCCGCGCTCGACGTCGCCTTCCGGGCCGGCGCGATCACGGGCCTCCTGGTCGTCGGCCTCGGCCTGATCGGCGTCGCCGGCTACTACGGCATCCTCATCGCCTGGAAGGGCGCGGCGGACGACGCCAGCCTGCGCGCGGTGCTGGAGGCGCTGGTCGCCCTCAGCTTCGGCGCCTCGCTGATCTCGATCTTCGCGCGGCTCGGCGGCGGCATCTTCACCAAGGGCGCCGACGTCGGCGCCGACTTGGTCGGCAAGGTCGAGGCCGGCATTCCCGAGGACGACCCCCGTAACCCCGCCGTCATCGCCGACAATGTCGGTGACAATGTCGGCGACTGCGCCGGCATGGCCGCCGACCTGTTCGAGACCTATGCGGTCACGATCGTCGCCACCATGCTGCTCGGTGCCATCTTCTTCGCCGACGCGGCGCAGAAGGCGGTGATGATGATGTATCCGCTGGCCATCTGCGGCGCCTGCATCATCGCGTCGGTGGTCGGCACCTTCTTCGCCAAGCTCGGCCCCAGCGGCAACATCATGGGCGCGCTCTACCGTTCGCTCATCGTCTCGGCCGTGCTCTCGTTCGTGCTGATCGTCGGCGTGACCGCCTGGATGGTCGGGCTCTCGACGCCGCTGGCGCTGGGTGCCATCAGCATCACCGGGCTCAGCCTCATCTGGTGCGTGCTGATCGGCCTTGCGGTGACCGGCCTGCTGGTCTGGATCACCGAATACTATACCTCGACGGCCTATCGCCCGGTGCGCAGCGTCGCCAAGGCTTCGGTCACCGGCCACGGCACCAACGTCATCCAGGGCCTCGCCGTGTCGATGGAGTCGACGGCACTGCCGGTGCTGGTGATCTGCGGCGGCATCATCGCCGCCTACCTGGTCGCCGGCGTCTTCGGCATCGGCATCGCCGCCACGACCATGCTGGCGCTGGCCGGCGTCATCGTCGCGCTCGACGCCTACGGCCCGGTCACCGACAATGCCGGCGGCATCGCCGAGATGGCCGACCTGCCCAAGGACGTGCGCAAGACGACCGACGCGCTGGACGCGGTCGGTAACACCACCAAGGCGGTGACCAAGGGCTATGCGATCGGCTCGGCGGCGCTCGCCTCGCTGGTGCTGTTCGCGGCCTACATCGAGGACATCCGGCACTACTTCCCGAACATCAACGTCACCTTCAACCTGCAGGATCCCTACGTCGTCGTCGGCCTCTTCGTCGGCGGGATGCTGCCCTTCCTGTTCGGCGCCATGGGCATGACCGCCGTCGGCCGCGCCGCCGGCGCGGTGGTGGTCGAGGTCCGTCGCCAGTTCAAGGAAATCCCCGGCATCATGGAAGGCAAGGCCAAGCCGGACTACGGCGCGGCGGTCGACATGCTGACGAAGGCGGCGATCAAGGAGATGATCATTCCGTCGCTGCTGCCCGTGGCGGCGCCGATCATCCTCTTCATCGTCATCGCGGCGATCGGCGGGCAGGTGGCCGGATTCGCGGCGGTGGGCGCGATGCTGCTCGGCACCATCGTCACCGGCCTCTTCGTCGCCATCTCGATGACGTCGGGCGGCGGCGCCTGGGACAACGCCAAGAAGTTCATCGAGGAGGGCAACTACGGCGGCAAGGGGTCCGACGCTCACAAGGCGGCGGTCACCGGCGACACCGTTGGCGATCCCTACAAGGACACGGCTGGCCCGGCCATCAATCCGATGATCAAGATCACCAACATCGTGGCGATCCTGCTGCTGGCGATCCTGGCCAAGATCATCTGACGATCGGCGCCATACCGGCAACGGCGCGGGCCCCGGAGGGAAACCTCCGGGGCCCGTTCCCGTTCGGGTGCAGGGCTATACGATGAACTGGCTGAGCGGGCGCACCGCGATGCCAGCCTCGTCGAGGCGGCGGCGCAGCAGCTGCGCCATGGCGACGGCGCCGGCGGTGTCGCTGTGGACCGAAACGGTGTCGATGGCGACCGGAATCCGCTTGCCGGAGACGCTGCGCAGCGCGCCATCCGCGATGAAGTCGATCACCCGCTGTGCGCTCTCCTCGGCATCATGGAGGATCGCGCCCGGCAGCGCCCGTGAGACGAGGTTGGCATCGTCGTCATAGGCGCGGTCGGCGAAGATTTCGCGGGCAACCGGCAGGCCGGCCTTTTCGCCCGCGCGCTCGAGCTCGGTGTTCGGCATCGCCATCAGGATCAGCCGGCGATCGACGGCGCGCACCGCGCGCGCGATGGCGTCGGCCATGTCGGCGTCGATGCAGGCCATGTTGGACATCGCGCCGTGCGGCTTGACGTGGCTGACGCGGTGGCCCGCCACCTGCGCCATCGCCTGCAGGGCGCCCAGCTGATAAACGACCGTCTTCTCCAGGTCGGCGGGGCGCTCGCCGACGATGCGCCGGCGACCGAACCCCCAGAGATCGAAGAAGCCGGGATGGGCGCCGACATCGACGCCGTTGGCCTTGGCCGTCGTCACCGTCTCGTGCATGACCAGCGGGTCGCCGCCATGGAAGCCGCAGGCCACGTTGGCGGAGGTGACGATCGACAGCATCGCCGCATCGTCGCCCATGCGGTAGGCACCGAAGCCTTCGCCCATGTCGGAATTGATGTCGATGGTTCTGCTCATGGCCTGAAATCTCCGGTTGCGGGCCGCAGACCGTTCGGGATCGGGGGCTTCGCCGTCAAGCCGGTCGTCCCGCACTGCGGCAACGGGCCTTGACCATGGCTCGGCACCACGCGAACAATGGATGCAGCAGGGGCGCGCGGCAACAAGGTCCGCCAGGGACCGGCCCGTCGGCACGCTTCACATCCAGGCGAGGGGAGACAGGAATGAGAAAGATTCTGACGGCGGCCGCCGTGGTGGTCGTCGCGTCGGCCGGCACGGCGGCGGCGCAGACCAAGTGGAACATGCCGACCGCCTATCCGGACAGCAACTACCACACCCAGAATGTCCGCTGGTTCGCCGACGAGGTGAAGAAGGCGACGGATGGCAAGCTCGAGATCGTCGTCCATTCGGGCGCCTCGCTGTTCAAGATGCCGGAGATCAAGCGCGCGGTGCAGACCGGCCAGGTGCCGATCGGCGAAATCCTGCTGTCGGCCTACGGCAACGAGGATCCGGTGCTCGAGGTCGACGGCCTGCCGTTCCTCGCCGCCGGCTACGACCAGGCCTGGAAGCTGTACCAGGCCCAGCGCGCGACCCTGCAGGGCAACCTCCAGAAGCAGGGCCTGTTGATGCTGTTCTCGGTCGCTTGGCCGGGGCAGGGCGTCTACTCCAAGAACCCGATCAATTCCCTCTCCGACTTCAAGGGCGTCAAGTTCCGCGCCTACAACGCGGTGACGGCCCGGCTGGCGGAACTGATCGGCGCGCAGCCGGCAACCGTCCAGCAGGCGGAGGTGCCGCAGGCGTTCTCCGCCGGCGTCATCAGCGCGATGATCACGTCGGGCGCCACCGGCGTCGACACCAAGGCGTGGGAGTTCTCCAAGTACTTCTACGAGACCGAGGCGATGCATCCGCGCAACGGCGTGCTGGTGAACCAGCGTGCGTTCCGCCGCCTGCCGGAAGAGCAGCAGCGCATTCTCCTCAACATCGCCGAGCTGGCCGAGAAGCGCGGCTGGGAGCTGATGCAGAAGGTTTCCAACGACACCAAGGCGACCCTGGCCAAGAACGGGATGACCGTCGCGGCGCCGCCGGCCGCCCTGCAGGCCGAGTACAAGAAGATCGGCTCGGCCATGGTGGCCGAATGGGAGAAGAAGGCCGGCGCTGCGGGCGCCGCCATCATCAAGGCATACCGCCAATAGGGCGGCTGTCCGAGCGGGCCGGCGCCGAAAGGGGCCGGCCCGCTTCGATTCTGGCTCCGGCCATCCGGCCGGACCCGCGGAGGGGGGCGGATGCGGCGATTTCTCGACGGCCTCTACTGGACCAGCGGCGTGATCGGCTGCGTCTTCATGGTGGGCATCGCGGCGATGATCACGGCCCAGATCGTCGGCCGCATTGCGGGATTCCAGGTGCCGTCGGCCGATGACATCTCGGGCTACTTCATGGGCGCCTCGACCTTCTTCGCACTGGCCTACGCGCTGCGGCGTGGCGGCCATATCCGGGTCGAGCTGCTGCTCCAGCGCCTCGGCGGCGGCATGCGGCGCGTGGCCGAGGTCTGGTCGCTGGGCGCCGCGACGCTGCTCAGCGGGTACGCGGCCTGGTGGTGCACCTTCCTGACGTGGGAATCCTACGAGCTGGGCGACGTCTCGCCGGGGATCATCGCCATTCCGCTGTGGCTGCCGCAAATCTCGATGTGCGCCGGGCTGATCCTGCTGACGATCGCGCTGCTCGACGATCTCGTCCGCGTCCTCTGCGGCGGTGCGGCGTCCTATGCCACCGCCGGTTCTACCCTGCTGGAATCCGATCGACTGGGCGACGCCGTCGCCCGCGACGCGCGCTGAAGGGAACGCTCCCCGTGGATCTCGTCGCGGTCGCCATCCTCCTCATCCTCATCCTCTTCGCGCTGCTCGGCAGCGGCATCTGGGTCGCCCTGTCCCTTCTCGGGACGGCGCTGATCGCGATGGAGTTCTTCGCCGGAACCGAGACCGGCACCGTCATGGCGACCAAGATCTGGGACTCGACCACCGGCTGGACGCTGACGGCACTGCCGCTCTTCATCTGGATGGGCGAGATCCTGTTCCGAACCCGGCTGTCGGAGGACATGTTCGAGGGCCTCGCCCCTTGGATGGCGCGCCTGCCGGGGCGCCTGCTGCACGTCAACATCATCGGCTGCGGCATCTTCGCGGCGGTGTCGGGTTCCTCGTCCGCCACGGCCGCCACCATCGGCAAGATGTCGCTGCCGGAGCTGACGCGCCGGGGCTACGACGAGGGCATGGCCATCGGCACCCTGGCCGGATCGGGCACGCTCGGCCTCATGATCCCGCCCTCGATCATCATGATCGTCTATGGCGTCGCCGCCGACGTCTCGATCGGCAAGCTCTTCATCGCGGGCGTCTTTCCGGGCGTGATGCTCGTCCTGCTCTTCATGGGCTATGTCGGGATCTGGGCGAAGCTCAACCCGACCCGGGTGCCGCCGGCGGACGCCGACTACGGCTTCATGCAGCGCCTGTGGGCCTCGCGCCGGCTGATCCCGGTCGTCCTGCTCATCGTCGGCGTCATCGGCTCGATCTATGGCGGCGTCGCGACGCCGACGGAGGCAGCCGCGCTCGGCGTGGTCGGGGCGCTGCTCCTGTCCGCGGCCACCGGAACGCTGAACCGCAAGAGCTTCGGCCAGAGCCTGATGGGCGCGACCATCACCTCCTGCATGATCGCCTTCATCTTGGCGGGGGCGGCCGTCCTGACCATCGCGATGGGCTTCACTGGCATTCCGCGGGCGCTCGCCGGCGCCATCGGCGAGCTGGGGCTGAGCCCCTGGATGCTGCTGTTCGCGCTCACGCTCGTCTACATCGTGCTCGGATGCTTCCTCGACGGGATCTCGATGGTGGTGCTGACCACTTCCGTCGTCCTGCCGATGGTGCAGGCGGCCAACATCGACCTGCTGTGGTTCGGCATCTACATCGTCCTCGTCGTCGAGATGGCGCAGATCACGCCGCCGGTCGGGTTCAACCTATTCGTGCTGCAGGGCCTGACCGGCAAGAACATCTTCCGCATTGCCGCCGACACGGCGCCCTTCTTCGGCCTGATGGCGGTGGGCGTGGTCCTGCTCTGGTTCTTTCCCGCGATCGCGACGTGGCTGCCGGCCCAGATGATCCAGTAGCGGCGCCCGGCCACGGCGCGCCGCGGGTTCGCCCGGCCGGCGATGCGGCGCTGACCGTCGAACTGGGCGACACCGTCGATCCGGTGGTGAACCGGCGCGTGCTGGAGTTCGACCGCCGGGTCCGGGCGAGCGGCCTGCCGGGCCTGCTGGAGAGCGTGCCCACCTATCGCTCGCTGTTCGTGCAGTACGATCCCGGCGCCGTCGCATTCGACGCGCTCGCCGCCGCCCTGCTGGCGCTGGTTCCGGACGGCGACGTCCCGGCCGAGGGACGGCGATGGGTCTTCCCGGTCTGCTACGGCGGCGAGCATGGCGAGGATCTCGGCCATGTCGCAGGAACCCACGGGTTGACCGCCGAGCAGGTGGTCGCGGCGCATCTGGCGGCCGAGTATCGCGTCTACATGATCGGGTTCGCGCCGGGATTCGCCTACATGGGCGGCCTGCCGGAGCTGCTGCACACCCCGCGGCGGGCCAGCCCGCGGCTGCGCATCCCGGCCAATTCGGTGGCGATCGGAGGCGTCCAGGCCGGGATCACCTCGATCCCCGTGCCGAGCGGCTGGCACCTGCTGGGCCGCACTCCGGCAAGGATGTTCGACCTCGCCCGCGGCGACGACGCATTCCTGCTGGCGGCGGGCGACATTGTCCGGTTCGAGCGGATCGATACCGCGACCTTCGCTGCGCTGGAGGGCGCGGACGGCCCCGTCGCCCGCCGGGTCGGCTGAGGTTCGCATGGATGGGCTGCGCGCGATCGACCCCGGTCTGCTGGCGACCGTGCAGGATGCGGGACGCTATGGCTGGCAGCGGTTCGGCGTCGTCGTCGCCGGCGCGATGGATCTGGCCGCCTATCGCACGGCCAACGCGCTGGTCGGAAACGATGCCGACGCGGCCGCCGTCGAGTTGACCCTGACGGGCGGCCGCTGGGAGATCGCGGGTCAGCCGCGACGGGTGGCCGTGACGGGCGCGGAGTTCGCCATTGCCGTCGATGGTCGTCCGGTCCCGGCATGGTGCTCGTTCGTCCTGCGGGCGGGAGAGAGCCTGACCATCGGCCGCGCGCCGGACGGCGTACGCGGCTATCTCGCGGTCTCCGGCGGGATCGCCGTGCCGCCCGTGCTCGGCAGCCGGTCGACGCATGTGCGCTCGGGCATCGGCGGCCTCGATGGTCGGGCGCTGCGGGCGGGTGACCGGTTGCCGCTGGGTGATGCGGGGGAGGGGCCGGAGCTGGAACTGCCGGCCGAGGCGCGCTGGCCCCGGGCGCCGCGGCTGCGGGTGGTGCTCGGCCCCCAGGACGGGCATTTCGGGCCGGACGCGATCGCCGCGCTGACCGGAGAGGCCTTCCCGGTGACCGCGGAGGCCGACCGCATGGGCTACCGGCTGGCTGGGCCGCGGCTGCGCCATCGCGGCAGCGACAACATCGTTTCCGACGGGATCGCGCTCGGCAGCATCCAGGTGCCGGCGAGCGGACATCTCATCCTGCTGCTCGCCGACCGCCAGCCGACGGGCGGCTACCCGAAGATCGCGACGGTCGTGACGCCGGACATCGGGGCCGTCGCGCAGGCCGCGCCGGGCGCGAACCTGCAGTTCGAGGCGATCGGGCTCGATGCGGCCCGCGCGCTGCGCCGGGACTGGGACGCCCATCTCGCGAGCCTGTCCGCCCGGATGCGGCCCGCGCAGTCGGGCAATCCCTACGACAGTGCCCGCCTGCTGGGCCTCAACCTCGTCGGCGGCGTGGTCGCCGGCGAGTAGGTCAGTAGCGGCCGCGCCGCCCGCTGCGGTAGTCGCCGGCCCGTCGCATCCCTTCTTCGATCTCGGCCTGGCTCATCGTCGGCCCGATCGACTGGATCGCTTCGGCAGCCGTCCGGTCGCCCTTGTTGGCCGCGATCGACAGCCACTTGTAGGCCTCGGCCCTGTCGACGGGGACGCCGGTGCCCTCGGCATAGAACGCACCGATGCGATATTGGGCGCGGGTCATGCCGCTCTGGGCCAGCGGCATCCAGTGGCTGAAGGCGCAGGAGAAGTCGTTGATCTCGTAGCACCGCAGGCCCGCCGAATAGCTCTGGGCCGAAGCGGCGGCGGGGGTGGCGAGGGCGATCGCCGAGGCGAGAAGGGCAACGGAACGCATCCGCATGGTCGGGGCTCCTTGGGTCTATTCAGCGGCCATCGGCGCGGGGCGTCCCATCTCGGCGAGGCGCCGGCGCAGCCGGGCCAGGAGGTTGTCCAGTTCCGCCCGGTCAATGGCATCGAGCGACGGTCCGGGCGCGCGTGTCCTGGCGGTCGCTATAACGCCGTTGCGCCACAGCAGTTCCTTGCGGATGGCGAGGCCGAAGCCCGGCTGCTGCTCGTGCCGGACGAGCGGCAGGTAGGCGTCGAACAGATCCTCGGCTGCCTCCATGTCGCCCGCGGCGGCCAGCCGGCAGACCTCGACCAGCATCTCGGGCACGCCGAACCCGGTCATGCAGCCGTCCGCGCCGCGTCGCAGCTCCTGCATCAGATAGAGGCCGCCATTGGCGGTCAGGATGCTGACCCGCCGGCGCAGCCCCTGGGCCTCGTCGCCGCGCAGGCGCGACAGCTTGCGCATGCCGGGGCAGTCCTCGTGCTTGAAGACGCAGATGCTCGGGATCTCCCGGATCAGGCGGTCGATCGTGGCAACCGACATCCAGACCTGCGAGGCGGGCGGATAGTCCTGCAGGACGATCGGCACCGAAGTGCCGACTTCGGCCACGTAGCCCTCGTAGAAGGCGTGGACCTGATCCTCGGTGCGCAGCCCGACGGGCGGCGACAGCATGACACCGCCGGCGCCGAGATCCATCGCCGCCCGCGTCAGGTCGCCGGCGAGGCGGTGGCCGGGGGCGCTGACGCCGACCACCACCGGCACCTTGCCCGCGACGCGCTTCACGACCTGCGCGGTGAAGCGCGTGCTCTCCTCCAGGCTCAGCTTGCTGGCCTCGCCCATGATGCCGAGGATGGTGAGCCCATCGACGCCGCAGCCCAGATAGTAGTCGACCATCCGGTCGGTCGATTCGAGATCGAGGTCGCCATTCTCCGCGAAGGGAGTGGCGGAGATGATCCAGACCCCTCGGGCCTTGTCGTCGATGAGCTTGGCCATGGCGTCAGGCCGCGATCGGGCGCTGCTTCAGGACCGGCGCGAACTGCGGCAGCGCCTCGAGCTTGCCGAGCAGTTCGGACTCCTGGGCCGCCGACAGGGCGCGGTTGGGCGGCAGGATGTTGGCCCAGCCCTTGTCGCCGGTGATGCGCTGCATGACGGACTTCAGCCCGGCGATCGGCGGATAGGCCTGGAGCGTCAGGCGGGTCTGCGTCAGTTCCTCCTGCAGGCGGTCGGCCTCCGGGCTCTGCCAGGCCTGGTAGACCTTCTGGGCGAGCGGGCCGGTGACGTTGGTCGTCGCCGAGATGCAGCCGACGCTGCCGGCGCGCAGGTTGGGCAGCAGGAACTGCTCGGAGCCCGAGAAGACGCCGAAGCCGGGGAAGGTCTTGATGAAGGCTTCGGTGTTGTCCCACTTGCCGGAGCTGTCCTTGAGGCCGGCCACCGTTTCGCCGGGATAGGCCTTCTTGAGGCGCTCGACGAGCGAGAGGGTGATCGGGATCACCGCCTGCTGCGGGAAGTGATAGAGGTACATGCGCAGCCGCGCGTCCCCGACCCGCTGCGCCACCTCCGAGAAGAAGGCGAAGAGGCCGTCCTCGTCGACGTTCTTGTAGTAGAAGGGCGGCAGCAGCAGCACGCCGGCAGCTCCCGAGGAGACCGCGGCGCGGGACAGGCGGACGGCGTCGGCCAGCGAGCAGGAGCCGGTGCCGAAGATGGTGCGGCCGCCCGGCAGTCCCGCCTCGGCCGAGGCCTCGATCAGCTTCAGACGCTGGTCGACCGACAGCGAGTTCGCCTCGCCCGTGGTGCCGAGCGGCGCCAGCCCGTCGCAGCCATTGGCGAGGAGCCAGCGCGAATGGGCGATGAACGCCTTCACGTCCGGCTCGAGGTTGGCGTCGAACGGCGTCAGGACGGCGGCATAGACGCCCTGGGGACGGGTGCTCTCGGACGTGGCCATGGAGGCTTCCTCTTTTCCGGGGGGAGGCTGGATACTCCTGAGGTACCAGAATTCGCGGCCTCCGGCAAAAGCCGTGCGGCGCGGGACGTGCCCGGTATAATCGCTGCATAATCCAGCCTGTCTGCCGTCAGGCGCCGCCCCGGGGAGCCCCTCATGTCCGCCTTCGATCTCGTCATCCGCAACGGCCGCGTCGTCACCGCGTCCGACCAGTTCGATGCCGACGTGGGCGTGAAGGACGGCGTCGTGGTGGCCCTCGGCCGCGAGCTGGAGCGCGGCGTCCGGGACATCGACGCGGCGGGGCGGCTGGTGCTGCCCGGCGGCGTCGACAGCCATTGCCACGTCGAGCAGCAGTCCTCGAGCGGCGTCATGACAGCCGACGATTTCTACACCGCCACGCGCTCGGCCGCCGGCGGCGGCACGACGACGATCATTCCCTTTGCCGCCCAGCATCGCGGCATGTCGCTGCGCCAGGTGGTGCGCGACTACCACGAGTGCGCGACGCCGAAGGCGGTCGTCGACTATGCCTTCCATCTCATCGTCTCCGACCCGACCGAGACGGTCCTGGGGCAGGAGCTGCCGGCGCTGATCGCCGACGGCTACACCTCGTTCAAGATCTATACGACCTACGACATGCTGAAGCTGAACGACCGGCAGGTGCTGGACGTTCTCGCCATCGCCCGGCGCGAGGGTGCGCTGACGATGGTCCATGCCGAGAACCACGACATCATCGCGTGGCTGTCCGACAAGCTGACCGACGCGGGCCTGACGGAGCCCAAGTTCCATGCCGTCGCCCATGCCCGCACCGCCGAGCGCGAGGCGACGCACCGCGTCATCTCCCTGGCGGAACTGGTCGACGTGCCGGTGCTGATCGTCCATGTCTCGTCGGCCGAGGCGATCGAGCAGATCCGCATCGCCCAGAGCCGCGGCACCCGCGTCTTCGGCGAGACCTGCCCGCAATACCTCTATTTGACCGAGGACGACCTGGATAAGCCCGGCTTCGAAGGCGCTAAGTGCATGTGCAGCCCGCCGCCGCGCGACAAGGCCAACCAGCAGAAGGTCTGGGATGCGATCGCCCAGGGCGTCTTCCAGGTCTTCTCGTCCGACCATGCGCCCTACCGGTTCAACGATCCGGAGGGGAAGATGAAGCACGGCACCAACCCGCCCTTCAAGAAGGTGGCCAACGGCGTGCCGGGCCTGGAGGCCCGCCTGCCGCTGCTGTTCCACGGCATCTCCGAGGGGCGGATCGACCTGCACCAGTTCGTCGCCCTGGCCTCGACCAACGCCGCCAAGCTCTACGGCCTCTATCCGCGGAAGGGCACGATCGCGATCGGCGGCGACGCCGACATCGCCATCTGGGACCCCGACAAGGAGGTCACCATCCGCCAGGCCGATTTCCACGACGCCATGGACTACACGCCCTACGAGGGCCTGATGGTGAAGGGCTGGCCCGTCGTGACGATCTCGCGCGGCGAGGTCGTGGCCGAGGACGGCAAGGTGACGGAGGAGCGCGGCCGCGGCCGCTTCCTGCCCTGCGAGCGCTCGCCGCTCGCCCGCTCGACGGGCCGGCGCATCACCGGCTTCGATCCCGTCTCCGGCCGCCTGCCGGGCCTCTGATGCTGGCGGCGTCGTGATGCTGGCAGGCCATCTCGCGCTGGCGGTCGCCGCGGCGTTCGCGGGCGCGGCCGTCTATATCAACGTCGCCGAGCAGCCGGCGCGATTGAAACTCGACGACCGCGGGCTGCTGACGCAGTGGAAGCCGGCCTATCTGCGCGGCTTCGCCATGCAGGCGTCGATGGCGGTCATCGGGGGCGCGCTGGCGCTGGTCGCCTGGTGGCAGAGCGATGACGCGGCCTGGCTCGTCGGCGGCCTGCTGTTGCTGGCCAACTGGCCCTACACGATGCTCGGCATCCTGCCGACGAACCGTATCCTGATGGCGACCGACCCGGCTGCGGCTGGGCCCGCCACCCGCGCCCTCGTCCGTCGATGGGGCGCTCTCCATGCCGTTCGCAGTGCGCTCGGTCTTGCCGCTGTGGCGGCATGCCTGATCGCACTGTCCCGATGAATCGTCGTTTTCCAGATCGATCGAGGTGACCCGAATGTCTCGCTTGTTGACCGTGGGGGCGGCCCAGCTCGGCCCCATCCAGCGCGCCGATAGCCGCCCGCAGGTGGTCAAGCGCCTGCTCGACCTGCTGCGCGAGGCGCATTCGCGCGGCGTCCAGCTGGTGGTGTTCCCCGAACTCGCGCTCACCACCTTCTTTCCGCGCTGGATGATGGAGGATCCGAACGAGATCGACTCCTTCTTCGAGCGCGAGATGCCGAACGCCGACGTCCAGCCGCTGTTCGACGAGGCCAAGCGGCTCGGCATCGGCTTCTATCTCGGCTATGCCGAACTGGTGGAGGAGGAGGGGCGGACCTGCCGCTTCAACACCTCGATCCTGGTCGGTCCCGACGGCAACCTCGTCGGCAAGTACCGCAAGATCCACCTGCCGGGCCATGCCGAGTACGAGCCGCAGCGTCCGTTCCAGCACCTCGAGAAGCGCTATTTCGAGATCGGCAATCTCGGCTGGCCGGTGTGGCGTGCGTTCGGCGGCATCATGGGCATGGCGATCTGCAACGACCGCCGCTGGCCGGAGACGTTCCGCGTCATGGGCCTGCAGGGTGTCGAACTCGTAATGCTCGGCTTCAACACGCCCGAGTTCAACGCGTCGATCGTCGAGCCCGGCTACCACCGCATGATGCACCACTACCTGACCTGCCAGGCGGGTGCCTACCAGAACGGCACCTGGGTCGTCGCAGTCGCCAAGGCCGGGATCGAGGAAGGCTGCATGCTGATCGGCGGCAGCTGTGTCGTCGCGCCGTCGGGCGAACTCGTCGCGGTCGCCTCGACCCTGGGGGACGAGCTGCTCGTCTACACCATGGATCTCGACGCCACGGTGCCGATCAAGACCAGCGTCTTCAACTTCGCCAAGCACCGGCGGCCCGAGCATTACGGGATGATCGTCGAGCGCACCGGCGCCATCCCGCCGCCGTGACCCGGAGATGGAATTCGATTTCGCGACGCTGCCGGCAGCCGACCGCTACAAGCTGCTGATCCAGGTGGTGGTGCCCCGTCCGATCGCGCTCGTCACCGCGCGCGACCGGGCGGGGCGCATCAATGCGGCCCCCTTCAGCTTCTTCAACGTCATGAGCCAGACGCCGCCCCTGGTCGTCCTCGGCATCGAGGCGCGCCCCGACGGCTCGCCCAAGGACACGGTGCAGTTCCCGCGCGAGAGCGGCGAGTTCGTCGTCAACATGGTCGATTTCGCCATGGCCGACGCGATGAACCTCTGCGCCGCCGATTTCCCGCCGGGCGAGAACGAGATGGCGGCCGCCGGGCTGACCGCGGTGCCGTCGACCAAGGTCTCGGCGCCGCGCATCGGGGAAGCGCCGGCCAGCCTCGAATGCCGGACCTTCACCGCGGTCGACATCGGGCCGAACGGCCGCTGCATCCTGGTGGGAGAGGTCGTCCATCTCCATATCCGGGACGATGCCATCGCCGACCCCGCACGCCTGCGCCTCGATCCGGCCCGCCTCGACATCATCGGCCGGCTGGGCGGGATCTCCTATGTCCGCACCACCGACCGGTTCGACCTGCGGCGGATCAGCCATGCGGAGTGGCTGGCGCGCGAGGAGTAGCCGGCGGAGCCGCGGGTGATCCGCATCGGATGGGACGATCTGCGGCTGCCGGGGTTCGCCAGCCGGATGCTGGCCGGCAGCACGCTGCGGCTCGCCGTCACCGGCCTCAGCCGGGCCGGCAAGTCCGTCTTCATCACGGCCCTCATCCACGACCTGCTGGCCTTCCCGCGCCTGCCGCAGCGCCTGCCGCTGCTGGGGGCGATGGACGACCTCGCGGGCCGGGTCGTGGGCGTGGACATCGCCCTGCCGGTCGAGCCCGGCGTGCCGACCTTCCCGTTCGACCGGAACCTCCGCGCCATGGCGGCCGATCCGCCGCGCTGGCCGGAGGGGACGCGCGACGTCGCCGAGATCGCGCTCGACATCCGCTTCCGCCCCACCGGGTTCCTCCACCGCAGCGATTCCGAGGCGACGCTGCGGCTCGTCATCGTCGACTATCCGGGCGAGTGGCTGCTCGACCTGCCGATGCTGGACCGCAGCTTCGCCGACTGGTCGGCGGACATGCTGGCGATGGCGCGCCAGGGCGGCCGGGCCGCGGCTGCCGCCGACTGGCTGGCCTTCCTCGACGCGCACCCCGCGACCGCGGCGCACGACGATCTCGTCGCCGAGCGGGCGGCCGACCTCTACCGCGCCTATCTGGTACGCTGCCGCGACGAGTTCGGCATGGCCTATCTCCAGCCCGGCCGCTTCCTGCAGCCCGGCGACTGGACGGACGCGACCCTGCTGCATTTCTGCCCGCTGCCCCCGGGCGGTGGCGGCGGCTCGCTGGGCGCGACCATGGCGGGGCGGTTCGAGGCCTACAAGCGGGCCGCACGCGAACGGTTCTTCGACCGGTATTTCCGCCGCTTCGACCGCCAGATCGTGCTGGTCGACCTCCTGCAGGCGCTCCATGCCGGCCAGGCGGCCTTCGCCGACACGACGCGTGCGCTGACCGACATCGCCGGCGCATTCCGCGTCGGCGGCGGCCTGCTGGCGCGGCTCTTCGGCTCGCGCATCGGCCGCGTTCTCTATGCCGCGACCAAGGCCGACCATGTGCCCGGGATGCAGCGCGACCATCTGCGCCACCTGCTGTCCACGATGCTGCGGGCACCCATGCTCGACGCCGACAGCCGCGGCGCCGACACCGCAGCCATGGCGATCGCCTCGGTCCGCTGCACGGAGGATGACGAGGCGGTCCTCGATGGCCGGCCGACGCCGGTGGTGCGCGGCGTGCCGCTGACCGGCTACCGCCAGGTCAAGTTCTTCCCGGGCACCATCCCGATCCGGCCGCCGGCGGCCGACGATCGCTTCTGGGGCCGACCCTTCTTCGCCATGCCGCGCTTCCAGCCGCCGCGCCTCGACCCGGACGCGGCCAGCGGCATCGGCCATATCGGCCTCGACGAGGCCCTCGACTTCCTGCTGGCGGACCGCTTGCGATGACCGGCCAACCACCCTGGCAGCGCGCTGCCGACGAGGACGCCCCGCCGCTCGGGCCGATGCTGATCGAGACCGCGGAGGAAGGACGCATCGCCGACCGGCTGCCGGAGGCGATCACCCCGGCCGCGATCGAGCCGGCCCATGGCCGGCGCTCGCCCGTCCGGATCGGGCTGTGGGGCATCGGGATCCTGGTCGGCGGCCTGCTCGGCCTCGACCTTGCCGGTTTCGTCCACGACCAGTTCACGCGCGGTGCGGCGCTCGGCTGGGCGACGGCGGGGGTCGCCGCGGCTGGCCTCGGTGCCGTCCTGTGGTGGATCGCGGCCGAACTTCGGCAGTTGCGGCGCCTGCGCCATCTGCCCGAGGTGCAGGCCCATTTCGCGGCCTCCCACGTCGAGGGGCAGCCGCAGGCGGTGGTGCTGGACGCGCTCGGCGAGGCCGGTGCGGCGCTCGGGCAGGGCCGTGCGGTCCGGGCGCGGGTCGCAGCCTGGCGCCGGCAGGTGCAGCCGCACCACGGCAACGCCCAGACGATCGATCTGTTCGAGCGCACGGTCCTGCGGCCGCTCGACGCCGAGGCGGAGCGCGCGACCTGGCGGGCCGTGGGGCAGGTCTTTGCGATCAACGTCGTCAGCCCGTCCGCGCTGATCGATACCGCCGTGTTCGTCGCCCGCAGCCTCCGCCTCGTGCGGGAGATCGCGACCATCTACGGTCACCGCCCCGGACTGGCGGCGACGCGTCACCTCGTCGGCCGCATCCTCGTCAATGCGAGCTTCGCGGGGACCGCCAATGCCGTCGCCCATTTCGGGACGCGGATGGTCGGCCATTGGCTGGCGCGGTTCGCGGGCGATGCCGTGGCGAGCGGGCTGGCCGCCCAGCGGATGCAGCGCATCGGCCGGCTCGCCATGATCGTCTGCCGGCCGATCCCGCTGAAGGCGGCAGACGAACCGATCACGGCCATTTCCCCGAATCCATCCAGCGCAGGACGTATTCCCGGTGGGAGAGGCCCAACTCCTCCGCCCGCTTGAGCTGGCGCATCAGCACCTCCCGCGGCGGCGACTTCCAGGCGCGCCGATAGGCCTTGCGCCAGCAGGTGAGGCGCCAGTCGGGCATCGCATCCATCGGCGGGCCGTTGTTGTGGCCGATTCCGGGCCGTGTGCGGCGGCTGGGGTCGCGGCTGGTATCGTCGAGCGGCATCGGGGTTTCCTCTACTCCCGGGAAAATCCGCAGGCAAATCCCGTTCCCCGAATGGCCGCGCGCGCTATGATCGGGCTCGATCTCTCGACAAGGGACGGAGACAGCGGGTCATGGCGCAGCGCATCCTGGTCATCAATCCCAACAGCACCGCGGCGGTGACCCAGGGCATCGACGCCGCCATGGCGCCGCTGCGCTTCGCCGACGGCCCGCGCATCGACTGCGCGACGCTGGCCGAGGGGCCGCCCGGCATCCAGAGCCAGCGCGACGTCGACCATGTCGTGCCGCCGCTCTGCCGGCTGATCGAGCGCGAGCACAATGCGACGGATGCATTTGTCGTCGCCTGCTTCTCCGATCCCGGCCTGCACTCGGCGCGCGAGACGACCGACCGGCCGGTGCTGGGGATCATGGAATCGGGCCTGACGACCGCGCTCAACCTCGGCAGCGCCATCGGCATCGTCGCCATCCTGCCGGCCTCCGTCTCGCGCCACATGCGGTTCGTGCGCGCCATGGGCCTGTCGCAGCGGGTGGCCGGCGACCGGGCAGTCGGCCTCAACGTGGTCGAGCTCTCCGACGAGGGCCGCACCTTCGAGCGGCTGGTCGCCACCGGCCGGGCGCTGCGCGACGAGGACGGCGCCGACGTCGTCGTGCTCGGCTGCGCCGGCATGGCGCGCTATCGCGAGCGCATGGAGGACGCACTGGGCATCCCGGTCGTCGACCCCAGCCAGGCCGCGGCCTCGATGGCGATCGGCGCCATCCGGCTCGGCTGGCGGACCGGGCGGCGCCCGTCCGCCTGAACGATCATCCAGCAAGCAGCCCCCGCGGGAGAAGCATGAACCAGATCGACCTCAAGGGCCGCCGCGCGGCCGTCACCGGCGGCGCCCGCGGCATCGGGCTCGCCATCGCCGAACGCCTGATCGCAAGCGGGGCGGCCGTCGCCATCTGGGATCGCGACCTGGAGGCCGCCAACGCGGCCGCGGCGACGCTGGGGCAGAAGGGCAAGGCCATCGCCGTCGCCGTCGACCAGACGGAGGATGCCGGCGTCGCCGACGCGACGGCCCGCACCGCGGCCGCCCTCGGCGGGATCGACATCCTGGTCAACAATGCCGGAATCACCGGCGGCAACATGAAGGTCTGGGAGTACTCGCCCGAGGAGTGGCGGCAGGTCGTCGACGTTAACCTGGTCGGCCCCTTCCTCTGTTGCCGCAACGTCGTGCCGGAGATGCTGAAGGCGGGCTACGGCCGGATCGTCAACATCGCCTCGGTCGCCGGCAAGGAAGGCAATCCCAACGCCTCGCACTACAGCGCCTCCAAGGCCGGCCTGATCGCGCTGACCAAGTCGCTCGGCAAGGAACTGGCCGGCACCGGCATCCGCGTCAACGCGGTCGCCCCGGCCGCGGCCGAGACGGACATCTTCCGACAGATGACCCAGCAGCACATCGACTTCATGCTGTCGAAGATCCCGATGGCCCGCTTCGCCAAGGTCGATGAAATCGCGGCCATGGTCGCTTGGCTGGCATCGGAAGACTGCTCCTTCACGACCGGCGCGACCTTCGACATCTCCGGTGGTCGCGCGACCTACTGAGCGGGAGGCGCCACGCCATGCTGCAACTGCGACCCGGCTGCGAGTGCTGCGACTGCGACCTGCCGCCGGACAGCCGCGACGCCCGCATCTGCTCGTTCGAGTGCACCTTCTGCCGAGACTGCACGGAGACGGTGCTGGGCGGGCGCTGCCCCAACTGCGGCGGCGAACTGGTGCCGCGGCCGGTGCGCCCGGCCGACAAGCTGGCCAAGTTCCCGGCCTCGACCGAGCGGATCCATCGGCCGGAACGCTGCGGCCGATGATCCTGGCAGAGGAGCGCGAGCGCGCCGGGACGCTGCTCGGACGTGCGCGGGCGGTGCTGATCGATGTCGACGGCGTCCTGGTCGCCGGCGGCCTCGCCCTACCCGGCGCCGGGGAGTTCCTGAGGGCATTGCGTGGTCGGGACTTCATCGTCTCCAACAATTCCACCGACACGCCGAAAACGATGGCCGAGAAGTTCCTGCGCCAGGGGCTGCCGGTCGAGCCGCGCCGGGTTTCGCTGGCGGGCGCGGTCATGGTCGAGACGATCGCCGCGGAGGCGCCGGACGAGGCCACGTTCCTGATCGCGGCTCCCTCGCTCGCGGCCTATGCCGAGGCGCGGGGGATGCGCCTGACGGACGAGGAACCGGCGCCGATCCTGGCGCTCGCGCGAGACACCGGGCTCAGCTACGAACGCCTCCACCGTGCCGCGCGGGTGCTGCACGGCGGCGCGCGGTGGTTCGTCGCCAATCCGGACCGCACGCACCCGGATGCCGATGGCGGGCCGGTGCCGGAGACGGGCGCCTTGATGTCGGCGCTCGCGGCATGTGTTCCGGAAGCCCGGCCGAGGATCATCGGCAAGCCGGAGCCCGGCATCTTCCTGGCGGCGCTCGCCAAGGCCGGCGTTGGCCCGGGCGAGGCGGTCATGATCGGCGACAATCCGGAGACGGATGGTATGGGCGCAGATGCACTCGGCATTCCCAAGATAATGGTCGGGCCGCGCGGCACGGTCGGCGGCGTCGCCGACCTCCTGCCCTGCCTGTGACCGGCATGGGCGAGCCGGTCCTGGCGCGCGAGTCACCTTACCTGTCGGAGGTGGCCGAGCTGCTGCGCGGGTCGGATGACTATTCCCGGGCGCTCTATCCGCCCGATAGCAGCTATCTTATCGACCCGGACCAGCTCGCCCGGCCGGATGTCCACTTCTTCGTCGCGCGCATCGACGGCGCCGCCGTCGGCTGCGGCGCTGTCGTCGTCCGGCCCGGCGGCTTCGCCGAGCTGAAGCGCATTTTCGTCGCCGATGCGGCACGCGGGCGCGGCGTCGGCCAGCGCCTGATCGACGCGCTGGAGGCGGCGGCACGGGCCGAGGGCACCCACACGGTTCAGCTCGAGACGGGCCCGCTGAGCCACCCCGCGCTCGCGCTCTACCGCCGCAACGGCTATCGCGAGCGCGGACCCTTCGCCGACTATCCTGACGACCCGCTGTCGGTCTTCATGGAGAAGCGAATCAGCTGACCGTGACCGCGCTAAGGCTGCGTCGCCGTCGCCGGGATGTCGGCCAGCCCGGGCAGCCAGGCGAGGGACGAACGCGACCAAAGCTGGAGCTTCGGCACCAGCTCGGCGCGCTGACGGATGGTGCCGGCGCGCAGCGAATACACCTTCGGTTCGTCGCCCTCGCCCGTAGAATAGATTGGGCTGCCGCACTCGGGGCAGAAGGACTGAAGGCGGATCGTCCCGGCCTCGCTGATCTTGCGGTAGATCCGGGGCTCGCCGGCCAGCAGCCGGAACCCGCCGCTGCGGGTCTGCGCCACAGTGCGGAACGCGCTGCCGGAGAGGCTCTGGCAGTCGGTGCAGTGGCAGATCATGACCCGCTCGGGGTCGATCTCCGCCTCGTAGCGGACATGGCCGCAGTGACACCGGCCGTCGATCTTCATGGGTCGCCTCCTCGGTCTAGAAGGGTGAGCCGTCCTTGCGGGTGAAGCGCATCCGGCCGTCCGGGCCGGTGCGGCCGTGCATGTCGATGTCGGGATAGGTTGCCACTTCGCTCGGCGTGCGGTCTCCGACGACGAGAAAGACGAGGTCGTGTTCGGCCCGGTTGAGGAAATGGTGGCCGTTCGCCACGCCGGCTGGAAAGCCGGCGCACATGCCCGGCCGGAGGATCTCCTCGCCGGCGTCGGTGACGAGGACCGCCTCGCCCTCGAGGATGTAGACGAATTCGTCCTGCTCCTGGTGCCAATGGCGTTCGGACGAGCGGCCGCCGGGCTCGATGCGGCAGATGTTGACCCCGAAATGGCTGAGGCCGGCATGGTCGCCGAGGCGGCGGAACCAGCGCTTTCTCGCCTGCTCGGCGTAGGGCATGGGGTAGCTGGTCGAATTGCTCTCGGGCACCGAGAGCGGATCGAAGCCCGCCGGCTTGGTCATGGCACTTCCTCCTCTGTTACAGTCTTCTGCGCGGTATCGAAGCCCAACGCCGCGCCACAGTCCATCGGGAGAAACCCCAGCATGTATCGCGAGCGTTTCCAGCTCGACGGCCGGATCGCCGTCGTCACCGGCGGCGGCCGGGGCATCGGCCGTGCCATCGTCGAGGCGCTGCAGGAAGCCGGCGCCAGGGTCATCGTCGGCGACCTCGATCCCCAGCCGGCCCCGGGAGTGGAGACCTTCCGGCTGGACGTGCGCGACCGGAGCCAGGTCGAGGCCGCGGCGGCCGACATCCTGGCGCGGCACGGGCATGTCGGCGTCATGGTGGCCAATGCCGGCATCGCGCGCGGCTCGAATGCCGAGGCGACGCCGGCCGAGGAATGGCGCGAAGTGATGGACGTGAACCTCAATGGCGTCTTCTGGTCCTGCCAGGCATTCGGCCGTGCCATGGTGGCGCGTGGGTCGGGCAGCATCGTCGCACTGGGCTCGATGTCCGGCCTGATCGTGAACAAGCCGCAGCCGCAGGCGGCCTACAACGCGTCCAAGGCCGGGGTGCACGCGCTGGTCCGGTCGCTGGCCGCCGAATGGGCGCCGAGCGGGGTGCGGGTCAATGCGGTGGCGCCCGGCTATATCGGTACGGAGATGACGAAGGCGGGCCTCGCCAATCCCGACTGGAAGCGCACCTGGCTCGAGATGACGCCGATGGGCCGCGTCGGCGAGCCCAAGGAGATCGCCTCGGCGGTCCTTTTCCTCGCCAGTGACGCCGCCAGCTTCGTCACCGGCTCGATCCTCTCCGTCGACGGCGGCTACACCGCCTGGTGAGCCGCCGGCGGGCCGGCTAGAGGAAGTAGGTCGCCGTCTCGTCGAGGAAGTCGTGGAAGTGGACGATCGTCTGCTCGGCGTCCGCGAACACGACGGCATAGGCCGGGGGCTCGTGGCTGCCGGGCACCTTGCCGCCCGTGACGAAGTCGAGCGCGACCTGGTGGCTGGTGGCCCGCATGGTCGTGATCGGGATACCGCGCCAGCTGCCGCCGATCGGCCGATGCAGATGGCCGAAGAAGAAGTGCCGGATGTTCGGCCGGCCGGCGACGACGCGGGCGAAGTTCTCCGGGCGCTGGAGCGCGATCTCGTCCATCCGCTTCAGCTGCACCGGGAAGGGCGGATGATGCTGGAAGAGGTAGACCGGCCGGTCGGCCGCGGCGTCGAGCGTGCGCTGGAGCCAGGCGAGGCGCTTTTCGCACAGCACGCCCCAGGAGACCCGCGGCTCGTTGGTGTCGGTGCAGACGAAGAGGCCGGCCTCCGTCTCCAGCGTGTACTGGACGAAGCCGTTCTCGTCCCGTGGTGCCACGGGGAACGCCGCCTGGAAGTTGGCCCGGTCGTCATGGTTGCCGAGCAGCAGGTGATAGGGCAGGCGCAGTTCGGACAGGCACTCCCGCAGCACGCCGTAGGCCGCCGCCTCGCCGCGGTGGCAGAGGTCGCCCGTGAAGATCGCGAACGCCGCGTCACCATGGTTGCGGTTGATGTCGGCGATGCAGAGCCGCAGCCGTTCGGCCGGGTCGAGTTCGTAGAGCCGCTCGCCGGGGGGAACGAGGTGGGTGTCGGTGACGTGGATGAACTTCATCGGCGACGGGGTCCGGAGGGTGGGACATGGAAGGAGGGGCCCAGGGGGCCCCTCCGGAAAGTCTAGATCATTCGCCGAGTTCGGGGGATCACTTCGGAAGCAGCGCCTGCACGTCCTTGGTCATCGCGCCGAGCGCGGTCCGCGGCTTGGTGGAACTGTCGACGACGCTCTGCAGGTGATCCTTGATGACGGCGATGATCTTGAGGCCGTTGTCGCCGGGGAAGGCGTACCACGGCGTCATGTACTTCTGCTGCTTCAGCGACGTCAGGTGGTTGGGCTTGGTCGCATAGAAGGGCTTCAGCCGGTTCGGATCATCGGCCGGCAGCGAGTTCGGCGGCATGTAGCCCGTGCCCTTGACCATGATCGTCGCGCCGTCGGCTCCGGAGATGAACTTCATGAATGCCCAGGCGCCCTTCTGCTTCTCGGGCGTCGCGGCGAACATCAGTGCGGCGTTGCCGCCCGTCGGCAGTCGGCCGTCGGCCGCCGGCACCGGAAAGACGGCCGTGCGCCACTTGAACTTGCCGCCGACACCGTCATCGGCAACGCGCAGCAGCGAGGTCGATTCCGTCCAGATGCCGACCTTGCCCGCGAAGAAGCTCTGCCGTGCCGCCTCATGGGCGAGATTGGGCATCTTCGCGTCGGTGACCATGCGGCCGAGGAGGTCGATCGCCTGCTGTCCGCCGGGCCCGTCGAACGCGACCTTCTTCTCATCCGGCGACATCATGGTGCCGCCGTAGGACATGACGAGCGCCTGCCACATCCAGTTCCCGGTGATCGTCCAGGAGTGGTAGAGGCCGACCGTGTCGTTGCCCAGCGCCTCGATCTTCTTCGCGAGATCGAAGATGCCTTCCCAGGTGTTCGGGAACTTCCCGGGATCGCCGCCGGCCTTGCGGACGAGATCCTCGTTGAAATAGATGATCGGCGTCGAGACCGCGAAGGCGAGGCCATAGGGCTTCCCGCCGAAGGTGCCCAGCGCCATCATCGAATCCGAATAGCCCTGGCCCTTCCAGTCCTTCTCCGCCGCGATGAACTTGGTAAGGTCCTGGGCGATGCCGCGGTCGACGAAGATGCGCTGCAGGTTGATCGCCTGGAACGACACGTCCGGAAGCTGCTTGGTGATGGACTGGCGCAGCGCCGTCTGCGCCGCGTCCTCGTATTCCTTGTAGGCCGGCCGGTAGAAGACCTCGTAGCTGGGGTTGGCCTTCTCGAACTCCGTCTTGATGTCCTTGAAGACGGGATCGAAGATGAAGCCCAGCGGATACTGGACCTCGATCCGCGTCTTCTGCGCCATGGCGGGTGCCGCCAGTGCGAGGGCCACGGCGGCGGCGATGTATGCGAGTTTCATGAGAGTCCTCCCGTTCGTCCGGTTGCGGATCAGTTCTTCATACCGGTGAATGTTATCCCTTCGATGAACCTGCGCTGCGCCAGCAGGAAGGCGCCGACGAGTGGCAGGATCACGATCGTTGCCGCTGCCATCAGCGGCCCGTACTCAGTCCCCTGGTCGTTGAGGCGGAAGAAAGCGACGCCGAGCGGCGGGGTGTAGAGTTCATGGCTGCCGACGACGATCAGCGGCCAGAAATAGTCGTTCCAGTGGGCAACCACCGAGAAGATGCCGAAGGCGATGAGCGCCGGGATCGCGGTCGGCAGCATGATCCGCCAGACGATGCCGAACTCCCCGAGCCCGTCGACGCGCGCTGCGTCGATGAGGTCGTTGGGAACCGTCATGAAGAACTGGCGCATCAGGAAGATGCCGAAGACCGAGATGGTGAAGGGCAGCACCAGGGCCGAATAGGTGTCGAGGATCCCCATCTGGTAGAAGAGGATGTAGATCGGGATCGCGGTCGCGTGGTGCGGGATCAGGAGACAGAGCAGGATCACCGCGAACAGCACGCCCCGGCCGCGGAAGCGCAGCTTGGCGAGGGCATAGGCGCAGGGCAGGTTGACCACCACCTGCAGCACGAAGATCGCCGAGGTCACGACGACGCCGTTGACGAGGAAGCGCAGCATCGGCACCCGCGTCATCGCCATCGTGTAGTTCTCGACCGCCGCCCAGCGCGTCGGCAGGAAGTGCAGCTCTGCCACCAGGATCTCGGCCTGCGGCTTCAGCGAGGTCAGGATCATCCAGGCGAACGGCGTCACCATCAGCAGTGCGCCGGTCATCAGCACGGCATGGCGGAGGAGGGCCCCGACCGGCCCGAGCGGACGGCCCCTCATGCGTAGTGCACCCGGCGGTTGATCGCCCAGGTCTTGGCGAGGGACAGGGCCAGCACGAAGACGAGGAAGACGACCGTGACGGCCGCCGCATAGCCGGTGCGGAAGAACGAGAACCCCTCAGAATACATCGTGTAGAGCAGCACCTCCGTCGCCCGGTTCGGGCCGCCCTTGGTCAGGATCTGGACCGTGTCGAAGATCTGGAAAGACCGGATGGCGGTGATGACGACGACGAACAGCGTGACCGGCCCCAGCATCGGCCAGGTCACGGTGCGGAAGCGGTCGATGCTGGTGCGCGCGCCGTCGACGGCCGCGGCCTCGTAGAGATCGCCCGGAATGGCGGTCAGGCCGGCCATGAAGAGGACCATGTTGAAGCCGACGCTCTGCCAGATGCCGATGGCACACAGCGTGAACAGCGCCGTGCGTCGGTCCTGGAGCCAGTTGTAGCCCTCGATCCCGAACTCTCGCAGGGTGAGGTTGATCAGGCCGAGGGTCGGGTGGAGCATGAACTCCCAGACGATGGCCATGGCGATCAGCGTCGCCATCACCGGCAGGAAGTAGACCGCGCGGTAGAAGGCCCGCAGCGACGCGCCGGCCTCGATCAGGAGCGCGGCCCCGAGACCGAGGCCGACCGAGGCCGGGACCACGACCGCGACATAGACCAGCGTGTTCTGGATCGACCGCTGAAACACCCGGTCGGCGAACATCTCCACATAGTTCCCGAGCCCGACATAGCGCAGCGAGGCGGCGCCGAGCTGATAGTCGGTCAGCGACAGCAGCGCGACGACGACCAGCGGACCGATCAGGAAGAGGATCATCAGGAATACGGCCGGCCCCGACAGCGACAGGGCTGCGAGCGCCTCGGCGAGGCGGCGGCGACGGAGACCCTCAGCCATGACGGCGCGCGCCTGCGGCGGCCACGAACGGACGGATCCTCCGTCCGGCGGGATCGAAGACGATGATGCGGGCGTCGGCGAGCCGTACCGTAACCGTCCCGCCGATCGGGAAACGGCCAATCTCCGTCGGCTCCTCGCGGATGACGACCGCCTGGTCGACGCCCGGCACGGCGACATGCAGGAAGAGGTCAGAGCCGAGATTTTCACGATAGGCGAGGGTGCCGGCCAGCCCGCTCTCGCCCGCCTGCCGGGAGGCTCCCGTGGCGGCCGGCCGGATCCCGACCTGGACGGCGCTGCCGGCGGCGAGGTTGGACGCGAAGGGCACCTCGACCCCGAGCACGTCGATGCCGCCGCGGCCGGTGACGCGTCCGGGCAGGATGTTGATGCGCGGACTGCCGACGAAGCGGGCGACGCGGATGTCCTCGGGGTCTTCGTAGATGACCGACGGCGGTGCCACCTGCAGCAGCCTGCCCTCCATCATGACCACGACCTGGTCCGACATGGTCATGGCTTCCGCCTGGTCGTGGGTGACGTAGATGAAGGTCGTCCGGAGCTCGCGGTGAAGCTGGGCGATCTCCGCCCGCATATGGACCCGGAGCTCCGCATCGAGGTTGGAGAGCGGCTCGTCCATCAGGAAGACGCGTGGCTCGCGCACCATGGCCCGGCCGACGGCGACACGCTGCTTCTGGCCGCCCGAGAGCTGTCCCGGCTTGCGGGCGAGGAGCGGCTGGATCTGGAGCAGGTCGGCGACCCGGCGCACGGCCGCCGCGATCTCACGCTCGGTCGCCGATACTCCGGGGAGGAAGCGCCCGACCAGCGGCAGCCGCCGAGCGAAGTTCAGCCGGCGCATGCGCAGCGGCAGCGCGATGTTGTCGAAGACGGTCAGGTGCGGGTACAGGGCGTAGGACTGGAAGACCATGGCGATGTCGCGCTGGTCGGGCCGCAGTCCATCGACGCCGCCGCCACCGATCGCAACCGTGCCCCCGTCCTGCTGCTCGAGGCCAGCGACGATGCGCATCAGGGTGGACTTGCCGCAGCCCGACGGACCCAGCACCGTCAGGAACGCGCCGTCCGGAATTTCGAGATCGACTCCGCGCAGGACCGCCGTCTGACCGAAACTCTTGGTCAGGCCGGAGATGACGACCGATCCCCGGCCGTGCGGATCGCGAGCCGCTGCCATCATGCCCAATCCCGTTTCCCCCACCCGACTTTTCTCCGGCCCCGTTGACGGGGTCCGTCTTTGTTCCGTAACGATTAGCTAATCGTTATGGAGGGTCGGATCGTTTCAAATTCCCCGGTTATTGGCAAGAGCTCGCGTAAGGTCACCATCCGCGACGTGGCACGCGTGGCGGGTGTCTCGACGGCAACGGTGTCGGCGACCCTGACGGGGAGCGCCCCCGTCAGCGCGCCGCTGATGGAGCGGGTCCGGGCGGCCGTCGCGGAGGTCGGCTATCGGCCGGACGCGATCGCCCGCAGCCTGCGCCGCGGCGAGACGCGGATGCTGGGCCTGCTGTTGGCGGACATCACGAACCCGTTCACCACCGCCGTCGTCCACGCGGTCGAGGCCGCGGCACATGCGTCCGGATACACGCTGATGCTCTGCAACAGCGACGAGGACCCGGCCAAGGAGCGGACCTATCTCGACCTGCTGCGGACGCACCGCGCCGATGGCGTGATGCTGATGCCGGTCGGGTTCGGGAGGGACTACGGGCAGCAGATCCGGCGGACGCTCGACGTCCCGGCGGTGCTGGTCGATCGCACCATCCCGGGACTACCGCTGGATGCGGTGACGGTGGACGGCCGGACCGGCACGCGCGAGGCGGTCGGACATCTGGCCACACTCGGGCATCGGCGCATCGCGATCCTGAGCGGGCCGGCGGGGGTCTCGGCCAGCGACGAGCGGGTCACCGGCTACCGGGCCGCGCTCGACGAGGCAGGCATCGCCTTCGACCCCTCCCTGGTGCGCGACGGCGCGTTCCGCCAGGACCCGGCGCGGGCTGCAACGCTCGAGCTGCTGCGCGCGGCGGAGCCGCCGACGGCGCTTTTCGCCTGCAACAACCTGATGGCGATCGGGATGATGCGGGCGGTGGCCGAGATGGGGCTCGACTGCCCGCGCGACCTGTCGGTCGCCTGCTTCGACGATTTCGACTGGGCAGAGGCGTTCCAGCCGCGGCTGACCACCGTCGCGCAGCCGACCGACGCGATCGGGGGGCAGGCCGTGGCGCTTCTGCTCGGTCGCCTGGGCGAGGCGGCGGCGCCGGGCCTGCGTCATATCGTGCTGCCGCCGCGGCTGATCGTGCGCGACTCCTGCGCGCCGCCGCCCCGCGCGCGCCGATGCGCGTGACGGTTCGTCCGGGGGCGGGAATCGACCAATTTGCGATCGTGTCGCAATTGCAATATGATGGCACCACGTACCGCGTCGGCGGGTCGCGTGCGTGCGCCCGCGACCCGGCCCCCACATCCGAAAGCCGATCATGAATCCCCTCGATCTTCTTCTTTCCCGGCGCTCGATCTCGCCGGCCGCACTCGGAGAGCCCGGGCCGGGCGACGCCGACATCGAGACCATGGTCGCCGCGGCGCTCCGGGCGCCCGACCATGGCGGCCTGAGGCCCTGGCGGTTCGCCATCATCCGCGGGGAGGCACGGGCCCGGCTGGGCGACGTCTTCGCTGAGGCGGTGCGGACGCGCGATCCGACCTGGACCGAGGCGCTGCTGGAGCGCGAAAGGGGCCGTCCGCTGCGCTCGCCGCTGGTCATCGCATGCGGCGTGCGAGTTCGCGCCGAGCACAAAATTCCCGAATTCGAGCAGTTGCTGGCCGCCGGGGCGGGGGCGATGAACCTGCTGAACGCGGCGCACGCGCTGGGCTATGGCGCGATGTGGGTCACGGGCCCCAACGCCTATGATCCGGCGGTGGCGGCTGCCCTCGGCTTCCACGCGCCGGACCGGCTCGTCGGCTTCGTCTATGTCGGCACGCCGCCTGAGGACATGGCTGCGGCGGAGCGACCGGTGCCGTCGGCGCACATGGCCGAATGGACCGTCCCCCTGTCCGCCGCCGCAGCTGCGGCCTGACGATGCGGGGCATCGGGACCGCGGCGCTGGCCCTGGCGCTGGTGCTGGCGGCTGGCACGTCCGAGGCGCAGAACCGCCAGCGCCGCGCCAAGCCGGAGGAGCCGGCGGCTGCCGGCACGACGAGTGCGGAGCGGATCGGCGACTGGATGCTGCGCTGCGATCCGCCGGCCGACGGGCTGCCCAAGCAATGCGAGATGGCGCAGATCCTCAGCGACAAGGAGGGCAAGCGCGACCTGCTGCTCATCCGGCTGGGCTATCCTCCGGCCGAGAGCGACGCCCTGGCCCTCATCGTGGTGCCGCTCGACGTGCTGCTGCCCCCCGGGCTCGGCCTCAAGGTCGACGCCCGCGACCCGGCGGTCGTGCCGATCCGGCATTGCGACACCAACGGCTGCCTGGCGCCCTGGCGACCGACCGCGGCCGAGGTCGACGCGATGAAGGCCGGCCGGGAACTGCTCGTGCTGCTGCGCAACCGTGACGGCAAGCAATTCGGCCTGCCGGTTTCGCTCAAGGGCTTCCGCGCCGCACACGACCGCTTGCGCTGACCGCACTTCGCGGCCGGCGGGCTCAGGTAGCCGCTGGGGGGTCGCGCGAGGGCGCAGTTGGCGATGGGATTGTGCTGACCGCGGCCCGCGCGCCCTGCCGCAGCGCGAGCCATGCCAGGATCGCGGCCGTCACCAGTGCGGACAGCTGAAATCCGGTGAACACCCAGTCGCCTTGCAGCAGGGATACCCACGGTCCGCGCCCGGTCGTGAGGGCGTCCAGAACCGGCAGCGCGGCATAGGCGGCGGCACCGGCCCAGAGTTGCTCGCGCCAGGCCTGAGTCCGGGTTCGCGCCAGCGGATGAAGTGCGGCGGCCGCCCACACGGCGAAGAAGATGTTGCCTTCCCAACCGGCCCGCCCCGGCATGTCCGCCGGCAGGAGGCGGTTTGCCAAGAAGAACCCGGCGATCGCCAGCGGCAGTCCGGCGATGGTCGCGACGTTGAGATGGTCGACGAGCCGGTGCCCGAAGCGGCCGCCGCGGCGGCGCCGAGCCGCCGCCCACAGCAGGAGGCCCGTCGCGACCATCGCCGTGCCGGCGACACCGAGACAGAACAGCAGCCAGCGCAGCGCGGGATCGGCGAAGCGGCCGAGATGCAGCCCGTAGAGGGTGCGCTCGCTCGCCACGACCCAGGAGGCCCGACCACTGTCCGAGAGGAGCCGGCCGTCGACGCCGTCGAAGACGAGCCGGGGATGGCCGTGGGCGAGGTGGTCGGCATCGCTCGCGGTCAGTTCGATGCGCGCGTTGGCATCGAGCGGCCGGCGCACGTCGATGCGCCCGACGCGCAGGCCACCCCAGCGGCGTTCGGCCTCTCGCATCAGGGGACGGATCTCGACCAGCGGCGCCGTCCGCCCGGACGCCGGCGGCGTCGCCTGTCCCTGACCGGCGGCGGCGTAGAACGCGGCGCGGTCGTCCGGAAAGGCGCGCTCGATGCCGCCCGGCAGATAGAGGAACATGAGCGTGACGAGGCCGCTCCAGGTGATGACCAGGTGGTAGGGCAGGGCCAGCACGCCGGTGGCGTTGTGCGCGTCGAGCCAGGACCGCTGGCCCTTGCCGAGCCGGAAGGCGAAGAAGTCCGCAAAGATGCGGCGGTGGACGATGACGCCGCTGAGGATCGCGACCAGCATCGCCATGGCGGCGAGGCCGACGAGATAGCGCCCCAGCCGCCACGGCATGTGCAGGTCGAAGTGGAAGTAATAGAGGAAGTCGCCGCCGTGGGTCGCCCGGGCGGTGCTGGCGCGGCCGGTCGCCGGATCGAAGGCCTCGCGCTGGAAGCGGGGGCCGGGCCCGGCCTCGCGCCAGACCGCCAGGCGGGCGACCGGGTTGCGCTCGTCCGGCAGGTCGACCAGCCAGCGATAGGCGCCCCCGCCGATCTCGTGCAGGCGCGCGACCGAGCGTGCGGCGGCGTCGGCCGGCGTCGTCGCGACGGGGGGAATCTCGGGGCACATCCACAGGCTGATCTCGTCGCGGAAGTAGCTCAGCGTGCCTGTCAGGAACACGGCATAGAGCAGCCATGCGAAGATGAGCCCGCCCCAGATGTGGAGCCCGGCCATCGCTTGCCGGAGGCCGCCCCCCGGCTTCATGGCGCAAGCCATCCGATCGCGGCCAGAACGAGGATGCCGAGCACCGCGCCCGCGAGTGCCCGCGCCGCGCTGCGGGCGGCAAAGGCCCACAGCACGGCGGCCGTGGCCACCGGAAACGCGGTCACGGTTCCACCCAGGACCGCGTCGGCCGTCCCTCCCGGCCAGATCGCGACGAAGGCCGCGACCCAGGCCGCCGCCGCCAGATAGGCGCCGGCCGTCGCCACCGTCAGGCGGACGAGAAGGGCCGGCAGGGACATCCTCACCAGCGATAGGTCAGGGTGGCGTAGACCGTGCGCCCGGCGCCGTAGTAGCAGCGGTTGGCCCCGAAACAGGTCGAGACGTACTCCTTGTCGAACAGGTTGGAAGCGTTCAGCTGGAGCTGCATGCCGGTCAGCCGGTCGTCGATGTTGTCGAGGTCGTAGCGGACCATGGCGTCGAACAGGGTGAAGCTGGGCACGTCGAAGCTGTTGGCGTCATCCCCCGCGGCCTCGCCGACATAGCGTGCGCCGCCGCCGACGGCGAACCCGCGCAGCGGCCCGGCGAGGAAGCTGTAGTCGAGCCACAGCGAGGCCGAATGCGCCGGGGTGCGGGTCGGGCGCCTGCCTTCGAGGGGCACGGTGACGCCGTCGATGCCGGTCGTGGTGTTGTTGCTCTCGGTGACCTCGGCATCGAGGTAGGTGTAGGCGGCGGTCAGATTGAGACCGGCCGCGAGGCTCGCCTTGGCTTCGAGCTCGATGCCGCGGGCCGTGATCTCGCCGGTCTGGGTGGACAGCGTCGGGAAGTTCGGATCCCGCGTCACCACGTTCTTGCGCTGCAGATGGAAGGCGGAGGCGGTGACGAAGCTGTTGAGGCCGGGGGGCTGATACTTCAGGCCGACCTCGTACTGGCGGCCCTCGGTCGGCTTGGCGGCGCTGCCGTCGGACAGGATCGTGCCCCAGGTCGGCTCGAAGGATTCCGTGTAGCTGACATAGGGCGCAAGGCCGTTGTCGAAGACGTACATCGCCGCACCACGCATGGTGAAGGCATCGTCCTTCTGGCCCGACCGATCGCCGGTGAGCCGGTCCAGATCCTTGCTCTCCGCCCAGTCCTGCCGGACGCCGAGGACGACGCGCAGGCGGTCGAACGCCATCTGATCCTGGAGGTACAGGCCGTACTGGCGGCCCTCGCTCTCACGGCTCTGGTAGCGCGTCGCGTCGATCGGCAAACCGTATGCGGGGTTGAACAGGTCGAGCGTCGGCGCCGTCCGGTTGAGCACCCGGTCGGTGTCGTTGTTGAACCACTGACCGTCGGCGCCGACGATCAGCGTGTGCTTCACCGGCCCCGTGGTGAACTTGGCCTCGAGCTGGTTGTCGAGCGTGTAGTCGTCGGCGTGCTCCACCATGCCGAAGGCCTGCCGGTTGGCGGTCCGGAGGTCCGCCTGGAGGGTGCTCATATAGAGGCCGCGGTGATCGAGCCGGTGGTTCTGCCAGCGGAAGTTCTGCCGGGCGGTGAGCGATTCCGAGAAGCGGTGCTCCAGCGCATAGCCAAGGCTGGTGCTTTCCCGTCGCCAGCGCTCGAAATTGGGGTCGCCGGTGAAGAGGTCGCGCGAGATCTTGCCGTTCGGGTTCGGCAGGATCGTGCCGTAGGCCGGCAGCCAGTTGAGCGGCGTGCCGCCGAAATCGTCGTTCTGATAGCGCGCGATGAAGGTGATGCTGGTCGCCTCGGTCGGCCGCCAGGTGAGGGACGGCGCCAGTGCGACGCGGCGCTTGTCGCGTGCGACATCGGTCTCGGCATCGGTGCGGTAGGTGACCCCGGCGAGGCGGTAGAGAACCGTGCCCTCGCGGTCGAGGCGGCCGCCGAGGTCGAAGCTGCCCTGGATCCGTCCGTAGCTGCCGGCCTGGATTGCCACTTCGCGCAGCGGCGTATCGGTCGGTCGCTTGCCGACCATGTTGACGAGCCCGCCCGGCGTGCTCTCGCCATAGAGGACCGATGCCGGTCCCTTGATGACCTCGATGCGCTCGAAGAGATGCGGGTCGAAGGCCGAGGACAGGTAGCCGGTGCCGCCCAGCCGCATGCCGTCGATGTACTCGTTGAAGGAGGGACCGGCAGTGCCGTTGCCGCCGAAGCCCCGAATGGTGGTGCTGTCGCCGCCATAGCCGTTGCCGACGCCCATCGTGCCGGACCGGACGCCGGCCGTGTAGCTCAGCGCGTCGGCTACGGTGCGGGCGTTCCGCGCCGCCATCTCCTCGCTGCCGACGACCGAGATCGACTGCGGCGTCTCGATCAGCGGCGTCGCCGTCTTGGTCGCCGTCGTCGCGGCGTTTGCGACGAAACCGTAGATAGGGCCGGTCGCGCCGGAGGATCGCGAGCGCTGGCCCTCGACCGCGACCGTGTCCAGCGTCACGGCCCCGGACGCGCCCGGCGTGCGCTCCAGCGTGACCGTGGTCGGATTGGTGAAGCGGAACGTCAGCCCGCTGCCGGCCAGGAGGCGGGACAGCGCCTCGCGCGTGGTGTAGCTGCCGGAGAGGGGTTGGGACACGAGGCCACGGGCGACCGCCGCGTCGAAGAAGACCTCGATACCGGCGTCCCGCGACAGGCGCAGCAGGGCCTGCGCCAGAGGCTGCGAGGGAATCTCGAACCGGCGTGCCAGTTCCGCCTGGGCGGGCGCCTGTGCCGCGGCGGGGTCGCCCGGCACCGCCGTCAGGATGGCGAACGCCGTGGCGGCGATGGACGCCTCCGCCCAGCGGCTGCGCTTCGAGTTTCCAACCGACATCCTTGCCCCCTCGACGTGCCCGGCCCCGGGGGCCGCGACATGGTTCGCGAACGGATCGCATTCGCATCTTGTCGGATGGAGACGCACGGCCGGCGGCCGACCATTACAGGGGCGCCGGAAAAAGTTTCAGTCTGCCCGAAGGATCAGGGTCAGGAGGTCGGTGACCCGGACGATGCGGACCGGCAGCGTCGCGGCAATGGTGTCGAGCGCGGCATCGCCGCGTGCCGCCTGGAAGCTGCCGGTCACCGGCAGCCCGGCCACGGCGTCGTCGAGGACGAGGATGCGGCCCCAGCGATGGCGCTCGAGATCGCGCACCACCTGGCCGAGCGGACGGTCCTGGAACACCAGCCGGCCGTCGCGCCATGCCGTCGCCTCGTCGAGGTCGATCGGCGACGGCGCGGAGGGGGTGCCGGCCGAAAAGCGTGCGCCGGTGCCCGCCACCAGCCGGACCGGACCCGCGCGCCCGCCCGACAAGGTGACCACGCCCTCGACGACCGCTACGCGCACCCCGTCCTCGACCTTCACGTCGAACCGGGTGCCGACGACGGTCACCCGGGCGTCTGCCGCTTCGACCACGAAGGGCCGGGGATCGCCGGAGACCACCGAGAAGAAGGCTTCTCCGCGATGCAGGACGACGCGCCGTGCCGCAGCGTCGTATCGCACGGAGAGCGCCGACGACGATCCGAGTTCGACGTCCGAGCCGTCGGCGAGACGCATCCGGCTGCGCTCGCCGATGCCGCTGCGGAGATCGGCGAAGAGACCGACCGGCGCGAGCGCCCAGGCGCCGGCACAGGCGATCGCGATGCTCGCCGCCAGCGCCATCGCGCGCCAGCGCGGCCCGCGCCGCACCGGCGGCGCGGAGCGCTGCGGCGCCAGCCCGTCGAGGCCGGACCACAGCGCCTCCACCTCCCGCCAGGCGCGGAGATGCCGCGGGTCGGCGGCGAGCCATTCGCCGTGCTCGCGACGCGCCGCATCATCCGCCGCCGGATCGCGCAGGCGGACGAACCAGGCGACGGCCGCCTCGTCGGGCGCAGCGGGTGCAGGGCAGGGGCCGGTCATGCTGTCATGACGCTGCGGCACGGCGGAACCATTATCTGTCCCCACCCGGTTCGCCGGCCTGCCGATATGCGTCGAGGCGCCGTTTGCAGTGCGCGAGGGACCGGACCATGTGGACCATGACCGTGTTCTTGGCGATGCCGAGCCGGTCGGCGATCTCGGCGTAGCTCAGCCCTTCGAACTTGTGCATCCGGAATATCTCGCGCCCGCGCGGCGGCAATTCGGCGATGGCCCGGCGCAGGACCTCCAGCGCCTCGCGCGACAGCAGCGCCTCCTCGGCGGCGGGCGCCGGGTCGCGGGTGAGGTCGCCGGCGCCGGGCGAAAGCGGGACCGTTCCGCTGCTCGCTTCGCGGCGATGGCGATCGAGCGAGAGATTGCCGGCGATGCGGAAGAGATAGGCCTCCTGGTGACGCACGCCCTCGGGCGGCGCCGCCCGCATCAGGCGCAGGAACGCTTCCTGGGTCAGGTCGGCCGCCACGTCCGACGTTGCGCCGCGGCGAATGAGGAATCGCTGCAGCGTGCCGGAATAGCGGCGGAACAGGCTGTCGAACGTGGGAGCGGTCAAGGGTTGTGGTGACGGGTCGATGTTGCGAACGCGTCACATTATCGATCTTGGCGGAGCGTCGCCACCGGTATCCCGGTCCGGTCACTGCATGACGATGCCGCCGTCGACGACCAGGGACTGGCCGGTCATGAAGTCGGAGCCCGGAGAGGCGAGGAAGGTCGCTATGCCCACGAGGTCGGCCGGCTGCGACGGCCGGCCGAGCACGGCGCGGGCGGCCAGCGTGCGAAACGCCTCGCCGGGTTCCTCGGTCAGACCCTGTTCCTGATAGCCGCGGTCGATGATGTCCCACATCCCGGTCTCGACGACGCCCGGGCAGATCGCATTGACCGTGATGCCGTGGGTCGCCAGGGCCCTGGCGCCGGACTGGGTCAGCGAGACGACCGCGAACTTGCTGGCGCTGTAGTGGGCCAGCGCCGGGCTGCCCTGGCGGCCGGCGATCGAGGCGGTGTTGACGATTTTTCCGCCGCCGCCCTGGTCGATCATCCGGCGGGCCGCCTCCTGCATGCCGATCAGGCAGCCGAGCGCATTGACGTCCAGCATCCGCCGCCAGTCGCTTTCGGAGATTTCCAGGAAGTCCCGCGTCTCCACGATGCCGGCATTGTTGAAGACGACGTCCAGGCGCCCGAAGGCGGCGACGGTGGTGGCGATCATCGCCCGCACCGTCGCCCGCTCGGTCACCTCGACGGAGAGCGCGATGGCCCGACCCCCGATCTCGTCGGCGACGGCACGCGCGCCGTCGAGGTCGCGGTCGGCCAGCGCGACGCTGGCACCGGCCGCGGCAAGGCCGCGCGCGAGCGCCGCCCCGATGCCGCGCGCGGCACCGGTGACGACGATCGCGCGTCCGTCCAAGTCAGCCATCGGCGCGATCGGCTACTTGGTCTCGACGCACTTCTGGTGCTGCGAGCCCAGGCCCTCGATGGCGACGTCCATCGTGTCGCCGACGCGCAGGAAGACGGGCTTCGGCTTGATGCCGGAGCCGACGCCCGGCGGCGTGCCGGTGGAGATGAGGTCGCCCGGCATCAGCGTCATGAACTCCGAGAGGTGGCTGACCAGGGTCGCCACGTCGAAGATCATGGTCTTGCTGGAGCCGTCCTGCATCCGCTTGCCGTTGACGTCGAGCGTCATCTTCAGGTTCTGCGGATCGGGGATCTCGTCCTTCGTCACCAGCCAGGGGCCGACGGGGGCGAAGCCGGGGCTGCTCTTGCCCTTGCTCCACTGGCCGGCCGACCGCTTGATCTGGTAGTGGCGCTCGGACACGTCGTTGCAGATCGTGTAGCCGGCGACGTACTTGAGCGCGTCCTCCTTCGAGACGTAGCGCGCGGTGCGGCCGATGATGACGGCCAGCTCGCACTCCCAGTCGGTGTGCTCGGACCCGCGCGGAATCGGCACGTTGTCGTTGGGGCCGGTCAGCGCGCAGGAATGCTTGAAGAAGATGATCGGCTCGGCCGGAATCGGCTGGCCCGCCTCGGCGGCATGGTCGGCGAAGTTGAGGCCGATGCAGATGAGGTTCGGGATGCGCGCCAGCGGCACGCCGAGGCGCGGCTTGCCGGAGACCAGCGGCAGCGTCTCCAGCTTGGCCTTCACTTCCTTGCCGAGCGCCGCGAGCGGGGTCGGGCCGAGCAGCTCGGGCGTGAGGTCGTCGATGATCGACGAGATGTCGCGGATGCGGCCGTCGGCATCGACGACGCCGGGCTTCTCCTTGCCCTTCGGCCCGTAGCGCAGATACTTCATTGCGGGTTCCCTTTCCCCAGGTCGAGACGTGATTGCTCAGAGCACCATGCCGCCGTCGGAAATGACGGCCGTGCCGGTGGTGAAGCTGGATTCGTCGGATGCGAGATAGACGGCGAGGTGGGCGATCTCCTCGGCCCGGCCGAGGCGGCCCATCGGCTGGCGCGCGATGAAGTCGCGGCGCGCCTGCTCGGGGTCGGCGAAGGCGTTGATGCGGTCGCCGAGCGAGGGCGTGTCGACGGTGCCGGGGCAGATGGCGTTGCAGCGGACGCCCTGGCGCATGTAGTCGGCCGCGACCGACTTGGTGAGGCCGATCACCGCCGCCTTGCTGGCGCCGTAGGCGCAGCGGTTGGCGACGCCCTTCACCGACGAGGCGACCGACGCGATGTTGATGATCGAGCCGCCGCCCGCCAGCATCTCCGGCAGGAACGCCTTGATGACGGTGTACATGGCGCGGACGTTGAGGCCGAAGGACCGGTCCCAGTCCGCTTCCGGCGTCTCCAGGATCGACCCATGCGCGACCCAGCCCGCGCAGTTGAACAGGATGTCGACGCGCCCGATGTCGGCGGCGGCCTTCGCCACTGCCGCGCCGTCCGTGACGTCGAGGCGGGCGATGTTCAGGCCGGGCGCGGCGATCTCGCCGAGGACCTTCTCGTTGATGTCGGTCGCATGGACCGTGGCGCCCTCGGCGGCGAAGGCGAGTGCGGTGGCGCGACCGATTCCGTTCGCGGCCGCGGTGACGAATGCGGTCTTGCCGGCGAGCCTGCCCGCCATGTCGTATCCTCCCGATCCCTGGAACTGCTTTGCTCGCGACCCTAGCGACCCGAATCGCACGAGTCCACGCGCGACAGCGGGACTTCGACCGGTCGTCGACGAGGGACGGTCCATGCATCTCGAGTTGAAGCACTATCGCGCATTCGCCGTCCTCGCCGATGCCCTGCATTTCGGGCGCGCGGCCGAGCGGCTCAACATGGCGCAGCCGCAGTTGAGCCGCCTGGTCGGCTTCATCGAGCGCGAAGTCGGCGTGGTCCTGCTGTTCCGCACCACCCGCGCCATATCGCTGACGCCGGCCGGGGAGGTGTTCCTGGACCAGGCGCGGCGGCTGATCCGCCAGACGGAGGAAGCCGTCCAGATGACCCGCAAGGCGGCGGCCGGCATGGTCGGGTCGATCACGATCGGCTACATGGACTTTGCGATCAGCGGGCCGCTGCCGGAGATCCTGCGGGCGTTCCGTGAGGTCTGCCCGCAGGTCGATATCGGCCTCGAGCATCTGTGGACCGAGCGCCAGCGAGTCGCCCTGCTGGACCGCCGCATCGATTTCGGCTTCCTGATCGGCCCGTTCGAGCACCCCGACGTCGCGTTCGTCCCCGTCGCCTCCGACCGGCTGGTCGTCGTGGCGGCCGAGGGGCACCCGATCGCGGCCGTGGCCGAGGTCGATCTCCGCACCCTCAGCGACGCGCCGTTCATCTTCGGTGCGCCCGACAAGTGGCGGCCGTTCCGGGCCATGGTCGACCGCGTCTGCGGCGACCACGGATTCCTGCCGAGGGTCGTGCAGGAGCCGTTCAACAGCGACGGCATCTTCGGCCTGGTCTCGGCCGGGCTCGGCATCACCATCTATCCGGAGCGGCCCCTGCGGATCTATCCGCGCGGGCTGGTCGTCCGGCCGATCGCCGACGTCGCCGCCCGTGTCGTCACCGTCGCGGCCTGGAACCGGCGGAACGCGTCCCGGACGCTCGACAACTTCATCGCCGTCGCACGCGGCTTCTCCGTGGCCGGGGGCAGCGATGCCGCCAGCGTCATCGATATATGAGGAATCGGTCCTGGGATTGCCGATCGCGCAGGCGAACCATCCGGTCCTCGATCACACGAGCCGGATGGGGATGGCAATGGCAGAGGATTTCGAACTCTTCGGCGTGGGCGGCTACGGCTACCGCAAGATCGGATTCGGTCGGAAGATCGGCATCGTCTCGGTCGACTTCATGAACGGGGTGACCAGTCCCGACGAGCGCATGGGCAAGAGCCCGATGGCGCAGGACGCGGTCGAAAAGACGGCGATCCTGCTGGACGCGGCCCGCGCGCGCGGCATGCCGGTCGTCCATTGCAACACGGCCTTCCAACCCGATCTCAGCGACATGCCGCCGTGGAAGATCGAGTGCATGAAGGAGTGGATCATCGGCTCGCCGATCGTCGAGATCGACCGCCGCCTCTGGCGCGATGGCGACGTGCTGGTGTGCAAGAAGACGCCGTCGATCTTCTTCGGCACGCACTGCGCGTCCGTCCTCAACATGCACGGCGTCGACACCGTCATCGTCACCGGCGCCAACACGAGCGGCTGCATCCGGGCGACCACGATCGACAGCTTCGCGCTGGGTTACCGCACCATCCTGCCGCGGCAGTGCGTATTCGACCAGGGATCGGTCGCCCACGAGCAGAACCTGAAGGACGTCGACATCCGCTATGCCGACGTCGAGGAGTTCGATTTCGTCCTGGAGCGGGTGCGCGGCGCCAACCACGACGGGTAGCGGCCGCGTCGCCGCATCAGAGGAGCTGGCGCTGCGCCAGCGAACGCATCAGCGCGGCGATGCCGAAGGTCCAGGGCTCGACCTCGTGCGCGCGGCGCACGCGGTTGACGAGGCGGCCCAGCTTGGGGCTGGCGATGGTGACGATGTCGCCCGAATGGTGGGTGAAGCCCTTGCCCGGTCCGCCGCGATCCTTGGTCGGCGCGAACATGGTGCCGGTATAGAGGACGAAGCCGTCGGGATACTGATGGTGCGGCCCCCAGGTGTGGGCGACGAGTTCGGTCGGGTCGCGGCTGATCAGGCGCATCGAGCTGCTGCCGTCCAGCGTGAAACCGTCGTCGCCCTCGACCCGCAGCGAGACTTCCGCCTGGCGGACGTCGTCGAGCGAGAAGCTGTCGTCGAAGAGGCGGATGAAGGGGCCGACCGACGCCGACGCGTTGTTGTCCTTGGCCTTGCCGAGCAGCAATGCGCTGCGCCCCTCGATGTCGCGCAGGTTGACGTCGTTGCCCAGCGTCGCGCCGACGATCTCGCCCGAAGGGCTCACGACGACGACGATCTCCGGTTCGGGGTTGTTCCATTCCGAGACGGCGTGGATGCCGACATCGACGCCGGTCCCGACCGCGGCCATCGCCGGGCACTTGGTGAAGACCTCGGCATAGGGGCCGATGCCGACCTCGAGATAGGGCGACCACAACCCGCGCTCGACCAGCGCCGCCTTCAGCCGCTCGGCCTGCTCGGAACCCGGCTTCACCTTGGAGAGGTCGCTGCCGATCTCGGTCTGCAGCGTACGGCGAATGCCCTCGGCCGCCGCGGCGTCGCCGCGGGCGGAGGATTCGATCACCCGCTCGAGCATGCTGGACGCGAAGGTGACGCCGCACGCCTTGACCGCCTGCAGGTCGCAGGGGGCGAGCAGCCAGGGCCTGGCCGGGTCGCGGCCGTCGAGCGCGGTGTTGGCGACGATCTCGTCCACGGCGCCGATTCGCGCGCCCTCCGCGCCGGCGAGCCGCTGCGCCACGTCCGGCAGGGCGAGCAGCGTCGCCATGGTCGGCGACAGGCGCGAGAGGTCGATCATGTCCTGGCCGCGCAGCAGCGCCGGGCCGGGCCCCGCGTCCGGCAGCCAGACGCGGGCCAGCAGCGTGCCCCTGGTGCCGTCTTCGGGCAGGGTGGTGGCGGCGTCGAGTGCGATCTTCATGGTCTGGCGGCTCCCCCGGGCGAGCGTTCCTGGCTTCTCTGGCCCCGGAGTGCATCACCGGGGCGGCCGGGCCGTCAATCGGCGCCTATCCCGACGCGGCGATTTCCGACAGAATTGCCCTCATTCGAGAGCCCCCTGCCGGGAGAGAAACGACAAAATGGCCCCGCCCATCACCATCCGCCTGAATCCTGCCGACAACGTCGTCGTCGCCCGCACCGACCTCTTGCCCGGCACCAGCCTGCCCGGCGAGGAGGTGACGACCAAGGCCCACATCCCGCCCGGCCACAAGGTCGCGACCGTCGACATCGCCGAGGGCGAGATGGTGCGCAAGTATGCGCAGATCATCGGCTTCGCCTCGCGGCCGATCGCCAGGGGCGAGCACGTCCACACCCACAACCTGGTCATGGGCGACTTCGCCCGTGACTACGCCTTCTGCCGGGACGCGACGCCGACCGACTACGTCGCCGAGCCCGCGACCTTCCAGGGCATCGTGCGGCCCGACGGACGGGTGGCGACGCGCAACTACATCGGCATCCTGACCTCGGTGAACTGTTCGGCCCACGTCGCCAACATGGTCGCCGACAAGTTCCGCCACGGCGCGCTCGCCGAGTTCCCCAACGTCGACGGCGTCGTCGCGCTGACCCATCAGACCGGCTGCGGCATGGCGAGCGAAGGCGAGGGGATGGACGTGCTGCGGCGGACCATCGCCGGCTATTCCCGCCATCCGAACTTCTGGGGCGTTCTCGTCATCGGGCTGGGCTGCGAGGCGAACCAGATCGGCGGCCTGATGAAGGCCGAAGGCCTGACGAACGGCAGCCAGTTCCATGCCATGACCATCCAGGATACGGGCGGCACCCGGAAGACCGTCGCCGACGCGGTCGAGCGCATCCAGGCGATGCTGCCCGAAGCCAACAAAGTGAAGCGCGAGACGGTGCCCGCCAAGCATCTGACGCTGGCCCTGCAGTGCGGCGGCTCGGACGGCTATTCCGGTATCACCGCCAATCCGGCGCTGGGTGCCGCAGTCGATCTCCTGGTCCGCCATGGCGGATCGGCGGTGTTGAGCGAGACGCCTGAGATCTACGGCGCCGAACACCTGCTGACCCGCCGGGCGGTCAGCCCGGAGGTCGGCGAGAAGTTGGTGCAGCGCATCCGCTGGTGGGAGGAATACACGGCCCGCACCGGCAACGAGATGAACAACAACCCCTCGCCGGGCAACAAGGCGGGCGGCCTCACCACCATCCTCGAGAAGTCGCTGGGTGCCGTCGCCAAGGGCGGCTCGACCAATCTCGTCGACGTCTACAAGTATGCCGAGCCGATCACCGCCCGCGGCTTCGTCTTCATGGACACGCCCGGCTACGACCCGGTCTCGGCCACCGGGCAGGTGGCGGGCGGCGCCAACATCGTCTGCTTCACGACCGGGCGCGGCTCGGTCTTCGGATGCAAGCCTGCCCCGTCGCTGAAGCTCGCGACGAACACCGTGCTGTGGAACCGCATGACGGACGACATGGACATCAACTGCGGCACCATCGTCGACGGCAGCCAGACCGTGCAGGAGGTCGGTGAGGCAATCTTCCGCCTGATCCTGGCCACGGCTTCCGGCCAGCCGACCAAGAGCGAGGAGATGGGCTTCGGCGAGGAGGAGTTCACGCCCTGGCAGATCGGGGCGGTGATGTGATGGCGCTGCCGGCCGGACTTTCGATCTTCGACCTGACGGGCCGCGTCGCGCTCGTTACCGGCGGCTCCCGCGGCATCGGCTGGGAGGCGGCGCGGGCGCTGGCGGGGGCCGGCGCCTCCGTCGCGCTCGTCGGCCGCGACCCGGCGACGCTCGGCGCGCGCGTGGACGAACTGGCGGCCGAGGGCCATAGCGCCGCCTACTTCGCCGCCGACCTGTCGGACCCGAAGGTGGCCGCCTCGGTCGCGGCGGCCTGCGAGGACCGCTACGGCCACATCGACATCCTCTTCAACAATGCCGGAATCAACCACCGGCGGCCGCTGCAGGAGTTCGAGCTCGAGGATTTCGAGCGGGTGATCGCGACCAACCTGACCTCCTGCTTCGCCCTCTCCAAGGCGGTGGCGAAGGGCATGGCCGCGCGCGGCTTCGGTCGCATCGTCTCGACCTCCTCGATCATGTCGGTGACGGCGCGGCCGACGATCGTCGCCTACATCGCGGCCAAGGGCGGGTTGTCGGCGATGACCCGGGCACTGGCGACGGAACTGGGCCCCTCCGGCATCACGGTCAACGCCATCGCCCCCGGCTACATCGCGACCGAGATGACCCTGCCGCTGCAGCAGAACGCCGAGTTCGACGCCATGATGGGCCAGCGCACGCCGCTGCGCCGCTGGGGCAAGCCCGAGGAGATGGCGGGCGCCATCGTCTATCTCGCGTCAGACGCCGCCGCCTACCTGACCGGGCAGACCATCGTCATCGACGGCGGCCTGACGATCGCCATCTGACGGAGCACGATCCGCACCCGGCCGCCCGTCAGCCGCGGGCGGCCGCCACGGCCCGTCCGCCGATCACATCCCAGCGGCCGGCGTCCCGGCGTCGATGCGGACTGCGAGGCCGATGGCGCGGAAGCCGACGGGTGCGTCGTACGCCACGCCCAGGGTGCCGCGGAAATCGAGGTCGCCCTCGGCTTCCAGCGCCGAGCCGGCGTCCTCGCGATAGCGTTCCTTCAGCGGCGCCTGGATCGTCTTCAGCGTGGCCGCGTCCATGATCCGGGCGCTCCTTCGTCAGCGCCGCATGTCGTCGGCGATGAAGTTGGCGACGATCTCGTCGATGTCGCGATCGACGGGGAAGCCGAGGCGGCGCGCCCGCTCGGCGTCGATCGCCGTCGGCCAGGACGAGACGATCTTCTGGATGGCCGGGTCGGCCTTCCATTCGATCCGGCCCGCGGCCTGTTGCCCGCCATGCCGCTCCACGGCCTTCACCATGTCGGCGACCGGCGCGGCGAGGCCGTTGAGCAGGATGCCGCGGTGGGCGCCCAGCGCGTCGGCGGGCAGGTCGTGGACATGGAGGAATGCCGCCACCGCCTTGCGCGGCGAGAGGATCGGCATCCGCGTCTCGGGGCTGACGGGGCAGATCGCCGGGTCTCCCTGCAACGGCTCGCGGATGATGCTGGAGGCGAAGGTCGAGGCCGCCTTGTTCGGCTTGCCGGGCCGGACCACGATGGTCGGCAGCCGCAACGCGCGGCCGTCGAGGAAGCCCTTCCGGCTGTAGTCGGTGAGGAGGTATTCGCCGATCAGCTTCTGGGCGCCGTAGGAGGTCTGCGGCGTGATCGGCGTCTCGTCGGTGACCGTCTCCGGCAGGTCGCCGCCATAGACGGCGAGCGAGCTGGTGAAGACCACCTTGGCCGGCTGGGGCAGGGCGCGGCAGGCATCCAGCACATGGCGCGTGCCGTCGAGGTTGACGCGCATCCCGAGGTCGAAATCCGCCTCTGCACCGGCGCTGACGACGGCCGCCAGATGGAACACCGAGGCGACGTCGGCGTCGATCAGGCCGCGCACGGTGGCGGCATCGGAAAGGTCGCCGACCACGGTCTTGATCCGCGGATCGGACGGCAGCGGCGGATCGAAGGGAACGGCGTCGAAGCAGACGACCTGGGAGGGCTGGAAGGGCCGGCCGCGGGCGTCGATCAGCGCATGATGGTTGAGCAGCGCGGCGGCCAGCTTGCGGCCGAGGAATCCGCCGCCGCCGGTGATGACGACTTTCATGGACGAAGCTCCCGTATGCGTGGACGGATGCGGCTCAGCCGGCCCGGATGCCCCAGGGTGCGGCCCAGCCGAGGCCGGCGCTCGTCTCCGCCTTCGGCCGGTACTCGCAGCCGATCCAGCCGCCATAGCCGATCCGGTCAAACGTCTCGAACAGGAACGGATAGTGGATTTCGCCGACGTCCGGCTCGTTGCGTCCGGGGTTGCCGGCGATCTGGACATGGCCGTACTGCCCGGCCAGCCCCTCCACCTTGCGCGCCAGGTCGCCCTCCATGATCTGGACATGGTAGAGGTCGAGCTGGAGCTTGAGGGCGGGGCTGCCGACGGCGGCGATGTAGCCGAGGGCATGATCGGTGCGGTTGTGCAGGTAGCCCGGCACGTCGAGGGTGTTCAGCGGCTCCAGCAGGCCGGTGAGGCCGGCGGCGGCGAGCTTGCCGGCGGCGGCCCTGAGGTTGGCGACGAACACCGCCTCGCAGGCCTCGCGCGTTGCCGATCCCGGCACCAGGCCGGCCATCAGATGCACGTTCGGGCAACCGAGAACGCGGGCATAGTGGATCGCCTGGTCCACCGCCTCGGCGAAGCGCCCTTCGAGGCCGGGCACGCCGCCGAACCCGCGCTCGCCCTTGGCCCAGTCGCCGGCCGCCGTGTTGAACAGCGCGATCTCGACGCCGGCATCCTTGGCCGCGCGCGCCACTTCCTCGGCCGGCCATTCGTACGGGAAGAGGAACTCCACCCCCCGGAAGCCGCAGCGCGCGGCGGCGGCGAATCGGTCGAGGAACGGCACCTCGTTGAACATCATCGACAGGTTGGCGGCGAAGCGGGGCATCGGTCCTTGTCCCTCGGCTCTTGATGGGCGTCCTCGACGGACCGTACCCGACCACCGTCCGCGAGGGAATGCCGTGCGCCGGTCACCACTGCCCGAAAACGCGGCATCGCCGCCGTTGCTGATCTTTTCGGCAATCCGGGCGATTGTGCGTCTCGCGCCGCGCGTCCGGTGCGGATTGTCGACGATCCGCCACCCCGGCTGTTGACATCCGGGCGGGAGTTTCGGAGCAATGGGGCACGAATGCGGCGCGGGCGGCGCGGAATGCGCAGCGCCCCCAGTCGAAACCCGGGCAGGACCAACAGCCCGGAACGGGAGGATGAATGGCGACGGTATCCATCCGCGAGGCGCGGAAGGCTTTCGGACAGTTCGAGGTTCTGCACGGCGTCAGCGTCGAGATCGAGGACGGCGAGTTCGTCGTGCTCGTCGGCCCGTCCGGCTGCGGCAAGTCCACGCTCCTGCGGATGCTGGCCGGGCTGGAGAACATCACCGGCGGCGAGATCGCGATCGGCGGGCGGGTGGTCAACAACGTGCCGCCGAAGGATCGGGACATCGCCATGGTGTTCCAGAACTACGCGCTCTACCCGCACATGACCGTCTTCGACAACATGGGCTTCTCGATGAAGCTGGCGAAGGCGCCCAAGGACGTGATGGAGCGGGAGGTCGGCCGGGCGGCGCGGATCCTCGGGCTCGAGCAGCTGCTGCATCGCTATCCCCGCCAGCTGTCCGGCGGCCAGCGCCAGCGCGTCGCGATGGGCCGGGCGATCGTGCGCAGCCCCCAGGTGTTCCTGTTCGACGAGCCGCTGTCCAACCTCGACGCCAAGCTGCGCGTGCAGATGCGCTCCGAGATCAAGGAACTGCACCAGCGCCTCAAGGTGACGACGGTCTACGTCACCCACGACCAGATCGAGGCCATGACGATGGCCGACAAGATCGTCGTCATGAACAGCGGGAACATCGAGCAGACCGGCCGGCCGCTCGACCTCTACGACCGGCCCGCCAACCTCTTCGTCGCCGGCTTCATCGGCTCGCCGGCGATGAACATGCTGGAGGGCGAGGTGACCGACGGCCACTTCCGCGGGCCCGACGGCACGGCCTGGCCGCTGCCCCAGGCGGGCAAGGCCGGGACCAACGGGGCCGGGGTCGTCTACGGCGTCCGGCCCGAGCATCTGCGGATCGACCCCGATGGCATTCCGGCCACGGTCCAGATCGTCGAGCCGACCGGCTCGGAGACCCAGGTCGCGCTGCGCGTCGGCGAGCAGGCGCTCATCGGTGCGTTCCGCGAGCGGGTCTCGGCGCGGCCCGGCGAGGTACTGCCGATCAGCCCCGATCCGGACCTCGTGCATCTGTTCGACCGGAAGACCGGCCGACGGATCGACGCCGGGCAACCGGCCTAGCCAAGAACGACAAGCGGGAGGAAACCAATGGCAAACATCATCACGCGTCGCGACTCGCTGAAGCTGATCGGCGGCGCGGCGGCCGCGAGCACCTTTGCCGCCCAAGCTGCCGCCCAGGCGATTCCCAAGGGCGACGCGATGGCGCCGAAGATGCCGATCGAGAAGGGCGCGTCGCTGCGCATCCTGCGGCCGGCGCGCTTCGTCGAGCCCGACGAGGTGATCTTCCGGGCCAACACCGCCAAGTTCGCCAAGGAGATGGGGATCGACGTCCGCGTCGATTTCGTCGGCTGGGAGGACATCCGCCAGCAGACCGCCGTTTCGTCCAACACCGGCGCCGGCCCGGACGTCGTGCTCGGCTGGGCCGAGGATCCGCACGTCTACGCCGACAAGGTGATGGAGCTGTCCGACGTTGCCGAATATCTCGGCAAGAAGTACGGCGGCTGGTCCTTCCTCGGCGAGAAGTACGGCAAGAAGGTCGGCACCAACAACTGGATCGGCATTCCGTTCGGCGGTTCGACCGGTCCGATCGCCTATCGTAAGTCCGCCGTCAAGGCAGCCGGCTTCGACAAGATCCCGAACGACCTGGGCGAGTTCCTCAAGCTCTGCCAGGCGCTGAAGAAGGCGAACAAGCCCGCCGGGTTCGCGCTCGGCAACGCGGTCGGTGACGGCAACGGCTTCGCCAACTGGCTCGTCTGGTCGCATGGCGGCTATCTCGTCGACGAGGCCGGCAAGGTCGCGATCAACAGCAAGGAGACGATCGCGGCGCTGAAGTACCTGAAGGATCTCTATCCGAGCTTCATCCCGGGCACGCTCTCCTGGGGCGACGTCAGCAACAACCGGGCCTATGCCGCCCAGGAAATCTGGCTCACCGCCAACGGCGTCTCGCTCTACTTCGCCGTCAAGAAGGATCCGGCGACCGCGGCGATCGCCGAGGACACCGACCATGCCCCGATGCCGTTCGGCGTCGTCGGCAAGGCGCCGCAGTCCTCGCTGATCCTCAACGCCATGGTGTTCAAGCACACCAAGTTCCCGAACGCGGCCAAGGCCTACATCACCTACATGATGGAAGCCGAACAGTACGATCCGTGGCTCACGGGCTGCCTCGGCTACTGGTCGCACACGCTGCGCGCCTACGGGAAGAGCAAGGTGTGGGAGTCCGACCCCAAGCTCGCGGTCTACCGCGACGGCACCGAGAACCAGTTCTGGAGCGGCTACAAGGGCCCGATCTCGCACGCGGCCGGCACGGTCGCGGCGGAATACATCATGGTCCAGATGTGCGCGTCCGTCGCTGCGGGGCAGGCGACCCCCGAAGAGGCGGTCCGCGAAGCCGAACGCCGCACCCGGCGCTACTACCGCTGACCGGCTGAAGGAACCGGCCGCCGGGCGAACCCCGGCGGCCGGCCCCAGCATTCCCCGGAGGACCGATGGCCGGCACCGACGTCTCGGCGCACTGGGTGCGTCCGCATATCGAGCCAAGCTGGCTCGCGCGGCTGTTCGACTGGAAGCCGTTTCTCATCTTCATCTGCATGCTCCCGGCGGCCGGCCTGCTGCTGGTGTTCCTGACCTATCCGCTCGGCCTCGGGATCTGGCTCGCCTTCACCGACACGACCATCGGCCGCTCCGGCGTCTGGATCGGGCTGGAGAACTTCGAGTACATGATGGGAGACCGGCTGTTCTGGCAGGCGGTCTTCTACAGCGTCTTCTATACGGCGGTCGCGACCATCGGTAAGTTCGCGCTCGGCCTCTGGCTGGCGCTGCTGCTGAACAATCACCTGCCGTTCAAGAGCATGCTGCGCGCGATCATCCTGCTGCCCTGGATCGTGCCGACGGTGCTATCGGCGATCGCCTTCTGGTGGATCTACGACGCCCAGTTCTCGATCATCTCCTACGTCGTCGTCGATGTGCTGGGCTGGCGCGACACCTATTTCGACTTCCTCGGCTCGGCCTGGCCCGCACGCTGGTCGCTGATCGCCGCCAACATCTGGCGCGGCATCCCGTTCGTCGCGATCACCCTGCTGGCCGGCCTGCAGACGATCTCGCCTTCGCTCTACGAGGCGGCACTCCTCGACGGCTCCACCGGCTGGCAGCGCTTCCGCTACATCACCTTCCCGCTGCTGCTGCCGATCCTGGCGATCGTGATGACCTTCTCGATCATCTTCACCTTCACCGACTTCCAGCTCGTCTATGCCATCACCCGCGGCGGGCCGGTGAACTCGACGCACCTTCTGGCGACGCTGGCCTTCCAGCGCGGCATCCCCGGCGGGAACCTGGGCGAGGGGGCGGCCATCGCCGTCTCCATGATCCCGTTCCTCGTCTTCGCCACGCTCTTCAGCTACTTCGCGCTGGCGCGGCGCAAGTGGCAGCAGGGAGAGAGCAATGACTGACGCCGCCGTCGCGAACAAGGACACGCCGTCGACCGCGGCGGCTCCGCCGGAGGCGATGGCCTGGGACAACCGGGCGCGGCGGGTCGTGACGATCTACGTCCCGCTCGCCTGCTTCGTCTTCATCCTGCTGTTCCCGTTCTACTGGATGACGGTGACGGCGTTCAAACCCAACGCGGAACTCTACGACTACGACACCTACAACCCGTTCTGGATCGCGGAACCGACGCTCGACCACATCTACAAGCTGCTGTTCGAGACCTCGTATCCGAGCTGGATCGTCACCACCATGTCGGTGGCGATCGCCGCGACCTTCCTGTCGCTGCTCGCCAGCGTGCTGGCGGCCTACGCGATCCAGCGCCTGCGCTTCCGCGGCAGCCAGTATGTCGGCCTCGCCATCTATCTGGCCTACCTCGTGCCGCCCTCGATCCTGTTCATCCCGCTGGCGACGATGGTCTTCCAGCTCGGGCTCTTCGACAGTCCGCTCGCGCTGATCCTGACCTATCCGACCTTCCTGGTGCCGTTCTGCACCTGGCTGCTGATCGGCTACTTCAAGTCGATCCCATACGAGCTGGAGGAGTGCGCGCTGATCGACGGGGCGACGCGGCTGCAGATCCTGCGGCGCATCACCTTGCCGCTGGCGGTGCCGGGTCTCATCAGCGCCGGCATCTTCTCCTTCACCCTGTCCTGGAACGAGTTCATCTACGCGCTCGCCTTCATCCAGAGCAGCGAGAACAAGACGGTCCCGGTCGCGATCCTGACGGAGCTGATCTCGGGCGACGTCTACCAGTGGGGGGCGCTGATGGCGGGCTCGCTGCTGGGGTCGCTGCCGGTCGCGATCTTCTATTCCTTCTTCGTCGACTACTACGTCTCGTCGCTGACGGGCGCGGTGAAGGAGTAGGGCCCGGTGCAGAGCAGGGTGGGACCATGAAGATCGAGCGCGTCGAGACGCTGATCGCGGATGCCGGCTGGCGGACCTTCTCGTTCGTCAAGATCAGCACCGCCTGCGGCATCACCGGATGGTCGGAGTACAACGAGGACTTCGGCAGCAAGGGCCTGTCGCAGGTGATCGGCGTGCTGGCGCCGCTCGTCGTCGGGATGGACCCGCGCCGCAGCGAGGCGATCCTCGCCCGCCTGCACGTCGCCACCCGGCAGGCGCGCGGCGGGCTGAACCAGCAGGCCATCGCCGCGATCGAGAACGCGCTGCTCGACGTCCGCGGCAAGGAGGCGGGCAAGTCCGTGGCGGCCCTCTTCGGAGGGCCGATCCGCGAGCGCATCCCGGTCTACTGGTCGCACTTCGGAACCTACCGGATCGGCCAGCGCGATCGGGGCTTCCTGCCGCCGCTCGAAACCTACGACGACCTCGCCCGCCATGCCGAGGAGGTGAAGGCGAAGGGATTCCGCTGCCTCAAGACCAACATCTTCCGCTGGCGCGACGGCAAGCTGCATCCCTACGTGCCCGGCTTCGCGCGCACGGCCGGCTGGCCGGAGCTCAACTGGGACAACGCCCTGCTCGAGGATCTGAGGCGCCAGCTCCAGACCATCCGCGATGCCGTCGGCCCCGAGATGGGGGTGATGCTCGACACCAACTTCAACTTCAAGACCGAGGGTTACAAGCGGGTGGCCGACGTGCTCGCGCCCTTCCGCATGACCTGGCTCGAGATCGACACCCACGACGCCGCGAGTCTCGCCCTCATCCGGCGCGACGCACCATGCCCGATCGCCTCGTGCGAGACGCTGCACGGCCGGCGCGACTTCCTGCCGTACCTCCAGGCCTATGCGATGGATGTCGGCATCGTCGACGTGCCGTGGAACGGGCTGGGCGAGAGCCTCAAGATCGCGGCGATGGCCGAGACCTTCGAGGTCAACGTCGCGCCGCACAATTTCTACGGGCATCTCTGCTCGTACCACAGCGCCCATTTCTCGGCGGCGGTGCCGAACTTCCGCATCATGGAGATCGACATCGATTCCACCCCCTGGCGCGACGAGTTCGTGACCCGCCCCCCGGTGATCGAGGACGGGGAGTTCGTCCTGCCCGACCTGCCGGGCTGGGGCACCGACGTCAACGAGGCGGCAATCCGGGCGCGGCCGCCGAAATCCTGATCGCGCCCGTCGGAGGAGCAGCTTGGCGAAGTTCCGGATCCTGACGCCTGCCGGGGCGTCCTTCACCGTGGCCGGCGGCGGCTACCAGTACGAAATGGAAGCGCTCGAAGGGCTCGACGCCGAAATCGTCGAGTGCCCGGCGACCGAGGCCGGCTTCATCGCCGCCGCGGCCGGCGCCGACGCGGTCTATGCCAAGGGCATGAAGTTCACCCGCGCGATGATCGATGCGCTGGACCGCGCGAAGGTCATCACGCTCGGCACGGTCGGCGTCGACTATGTCGACGTGGCGGCGGCGACGGCCAAGGGCATTCCCGTCACCAACTGCCCCGACACCTTCATCGAGGAGGTGGCCGACCACGCCATGATGCTGCTGCTCGCGACCCATCGCCGGGCGATCGAGCAGGACCGCATGGTGCGCGAAGGCCGCTGGACCGAGGGCCGGCCGCAGCTGCTCCAGGTGCCCCGCCTGATGGGCCAGACGCTGGGCTTCATCGGCTTCGGCCGGGTGGCGCGTGCGACCGCCAAACGTGCCGCCCCGTTCGGCCTGCGCCTGATGGCCTACGACCCCTTCATCGACGAGTTGGCGATCTCGGCCGAAGGGGTGGAGCCGGCCAGCCTGTCGGAGGTGCTCAGCCGCTCTGACTTCGTGTCGATGCACGTTCCGGCGACGCCCGAGGCCGAGGGCATGCTGCAGGCGAAGCATTTCCGGCAGATGAAGAAGAACGCCATCTTCATCAACACCGGCCGCGGTCCGACCGTGCAGGAGGCAGGACTGATCAAGGCGCTGCAGGAAAACTGGATCGCCGGCGCCGGCCTCGACGTCTTCGAGGTCGAGCCGGTGAAGGCCGACAATCCGCTGCTGCAGATGCCGCACGTCATCCTGTCACCGCACAACGCCTCCGCCTCGGCCCGCTTCGACGTCGCCCGCAAGCGCCGTGTCGGCCAGGAACTGTCGCTGGTGCTGTCCGGCCGCTGGCCGATGTCCTGCGTCAACCCGACCGTCCTGCCGGACGCCGGCCTGCGCCGCTGGCAGCCGGTCTCGATGGAGCGCGGTCCCAACTCGTGAGGCGCCGGCAGCCCCCGATCCAGGGGCTGCCGCATCACCCGGCATCAGGCGGCCGCGTCTTCCCGGCGCGGCCGCCGGACCGCCCGGACCTTCCCGCTGCGGCCGCCGCCGCAGAAGAAGCGATCGCCGCCGTCGGACTCCAGGCCCGAGACGCCGAGGCCGGCCGGCATGGCGAGTTCCTCGAGGACGGCGCCGCTGTCGGGATCGACCCGCCGCAGGCTGCTCTCCTCGCCCTCCCAGGTGCCGTGCCAGAGGTCGCCATCGACCCAGGTGACGCCGGTGACGAGCCGGTCGGAGCGCAGCGAGCGCAGGACGGCGCCCGTCGCCGGGTCGACCTGATGGATCATGCGCCCGCGATGCTGGCCGACCCAGAGCATGCCCTCCGCCCAGGCGAGGCCGGAATTGCCGCCCTCGGGGGCGGGGATGGAGCCCACCACCGCGCCGGTCTCGGGGTCGATCTTGCGGATCCGGTCCTCGCCGATCTGGAAGAGGTGGCGGCCGTCGAAGGCGGTGCCGGCATCGGCCGGGACGGCGAGCGACCGGGCGGGCTGTCCGCTCTCCGGGTCGATTGCGGTCACCGCCTCGCCGGTGGCGATCCAGACGTGCCGGCCGTCGAAGGTCACGCCGGCGACCTGCTCGACGCCGGGAAAGGGGCCATACTCGCGAAGGATGTCGGCCGGTGCGGTCTTCATGGCTGCGTGCTCCTGGTTGGTGGATGCCCCGAAGCTAGGCACCCGGCAGCGGACCCGGGAGTAACAAGACCGTCGTGAAGCCGACGGCCGGCGGCGTCAGCCAGCGCCGCGCGCGTCCCCGGCCGACCGCGTGCACGCGTCCGGCGGCCGCCAGGGCGTCGAGCGCGCGCTGCACCGTGCGCTGGCTCGAGCCGAGGGCGAGCGCGAGGGCCGAACTCGACCAAGCCTCGCCGTCGACCAGGAGCGCCAGGACGGCGCCATGCGCCTCGTCGACCGGCGGCGCCAGCACGGCGGCCGGCAGCCCGCCGGCGGGAACCAGCGCGAAGCCGTCGCGGGTGGCGTGGATATCCGCCAGCCCCGCCAGTTCGTCGCGCAACCGGGCGATCTCGACCCGCAGCCGGACGCGGTGCGATTCGTCGGTCTGCTTCGAGCGGAACGCCTGCGCGATCAGGCGGGAGCGGGCAGCGTCACCGGGCCAGGCCTCGGCGAGCGTGCGGGCGAGCGCGAACAGCACCGGGCGGCCGGCCAGCACGATCGTTCGGGCCGGGCCGCGGACGACGTGCCGGCAGGCATCGACGACGAGGGTGTCCGACGCCAGCAGGGTCTCGACCCGTTCCAGCGGGAGGGTGTCCTCCGTCCCGCGCGAGACCAGCCGCGCGGCCGGTGCGTCGAATGCCGCCCGGGCCACTTCGACCTCGGCCGACAGGGCGGGGATGTCGGCCGCATGCGCGGCGCGTGCCGCCCGCTCCAGCGCCTCGCGCGCCGGCGCCGCCCGCACGCGTCGCATGGCGATGCCGGCGGCCATCAGTTCGTGCACCGCGCGGGCAGCCGGCGACAGCGTCGCCGCGTCGAACGCCCGCAGCGCCTGTTCGGCGGCATCGAGCCAGCCCAGCAGCAGGAGGTAGCGGATCGTGATCTGCCGGGCATGGGCGGCGTTCGCCCGGTCGCCATGCGCTTCGAGGACAGTCGAGGCGCCGGCCAGCGCATCGACAGGCGCTCCCAGATCGCGCGAGACCAGGGCGATCTCGGCTTCGGCGACCACGCAGCGGGCATGCGCGACCGCCTCGGCCGACCCGAAGGCGCGCGCCGCCCGGCGCAGGAGACCGCGCGCCCGGTCGAGGTCGCCCAGGCGCGCGACGACGATCCCGCGCAACGCCAGCGCCGGCGGATCGTCCCGGAGGGCGACACGGTTGAGCGCCCCCATCAGGTCGCCCGCCGCCAGCGCCCGCGCCGCAGCCGCGATCAGCGAATCCAACGCAACCCCGCCACGCTTGTCACTCCTGCACCGCGCCTGCCGCCACCTAGCCTCGTCCGAAGGTACGACAGCGAGGGAAGGGAACACGAGCGATGCGACAAAACCTGGACGGACCCGCCCGCGCCGCCGAGCGCTGGCTGCAGCTGGCGGCGGCGCCGGTCTTCGGCGTCATGGCGATCCTGGCGGCGATCGACGAGGCGGGCGCGCCGGCGATCATCTGTGCCGGCGCCGGCCTCGCGTCGAGCGGGATGGTCGCGATGTACCTGCTGATGGGTGTCTTCCACCTCGGGCCCTGGCTGCGCCGGATTTCGCGCCAGACTTGTCACTCCCGCCGGTCCCCATCGATCGACGAGCCTCGGCTGGCCAATCGGCAAGGAGAACGAGGATGACGATGCAACGCATTGCGACACGCGAGGAATGGCTGGCAGCCCGGCTCGACCTGCTGCGCGCGGAGAAGGAGCACACCCGGCAGAGCGACGCGCTGGCCCGGCGGCGGCGGGAACTGCCGCTGGTGGAGGTCGCGAAGACCTATCGCTTCGCGACGGAGGAGGGCGAGGCAACCCTCCCCGACCTCTTCCGGGGCCGCTCGCAGCTCCTCGTCTATCACTTCATGTTCGGCCCGGACTACGACGCCGGCTGCCCGTCCTGCTCGATGATCGCGGACGGGTTCAATGGCTTTGCGGTCCATCTCGCCAACCACGACGTCATGCTGTGGGCCGTCTCGCGCGCGCCGCTCGCCAAGCTGCAGGCCTACCGCCGGCGCATGGGGTGGAGCTTCCCCTGGGCCTCGTCGCAGGGCAGCGACTTCAACGGGGACTTCCAGGTCTGGTTCAGCGCGGAGCAGCAGCGCTCGGGCGGCATTGCCTACAACTACCGCAACGAACCGGCGCTCGAACCCGTCCCCGGCGATGCGGACGGGATCGAGCCGCGGCACGCGTCCATGTGCGGCACCGACATGGCGACCTTCCTGCGCGAACGGCCGGGCCTCAGCGCCTTCGTCCGGCAGGGCGACGCCATCTGCCACACCTATTCGACCTATGCCCGCGGCCTCGACGCGCTGTGGGGCTCCTACCAGTGGCTCGACCGCGCGCCCTTGGGCCGCAACGAGAACGGCCTCTGGTGGCGGCGGCACGACGAGTACCCCGACGCGTGACCGCCCACCCGGCGGCGCCTCGGCCGGCGCCGCCGGGCTTTCTTCTATCGGCCGAAGCCCGCGTTCTTCAGCAACTCGCCGTTGACGCAGTTGCGCAGGCGCCCCTCGGTCAGCATCAGGCGGGCGGTTTCGGCCGCCTTGAAGCGGATATCCCAGAGGCTCTGTGCGCTGTAGTAGGCGGCGTGCGGCAAGAGCACGAGGCGGCCGCGGATCCAGTCCTCGTCTCGGCGCCAGGCGGCGATCAGCGGGTGCTCCGGGTCGGGCGGCTCGTCCGGCAGGACGTCGAGGCCGGCTGCCGCGATCCGGCCGGACTTCAACCCGTCATGGATGGCGTCGAGGTCGCAGATCGGCCCGCGGGCGGTATTGACCAGGATCGTGCCCTCGCGCATCGCCGCCACGGCCGCAGCGTCGATCAGGCCCCGCGTATCCTCGTTGAGGAAGGCGTGGATGGTGACGGCGTCAACCGCGCCGAGCAGGCTCGCGACGGAGTGATGGCGCGTCAGGCCGAGCGCCAGCTCGGTGCCGTTCGAGACATGGGGATCGTAGAAATGGACCGGCAGGTCGAACGCCTTGAGGCGCAGGGCCGACGCCGTGCCGATGCGCCCCAGCCCGATGACGCCGACCGGCATGCCCTTGGTGCGGCGGATGACCGGCGCATGGCTGACGTGCCAGTTGCCGACGATGTCGCGCCGCAGCGCGTTGTCGTAGGCGGTGATGCCGCGGGTGAAGTTGAGCAGCAGCGCCATCGCCGTGTCGGCGATGTCGGTGGTGCCGTAGTCCGGCACATTGGCGACCGGAATGCCGCGCTTCGCTGACGCCCGGATGTCGATGTTGTCGTAGCCGACCCCCATCCGGATGATGATCTTGCAGTTGTCCAGGCGCTCGACGACGTCGGACGTGATGCTGAGGCCGATGCCGAGGACGACGGCGTCCGCCGCGCCCCAGACCGCGTCCGGGATGTGCTCGCGCCGGGTCGCGTCGTAGGTGGCGAGTTCGATGCCCTCGCCGGCGCCGGCGCGATCGGCGTCGGCGCCGCCCATGAAGCGGGTGTCGGGGTAGAGAATGGTCGGCATGAGTGCCTGATCCTCGCTCAGTGGCTCTCGCGGGCGACTTCGGCGCCGGACTTGCCGACCAGGAAATCGAGGTCGGCGCCGGTGTCGGCCTGCAGGACATGGTCGATGTAGAGGCGGGCATAGCCGCGGTCGTGCAGCGGCGCCGGCGGCGTCCAGGCCGCTTTGCGGCGGGCGAGTTCCGCCTCCGGCACATCGAGGGTGAGCGTCCGCGCGGCGACGTCGAGCGCGATCATGTCGCCGTTCTGTACCAGCGCCAGCGGGCCGCCGACGGCCGATTCCGGCGCGGTGTGCAGGACGACGGTGCCGTAGGCGGTGCCGCTCATCCGCGCGTCGGAGATGCGCACCATGTCGGTGATGCCGCGGCGCAGGACCTTCGGCGGCAGCGGCATGTTGCCGACCTCGGGGAAGCCCGGATAGCCGCGCGGGCCGCAGCCCTTCAGCACCAGCACGCAGCTCTCGTCGACATCGAGGCTCTCGTCGTCGATGCGGGCGTGGAAATCCTCGATCGATTCGAAGACGACGGCGCGGCCGCGATGCTTCATCAGGTGCGGGGAGGCGGCCGAGGGCTTGAGGATCGCGCCGTCGGGGCAGAGATTGCCGCGCAGCACGGCGATGCCGCCGGCGTCCTTGAATGGCGCGTCGGCCGGGAAGATGACGTCGGCGTTCCAGTTCGGTGCGTCGGCCGTGTTCTCGCCCATCGTCCGCCCGTTGACGGTCAGCGCGTCCTTGTGGATGCGGTCGCCGAGCGCCCGGATCACCGCCGGCAGGCCGCCGGCATAGAAGAAATCCTCCATCAGGTACTTGCCCGACGGCATCAGGTTGACGAGGCAGGGCACGTCGCAGCCGAGCTTGTCCCAGTCCTCCAGCGAGACGTCGACGCCGACCCGGCCGGCGAGCGCCAACAGATGGACGACGGCGTTGGTCGAGCCGCCGATCGCGCCATTGACCCGGATGGCGTTCTCGAAGGCCTTGCGGGTCAGGATCTTCGACATGCGGAGATCCTCCTTCACCATCTCGACGATCCGCCGGCCGGCCATGTGGGCGAGGACATAGCGCCGCGAATCGACGGCCGGGATGGCGGCGTTGGACGGCAGGCCCATGCCCAGCGATTCGACCATCGAGGCCATGGTCGAGGCGGTGCCCATGACCATGCAGTGGCCGGCCGAGCGCGACATGCAGGCCTCGGCATCCATGAAGTCGGCGAGCGTCATCTCGCCTGCCCGCACCATCTCGCCGAACTTCCAGACATGCGTTCCCGACCCGATCTGCTCGTCGCGGAAGCGGCCGTTCAGCATCGGCCCGCCCGAGATCGCCAGCGTCGGCAGGTCGCAGCTCGCCGCCCCCATCAGCAGGGCCGGAGTGGTCTTGTCGCAGCCGACCAGCAGGATCACCCCGTCGATCGGGTTGGCGCGGATCGACTCTTCGACATCCATGCTGACGAGATTTCGGAACAGCATCGTGGTCGGCCGCATCAGCGTCTCGCCCAGCGACATCACCGGGAATTCGAGCGGGAAGCCGCCCATCTCGTAGACGCCGCGCTTCACATGCTCGGCGATCTTGCGGAAATGGGCGTTGCAGGGCGTCAGCTCGGACCAGGTGTTGCAGATGCCGATCACCGGGCGCCCGTCGAAGAGGTGGGATGGCAGGCCCTGGTTCTTCATCCAGCTGCGATGGACGAAGCCGTCGCGATCCTGCTTGCCGAACCATTCGCCGCTGCGGAGCTTCGGGCGTTCCGTCATGCTGTTCCTCCCGGAAATTCTTCTGATCGCGCCGTTCGCGTCGGCGCGGATTGGACAGGGACCGGCATGGTAGCCGAGCAGGGTGACCTCGCAAGAGAAACCCCGGTCTTCGTCTTGAATTGGTATCCGGCCGGTGCTATCTGCTGCGCCCCAACAGCAAGGAAAGGGCCTCTGGCCTTGTCGAGCCGACGACTCCGACGAAATGCGACCCGCCTCTGCCCCATGAGGGCGGTGGTTCGCGTGCGCGTCCGGGAGCGGCTCCAGGCCTGATCGCCCAGCCCGTCCTCCGATCGCTGCACCGGACCGCCGTCCGGTGCCCAACGACAGCGATCATTCCCGAGGACGACGATGACCATCCGTTTCGAGACGCCGCACGACGCGGCCGCCGTGGAACTGCTCCTGAACCGGAGCTTTGCGCCGGGCCGTGAGCGCAAGACGGCCTACCGGCTGCGCGACGGGGTTCCCGCGCTTCCCGAACTCTCCTTCGTCAACGAGCTGCCGGGCGGCGGCATGGCCGCCACCCTGCGGTTCTGGCCCGTCGCCATCGGCTGGGAGCGGGTGCCGGGGCTCCTGCTCGGGCCGCTGGCGGTCGACCCCGGGCTGCAGGGCATGGGTTTCGGCAAGGCGTTGATGCGCCACGGCCTCGCAGCGGCCGCAGCGGACGGGCACGGGATCGTCGTGCTGGTCGGCGATCCCGGCTACTATGAGTCCTTCGGCTTCACCCGCGCCCTGACGCGGAACCTCGCGATGCCGGGGCCGGTGGAGCCGCATCGTTTCCTCGCCCGCGAACTCGTTCCGGGCGCGCTCGATGGGGTGCAAGGGATGATCCAGCGCGTATCCGACGAAGCCGCCTTTGCGCGGCCGGGATTCCCGGTGGCGACCCGATCGCTCTTCGCCGAGCCATGATCGCCGGCCTGCGGCCGGCCACGGCAACGGACGGATACCGGGTCGCCGCGCTCGTCGACCGGGCCTATGGCCACTATGTCGTGCGCATCGGGCGCAAGCCCTATCCGATGACCGTCGACTATGGCGAAGCCCTGCATCAGATGCGGGGCTTCGTCGTCGAACGCGACGGCAGGATCGTCGGGCTGCTGCTCCTCGACGAGGCGCGCGACCACATGATGCTGGAGAACGTCGCCGTCGATCCCGGGTATCGGGGGACCGGCCTGGGGCGCCAGCTCCTCGATCTCGCGGAGGCGGAGACGCTGGCCCGCGGACTGACCGAAATCCGCCTCTACACCCACCAGATGATGACCGAGAACCAGGCGATCTACCGCCGGCTCGGCTATGTCGAGTTCGACCGCCGCATCGTTTCCGGCATGGCGCGCGTCTACATGCGCAAGGAGCTGTCGCGCCGCCGCTGAAGCTGTCGTAGCCTCCGCCGCAGCGGCCCGCCAGGGGCCGGAATCTTCGGGGGAAACATGGACATGACGACGATGCGACGCCGGCTCGCGGTGGCCTGCGCGGCAATGCTGGCGATGGCGGGAAGCGCGCTGGCCCAGACTTATCCGTCCAAGCCGATCAAACTGGTGGTGCCGTTTCCGGCCGGCAGCACGACCGACCTGGTCGGCCGCATCCTGGCGCAGAAGCTGGGGCCTGCGCTCGGCGAACAGGTGGTGATCGACAATCGCGGCGGCAGCGGCGGCACCATCGGAACCGAGGCAGTCGCGCGCTCGCCGGCCGACGGCTACACGCTGCTGATGGCGACCATCGGCACGCATGCGATCAACCCGGCACTCTACAAGAAGATCCCCTACGATCCGGTGAAGGACTTCGCGCCGATCGCCCAGTTCGGCACCGCACCGAACGTGCTGGTCGTCAATCCGACGCTGCCGGTGAAGACCCTGGCCGAGCTCGTCGCCTACGCCCGCGCCAAGCCGGGCGAGCTGAATTTCGGCTCGTCGGGGAACGGAACCTCGAACCATCTTTCCGGCGCGATGCTGGCCGCGCGCGAGAAGATCGACATGGTGCATGTGCCCTATCGCGGCGGCTCGCAGGCCATCGAGGGGCTGCTGCGCGGCGATACCAAGCTCATGTTCTACCACTACCTGCCGCTGCTGCCCTTCATCGAGGACGGCAAGCTGCGGCCGCTCGCCGTCACCGGCGCGGAGCGAGTGAGGTCCAAGGCGCTGGAGAGCGTGCCGACCATGGGCGAGGCGGGCATGAAGGACTTCGTCGTCTCGGCCTGGTTCGGGGTCTATGCCCCGGCCGGCACGCCGGCCCCGGTCGTGGCCAAGGTCAACAAGGCGATCGTCGACATCATGGCGACGCCGGAGATGCGCGAGACCCTGGTGAAGCAGGGCATCGACCCGCTGACCGGCAGCCCCGCCGATCTCGACCGCCTGATGAAGGCCGAGATCGTGCGCTGGGCCGCGATCGTGCAGAGCGCGGGCGCGCGGGTCGACTGACGCCGTCGGCGGGCAGGGGCGGGCGGCGCGGGGCCGCCCGCTACCGTCCCTTGCGCCGCTCGTCGTAGAGAATGCCGGCTTCCTTGAGGCCGGCGATCTCCTCGGCGGCGAACCCGTGCTCGGCCAGGATCGCCGCGCCGTCGGCGCCGAAGCCGGGCGGCACGCTGCGCGCGGTGCCCGGCGTGCGTGCGAACTTCAGCGGGATGCCGGTGCCGCGGTACTCGCCCATCTCGATCACCATGTCGCGGTGCTTCGTATGGGGGTCGTCCATGACCTCCGGAATCGACTGCACCGGCCCGACCGGCACGCCCGCATCGAGCAGGCGGGCGGCGAGCGCCGGCCCGTCATGCTGCATCAGGAGGTCGACGAGGATGTGGTTCAGCTCCGGCCGGTGCTGGACGCGGTCGCGGTTGGTCTTGAAGCGGGCCTCGGCCGGCAGGTGCGGCGCGCCCAGCACTTCGCAGAGGCGGCGGAACTGCACGTCGTTGCCGACGGCGAGGAAGATCGGTCGCGTCTTGGTCTTGTACTGGTCGTAGGGCGCGATGTTCGGATGGCTGTTGCCGAGCAGCTTCGGCGGGTCGCCCGACATGAAATAGTTGGCGGCGTGCGGGTGCAGCAGCGAGATGCCGACGTCGTAGAGCGAGCACTCGACATGCTGGCCGAGGCCCGACCGCTGCCGCTCGATCAGGGCCATGAGGATGCCGATGACGGCATTGAGCCCGGTGCCGAGATCGACGATCGGCGTGCCCAGGCGCACCGGCCCGCTCTCCGGCGAGCCGTTGATGCTCATGAGGCCGGACGAAGCCTGCACCGCCGCGTCATAGCCGGGCAGGCCGCCCAGCGGTCCGTCGGGACCGAAGCCCGAGATCTGGGCATAGATGAGGCGCGGGAAGCGCGGCTTCAGCACCGTCTCCCAGTCGAGGCCCCACTTGGCGAGCTGGCCGGTCTTGAAGTTCTCGAAGAGCACGTCGGCATCCTCGAGCAGGCGGAACAGCACCTCGCGCCCCTCGGGCCTCGTCAGGTCGAGCGCGATCGACCGCTTGTTGCGGTTGACGCCGACGAAGTAGGAGGCGGTGCCGTCGCGGAAGGGCGGGCCCCAGTCGCGCGTCTCGTCGCCGGCCGGCGGCTCGACCTTGATGACCGTAGCACCATGATCGGCCAGGATCTGCGAGCCGTAGGGGCCGCTCAGGATGCGGGTGAGGTCGATGACCTTGATGCCGGCGAGCGTGCCGGTGGAGGCGTTCATCTCTGCTCCGATTGCGCTGAACTTCGGGATCAGGCCGCGGCTTCGACGCCGAAGACGGCCTTCGCGAACTTGGGATAGGTCTCGGCGAGTTCGTCGGCAATGCGGCCGCGCAGCAGCTCCAGCCATTCGGGCGGCGGCGGCTCGGTCGCCGGCACGGCCGCCGGCTGGTCATATTCGAACCCGGTCGCCTCGGCGACGTCGGCCGCCGAATGCCCGGGATGGACCGTCGCCAGGGAGAAGCTGCGGCGCTCGCGGTCGAAATCGAACTTGGCGAGGTTGGTCACCAGGGCATAGGGGCCGCCGGGCCGGTGGACCCCCGGATCGCTCGTGCCCGGCGCACTGATGAAGTTGACCCGCGGCACCATCACCCGGCGCGTATGCTCCTCGCGGAAGAGGATCACGCGCGGGATCAGCATGTAGAGATACGCCGAGCCGAACGAGCCGGGGAAGCGGACGTCCAGCCTCGGATAGTCGCCCATGCCGACGAGGTTGATGTTGGCCTGCCCGTCGATCTCGCCACCGCCGAGGAAGAAGGCGCCGATGCGACCCTGGGCGGCGCAGTCGAAGAGTTCGCGCCCGCCCTCTGTGAAGGGGTTGTGGCGGCGGCTGCCGAGCACCGAGACCCGCGTGTCCCCCTTCGAGAGCGCGCGGGCGAGCAGGGCGGCCGCCCCCGGGATCGGCGAGCTGGCGCCGACCGCGACATGGTCGACCCCGTCGAGCAGGCGGGCGAGGACGGCGATCAGCAGCTCCTCGCGCCGCCAGAGGGCTGCCTTGGCCACGGTTGCGTCAGCCGGCATGGGCCGGCTCCAGGTGGTTCTGGGCGAGGTACTCGCGGAAGCCGGCATCGCTGCGTGCCAGCTTCGCATAGTCCGCGAGGTGGGCGACGTCCGGCGCATAGAGGTCGGCAAGGCCCATCGGCCAGGCGCCGCGCGGCGCCAGCGCGACGGCATCGACATAGATTCCGGGGATGGTGCCCGCAGCGAGCTCGTCCTCGGCCAGGAGGTCGCCGTCGAAGACCGCCTCGACGGTGACGAACGACCGGCGCGCGGCGTGGGCCATCGTCATCAGCTCGCGCCGACGGCCGATCCAGACATTGCCCTGGCGGTCGGCCCAGCGGGCATGGAAGACCGCGAAGTCCGGCCGGATCGCCGGCAGCAGCACGATCGGATCCTTCTCCTCGGCGAAGGGATTGTCGATCACCTTCCAGTCGGGCCGGTTGGCCAGGATGTCCGAGCCGAGAATGCCGCGCAGGGGCATGAAGGGCAGGCCCTTCTCCGACGCCTGGAGGGCGGCGTGGATGGCGGGGCAGGTGCTGTCGACGAACTTCAGGCTGCCGTTGACGACCGCGTTGGTGAAGCGCGGCGCCGGACCCTGCTCGCCCAGGGAGACGGCCGCGCACTCGATCGCGGCGACGCAGCCGGCCCCGATCAGGAGGTCGGCCTGGATGCCGCTGGTCGGCACGCAAAGGAGGCGCATGTCGCGCGCCGGCCGGCGCAGCAGTGCATGGGTCATCGCCATCGGCACGTTGCTGTAGTCCGGCGGCAGGGCAAGGAACGCGCCGTCCGGAATGCGGTCGGCGAGTTCGGCAAGGTCGATGAACTGGGTTGCGGCCATGGCTCCGGATGCTCCCCTCTGATCTGCGGGGTTACTTACCCGCGCGCCGCGCCGGCGCCAATGGTCTCCTGGTAGGCGCCGAGGAACGCCGACAGATTCCGCCCGAGGTCGCCGACATGATAGCCGCCTTCCTGCACCAGGACGGTCGGTCGGCCGAGGCCCGCGATCCGCCGGGCGATCTCGGCGAATCCGTCGGTCGAGATGGCCAGGACGCCGAGCGGATCCTTCTCGTAGGCGTCGAAGCCGAGCGAGACCAGCAGCACTTCGGGATCGAAGCGACGGACGGCCGCGAGCGCGCGGTCGAGCGCGGGCATGTAGTCGGCGTCGCCGGTGCCGTGCGGCAATGGCAGGTTCAGCGTGTAGCCCTCGCCGGCGCCGGCCCCGCGCTCGCCGCCATAGCCGGCGAAGTAGGGATAGAAGGTGCCGGGATCGCCGTGCAGCGAGCAGAAGAAGACGTCGCTGCGGTCGTAGAAGATGCCCTGGGTGCCGTTGCCGTGATGGACGTCGACGTCGAGGATGGCGACGCGGCCGGCCTTGCCGCGCGCGTGCTGGGCCGCGACGGCGACGTTGTTGACGAAGCAGAATCCCGCCGCCTGGTCGGCGAAGGCATGGTGCCCGGGCGGACGGCAGAGCGCGTAGGCGACGGGCGCGCCGGTCAGCACCAGTTCGGTCGCCTGGACGGCGGCATGGGCGCTTGCCAGCGATGCCGGCCAGGTGCCCGCCACCATCGGCGCGCTGAGGTCGCCGATATAGTAGCCGACCTGCCCCCCGATGCCCTCGGGCCGCGTCCGCATGTGCCGGCCGGCGAAGGAGTGGGGATGGATCTCCGGATTGGCGTTCGGCAGCTCCATCCAGCGGCGATGGCCGGTCTCCAGGAACTCGAGATAGTCGACGGAATGGACGGCGGCGATCGGCGCCATACCCCAGTCGTCGGGCGCGACGACGCGGTGGCCCATCTCGCGGGCGGCCCGCACGAGGTTCTCGGCCCGCTCGACGGTCTCGGCCATCGGCGCGAAGTTGCCGCGCAGCAGGAACTCGCGCGGGGCGTGGCGCGCATGCGCCTCGCTGAAGACGACGTCCATCCGATCAGGCCTTCTCGATGCCGCACCATTCGGCGATGAAGAGCGCCGTCGCCTGGGTGGTGCGGCGCAGGGATTCGAGGTCGACCCGCTCGTCGTAGCCGTGAATGTTCTCGGCCTTGGGCCCGTAGACCAGCGCCGGAATGCCGGCATAGAGGCCGAAGAAGCGGGCGTCGGTCGTGCCGGTGCAGGTCATCGGCTGCAGGGCATCATCGAAGACCGCGCGGTGCGCGTCCGCCAGCACCGCCTCCGCATCGCCGCCGGACAGGATGCAGCCCTCGGCCTGGAAGCCGTTCCAGACGACCTCCGGCGGGCTGTTGGCGAGGAAGGGAATGTCGCGCGAGGCGGCGCGCAGTGTGTCCTCGATCTCGCGCCGGGCCTCGGCCAGGTCCTGGCCGGGATATGTCGCGATGCGCACGTCGACATGGCACCAGGCCGGCACGCTGGAGGCCCAGTCGCCGCCGGTGATCTTGCCGATGTTGAGGTTGATCGGGTGCTTCAGGTGCCCGAAATGGTCGACCTTGGCGCAGCGCGCGTTCCATGCGTCGCACATCGCATGGAGCGCCGGGAACAGCGCATAGGCGCTCTCGATCGCATTGGCGCCGGTCGTCGCATAGGCGGCATGGACCGGAAAGCCGCGCAGCCGGATCTGGAACCAGATGACGCCGACCTGGGCGCGGATGAAGCGCTCGCCCATCGGCTCGGGGATGAGGGCGGCATCCGCGCGGTAGCCGCGGGCGAAGCAGGACAGCGCGCCGTTGCCGGTACACTCCTCCTCGATCACCGACTGGAAGTAGATGTCGCCGGTCGGCCGCACGCCGGCGCGGCGCAGCGCGTCGAACGCGAAAAGGGAGGAGCAGAGGCCGGCCTTCATGTCGCCGGCGCCGCGGCCGTACATCCAGCCGTCGGCGACGCGCGGCTCGAAGGGCGGGATCGCCCACATCTCCTCCGGGCCGGCCGGGACGACGTCGATATGGCCGTTGAGGATCAGCGAGCGGCCGCGCGGGTCGGGCGCCCGCCAGGCGCCGACCACCGTCGTCGCCTGGTCGTAGCTGACCGTGACGGGGGAGAAGCCCGGCATGTGCCGGATCGTCTCGGGGTCGATGCGCCAGGCGTCGACCGGCAGGCCGCGCTCGCGCATGGCGGCCGCCATCAGGTTCTGTGCCGGCTGCTCGCGGCCGCGCACCGACGGCGAGGCGACGATCTCGGCGGTGAAGGCGGTCTGGTCGGCAAAGCCGGCGTCGACCGCGTCGCGGATGGCGGTCTCGATCTTGGCGTCCAGCATCACGCGGCCTCCAGTCCGCACCAGTCGGCGATGAAGAGCGCCATCGCCTGGGTCGTGCGGCGGATGGACTCGATCTCGACCCGCTCGTCGAAGCCGTGCACCGAGGCGGCCTTGGGGCCGTAGACCAGCGCCGGCATCCCGGAATAGAGGCCGAAGAAACGGGCGTCGGTCGTGGCCGTCGTCGGCGTGCGCAGCAGCTTCTCGCCGAACACCCGGGCATGGGCGCCGCCCAGGGTGCGCTCGGCATCGCTGCCCTCGGGCAGGATGTAGCCCTCGGCCTGGAAGCCGAACCACAGGATCTCCGGCGGGTTGTTGGCGAGGAAGGGGATGCCCTGTGCCGCCTGCCGCACCGTGTCCTCGATCTCGCGCCGCGCGTCGGCAAGGTCCTGGCCGGGATATGTCGCGATGCGGATGTCGATGTCGCACCAGGCGGGGACGCTGGAGGCCCAGTCGCCGCCGGTGATCTTGCCGATGTTGATGTTGATCGGGTTGGCGACCGTGTCGAAGGGCGGGTGCGCCGCCCGGCCGCCGTTCCAGCGATCCTTCAGGGCGTGCAGCGCGCGCATGATCGGGCCCGCGGCCTCGATGGCGTTGGCGCCTTCGCCCGCGACCGAGGCATGGACGGGCCGGCCCTTGAGGCGCACCTGGAACCACATGACGCCGATCTGGGCGCTCAGCACCGACTCCCCGCGCGGCTCGGGGATGAGGGCGGCATCGGCGACATAGCCGCGGCCGACACAGGCGAGTGCGCCGTTGCCGGTGCACTCCTCCTCGATCACCGACTGGACGAAGACGTCGGCCGCCGGCTGCCAGCCGGCCCGGCGCAGCGCCTCCAGCGCGAAGACGCAAGAGACCAGCCCCGCCTTCATGTCGCCCGAGCCGCGGCCATAGAGCCAGCCGTCGGCGATCCGCGGCTCGTAGGGCGGCGTCGTCCACATGTCGAGCGGGCCCTCCGGCACCACGTCGATATGGCCGTTCAGCACCAGCGAGCGGCCCTTCTTCGCCTGCGGCCGGTGGATGCCGACGACGTTGAGGGCGTTCTCGTAGGAGACGTTGACCGGCGAATAGCCCTTCAGATGCTTGATGTCGTCGAGGTCGATGACCCAGCGGTCGATCTCGAGCCCGCGTTCGCGCATGGCGCGCGCCATGCAATCCTGCGCCGTGTGCTCGGCGCCGCGAACGGAGGGGTAGCGCACGAGATCGGCGGTGAAGGCGATCTGGTCGTCGAAGCCGCGATCGACGGCGTCGCGGATCGCGGTATCGAGGCTGGGATCGGGCATGAACGGCTCGGGCGTAGGGGAGAGGGCGCGGCGCAGTATTTCAAGGCGGGACCGATGCCGCAACGGCGGAGACTTGCCGCGCCGTCGGCTCCTGCCGATAACTAGGGCCGCCCCAGTGCCCTGCCACGGAGACCTGCATCATGGAGAACCTGCGCATCGACGGCGACCGCCTGTGGGCGTCGCTGATGGAGATGGCCCGGATCGGGGCGACGCCGAAGGGCGGGGTGTGCCGGCTGGCCGCCACCGACCTCGATCGCCAGGGCCGCGACCTCTTCGTGCGCTGGTGCAAGGAGGCGGGCTGCAGCGTCGGCGTCGACCGCATGGGCAACATCTTCGCCCGCCGTCCCGGGCGCAACGACAGCCTGCCGGCCGTCATGACGGGCAGCCACCTCGACACCCAGCCGACCGGCGGGCGCTTCGACGGCGTCTATGGCGTGCTGGCCGGCCTCGAGGTGATCCGCACCCTCAACGACGCGCAGTACCAGACCGAGGCGCCGATCGAGGTGGTGGTCTGGACCAACGAGGAAGGCTCGCGCTTCTCCCCCGCCATGGTCGGATCGGGTATCTATGCCGGCGTCTGGGATCTGTCCTACGGCCTGGAGCGGCCCGACAACAACGATCCCACGAAGACGCTGGGCGGCGAACTGGCGGCCATCGGCTATGCCGGCGACCTGCCGGTTGGCGGGCGGTCGACCAAGGCCTATTTCGAGGCCCATATCGAGCAGGGGCCGATCTTGGAGGACGAGGGCAAGGTCATCGGCATCGTCACCGGTGCCCAGGGCCAGCGCTGGTACGAGATCACGGTGACGGGGCAGGAGGCCCATGCCGGCCCGACCCCGATGAAGAAGCGCCGCGACGCCCTCGTCGCGTCGGCCCGGATGATCGACGCCGTCAACCGCATCGGCCATGCCAACCAGCCCAACGCCTGCGCCACCGTCGGCTTCGTCCGCGTCGCGCCCAACTCGCGCAACACGATCCCGGGGCAGGTGTTCTTCACGGTCGATTTCCGCCATCCGGTCGATGCCGTGCTGACGAAGATGGACGAAGAATTGCGGGCGGCCTGCGCCGAGCACGCCGCGGCCACCGGCACCGAGGCCGAGGTGAAGGAGTTCTGGTACTTCCCGCCGACGCCGTTCGATCCGGATTGCGTCTCCGCGGTGCGTGACGCCGCGACCCAGGGCGGATTCCCGGCGATGGAGATCGTCAGCGGCGCCGGCCACGATGCGGTCTACATGGCGCGCGTCGCCCCGACCGGGATGATCTTCGTGCCCTGTGCCGACGGCATCAGCCACAACGAGGTCGAGGACGCCAAGCCGTCCGACATCGCGGCCGGCTGCGAGGTGCTGCTGCAGGCGATGCTGCGGACGGCGAACGGGTAGACTTCGCTATCGCAGTGCGGGGCGGAGCCGTTTAGGCTCTGCCCCTCGATCCATCGACCGGAACAGGGAGCGGGCCCATGCTGCGGCAGGCCATCCTCGGACTTGCGGCTGCGGCCGCGATCGCATCGTCCGTGCGCGCGCAGGAGCCGATCCGCATCGGCGAGATCAACAGCTATTCCGGCATGGCGGCCTTCACGGTGCCGTACCGCAACGGCTGGACGCTCGCGCTCGAAGAGGTGAATGCCGCCGGCGGCGTCATCGGCCGCAAGCTGGAGGTCGTCGCCCGCGACGACGGGGGCAAGCCGGAGGATGCCGTCCGCATGGCGGCCGAACTCGTCGCCAACGAGAAGGTGGCGATCCTGGCCGGCACCTTCTTCTCCCACATCGGGCTTGCCGTCTCCGACTATGCCCGCCAGCACAAGGTGCTGTTCCTGGGCTCGGAGCCGCTGACCGACGCCCTCACCTGGAGCAAGGGCCACCGCTACACCTTCCGGCTGCGGCCATCGACCTACATGCAGGCGGCGATGCTGGCCGAGGAGGCGGCGAAGCTGCCGGCCAAGCGCTGGGTGACCGTCGCCCCCAACTACGAGTACGGCCAGTCCGCGGTCGCGGCCTTCAAGGCGCTGCTGAAGGCGAAGCGGCCGGAGGTCGAGTTCGTCGCGGAGCAGTGGCCGGCGCAGGGCAAGATCGATGCCGGCGCCACCGTGCAGGCGCTGGCGCTCTCCCGCCCCGACGCGATCTTCAACGTCACCTTCGGTCCCGATCTCGGCCGCTTCGTCCGCGAGGGCACGACGCGCGGCCTCTTCCGCAATCGCCCGGTGGTCAGCCTGTTGACCGGCGAGCCGGAATATCTCGATCCGATGAAGGGCGAGGCGCCGGAGGGCTGGATCGTCACCGGCTATCCATGGGATGCCATCGCCACGCCGGAGCACAAGGCGTTCCGCGATGCCTACCGCGCCCGCTTCGACGACTACCCCCGCCTCGGCTCGGTCGTCGGCTACGTCATGGTCAAGTCGCTGGCCGCCGCCATCGCCAAGGCGGGCTCGGCCGAGACCGAGAAGCTGGTCGAGGCCATGCGCGGCCTCCAGCTGTCCAGCCCCTTCGGGCCCATGACCTATCGCGCCATCGATCACCAGGCGACGCTGGGCGCCTATGTCGGCCGCACCGCTCTCAGCGACGGCCGCGGCACGATGGTCGACTGGCGCTATGCCGACGGTGCGGACTACCTGCCCGACGACGCGACCGTCCGGAAGCTGCGCCCCGGGGAATAGGCGCGAGACAGGGCAGGGCGCGACGACCGCTTCCGTTCGGGCGACGGCCGGCCTTGGACAATCTGATCGGCACGCTCAGCCTATTGTGGGCCGAGCCGTCCTTCGCGCTGGTGCAGGCCCTGACGGGCCTGGCCGGCGCCTCGTCGCTGTTCCTGGTCGCAGCCGGCCTGTCGATCGTCTTCGGCGTCACCCGGGTCGTAAACTTCGCGCACGGCTCCTTCTACATGGTCGGCGCCTATGTCGCGGTCTCGGCGATCGAGCGACTCGGCTTCTGGCCCGGCGTGGTCGCCGCCGCGCTGGCCGTCGGCGCGCTCGGAATCGTGGTCGAGATGCTGGTCCTGCGCCGGGTCTATCCGGCGCCCGAGCTGTTCCAGCTCCTCGCGACCTTCGGCCTCGTCCTCGTCTTCCAGGATGCGGCGCTCTGGCTGTGGGGCCCCGAGGACCTGCTCGGGCCGCGGGCGCCCGGCCTCGGCGGCGCCGTCGAGATCCTGGGACAGGCAGTGCCCGAGTACGACCTCTTCCTGATCGCGGTCGGCCCGGTCGTGCTCGGCCTGCTGTGGCTGCTCTTCCGCCGCACCCGCTGGGGCATCCTCGTGCGCGCGGCGACCGCCGACCGCGAGATGACGGCCGCACTCGGGGTGGACCAGCGCCGCCTCTTCACCGGCGTCTTTGCGCTGGGCGCCCTGCTGGCCGGCCTCGGCGGGGCACTGCAGGTGCCCCGCGAGGCGGCCAATCTCCACATGGACCTCAACGTCATCGCCGAGGCCTTCGTCGTGGTCGTCGTGGGCGGGATGGGCAGCATCGTCGGCGCCTATCTGGCGGCCGTCCTGATCGGGGTCATCCACGCTTTCGGCGTGCTGCTGTTCCCCAAGCTGACGCTCGCGCTGATGTTCCTCGTTATGGCGGCGGTGCTGGTCGTGCGGCCCGCCGGGCTGCTGGGTGAGGGCGGTACGTCGGGCAGCGCCGGGCACGGCGCGGGCGAGCCGCCGCTGCGTCCGGCTTCGCGGCGGGTGCGCGCCGTTGCGGCCGTGGCGCTGCTTCTGCTGCTCGCGCTGCCGTTCCTCGCCGACGGCTATCCGGTGGTGCTGGCGATCGACGTGCTGGCGCTGGTGCTCTTCGCGGCGAGCCTGCATTTCCTGATGGGCGTGGGCGGCATGATCTCGTTCGGGCATGCCGCCTATTTCGGGCTCGGTGCCTATGGCGCCGCGCTGGCCATCCGCTACCTGGCGGCGCCGGCCGAGCTGGCCCTGGCGCTGGCGCCCCTGGCCGCCGGCCTGGCCGGGCTCGCGTTCGGCTGGCTCTGCGCACGCGCCGCCGGCGTCTACCTCGCCATGCTGTCGCTGGCCTTCGCCCAGATCGTCTGGTCGATCGCCGTGCAATGGCTGGAGGTGACGGGCGGCGACAACGGGATCCTCGAGCTCTGGCCGGGCGCGCGGCTCGGCGGCACCGTCGGCTACTATTACGTCTCGCTGCTGCTCTCGGTCGCGGGCGTCCTGGCGATCCGACGGCTGGCCTTCTCGCCCTTCGGCCAGTCGCTGCGCGCGGGCCGCGATTCCCCGCGCCGGGCGGAGGCGGTCGGCCTTTCCGTCGGCGCCCGCCAGTGGCTGGCGGTCGTCGTCGCGGGCGGCTTCGCCGGCCTCGCGGGCGCGCTGTTCGCGCTCGCCAAGGGCAGCGTCTTCCCGAGCTATCTCGCCATCTCCCGGTCGGTGGACGGGCTCGTCATGGTCCTGCTCGGCGGTATCCAGTCGCTCGCCGGCCCGGTGGTCGGCACCGTCGCCTATGTCGGGCTGTCGGACTGGATCGCCCGGACCTTCGAGTTGTGGCGGCTCGTGCTCGGGGTCGGCATCGTTCTGCTCGCGGTTGCCTTCCGCGGTGGCCTTGCCGGGATCGTCCGCCGGCGGAGCGTGCCGTGACGCTGCTCGCGGTCGAGGACGTGGCGCGCGCCTTCGGGGCGGTCCAGGCGGTGGCCGGCGTCTCCTTCGCGGTCGGCGCGGGCGAACGCGTCGCGCTGATCGGACCGAACGGGGCGGGCAAGACGACCTGCTTCAACCTCGTCAACGGGCAGCTCGCGCCGGACCGCGGGCGCGTCCGCCTCGCGGGACGCGACGTGACCGGCCTCGGCCCGCGGCGCCTCGCCCGGCTCGGCGTCGGCCGCACCTTCCAGATCTCGCAGACCTTCCCGTCGCTGACCGTGCGCGAGAACGTGCAGATGGCGCTGGCGGCACGCCACGGCCATGCCTGGCGCGTCGGCCGAGCGCTTACGCGCTACGAGGCGGCGGCGGCCGACGCGGTGCTGGAGCGACTTGGGCTGGCCGCCCAGGCCGACCACGGGGCCGCGACGCTGGCCTACGGGGATGCCAAGCGGCTGGAGCTGGCGATCGTCCTGGCGCAGGAGCCGCGCCTGCTGCTGATGGACGAGCCGACCGCCGGCATGGCACCCGACGAGCGCCATGCGCTGATGGAGCTGGTCAGCGGCCTTGCGACCGGCGGCGCGGGGGCAGGGAAGGCGGTCGGGCTGCTCTTCACCGAGCACGACATGGACGTGGTCTTCGGCCATGCCGACCGCGTCGTGGTGCTGGATCGCGGTCGCGTCATCGCTAACGGCGACCCCGCCGCGGTGCGCCGCGACCCGCTGGTCCGGCAGGTCTATCTCGGGCCGGAGGAGGAGACGTGAGCGGCCTCGCGCTGGCCGGCGTCCGTGCCGTCTACGGCCAGGCGGTGGCGCTCGACGACCTATCGCTGGCGGCCCGGCCCGGCGAGGTGGTGGCGCTGCTCGGCCGCAACGGCGCGGGCAAGTCGACGACCTTGAAGTCGGCCATGGGCCTCGTCCGGGTGACGGCGGGCAGCATCGCGCTCGACGGTGCGGAGGTCGGGCGCCTTGCACCGCACGAGCGCGCCCGCCGCGGGCTGGGCTATGTGCCGGAGGAGCGGCGGATCTTCGCGGAGCTGACCGTCGCGGAGAATCTCGAGGTCGGCCGGCAGCCCGCCCGCGCGGCAGCGCCATACTGGGACGAGGCACGCATCTGGCGACTGTTCCCGCCGCTGGCGGAACTGCGGCGGCGGCCGGGCGGCCGCCTCAGCGGCGGCGAACAGCAGATGCTGGCCGTCGCCCGGACCCTGATGGGCAATCCGGCCGTCCTGCTGCTCGACGAGCCGTCCGAGGGGATCGCGCCGATCCTGGTCGCGGCCATGGCCGATGCTGTTCGCTCGCTCAGGGCAGAGGGATTGACCATTCTCCTGTCGGAGCAGAATCTGCGCTTTGCCGCCCGCGTCGCCGATCGCGCCTATGTCCTGTCCCAGGGCAGGGTCGCGGCCGAGGGCGCGATGGCGGACCTCCTGGCCGACCGCGACGCGCTCGGCCGCCATCTCAGCACGGGGCCGTGAGGCCCGAGGATCAGAGGGTTCGGGACATGACGGGCACGGGCAGGTCGGCGACGGTCGTGGGGGCAGGGATCGTCGGCGTCGCCACCGCGATCGCACTGCAGCGGGCCGGTTTCCAGGTGACGCTGGTCGACCGGCAGGAACCGGGACGCGCCACCTCGTTCGGCAATGCCGGCATCCTCTCCGGCACGACCGCCATGCCCCTGGCGACGCCGGGCATCCTGGCCCAGGTGCCGAAGATGCTGCTCGATCCGCTGGGACCGCTTACCATCCGCTGGAGCTACCTGCCGAAAATCGCGCCCTGGCTGGTGCAGTTCGTGCGCAACGCGCAGCCGGCCCGGGTGGAGGAGCTGTCGAAGGCGATCGTGGCGCTGTCGAAGCCGACGATGTCCGCCTGGATGGATCTGGCCAAGCACGCCGAGGCGACCGATCTCATCGAGCGCAAGGGTTGGGTCGGCGTCTACGAGGGCGAGAACGCGGCCAAGAAGGCGCAGGCCGACATCGACGTCCGCGTCCGGCGCGACATCAAGGCCGAGATGCTGACGGCGGACGAGGTGCGCCAGCTGGTGCCGGGGCTTGCCCGCACCGTGACGCACGGGGTCTTCCATCCGGAAGCCGGCCACACCGTCAGCCCGATCCAGCTGACCGAGCGGCTCGCCGCGCATTTCCGGCGCGCCGGCGGCATTCTCCTGCAGGCGACGGTCGAGGATATCGGCTTCACCGACGGCCGGCCGACCCACCTCGTCACCGACAAGGGGCCACAGCCCTTCGACAAGATCGTGATTGCCGCCGGCGCCTGGTCGAAGAAGCTGGTCGCGCGCCTCGGGCACACGGTCCCGCTCGACACCGAGCGCGGCTACCATGTGATGATCTCCGATCCCGGCATCGACCTGCGGCTCCCGGTCTCCTCCTCCGAGGGCAAGTTCTTCGCGACCCCCATGGCGGGCGGCATTCGCATCGCCGGCACGGTCGAGTTGGCCGGTCTCGACGCCGCGCCGAACTGGAAGCGGGCGGACGCGCTGCTGGAGAAGGGCCGCCGCCTGCTGCCCGGCATGAAGACCGAGAAGGTCGAGACGTGGATGGGCTTCCGTCCGACCTTGCCGGATTCGCTGCCGGTGATCGGCCCGTCGCCGCGGCACGACAACGTCTTCTTCGCCTTCGGCCACCACCATCTCGGCCTGACGCAGTCCGCCATGACCGGCCGGCTGATCGCCCAGGTGATGACCGGCACGCCGCCCGAGATCGACCTGACGCCCTACCGCGTCGACCGCTTCTGAGGTGGGCAGGGGGGCCGGCACCTCCGGCCCCCGTCACCTACACGACGTAAAGGAGGATCGACCCGTCGCTGCCGGCCATGGTGTCGGTGTGCCAGTCGCCGTCGGCCAGATCCTCGAACAGGATCTGCCCGCCGCCGACCTTGCTGAGCGACAGCACCCCGTCGACGATGGCGACGCTGTCCAGCAGCTTGCCGTACTTGGACGAGAGGCCGGTGATCGCCAGAACATCCGAGCCGCTGCTCTTGCCGGTTTCGAAGCCCGCAATCGTGTCGCCCGACAGGAAGCCGACCGAGCCGAACACGGTGTCGCGGACGCCCGTGTCCTCGATGAGGTCGAGATAGTCGGCGTCATTGTCGCCATAGAGTCGGTCGGCACCTTCGCCGCCGGTCAGCGTGTCCTTTCCGACGCCGCCATAGAGCGTGTCGTTGCCGTCGCCGCCATCGAGGTCGTCGCTGCCGGACGCCCCCATGAGACGGTCGCCGCCATCGCCGCCGAGCAGGGTGTCGTTGCCGTTCTCGCCGTACAGCGTGTCGGTGCCCTCGCCACCGATCAGGCTGTCGTCGCCGCTGCCGCCCAGCACCGAATCATTGCCGCTGCCGGCCTCGACATAGTCGTTGCCGTTGCCGCCCTTGACGATGTCCGACCCGCCGCCGGCCAGGATCGTGTCGTTGCCGTTCTTGCCGTCGATCGACCCCGCCTCGTCGTCGCCGAAGACGAGGTCGCTGCCGTTGGTGACCGAACTCGAACCCAGCACCCGGATCTGCGTCCAGCCGTCGTCGAAGCTGGCGTCGATCGTGCCCGCGACCGGTTGGCCACCGAAGGCCAGCAGCATCTGGTTGCCGCCGCCGAAATCGAGGACGCCGCCCGCCAGCTTGGTGCCGTCGAGCGCGCTGAAGTCACCCTGGACGTCGATGTAGTCGGACTCCGCCAGCGTGCCCGGTAGGAAGTCGGCGACGGTGTCGTCGTCGAGTTCGGCGACCGTGTCGGCACCGATCACGTCGCCGCCGGAGCCGCCATAGAGCAGGTCCGTGCCGAAGCCCGGCACCAGCGTGTCCTGGCCGTCACTTCCCGACAGCGTGTCGTTGCCGTTGCCGCCGAAGATCAGTTCGTCGTCGCCGCTGCCGAAGATCCCGTCGCTGCCGTTGCCGCCGGCAAAGCTGTCGTCGCGATCGGAGGCGCCCGCCAGAGTCACCCGGTCGTCGCCGTCGAGCGCGTCCGAGACGTTGCCGTAGAGGTCGAGGTCGAGCGCGGTCATGTCGACCGTGTCGGCGTTCGCGGTGAAGAGCGGCTGGGCGATGGAGAAGCGGGTGACGCCGGCCACCTCCGTCCGCTGCCATTCGACGCCCGTCGAGCCCAGGACCACGATGTCGCCGTTGCCGTCGCCGTCGAGGTCCAGGCTGTCGCTGTCGGCCGTGAAGACCGAGCGGGTGTCGCCGCCGAAGATCGTGTCGACGACGATCGCGTCGAAGTCGCCGCCAGGGGCCGTGTCGAAGTCGAAGATCGTATCGGTCGCTAGATCGGCGAGCGAACCGCGGACGGTATCGCCGCCGGAACCGCCGAACAGTTCGTCGTTGCCGCTGCCGGCGAGCAGAGCATCGTCGCCGGCCTCGCCATAGAGGAAGTCGCCGTCGTCGCCGCCGAACAGCGTATCGGCATCCTGGCCGCCGAGCAGGGTGTCGGTTCCGGCCTCGCCGTAAAGCAGATCGCCGCCGTTGCCGCCCCCGACACTGTCGCTCGCCGCACCGCCGAGTATCGTATCGGCCCCGTCGTCGCCGAAGAGCTTGTCGCCGGCCTGGCCGCCATAGATCAGATCCGCGCCATTGCCGCCGTAGGCATTGTCGTTGCCGGCCGATCCGAAGATCGTGTCGCTGCCCTCGTCGCCCTTCGCCAGCAGAACCCAGTATCCGGACTCGCTGAAGATGTCTTCGTCCGGGTTGCCGCCGTACAGCAGGTCGTCGCCGTTGCCGCCGACGAGCGTCTCCGTCCCGTTGCCTCCGAAAATCGTGTCGTTGCCGGCCCCGCCATCCAGCGTCTCGTGGCCGTTGATCCCGAAGACATCGCCGCCGTAGAGAAGGTCGTTGCCATCGGCGCCATAGACGGTCTCGAAGCCGTCGTCGGTGGCGGCGAAGATCGTGTCGTCGCCGTTGCCGCCCGTGAAGGTGTCGTCGAGGGTGGAGGCGCCACTCAGCGTGACGAGGTCGTCGCCGTCCAGTGCATCGGTGACGTTGTCGTAGTCCTCAAGGTCGAGACTGCCGAGATCGACCGTGTCGGCGTTCTCGGTGAAGAGGGGTTCGAGCAGCAGGAAGTGGGTCTGTCCGCCGACGACATTGCGGTACCAGTCGAGGCCGGCGCTGCCAGCGATCGACACGTCGCCGATGCTATCGCCGTCGAGGTCGAGCAGGTCGTCGACGGTCGTGAATACGCTTCGGCTGTCGCCGCCGAGCACGGTGTCCAACACCATGCGATCCTGGTCGCCGCCGGCGACGGTGTCGAAGTCGCCGATCGTGTCGCCGCTCAGCTCGGACAGGGATCCGAAGACCGTGTCGCTGCCCGTGCCCAAGGTGAGGACGTCGTTTCCATCACCGCCATAGACCAGATCCGCGCCGGCACCGGCCCGCAGCGTGTCCTCGCCATTGCCGCCAAAGAGCGTGTCCTGCTGGGCGCCGCCGTTGAGAACATCGTCGCCGTCGCCGGCGTAGAGCAGGTCGTTCTGGTTGTAGCCGTTGAGAACATCGTTGCCGTCGCCGCCGAAGAGGGTGTCGTTCTCGGTGTCGCCGTTGAGAACGTCGTCGCCATCGTCGCCATGGACGACATCGTCGCCTTGACCGCCGTCGATGGTGTCGGCGCCATTGTCGCCAAAAATGGTATCGAGGCCGTAGCCGCCGTAGACGAGATCGTTGCCGTCGGCCCCGAAAACCAGATCGTCCCCATCGTCGCCGTAGACGAGGTCGTCACCGTTGCCCCCCGACATCGTGTCGGCGCCGAGGCCGCCGGACAGTGTGTCTTGGTTGGCCGACCCGTAGACGAGGTCGTCATCCTCGTCACCGTAAAGAATGACCGAATCGGCATTGCCGTAGAGCGTATCGTTGCCCTGCCCGCCGAACATCGTGGCGCTGTCGTTGTCGTCCGACAGCAGGTCGGCGCCGTCACCGCCATAGACCAGATCCGCACCGGCCCCGGCGCGCAGCGTGTCCGCACCATTGCCGCCATGGAGCGTGTCCTGCTGGGCGCCACCGTTGAGAACGTCGTCGCCGTCTCCGCCGTACAGCAGGTCGTTCTGGTTGTAGCCGTTGACTACGTCGTTGCCATCGCCGCCGAACAGGGTGTCGTTCTCGGTATCGCCGTTGAGAACGTCGTCGCCGTCGTCGCCATGGACGACATCGTCACCTTGGCCCCCGTCGATGGTGTCGGCGCCATTGTCGCCAAAGATGGTATCGAGGCCGTTGCCGCCGTAGATGAGGTCGTTGCCGTCGGCCCCGGAAGCCAGATCGTCCCCATCGTCGCCGTAGACGAGGTCGTCCCCGTTGCCCCCCGACATCGAGTCGGTGTCGAGGCCGCCCGACAGCGTGTCATCGCCACCATCACCATAGAGAAGGTCGTTGCCGACCTGGCCAAGAAGAATATCGTCATTGCCGCCGCCGGACAGCGTGTCTTCGTTGGCCGACCCATAGACGAGGTCATCATCCTCGTCGCCGTACAGAATGACCGAACCGGCATTGCCATAAAGCGTATCGTTGCCCTGTCCCCCGAACATCGTGGCGCTGTCGTTGTCGTCCGACAGCAGGTCGGCATCGTCGCCGCCATAGACCAGATCTGCGCCGGCACCGGCCCGCAGCGTGTCCGCGCCATTGCCGCCATGGAGTGTGTCCTGCTGGGCACCGCCGTTGAGAACGTCGTCGCCGTCTCCGCCGTACAGCAGGTCGCTCTGGTTGGAGCCGTTGAGAACGTCGTCGCCGTCGTCGCCGAAGAGGGTGTCGTTCTGGTTGGAGCCGGCGAGGTTGTCGCTTCCGTCGCCGCCGTAGACGACATCGTCACCCTGCCCCCCGTCGATGGTGTCGGCGCCGTTGTCGCCGTACACCGTATCGAGGCCGTTGCCGCCATAGAGCAGGTCGTTGCCGTCGCTGCCGTCGAGCAGGTCGTCGCCGTCCTCGCCGAAGATCGTGTCGTTGCCCGTGAGCCCGGCCAGATCGTCGTGCGAATCGCCGAATAGGCTGTCGTCCTCGGTGCCGCCATAAACGAGATCGCTGTCGCCGCCGGCCTCGATCGTATCGGCTCCCACCTCGCCGTAGATCGTGTCCGCGCCGGGACTGCTGTCGGCGCCGAAGAAATCATTGTCGGAACCGAGATTGAACGTCGCCATCGTGCCCCTCCGAGATAGCCCTGAGCGGCACGCCGATTGCACCAATCAACGGCACATTGAGTGGAAATATTGCTCCTTGGTATAGTGGTAGCTCGCAGTTGGCAACTCGGGCTCTGCCTGGACTGGTTCAGGCCGAGCCAATGTTTCTCATCACACGACGTAGAGCAGGATCGACCCGTCGCCGCCGAGCATGGTGTCGGTGTGCCAGTCGCCGTCGGCCAGATCCTCGAACAGGATCTGCCCGCCGCCGACCTTGCTGAGCGACAGCACCCCGTCGACGATGGCGACGCTGTCCAGCAGCTTGCCGTACTTGGACGAGAGGCCGGTGATCGCCAGCACGTCCGAGCCGCTGCTCTTGCCGGTCGCGAAGCCCGCGATCGTGTCGCCCGACAGGAAGGCGACCGAACCGAACACGGTGTCGCGGACGGCGCTGTCCTCGATGAGGTCGAGGTAGTCGGCGTCGTTGTCGCCGTAGAGCCGGTCGCTGCCTTCGCCGCCGGTCAGACTGTCCTGGCCGACCCCGCCATAGAGCGTGTCGTTGCCGTCGCCGCCGTGGAGATCATCGCTGCCGGATGCTCCCATCAGGCGGTCGCCGCCATCGCCGCCGAGGAGCGTGTCGTTGCCGTTCTCGCCGTACAGCGTGTCGGTGCCCTCGCCGCCGATCAGGCTGTCGTCGCCGCTGCCGCCCAGCACCGAATCGTTGCCGCTACCGGCCTCGACATAGTCGTTGCCGTTGCCGCCCTTGACGATGTCCGACCCGCCGCCGGCCAGGATCGTGTCGTTCCCGTTCTTGCCGTCGATCGACCCCGCCTCGTCGTCGCCGAAGACGAGATCGCTGCCGTTGGTGACCGAACTCGAACCCAGCACCCGGATCTGCGTCCAGCCGTCGTCGAAGCTGGCGTCGATCGTGCCCGTGACCGGCTGGCCGCCGAAGGCCAGCAGCATCTGGTTGCCGCCGCCGAAGTCGAGGACGCCGCCCGCCAGCTTGGTGCCGTCGAGCGCGCTGAAGTCACCCTGGACGTCGATGTAGTCGGACTCCGCCAGCGTGCCCGGTAGGAAGTCGGCGACGGTGTCGTCGTCGAGTTCGGCGACCGTATCGGCACCGATCACGTCACCGCCGGGGCCGCCATAGAGCAGGTCGGTCCCGAAGCCCGGCACCAGCGTGTCCCGGCCGTCGCCGCCCGACAGCGTGTCGTTGCCGTTACCGCCCCGAATCAGGTCGTCGCCCGAGCCGCCTTCGGCCCGGTCGTCGTCCTCGCCGCCGTCGATCTCGTCGTTGCCCGCACCGCCGTAGAGCAGGTCTTCGTGGGCGCCGCCGTCGAGTTCGTCGTCGCCACCTTCGCCGCGGAGCGTGTCGACGCCGTTGCCGCCGAAGATCGTCTCGCCCTCGGCGCTGCCGAAGATGTCGTCGCTGCCGTCGTTGCCGGCGAAGGTGTCGTCGCGGTCGGAGGCGCCCGTCAGCGTCACCCGGTCGTCGCCGCCGAGCGCGTCGGAGACGTTGCCGTAGAGGTCGAGATCGAGCGCGGTCATGTCGACCGTGTCGGCATCCGCGGTGAAGAGCGGCTGCGCGATCGTGAAGCGGGTGACGCCGTCGATTTCGGTGCGTTGCCAGTCGACCCCGTTCGCACCCACGACCACGACATCGCCGTTGCCGTCGCCGTCCAGATCGAGCGTGTCGCTATCGGCCGTGAAGACTGAGCGCGTGTCGGCGCCGAACACCGTATCGACGACGATCGCGTCGAGATCGCCGCCGGCGGCCGTGTCGAAATCGACGATCACATCGCCCGTCAGGTCTGCGAGGGTTCCCTTTACCGTGTCACTGCCGGAACCAACGAAGACCTGATCATCGCCGGCGCCGCCGTACAGCACATCATTGCCGACGCCGCCGTTGAGCAGATCGAACAGGTCACCGGCGACGATCGTGTCGTCCCCGTCACCGCCGTCGAGGTTGTCGGGACCGTCGCCACTCGACAGATAGTCGTTGCCCTGGCCGCCGAAGACGGAGTTCGAGCCGGATGATCCGGCCTCGATCCGATCGTCGCCATCCTCGCCATAGAGCAGGTCGTTGCCGATGCCGCCGTAGAGCAGGTCGTTGTCGCCGCCGGCGAAGACCGTGTCGAAGCCGATCCCGGCCAGGACGCTGTCGGCGCCGTCGCCGCCAAAGATGCTGTCGGAGCCATACTCGCCGTAGATGAGGTCGTTTCCGTCCCCGCCATAGGCCAGGGTTACCGGATAGCCGTTGCCGCCGATGATCGAATGATCGTCGAAGCTGTTGCCGCCGACGATCGTGTCGTCGCCATCGTCGCCATGGAGGGTGTCGTTGTCGTCGCCGCCATAGAGCAGGTCGACGCCGTTGCCGCCATACAGGGAATCGCCGCCGAGGCCGCCATACAGCGTGTCGGCGTTCTCCTCGCCATGGAGGAGATCAGTGCCGTCGTCGCCGTACAGGAGGTCGTTGTTGGTGCCGCCGGCGAGCGTGTCCGCGTCCTGGCCGCCGAACAGCATGTCCTGGCTGCCCTCGCCATAGACGAGATCGTTGCCTTCGCCGCCCTCGATGAGGTCGTTGGCGCCGCCGCCCCACAGCGAGTCCGCGCCGTTGCCGCCCCACAGCGCATCGTTCCCGTCCTCGCCATAGACGAGGTCGTCGCCGTTGCCGCCATGGAGGGAGTCGTTGTTGTCCCCGCCAAGGAGGAGATCGCCGCCCGCGTCGCCGTAGAGGAGGTCGTCGTCGCTGTCGCCGACGAGCGTGTCGGCGTCCTGGCCGCCGAACAGCGTATCCTGACTGCCCTCGCCATAGACGAGATCGTTGCCTTCGCCGCCCTCGATGAGGTCGTTGGCGCCGCCGCCCCACAGCGAATCCGCGCCGTTGCCGCCCCACAGTGCGTCGTTCCCGTCCTCGCCATAGACGAGGTCGTTGCCGTTGCCGCCATGGAGGGAGTCGTTGTTGTCCCCGCCAAGGAGGAGATCGTCGCCCGCGTCGCCATAGACGAGATCGTCGTCGGTGCCGCCGGTGAGGGTGTCGTCGCCGGCATCGCCGAAGATCGTGTCTGCCGTCTCGTCGCCATAGACGAGGTCGTTCTCGCCGCCGCCATAGACGAGGTCGAGGCCGGTGCCGCCATAGAGCGTGTCGGCCCCGGCATCGCCGACGAGGGTGTCGGCGCTGTCGCCGCCATAGACGAGATCGTCGCCCGTGCCGCCGTGGACGAAGTCGGGGTTCTCGTCGCCATAGAGGAGGTCGTCGTCGCCTTCGCCATAGACGAAGTCGTTGGCGGCGCCGCCCGACAGGGTGTCGTTGCCGTTGCCGCCGTAAAGGGTGTCCTCGGTGCCTTCGCCGAAGATGAGGTCGGCATCGTTGCCGCCATAGAGCAAGTCCGTGCCGGTCCCGCCATAGATGGCGTCGGCCCCCTGGTCGCCATAGACCGTGTCGACGTTCGAGCCCGCGACGATCGTGTCGTTGCCGTTGCCGCCGTAGACGAGGTCGTCGTTGCTGCCGGCGTCGATCCGGTCGTTGGCGTCATCGCCATAGAGCGTGTCGTTGCTGGCCTCGCCGAACAGGCTGTCGTCTTCGCCGCCGCCATAGACGAGGTCGTTTCCGCCCGCGCCATAGAGGAGGTCCGTCCCGCCGTCGCCATGGACCGTATCGCCCTGTGCGTCGCCATAGGCGGTATCGTTGCCCAGCCCGCCGAAGATGCGGTCGCTCTGGCCGCCGCCATAGAGCAGGTCGTTGCCGCCGCCGCCGAAGATCGCGTCGGCGCCATTGTCACCATAGACGGTGTCGGCGCCGACCGGCTGGGTCGTGTCGAAATCGTCGCCGAAGAGACTGTCGTCGCCCTCTCCGCCATAGACGAGATCGTTGCCGTTGCCGCCCTGGAGGGTGTCGGCGCCACCATTGCCGTAGATGAGATCGTCGCCGGAGTTCTGGCCGCCGAAGATTGGAAACGCGTCGCTCCCGCCGCCGAGATCGAATGTCGCCATCGCATTTCCCCCAACATATTCGCTGCCCCGGCGCGCTCGCCATGCGCGCCGAGGATGCAACCTTCAGCTGGGATCAGAATGCCAGCCGGATTCTATTCGTCAATCCGCAGCGGTCAGCCTTGGCCCAATTCTACACGACGTAGAGGAGGATCGACCCGTCGCCGCCGAGCATGGTGTCGGTGTGCCAGTCGCCGTCGCCGAGATCCTCGAACAGGATCTGGCCGCCGCCGACCTTGCTCAGCGACAGCACGCCGTCGACGATCGCCACGCTGTCCAGCAGCTTGCCGTACTTCGACGACAGGCCGGTGATTGCCAGCACGTCCGAGCCGCTGCTCTTGCCGGTTTCAAATCCGGCAATCGTATCGCCCGAAAGGAAGGCGACCGAGCCGAACACGGTGTCGCGGACGCCCGTGTCCTCGATGAGATCGAGATAGTCCGCGTCATTGTCGCCATAGAGTCGGTCGGCACCTTCGCCGCCGCTCAGCGTGTCCTTTCCGACGCCGCCATAGAGCGTGTCGTTGCCGTCGCCGCCTTCGAGGTCGTCGCTGCCGGACGCCCCCATGAGACGGTCGCCGCCATCGCCGCCGAGCAGGGTGTCATTGCCGTTCTCGCCGTACAGCGTGTCGGTGCCCTGGCCGCCGATCAGGCTGTCGTCCCCGCTGCCGCCGAGCACCGAATCGTTGCCGCTGCCGGCCTCGACATAGTCGTTGCCGTTGCCCCCCTTGACGATGTCGGAGCCACCGCCGGCCAGGATCGTGTCGTCGCCGTTCTTGCCGTCGATCGACCCCGCCTTGTCGTCGCCGAAGACGAGGTCGCTGCCGTTGGTGACCGAACTCGAACCCAGCACCCGGATCTGCGTCCAGCCGTCGTCGAAGCTGGCGTCGATCGTGCCCGCGACCGGTTGGCCACCGAAGGCCAACAGCATCTGGTTGCCGCCGCCGAAGTCGAGGACGCCGCCCGCCAGCTTGGTGCCGTCGAGCGCGCTGAAGTCACCCTGGACGTCGATGTAGTCGGACTCCGCCAGCGTGCCCGGTAGGAAGTCCGCGACGGTGTCGTCGTCGAGTTCGGCGACCGTGTCGGCACCGATCACGTCGCCGCCGGAGCCGCCATAGAGCAGGTCCGTGCCGAAGCCCGGCACCAGCGTGTCCTGGCCGTCACTTCCCGACAGCGTGTCGTTGCCGTTGCCGCCGAAGATCAGTTCGTCGTCGCCGCTGCCGAAGATCCCGTCGCTGCCGTTGCCGCCGGCAAAGCTGTCGTCGCGATCGGAGGCGCCCGCCAGAGTCACCCGGTCGTCGCCGTCGAGCGCGTCCGAGACGTTGCCGTAGAGGTCGAGGTCGAGCGCGGTCATGTCGACCGTGTCGGCGTTCGCGGTGAAGAGCGGCTGGGCGATGGCGAAGCGGGTGACGCCGGCCACCTCCGTCCGCTGCCATTCGACGCCCGTCGAGCCCAGGACCACGATGTCGCCGTTGCCGTCGCCGTCGAGGTCCAGGCTGTCGCTGTCGGCCGTGAAGACCGAGCGGGTGTCGCCGCCGAAGATCGTGTCGACCACGATCGCGTCGAAGTCGCCGCCGGCTTGCGTATCCAGGTCGAAGACCGTGTCGCCGGTCAGCTCGTCGAGCGAACCCTCGACGGTGTCGCTGCCGCCGCCGACGAAGACCTGGTCGTTGCCGGCCCCACCGAAGAGGATGTCGTCGCCGGCGTCGCCGTAGAGGAAATCGCTGGCGTCGCCGCCAAACACGGAATCGCCATCGTCGCCGCCATAGAGGTAGTCGGTGCCGTTGCCGCCATGGAGCGCATCCGCACCCTGTCCGCCCAGCACGCTGTCGGTGCCTTCCTCGCCATAGGCGAGGTCGCTGCCGTTGCCGCCATAGAGGAGGTCGCCGTCGTTGCCGCCGAAGACCGTGTCGTCGGCCGCGTCGCCGTAGAGCGTGTCGCCGTTGATCCCGCCATAGACGAGATCCTTGCCCTCGCCGCCGAAGATCGTGTCGAAGCCGGCTTCGCCGAAGATGGTCTCGTCGTCGTCGCTGCCCCAGATTCCGTCCGCGCCGTTGCCGCCGGTGAAGCTGTCGTCGCGGGAGGACGAGCCGCTCAGCGTGACGACATCGTCGCCGTCGAGCGCGTCGCTGACATTGTCGTAGGTCGAAAGGTCGAGGGCGGAGAGATCGACGGTATCCGCATCCGGGGTGAAGAGTTCGACCAGCGAGTAGTAGGTGTTGCCGCTGATCGAATCATACTCCGCCTGCCATGCGCGGCCTTTGCCGCCGCTGACGAAGACGTCGCCGACCGAATCGTCGTCGAGATCAATCGAATCGCTGTCCGCCACGAAGGTCCGGTCGCCGAGATCGCCGGCGACGCCGATCCGGTCGGTGTCGCCACCGTCTGCGGTATCGAAGTCGAGAATGGAGTCGTCGTCGAAGTGGGAGAGGGTCGAGGCGAAGAACAGGTCGCTGCCGTTGCCGCCATGCAGTTCGTCGATGCCCGTGCCGCCGGAGACGGTGTCGGCGCCTTCGCCGCCGAAGATGGTGTCGAGGTTGGCGTCGCCATAGAGCAGGTCGTCGCCGTCATCGCCGTAGATCAGGTCGTTGTTGCTGCCGCCGGCGAGCGTATCGTTGCCCTCGCCGCCGAAGAGGGTGTCGTTGCTGCCGGCGCCGGACAGGCTGTCGTTGCCGTTGCCGCCATAGAGCAGGTCAGTGCCGCCCTCGCCGTAGATCGTATCGTCGTCGTCGCCGCCGTCGAGCCGGTCGCCGCCGTTGCCGCCATAGACGAGGTCGGCGTCCCCGCCGGCATCGACGGTGTCGGCGGACTGGCCGCCATAGATGAAGTCGGCACCGTTGCCGCCGTCGAAGAAGCCTGGCGCATTCTCGCCCAGTAGGGTGTCGTTGCCCTCGCCGCCGTCGAGCGTGTCGGAGGACTCGCCGCCATAGAGGAGGTCGTCGCCGTTGCCGCCGTAGACGAGGTCGGAGCCGTTCTCCGCGAAGATCGTGTCGTTGCCGCCGCCGCCCGACAGGGTCTCGTCGGCGCTGTTGCCGTAGACGAGGTCGTTGCCGTCGTCGCCATAGACAAGGTCCGGCGCGCTGTCGGTGAAGATCGTGTCGTTGCCGTTGCCGCCGGAGATGGTCTCGCTTCCTTGGCCGCCATAAAGAAGATCGTCGTCGTCGCCGCCGAAGATGCGATTGGAGCCGGTCTCCGCGAAGATCGTGTCGTTACCGTCACCGCCGATCAGGATCTCGCCGGCGTTGCCGCCGTAGACGAGGTCGTCGCCGTTGTCGCCATAGACGAGGTCCGACCCATTGTCGGTGAAGATCGTGTCGTTGCCGTTGCCGCCGGACAGGGTGTCGTTCGTGGTCGAACCGTAGATGAGGTCGGCGTCGTCGTCGCCGTAGAGCAGCACGCTGGAGCCGTTGCCGTAGAGCGAGTCCGCGCCCTGGCCGCCGAACATGGTGGCGTTGTCATTGTCCTCGGAGAGGTAGTCGTTGCCGTCCCCGCCGTAGACCAGGTCGCCGTGGGAGCCGCCACGCAGCGTATCCGCTCCGTTGCCGCCATAGATCGTGTCGGCTTCGGACTGCCCGTCGATGCTGTCGTCGCCGTCACCGCCATAGATCAGGTCGGAGCCCTGACCGCCGGTGGCGGTGTCGTTCCCGTCGTCGCCGTACAGCGAATCCCGGTCGTTGCCGCCGTCGAGATTGTCGTTGCCGTTGCCGCCGTACATGAGGTCGTTGCCGAGGCCGCCGCCCGTCAGGACGTCGTTGCCCTCCTCGCCAAACAGCGTGTCGTGGCCGCCCGGAATGTCGTCGCCGCCGCCGTCGATGGTGTCGTTGCCCGACCCGCCATAGGCGAAGTCGTTGCCGGTGCCGCCGTCGATCCGGTCGTCGTCGTCGCCGCCGAAGAGCGTGTCCTCGCCGTTGCCGCCGTTGACGCTGTCGCTGCCCTGGCCGCCATAGGCGAGATCGTCGCCGAGGGTGCCCCGCAGCGTGTCGTTGCCGTTCTCGCCGAAGAGGGTGTCGTCGCTCGTGCCGCCGTCGACGGTGTCGTTGCCGTTGCCGCCATAGAGCAGATCATTGTCGCTGGCGCCGAAGACGTAGTCGTTGTCCTCGTCGCCGAAGATGGTGTCGTTCTCGCCGGCGCCGTCGAGGGAGTCGGCGGCATTGCCGCCATAGACGAGATCGGCGCCCGGTCCGGCGTCGGCGGTGTCCGCGCCTTCCGAGCCCAGGATCAGGTCGTTGCCGGACTCGCCGTAGAGGATGTCGGTCCCGTCGGCGCCGTCGATCGTATCGGCCTCGTCGCCGCCATAGATGAGATCGTTGGCCGGCCCGCCGTCGATGACGTCGGCACCGCCCTCGCCGAAGATCGAATCGTCGCCGGTGTCGCCCGGCTCGCCATCCGTGTCGCCGAAGAGGCTGTCGTCGTCGGCGCCGCCATAGACGAGGTCGTTGCCGTTGCCGCCCTGGAGGGTATCGGCGCCACCCTCGCCGAAGATCACGTCATCGCCGGTGTTCTGGAAGGGATTCTCCGGGAAGGCGTCGTCTCCGCCGGTAAGAGTGAACGTCGCCATCTAAAGTCCCCCCAGGAGGCGCAGCGGCAGGCGCACTCGTCGCGCGCAACCGGGACGCAATTGATCTGGCCTAATACTACAGCGCCACGGATTTCCCGCCAGTGGTCTCGCCGAGCCTGACTTGGCAAGACGACAGGCCCTTCGCCGATCGTGACGCCTTTACAACAGCTTGACGTACAGGATCGGGAGCCACCCGGACACTGCGGGCAAGGTCGAACCTGCGGCACTTGCCGGCAACGCGGGCGTCATGCCACCGCCGCCCCGTAGTAGAGCATGACCGTGTGCCGGGCCTCCGCGAAGAAGAGCCAGCGCTCGACGAGCATGCCGGCGCTGGCCGCCGGGGCCGCCAGGATGGCCGCCAGCGCGCCGGCCGGCCCGTCGGCGAGTGCCGCGATCAACGTCAGCAGCAGCGGCAGCACGAATCCGCCGAGGACTGCGATCCGCCGCAGCGCCGTCGCGTGCTTGCGAGCGATGCGGAAGCCCATCTCCTCGAGCAGGTAGTTCTCCGAGGTGTGCGGCGCCTCGAGCAGGCGGACCTTGCCGATGCTCCCGAGGCCGGTCGCGCTCTCGGGCGTGCTGGCGGCGCTGGAGCCGTCGATGAAGCGCCAGTAGCCGAGCTTGAGCAGGAGGGCGAGGAGGGTCGCGGCGATCGCGATGACGGCGACCGGCGTCGAGGCCCAGCCGAAGAGCCGGCAGACCAGGTGCAGCCAGAGCCCGCCGGTCATGGCCGCCATCGCCAGGTAGTTCGGCGCGACCCAGCCGTTGTTCCAGCGCTGCACCGGCTTCAGCGAGGCGTAGATCATCGCCGTCGCGTAGACGGTGGCGGCGGCGCCGACCGCGGACAGCAGCCCCAGTATGCCGGAGATGCTGCCGCCCAGCACCCAGACGGCCGCGAACAGGCCGGCGGGCACGAAGGTCAGGATCGCGAAGAGGCCCTCGCGCGACAGCCACGAGCTGCGCCATTGCGACATCGCGCGCCAGGCGCGCTCGGGATGACCCAGATGGAGCGTGGAGGACAGGAGGCCGCCGGCGATCGCGGCCAGCGCCAGGGCGGTCGCCGCGAAACCGAAGCCGCTGCCGGCGGGCAGGAAGCCGAGCGGCGCCAGGATGCCGAGCAGCGCGAGCAGGCCGTAGCCGGCGCCGGACGCCGTCGTGAAGACGATGACGGAAAGGGCGGGATGCACGGGGAAGGGCGCCTATCGCGAGAGGATGCGGTCGATCCAGTGGAGGAACCCGCCGGGCTGGGCCTTGACGACGGGGGCGAGCTCGGCTGCGGCGCCGGTCGCGCCGGCCGTCCTGCGCGGGCTGCGCGGGGGCAGGTACTTGTTGACCGGCTTGTAGCCGAGCTCCGGCATGAGGTCGTAGCCGCCGCGCTCGCGCACCAGGTTGGAGACGTCGCTCTCCGGGTCGCCGAGGTCGCCGAAGTGGCGGGCCGATGCCGGGCAGGTCGAGACGCAGGCCGGCACCCGCTCCTCCTGCTGCAGGTTCTCGTTGTAGATGCGGTCGATGCAGAGCGTGCATTTCTTCATCACGCCCTGGTCCCAGTCGTACTCGCGCGCGCCGTAGGGGCAGGCCCAGGAGCAGAGCTTGCAGCCGATGCAGAGATCCTCGTTGACGAGGACGATGCCGTCCTCGCTCCGCTTGTAGGAGGCCCCGGTCGGACAGACCTCGACGCAGGCCGGGGTCTCGCAATGCAGGCAGGATTTGGGGAAGTGCACGGTGCGGCCGGCAGCCCCGTCGCCCGCCTCGAAGCTGTGGATGCGGTTGAACCAGACGCCGGCCGGATCGCTGCCGTAGGGGTCGCGGTCGGTCAGCGGCGCGGAGTGGCCGCCGGTGTTCCATTCCTTGCAGTTGACCGCGCAGGCATGGCAGCCGACGCAGATGTCGAGATCGATGACGAGGCCGAGCTTGCGCCCGCCCGCTTCCGGCAGGCTGGTCATCGCCCGGCCCTCCGCCGGCGGAAGAGGCTGCCGAAGCGGTTGATGGCCGGCGCCTCGCCGACGCCGGGCGGGTTCGGCAGGGCCGGGAAGGCGGGCTCGGTCGCGGGCAGCGGCACCGCGGCCTTCTCGACGCGCACCTTGAGGTCGTACCACGCCGCCTGGCCGGTGACGGGGTCGGAGTTGGCGTAGCGCAAGCCGTCGCCCTCCGGCGGCAGCAGCTCGGAAATGACGTGGTTGAGGAGGAAGCCCTTGCGGCTCTCGGCCGCGTCCGGTGTGAGGTTCCAGGTGCCGGACCGCTTGCCGATGGCGTTCCAGGTCCAGACCGTGCCGGGCTCCACGCCCTCCATCAGCTTGGCCTGGACGGTGATGCGGCCGTGGTGGCTGGTCACCGTGACCCAGTCGTCATCGGCGATGCCCAGCCCCTCGGCCGTCACCCGGTTCATGTGCAGCCGGTTCTGTCCGTGGATCTGTCGCAGCCAGGCGTTCATCGACCCCCAGGAATGATACATGGCGGCCGGCCGCTGGGTGACGGCGTGGAGCGGGAATTCCGCCGGATCGACCGCCGCATGCTCGAACGGCGCGTACCAGATCGGCAGCGGGTCGAAGTGCTTGCGCACGCGCTCGCGATGCCGCTCGGGCGGCTGCACGGTGCCGTGCCCTTCCGCGGCGAGGCGGAAGCGCTGCAGCACCTCGGAATAGAGCTGCAGGACGATCGGCTGGGCCGCGCCGATGAAGCCGAAGCGCGCGGCCTTCTCCAGGTATGCCTTGTTGGCGTGCTTGAAGTAACGCTCCTCGGGCGCGAACTCGTGGCGCCAGAAGCACTGGTTGGCGATGTAGGCCTCGACCTGCCTGGGGTTCGGCGCCCCGCGCCCCTCGGTCTCGCCGTTCTCGCCGCGCCAGCCGGCCAGCATCCCGATGCCGGGCGCGCGCTCGTGGTTGGCGATATAGTCCGGGTAGAGGCCGGGATAGCGCGGGCTGCCGTCCGGTTTCACCAGCCCCGGCAGTCCGAGGCGGGCGCCGAGTTCGATCAGCACGTCCTGGAAGGGGCGCACGTCCCGGTCGGGCTGGACCACCGGCTGGCGGATCGCGTCCGCCGCGCCGTCAGCATCGCAGATCGGACGGTCGAGCAGCGAGATGCAGTCGTGCCGTTCGAGGTAGGTCGTGTCCGGCAGGATCAGGTCGGCATAGGCGACCATCTCGGACGCGTAGGCGTCGGAATAGATGATCCGCGGGATCTTGTATTCGCCCGTCTCGGGGTTCTTGTCGGTCAGCATCGCGATCGTGCCGGGCACGTTCATCGCCGAGTTCCAGCTCATGTTCGCCATGAACATGAAGAGCGTGTCGATCGGGTAGGGGTCGCCCTTCCAGGCGTTGGTGATGACCATGTGCATCATCCCGTGGGCGGCGACCGGCGCCTCCCACGAGTAGGCCTTGTCGATCCGGGCGGGCGTGCCGTCCGCTTCGACCAGCAGATCCTCGGGCCCGGTGACGAAGCCGAGCGGCGGCCCCGCCATCGGCTTGCCGGGCTCGATCGTGCCGGGCTTGCCGGCCGGCTTGATCGGCGGCGGACAGGGCCGCGGGAAGGGGGGCTTGTAGCGGAAGCCGCCGGGGCTATCGATGCTGCCCAGCAGCATCTGCAGCAGGTGGATGGCGCGGCAGGTGTGGAAGCCGTTGGAGTGGGCCGAGATGCCGCGCATGGCGTGCATGGCGACGGGTCGGCCGACCATGCGCTCGTGGCGGCGGCCGGCCCAGTCCGTCCAGGGCTGCTCGATCACCACCTCTTCCTCGAAGGCGGCGTGGGCCAGTTCGGCGGCAATCCGGCGGATCGTCGTGGCGGGCACGCCGCAGCGGTCGGCGACCGCATCGGGCGCGTATTCCGGCGCGAGGTAGCGTTCGGCCAGGAGCTGGAACGACGGCACCGCCTCGCGCCCGTCCGGCAGCGTGCGCACGCCGACCATGGCCGGCGAGACGTCGGCCGACATGGCATCGGCGACCCCGTCGCGGTTGCGATCCCAGCACAGCGGCTTGCCGTCGGCGTCGCGTGCGAAGAGCCCGTCGTCGGCAGTGCCGGGCGCGCGGATGACCAGCCAGTGGGCGTTGGTGTAGCGGGCGAGGTATTCGAGGTCGACCTTGTCCGCCCGCAGCAGCTCGTGGATCAGGGCCAGGACGAAAAGGCCGTCGGTGCCGGGCCGGATGCCGACCCATTCGTCGGCGATCGCCGAATAGCCGGTGCGCACCGGATTGACCGAGACGAACTTGGCGCCGCGGCCCTTGATGTGGCCGAGCCCGATCTTGATCGGGTTCGAATCATGGTCCTCGGCGACACCGAACATCAGGAAATAGCGGGTGTGGTGCCAGTCGGGCTCGCCGAACTCCCAGAACGACCCGCCGATCGTATAGAGCCCGGCCGCCGCCATGTTGACCGAGCAGAAGCCGCCATGGGCGGCGTAGTTCGGCGTGCCGAACTGGCTCGCCCACCAGCCGGTCAGGCCCTGGCTCTGGTCGCGGCCGGTGAAGAAGGCGAGGCGGCGCGGGTCGGTGCGGCGGATGTCGCCGAGCCAGGTCTCGGCGAGCGCCATCGCCTCGTCCCAGGAGATCGCCTTGAACTCTCCCGAACCGCGCTCTCCGACGCGCAGCAGCGGCTGCGACAGGCGCGCCGGCGCGTACTGCGTCATGATGCCGGCCGACCCCTTGGCGCACAGCACGCCGCGGTTGACCGGATGGTTGCGATTGCCCTCGATGTAGCGGACCGCTCCGTCCTTGAGGTGCACCTTGATGCCGCAGCGGCAGGCGCACATGTAGCACGTCGTGTATTTCACCTCGTCCGATACGGTGGGGGAGAGTTCGACCTTCTCCTCCACCGTGCGGAACATGTCCTGGATGCTCATCAATCGATCCGGGGTCGCGGGCGGGGCCGCGATCTTAGCGGATTCCCGCACCGAACCAACTGCAACCGAATCGCAACGACCGGATCGCCGATGCCGCTCACTCCGACCGCGATCCTGTTCGCCGCTTCGGCGGTGGCCCTGGCCTTCGGGCTGTGGCAGGACCATCGCCCCTGGCGCCCGGGCAAGGGCAACCCGTTCTGGCTGATGTTCGCCGGGCTGACGGGAAGCCTGGTCTTCGGCATTCACCTCTTTGCCCTGCTGGCCCGATGAAGGAGGCGGCGACCATGGACTACCAGGAACTCGACACCTCCGGCCTGAAATGCCCCCTGCCGGTCCTGAAGGCGCGCCGCGCGCTGGCGAAGACCGCGCCGGGCGGGCTGCTGCGGGTGCTGGCGACCGACCCGGGTGCGCTCAAGGACTTCGAGGTCATGTGCGCGCAGGCCGGCCTGACGCTGGAAAACTGGAGCGAGGTCGACGGCACCTGGACGATCGACCTGCGCAAGCCCGCATGACCGGAAGCGCCAATCCCCCTCAGCGGGGCAGCTTGACCTCGTCGTAGTAGGCTTCGGCGCCAGGATGAAAGGGGATCGTCACGCCGGCGCGGGCCGAGGCGAGCTGGATGTTCTTCGCCTCGGGGTGCCCGGCATCGAACAGGCGCCGGGCGCTCGGATGCCACAGCGACCGGGTGATCGCATGGACCAGCGTGTCGGGCAGTTCGGCATCGACCACCCACAGGGCCGAGACGCTGACCGTCGGAACGGCGTGCACGCCCTCGTAGACCCCGGCGGGGATGATGGTGTCGACAAAGAAAGGGCCGGTTGCGCGTAGGGTCTCGACCGGCGCCCCCACCACCGGCAGCAGACGGATGGGCGTCCGGCGTGCCAGTTCCTCGATCGCCGGAACCGGATAGCCGGCAATGAAGAAGAACGCGTCGATGCTGCCCTCCCGCAGGGCGTCGCTCGCCGCGCCGGTGCGGAGGAACCGCGGCGCAATGTCCTTCTCCTGCACGCCATGGGCGGCCAGCACGAGCCGCGCATCGGCCCGCGTGCCGGAAAACTCCTCGCCCATGCCGACGCGCTTGCCGCGCAGATCGTCCACCGCCTCGATCCGGTCGTCGCGGCGAACGACGACATGGATCGGCTCGCGGAACAGGGAGGCGATGGCGCGCAGAGACGCCATCGGTCCCTTGCTCTCGTAGAGGCCCGCCCCCTTGAAGGCCCAGTCGGCGATGTCGGCCTGACACAGCGCGGATTCGACGCGCTTGGCCTGCATCAGCGAGAGGTTGTCGACCGACCCCTGGGTCGACTGCGCGACCGCGATCAGCCCCGGAACCCCGCAGCTGCCGCCCTTGTCGCAGGGCCGCGATCCCGGCGGATTGCTGATCGCGGACGCGAGCATCCGTCCGATCGGGAAATAGGTACCCCCGGCGCCGCCCGTGCCGATGCGGAAGAAGCGGACCGGACCTGCCCGATCGACCTCGGGCGCCTGCGCCATGGCGCGCGGGGCGAACCCACAGACGGCCGCGCCAGCAAGACCACCCATGAATGCGCGGCGCCCGATGGGGCGGCGCAGCTTGGCATCACGGGTCGCTTCCGTCATCGCTCTCCCCTTCGGCCGTCTGCCACGATAGCGGCCGGTCGGCGCCCCGACCAATCAACGAATTGCGAACGCCCGATATTCCGCGACGTTCCGGCGAACCGGAACGCCGCTTTCTCCATACGCGCGATCAGACGCGCTCGATCACCATCGCGATGCCCTGGCCGACGCCGATGCACATGGTGCAGAGCGCACGATGGCCGCCGCGCTCGCGGAGTTCGTAGGCGGCGGTCGCCACCAGCCGCGCACCGCTCATCCCGAGCGGATGGCCGAGGGCGATCGCACCGCCGTTCGGATTGACGCGCGGATCGTCGTCGGCGAGGCCGAGCTGCCGCGTCACCGCCAGGGCCTGCGCCGCGAAGGCCTCGTTGAGCTCGATGACGTCGACCTGCGCGATGTCGAGCCCGAGCCGGTCGAGCACCTTGCGCGCGGCCGGAACCGGTCCGATCCCCATGATCCGCGGCGCGACGCCGGCGCTGCCGCCGGTGACGATGCGTGCCAGCGGCGTCAGGCCGTGGCGGCGTGCCGCTGCCTCGGAGGCGATGATCACCGCGGCCGCGCCGTCGTTCACGCCCGACGCATTGCCGGCGGTGACGGTGCCGCCGGCGCGGAACGGCGCCCTCAGCTTGGCCAGCCCCTCGATGGTGGTGTCGGCCCGCGGATGCTCGTCGCTGTCGACCACGGTCGGCGGCCCCTTGCGCTGGGCGATGTGGACCGCGACGATCTCCTTGGCGAGCCGCCCGGACTGCTGAGCCGCCACCGCCTTCTGCTGGCTGCGCAGGGCGAAGGCGTCCTGGTCGGCGCGCGCGATCTGGAACTCCTCGGCGACGTTCTCCGCCGTCTCCGGCATGGAGTCGATGCCGTACTGCGCCTTCATCAGCGGGTTGACGAAGCGCCAGCCGATGGTGGTGTCGTAGATCTGGGCGTCGCGCGAGAAGGCGGTGTCGGCCTTGCCCATGACGAAGGGCGCGCGCGACATGCTCTCGACGCCGCCGGCGATTGCAAGCTCGGCGTCGCCGGCCCGGATGGCGCGGGCGGCCATCGCGATCGCGTCCATGCCCGAGCCGCACAGGCGGTTGACGGTCGCGCCGGGAACGTCCGCCGGCAGACCGGCGAGCAGCGCCGACATGCGGGCGACGTTGCGATTGTCTTCGCCGGCCTGGTTGGCGCAGCCATAGATCACGTCGTCGAGCGCCTGCCAGTCGACCCCGGGATTGCGCTCCATCAGCGCCTTGATCGGCACCGCGCCGAGATCGTCCGCGCGCACCGACGAGAGCACGCCGCCATAGCGTCCGATCGGGGTCCGGACGGCATCGCAAATGAAGGCCTCGGTCATCTTGTTCCTCCCGGGAAAAGGTCTTCGGTTCCCGGCAAACTAGGCGTTCCCGCGGTGGGCTGCCAGCGTCGGCGGACAACTGCCGCGATCTTTGTCGTGCGAGCGATCAGGCGCATATCGCGGCGGTTCCACGCCGGCCGGAGAATGCAGTCGGGACCAGATTCCGAATGCGATCGGATGGTCCTCGGCAAGTCTCCGCGACCGTTTTCGCTTGACGAATATTTTGGTCGAATCGATCGAATCGCATTATCGTCCGACCGATGCGAGAGCCTCGATAAATGACCGCAGCGCAGATCACGCAGCCGCGTCTCATCCAGGTGGGCGCCGGCGCCGTCCGCGAAGTCGCCAACGTCCTCCATCGCCTCGGCGGACAGCGTCCCCTCATCGTCACCGATCCCTGGATGGTCTCCAGCGGCACCGTTGATCGTGTGATCAAACCGCTTGGCGAGGCCGGGATCGCCTTCGACATCTTTGCCGATACCGTTCCCGATCCGACGGACACGGTGTGCGCCGCCGGCGCCGCCATGCTGAAGGCCGGCGGCTATGACAGCATCGTCGCGCTCGGCGGCGGCAGCCCGATCGACACCGCCAAGGCGATGTCGGTCCTGGCCGCCAACGGCGGCGCCATGCGGGACTACAAGGTTCCGAACGACATTCCCAAGCTCGGCGTGCCGCTGATCGCAATTCCGACGACGGCCGGAACCGGCGCGGAGGTCACGCGCTTCACCGTCATCACCGACGTGGCGAACGACGAGAAGATGCTGATCGCGGGACTGCCTTGCGTGCCGGCCGCAGCACTCGTCGATTTCGAGCTGACGTTGACGATGCCCCGGCGCCTCACCGCCGACACCGGCATCGACAGCCTGACCCATGCCATCGAGGCCTATGTCAGCCGGCGCGCCAATCCGATGTCGGACATGTACGCCGTGCGCGCCATGGGCCTGATCGCGCGCAATATCCGCCGTGCCTGCGCCGAGCCGGGAGACCGCGCCGCCCGCGAGGCGATGATGCTGGGCGCCACGCTCGGCGGCCTCGCCTTCACCAACGCTTCGGTCGCGCTCGTCCATGGCATGAGCCGGCCGATCGGGGCGTTCTTCCACGTCCCGCACGGTCTGTCGAACGCCATGCTGCTGCCCGCCGTGACGGCATTCTCTGCCGGTTCGGCGCTCACCCGCTACGCCGACTGCGCCAGAGCCATGGGCGCCGCCGGGTCCGAAGAGGGAGATCAGGCAGCGGTGGCGCGTCTCCTCGATGAGCTACGGCGTCTCAACGAGGAATTGGAGGTGCCTACGCCGCAATCCTACGGCATCGGGAAAGAGCGTTGGGATTCGCTGCTGCCCACCATGGCGCAGCAGGCGCTCGCTTCCGGGTCGCCCGGCAACAATCCGCGCGTCCCCACGGCCGAGGAGATCGTCGGCCTGTATCAGCAGGCCTGGTCTTAGGACTGCCCAATTCAGGGAGACCTCAGCATGGCTATGAAAGCGAGCAAGACCACGGCGAAGAAGACCGACAAGCCGGCGGCGAAGCCGGCCGAAAAGAAGGCAGCCCCCAAGAAGGCCGCGGCCGCCGTCAAGGCGACCCCGGCGAAGACGTCCGCCCCGAAGGCCGCGGCTGCGGCGAAGGCGGCGCCCGCGAAGACCACGGCCAAGAAGGCTGCACCGAAGGCCGCTGCGGCCAAGACGGCAGCGCCGGCGAAGCCGGCTGCGGCCCCGAAGCCCGCTGCCAAGAAGGCTCCGGCGAAGGCGGCCCCGGCACCGGCCGCCACCAAGGCTCCGGCCAAGAAGGCCGCCGCTGCAAAGCCGGCCGCTGCCGCAAAGCCGGCGGCTGCGAAGAAGGCTCCGGCAAAGGCCGCGGCTGCGCCGGCTGCCGCCAAGGCTCCGGCCAAGAAGGCCGCCGCGAAGCCGGCGGCGGAGAAGAAGGCCCCGGCGCGCAAGAAGGCCGCGGCGTCGAAGGCCGCACCGTCCGCCGCCGGGGACTGATCCCAGCAGCCATCCCTTTCCCGGTCGATATGGCTTCGGCCGGGACATGGAGTTCCGGCCCCGCCTGCCGCCGCCCCGACGCGGCGCAATCCCAGGCGGGGCCGTTCTTCTTCAGTTGCCCTTGGCCACGAGGGTCATCGCGACGGCACGGTCACCGCCGGGCAGCCCGGAATAGGTCACCGTGATCGTGCGCCCGATGGCGGGCCCCGCCGGCATCAGCGGCGAGAAGGAGCCGAGGCTGACCACATCGCCCGGCCGGAGTTGCTGCCCGTTGGCGCGAAGGTCGCTCACGAGCCAGCGCACCACGTTCAGCGGGTGGTCGAGCACGGCGCTTCCCGACGACTGGGCCAGGACCTTCCCCGTGTCGTCGCGCATGGTGATCGTCATCGCCGCCAGGGCCGCGGCGAACCCGTCGCTGGCGTCCACCGGGATGTCGTCGCCCATGACGCCGAGGCGGGCCGCGACGTTGATGGCCGTCAGGTTGGCGCCGTCCAGCAGCTCACCCTTCGCAAAGGCGAGATCCGGCAACTCGATGAAGGGCACGACGGCCGACAGGCTGCGCAGCATCTCCCGGTCGGTCGTCGCGGTGTTGATCGCGGCGTCGCGGACGCGGACGAGGAGATCGGCCTCCATGACGGGGATGGCACCGTAGGGCACGCCGATGCGGGCGCCCGACGGCAGCAGCATCTTCTCGAGCAGGACGCCGCGCACGGGATGCGGCACCTTGAACCGCTCCTGCACGGCCTTGCTGGTCAGCCCGACCTTGTAGCCGACGGGACGGCCGAGATCGGCCGACAGCGCGGCGACGACAGCCTTCTGCGCACAGAGCCCGTCTGCGATGGACAGGCCCGGACCGAAGCTCCGGGCGGGTGTGAGGGCGCGGTAGTCGGCGACGAATCGGGTGATCGCCGCTGGATCGGGGCAGGCGGCCGAGGCCCGATCCGGCAAGGCGAGGAACACGGCAAGGCTCAGTGCCGCAGCGACGGCTCGGCGCATGGGCAGAACTCCTCCGGACGATATTCGGTTCTGGGGGACTCAGGCGCCGGCGGCGCCCAGGCCGAGGTGACGGTGCGTCACTTCCGGCGCCGCGAGCAAGTCCCGCGACGTGCCGGTCCAGACGATCCGGCCGCGCTCCATGACCGCATGGCGGTCGCACAGGCGGGCGAGGGCGGGGACGTCCTTGTCCACGACCAAAATGGCGAGCCCCGCGCCGCGCAGCCGGTCGAGCGCGGACCAGATATCCTGGCGGACGAGCGGAGCCAGGCCCTCGGTCGCCTCGTCGAGGATGAGAAGGCGGGGGTTGGTCATCAGGGCGCGGCCGATCGCCAGCATCTGCTGCTCGCCGCCGGAGAGTTCGCTGCCGAGGTTGTCGCGGCGCTCCGCGAGGCGGGGAAAGAGGTCGTGCACGCGCGCGAGCGTCCAGTCCCCATGCCCGGGGCGTGCGGTCGCCACCAGGTTCTCCAGAACGGTCAGGTTGGGAAAGATCTGGCGGCCTTCGGGGACGAGACCGATCCCGAGGCGGGCGATGCGGTGCGCCGGCAGGCCGGTGACGTCGCGTCCGGCGAAGCGGATATGCCCGGAGGCGACCGGCAGCAGCCCCAGGATCGCCCGGATGGTCGTCGTCTTGCCCATGCCGTTGCGCCCGAGCAGGGCCAGCGCCGATCCCGGATCGAGCGCGAGATCGAGCCCGAAAAGGACACGGCTGGGCCCGTAGCCAGCGTGGACCTGCGCCAGTTCGAGCAGGGGGCCGGCGGTCACGGCGCGTCCCCCAGATAGGCGCTGCGCACGGCGGCATCGCTGCGGACGGCCCCCGGCGGGCCGCATGCGATGACCCGGCCCTGCGCCATCACGGTGATCCGGTCGGCGAGCGCGAAGACGGCGTCGAGGTCGTGCTCGACGAGCACGATGGCGGGCGGCGCCCCCTCGCCGAGGCGCACCTGGCCGCTGCGGATCGCCTGCAGCAGTGCGACCATGGCCTGCGCTTCCTCGGCGCCGGCGCCGGCGGTGGGTTCGTCCAGCAGCAGGAGACGGGGACTGCCGGCGAGCGCCATCGCCAGCTCCAGCCGGCGCTGCTGCCCGTGGGCGAGGACGCCGGCGGGGCGGCCGGCCTCGGATTCCAGATCGACGCGGGCGAGCAGGGCGCGGGCATCGGCCAGCAGTTCCGGATCGCGCTCGACGGCGCGGGTTACCTGGAAGGCGCGGCCGCGCGCCGCCACGGCTGCGAGCAGGGCGTTCTGCAGGACCGAGAAATCGCGCAGCACCGCGGAGGTCTGGAAGGCGCGCCCGATGCCGCGACGCGCGCGGCGGGCCGGGCCGAGCCGGGTGACGTCCTCGCCGGCGAAGCGGATGCGGCCGGCGTCGGGCTGCACCTCGCCCGACAGCAGGGCGAGCAGGCTGCTCTTGCCGGCGCCGTTCGGACCGATCACGGCATGGACCTCGCCGGACGCGACCTCGAGCCCGACATGATCGACCGCGGTCAGCGCGCCGTAGCGCCGCACGAGATCGGTCGCGACCAGAAGCGCGCTCATGCCCGGCCTCGCAGCCGGTCCAGGAGACCGGCGACGCCGCGGCGCGACAGCAGTGCCATCGCGATCAGCAGCGCCCCGAGCAGGAGCATCCAGTGCTGCGTCAGCCCTGCGAGAACCTCTTCCAGCAGGATCAGGGCCGCGGCGCCGAACACGCCGCCGGCCAGCGTCCCGACGCCGCCGAGGATCACCATCACGACCAGTTCGCCGGAGCGCTGCCAGCCCATGTAGGCCGGGCTGACGAAGTCGGTCGCGTGAACGAGCAGCGCGCCGGCGATGCTCGTCAGGGCGCCCGAGAGGACATAGGCGGCGAGCCGGTGACGGCCGACCTCGAGCCCCAGCGCGCGGGCGCGGCGCTCGTTCGACCGGCTGGCCTGCAGCACCAGCCCGAACGGGCTGGCGACCAGCCGCCGGCAGAGCAGGAGCGCCGCCACGAGCCAGGCGAGCGAGACCCAGTAGAGGGTCGCGTCATGGCCGAGGTCGAGCGGTCCGAGCCGGGCCGCCTCCCACAGCGTCAGCCCGTCGTCCCCGCCATAGCCCTTGAGCGAGACAGCGAGGAAATAGAGCATCTGGCCGAAGGCGAGCGTGATCATGATGAAGGCGACGCCGGCGGTGCGCAGCGCCAGCAACCCCGTCGCCAACGCGAAGGCCCCGCCTGCCGCGATTGCCGTCGCCCAATGGACGCCGGCCGAGGTCACGCCATGGGTGGTCCAGATGCCGACGGAATAGGCGCCGATCCCGAGGAAGGCCGCATGGCCCAGGCTGACCATGCCGCCATGGCCGAGCACGAGGTCGAGCGCGACCGCCGCCAGCGCGAAGACGAGGATGCGCGTCGCGAGCCCGACATAGTAGGTCTCGCCCACCGCATCGGCGGCGATGGGCAGCAGGATCGCGGCGGCCAGCAGGCCGGCCCAGACGGCAACGCGTGCCATGGGTTCGCCGGTGTCAGCCGGTGCGGGCGGCAAACAGCCCTTGCGGACGCACCGCCAGGACGACTGCCATGGTCAGGTAGATCAGCATCGAGGCAAGCGCCGGACCCACGGCCGCCGCCGTCGCCGGGCCGGTCACCTCGCGGAGCATGGCCGGCAGAAATGCGCGCCCCATCGTGTCGATGAAGCCGATCAGCAGTGCGGCGACGAAGGCGCCCCGGATGGAGCCGATGCCGCCGACGACGATGACGACGAGGGTGAGGATCAGAACCGGCTCGCCCATGCCGGGTTCGACCGACAGCAGGGGCGCAGCGATCGCCCCGGCGAGCGCGGCCAGCGCCGCGCCGAGGGCGAAGACCGCCGTGTAGAGCAGCCGGATGTCGACGCCCAGGGCCGCCACCATCGTCCGGTTGCTCGCGCCGGCCCGGATCAGCATCCCGAGCCGGGTGCGCGCGATCAGCAGGTAGAGGCCGCCGGCGACGGCGATCCCGACGGCGATCACCGCCAGGCGATAGGCCGGGTAGGGGACGCCGGCGAAGATTTCCACCGTCCCCGACAGCGCCGGCGGCACCGTGACGAAGAGGGCGGCCGGCCCCCAGATCAGGCGTACGAGTTCGTTGAAGCAGAGGATCAGCCCGAAGGTCGCCAGCACCTGGTCGAGATGATCCCGGTCATAGAGCCGGCGCAGCGCCGCCATCTCCACCACGGCACCGACGGCGGCGGCGGCAAGCAGGGCCGCGGCGATGCCGGCCAGGAAGGAGTCCGTCGCGGCGACGGTCGCGGCCATGGCATAGGCGCCCGCCATGTAGAGCGCGCCATGGGCGAGGTTGATCAGCCCCATGATCCCGAAGACGAGCGTCAGCCCGGCCGCCATGAGGAAGAGCATGACGCCGAGCTGCAGCCCGTTCAGGGCCTGGGTCAGGACGAGGACCGGATCCAATGCGAAGACTGCCGCGGCGGCAGGCCGCCGCCTCCTACTTCATCGGGCACTGGCTCGCATAGGCGTCGGCGTGATCCTTGAAGACGACGCCGCGATTGACCTGGCGGACCTGGCCGTCGTCGCCCTTGACGGTTTCGATCAGGTAGAAGTCGTGGATCGGGAAGTTGTTGGTGTTGAAGCGGAAGGGGCCACGAACGGATTCGAACTTCGCCTGCTTCAATGCCGCGGCCAGCGCGGTGCCGTCGGTCGCCTTGGCCCCGGCCGCCTTCACGCCGGCGTCGAGCAGGCGGGCGGCGTCGTAGCCCTGGGCGGCATAGGTCGAGGGCGCGCTGCCGTACTTCTTGCGATAGTCGGCGACGAACCGCTTGCTCGCGGCATTGGCGAGATCGTCGCTCCAGAAGGCCGCGGTGAAGGTGCCGACCGCCGCCTCGCCCTGGGCGGGCAGGGTCGTGGCATCGACGGTGAAGGCCGAGTAGAGCGGGAACTCCTTGGTCAGCCCGGCCTGGGCGTACTGCTTGACGAAATTGACACCCATGCCGCCCGGATAGAAGACGTAGACCGCTTCCGGCTTGGCGGCCCGGATCTGGGCCAGTTCGGCCGAATAGTCCGGCTGGTTCACGGTCGTATAGACCTCGCCCAGCACCTCGCCCTTGAAGTAGCGCTTGAAGCCGGCCAGCCCATCCCGGCCGGCCTGATAGTTCGGCGCCATCAGGAAGACGCGGCCGACGCCCTTGGTCTGGAGATGGCGGCCGACCGCCTCGTGCGACTGGTCGTTCTGCCAGGAGGCGGCGAAGAAATAGGGCGAGCAGAGCTTGCCGGCGATCGGCGACGGGCCGGCATTGGCGCTGATCATGGGCGTCTTCGCTTCCGTCAGCGGCTTGTGGATCGCCATCATGACGTTGGAGAAGACGACGCCGGAGACGACGTCGACCTTGTCGCGCTCGATCAGCTTGCGGACGACCTGGACGCCGACGTCCGGCTTGAGCTGGTCGTCCTCCTTCAGGACCTCCGTCGCCATGCCGCCGAACTTGCCGCCGGCATGATCGAGTCCGAGCATGAAGCCCTGGTAGAGGTGCTCGCCGAGCGCGGCGTTGGGGCCCGAGAAGGTGGCGACGAATCCGACCTTCAAGGCATCCTGCGCGGTGGCCGGCATGGCCGCAGCCAGCACGCCCGCGACGGCAGTCGCCACCAGTTTCCGCATCCTCGCTCTCCCATCCTTGGCCGCCCGTTCGCGGGCGGCGGCGGACTCTAGCGCAAGGTGCGGGTCAGGAGAACGCCTTGAAGGCGATGATCGTGAAGGTGTCCTTGATGCCGGACAGGGTCTGGATGCGCTCGGTGACGAAATGGCCGATGTCCATGCCGTCCGGCAGGTAGCATTTGAGCAGGAGGTCGTACTGGCCGGAGATCGAATGCACCTCCGAAACCTGCTCGACCTCCATCACGGCGGCGTCGGCAACGGCGTAGGCGCGTCCAAGCTCGCACTTGACCATGACGAAGATCGTCTGCACCGCCCGCGCCTCCGGATCGATCGCCCGTCAGGCGCGGCGGGGTGCCGCGCGCAGCAGGAAGGCGGGCGTGTGATCGCCGAACGCCAGCACCGGCACGTCGTCCGGCTCGCGCTCACGCCGGCGCGGGTTGTTGTCCCGCTCCGGGCGGAACGGCACGACCGGCGCGCGGGCCGGGCGCGGCGGCGGCGGCTCGGCGGCGACCTCGGCCGGCGCCTCGCGGCGACGCTCGGTGCGGCGCGGCGCTTCGCTGCGACGCGGCGTCTCTGCCTGCGGGCTGTCCGCGGTGCGGGCCTCCGCGGTGCGCGTGGCCGCCGTGCGGGTGGCAGCGCGTCGGGGTTCGGTAGCGGTAGCCTTGATCGGCACGACCACTTCCTCCTCGGCCGCGGCCGCGGCGGGCGCAGCCTTCTCGCTGCTGCGCGGACGGCGCTCGCGCGTCGGACGGCGCTCCGCGTCGCGGCGCGGCGCGGCCTTGGCGGTGCTCGCCCGGCGACGGCCGCGGGCCGGCGCCTCGTCCGACAGTTCCTGCGTCGTGATTCCCTCCACGTCGATATGCGGGATCGAGGCGCCGATCAGCCGCTCGATCGCCTGGACGTTCTTGCCGTCCTCCGGGGAGGCGAGGGTGAAGGCGCGGCCTTGGCGTCCGGCCCGGCCGGTGCGGCCGATGCGATGGACGTAATCCTCGGCATGGTGCGGCACGTCGAAATTGAAGACATGCGAGAGGTTGTCGACGTCGAGGCCGCGGGCCGCGACGTCGCTTGCGACAAGGAGCCGGATCTCGCCGCGCTTGAACGCCTCCAGCGTCTCCGTCCGCTTCGACTGCGCGAGATCACCGTGCAAGGCCGCAGCGTCGAAGCCGTGCTTCTGCAGCGACTTGAACAGGATGTCGACGTCGCGCTTGCGGTTGCAGAAGATGATGGCGCTGCGCACGTCTTCGCTGCCGATCAGCCGCCGCAGCGTCTCGCGCTTGTCCATCGGGTCGACGACCACCATCGACTGCGCGACCGTCTTGGCCGGCGAGGCGGGCGGGGCGACCGAGATTTCCTTGGGGTTCAGCAGGAAGGCATCGGCGAGGCGCCGGATCTCGGGCGCCATGGTCGCCGAGAAGAACAGCGTCTGGCGAATCTTCGGCAGCAGCGAGACGATGCGCTCGACGTCGGGGATGAAGCCCATGTCGAGCATCCGGTCGGCCTCGTCGATGACGAGCGTCCGGACGTCGTTCATGAGAATCTTGCCGCGGTCGAAGAGGTCCATCAGGCGGCCGGGCGTGGCGATCAGGACGTCGACCCCGCGGTCGAGCTTCTTCTCCTGCTCGCCCATCGACTCACCGCCGATGAGCAACGCCTGGTTCAGCTTATGGTGCTTGCCGTAGCGGTCGAAGGACTCGGCGACCTGGGTCGCCAGTTCGCGCGTCGGCTCCAGGATGAGCGATCGGGGCATCCGGGCGCGGGCGCGCCCCTGGGCCAGGATGTCGATCATCGGGAGCGTGAAGGACGCGGTCTTGCCGGTGCCGGTCTGGGCGCAACCGAGGACGTCGCGCCCCATCAGGACGTAGGGGATCGCCTGCGCCTGGATCGGGGTCGGCTGCGTGTAGCCGGAATCGGCAACGGCTTGCAGCAGCTCGGGGCTGAGCCCCAGGTCTGAGAAACTTGTCAAAACGGTCGATTGCCTCGACTGGCGAGAGGGTATCGGGCCGCGCGGCGCAATGCGCCTCATCTCCGCGTCCCTGGCATCTAACTGGGGGACGCAACCGCGAATGTCAAATAATCCCTGGCCACGCGACCAAGGTTTCCTTGTCGGCGTGACATTTTGTGCATATGCCCAAGGCCGCGACAGCCGATGGAGACGATGCAGCCTCTCGTACTGCTTCCGGGTCTGCTTTGTGACAGTGCGCTCTGGCGTCCGGTCACGGACGCGCTTGCCGCCGAGGCCGCCGCCGCGGTGGCCGACCTCACACTCGACGACAGCGTCGGCGCGATGGCCGACCGGGTGCTCGGCTGGGCACCGGAGCGCTTCGCCCTGGCCGGACTGTCGATGGGCGGCTACGTCGCGCAGGAGATCATGCGCCGGGCACCGGATCGGGTGACCCGGCTGGCGCTGCTCGACACCAGCGCCCGCGCCGACAGCGACGAGCAGCGGCGCCGCCGCCGCGGCCTGATCGCGCTGGCGCGACAGGGCCGCTTCAAGGGGGTGACGCCGCGGCTGCTGCCGCTGCTGGTCCATCCGGACCGGCTGGCCGATACGGAACTGGTGGAGATCGTCACCGGGATGGCCGAGCGCGTCGGGCGCGATGCCTTCCTGCGCCAGCAGACCGCCATCCTGGGCCGCCCCGACGGCATTGCCGACCTGTCCCGCATCGACTGCCCGACGCTGGTGCTGTGCGGCCGCCAGGACGCGCTGACGCCGCCGGAACTCCACGAGGAGATGGCATTCCACATCCCGGCGGCGAGGCTGGTACAGATTCCCGACAGCGGCCACCTGCCGCCGCTCGAGCGTCCCGGGCCGACCGTCGCGGCCCTGCGGCAGTGGCTGACGGGCGAGGCCTGAGGCCGCCCGTCACATCTCCGCCCCGATCATGTAGCCGAGGGCGGCGGCGATGACGCACAGCACGACCGACAGGCCGACATAGATCAGGGCCAGGTAGGGCTCGCCCTCCTGCATGAGTGCCAGGGTATGCAGGCTGAAGGCGGAGAAGGTGGTGAAGCCGCCGCACACGCCGGTGACCAGGAAGAGCGCGGCCCGCGTGGTGTAGAGCGGCCCGCCCGGCAGGGAGAGGCCGATGAAGATTCCGGCCAGGAGCGAGCCGATCACGTTCACCGAGAGCGTGGCGAGCGGCAGGCTGCTGTTCGGCGGCGTGTAGGGGAATGCCAGCTCGATCGCATAGCGCGCGCCGCCGCCGAAGGCGCTGCCGAGCATCACCATCAGGAAGTTCAGCGTCCCGCTCATGGTGCAATGCTCCTTCGGGATCGAGCCTGGAGGACGATACCAGCCTCAGACGTCGAGGTCGCGGACGAAGCGGGCATTCTCCTGGATGAAGGCGAAGCGCAGCTCCGGCTTGCGACCCATCAGGCGCTCGACCAGGTCGGTGGTGTCCCGGGCTGCGTCCGGATCGCGGCCGGCGTCCGGCACCTGCACCCGCAACAGCGTGCGGCGGGTCGGGTCCATGGTCGTTTCCTTGAGCTGCGAGGCCGGCATCTCGCCCAACCCCTTGAAACGACTGACCTCGACCTTGCCGGAGCCCTTGAAGACGGTCCGCATCAACTCCTCGCGGTGGGCGTCGTCGCGGGCATAGATCGTCTGGCCGCCGCGCGAGAGGCGATAGAGCGGCGGCAGCGCGAGGAAGAGGTGGCCGGCCTCGACCAGCTTCGGCATCTCGCGGAAGAAATAGGTCATCAGCAGCGAGGCGATGTGGGCGCCGTCGACGTCGGCGTCGGTCATGATGATGACCCGCTCGTAGCGCAGCTTGGCGAGGTCGAAGCTCTTGCCGGTGCCGCAGCCGAGGGCCAGCACGAGGTCGCCGAGTTCCTGGTTGCCGCGCAGCTTGTCGAGCGATGCCGAGGCGACGTTGAGGATCTTGCCGCGCAGCGGCAGCACCGCCTGCGTCTCGCGCCGGCGTGCCTGCTTGGCCGAGCCGCCGGCCGAATCGCCCTCGACCAGGAAGATCTCGGTGCCGGCGGCGGCGCTGCGCGCGCAGTCGGCGAGCTTGCCGGGCAGGCGCAGCCGCCGGGTCGCGGACTTGCGCTCGGTCTCCTTCTCCTGGCGGCGGCGCAGCCGGTCCTCGGCCCGCTCGACGGTACGTTCCAGCAGGCGCGAGGCCGTCGTCGGGTCGCCCGAGAGGAAATGGTCGAAGCGATCCTTGAGCGCGTTCTCGACGAGCCGCGTCGCCTCCGCCGTCGCCAGCTTGTCCTTCGTCTGGCCCTGGAACTGCGGCTCGCGCAGGAAGACCGAGAGCAGCGCGCAGCAGCTGCCCATGACGTCTTCCGGCGTGACCTGGGCCGCGCGCCGGTTCCCGACCATCTCGCCATAGGCGCGCAGGCCGCGGGTCAGGGCATTGCGCAGGCCGGCCTCGTGCGTGCCGCCGTCGGCCGTCGGGATGGTGTTGCAGTAGGAGTTGAAGAAGCCCTCATCGTCATCGAGCCAGGTGATGGCCCATTCGAGCCGGCCAGCGCCGTCGGTGAACGGTGCCTCGCCCTGGAACGGTTGCGCCGTGAGGGTGGGCCGGTCGCCGACCGCACCGGCCAGGAAGTCGGCGAGCCCGGCCGGGAAATGCAGCGTCGCCTCGGCGGGCGTCGGATCGTCCGCCTTCAGCAGCGCCGGGTCGCAGGACCAGCGGATCTCGACGCCGCGATAGAGGTAGGCCTTGGAGCGGGCCATGCGGAACAGCGTCGCCGGCTTGAAGCGGGCGGCCGCCCCGAAAATCTGCGGGTCGGGATGGAAGCGGATCGTCGTGCCGCGCCGATTGGCGACGGGGCCCGCCTGCCGCAGCGCGCCCGTCGGATCGCCGCGGGCATAGTCCTGCACCCACAGCACCCGGTCGCGCGCCACCTCGACGGTCAGCCGGTCCGACAGCGCGTTGACGACCGAGATGCCGACGCCGTGGAGGCCGCCCGAGGTCTCGTAGACCTTGTTCGAGAACTTGCCGCCGGAATGCAGCGTGGTCAGGATGACCTCGAGCGCCGACTTGTCGCGGAACTTGGGGTGCGGATCGACCGGAATGCCCCGGCCATTGTCGCGGACCGTCAGCGTGCCGTCGGCGGCGAGCTGCATCTCGATGCGGCTGGCGTGGCCGGCGACCGCCTCGTCCATCGAATTGTCCAGCACCTCGGCCGCGAGATGATGCAGGGCACGCTCGTCGGTTCCGCCGATATACATGCCGGGGCGGCGGCGGACGGGTTCCAGCCCCTCCAGGACCTCGATGTCCTTGGCGCTGTATTCGTCTTGGGTTTTGCGGGCGAGGTTGCCCCCGAACAGGTCCTTCATGGCGGCGCGATCCTATGAATCGGCGGGGACGGGGGCAAGGCCCACGAGATATGGTGCGACCGTAGCATCCGGGGAGGGGGCGATGGACGAGCGAAGCGACGCGCCGGGCGATGCGCCCGCCGGTTCCGGCGAGCGCCAGCCGCGGGGCGAATTGCAGATCCGCACGCTGGCGATGCCGGCGGACGCCAACCCCAGCGGCGACATCTTCGGCGGCTGGCTGCTGGCCCAGATGGACGTCGCCGGCGGCATCTTCGCCTCGCAGCGGGCGCGCGGCCGGGTGGCGACGGTGGCGATCGACGCCATGGCCTTCCACCTGCCCGTATATATCGGCGACGTGCTCTGCTGCTACGCCGACATGGAACGGCTGGGCCGCACCTCCATGGGCGTCCATATCGAGGCCTGGGTCATCCGCCGCGACGCGGTGCGGCGCGTGCTGGTCACCGAGGGGCGCTTCACCTATGTCGCGATCGGCGAGGACCGTCGGCCGCGGCCGGTGCCGGCCCCGTGATCGCGATCATCGGCGCCGGCTCGTCCGGCGTCGCCGTCGCCAAGGCGCTGAAGGAGCGCGGACAAGATTTCGTCGTCTTCGAGGCGGGCAGCGACATCGGCGGGATGTGGCGGTACGAGAACGACAATGGCATGTCGTCGGCCTATCGCAGCCTGCATATCGACACCAGCCGCCGGAATCTCGGCTATCCCGACTTTCCGATTCCGGACGACCAGCCCGACTTCCTGTCGCACGCGCAGGTGCTGACCTGGCTCGAAGCCTATGTCGAGCGCTTCCAGGTGCGCCCGCATATCCGCTTCCGGACGAAGGTCGAGGCGGTGGAGCCGGCGGACGGGCGCTGGCGGGTGACGACCTCGGACGGCGCCGCCGCGACCTTCGCGGCCGTCGTCGTCGCCAACGGCCACCTCTGGGATCCGCGCTGGCCGGATTTTCCTGGGCAGTTCGCGGGCACGGCCATCCACTCCCACCACTATCGCACCGCCGCGCCGTTCGAGGATCGGGATGTGCTGGTGGTGGGCATCGGCAACTCCGCCGTCGACATCGCCTGCGACCTCGGGCGGCGGGCGCGGCGGGTCCATCTCTCGACCCGGCGCAGCGCCTGGATCGCGCCGAAATACATTCTGGGCATCCCGACCGACCGCTGGACGGCGTTCCTGACGCGCCGCCTGCGCCTGCCGACACCGGTTGCCCGCGGGGCCATCCGCTGGCTGATGATGCTGAGCCAGGGCGACCAGCGGCGCTACGGCGTGCCGCGACCGGCGCACCCGATCTGGCGCGAGCATGCGACGATCAGTCAGGAACTGCTGCCGGCGATCGGCCATGGCCGCCTCGCCATAAAGCCCGATATCCGCGAGTTGCGCGGGAACGAGGTCGCCTTCGCCGACGGGACCGTCGAACGCTACGACGCCGTCGTCTATGCCACCGGCTATCGCACCCGCTTCCCCTTCCTCGACCCCGCGGTCTTTGCCGTGCGGGACGGGGCGGCGGCCCTCTACCGGCGCATGGTGGCGCCCGACCGGCCGGGCCTCGCCTTCGCCGGGCTGATCCAACCCATCGGCCCGACCATCCCGCTGGCCGAGATCCAGGCGCGCTGGTTGGCCGCACACCTCGCGGGTGCGCTGCACCTGCCCGACGCGGAGGTGATGCGCCGGGAGATCGCCAGCCATCGCGAGCGGATCCGACGCCGCTATGTGGGCTCCGCCCGCTACACCCTGGAGGTCGACTTCCGGGAATATGCCCGCCAGTTGCGCGGCGACATGGCACGTGGGATAGGCGGCGCCTGATCCACCAGCAGGCAGGCCCGATGCGCCGAGACACGCTCCTGTTCGATCTCGACGGCACCCTGACCGACAGCGACGCGCTGCACATCCAGGCCTACCGCCGCATCCTGGCTCCGCGGGAACTCAGCGCCGAGGACTACCGCAGCCGGGTGATGGGGGCGCCCAATTCGGCCATCCTCGCCTGGATGTTCCCCGACCGCCCGGTCGAGGAGCATGCCGGGCTGGCGGACGAAAAGGAAATCCTGTTCCGCAGCCTGCTCGCCGAAGGCGCGCTGGAGCCCACCCCAGGGCTGATGCCGCTGCTGGACTGGGCGGCGCGCCAAGACATCAAGACGGCCGTCGTCACCAACGCACCGCGGGCCAATGCGGAGATGATGCTGGCCGGTCTCGGGCTGGCCGATCGCTTTCCAGTGCTGATCATCGGCGACGAGATGCCCCACGGCAAACCGCACCCGCTGCCCTACTGGACGGCGCTGGAACGTCTCGGCAGCACGCCCGAGCGTGCCTTCGCCTTCGAAGATTCGAGGTCTGGCGTCCGCGCCGGGGCTGCGGCCGGGATCGAGACGATCGGCATGCGAACCAGCCTGGACGACGCGGCTCTGCGCGAAGCCGGTGCCGCCTGGACGATCGCCGATTTCACTGACCCGATGCTGGCCGCGCGGCTCGCCGAGGATTTCCGGGCGGTGGCGTGTCCGGTGGATACTGGTTCCAGGGATCGTAGAGGGTAACGCCACTGCCGGCGAAGTCGCTCGTGTTTCGCGTAAGCAAGGGCAGTTCATGGACCAGCGCCGTGCCCGCAATCATCGCATCGCGTTCCGAACGTGAGCTGGGCACGTGCAGCGTCGCCGTCCGCAGGGCGACCGCGGCATCGACCGGCAAGGTGCGCGGCTGAAACTCCGGCAGGACCTGCCCGTGAAACCAGACCTTCAGGATTCCGGCTTGTGTCGGGTCGCGACGTTCCAGCAGCCGGATGCCGAGTGCGATCTCCAGGACCGTGATCGCCGAAATATAGAACAAGCTCTGCGGAAAGCGCTCCGCCCACGCGATCAACGGCTTCGGTGCCCGCTCCGGTCGCCGCAGCTGCGAGAGGACGTTGGTATCCAGGAGGAACATCAGTCCGGTTGCAGGGGCTTCATCCGGATATCGAGATGGGGCGGCTCGAAGTCGAAATCGCCGTCGTCGCGTTGGGCCAGTGCCTCGAGCAGCGAGCGGTCGGGGCCCGACAGACGGCGATATTCCTCATACGTCATCAGCACATAGGCGGACCGGCCGCGATCGGTGATGACGACCGGGCCCTGGCGCGCCGCCCGTTTGGCTCGGGCGGTATCCTGGTTGAACTCCCGGCTCGACAGTGTAACGTTTCCCATAATAGCAACGATGCTACAACGATGCCCGGTACGGCGCAACGCCCGCACGAAAAAGGCCGCCCCGAAGGGCGGCCTTTCCGACGTTCCGACCCCGGCGGGATCAGACCGAGTAGTACATTTTGAACTCGATCGGGTGCGGAGTCATCTCGAACTCGTGGACATCTTCCCACTTCAGTTCGAGATAGGCCTCGATCTGGTCCTTGGTGAAGACGTCGCCCTTGAGCAGGAAGTCATGGTCGGCGGCGAGCGATTCCAGAGCCTCGCGCAGCGAGCCGCACACCGTCGGGACCTCCTTCAGTTCCTCGGGCGGCAGATCGTAGAGGTTCTTGTCCATCGGGTCGCCCGGATGGATCTTGTTCTGGATGCCGTCGAGGCCGGCCATCAGCATCGCCGAGTAGGCGAGGTAGGTGTTGGCCGCCGGATCCGGGAACCGCACCTCGACGCGCTTGCCCTTCGGGCTCGACACGTAGGGGATGCGGCAGGACGCGGACCGGTTGCGCGAGGAATAGGCGAGCAGGACCGGCGCCTCGTAGCCCGGAACCAGGCGCTTGTAGCTGTTGGTCGTCGGGTTGGAGAAGGCGTTGATCGCCTTGGCATGCTTGATGATGCCGCCGATATAGTAGAGGCAGGTCTCCGACAGGTCGGCATAGAGGTTGCCCGCGAAGAGCGGCTTGCCGGCCTTCCAGATCGACTGGTGCACATGCATGCCCGAGCCGTTGTCGCCCTTAACCGGCTTCGGCATGAAGGTCGCCGTCTTGCCGTAGGACGCCGCGACATTGTGCACGACGTACTTGTAGATCTGCATCAGGTCGGCGGTCTTGAGCAGGGTCGAGAACTTCACGCCCAGCTCATGCTGCGCCGGCGCCACCTCGTGGTGGTGCTTCTCGACCTCGACGCCCATCTGGTCGAGGACCGTCAGCATCTCGGCACGCAGGTCAGCGGAGGCGTCGAGCGGCGGGACCGGGAAGTAGCCGCCCTTGATCGGCGGGCGATGGCCCATGTTGCCGCCCTCGATCTCCTTGGCGCCGGCGGTGACGCCCTCCTCGGAGTAGACCTCGTAGTAGTTCTTGTACATCGAGCTCTCCATCTTCACGTCGTCGAAGATGAAGAACTCGGCCTCGGGGCCGAAATAGGCGGTGTCGCCGACGCCGATCGACTTGAGATAGGCCTCCGCGCGTTTGGCGGTCGAGCGCGGGTCACGGCTGTAGGGCTGGCCGGTCGAGGGCTCGTAGACGTCGCAGAAGATGATCAGCGACGGCTGCGCCGCGAACGGGTCCATGACCGCCGTCGAAAGGTCGGGCATGAGGACCATGTCGGACTCGTTGATCGCCTTCCAACCGGCGATCGACGAGCCGTCGAACATGACGCCGTCCGTCAGGAAGTCCTCGGTGATCGTGCACACATGGTGGGCAAGGTGCTGCCACTTGCCGCGCGGATCGGTGAATCGGAAATCGACGTACTTGACGTCGTTTTCCTTGATCATCTCGAAGACCGTCTTCATGTCCGACATGGCTCGGTTCCCATTGTTCCTTGGCGTTGGGTGGGGAGGCTTGATGCTATGCGACGAAAAGGGCTCAGACCGCGTCCGGACCGCGCTCGCCGGTGCGGATGCGGATCGCCTCCTCGACCGGTGAGACGAAGATCTTGCCGTCGCCGATCCGACCGGTATGTGCGGCCTGCTGGATCGCCTCCACGGCGCGAGCGACGAGCGCATCGTCCATCACTGCCTCGATTTTGACCTTCGGCAGGAAATCGACGACGTACTCCGCGCCCCGATACAGTTCCGTGTGACCCTTCTGGCGCCCGAAGCCCTTGGCCTCGGTCACGGTGATTCCGGTGATCCCGACCTCGTGAAGGGCCTCCTTCACCTCGTCGAGCTTGAACGGCTTGATGATCGCTTCGACCTTCTTCATGGCCTCTTTTCTCGATCCGGTCTGCGCGGGCGGGTGACCGCGGTTCCGATGCCGCCATCCCCTTGGGCGGAGTTGAAAGCAGGAGCCGTGCCATCGGCAAAGCGCCCGGCAGCGGCCGATCCGCGGTCGCCGCCGGGCATCGAGGCGCAAAAATACGCCATATGCCTATTCCGTGCGCACAGATGCCGATGATGATTTAGGCAGATTTCCGGCTCGGTTGGGACAGGGCGGTGCGGATGCGTTCCATCGCGGCGCGGATGTTCTCGGTCGAATTGGCATAGGAGAAGCGGAGATAGCCTTCGCCGAACTCGCCGAAGCTGGTCCCCGAGATCACCGCGATGCCGGCTTCCTCGAGCAGCTTCGTCTGCAGCGTGCGGCTGTCGAGCCCGGTGCCGGCGATGTTGGGGAAGGCGTAGAAGGCGCCGCCCGGCTCGATGCAGCGGAAGCCCGGGATCGCGTTGAGTTCGTCGACGATGACCCGCCGCCGGGCGGCGAAGGCCGCGACCATCTCCCGCACCGGCTCCTGCGGTCCCTCCAGCGCGGCGATGCCCGCATACTGGGCAGAGGCATTGACGCAGGAATGGCAGTTGATGGCGAGCCGCGTCGCCTGCTCGGCCAGATGTTCCGGCCAGACGGCATAGCCAAGGCGCCACCCCGTCATCGCATAGGTCTTGCTCCAGCCGTCGAGCAGGATCAGGCGATCGGCGATCTCGGGATAGGTCAGCAGGCTGACATGCTCGCGCCCGTCATAGGTCATCTGCCCGTAGATCTCGTCGGACATCAGCGCGACGTTCGGATGGGCCGCCAGGCCCTCGACGAGGCGGTCAATCTCGACCTTCGGGACGACGCCGCCGGTCGGGTTGGCCGGGCTGTTGATGATGATGAGGCGGGTCCGCTCGGTGAGCTTTCCGAGCACCTCGTCGGCGCTGAAGGAGAAACCGTTCTCCTCGCGCAGGTGGATCGGCACCGGCTTGGCGCCCGAATGGCGGATCACGGACTCGTAGATCGGGAAGCCGGGATTGGGATAGAGGATCTCCGTTCCCGGCTGGCCGAACATCATGATGGCGAAGAACATCGTCACCTTGCCGCCGGGCACGACGACGACGCGGTCGGGATGGACTTCGACCCCGAGGCGGCGCTTGAGGTCGGCCGAGACGGCGGCGCGCAGCGCCGGAATGCCGTTGGCGGCGGTGTAGCCGTGATGGCCGTCGCGCAGCGCCTTGACCGCCGCCTCGACGATGTGGTCCGGCGTGCGGAAGTCCGGCTGGCCGATGCCGAGATTGATGATGTCGCGGCCCTGCGCCTGCAGCGCCTGGGCGCGGGCCAGCACCTCGAACGCGGTCTCGGTGCCGAGCTGGGTCATGCGGTCGGCGAGCGGCAGCATGGAAATCCTCCGATGTGACGGGAACGTGCCGGGAGCGACTTATGCCCCAGGGGTCGGCGGGCGGCAACGGCCGGCCGTCGCCCGGAGTGGGCCAGCGGCGGAATTCGCGACGTCCGTTTCTTGACGCGGGGCCGGGGTAGGGGCTAAAGGACCGGCCGTGCGGCGGGTGTAGCTCAGTTGGTTAGAGCGCCAGATTGTGATTCTGGATGTCGTGGGTTCAAGTCCCATCACTCGCCCCAATCCCTCCCTTGCGCAGTTGCATCGACCGACGCGGCCCCGTCGGCGGCGGCCGACTGCGCCCGCAAAATGCCCGAGGAACGCGCGATGGATGACGTGAAGCGCCAGCTCCTGTCCTGGCTCGAAGCCGACCGCGACGAGCTCATCGCCTTCATGAGCGGCTTCCTCCAGGCGAAGAGCGCCAATCCGCCCGGCGACACGCGCGAGGCGGCCGACCATATCAGCCGCTATCTCCAGGCCCGCCAGGTGCCGCACCGCTTCGTATCGGCCTTCGAGCACATGCCGAACGTGGTGGGCACCTACGACTGCGGCGGGGCGGGCCGGCACCTCGTGCTGAACGGCCACATCGACGTCTTCCCGGCGATCGACGACTACGGCTGGTCGGGCGAGGTCCGGGACGGCAAGATTTTCGGCCGCGGCGCCTCCGACATGAAGACCGGCACCGCCGCCGGCGTCTTCGCCTATGCCTATCTCCACCGCCTGCGCGAGCAACTGAAGGGCCGGCTGACGCTGACCTGCGTCTCCGACGAGCAGTCGGGCGGCAAGTACGGCACGCGCTATCTCTTCGAGACCATCCCCGACGAGGTGAAGGGCGATTGCTGCCTCAACGGCGAGCCGTCGGGCATCAACAACATCCGCTTCATGGAGAAGGGGACGCTACGCTTCCGCGTGACGGCGAAGGCGCCGGGCGGCCATGGCGGCTATCCGCATCTCTCCGCCAACCCCATCAAGATCGTCGCTGCCATCGTCGCCGAGATGGAGCGCTTCCACGGCCGGCGGGCGCCGATGCCGGCCGACATCGCGGCCGCGCTCGACACGCCCGAGGCGATCGCCGGTACGAACCGTGGCATGGGCGAGGGGGCGGCAGACGTGGTGCGCTTCATCACCGTCAACCCGGGCGTCATCCAGGGCGGCCTCAAGGTCAATCAGATCGCCCCCGACTGCATGGTCGAGTTCGACCTGCGCATCCCCGTCGGCTTCGACCGCGACACGATCCTGCAGGAAGTGAACGCGATCGTCGGCGCACACCCCGAGGCGTCGATCGAGATGTTCGACGCGCATTCCTATCCGCCGAGCGCGGCCGACCCGAACGGGGAGATGGTCCGCATCCTCCAGGACAACGTGCGCGACCTGAAGGGCTTCACGCCGGTCCCCCTGTCGAGCCTCGGCGGATCGGACTCGCGCTATTGGCGCTATGACGGCATCCCGGCCTACCTCTACGGCCCGTCGCCCGTCAGCATGGGGCGCCGCGACGAGCATGTGACGATCGAGGAGTTCCTCCACATCGTCCATACGCACGTCCTCTCCGCCTTCGACTATCTGCGGAAATAGCCGCCCCGATCGGGAACGTGCCGCGCGGGCTTGCGGTTATGCTGCGAACGGTGCGAATCGCCGATTCGCGGACGTCCATTCGTCGGGACGAACGGCCTGGGAGGCATGACATGAAGAGGAATCTGTTGGCGGTCGGCCTGGTGGCGGCCTGCGCTGTGGGTCTCGCGGCCTGCGGCAGCCGTTCCGACGATCGCGTCGCCAGCGGCACCGGCGTCGGCGCGGGAACGGGCGCGCTGGTCGGACTGGCGTTCGGCGGAATCGGTGCCATCCCCGGCGCGCTGATCGGCGCGGGCGTCGGCGCCGGCACCGGCGCCGTGACGGACAAGGACCAAGTCTATCTGGGCGAGCCCGTCTGGCGCTGAGGCTCGCCGACCGGGGCGGCGGGACGGTGATCCCGCCGCCTGGCATCGACCCTCAGAGCGGATCGCGGATCAGCGGTCCGGTCGAGCAGTGGATGCCGCCGCCGCCCAGGGCCATCGCCTCGTAGGGCACGACGCGGATCGAGATCTGCAGCCGCTCGATCTTCTCGCGCGTCCGCTCCGACACACCCTCCGGCATGATCAGGCGGCCCGGCCGCACGGTCAGGCAGTTGACGATGCCGGCGCGATCCTCGTGGCTGACCTCGATGGTGCGCACCCGCAGTTCCTTCAGCTTCTCCAGGAACCAGAAGGGTAGCTGCGTCGGATTGATCAGCGCGGTGTCGGCATCGATCATCACGAAGGTGCCGTCGATGTGCAGCCGGTAGCCGGTGAGCGGCACCAGCAGCAACTCCACCCCCATCGGTCGCAGCACCTCGGCCAGCTGCCGGGCGCCCTCGTCGTTGCAGCGGCTGGAGACGCCGAGGACCGCCGTCTTCGGGTTGATCCAGGCGAAGCTGCCGCCTTCCAGGATGCCCGTGCCGTGGATGGTGCGCAGGATCGGCATGCCGATCCTCGCCAGGGTGCGGGTGACCGGGCCTTCCTCGCCACGGCGGATCGGCGGCCCGAGGCGCGTCACGATCGCCCCGCCATCGACCGCGATCATGCTGTCGCGCGTGTAGCAGGACTTCATCTTGCCGGGCGTGCATTCGTCGAGGAAGACGACCTCGGTCCCTTCTTCGCGCAGTGCCTCGACCAGGGCGTCGTGCTGCGCCTGCATATCCGCCAGCGGCGGGATCGTGTCGCCGCGCCAGTACCAGCCATGCTCGACATCGCCGAAGGCGCCGATGTCGGGCAGGCGCTTGGCGGGGTCGACGATCTTCAGCTCGTCGCCCGGCCGGTGCATCAGCACCATGCGCAGATGGCCGACATCGTTGTTGCAGCCCCAGCGCCGGCCCCACACGCGGATCTGCTCGGCCTCGGTCTCGAACGCCGGCTCCGGCGTCGAGGCGAAGGTCTTGATCAGCATGTTGTAGCGATATTCGCCCTCGGTCATCATCGACATGGGTTCGGCCCTCCCTCAGCCGCGTTCGGCCGTGGTGGTCGGGATCGACCATTCCCGGCCCCGGACGGTCTCGACATATTCCGGCCAGCGATACTCGACCGGCGCCGGGAACTTCTCCGGCAGCAGGGGCGGCATCCACTTGGTGCCGCCGATGCCGCCGCCGGTCCGCTCGCGAAACTCGGCCTTGCAGCGCTCCAGCGCCGCCGGGTCGCCGCCGAGATCGACCAGGGTCAGCGCGATCACCTTGCCGGCGGCCGACCACATCGGGTCGATCGTGCCCGGGGTCCCGCCCATCGCAAATCGCGTCCATTCGGGATAGCGATAGCCGGGCTCGGGCGCGCGCAGGATCGGCCGGGCGACGTAGAGGCGCACCGTCGGCGCGTGCCACGTGTATTCGACATAGTCGTCGGCGGCGAAGTTCTTCTGCCAGGTGGGCAGGTTGGCGCGGAACCAGGCCTCGCCGTCCTGCGGCGTCGTCAGTTGCTCGTGCTCGGGCGGGAAGGGGTCGTCCATCGGCGCGATGCCGAGCGTCTTTTGGATCTCGCGGCCGAAGGCTTTGCCCGCCTCGCTCCATTTCGGCGGGCCGACCCGCTCGAAGTTGCGGTAGGTGATCTCGGCCAGCGCGTGGTTCGGCAAGCCCGGGCGGGTCTTGGTGATCCACTCCTTGCGGACTGTGCAGTGGCTGATCGCGGCCGCGTGGTCGGCATTGTTGTCGAGCGTCGCGAAGACCTTCTCCTGCATCTCCACGAAGGGCGCACGGCAGGCATACTGAATCTGGCCGATGTTGGGCGCGAGGTTGTCGGC